>JAULAX010000014.1:0-113787 GCA_032654565.1 Anaeromyxobacteraceae bacterium | reverse complement strand
CCCCTGAGCGGACCTCGCTCCCGGCGGCGGCCTACCGGTCGGCCACGGCGCGGGCGCGGATGAACTCGGCCACCTCGGCCTTGGTGGCGCGCCCGGCGGCGACGCGGATGACGAAATCCCCAAGCTCGTCGGGATCGGCCTCGAGCCAAAGCCCGTTGAGGCCAAGGAAGGCGATGGCGGCGGCCAGGCCGGTCCGCTTGTACCCGTCGACGAAGGGATGGTTCCCGACCAGATGGAACAGGGAGGCCGCCGCCATCTCCGGCACGCTGCCGTGGAGGTAGGCCTTGCCGAACATGGCCCGGGGGGTCCCCAGCGCCGACTCCAGCAGGCCGGCGTCGCGCAAGCCGGGATCGCCGCCGTAGCGCGCCAGCTGGTCGGCGTGGATGGCCAGCACCTCGTCCAGGGTCAAGAAGACGGGGCGAAGCCGACGGGTCATTCGGCGAGGCGCCTGAAGGTGCCGGCGTACCGGGCGTGGGCCCGGTCCATGATGCCGCGAAGCTGCGTCGTCCGCCGGGCGGAGCGGACCGGGGAGATGAGGATCACCTCGCCGTCGGTGGAGATCTCGAGGGTGGTCGCGGCGGTGATGCCGGTGGACTCGAGGAGATCGCGCTCCAGGACCAGGGCCAGGCTGTTGCCGGTGCGGGTGAGCTTCTTGCGCATGGTACGGACAAGCTACTGAATCGGTACGTACGAGACAAAGGGGCGAGGGGCCCGCGCCGGGTCGATGGACGAGCCGCTCAGGTCCGGGTGGTCCGAGGGGGCGCGCCGAGTCGACCGCCCTGTGCCGGCGCCACGACCTCCAGCAGGTCGGACAGCACCGCGTAGGCGGTCTGATCGACGCCCCCGGCCCCCTCCCAGAGGCCGACCTCGCCCATCAGGTCGGTGTCGAGCACCAGCACGCCGTCGGCGCCGCCGGAGACCAGCAGGTCGCCGAGCGGCAGCTCCTCGGGGGCGACGCGGGCGGTGACCGTGCGCCCCACCCGCTCGGCCCGGGCCACCAGCCGCCAGCGCTTCCCCTCGCGCGCCGCGGCCTCCACCGCGGCGGCCGTGAGCCCGCGCACGCTGGTCCGCTCCACGTCGGCGGGGCGCAGGTCGGCCCCCATCAGCGCGTTGGCCAGGGCGCACGTCTTCACCGCGGCGTCCCAGCCGTCGAGGTCGAAGGCCGGGTCGGCCTCGGCCACCCCGGCCGCCTGGGCCTCGCCGAGCGCCACGTCGAAGGGGACGCCCACCTCCATGCGCGCCAGGATCCGCGTGGTGGTCGAGTTGAGGACGCCCCGGAAGGCGCGCACCTCGACGCCGCGCAGGCAGCGCTCGGCCAGGTTGAAGATGGGGAAGCCGTCCATCACCGCCCCCTCGTGGAGGAAGCGGACCCCGTGGCGGCGCGCCAGCGCGGCGAGGCGGCGGCGGGCGTGGGCCACCGGCCCCTTGTTGGCGGTGACCACGTGTCGGCCGCGCCGCAGCGCCGCGGCCACGTGCGCGGTGGCCGGCTCGCCGGCCAGCGGCTCGAGCGGGGAGAGCTCGAGCAGCACGTCGTAGGGGGCGGCGGCGATCAGGGCCCGGGTCGAGGGCACCGGCGCGCCGCGGTGGAGCGGCGTGAGCGGCTGGCCGGCGCCCACCAGCCGGAGCGCCCGGGCCAGCGGCAGGCCGGCGGGATCGACGGCGAGGCCGTGGCGGCCGGTGGCGATGGCGGTGACGCGCACCTCGACCCCGGCCCGGTGCAGGAGGCGGCCGTACGGGCCGAGCAGCAGCTCGGCGAAGCGCCGGCCGACGTGGCCGAAGCCGACCAGGGCGAGGCGGACGAGGCGGAGGCGGACGGGACGGGGGCGGCGCGCGGTGGCCATGCACGGCGAGGGTACCGCAGCGGGGACCCCGGTGTCGGCCGATCCATCAGGGGGACGCGGCAGCCCTGCGGCCCCCGGGCGGAGCGCTACAGCAGCAGCCGCCGCACGTCCGCGAGCACCGTGGCCAGGAAGGCGGTGAAGCGGGCCCCGGCGGCGCCGTCGATGACCCGGTGGTCGTAGGAGAGCGAGAGCGGCAGCATGAGGCGCGGGCGGAACTGGGCCCCGTCCCACTGCGGGCGCATGGCGGCGCGGGAGACGCCCAGGATGGCCACCTCCGGCGCGTTGATGATGGGGGTGAAGGCGGTGCCGCCGATGCCGCCCAGGCTGGAGATGGTGAAGCAGCCCCCCTGCATGTCGGCCGGCGAGAGCTTCCCGGTCCGGGCCCGGGCGGCCAGCTCGCCCACCTCGCGGGCCAGCTCCAGCACGCCCTTCCTGTCGACGTCGCGCACCACCGGCACCACCAGCCCGTTGGGCGTGTCGGCGGCGAAGCCGAGGTGGACGTAGCGCTTCAGCACCAGGGTGTCGCCGTCGAGCGAGGCGTTGAAGTCGGGGAACTGGCGCAGCGCCGCCACGCAGGCCTTCATGAGGAAGGCCAGCAGCGTCACCTTGGCCCCGCCCGCCCCCTGCTCCTCGTTGAGCCGGACGCGGAAGGCCTCCAGGTCGGTGACGTCGGCCTCGTCCACCTGGGTGACGTGCGGGATCATCGCCCAGTTGCGGGCCAGGTTGGCCCCGGCCAGCTTGCGAAGGCGGCTGAGCGGCTTCGCCTCGACCGGCCCGAAGGCGGCGAAGTCGACCTTCGGCCACGGGAGCAGGTCGAGGCCGCCGCCGGTGCGCGGGCCGCCCCCGGTCAAGGTCGCCTTGACGAACTTCTGGACGTCGTCGTGGAGGATCCGGCCGTGCGGCCCGGTGCCGGACACCGCGGCCAGCTCCACCCCCAGCTCGCGGGCGAAGCGCCGGACCGAAGGAGAGGCATGCACCAATCCGCCGGCCAGTCCGCCGGCCGGCATGCCGGCCGGCGCGGCCAGCACCGGGGACACCTGTGTGGTTGCCGCGCCCGGCTGCGCCGCGCCCGGCTGAACCACGGCCGGCTGAACGGCGACCGGCTGAACGGCGACCGGCTGAACCGCGGCCGGCTGAACCGCGGCCGGCTGCGCCGCGACCGCCGCGGCCTCCAGGAGGAAGAGGATCGACCCCTCCTTGACCCGGTCACCGGCCTTCACCTTCACCTCGCGCACCGTGCCGGCGGAGGGGGCGGGGACGTCCATGGTGGCCTTGTCCGACTCCAGCGTCGCCACCGGCTGGTCGTGGGCGATGGCGTCGCCCGGCTTCACCAGCACCTCGACCACGCCGACGTCCTTGACGTCGCCGATGGCCGGGACCCTGACCTCGATGGTTGCCATCGCTAGACCGTCCAGGGGTCGGGGGTGGAGGGGTTGATGCCGTACTTCGCCATGGCCTCGGCGGCCCGGCCCACCGGGACGGCGCCGTCGCGCCCCAGCGCGGTCAGCGCCGCCACCACCACGTGGTGGCGGTCGACCTCGAAGAAGCGGCGCAGCTTCTCGCGGGTGTCGGAGCGGCCGTAGCCGTCGGTGCCCAGCACCAGGTAGCGGCGCGCCACCCAGGGGCGGATCTGCTCGGCGAAGGTCCGGACGTAGTCGGTGGCGGCCACCACCGGGCCGGTGGTGGGGCCGAGGCAGGTCTCCACCCAGCTGGGCCGGGCCGGCGCCCCGGGGTTGAGCCGGGCGGCCCGCTCGCAGCTCATCCCGTCGCGGGCCAGCTCGGTGAAGGAAGTGGCGCTCCAGGCGTCGGCGGCCACGCCCCACTCGGCCTCGAGCATGGCGGCGGCGGCCAGCACCTCGCCGAGGATGGCCCCGGAGCCGAGCAGCTGCACCCGCGGCGCCTTCTTCCCGCCCTGGCCGGTGCGGACCCGGTGCAGCCCCTTCAGGATCCCCTCGGCCGCCCCGTCCGGCATGGCCGGCTGCGGGTAGTTCTCGTTGAGGAGCGTCAGGTAGTAGTAGGCGTCCTCCTGCTCGGCGTACATCCGCCGCAGCCCGTCCTGGATGATCACCGCCACCTCGTACCCGTAGGCCGGGTCGAAGGAGCGGCAGTTGGGGATCACCGAGGAGAAGACGTGGCTGTGCCCGTCCTGGTGCTGCAGCCCCTCGCCGTTCAGGGTGGTGCGGCCGGCGGTGGCCCCCAGCAGGAAGCCGCGGGCCCGCATGTCGCCGGCGGCCCAGGCCAGGTCGCCGATCCGCTGGAAGCCGAACATCGAGTAGAAGATGTAGAACGGGATGGTCGGGGTGGCGTGGATGGAGTAGGCGGTGGCCGAGGCGATCCAGTCGCACATGGCGCCGGCCTCGTTGATCCCCTCCTGCAGGATCTGCCCCTGCTTGTCCTCCCGGTAGAACATCAGCTGGTCGGCGTCCTGCGGGGTGTAGAGCTGGCCCACCTGGCTCCAGATGCCCAGCTGCCGGAACATCCCCTCCATGCCGAAGGTGCGCGACTCGTCCGGGACGATCGGCACCACCCGCCGCCCCAGGGCCGGGTCCTTGACCAGCGTCTGCAGCAGCTGGACGAAGGCCATGGTGGTGGAGATGGCCCGGTCGCCGGTCCCCTCCAGCACCTTGGCGAAGGCGGAGAGCGGCGGCACCGCCACCGGGTCGCTCTGGCGCCGCCGCTTGGGGCGGTCGCCGCCCAGGGCGACGCGGCGCGCCTTCAGGTACTCCAGCTCGGCGGAGCCCTCCTCGAACTTGAGGAAGGGGAGGGCCTCGAGCTGGTCGTCGGGGACCGGCAGCTGGAAGCGATCGCGGAAGCTGCGGATCGAGTCGACCGAGAGCTTCTTCTGCTGGTGGGTGGTGTTCTGGGCCTCGCCCGACTCGCCCATGCCGTAGCCCTTGATGGTCTTGGCGAGCACCACGGTGGGCTGGCCCTGGTGCTGGCTGGCGGCCTGGAAGGCGGCGAAGACCTTGAAGGGGTCGTGGCCGCCGCGGTTGAGGTTCCAGATGTCCTGGTCGGACATGTCGGCCACCATGGCCTTGAGCTCGGGGGTGTTGAAGAAGTGCTCGCGGACGTAGGCGCCGTCGCGGGCCTTGTAGACCTGGTAGTCGCCGTCCAGCGCCGACATCATGCGCCGCTGCAGGTGCCCCTCGGTGTCGCGGGCCAGCAAGGCGTCCCAGTAGCGCCCCCAGACCACCTTGATGACGTTCCAGCCGGCGCCGCGGAACTCGCTCTCCAGCTCCTGGATGATCTTGCCGTTGCCGCGCACCGGCCCGTCGAGCCGCTGCAGGTTGCAGTTGACCACGAAGATGAGGTTGTCGAGCCGCTCCCGCCCGGCCATGCCGATGGCGCCGCGCGACTCCGGCTCGTCCATCTCGCCGTCGCCCAGCAGCGCCCAGACCTTGCGCCCGGTGGTGTCGGCCAGCCCCCGGTCCTTGAGGTACTTCATGAAGCGGGCCTGGTAGATGGCCATGAGCGGGCCCAGCCCCATCGAGACGGTGGGGAACTGCCAGAAGCCCGGCATCAGCCAGGGGTGCGGGTAGGAGGAGAGCCCCTGGCCGGAGACCTCCTGGCGGAAGTTGGACAGCTGGGTCTCGGTGACCAGCCCGAGCAGGTAGGCCCGGGCGTAGATGCCCGGCGCCGAGTGGCCCTGGATGAAGACCAGGTCGCCGCCGCGCTCCTTGGTCCAGGAGCGCCAGAAGTGGTTGTAGCCGACGTCGTAGAGCATCGCCGCCGAGGAGTAGCTGGCGATGTGGCCGCCCACGTTGGTGGTGCGGTTGGCGCGCACCACCATGGCCATGGCGTTCCAGCGGACGTAGTGGCGGATCCGCTGCTCCAGGGCGAAGTCCCCGGGGAGCACCGGCTGGCGCGCCACCGGGATGGTGTTCACGTAGGGGGTGTTGGCCGAGAAGGGGAGGCCGGTGCCGTCGCGCCGGGCCCGCTCGATGAGCTGCTCGATGAGCTGGTGGGCCCGCTCGGGCCCTTCTCGCACCAGCACCCCGTCGAGGGCGTCGAGCCACTCCTGGGTCTCCAGGGAGTCGGGATCGGGCTGTCCATCCATGGTGGTGGTCCCCTTCGGCCGCCCGGGTCAGGCGAGCCCTCCTTTTAATCCGGGGAAGGGGCCGGCCGCACGTCCGCTTGGGTTCGACCCCAGTGCGACCGGCAGGTTGCGCCTGGAAGGCCGGGGGTCGTTCGGGATGCAAACGTTCGTTTGCACAAAGGAATACTCCAACCGACCCGGCCCTAAGGTATCCTCTCCGCCCTCACATCGCAGGGGAGTTCCGGGATGGTTGAAGCGTTCGGTTTGGGGCTCGACGTCGGTTCGACCAGCGTCAAGGCGTGCCTGCTCAGCGGCGGCGCCGAGAGCTGGTCCGAGGTCCGGGCCCACGACGGGGACGTGGTGGGCACGGCGCGGGCCATCCTGGCCAGCCGGTCCATCCCCGACGGCACCCCGACCGTGGTCACCGGCGGCGAGGGGCGCCGGCAGTTCCGCCTGGAGCGGGCCATCGCCCCCGAGGCCCTGGAGCGGGCCCTGGCCGCGCTCGGCCTCGACGCCACCGCCGTGGTCTCGGTGGGTGGCGAGGACCTGGTGGTCTACCGGCTCGACGCCGGCCGCATCGTCGGCACCTACGCCGGGAACAAGTGCGCCAGCGGCACCGGCGAGTTCTTCGCCCAGCAGCTGCGCCGCATGGACCTGCCGCTCGAGGTGGTCGACAGCCGCGAGATGGACGGCGCCTGCGTCCACAAGCTCTCCTCGCGCTGCTCGGTCTTCATGAAGAGCGACTGCACCCACAAGCTCAACAAGGGCGAGGCCGACCGCCACGACATCGTCCTCAGCCTCACCCACGTGATGGCCGGCAAGGTGCTCGAGTTCCTCGCCAAGGCCCGCGTCGAGTCCGGCACGGTGCTGATGGTGGGCGGCTCGGCGCGCAACCCCCACCTGGTCCAGGCGGTGCGCGACGGCCTGCCCGGCGCCCAGCTGGTGGTGCCGGCCCAGGCCCACTACCTGGAGGCCTACGGGGCCGCCCTGCTGGCGCAGGAGCGGGGCACGCCGCTGCCGGCGGCCGAGGCCCTGGCCGGCGACGGCGAGGTGGCCTACGCCCGGACCCGCCCGCTCAGCGAGGCGGCGGCGCTGGTCACCTTCCACCCCTCGCGGCGCGGCACCGCCCGCGCCGGCGCCCGCTACGTGCTCGGCATCGACGGCGGCTCCACCACCACCAAGGTGGCCCTGGTCGACGCCACCACCCGCGAGATGGTGGCCAGCCACTACGGCCGCACCCTGGGTGACCCGGTGGCGGCGCTGCGCCTCTGCCTCGCCGAGGTGATGGGCCAGCTCCAGGCCCAGCTCGGCGGCGAGGACGCCGTGGAGATCGTGCTGGCCGCCACCACCGGCTCGTCGCGCGAGCTGCTGGGGGTCTTCTGCGGCACCGGGGCCATCTACAACGAGATCATGGCCCACACCGCCGGGACCACCGAGCTGGACCCGGCCATCGACACCATCTTCGAGATCGGCGGCCAGGACGCCAAGTACGTCTCGCTGCGGAACCACGTCCCCGTCGACTACGCCATGAACGAGGCCTGCAGCGCCGGGACCGGCTCGTTCCTGGAGGAGTCGGCCGCCGGCGACCTGGACATCGCCCGCGCCGAGGAGATCGGCCCCATCGCCATGCAGGCCACGGCGCCGCTCAAGTTCGGCGAGCACTGCTCGGCCTTCATCAACTCCGACATCCGCAAGGCCATCTCGCAGGGGGCCACCCGCGGCGACATCGTCGCCGGCCTGACCCTCTCCATCGTCGCCAACTACCTGAACCGGGTGGTGGGCAGCCGCACCATCGGCAACCGCATCGTGCTGCAGGGCGGCGTGGCCAAGAACCCGGCCATGCCCCTGGCCTTCGCCCAGCTGCTCGGCAAGCCGGTGGTGGTGCCGCCCGACCCCGAGCTGATGGGGGCCTTCGGCGTGGCGCTGATGGGGCTCAACCGGCTCGCCGACGGCAGCGTCAAGGAGGCCCCGCTCAAGCTGCGCGAGCTCTCCACCCGGAGCATCTCCGCGGAGAAGGAGTACCGCTGCCGGGCCTGCGAGAACCTCTGCCCCATCCGGATCATGAAGGTGGGCGAGTCCCGCCACCACTTCGGCGGACGGTGCAACAAGTTCGCCAACCTGCGCCGCAAGGTGGTGCTGCCGGCCGGCGAGGTGAAGGACTGGGTCGAGGTGCGGCGCAAGCTCTACTTCGAGACCTACGCCGCCCAGGCCGACGTGCTGCCCCGCGGCGGGCCGGTGGTGGGCGTCCCCGAGGCCCTCTCCATCCACTCGCTCTGGCCGCTCTACTCCAACTTCTTCGCGGCGCTGGGGGTGCGCGTCCAGCTCACGCCCGAGGTGTCGCAGAAGGGCGTGGCCCGCTGCGAGTCCTCCTTCTGTTACCCGGCCGAGCTGGCCCACGGGCAGCTGGGCACCCTGCTGGAGCAGGCGGTGCAGCCGGACTTCGTCTTCCTGCCCCACCTGAAGGCCATGCCGTCCTACGAGAAGGACGTCCACGCCTGCCTCTGCCCCATCATGCAGGGGCTGCCCTACACGCTGCGCACCGCCTTCTCGCTCGACGAGGCCCGGCTGCTGCGCCCCATCCTCGACCTGACCCGCGGCTTCGAGGCCGGCCTCCCCGCCATGCAGGAGGTCGCCGAGCAGCTCGGCCACACCCGCGAGGAGGGGCGCAAGGCCTGGGCGCTGGCGGTGGAGCGCCAGACCGCCTGCTACCGCGAGGGGCGGCGGCTGGGGCGGCAGGCGCTGGCCGAGGCCGAGGCCGCCGGCCGGCCGGCCATCGTCCTCTTCGGCCGCCCCTACAACGCCTTCGCGCCCACCGCCAACATGGGCATCCCGCGCAAGTTCGTCACCCGCGGCTGGAGCGTCATCCCCTTCGACTTCCTGCCCATGGCCGACGAGGCCATCCCGCCCAACATGTACTGGTACTACGGGCAGCAGGACCTCAAGGGGGCGGTGCTGGTGAAGGGGAAGCGCCACCTCTTCGCCTGCTACGTCACCAACTTCTCCTGCGCCCCCGACTCCTTCATCCTCCACTTCAACCGGTGGATCCACGACGCCAAGCCGTTCCTGACCCTGGAGCTCGACAGCCACACCGCCGACGCCGGGGTCGACACCCGCATCGAGGCCTTCCTCGACGTGGCCGAGGCCTGGCGCAAGGCGCCCACCCGGCCGGCCGCCCCGCCGCCGGAGAGCGACTGGGAGATCCGGCTGGAGAACCGCCAGGCCCTGGTGATCAACCGCCGCACCGGCGAGCGGCGCGGCATGAAGGACAGGCGGGTCCGGCTGGTCTGGCCTTCGATGGGGCGGGTCACCACGGCGCTGGTCAGCGAGGTGGCCAGGCACAACGGCATCGAGTCGGTGCTGCTGCCCCCGGCCGACCAGGGGACGGCGCCGCGGGCCCGGGCGGTGGCCAGCGGCAAGGAGTGCATCCCGGCGCTGCTGGTGCTGGGGGCCTTCCTCGACTACCTGGCCAAGCAGCCCAAGGACGAGGAGCAGGAGATCGTCCACCTGATGTTCATGCCCATCACCACCGGCCCCTGCCGCACCGGCCAGTACGCCATCTTCTACCAGGGGCTGGTGCAGGAGCTGGGCTTCCGCAACGTGGTGATGCTCTCGCTCAACTCCGACACCTCCTACGCGGAGCTGGGCCCCGACTTCAACCGCGAGCTCTGGCGGATGATCGCCGTGGGCGACTACCTCCGGGACATCGAGGGGACGCTCTCGGCCCTGGCCGTGGACCGCCCGGCGGCGCTGGCCGAGCTGGAGCTGGTGATCCAGGAGGTCATCGCCCAGGCCAGGCAGGGCGGCCCGGCGGTGCTGGAGCGGCTGCCGGAGTGGGGGGCGCGGCTCGGCCGGATCCCGCTGCGCACGCCGCTGGCCGAGGCCAGGAAGGCGCTGGTGGTCGGCGAGATCTTCGTGCGCCGCGACGAGTACTCGGTGGGTCCGCTGGTGGATCGGCTGGCCGACGCTGGCGTGGTCGCCAAGATCACCGGCCTCACCGAGTGGGTCCACTACCTCGACTGGGACCAGGTCCGGCGCATGAAGAAGACGCTGGCGGCCCTGCCCGCCTGGCGCCGCCTCTTCGCCCCGGAGCTGCGCGCCATGGGGGTGCTGCGGATCGAGATGCTCTGGAAGGCCTGGGTCGAGGGGAAGGTCAAGCAGGGGCTCGGCCTCAGCGGCATGGTCCCCGACGCGCCCCACGGCATGGACCGGATCATGGTCCGGGCCGAGGAGTTCGCCTCCTGCGAGCTGGAGAGCGAGGCCACCCTGTCGCCCGGATCGGCGGCGGTGGCCATGGACGAGGGCTACCACGGGGTGGCCATCATCGCCCCGTTCGCCTGCCTGCCGGGGCGGCTCATCGAGGCCACCTACGCCCCCTGGGCCCGCGCCCGCGGCCTGCCGGTGGTGGCGGTGGAGAGCGACGGCAACGAGTACCCGCCGGGCGTGGTGAGCCGGATCGAGATCTTCGCCCACGACGTCAGCCGCGGCCAGCGGGTCCGGCCGCCGCGCCTGCCGGTGGTGAACTAGGGCACCGCCCCGGGGAGATGGGTCCACCGACGCGGTGGCCGCCGCGCCGCCCCTCAGCCGGCGGGGAGCTTCAACCTGGCCTCCAGGGCCTTGAAGCGGGGGTCGCGGCGCAGGCCGCGCAGCAGCGGCTCGAGGCGGAGCTCGCTGACCCCGCCGTCCTGGACGGCCAGGGCGCGGTCGATCCACTCGAAGGCCTTGTCGGCCTCGCCGCGCCAGGCGTAGGCGCAGGCGATCTGGAAGGGCGCGTCGACCGAGTGGCCGGCGATCATCTTGTCGAGGGCGGCCTGCGACTCCCGGGGCCGGCCGAGATCGTGGTACCCGACCGCCTCGAACTGGAGGTGGAAGACCTTCTCCACGCTCTTGCGCGCCGCCAGCATGGCCTCCTCCGGCTTGTGCTCCATGAGCAGGGCGCTGGCGAGGAAGGTGGCCGCGGTGTCCTGCTCCGGCCAGAGCTCCAGGGAGCGGAGCGCGGCGCTGCGCGACAGCTCGAGCCGCTCCTGGGCCAGGTAGAGCGCCGCCAGCGTGGACCAGGGCGCGTCGTAGCTGGGGTCGAGCTGGCTGGCCCGCCGGGCCAGGGCGACGCCCTCCTCGAAGCGGCCGGTCGGGCCCAGCACCCACCGCGCGAAGCGCCACATCACCTCGGGATCGCCGGGGCTGAGGGCCAGGGCCCGCTCCATGTCGGCGCGGGCGCCGGCCCAGTCGAACCGGAGGTTGACCCGGATGAAGGCCCGGGCCGTGTAGGCCAGGGCCAGCTCCGGCGCCAGCTCCACGGCCCGCTCCGCCGCCCGCGAGGCGCGCTCCTTGGCGGCCGCCAGGTCCGCCGCGACGTCGCCGACGTTGCCCCAGCCGAAGTAGACGGCGGCGGAGAGCCCGGCCCAGGCCGGCGCGTAGCCGGGGTCGAGGTCGAGGGCCCGCTGGTAGGCGGCGGCCGCCAGCCGGGAGCCCTCGGCGGTGTCCCGCCGCTGGAAGCGCCGGCCCTGGAGGTACTGGCTGTAGACCTCGGGGTCGCTGGTCCGGTACTCGCGGCTGCTGGGGCGCCGCCCGCGCAGCAGCTCCACCTCCAGCGCCGCCACCACGGCGCTGGCGATCTCGTCCTGCACCCCGAAGACGCCGGTCAGCTCCCGCTCGAAGGTCTGCGACCAGAGGTGGCGGCCGTCGGCGGTCCGGACCAGCTGCGCCGTCACCCGGACCCGGTTGGCGCCCCGGCGGACGCTCCCCACCAGCACGTTGGCGACGCCCAGCTCCCGCCCCACGGCGCGCAGGTCGTCGCTCCGGTCGCGGACCGAGAGCGAGGACCTCCACCCCGTCACCCGCAGCCCGGTGAGCTGCGCCAGGGCGTTGACGATCTCCTGGGCCAGGCCGTCGGAGAAGTACTCCTGGTCCTGCCGCTCGCTCAGGTCGGTGAAGGGCAGCACCGCCACCGAGGGGGTGGCCTCAGCCGACGAGGCGCGCCCCCGCAGCAGCAGCGCCCCGCCGGCCAGCGCGCCCAGCAGCGCCAGCCCGCCCAGCAGCGCCGCCGGCCTGCCGAGCCGCCGGGCCCGGCGGACGATGCGGACGCCGGAGGTGCTCCCCGGGCTCGAGGAGCTGCCCTCCGGCCGCAGCGCCTCGAGCGCCGCGGCGACGGCGGCGCCGTCACGAGGCCGGTCGACCGGGTCCTTGGCCAGCATCCGGCCCACCAGCTCGCCGAGGCCGGGCCAGTCCGGCACCTCGAGGGCCGGCGCCGGGGCCGGGCTGGTGACCGAGCGCCCGTCGTCGTCGGGGAAGGGGAGCTGCCCGGCGAGCATCCGGTAGAGGATGACCCCCAGCGCGAAGACGTCGGTCCGCTCGTCCTCCGGGGCGCCCCGCCACTGCTCCGGCGCCACGTAGCCGGGGGCCCCGCCGTCGAGCCGGGCCCGTCCGAAGGTGTGGGCCACGCCGAGGTCGAGCACCTTGACGGCCCCGTCGTCGGAGAGGAAGACCTGCTCGGGCTTGAGGTCGTGGTGGGCGACGCCGCGGGCGTGGGCCACCCCCAGGCCCCGGGCCACCGCCAGGGCGATGCGGACCGCCTCCGCGGGGGGCAGCGGCTCGGCGGGGAGCCGATCGGCCAGCCGGGCCCCCTCCAGCAGCTCGAAGACCAGGTACGGCCCCTGCTCGCAGCGGCCGGCGTCGAAGAGGGCGGCGAGGTTGGGGTGGGCCAGGTCGGCGATGGTCTCGGCCTCGTGCCGCACCCGCGCCGCCGCGCCCTGGGCCTTGCCGGCGCGCAGCACCTTCAAGGCGACCCGGCGCTCCAGCAGGGCATCCTGCGCCTCGAAGACCACGCAGAAGGGGTCGCGCGAGATCTCCCGCGACAGGGTGAACCGTCCGATGGCCTGGCCGGGCTGCAGGGCGGCGGCCCAGGTGGTGCCGCCCTCGGAGGGGGGGGCCCGGGCCAGGTCATCGAGCAGGGCCGAGAGGGTCCCCGGCTTGGGCGTGGCGCGGTCGCTCAAGGTGGTCCGAAATTGGCACGGGAGGGGAAGGCGCGGCAAGTCCCCGCCTTGCCGGCAGGGACCGAGCGTGCCACCATCGCCGCAGGCCCGCTGCTCACTTCGGACCTCGAGGTCTCGACATGGCTGACACGAAACTGACCGTCGGTAGCTGGATGACCCCGAACCCCATCACCGTCGAGGAGGACGCCTCGGTCATCGAGGCCATCCACCTGCTCAAGGAGAAGGCGATCCGGCGCCTCCCGGTGATGAAGAAGGGGCGGCTGGTCGGCCTGGTCACCGAGAAGATGCTGGCCGCCTACACGCCGGGCAAGGCCACCTCGCTCGACCAGTGGGAGCTGCACGGCCTGCTCGACAAGACCAAGGTGAAGACGGCCATGAACGCCGACCCCTACAAGGTCCACCCCGAGACCCCGCTGGCCGAGGCCGTGCAGATGCTCCACGACAAGAAGCTCAACGGCGTGCTGGTGGTGGACGACCAGGGGAAGCTGGCCGGGGTGCTGACCAACACCAACGTCCACGAGGCGCTGATCCACTTCGCCCGGGCGGCCGGATCTCGCTAGCACCGGCTACTTCCAGACCCGGCGGTCGTCCATCTTCTTGCTCCCCTCGGGGAGGGCGCCGCGGGCCAGCAGCCTGACCTCGCCGCGCACCTTCAGCTCCTCGCGCAGCGCCTCGCCGAGCGCGGCGGCCAGCGCGGCGTCGCCGGGCCGGTCCACCTCCACCTCGTAGGCCAGCTGGTCGACGTGCTGCTCGCGGGTCACCACGGCGCGGAAGCGGCCGGCCTCGGGGAAGCGCTTCAGCACCGCCTCGACCTGCCCGCCGCGCACGAACATCCCCTTCACCTTGACGGCGTCGCCGACCCGGCCGACCAGGCCGGCCAGCTTGGGGGCCACCCGGCCGCAGGCGCAGGGCCCGGCCGGGGCCAGGGCGCCGATGTCGCCGGTGGCGAAGCGCAGCAGCGGGTAGGCCTCGTCGAAGCTGGTGGCCACCAGCTCGCCCGGCTGGCCCGGGGCGGCGGGCTGGCCGGTCTCCAGGTCGAGCACCTCGACCAGGACGTCGGGGTGGAGGTGCCACCCGCCCAGCTCGGCGCACTCGTAGGAGAGGCAGCCGAGGTCGGCGGTGCCGTAGCCCTGCCGGCAGCGGACGCCGAAGGCCTCGAGGTCGGCGCGCAGGCTCTCGGGGAGCATCTCGGCGATCACGAAGGCCACCTCGAAGAAGAGCGGGGTGCCGGTCTCGCGGGCCCGGGTGAGCAGCTGGAAGAGGAAGCTGGGGGTGCCGGTGTAGGCGGTGGCCTTGAGGTGCGAGGCGGCCTTGAGCTGCAGCTCGGTCTGGCCGGTGCCGCCGGGGATGACGGCGCAGCCGAGGGCCCGGGCCCCGGCGTCGAGCATGAAGCCGAGCGGCGTCAGGTGGTAGCTGCCCGAGTTGAGCACCACGTCGCCGCGGCGGTAGCCGGCGGCGGCCATCCCGTGGCGAAAGCGCCAGAAGTCGCCCTCGTGCCCCTGCGGATCGTAGATGGGGCCGGGGGACATGAAGAGCCGGGCCAGGTCGCCGGGGGCGGCGCCGGTCAGGCCGCCGAAGGGCGGGGCCTCGGCCTGCAGCCCGGGCAGCGCGTCCTTGCGGGTGATGGGGAGGCGGGCCAGGTCGTCGAGGCCGCGGACGTCGGCGGGTGAGAGGCCGGCCTGCTCCAGGGCCCGCCGCGCCGCCGGCGCCGCCTTCCAGGCGTGGGCCACGGTGGCGGCGAGTCGCTGGCCGAGCCGGGTCCGCCAGGCCTCCGGTGAGAGGCACTCCAGGGCCGGTTCGAGGATCGAGCCGGGGCGCAGGGTGGCCATGACGGGTGCTCCTCGCGGCCGGGCCGGCTAGCTCAGCCAGCGCTTGCGGCGCTTGTAGAACTTCAGGTTCTTGTAGCTCTTCCCGGCCCCGCCACCCATGTAGAACTCCTTGACGTCCTCGTTGGAGCGGAGCTTCTCGGCGTCGCCGTCGAGCACGATGCGGCCGTTCTCCATGACGTAGCCGTAGTGGGCGATGGAGAGGGCGAGGTTGGCGTTCTGCTCGACGAGGAGGAAGGTGGTCTTCTCCTCGGCGTTGATGCGCTTGACGATCCCGAAGATCTCCTTCACCAGCAGCGGCGCCAGCCCCAGGCTCGGCTCGTCGAGCAGGATCAGCTTGGGGCGCGCCATCAAGGCGCGGCTGATGGCCAGCATCTGCTGCTCGCCGCCAGAGAGGTAGCCGGCCAGGCGCTTGCGGCGCTCGTGGAGCCGGGGGAAGTAGGCGTAGACCATCTCGGTGTCGCGCTTCAGGCCGGCCCGATCGTTGCGGGTGTAGCCGCCCACGACGATGTTCTCTTCGACCGTCAGGTCCTCGAAGACGCGGCGCCCCTCCATGACCTGGAAGATGCCGCGCCGGACGATCTGCTCGGGGGCCACGCCGTCGATGCGCTGCCCCTGGAACTCGATGGTGCCGTCGGTGACCTCGCCCTCCTCGGTGTGGAGCAGGCCGGAGATGGCCTTGAGGGTGGTGCTCTTGCCGGCCCCGTTGGAGCCGAGCAGGGCCACGATCTTCCCCTCCGGGACGTGGAGGGAGAGCCCCTTGAGGACGAGGATGACGTCGTCGTAGATGACCTCGACGTTCTTCAGGTGGAGCATGCGGGCTCGGGGCGGCGGAAGGGAGGGGCGAGCCGCGTGGCCCGCCCCTCCGGGTTCACCAACGAACTAGAGGCCGAGCCAGTCGGCCCGGCGGGGCATGTCGTAGTCCTTCACCTTGACCAGCTTGCCGTCCTTGATGATGAAGACGGAGGTCCTGGTGGAGGGGCGGTGGTCGGTCGGGGTCCAGGTCACCGGGCTGGTCAGGCCGCCCAGGTCGAAGTCCTTGAAGGTCTCCAGCGCGGCGCGGACGCCCTCGCCGGTGAGCTTGCCGGCCTTGTCGGCCCGCTTCAGGGCCTCCACCCAGACGATGGCCCCGGTCCAGCCGCGCACGTAGAGCGCGTCGTGGGTGTCGGTGGGGTGGTTGGCCTTGTGGTAGTCCTCCAGCGCCTTCATGCCCGGCACCGCGGTGCCGTAGGGGACGTGCGGCACCACGCCGGTGACCCCCTCGGCCGCCTCCTTGGCCACCAGCGGGAGCGCCTCGGAGAAGCCGTACGGGTTGGAGCCCCACTTGGTGGCCAGGCCGAGCGCCTTGGCCCCCTTGAGCACCAGCGACACGCCGGTGACGGTGACGTTGATGTAGGCGTAGTCCGCCCCCTTCTGCTTCATGTTGAGCAGCTGGCTGGTGGCGTCCTGGAAGTTGCCGGGCAGGATCTCCTCGTCGACCACCTCGATGCCGTTCTCCTTGGCGAAGGCGCGGCCGGCCGGCATGGGGGCCTTGCCGTAGGCGTTGTCGCCGTAGAAGAAGGCCACCTTGGGGGCGCGGGTCTTGTCCTTCCAGTCCTCCTTCACCCAGCTGAGCCAGGCGCGGAGCTGGTCGGAGTAGCTGGGGGCCACGAAGTAGTTGTAGGGGGTCTTGGCCGGGTCGGTGAGGTCCCCTGCGAAGGAGGCCGAGATGTACGGGATCTTGTCCTCGTTGACGAAGTTCTTGAGGGCCAGGGTGTCGCCGGTGCCCCAGCCGTTGATGAGGACGACCTGCTCCTCCTTCATCCGCTTGTAGGCGGAGACCGCCTCGGGGATCTTGTAGGCGTAGTCCACGTCGATGAGCTTGATCTTCTTGCCGTTGACGCCGCCCTTGGAGTTGGTGAGGGCCACGTAGTCGCGGACCCCCTGGGCGTAGGGCTTGCCCACGTCCGAGGTGATGCCGGTCAGGTCGAAGATGCCGCCGACCTTGATCTCCTGGGCCACCGCCTGTCCGGTGGCCAGCATCGCCACCGCCATCGCCAATCGCATCGCGCTTCGCCTGAGGTGCATGTGGATGCCTCCGTGTCCTTCGGTTGGGCTGCCGCTGCGGGGGTACGACGTCAATACGAGAACGGGTAGAGCTTCCAGTAGGTCTTGATGTGGTGCCAGCGAGCCGCCATGCCGTCGGGCTCGAAGATCAGGAAGAGGACGATGGCCAGGCCGAAGACGCCCATCTTCACCGAGGCGAACAGCGTGGTCAGCTCGGGGAAGGTGGAGGACAGGGCGCCGGTGACCAGCCGCAGCAGCTCGGGCAGCAGGGTGATGAAGACGGCGCCGAAGACCGAGCCAAGCAGCGAGCCCAGCCCGCCGATGATGATCATGCCGAGCTGGTCGACGGCCACGGTGATGGGGAAGTTCTCCGGGCTGATGATTCGGGACTGGTAGGCCAGCAGCGAGCCGGCCACCCCCACGTAGAAGCTGGAGATGGCGAAGGAGAGCAGCTTGTAGCGGAAGACGTTGACCCCCATGACCTCGGAGGAGATGTCCTGGTCGCGGATGGCGACGAAGGCCTTGCCCACCTTGGTGCGGAAGAGGTTGCGGGCGAAGAGCAGCAGGCTGGCCGTCACCGGCAGGGCCAGGAAGTAGAGCTGCCGGTCGCTGGCCAGTACCAGCGGCCCGGCCCTGGGAGAAGGGATGCTGATGCCGTTGACGCCGCCGGTCACCGACTCCCAGTGCGAGGCGCCGAACTCGATGACGAAGTGGGCGGCCAGCGTGGCCACCGCCAGGTAGAGCCCCTTGAGGCGCAGCGAGGGGATCCCGAAGATCATCCCCACCAGCGCGGCGATCAGGCCGGCGGCCGGGATCACCACCGGGAAGGGGAGGTTCCAGCGGCCGGCCAGGTAGGCGGTGGCGTAGGCCCCGACGGCGAGGAAGGCGGCGTTGCCGAGCGAGATCTGGCCGGTGAAGCCGGTGAGGATGTTGAGGCCGGTGGCGGCGATGATGGCGATGAGGATGCGCAACGTCACGTCGAGCCAGAAGGCCGAGGCCAGCCAGGGCACCGCCACCAGGGTCACCAGGAAGGCGATCATCATGCGCCGGGCAAAGGCGGTCTCGAAGAGGGCCATGTCCTCGGCGTACGTCTCCCTGAAGTCTCCACAGCGCATGGCTCTCCTAGACCCGCTCGATCTTGACCTTGCCGAACAACCCGTAGGGCTTCACCGAGAGGATGGCCACCAGGGCGATGAAGGGGGCCACCTCCTTGACGCCGCCGCCCATGAGCGGGTCGAGGTAGCCGCCGGAGAGGTTCTCCAGCACCCCCATCACCAGGCCGCCGACGATGGCCCCGAGCACGCTGTCCAGCCCTCCCAGGATCACCACCGGGATCACCTTCAAGCCAAAGAGGGCGAAGGCCCCGTCGACGCCGCCGCGGATGCCGCCCAGCAGCACCCCGCCCACCGCCGAGACCACGGCGGCGATCGACCAGGCCAGGGCGAAGATGGCCTTCACCGAGATGCCCATCGACATGGCCACCTGCTGCGAGAAGGCGGTGGCCCGCATGGCGATGCCGGCGCGCGAGTACTTGAAGAAGACCGAGAACAGGGTCAGCAGCACCGCCACGCAGGCCACGCTGTAGAGGTACCCCTGCGAGACCGGCAGCGGGCCGACCATCACCGGGGTGGTGGGGAAGATCTCCGGGTAGGGGCGGGTGTCGGTGCCCCAGATCCCCTGCACCACGGCCTTCAAGACCGAGGAGAGCCCCAGGGTCAGCATGATCACCGAGATGACCGGCTCGCCGATCATGGGGCGCAGCAGCAGCCGCTCCATGAGCACCCCGAGCAGCGCCGAGAAGCCGAGGGTGATGAGGAAGGCGGCCACGAAGGGGACCTTGTGGGTGCTGAAGATGGCCACGCAGACGTAGGAGCCGAGCATGAGGAACTCGCCCTGCGCGAAGTTCAGGATCGAGGAGGACTTGTAGATGATGACGAAGCCCAGCCCGACCAGCGCGTAGATGGAGCCGATCACCAGGCCGCTCACCACCAGCTGCAGGAAGAATTCCATGGGGCTAGGCCACCTTTCCCATGGAGAGCTTGCGCACCAGCAGCGTGGTGCGGATGCGGGTGGTCTTGCCGTCCTGGAACTTGATGGTGGTGTCGATGGCCACCTCGGGGGCCTCGCCGTAGAGGGCGGAGATGACCTCGGCGTAGCGCTCCTCGACGAAGCCGCGCCGGACCTTGCGGGTGCGGGTCAACTCCTCGTCGTCGGCGTCGAGCTCCTTGTAGAGCAGGACGAACTTGGCGATGCGGGCGGCGTCGGGGAGCTTCTCGTTGACCAGGTCCACCTCGCGCTGCAGCAGGTCGTAGACCTGCGGCTTGGAGGAGAGATCGGTGTAGGTGGTGTAGGAGATGCGGTTCTTCTCGGCCCACTTGCCCACCACGCCCATGTCGATGCAGAGCATGGCGGTGAGGAAGGGCCGGTGGTGGCCGATGACCACCGCCTCCTTGACGTAGGGGGAGAACTTGAGCCGGTTCTCGATGAACTGGGGCGAGAACTGGGTCCCGTCGGCCAGCTTCATCACGTCCTTGAGCCGGTCGATCACCACCAGCTGGCCGTCGGGCGCCAGGTAGCCGGCGTCGCCGGAGTGGAGCCAGCCGTCGACCACGGTCTTGGCGGTGGCCTCCGGGTTCTTGTAGTAGCCCATGAAGACCGACGGGCTGCGCGAGAGGATCTCGCCGTCGGCGGAGATGCGCACCTCGGTCTCGGGGATGGGGATGCCGACGGTGTGCGACTGGATGTCCTCGTCGCGGTGGATGCAGCTGATCCCGGAGATCTCGGTCTGGCCGTAGATCTGCTTCAAGCGCACGCCCATGGCGTGGAAGAAGCCGAAGACGTCGGGGCCGAGGGCGGCGCCGCCGGTGGAGGCGCTGCGGATGTAGGTGAAGCCGAGCCGGTCGCGCAGGGCGCGGAAGAGCCCCCAGTAGGCCAGCCGGTAGAGCACCCGGAGGCGGAAGGGGATGGGCTTCTTCTCGAAGCGCAGGTCGGCGACCTTGCGCCCGATGGGCATGCAGAGGTTGAACATGAACCGCTTGAACGGCGTGGTGTCCATGATCTTCACCTGCACGGTGGAGGTCATCGACTCCCAGAAGCGGGGCGGCGCGAACATGACGTGCGGGCCGATCTCGCGGATGTTCTCGGCGGTGGTCTCGGTCTCCTCGGGGAAGTTCACCGTGAAGCCGATGGCCAGGGCGCTGGAGAGCGACATCATCTGCTCGCCGATCCAGGCCAGCGGCAGGAAGCTGACGAACTCGTCGCCGGGGCGCTTCTCGTCCACGGCGTGCAGGTTCATGGCCATCCCCAGCAGGTTGCTGAAGGAGAGCATGGCCCCCTTGGGGAAGCCGGTGGTCCCGGAGGTGTAGGAGATGATGGCCAGGTCGGAGACCTTGCCGCGGGCCACGTTGGCGTCCCAGAGCCCGGGCTGCTCGGTGTCCAGGGCCCGGCCGCGGGCCTCGACGTCGGTGAAGGAGATGAGCTTCTCGTGCTGGTACTTGCGCAGCCCGCGCGGGTCGGTGAAGACCACCCAGCGGACCTTGGGGAGCTTCTCCAGCAGGTCGAGGATCTTGTCGACCTGCTCCTGGTCCTCCGCCACCACCACCGAGGCGTCGCAGTGGTCGATGACGAAGGCCACGTCGGCGAGGTTGGAGTCCTGGTAGAGCCCCACCGAGGCGGCGCCGCAGGCCTGCGCGGCGATCTCGCTCATCACCCACTCCGGCCGGTTCTCGCCGATGATGGCGACGTTCTCGCCGGGCTTCAGCCCCAGCGCCACCAGCCCCAGCGAGAAGTCGCGGACGTGGTCGTGGTAGTCGCGCCAGGTGAACGACTGCCAGATGCCGAACTCCTTCTCGCGCAGCGCCACCTTGTCCGGCATGGTCCGCGCGTTGCGGACCAGCAGCTTCGGAAAGGTGTCGTCGTGGCCGAGGCGGTCGAGTGAGCTCACGGTGGTCCCGTCGGGGGTCAGGCGGAGAGTTCGGAGGGTTCGCCCAGGTAGGCTTCCTGCACCGCGGCGCTGCCCTGGACCTCCTCGGGCGGGCCGTCGGCGATCTTCTCGCCGAAGTTGAGCACGGTGACCTGGCTGGAGAGGTCCATCACCACCCCCATGTCGTGCTCGATCATGAGGATGGTGGTGCCGCGCTCCTCGGCGGTCTCGACGACGAAGCGGGCCATGTCCTCCTTCTCCTCGGCGTTCATCCCGGCCATGGGCTCGTCGAGGAGGAGCAGGCGAGGGGCCAGCGCCAGCGCCCGGGCCAGCTCCACCCGCTTCTGCAGGCCGTAGGCGAGCGTGCCCACCACCTTCTTGCGGATGTGCTGGATCTCCAGGAAGTCGATGATGTCCTCGACCAGGGCGCGGTGCTCGATCTCCTCGCGCTGGCCGAATCCCCAGTAGATCCCGCCGCCCAGCACCCCGGTCTTCTGGTGGACGTGGCGGCCGATGAGCAGGTTGTCGAGCACCGACATGCCCTTGAAGAGGGCGATGTTCTGGAAGGTTCGGGCGATGCCCAGCTTGGTGCGCGCCGACGGGGAGAGCCGGGAGATGTCCTGGCCGTCGAAGTGGATGGAGCCGTGCTGCGGCCGGTAGACGCCGGAGATGCAGTTGAGCAGGCTGGTCTTGCCAGCCCCGTTGGGGCCGATGATGGCGTGGATGGCCCTGGGCCGGACCTTGAAGCTCACGTCCGAGAGGGCAGCCACGCCTCGGAAGTGCAGGATGATGCCGCGAACATCGAGCATGGAGATCGGGGGTCCCCGTCGGAGCAGGAAGAAACGGAATGTTCACGATGGCAGAGCGCCACACCCGCTCGCAAGCGTTTCGCGAAAAAACTGCATGACGCAGCGCGCAGTCGCCGAGAGGGGGATGGGACCCCCCAAAACGGCAGCAGGGGCTGCCCGCGTGGGCAACCCCTGCTCCGCTCCGAGACTCGGCCTGGGGCCGAGCCGGCCTACGGGACCGTGAAGTCCAGTGTCTGCATGAAGTCGAACGTCACCCACGGGCTGGTCCGCACGTAGACCTGGACCGTGTTGAACGTCCCCAGCGCCGGCGTCGTGGCGGTCCAGTTCCAGGTCGCCACGGCGCTGTAGTCCTGGACCATGCTCCAGGTGAGGCCGTCGAAGAACCAGAACTGGTACTGGTACGGCGCCGTGGAGCCGGAGCCGGCGGCGGTGAAGACGACGGCGGTGCCGGCCGCCTGCGGGCTGGCCAGGTCACTGACCAGCGTGGCGCCGGTGGCCGGGGCGACCGGGTCCACCGTGTAGGTGATCGAGGTGGTCCGGTCGAGGATGACGCTCGGGTTGGTCCGCACGTCCACCGAGACGGTGTAGGCCCCGGGGAGCTGCCCGACCGGGATGGCCCAGGTCCAGGTCGCGGCGGTGCTGTAGTCCTGGGCCAGGGTCCAGGTGGCGCCGTCGAAGAGCCAGAACCGGTAGGAGTAGACGGCTCCAGCCCCGGCGCCGGTGCCGTTGGCGGTGAAGACCACCGTGGTGCCGGCCGCCGTGGAGACGGTCGGAGCGGCCGCCAGGGTGACGCCGGTGGCGGCGGCGAAGAGGCCGGTGCCGGAGAGCGTCACCACCATCGGCGAGGCAGGATCGCTGCTGGCGATGGAGAGGGTGCCGGTGCGCGGACCGCCCGCGGTCGGCCTGAAGGTGACGTAGATGTTGCAACTGGCGCCGACGGCGAGCGACCCGCCGCAGCTGTTCACCCCGGCGAAGGTCCGGGCGAAGTTGCCGGTGGTGGTGACGGTGATGTTGAGCAGCGTGGAGCTGCCGCGGTTGACCAGGGTCACCGTCTTGGCGAGGCTGGTGGTGCTGATGGCCTGGTTGCCGAAGACCAGCGAGGTCGGGCTGACCGAGGCCAGCGGGGCCACGCCGGTGGCGGTGATGGCCACCGTCTGGACCGGGTTGATGGCCGAGTTGGTCACCACCGTGAGGGACGCCGACTTCAGGCCCGCGGTCAGCGGCTTGAAGGCGATGTTGATGTTGCAGGAGGCGCCCACGGCCAGGGTGACGCCGCAGCTGTTGGAGACCACCACGAAGTCGACCAGGTTGGCGCCGGTGAAGGAGGTGGCGCCGATGGTCATGGTGGCGGTGCCGACGTTGGTGAGCGTCAGCTTGCGGACCTGGCTGGTGGTGCCGGCCACCTGGACGCCGAAGGTGGTCGACGCCGGGAGCAGCTGGGCGATGGGGGCGGGGATGGCCGCGAAGGTGTTGCTCCAGGCCGAGGACTCGGGCCAGGTGGCGCCGGGGACGGCGATGCTGGAGAGCACCTTCTCGGCGCGGACCCGGTAGTAGTAGGTGGTGTTGGCGGCCAGCGGACCCTTGTCGGAGTAGACCACCGGGCCGGGCTGCTTGGCGGGCCGCGGCACCACGAACGAGGTGGGGGCGGTGAAGCTGGCGCTGACGTCACGCTGCAGCGTGAAGGTCATGGCGCTCGCCGAGTTGTCGGTCCAGGTCAGGTCGGCCTGGAGCTTGGGCGACATCCGCAGGTACCCGGCCAGCGCCGACGGATCCTCCGGCGCCACCACGAACACCTCGGCGCGCAGCATGTCGTTCTCCTCGTGACCGAGGAGGTGGCAGTGCCACACGTACTCCTGCCCGAAGTTGAAGAGCTGGTTGGTGACGTTGATGGGGTTGTTGTAGATGTCCACGCCGAGGAACTGGGTGAGCGTGCCGAGCGGCCGGTCCACGTCGAGCGGCCGGACCATGTCGGGCAGCGGCCAGGGCAGCTTCTGCTTGACCGGCTGGAGGGCGATGTAGATGTCCTCGAGCTGGTTCATGCGCACCGACTCCTTCCAGCCCAGCTCGTTGGCGTCCGGGGCGCGGATCTGGCCGTCCCAGCCGACGCGGTTGATGATCTGGACGTTCATCAGGTGGAAGTGGATGACGTGGGTGTCGACGCCGTTGTGCGTCACCTTCCAGAGCGCCGGCTGGTTGTCGGTGATGAACTCGGTGGCCGGGTCGACGTTGCTGTACGGGATGGTGGTCTGCCCCAGCCAGTTGGTCATGGGGATCTCGACCGCCAGCAGCGAGTTCATCCGGCCGTAGTCGTTGCTGAAGAGCTCGTGCAGCGCCTTCCACTGGAAGGGCATGGTGACCGGGGCGGAGGCGCCCACCGGGATGAAGGTCAGCGACTGGACGCTGATGGGCAGGTGGGTGTCGGCGGTGATGGTGACCGGGGTCGGGTCCACGCCGTTGGTGTACATGCCGCTGAAGACGGTCTCGGGCACGATGGGCTTGAGCTGCGAGACCGGGAAGCGGGCCTTGAGGGCGGCGTCGATGCGGGCCACCTCGGCATTGTCGAGGGGCGCCGCCTGGGGCGCGGGGACCGGGGCGGTGATGGCGGCCCGCACCGTGACCTGCATGATGGTGCGGGTGTTGGGGCCGTAACCCGGCAGCGGCGTCGGGGCCCCGCCGCTCTCGGAGAAGTCAGGACCCCAGGTGAAGTAGTCGGTCTTGGGGTCGCCGGCCGGGACCGGGGACGGGGAGTCGCTGTAGAGGATCAGGGTCTTCCCAGCGTAGGCCGAGAAGTCCACCACCACGTCGGCGCGCTCGGCCGGGCCGAGGTAGAGGCTGTGGTCGAGGATGTTGGTGACCACGATGCTGCGCTTGTTCAACTCGTAGACGACGGGCAGCGGGGCCAGCTCGGCCACCGCCGGCAGGATGCCCGCCTCGGTGCCGATCTGGATCCAGCGCGGGCCGACCGAGGTCGGGTCCGGGGCGCCGCCGACGCGGCCGTCGGTGGGCCAACGGGAGGGCGTGCAGGAGGTGACGGGCAGGTCGGGGCCGACCGGCAGGCCGGTCACCTGGCTGAGCGCCGACTGTGGGCTGCACATCTCCGGCGGCGCGCCCAGGCCGGTGTAGCTGATGTTGGGCAGGTAGCCGGGCAACGCCTTGACCATCTTCACTTCGGTGTTGGGGAGCGGCCCGTACTGGATGGGGTCGGCCACGAAGAAGGAGAGGTTCCAGTAGCGGTCGTTGGCGGCGTTGAGGACCTGGAAGCGGTAGCGGGTCGGGTCGACGGTGAGCGTCGGGTAGGCAGTGCCGTTGACGATGGGCGT
Organism: Anaeromyxobacteraceae bacterium; assembly: GCA_032654565.1. GTDB lineage: Bacteria > Myxococcota > Myxococcia > Myxococcales > Anaeromyxobacteraceae > JADKCZ01. The sequence continues at coordinate 88,998 of JAULAX010000014.1, read as the reverse complement.
GTCGAGGAACGACTCGGGCGTCAGCGACGGGTTGGGCGTGCTGGGGCACTCGGTGGCGCCGGTGGGGTTCTTGGCGAGGCCGGTGGCCGGGTCCAGGGTCAGGTCGATGGCCGCGGTGCTGGTGCAGGGGACGGTCAGCGGGCGCGGCAGGCCGTCGAGCGAGGTCAGGCTCTGCTGCGGAGGCCAGAAGAACGGGCCGTAGTCCCAGCGGCCGAACGGGTTGGTGGCGGTGCCGTCGGGGTTCCCCAGCCACTGGTTGGGCGTGTAGACGTGCGACAGCCAGACCGAGTCCTCGCCGCCCCACTTGGCCGGGTCCCAGGTCGAGTCGTAGAAGGAGAGCTGCGCCGACGGCGGCACGAAGGTGCGGTCCTGGATGACCAGCGGGATGAGGTGGGCCAGGTCGGCGTCGGTGGCGGCGGGATCGGTGGGGCCGGGGATGACGCCGAAGAAGTTGGAGCCGAGGGTGCCGGGGACGCCGGCGGCGGCCAGGGCGTCCTCGTCCGACGGGTTGGCCAGCAGGTAGCCGGCGGCCACGCCGGCCATGACGTTGAGCCGGGTGATGCCGTACGCATGGTCATGGTAGAACATGAGCCGGCCGCTCTGCTCGTTGGGCCAGTAGTAGCTGAGCATGCCGTCGCCCGGGTTGTTCGAGGCGCCCGGGGTGGCGCAGGTCATCTGGCCGGCGCACTCGGGGAGCAGCTTCCCGGTCGAGTCGAACCACATGTCAGGGACGTAGGCCACCGCCATGCCCTTCTTCAGGGTGGTGGCCTCGCCGGCCGGGACCGTCCACTGGTGCTGCGTGCCGTCGCTGATCCACGGCGAGTTGCCGCCGTGCAGGTGGATGGCGATCCGGTTCTCGGTGAAGCGGGTCCCGTCCGGGCCGTCGCCGACGCCGGGGAGGGTGGTGTCGACCGGGAGGTTGAGGGCGCCGGCGGCGCCGATGCCCAGCTCGTTGACGAACTTCATGCGGACCGGGCGGTAGGACTGGCCGACGATGATGGGTCCGAGGAACTGGTTCTGGTTGACGGCCGGGTCGGTGGAGTTGATCTGCCGGAAGCCGCGCTGCTTGGCGGGGTTGGGCAGGTCGGTGTGGAACCGGGTGAAGTACTCCTTCACGCCCAGCTCGTAGTAGTCGTTGCCGGGGAAGGTGAGCTTGTCCGGGACCGCCAGCGGCAGGCACTTGCCCAGGGTGTCCGTGGCCCCCAGGGGGCAGAGCACCGGCAGGGTGTCGACGAACTTGCGGATGCCGGTGCCGGCGGCGACCGGCCCGGTGCAGGTGGAGCCGCCGGGGTAGGTCTGGGCGCCGATCACGAACGGCGGGAGGAAGCCCGGGCACTCGCTGTCCTTCCAGCAGAGCACGGCCGGGGCCATCACCACGCCGAGGGCGTCGCGGCAGGAGGCGGTGGGGAGCTTGCTCACCGCGTAGTTGGGCTTGGCGTAGTAGTCAGGCACGCCCACCTGGGCGTACGCCGACAGGCCTCCGCACAGCAGGGTGACGGCGGCGACGGCGAAGCGCGCGAAACCGGAAAGCGTTCTCTGGTGCATGTGTGGTGCCCCCTTCAGGAAGCGAAGCCTGGTCTGCGAGGATGTGGCCCGGTGTCCGGTGATCCGGCCGGTGGCGCCGCTCACGGGGCGCCTGCGAAGAGCTCGGCGCTGGCCAGGCCGGCGTCGCTCATGGACCAGCCGCCCAGCACCAGCACCTCGCCGCTGTCGAGGAGCGTGGCGGTGCCGTGGGCGCGCTCGAACTCCATGGGGTCGGTGACGGCGAAGGTGCCGATGACCGGGTCGTACAGCTCGGCGCTTTCCAGCCCCTCGGTGGCGGTCAGGCCGCCGGCGAGGAGGACCTTGCCGCTGGGGAGCGCCGTGGCGGTGTGGAACTGGCGGGCCACGTTGAGGGCGCCGGTGGTGGTCTGGAAGGTGCCCGAGGCCGGCTCGTAGAGCTCGGCGCCGGCCAGCACGCCGGCCCCGTAGCCGCCCGCCACCAGCACCAGCCCGTCGGCCGACAGCAGCGTCGCGGTCTGGCCGTAGCGCGGCGAGTTCATGTTGCCAGTGGCGGTGAAGAGCCCGGTGGCCGGGTCGTAGAGCTCGGCGCTGTCGAGCGGGAGGCCGGAGCCGCCGTAGCCACCGGCGATCAGCACCTGCCCGTCGGGGAGGAGCGTGGCGGTGTGCCAGTACCGCCCGGTGGTCATCGACCCGGCGGCGAGGAACGTCTTGGTGGCCGGGTCATAGACCTCGGCCGAGGAGACCAGCGAGTGGGCCACGGTGTTCCAGAGGCCGCCGGTGATCAGCACGGTGCCGTCGCCCAGCAGGGTGGCGGTGTGAAAGACCCGCGGCGAGCCCATCAGGCCGGTGGTGGGGGCGAAGGCCTCCGTCCCGGCGCTGTAGAGCTCGGCGGTGTCGAGCGCCAGGCCGCCGCCCACGCCGCCCTGGCCGCCGACCAGCAGCACCTGGCCATTGCCGAGCAGCGTCGAGGTGTGGTTCTGCCGGGCCGCGGTGAGGTTGCCGGTGGCCGCGAAGGCGCCGGTGGCCGGGTCGTAGAGCTCGGCGCCCTGCAGCGGGTGGATGGAGAAGCCGCCGGTGACCAGCACCTTGCCGCCGCTGGACAGCTTCGAGGCGGCCTGGTTCTGGCGCGGCGTGGCCATCGAGGCGGCGGCGATGAATCCCTCCAGCCGGATCTTGGCGACGGCGCTGGTGACGTCGCCGCCGTAGCCGTCGGTGATCACCACGGTGAACTCGGCGTCGTCGTCGAGGTAGGTGACCGGGTCGGTGGTGACCGAGGCCCCCACCTGGCCGGCCAGCGCGGCGCCGTCGCGGTGCCACTGGTAGGTGAGGGTGCCGGCGCCGGTGGCGGTGACGCTGAAGGTGACCACCTGGTCGAGGGCCACCACCTGCGTGACCGGCTGGGTGGCGATGACCGGGGCCGGCGGCTGGCTCACGGTGATGAGCAGGCCGGTCGAGGCGTTGCCGCCGGAGTTGGCCGCGGTGACGGTGTAGACGGCGGCGGCGGTGACGGCCGTGGGGGTCCCCTCGATGACGCCGGTGGTCACCGACATGCTCAAGCCGGTCGGCAGGGCGGGCCAGACGCTGAACGAGGTGACGGCGCCGCCTCCGACCCGGGGCTGGTTGGGCGTGATGGCCGACCCCGCGGTGTAGACGGCCGGGCTGGCGGTGTACGAGAGCCCCACCGGGGCCTGGTCGTTGCCGCTGCAGGCGGCGAGTGCGACGGCGAACGAGAGCGTGGCGAGGCGGAGTGCGCGATTCATGGATGGAGCCCCCCTAGGGTTCCGGCTCCCCGCTGCAACTTCGCGACCGTCCGCCGCGTCGAAGGCGGGCTGGGCGATTGCCAGTGCTCCTGCCCTCTTGGCCAAGAAGGCTCCGCGGAGGGGTCGGGGCGCCGCAAAGGTCCGCGTCACCCAGGGTCGACGCCGACCCCAGGAGCGGCCTCAGGGAGGCAGCCCAGGTGCCCAGGCGCGCACCCGCTCAGGTGCGGCGGCCGGCCAGCCGGACGCCGAGCAGCACCAGCGCGATACCGGCGGCGTGGTAGGCGCGGAAGGCCTCACCGAGCAGCAGCGCCGCCAGCACCGCCGCGAAGGCCGGGAGCAGGTGGAGGAAGGCGCCGGAGCGGTCCGCGCCCAGCTCGGCCACGCCCTGGTTCCAGGCCACGTAGGCCACCACCGCCGCCAGCACGCCGACGTAGCCGAGGCTGGCCAGCGTCGAAACGTCCCAGGTCACGCGCGCCCCACGCCAGAGCTCCCAGGCGTAGAACGGCGTGATCCAGGCGAGGCCGATCACCACCAGCACGGTGAGCAGCGCCATGGGGTGGACCCCGGTGGGGCGGCGGGCCAGCAGCACGGTGTAGAAGGCCCAGGAGAGGACCGCGGCCAGCACCCAGGCGTCGCCCCGGTTGAAGGTGAGCCCGAGCAGGGTCTGCGGGTCGCCGCGGGTGACGATGGCCAGCACCCCGGTGAGGGAGAGGGCGATGCCGGCCACCTGGCGCCGGCCGGGGCGCGGGCCGCCGAGGAGCGGCCCGATGACGAGGATGAAGGCCGGGCAGGCCGAGTTGAGGAGCGCGGCGTTGGTGGCCGTGGTCTGGCCGAGGCCGATGTAGACCAGGGTGCTGAAGTTGCCGACGCCGAGGATGCCGAGCGGCACCAGCGCCGGGAGCGAGCGGCGGATCAGCGGCCACCCGGCCCGAAGCTCACCGAAGGTGAAGGGGAGCAGCACCACCAGGGCCAGCGCCCAGCGCCAGAAGGAGAGGGCCACCGGCGGGATGGTGGCGCTGACGGCGCGGCCGAGCACGAAGTTGCCGGCCCAGATAAGCTGCGCCAGCGCCAGCAGCAGCGCCGGGTGGACGGGCAGGTGGCGGTGGTGCGGGGCGGTCATGGCGAGGATCGGCGCGGCCCGGACCACCCGGCGTCAGGCCACGGGCGTCGGCCGGGGCGGTCGGCCCGGCCCGCTCAGGCCGGCGCCTGGGCCGGGGCCGGTGCGGCCTTGCCACGGCTGACCGCGAAGCCGAAGGCGGCGGCGGTGAAGAACATGATCAGGCTGTAGATGGCCGGCGGGATGGCCATGGTGGAGTTGTTGAGCAGCAAGGGGCTGGAGGCGATGGCGATGGCCAGGGTGCCGTTGTGGATGCCGATCTCCATGCCGATGGCCACCGCCTGCCGCCGGGGCAGGCGGAGCATGAGCGGGGCCAGGTAGCCGAGGGCCATGCTGGCCAGGTTGAAGGCCAGCGCCGCCAGCCCCACCTGGCGGAAGAACTCGACGATGTTGGCCCGCTCCTTGAGCACGGTGGCGGCGATCACCATGACCAGCAGGAGCGCCGACATGAGGCGGACCGGCTTGTTCATCCTGGCGGCCAGGTGGGGCGCCCGGGCGTGGACCACCATGCCGATGGAGACCGGGATGAGCACGATGGCGAAGACCTGCAGCACCTTGTCGACCTGCAGGGGCAGGGTCTTGCCCTCGCCGACGAAGGCCACCAGGGCGAAGTTGACGATGAAGGGCAGGGTGAAGAGCGAGAGCACGCTGTTGACCGCGGTGAGGGTGATGTTGAGCGCCACGTCGGCGCGGGCCAGGTGGCTGAAGAGGTTGGCGGTGGCGCCGCCCGGCGAGGCGGCCAGCAGCATCAGGCCGACGGCCAGCTCGGGGGGGAGGGCGAAGGCCTTGGCCAGGCCGAAGCAGATGGCCGGCAGGACCAGCATCTGGCAGGCCAGGCCGAGGACCACCGCCTTGGGGTAGAGGACCACCCGCTTGAAGTCCTCGAGGGTCAGGGAGAGCCCCAGGCCGAGCATGATGATGCCCAGGGCCACGGGGAGGAAGACCACGGTCAGGATGCTCGACTGCATGGAGCCCTCCCAGGAGTGAGGCGCTGCGCTGGTGCCGGAGGGATCCTCCTACCACCGAGGGTGGAGGCGGCGCCAGACGGGCGTCGGTCTTCAGGTGCCGGCGAGGAAGCCTTCGACCAGGGCCAGCTGCTCCGGGGTGTTCAGGGCCGGGGCGTGCCCCACGCCGGGGAGCTCGACCACCCGGGCCCGCGGCCCGCGGACCTGCATCTGGGCCGCGGTCTCGGGGAGCAGCAGGTCGCTCTGGGCTCCGCGCAGGCAGAGCACCGGGAGGTCGAGGGTGTCCCAGGCCGCCCACAGGTCGTACTCGCCGGGGTGGTGCTGGAACTGCCGGGCCACGGCCGGGTCGTAGTGCGGCGTCACCCGTCCGTCGGGCAGCCGCCGCAGCGAGGTCTCGGTGAGCCGGCGCCACTCGGCGTCGTCGAGCGAGCCGAAGGGGGCGTAGACGGTGCGGAAGTAGCGCTCCAGCTCGCCGACGGTGGCGAAGGCCGGCGGGCTCCCGGCGTAGGCGCCGATGCGGGCGATGGCGGCGCCGGCCAGCTGGGGTCCGTGGTCGTTGAGCACCAGCCGCTGGATGCGCCCGCGCAGCGCGGTGGCCGCCCCCAGCAGCCCGACGGCGCCGCCCATGGAGGTGCCGACCCAGTGGCAGCGGGCCACGGCCAGGCCGTCGAGCAGCGCCTCCGCCAGCGCCACGTAGAAGGGGAGGCGGTACTCATCGGCCGGGGCCGGGCTCCACTGCGAGAGCCCCCGGCCGATGGTGTCCGGGCAGATCACCCGCCAGCGCCGCGACAGGTGCGCGGCCAGCGCGTCGAAGTCGCGGCCGGTGCGGGCCAGGCCGTGCCAGGCCACCACCGTCTCGGGGTGCCCGGCGCCCCACTCGGTGTAGTGGAGCTCGCGCCCCAGGCAGGCGAGGTAGCAGGAGGTCGGGCCGCCGCTCATGGTGTCCGCTCCCCGGCGGCGCCGCGCAGCCGGCCCACCAGGCCGGTGGGGAAGTAGCGGACCGAGAGCACGAAGAGCAGCCCCATCCAGAGCAGCCAGCGGTCGGGCGAGACCAGCGTGGAGAGCACCGGGACCCCGGCCAGGGCGCCGGCGCCGGCGCGGAGCAGGTCCTGCAGGTAGTTCTGGGCCAGCAGGAAGACCGCCGACCCCAGCACCGCGCCGTAGATGGTCCCCATGCCGCCGATGACCACCACCAGCAGGATGTCGAGCATGATCTCGAAGGCCAGCGTGGTGTCCGGCCCGGTGTAGCGCAGCCAGAGCGCCAGCAGCGCGCCGGCCAGGGTGGCGAGGAGGGCGGCCAGCACGTTGCCCACGGTGCGGTAGACCACGGTGCGGTAGCCGAGAGCCTCGGCGCGGAAGTCGTTCTCGCGGATGGCCTGGAGGACGCGGCCGAACGGGGAGTTGACGATGCGCAGCAGCAGGAGGAAGCCCCCCAGCGCCACCGCGAGGAGCAGGTAGTAGGTGAGGAGCTTGCCGTCCACGGCCACGCCCAGCACCGGCTGCTCCAGCGGGTGGAACGACGGGCTCAGCGCCGCGGGGTTGCGGAAGGTGAGGCCGTCCTCGCCGCCGGTGACTTCGGAGAGCTGGGAGGCCAGGGTCTGGAAGGCCGAGGCCACCGCCAGCGTGATCATGGCGTAGAAGATGGCCTTCACCCGCAGGCTGAAGAGGCCGATGACCACCGAGAGCACCAGCGACAGGGCGGTGGCCCCGGCCAGCCCCACCGCCACCGCCGTCCAGCCCGGGCCCAGCCGGGTGCTGGCGATGGCCACGCCGTAGGCCCCGATGCCGAAGAACATGGTGTGGGCGAAGCTGACGATGCCGGTGTAGCCGAGCAGGAGGTCGTAGCTCCCCACCAGCAGGATGAAGACCATCAGCTTGGCGGCCACCCCCATGGCCCGGCTGCCGGGGAAGAGCGCCGGGGTGAGCACCAGCCCGGCCAGGACCAGGAGCAGGGCGGCCCCCAGCCAGCGGCTGCGGGGCAGGTCGTGGGAGAGGAGTCGCTGCAGCACGGTCCCCTTCACCGGTCGGTCACCGGGTAGAGGCCGCGGGGCCGCCACAGCAGCACGCCCACCATGAGCGCGATGTTGGAGAAGAGCGCCAGCTTGGGGACCAGGAAGCCGGTGTAGTTGGCCACCAGCCCGACCAGCAGCGCGCCCACCAGGCACCCCAGGGTGGAGCCCAGCCCCCCGGTGATGATGACGATGAAGATGAGCACGTTCACCTGGGCCCCGATCTGGGCGGTGACGCTCTGCTGGTACAGGCCCCAGAGCACCCCGCCCAGCCCGGCCAGCGCCGACCCGGCCACGAACACCGCCACGAAGAGCCGGTTGATCCGGTAGCCGAGGGCCTCGACCATCTCGCGGTCCTGCACCCCGGCCCGCACCAGCAGCCCCACCTTGGTGTGGTTGAGGATCCGCAGCATGGCCACCAGCACCAGCGCCCCCACCACCACCGCCAGGAGCCGGTAGCGCTCCACCGCGGCGTCGCCGAGCAGCACCGCCCCGCGCAGGAAGCCGGGGAGCGGGAGAGGGATCTGCTCCGGGCCCCAGACCATCTTGATGACTTCCTCGCCGACGATCATCCCGCCCATGGTGACCAGGATCTGCTTGAGGTGGCGGCCGTACACCGGCCGGACGATGACCCGCTCGAAGGCCCAGCCCACCGCCCCGGCCACCGCCGCCGCCGCTGCCATGGCCAGCAGCACCGCGGCCAGCTGCGGGGCCCAGGCGGTCCCGCCCGTCCACCCGGTGAGGCGGGAGAGCACCGAGGTGGCCACGAAGGCGCCGAGGGCGATGAAGACCCCGTGCCCGAAGTTGAGCACGTCCATGAGCCCGAAGATCAGGGTGAGCCCGGAGGCGACGATGAAGATGATCATGCCCATGGCCAGCCCGGCCACGGTGAGGGTGACCCAGGTGCTGCCACGGCCGACCAGCGGCAGCCCGGCCAGGGCTACGGCCAGCAGCAGCAGCAGCGGCGCGAAGTCGCGGCGGGCGCCCGGGATGGCGCTCCCGGCTGCGGCCGTGGCCTTGGCGGCGTCGTCGGCGTCGGTCACGGGTGCGCCCCCAGCGAGAGCCCGAGCAGCCGCTGCTGCAGCGCCTCGTCGTCGGCCAGCGCGGCCATGGCCCCGGCGTGGACCACCCGGCCGCCGTCCATCACCGCCACCCGGTCGCCCAGCTGGCGGGCCACCGAGAAGTTCTGCTCCACCAGCAGGACGGTGGTGGCCTGCCGCTTCAGCTCGGCGAAGGCGGTCACCAGGTTCTGGACGATGGACGGGGCCAGCCCCTTGCTGGGCTCATCGACCAGCAGCAGCTGGCGCGGCTCGCAGATGGCCCGGGCCACCGCCAGCATCTGCTTCTGGCCGCCGGAGAGCTTGCCGGCGGGGTGGAGCCAGAACCTCCGCAGCGCCGGGAAGAGGCCGAAGATCCACTCCAGCCGGCCGGCGTCGAGCTCCTCGATGCGGCGGGCCTGGCGCGCCGCCAGCAGCATGTTCTCGCCCACCGTCAGGTCGGCGAAGATGCCCATGGCCTCGGGCACGTAGGCGATGCCGCGGCGGGCGATGTCGGGCGTGGGCTGCTGGCCGCCGGGGCCGCCGATCGACTCGCCCTCGAAGCGGATCGCCCCCTGGCTGGCCGGCCACAGCCCCATGATGGTGCGCAGCGTGGTGGTCTTGCCGGCGCCGTTGCGCCCCAGCAGCATGGTCACCTGGCCCCGGGGGACCTCCAGGTCCACCCCGTGGAGGATGTGGTAGGCGCCGACGTGGGTGTGGACCCCCTCCAGGCGCAGCACGGCGTCGACGGCGGCGGTCACGCCCCGCCCTCCACCGGCGCCAGCCCCAGGTAGGCCTGCTGCACCACCGGCGAGGCGATGACCGCGGCCGGCTCGCCGTCGGCCACCAGCCGCCCGTTGTGGAGCACCACGATCCGGTCGGCGAGCTCGCGGACCACGTCCATCTTGTGCTCCACCAGCAGGATGGCCCGGTCGCGCCTCGACTTGAGGGCGCGGACCAGGTCGAGGATGACCGGGACGTCGTCGACGCTCATCCCGGCGGTGGGCTCGTCGAACAGGTACACCTTGGGGTCGAGGGCCATGAGCAGCGCCACCTCGAGCTTGCGCTGGTCGCCGTGGGAGAGGCTGCTGGCGGCCAGGTCGGCCTTGCCGTCGAGCTGGACCCGGGCCAGCAGGTCCCGGGCCTCCTCGATCCACCCGGTCCGGTCGAGCCAGACCCGCAGCAGGTCGAGGCCGGCGTGGCCGCGCCCCTGCTCCCGCGCCTGGACGGCGAGCCGGACGTTCTCCTGCACCGAGAGCCCGGGGAAGAGCTGGGTGAGCTGGAAGGCCCGCCCCAGGCCGCGGCGGGTCCGCAGCGGGGCCGGCAGCCCGGTGAGCACCTCGCCGTCGAGCAGCACCTGGCCCTCGCTGGCGGGGAGCTGCCCGGAGATCAGGTTGAAGTAGGTGGTCTTGCCGGCGCCGTTGGGACCGACGATGGCGGTGAGCGTGCCCGCCGAGAAGGTGCAGCTCACGTGGTCGACGGCCAGGTGGCCGCCGAAGCGAACGGTGAGTGCGCGGGTCTCGAGCACGCGGCCCGGTCCCTCAGCGCTTGTTGCGGATGGGGACGTTCATCTCGTCGGGCCTGATCTCGCGCACCAGCACCGGGATCCCCCAGGCCACCGCCGGGTCCACCTTGATGCGGAAGTGGAACATGCTCTGCATGGCCTGGTGGTCCTCCTTGCGGAAGGTCATCTTCCCCTTGGGGGTCTCGAAGGAGAGCCCCTCCATGGCCCCGATGAGCTTCTCGGTGGCGGTGTCGCCGGAGGTCTTGCGCAGCGCCTCGACCACGGCGATGGCGGCGCTCATCCCCCCGGCGGTGAAGAAGTCGGGCGGTGCGTTGAAGCGCTTCTGGTGCTCGGCCACCAGCCAGGCGTTCACCGGGTTCCTGGGGATCTCGTAGTAGTAGTAGCTGGCCCCCTCCATCCCGGGCAGCTGCTTGTAGGCGGCCATGGCCGGCAGGATGTTGCCGCCGGTGGCGATCTCGATGCCGTAGCGCTTCAGCTCCAGGTCGGCGATCTTGAAGGGGTTGCCGGCGCCGGCCCAGAGGATCCAGATCACCTTGCGGCCGGGCAGGTCCTTGAGCTGGTCGATGAGCCGCTGGGCCCCGGCGGTGAAGTCGGTGGTGCTGGTGGGCAGGTACTCCTCGTGGACGATGCGGGCGCTCTTCACCGCCTGGCGGAAGGCCTTCACCCCGTCGCGGCCGAAGGCGTAGTCCTGGGCCAGGGTGGCGATGCTCACCCCGGGCTTGTCGAGGGCCACGGCGTTGGAGATGGCGTCCTGCGAGGAGTTCCGGCCGGTGCGGAAGACGTAGCGGTTCCACTTGTCGCCGGTGATGGCGTCGGCCACCGCCGGCTCGACCAGCAGGAGGCGCTGGTACTCCTCGGCCACCGGCAGCATGGCCAGGGCCACGCCGCTGGAGGTGGGGCCGACGGCCAGGGCGACCTTGTCGTCGGCGTAGGCGGCCGCCAGCAGGCTCTTGCCCAGGTCCGGCTTGCCCTGGTCGTCCTTCTCGATGACCACCAGCTTGCGGCCGGCCACCGTCATGGTGCCCTGGGTGGCGTACTCCAGCCCCATGAGGAAGCCGGCGGCGGTCTGCTTGCCGTAGGCCTCCAGCGGCCCGGTGCGGCTGTAGACATGGGCGATGGTGATGTCGGGTCCCTGGGCGCCGGCCGGGGAGGGGGGAAGCAGGGTGAAGGCCGCCAGGATGGCGGCGCCGAACGCTCTACGCTGCGTCATGGGGGTCACTCCTCGTCGTGGAAGTTGGTGAGCTGCGGGGTGGTTCACGCTGCCATGCGGGCCGGAGGGGCGGCAAGGCTACATCACCAGGCCGCCGTCGACGTCGACGCAGCGGCCGTCGAAGTAGTCGCACTCCAGCACGAAGCGGACGGCGCGCCAGATGTCCTCGGGCAGGCCGATGCGCCCCACCGGGATGGCCGCCACCAGGGCGTCGCGGGCCTTCTGGTTCATGCCCTGGGTCATGGGGGTCTCCACCATGCCGGGCGCCACGGCGCCGACCCGCACCCCGAAGGCGGCGAACTCGCGCGCCCAGGTGACGGTGTTGGCCACCAGCGCCGCCTTGGCGGCCACGTAGTTGGACTGGCCGCGGTTGCCGTGGCGGGAGACCGAGGAGATGTTGACCAGCACGCCGGGGCGGGTGCCGGCCCGGGCCATGGCGGCCACCACCTCCCGGGCCATGAGCGTGGCGCCGGTGAGGTTGACGCCGATGACGGCGTCCCAGTCCTTCCTGGAGAGGGTGGTGATCTCACCGCTCTGCCGGTCGCGCTTCACCAGCAGCCCGTCGCGGATGATGCCGGCGTTGTTCACCAGGGCGTTCAGGCCACCGAGCCGCCCGGAGGCCCAGGCCACGAAGGCGGCCACGTCGGCCTCGTCGGTGACGTCGAGCCGGCGCCGCTCCACCCCGGCCGGCAGCGCCGCCAGCCCGGCCTCGTTGACGTCGCCCACCGCCACCCGGGCGCCGGCCTGGTGCAGGCGGGCGGCGAAGTGCGCCCCCATGCCCTGCGCCCCGCCGGTCACGATCACCTTCAGTTGGTCGAGCTCCACGCTGGTCTCCCCTCAATCAGCCTTTGACATCCTCGCCGCGACTCCCTACCCTTACATGAAACATGAATCGGAATTCAACTCCACGCCCCGCCACCGCCCGCGGGCAGCGCACCCGGCAGAAGCTGGTGGAGGCGGCCGAGGTGGTCTTCGGCGAGCGCGGCTTCGAGCGCGCCTCGATCTCCGACATCACCCGGGAGGCCGGGGTGGCGCTGGGGACCTTCTACGTCTACTTCGAGGACAAGCAGTCGCTGCTCGTCGAGGTGGTGGACGGGCTGGGGGAGAGGCTGCGCGCCGAGCTGGCCGCCGCCATCGCCGGGCTGGCCGACCGGATGGAGGTGGAGCGCGAGGGGTTCCGCGCCTTCTTCGCCTTCACCTCCCGCCACCGGCTGCTCTACCGGGTGGTGCGGCAGACCGAGTTCATCGACGAGGCCTGCTTCCGCCGCTACTACCGCAGCTTCGCCGCCCCCTACGCCAAGGCCCTGGCCCGGGCCCAGCGGCGCGGACAGGTGCGGCGCGTCGACCCCGAGGTGCTGGCCTACGCGCTCATGGGCATCGCCGACTTCCTCGGCATGCGCTACGTGCTCTGGGGGCGGGGCAAGGGCATGGAGGCGGTGCTGGACGCCGCGGTGGCCCTGGTCCGCGACGGCATGGCGGCGCCGGGCGCAGGGCCGCCGCCGAGGCCCACCCGCCGCGCCCCGGCCCGGAGGCGGGCGTGAGGCGGGCCCGCATCCTCTCCACCGGGCGCTACGTCCCGGAGCGGGTCGTCTCCAACGCCGAGCTGGAGGCCCGCCTCGGCCAGCCCCTCGACGCCTGGCTGGTGGAGAACGTCGGCATCCGCCAGCGCCACCTGATGGCCGACCACGAGGTCACCAGCGACCTGGCCGTCGCCGCGGCCCGCGACGCCCTGGCCCGCGCCGGGCTGTCGCCCCAGGACCTCGACCTGATCATCGTGGCCACCGACACCCCCGACCAGCCAAGCCCCGCCACCGCCTCGGTGGTGCAGCACAAGCTGGGGGCGCGGCGGGCCGGGACCTACGACCTCAACTGCGCCTGCGCCGGCTTCGTCACCGCGCTCGACGTGGCCGCCAAGACCATCGCCGCCGACGACGCCTACCACCACGTGCTGGTGGTGGGCGCCTACGGCATGTCCCGCTTCATCGACTGGACCGACAAGAAGACCTGCACCCTCTTCGCCGACGGCGCCGGGGCGGTGGTGCTGGGGGCGGGGGAGGCGCCGGGGTTCGTCGGCGCCCGGCTCGAGGCCCACGGCGAGTACCACGACGCCCTGGGCATCTACACCGGCGGCACCCTCCACCCGGCCACGCCGGAGCGGGTGGCGGCCGAGGGGGCGCCGGCGGTGCGCTTCGTCCGCAAGTTCCCCGCCACCTTCAACACCGAGCGCTGGCCGGTGCTGCTGCAGGGGGTGCTGGAGCGGGCCGGCCTCGGCGTCGACGACGTGGCCCTCTTCGTCTTCACCCAGCTCAACCTGCGCACCATCGAGGCCACCATGGCGGCGCTGGGCCAGCCCATGAGCAAGACCCACTGGACCATGGACAAGTGGGGCTACACCGGCAGCGCCTGCATCCCCATGACGCTCGACGACGCGGTGCGCGCCGGCCGGGTGCGCCCCGGCGACCTGGTGGCCCTGTGCGCCAGCGGCGGCGGGCTGGCCATGGCCACCGCCCTCTTCCGCTGGACCGCCTGACCGGGAGGACTCGTGTACTTCGGCGACTGGGCGGCGCGAGGGGCGAGCTACTGGCCGGGCCGGGAGGCGGTGGTCGACGTCGCCAAGGGGGCCGGCGGCCGCTTCACCTACGCCGACCTCGACCAGCGCGCCAACCGGCTGGCGGCCTGGCTGCGCGACCGGGGCGGCGTCGGTCGCGGCGATCGGGTCGGCCTGGTGGCCTTGAACGGGGTCGAGGTGCTGGACGCGCTCTTCGCCTGCGGCAAGCTGGGGGCGCTGCTGGTGCCCTACAACTGGCGGCTCCACGCCGCCGAGCTGGCCGGGCAGCTGGGGCGCACCTCGCCGGCCGTGCTGCTCTTCTCCGGCGAGCTCGGCCCGCTGGTGGCCGCCGCCGTCGCCGCCGCCCCGCTCCCCGCGCCGCGCCTCCTCCACCTCGAGCCGCCCGGCCTGCCCGGCTCGCTCGACTACCGCGAGGCCCTGGCCGCCTCGCGGGCGGAGCCGGTGGAGGACCCCGGCTTCCGGCTGGAGGACCCGCTCTGCCTGCTCTTCACGGGCGGGACCACCGGCCAGCCCAAGGCCGCCCAGGTGACCTACCGGCAGGTGGCCTGGAACACCTTCACCACCGCGGTCCACGAGCTGCGCCCCGGCGACGTGACCATCACCCACACCCCCATGTTCCACACCGGGGGGCTCTTCGTGTACACGCTGCCGCTGCTCACCCTGGGTGGGCGGGTGGTGCTGATGCGCCGCTGGGACGCCGCCCAGGCGCTGGCCCTGCTCGCCGCCGAGGCGGTCACCGTCTTCTTCGCGGTGCCCACCCAGTACCAGCAGCTGCTCGAGGCCCCGGGCTTCGCCGGCGCCGACCTCTCCCGCCTGCGCTTCCTCACCTCCGGCGGCGCCCCGCTGCCGGCACCGCTGCGCGACGCCTGGCAGGCGGTCCACGCCGCCCCCTTCAAGCAGGGCTTCGGCATGACCGAGTTCGGCCCCGGCGTCTTCTCCATGGACCCGGCCGACGCCTCGCGAAAGGCCGGCACGGTGGGGCGGGTCAACCAGTTCGTCGAGGCCCGCCTGGTCGACGAGGCCGGCCGCCCGGTCGGCGACGACCAGGTGGGCGAGCTGCTGCTGCGCGGCCCGGCCTGCTGCGGCGGCTACTGGGGCGATCCGGCCGCCACCGCGTCGGCCATCGACGGCGAGGGCTGGCTCCACACCGGCGACCTGGCCCGTCGCGACGCCGAGGGGTTCTTCACCATCGCCGGCCGGCGCAAGGACATGTTCATCTCCGGCGGCGAGAACGTCTACCCGCTGGAGATCGAGGCGGCGCTGCTGGCCCACCCGGCGGTGGCGCTGGCGGCGGTGGTGGGCGTCCCCGACGCCCGCTGGGGCGAGGCCGGCCACGCCTACGTCACCGTGAAGCCGGGGGCGGCGGTGGAGCCGGAGGCGCTGCTCCGGCACCTGCGCGACCGCCTGGCCCGCTACAAGGTGCCGAAGCAGGTGACCCGGCTGGAGGTCATGCCGGTCTCCGCCGCCGGCAAGATCCTCAAGACCGAGCTGCGCCGCCTCGCCACCCTCGAGCCTCGACCTGATCCCTGACCTGACCCCCGACCTGATCCCCACCCCGCAGCACCGACCAAGGAGTCGTCCATGAAGAAGCTCATCGCCAGCACCGTCGCCGCCCTCGCCCTCGCCGCCTGTGGCTCCTCCGATCCCGCCGTCACCCCGCCGCCCACCCTCACCACCGCGGCCGCCATCACCACCTACCTCAACGGCAAGACCATGCTGATGACCGGCGCCGACATCCCGACCCACCCGAACGGCTTCAACCAGAACGTCAACTACGGCGCGTCCACGCAGTGCTACAAGAGCACCTCCATCTCCATCGCCGCGGGGACCTGGAACGTCACCAGCCAGCTCGGCACGCTCAACGGCGCCCCCACCGTGGGCAGCGTCGGGACCTGCGACAACGCCACCGCCTTTGGCAGCCCGCTCACCTTCAGCTCCACCACCGTCGCCATCAGCAACGTGGCCGGCAACGGCACCTGCTTCGACATCGACGTCACCTACACCGGCTTCACCCAGGCGGGCCGCGGCGCCTTCTCGGCCGACGGCAAGACCGTGCGGCTCGAGCTCTTCTTCGGGGCCCAGGCCACCCACAACCGCTGCGCCGATGGCGCGGTGGGGGCGACCGGCGTGATCCTGAACACCGTGGCCTTCACCGGAAACGCGGTCCAGACCTACCGCCTCAACTAGCGGCCGTGGCGGGCCGGCGGCCCCGCGGTCGCCGGCCCTCCTCCCCACCCCGACGCCGTCCACCGGAGGTTCCACATGCCCGTCTCGCCTCGTGCCCACCGCGCGCTCCTGGCCGCCCTGCTCCTCGCCCCGCTCGGCGCCGGCGCCCAGACACCCTCGGTGCCGGGCGCCTACTTCCCGGAGTGGTACGACGGTCAGGCCCGGGTGCACGACGCCGAGCCGCAGCAGCTCCGGCTCATCAACTACTTCTTCTCCCGCGTCTCGGTCACCAACGCCGTGGGCGATCCCACCGGCCTCAAGGGCGTCGCCCTCGGGCCCCTGGGCGAGCTGGCCGGCAGCCGGGTCTACGTGGGCAAGACCGGGCCGGGCTTCTGGGTGGAGCAGCGCTGGATCCCGGTCATCGAGTACACCCCCAACTTCTTCGACGGCCGGGCCTCCTTCCGCGCCCAGTTCGAGATCGACTACGTCTGGGGCCGGGCCGCCAACACCGTGCAGCCCAACGAGGGCGGCGGCCTCAACGCCGACCAGGTCAACATCCAGACCAAGAACGTCAACGTCGCCCTCTACCCCTGGAGGGATCCCGACCTCCTCACCGTCCTCATCGGCACCCAGCCGCTCTACGACAACCCGCTCGATCCGACCCGCAGCTCGCTCTTCGACATCACCCGCACCGGCTACAAGCTGGCCTTCGCCGGCACCGACGCCACCGGCATCCAGCTCTTCTCGCAGCGCTGGGGCCGCAGCCGCCTGGGGTGGTTCCCCATGCAGGGCGCCCAGCCCGACAAGGCCACCGTGGACGATCCGCGCATCAAGTACGCCTGGCTGGCCATGGCCGACCACGCCTCGGAGGTGAGGCCGGGCACCTGGGTGGGCGGCTCGCTCTGGTTCCTGCGCGACGACACCAAGGGGGACGGCTACGCCTACGAGGGGCTGGTCCGCTCCGGGCCCTCCTCCGGCGGCCTCTCCACCTTCACCGGGACCACCCCCTTCGCCATCGACCGCCCCTCCGGCTGGGTCGGCTGGCTGGGGCTGAACGCCCACCACAACATCGACTTCAAGGCCGGGCCGCTCGGGGCCACTGGGTTCGTGATGTACAACGGCGGCCGCTTCGACTCGAACAAGCCGGACACGCTGCTCAACCGCCACGTCGCGGTGCGCGGGCTCTCGGCCGACGCCGAGCTGCTCTGGAACTACGGACGGACCGTCAACGACGTGGCCACCCTGGAGGGGGTCTACTCCAGCGGCGACTCTGACCCGAGCGACGGCACCTACCGCGGCGCCTTCACGCTCAATTACTACGGCCTGCCGGGCGCGGTCTGGTTCAACCACCGCATGCTGCTCCTCTTCCCCTTCACCAGCACCGTCAACAACTACACCGGCGCCGTCACCGACCTCTCCAACCAGGGGGCCGGCCTGGAGGCGCTGCTGGCCACCGCCGCCTGGGACCTGGTCCCCCACACCCTCAACCTCAAGGTCGGGCTGGGGCACGCCCGCAGCGCGGTCCGCCCCGCCACCCTGGCCGGCAGCGTCACCCCGCGGGGCAAGGTGCTCGGCACCGAGGTGAACGCCGAGCTCAAGTACACCATCCGCTACCTGATGACCCTGGGGCTCCACGCCGGCTACATGGTGAAGGGCGACTGGTTCGACGGCGAGACCTCGGTCGTCAAGCAGAACCCCTACGCGGTCTTCACCACCTTCACCTGGTACGCGTTCTAGCGAGGCCCGCCATGACCACCACGCGCACCGTCACGCTCTCCCTCGCCCTGCTGGCGCTGGTCGCCTGCACTCCCCGCTACTCGTCGCTGCCACCGCGCCCCTTCGCCGAGCTCCCCTACGCCGGACCGGGCGGCCAGCCCTGGCCGGTGGCCTTCCGCGAGCTGCCCGAGACCGCCCGCACCTACGGCATGGCCCGGCCGCCGCGGGTGGCCTACGTGGAGCTGGGGAAGGGCGGGGCCAAGGGCACGCTGGTCTTCGTCCACGGCCTGGGCAGCTACCTCAAGTTCTGGTGGTTCCAGCTCGACGCCTTCGCCGCCGAGGGCTGGCACGTGGTGGCGCTCGACCTGCCCGGCTACGGCAAGTCGGACAAGCCGGCCTCCTTCCCCTACACCATGGAGGCCATGGCCGACGCCGCCCGCGAGCTGGCGGCGCAGCTGGGGGTGAAGCGGCCCGTGGTGGTGGGCCACTCCATGGGCGGGCAGACCGCGCTCTCCTGGGCCATCCGCTACCCGGAGGAGGTCCGCGCCCTGGTGCTGACCTCGCCGGCCGGGTTCGAGGTCTTCACCCAGCGCGAGAAGGCCTGGTTCAAGGCGGTCTTCGCCACGGTGCTGGTGAAGAAGACGCCGGAGTACGGCATCTGGGGATCGGTGGCCCAGGCCAACTTCCAGCGCTTCCGGCCGGAGCTGGAGTGGCTGGTGGAGGAGCGGGTGCGGGTGGTGGGGACGCCGGAGTTCGACGCCTACGCCTACGCCCAGGTCCGCAGCGTCCAGGGGCTGGCCGAGAACGACTTCGTCCGGCAGAGCCTGGGGCAGGTGAAGGCGCCGGCGCTGGTGGTCTTCGGCGAGGAGGACCGGCTCATCCCCAGCCCGTTCCTGCATGGTGGCTGGACCCGCGACGTCATGGCCGCGGGCGCGGCCGCCATCCCCGGCGGCAGGCTGGCCGGCCTGGCCGGCTGCGGCCACTCGGTCCAGCTCGACTGCCCGGCCGAGTACGGCGCCGCGGTGCGAGGGTTCCTGGCCACGCTCCCGCCGGGTTAGCGCCGTCCGTCCCAGGGTCCCTCGGCCGGGTCCATGGAATCCCTTGCGCGGACCGGGGGCGCCTCGCAATGAACCGGCGTGGGTCCACTCGACCCGGAGGAGCGTGACATGGCCAGGTACGTCGACGGTTTCGTGATTCCTTTGCAGAAGCGGAAGGTGAAGGCCTACCTGCGCCAGGCCAGGCTGGGCGCCAGGGTCTGGAAGGACCACGGCGCGCTCTCCTACACGGAGTGCGTCGGCGAGGACCTGCAGGTCCCCTACGGCATGGGCTTCCCGCGCCTGGCCCGGCTCAAGGCCGGGGAGACGGTGGTCTTCTCCTTCATCGTCTACCGCTCGCGCGCCCACCGCGACCGGGTCAACGCGGCGGTGATGAAGGACCCGCGCTTGAACGCGATGATGAAGGAGGGGGAGCCCATGCCCTTCGACGTCAAGCGCCTCGCCGTGGGCGGGTTCGAGGTGGCGGTGGGCTGGTGAGCCGGCCCGTCCGTACTGCTGCGCCAGGCGCGATGAAGTGAACGGCGCGCTGTTCCCCGGAGGGTAGGATCACCTCGTCAGGACGACGTGGGTCGCCAGGTCCGAGGCGACGTGCTCGGTGCACGTGTAGCCGAGGCCCGCCGTGTCGATGCCGGCGAGGACGTGCTCCCCCCGGCCCAGCAGCACCGGGGAGAGCGCCAGGTGGAGCTCGTCGATGAGCCCGGCGGCGAGGTACTGGCGGACGGTGGCCACGCCCCCGCCCAGCCGGATGTCCTTGCCCAGCGCCGCCTCCCGGGCCCGGTCCAGCGCCGCCCGCGCCGCGCCCTCGTCAGTTGGTCGCCCGCCGGGCCTTCCGGGGCCGGGGCGGGCGAGGGGGGCGACTCGGCCCTCCCTCCGCCGGCAGTCCCGCCACGGTCATGCGGACCAGGTCGTGGAGGAACGCTCGCATCTCCTGCGTGTCCTTGGCCACGGTCTTGAAGCCGTGGGCCGCCGCGATCATGATCCGCGCCCGGACCTCGGCCGAGGGGTGCAGGGCGGCGGGAGCGGCGACGCCGGCGCGGATGATCCCGCTGAGGATGGCCTCGAGCCGCTTCGCGCCCCGCTCGAACACGTCGCTCGCGAAGGCGTAGTTGCCGTTCATCAGCTCGCTGGCGGCGGGTGAGCGGGCGATCTGCTCGAAGGACCGCACGCTCCAGAGCTCGAACACGTACTCCAGCCTGGCCGAGAGCGAGCCCTGGCCGGGGAGCCCGGCCTCGATGGCGCGGAACATCGCGTCATGCCCCATCTCCACCACGCCGATGAGGAGGGCCTCCTTGCTGGGGAAGCTGAGGTAGAGCGCCGGCCGCGACTTGCCGACCTCGCGCGCGATGTCGTCCATGGTGGCCCGGCGGTAGCCGTAGCGCATGAACACGTCCAGCGCCGCCTTGAGGATCTGCTGCCGTCGGTCGTCGGCCATCGATCTGACTCTTGACATTTTTTGTCCGGTTGTCAATCATGACAGAATGACAGGTGCGGTCAGAATGTCAGACGGCCCGGGCCGGCCGCCACCGCGGGCCGCCGACGGGACAGGAGGCCAGCCATGACCGCCATGGGCCAGGCCGCAGCCGGGCGGGTGCTCCCGCCGCCGCGAGCGGCCAGGGCCTTCACCGTGAACAGGCGGGTCAACCAGGAGGAGGAACGGTCATGAACGACACACCCCAGGCGTCACGGCGCAGCGCCGCGAGAGTCGCAGGCGTCGCCTACCTGTTCATGGTGCTCGGCGGCATCCACTACTACCTCCTGGTGGCCTCCAGGCTCGCCGTGGACGGGGACGCCACGGCCACGGCGCACGCCGCCATGGCCAACGAGGCGCTCTTCCGGATCGGAGTCGGCTACGAGCTCCTCATGGCCATCAACCTGGTGATCCTGGCCGTGGCCCACTACGTCATCCTCAAGCCGACACGGACCAACCTCGCCACACTGGCGCTCTCGTCGGTGCTGGTGGAGGCCACGCTGGCTGCGGTCATGGTGCTGTTCGGCTTCATCGCCTTGCAGCTCTTGAACGGACGGTCCTCGCTGTCCCCGCTCGGGACGGAGTCGCTCCTGGGCCTGGTCGGCCTCTACCTGAGCGTGCGCATGGCGGGTCACACCGTCAGCGCGGTCTTCCTGAGCCTGGGCATGCTGCTGTTCATGTTCCTGTTCTTCAAGTCCAGGGTCGTTCCGAGGGCGCTGGCCGGACTCGGGGCGATCTCCTACTCGCTGATGCTCTTCGCCGCGTTCAACAACATCCTCGCCCCCGGGGCTCCGGCCTCGATGATGAGCCTGCAGTGCACCATCGACCTCGCCTACATCGTCCCGAGCATCCTCTTCGAGGTGGGCGCCGGTCTCTGGCTCACCTTCAAGGGACTGGACCTCCGAGCGGACGTGGGAGGATTGGCGTCATGAACGACCCGGACCGTTCGACGCGGCGATGATCGAGGGCAACGCCTACGACCCGCGCTGGAGAGACGTCCACCTGGGCCCCGAGCAGGCGCCGGTGGCCGCGCAGCGGGTGGGCGCGACGCTGCTGCTCCCGGTGCACTGGGCGACCTTCGGCCTCGCGATGCACGGCTGGACCGAACCGGTCGAGCGGAGGCTCGCCGGGGCGGCACCCCTGGTGATGGCTGGCCTCCTCGCCCTGGCCGGCCTGCCCGGGTGCGCCTCGTTCGAGCGGGTGAGCAGGCCCCCGCTGGCGCCGCCGGACGGGGCCAGCTGGATCGAGGGGGCGCGTGGCGCGCGCCTCTACTTCTCGGCGACGACGCCGGCCGGAGGGACCCGGGGCGTCGTCTACTTCGTGCTCGGCCCCGAGATCGGCTCCGAGGAGCCCTACCCGAAGTTCACCTCCGCCCTGCAGGCGGCGGGCCTCGCCACCACCGTCCTGCACCCGCGAGGCTCGGGGTACTCGGACGGCCTGCGAGGCGACACCGCCGACTACGGCCTGGTGCTCGACGACCTCCGGCTGGGGCTGGCCCGGACGCGGGCGATGTTCCCCGGGAAGGCCGTCTTCCTCTTCGGGCACAGCGCCGGGGCGACGCTGGCGCTGCACCTGGCGGCCACGGCCGGGCCGCCGCTGGCGGGCCTGGTCCTGGTCAACCCGGCCTACAAGATGACCTACGGCGAGGGCATGGGGCCCTCGCCGACCGACTACCTGGCCTTCGCGTTCAACGCGGTGTTCCGGCGGTCGGCGCTCACCGTGGACCTGGGCGGCGACCCCGCGGCCGTGAAGGACGCCGCCGACCGCGAGGAGGCGCTCCGCCGGCAGCGCGATCCGCTGGTGGTGCGCCACTTCAGCATGCGCTACCTGCTGGCGCAGCGGGAGGTGATGACCGCCTGCCCGGCCAACGCCGCCGCCGTCGACGCCCCGCTGCTCCTGGTCCAGGGCGCCGCCGACGCCCTGGTGGACCCTGCAGGCAACGACGAGATCCTGGCCGCGGCGAGGACGGCGGACAAGGCGAGGCTGGTGGCGGCCCGCGGGGGGCACGGCTCGAGCTCGGTGGAGACGACCGTCGAGGAACTGCTGCGGTGGCTCCAGGCACGGCTGGACCAGCCCGACGGCGGGCTCCGTCAGGGGGAACACCCGTAACCCGACGGCGAGGAGGAGGAACCATGGAGCGCACACCCGGTGGAAGTTGGTCGTCGGCCCCCTGGCGCTGGCTCGCCGCCGTGCTCGCTGCGGGCACGGTCTCCTGCGGGGACTCCTCGGGGACGGTCGGCACCCCGGCCGACCGGTACCTCGACGAGGTCCTCACGCTCATCGAGCAGAACCACATCCACCGGAGCGCGGTCGATTGGGTCGCCTACGAGCGGCAGGTGCGCGCCGCGGCGGCCGGCGCCACGACCCTGGACGGTCTCGACCCGGCGCTCCAGCTCGCCATCGACCTGCTCCAGGACCGCCACACCGCCATCTGCCGAGGCCAGGGACCCTGCCTGTACCAGGCGAGCCAGGGGCTCGGGGGCTGGGTCGGCTGGTCGGATCCCGGTGTCCTCCCGGCCGGGGTCGCCTACGTCCGGGTCACCGGGAACTCCGGCTCGCCGCTCTCGACGACGCAGCTGGCCGACCAGCTGCAGGCCGCCGTCCAGGCCCAGGACCGGGACGGGCTGGTCGGCTGGATCGTGGACCTTCGCCAGAACGGCGGTGGCAACATGTGGCCGATGCTGGCCGGCATCGGACCGGTGCTGGGCCTGGGGACGGCGGGCTCGTTCTACTTCCCGGAGGGGATGACCACGCCGCCGCTCGCGCCAGGGGCCACCCTGACCTGGTCGTACTTCGGCGGCGCGGCCTGCTTCGATGGTCGGCCCAAGCTGAGCGCCTCGGTCCCGTACACCCTCAGGGCGCCGGCCCCGCGCGTCGCCGTGCTGCAGGACGGCGGCACCGGCTCGGCCGGGGAGGCGATCGCCATCTCCTTCATCGGACGCCCCAACACCCGGAGCTTCGGCGCAGCGACCTACGGCGTGTCGAACGTCAACTGGAGCTTCTCGCTCTCGGACGGGGGGTCCCTGCAGCTGCTGGTCGCGCTGGACCGGGATCGGAACGGGGTCACCTACGGGGGGGCGGTCGCGCCGGACCAGCCGACGGCGGACCCCGCGGCGGCGGTCGCGGCGGCGATCGCCTGGTTGACCACGCCGTGAGGCCTGGCCCGGCGGGGAGCCGAGTGGCGGGTGGGCTCGACCTCGGGTGCAGGTCAGAGAACCTCGACGTCCCCACCAGGCCCGCCCGATGAACCCGCGCGCCACCCGGAACGCCCTCGCCGCCATCGCGCTCTGGGGCTCGCTGGCCACGCTCTCGGTCCGCCTCCGGGAGATGCCGCCCTTCCTGCTGGTGGGGCTCTCGCTCCTGCTCGGCTCGGTCTTCGGGCTGCGCCACCTCTCCCTGGCGGCGCTGCGCCCGCGGGCGCTCCTGGTCGGCGTCACCGGCCTCTCCGCCTACCACTTCTGCCTCTTCATGGCCCTGCGGCTGGCGCCGCCGGTCGAGGCCAACCTGGTCAACTACCTCTGGCCGCTGCTCATCGTGCTGCTCTCGCCGCTGCTCCTGCCCGGCGCCAGGCTCTCGGCGCGCCACGTCGTCGGCGCGCTGCTCGGCTTCTCGGGCGCGGCGCTGCTGGTCACCGGCGGGCGGCTCGGCTTCGGGGCTGACGGCCTGGCCGGATACCTGCTGGCGCTCCTCGCCGCCGTGATCTGGGCCACCTACTCGCTCCTCTCGCGCCGGCTGGGGGGCTTCTCCCGGGCCACCATCTCCGGCTTCTGCCTGGCCTCGGGGGCGCTCTCCCTGGCCGGCCACGCGCTGCTGGAGCCGCGCTACACCTTCACCCTCGCCGACCTCCCGCCCCTGCTCCTCATCGGGCTCGGACCGCTGGGGGCGGCCTTCTACCTCTGGGACCGGGCCCTCCAGGAGGGCGACCCGGGCGCCATCGGGACGCTCGCCTACCTGACGCCGCTCCTCTCCACGCTGCTGCTCACCCTCTTTGGCGGCGGCCAGCTCGGCCCGGTGTCGCTCGCCGCCATGGGGCTGATCGTGGGAGGCGCGGTGGTGGGCAGCTGGGTGCGATGACTCCGCTGGGTCGTCCGCCGCACCTGCCGCCTCCAATCCAGCGTCCGTGGTTGTGATCTCCCCGGCTGCTTGAGAGGATTCGACCATGATGCCGACCCACCGTATGTGCCGGCGCCCGGCCGGCGCCGCCGTGGCGCTCCTGCTTGCCGCCGCCCCCCTCCTCCCGGCGTGCAGCAGCTCACCGCCGACCCATCGCACGGTCACCGTGACCACCTTCAACGTCGTCTGGTCCGACCCGGTCAGCTCGAGCCAGGTCGCCAGCGAACGGGAAACCTCCATGGAGGCGATTGGCGCCGACGGCTCGACGGTCTATCCCGGCACCACCACCGGCCCAGGCACCTGGGCCATCGCCGGCGTGCCGGTCGGCCCCTACACGCTGCACGTCACCTGGACCAACGGCTTGAGTCTCTACTTCCAGAGCAGCGCCGACGTCTTCGACCTCGGGGGAGACGGCTCGCCGGCCGTCATCAACCCGGCTTCCTTCGGGACCCTGGCTTCCTTCTCCTGGACCTCCCTGCGGCCGTGGGACCCGGCGACAGACCAGATCCAGATCTACAGCTACGACGCGTTGGTCTGGGACCTCTTCGATCCATGGCTCCCCGCGGGGGCCACCAGCGGCGGCACGGACTACGACTGGGGCACCTACTACCAGAACCTGCTCGAGCCGAACCACACGCTCTACGCCGCGCAGATGCGAAGCGCCCCGGTCGGCGCCGCGGGGGACATCGCGTCCACCGCCGTGGCCTCGGCGTCGCTGACCGGCGCCTACCTGGTGAATGGAGGGCTGACCTACCTCCCCCCCATGACCTTCTCGCCCCCGCCTGCGACCGGGACGCTCCGGGCCCGCTGGAACGCCAGCGCCTTCGACCAGGCGGTCCCCGGCGCGCACCAGACCTTCGGCTACCGGCTCCAGGTGGCGTCGCAGCCGCCTCCAAGCGCGGTCTCACCGTACCAGTACCTGGTGTTGCTTGGCGTGACCGCGCCCAGCGGAGCTCTCCTGGCCGATCGCGATGACGGGACCATCAGCTACGGCCGGATCGCGCCACCCAACTGGACGGAGTTCGTGACGGCCAGCTTCTACACCATCAGGATACGCGCCGCGCCGGGCGCCAGGGTTGCGACCGAGTTCAGGTGTGGGGCCTGGATCTACGCTCCCATCGGCGCCGTACCGGACCCGATCGCCCCGGCCGTCTCCTCGGTGCAGGCCATCAAGGTGGGGGGCAAGGACGCGCTCGCGGTACAGGCCGGGGTGGGGACCGGCCCGGTGGTGGCCTGGGCAGCCCCCGCCGTGGGCACGCCCACCAGCGTCCACGTGGAGATCCGTGAGCTGGACCCGGCCGGCAACCGATACATGTCCACACTGATCGCCACGTTCGTCACCACCGGTTCCGCGGTGAAGATCCCCGCCGGGCTCCTGCAAGCCGGCAGGTGGTACGTGGCCGTCCTGACCACGGTCTCGTCGCCGGCCGACCGGCCCAACACGGCGCCGTACCGCCGGGGGCTGCCCTGGTCGAAGGTCACCGTGGTCACGGAGGTCTTCACCCCCTGACGGCCGGCAGGGGCCAGGGCCGCCCGGACCAGGATCGTCTCCTGCTGCTGCTCCTGCTCCTGTTGCTGGAGGCGTGCACCTTCACTCGGCGATTGGCCCGAGTGACTTCGGGTCAATCTGGGTCGGCCTACGCCACAAGGCCGGCGTGTGGGACGTGGACCGTAGAGGAAGGAGGCGCGAAGCAGGACGAAGGCCCACCGCAAGGATGGGCCCCTGGCCGAACGGCCTCGTCGACAACGGTTCCTGACGCGGTGCTTGGTCTCCCCGGATCCAGGTCATCGACGCAGCGGGCGGGCTACTCCTTCGGAAAGCCGTTCTTGAATTCCACGCGGATCAGGTGCATCGGGACCGTGTCGAGGTTGGTCACAGAATGTGTCGCCTCAGGCGGAACGCGCACCACCAGCGGCAGCTCCGGGTTGTCGCCTTTGGCCTTCTTCGCCGGAAGCAAGTTGCCCTTGGCGTCCCGGTTGTCGCGCTTGGTGGGCCGGTCGAACACGATGACGCTCGGCCAGCGATGGTGGTGCGGAACCTCGACCTCGCCCGGCTGCACCGTGACGGACAGCACACGGATCTCGGCATCCTCGTAGATCACGACGTGATTCCTCACGCCGGCGACTGTCGCGTCGGATTTCGGATCCCACGTCTTGGGATCGGTGCCATCGGTGCTGATCGGCACCTGTCCCCAGGCAATGCTCGCTGCCGCGGCGAGCGGAACCGGCCGGGCACCGACGTCTTGACGTAGTTGTGGCGCTGCCCGCGCTTTGGCGGCTCTTCGTTCACCTCCGGCTGTTCGTGTTCGCCGCCGACCTGCTCAGGCCGACGGCTTGGCTCTGAGTGGCGTCCAGTTGTGCGGTAGCAGCTCGTCGATGCGCGAGGCCGGGTGGGTCTGCACGCGGAGGAGCACGTCGGCCAGGTAGTCGACCGGGTTGACGTCGTTGGCCTCGCAGGTGGCGATCAGCGAGTAGAGGCCGGCCAGGTTCTCGCCGGCCTCGTTGGTGCCGACAAAGAGGAAGTTCTTTCGGCCGAGTGCGGCGACGCGGAGGGCGCGCTCCGAGGCGTTGTTGTCGATGGGCAGGTGTTGGTCGGTGAGGAACAGCGTCAGCTCGTCCCACTGGTCGAGCGCGTAGTTGATGGCTTCTCCCATCGGCCCCTTCGGCGGGTGGCGCCCCCGCTCCGCGTCGAGCCAGGCCTTGAAGTTCTCCATGACGGCCCGGCTCGAGGTCTGGCGCATCGCGAGGTGCTCGGCCGTGCCGAGGACGTCGGTGTCGAGCGCCGCACGCTCGATGCGGTAGACGTCGAGGATGAAGTCCATCGCACGCTTCGCGGCGTCGGGCGCGACCGACTGGGCGTCGAAGAAGTGCCTTCGGACATGCGCCAGGCAGCCGGCGCGGACCCGCTTTCCTGGCGCGGTGACGCGGTCGTAGCCCTTGTACGCGTCGGCCACGAGCTTGCCGGCGGTGCCCTCAAGCACCCGCTCTGGCGTCTCGCTGGAGCGGCTCGCCGAGAAGACGTAGGCGATCAGCTCCCTGTCGGCCTCGTCGCGCCCGATGAAGCTCCAGATCCAGGCGCGGCGCGTCTTCCCCTTGGCCTGCACACGATGCGAGGTCTCGTCGGCGAGGACGATCTCCTTCTCGGACACGACGTCGAGCAGCCGGTCGGAGATCGGCTTGGTGATCTCGGCGGTGCGGTGGAAGTAGTCGCCCAGCACCGAGTCGTTCACCTGGACGCCGACGCGCCGATAGGCCTTGGCCTGGCGGTGGAGTGGCAGCGCGTCGGCGCACTTCGACACGGCCACCTGCGCCATGAAGGTCGGGCCGACGCGGGCCTTGTCGAAGACCTTGGCCGGGCCGTCGGCGGTGATGACGGTCTCGCCGCACTTGCTGCGCAGCTTCTCCTGGATGTGCAGCTGCCGCTCCACGATGGCGGGGATGAGTTCGTAGAGCTCGCTCACCGCGCCTTCGCCGAGCTTGGTGAAGTCGTGGCCGCCGCACTTGGGGCAGGTCTTCTGATCCTCGCGGACCTTGTGCTCAATGCGTCGGGTGACGAGCTGGCGCTTCTTCTCGGCGTTCTCCCGGCGGGTCTGCAGAGCCGCGATCCGCTCAGCCTCGGCGCGGGCCGGATCGCGCAGCGCCGTCGCCAGCGGCGGAATCTTCTCTGAGCGCTTGCCGAAGACGTGGCGCTGCAGCTTCTCGACGGTCGCCTGCATCGAGGCGAGCTGCTCGCCTTGCTTCGCCAAGACCTCGTTCTTGGCCCGCAGCGCCTCGGTCTGCGTGGCGATGATCTTCTCGGCAGCATCCAGCGCGCGACCGGCGTAGCCAAGCTTGCCTTCGAGCTGCTCGGCCCGTTCACGCCACTCGCATCGGTGATTGCGGTCACCCATCAACGATTGTCAGATCATGTTGGAGGCTGTTTGTCCATGGGACGGCCGCTCGGATGGTCAGCCGGGGGCGGCTTCCAGTGCTCCGGCCGGCGGACGCGCCCGAAGTCGATGCCGTCGAGCAGCATTGTCAGCTGCGTCGCGTCGATCTCGACGGCCATCGTGGACGCGTCCATGTGCGGCAGCTTGAACTGGCCGCGCTCGAGCCGCTTGTAGACGAGGACGAAGCCGCCCTTGTCCCAGGTGAGGATCTTCACCCGGTCGCACCGCCGCGACACGAAGACGAAGAGGTGGCCCGAGTATGCATTCTCCTCCAGCTCCTCCTGCACGATCGACATGAGGCCATCGATCGACTTGCGCATGTCGATCGGCGTCGAGCCGATGAAGATGCGGACCGACCTCGGGATTGTGAGCACGGGCTACAAGGCCGCGGCCAGGGCCAGCAGATACTTGAGATCCGTGCCGGCGGGGAAGCGCAGCAGCGCGCCGGACGGGAAGACCAACTCCAGCAAGCTCTCAGCCTCTCCGCTCGCCCCGGCCCCCGTCCGCGACTTCGTCGCGGACCCTACCACCCGCACCGGTACGAGACGCGAACCCTGTTTTGCGCTGACCTTCTCGGAGGCTTGACTAGGAGAAATGGCCGCCTCCGTCACCAGCGGCCGGGAGTCCTTGCGCAGCTTGTAGATCCAGTGCCGGAGGGTGCTGAAGGAGATCCCGCGCTCCGCTGCAAACTCGCGCTGCGTCAGGTCGCATGTCTCGAAGTCGGCGACGAGCTTCGTCCAACGCAACTTGTCCTGGTCGGCCATGTCTTCCTCCGTCGTGAACGGAGGAGCATCAGGCCGGTCGGTCGGCCTCGCTAGACGTGGTTCCCCGGGCGGTTACCCCGAAACGCACCTATGAACCCACCTAATAAGCCCCAAAGGAAAGGGCCCGTCACCGCGGTTGTGCCGTGATGACGGGCCCTTAGACTGTCGGGGCGACTGGATTTGAACCAGCGACCACTTGCACCCCAGCGGCAAGCGGTGCCGTCCAAGGGAGTCCGCCTGTGTCCAATCACGCGCAACCTCTCGAGGTGCGGCCCGGGCGGGCGTCCAAGTGGTGACATGCTGTGCTCCGGACGCGCGGGGCAAACGTGAGCCAGGCCGCTCGGCGCGCGACATACGCGCCGAAGCCGCCGTGAAGGTGGTGGACCTGGTCGGTGACCCCTCGGCCGTGAATGACCCCGTCGACCGCGATGAGGCGCTCCGCAGGCAGCGCGATCCGCTGGTAGTGGCCCGCGGGGCCCATGGCGCGAGCTCGGCGGATGCGACCGACGAGCAGCTGCTCCGGGGGCTCCAGAAATGTCTGGTGCCATCGTAGCCGGACGGCGAGGACGGGGAATCGTGGAACGGACACTCGGTGGCGCCTGACCCGGAATGTCCGGGGCATCCCGGCGCTGGCTCGCCGCAGTGCATGTGGCGGGCACGGTCTCCTGCGGGAACTCCTCGGAGAAGGGCACCATGTCGACCCTCTCCATCGCCGAGTAAAGCATCCGCAGGTGGGCCGCGAGAAGGCAAATCAGCGAGCCGCAGGAGAACTGGCAAATGGCCAATTCATCAATGGTTTCAACTTGGGAGGGATCGCTGGGAGAAACACCCCAGGATCGGGCCCGCAGGTCGGCGCGGGCCAGCGCCCGACGGCAGGGCGAGCTGCACGGAGAGATGCAGCTCTGCACGGACAACTCAAACTCACAGTCCCATCGGGGCAACCCGCCATTCTCCTTCCGACGTTTTCACGCCGAGCAAAAATGGCCCCCACCTCTGGCAGTCGAGTTCACCATCGCCTGGTCGATTAGGGGTCCGATCATGAGGAACGAGAAGCCGACTACGTCGCGAAGCGTCGCCCTCGTTGCCATCCTCCTCATCACCTTCGCAGGGGGCTGTGGTGACGGTCCAAAGGCCCACCTCGGGCGGGCCCTGAACGTCGGGAAGAAGCTCTGGCCGGCTTCCTACGACGCTCTCCTCGTAACCGCTGGCCGACCTGCTTGCGGAAGCGACTTGCACAGCGACGATGAACGCGAGTGCCGGGACGACAAGGAGCGCGGAGAGACTCTCGAGCGCGAGCACTCACCAAGGCGCCACTCGGAGCACCATCGCGAGGAGGACTCGCATGACGACGAGGAACTCGGCTCGGAGGACAATGCGCTGCGGAACCTCCTCCTGGAAGCTGGGTTCTCTGTGGAAGTCACCGAAGCAGCGAGCCTCTCTCCCGAGGCACTGTCCGGCCGTTCGCTCGTCGTCGTCTCCGAGACGGTAAGGCAGGCGCCAGAGGTGCTCGCCCGGGCCGCCGTTCCGGTGGTTGTGCTCTCGCAATCAGCCGCGATGGACCTGGGGCTGGGCACACGCGCCTTCGCGCCAGCTGACGCGAAGTCCGTCATGGTCGTCGGTGGTACTCCACTCAGCGCAGGGCTCGCTGGTCCGACAGGGCTCTACAAGTCCTTCCGGGCGCTCAGCCCAATCGAGCCGGCTCCGTCGGCGATCGTCGCCGGCCACCGGGTCGGCCAGCCCACCAAGGCGATCCTCCTGGGCTACGAGCGTGGCGCGCGAACGGCGCGGGGCTGGGCAGCCGCGCGGCGCGTTGGTTTCCTCGCAAGCGTCGCGGTCCCGGGAGCGCTCTCGCGGGACGGTGAGGCCCTCCTCGTAGCGGCGTTCCAGTGGGCCGCGCGGCCGCGCGCGCTCCTCGTGGCGGACCATGCGTCGGCCGAAACCGGCGACCTGCTCGTCGCCCAGCACCTCCAGGCAATGAACCTCGACGTCCGGATCGTGGATCCGCACTCGCGAAAGCCCCCAGCGCCTCGCCCGGGCGACCTCTGGCTCGTGTCGACGACCGCCACCGCGGCCACGATCCTTCCGGCGCTTGTCGATCTCTCCGCGCCGATGCTCGTCGCCCAGCCGGAGGCATTCTACCCCCTCCGGATGGTTGCCACTGCCGACGCGGCCGGCATCATCCGGGACGGCTCGAAGATAGCGATTCCACCAACGAGTCACCCACTTGCCGCGGGTCTCTCAGGGACGATCTCGGTCGTGACGAGGCCCGCTCGGCTTGCGTGGGGCGCGCCGCTTCCCGCGGCGGTCTTCTCCGCCGACGTCGCGGCCGGCAAGGCCGGACTCTTCGCCTACGACTCCATCCCGCCCGCGTCGCGCGTCCCGCCCGGGCGGACGCCGCGCACGCACGACTTCGGCCGGGGACGTCGCCTCGCCTGGTTCGGCACTCCTGACGCGTCGATGGCCCTGACAGGCGGTGGATGGGCGCTGTTCGACGCGGCGGTCGCTTGGCTCCGGGGCGCTCCTGACCTCCCGGGCACGCTTGCGTTGGAGGCGTGCCTCGGGCTGCCTCCCGCCCCGGTCGGCGACGCGGGCGCCATCGGAGACGGCTCGACACGTGTCTCGATCACGAAGGGTGTCCAGACTGCCCTCGAGGGCGGGGGGAGGGTCGTCGCTGTCGAAGGCACGAGGGTGCTCGAAGTCCCGGCGTCACTCTCCCCAGTGGCAGGCGATTCGGCCGCAATCATCGAGTTGACATTCTCACGCGCCGTGTGCCGGCGCGCGCAAAACTCAGGGGACACGTGGTCAGCGCTCGACGGCGCGGACGTCGTCTGCCGCTACGGGCGACCGCCTGGGGGCCCTGCAGGATCGGTATTCCCGGTCAGCGCGCTCCGGCAATGCTCGGGTGGCGTCGTCGCCTACGATCAGCTCGTCGCGTCGCGCTTGACAATTGGGCTCTCCAGCTCGCCGCAGGCGTCGGTAGCGTCCGTGAACGTGCCCGGTCCGAATGGCGGCTACCTCGATGACCCACTGTCGCCCGAAGAGACCAAGGCGCTGCGGGCCGGATTCGATTGGACCACGACGCAGCCGGTCGCAGAGTTGACAGCCGCCGGGCACCCGACGGTCTGGTACGCGCTCGTCTACGTGAGCTCTGACAAGGACAGGGAGGCCCTTGCGAAGCTCGGACTCTTCCATCGGCCGCTCCCCCTCTTCGCGTACGAACTTGAGCGCTGGCGCGGTCGCCAGGGTTTCTTCCGACACCAGGGCGATGGCACGGGCGCGTTCACCTACGCTCTAGTCCCGGGCGCCGTCTACAACGCTGCCCGCCAGTACGCGCTCCAAGGGCACCCCGTCTTCAAGGCGATCGTGCTGCAGGAGACTCCTTCGTTCGCACGCGACGCGACCGGCGCGCTCACGTATGCGACGATCGCAAGCGCCTGGCCGCAAGCCACGGGGACGGCCGCGGTTGTCCGCGCTCCAAAGTGGGCGGGTGGTGTCCGGCAGGTGCCGGCGGCGTTCACGGACGGTGACGCGCTCGAGGCGCTCGCGGCTGTCGCGCGTGCCACGGACTACCTCGTGAAACAGGGAGTTGGTGAGATCGCGAAGTGGGACCAAGGCTCGGTGTCCATGCAGATCATCACCGACCTGCGCAACACCGATCCCGGCTTCGGTGGCGACCTCTCCGCCGCAACGATCTACTCTGATCCCTCCACGCCGATGGTCCGGCCATGGTCCTCCGACGGTGCCCGCGTGATCTTGTCTCACGTTCCGATCATGCTGATGAGCGAGTACTCCGTCCTTTCTATCCCGATGATGTTCTCAGGCTCGACCGATGCGAGGGGCGTGGCCTCGATCGACGCAGCGATCGGATCTTCTGTCTCGATCTGTGCCGAGATCGAGAACGATGCGGTCGAGGTGCGCGATACGCTCCTGCCGCTGGAGTGGTGCAGCTTCGTCGGCACCTCCGCGTTCGCCGAAATGCCTCCATACCGGCTCATGATCCAGAGCGGCTACTTCAACATCCTCGCCCAGGGCGCCGAGGCAAGGTCGTTCTTGCAAGGAAGCGTGGGGCAGGCGCCGCGCAAGGCGAAGGTCATCACGGGGGAGCTCGTGGATTGGTTCACCAAGGTGAACGGCGGGAGCGAGGCGTTCGTTCCCTGCTTCACCTATGGGCAGGGTACGTTCATCAACGTGCTATTCATGGATGGCACCGTGCTCGCGATGGCCGCTCTCAGCTGGTGCCCGCCACTCTCGCTCGCGGTCGGCATCACCCTCGAGCTGTACAGGGCGACGCTCGCTCAGAACGACATCTTCCTTCTCGGAGCTCCGAACAGTGATGCGGCCGTCTCGCGCGGCGTGTTCTCGCATGAGTACGGCCACCTCGCGCTGTGCAGCATGATCGACGCGGCCGGCAGCGAGGCCTACGAAGGGGCCGTGGCGGCGCGGCTCTTCAAGGGCTCCGACCCGGGGAACGAGGCGGGTTACCTCAACGAGGCCTGGGCGGACTTCCTCGCCAGCCAGTTCGTCGGCGGCGTGAACTACTTCGCGCTTCCAGGCCAGGTACAGATTGGCAGCATGGCCTATTCCGCCGGGTTCGGCCCGGACATGGACACGAACGTGACGGACACATCAGTGTTCGGCAAGCAGGTCGGCCGCCTGGCGACCATGATCTCCGATGCATTCGACCGCGAGCCGCCGTACACGTCCGGCTTCCACTCAGGGACGCCGTGGGGTCGGGTTGGCACGTCGTTCCCCTTCTGGAGTTCGCCGTGGAACCGGACCACGTTGGCTGACGAAGCGATCGGGTTCTCTGCCGGGATGGTCTCCGACCTCATAGGGAAGTCGGTGGCCGGCGGCAGCCTCAGCGAGGGCGGCCTCGTCAACGCGATGGACCAACTCGCGGCGTCGTCCTGGGACGAGTGCCAGCGGTGCGAGCTCTACGCGGCACACCAACCGGGTGCGCCGACGGCCAACAAGGGGCAGATCTGGGAGTTCTGCCGGACCTCTGCGATCAACGACTGGATGGTGCGCGGGATGCCCGATTCGACCAACCCGACGTCCTGCAATTACATGCCCCCGCCCTGCACGCCGGTCTGGGCCTGCATGGACTCGGACCTCGACGGCTACTACTTCTGCGACTTTACGGCACAGCGTTGCGGGGAGAGCCTGACGGGCGGTTGGGTTCCTTGGAACTCGGGGATGAAGAGGGAGGAGGCCAGTTGCGATCAGGATGCTGCGCGGTTTCCTGGCGCGGCCCTCACCTGTGGCACGGATAGTAACTGCGACGGCATCTGGGACAGGCCTCCCGGCTCATCGTGCGACGGCGTGACGGACGCCTACTACCTGCCGGATCAAGGGTTGCTCGACACGGCATGCGGTCCGCAGCTCGGGGCGGAGGTGTGCAGCGTCGCGACAGGCTGCATGAAGGTGGTCCAGTTGCCCGACCGGATGGTCTGGACGGGCGCTTCGCCGGTTTGGGGCCGCGCGCCGTGCCCGGACGCCTACGTGTCGGGTGACTCCTACGTCGTCCCCGCGCAGCACAACTCCTGCATGGCACAGTACGGTCCGTACGTGAACAACCTCGTGGCCGGCCGCTACGTCGTCGGGTTCAAGATCGACGCCTGGGGGGATGGCGCGTATGCAACGTTCGATGTCGCGAAGAATGTCGGGGCCGTCATCCAGTCGAGAGACAAGGAGTGGGTGTCGGGGGACGGGCTCCAGTGCATCCTCGTCGGCCCCGTCGATCTCGGGCCGTGCGAGAACGTCGAATTCCGTGTCAAGTATGAAAGCGCGGCGTGGTACCAAACCGCCCATACCCTCCAGATCTACGGGACCGCCGTGATGCCCGAAGGCTACAACCCGTGCGACTACCTGTAGCGGTGAGGACTGCCAAGGACACCTTCCGGCTGATGTCCCTTGAACCTCGGCTTGTTGGATGACGTCATACCCAGGCTTCATCAGGTGCGGCCCAGGTGTGGGGGCCGGTCAAAGGCTAGGGTGCCGTGTAGCGCACGCGGACCTCGGTGTAGTCGAGGGCGACCGTGGAGCCGCCGACGTCGGGGCCCATCGGCCCGGAGGGCCGCACCTGGAAGGAGAGTTGGCCATCCCGCTCCGTCAGGAAGCGCCTGGCTGTCGCCGCGTCGGGAGACTGCCAGTCGATGAGGCTCGCGCTCCCCGTCGGGAGGTACGGCTGCGCGGCGGCTACCCCGGTCGTGTTGGACTTGAGCGAGACCCACGCGCCAGGGCCAGCCAGGGGATCGTGGTTGGACCAACCGTAAAGCGTCGCGCCCACGTCCGACGTTCCTCCGGGATAGTAGGTGCCGCCGGCGAAGGCACGGACGCGGACGCCAAGGAAGGTTGGCAGGCCCGGCGCTGCGAATCCCCAATTGGCATCGAATTGCAAGGCTGGCTGCAGTGGAGTGGCTTGTTGCCATTCCCAGGTGTCCTGCATGAAAACTCCGTATCTGTTACCTCCGAACAAGACCACGCGACCACGGGAGCTATCATAGGCCATGGCATGTGCGTATCTGGCGCTGGCGCTGGCCATAGCGGGTGAAGTGACGTTCGTCCAGGTGCTCCCGTTCCATTCCCACGTGTCCAGCGATCCTTCGAATAGGACGCTTGATCCTCCGGATAGGACCACGCGGCCACGGGAGCTATCAAAGGTCATTGCGTGTAAGTCATGCGCGCTGGCGTTGTTTCCAGCGGGAGTGACGTCCGTCCATGCACTACCGTTCCATTCCCACGTTTCCTTCATGCCGGTAGCGCCGCCGCTACCTCCGAACAGGACCACGCGTCCACGAGAGCTGTCGTAGGCCATGGCATGTCCGGACCTTGCGCTGGGGCTGGCTCCAGCGGGAGTGACGTTCGTCCAGGTACTCCCGTTCCACTCCCACGTGTCCTGCATTTTAGTCGCGGAGTTGGCACCTCCGAATAGGACGACGCGGCCATGGGAGCTATCATAGGCCATGGCATGTTCGTACCTTGCGCTGGGGCTGGCGCCTGCAGGGCTTACGTTGGTCCAGGTACTCCCGTTCCACTCCCACGTGTCCTGAAAGACAGCAAGGTTACCAGAGCCTCCGAATAGGACCGCGCGGCCACGGGAGCTATCATAGGCCATTGAATGCCGACTCCTTGCGCTGGGGCTAACTCCAGCAGGAGTGGCGTTGGCCCAGGTACTCCCGTTCCATTCCCACGTGTCCTGATTTAGAGTAACTAGAGTATTGCTGAGTCCACCGAACAGGACCACGCGGCCACGGGAGCTATCATAGGCCATGGCATGTTCGGTCCTTGCGCTGGGGCTTCCCGCGGGCGTGACGTTTGTCCAGGTACTCCCGTTGAATTCCCACGTCTCCTGCATGTCAGGTTCGAGTACGTAACCACCGAATAACACCAAGCGACCGCGGGAGCTATCATAGGCCATGGCATGTTCGGTTCTTGCGCTGGGGCTTCCCGCGGGCGTGACGTTCGTCCAGGCACTCCCGTTCCATTCCCACGTGTCCTGCATGTTAAGCCCGAAGTAGACTCCACCACCGAACAAGACTACGCGACCGCGGGAGCTATCATAGGCCATGGCATGTCCGTTCCTTGCGTCGGGCATGGCTCCAGCGGGAGTGACGTTCGTCCAGGTACTACCGTTCCATTCCCACGTGTCATTCAGGTCTAGAATGGATCCGTTGAAACCTCCGAATAGGACCACGCGGCCACGGGAGCTATCATAGGCCATGGCATGTCTGTACCGTCCTCCGGGACCGACTCCAGTGGGCGTGACCTTGGTCCAGGTACTCCCGTTCCATTCCCACGTGTCGTCCAAGTATGTCCCGTTGTAACCTGAGAAAAGGACCACGCGACCGCGGGAGCTATCGTAGGCCATGGCATGTCGCCACCTTGGGTTAGGGCTGGGTCCCGCGGGAGTGACGTTCGTCCAGGTACTCCCGTTCCACTCCCACGTATCCTGCAAGCCCCGGCCGCCGTCGTAACCTCCGAATAGGACCACGCGGTCACGGGCGCTATCAAAGGCCATGGCATGTCCGGTCCGTATTCTGGGGTTAACTCCAACGGGAGTGACGTTCGTCCAGGTACCCCCGTTCCATTCCCACGTGTCCTGCATCCAACTCCCGTTGCTGTCACCTCCGAAAAGGACCACGCGGCCGCGGGAACTGTCATAGGCCATGGCGGAGTCTCGCCGTGGATTGGGGTTCGTGGCGGTTGCAGAGGTCCGCAACTCCCACTCCGCCCAGCCCTGCGTGAGAAAGGACTGGCCGTCCTTACCTGCCGACTCGGGCCCAATGGCTAATCCACTGACCTCGTACTGAACCCGCGTCGGCGAGGTCGACGGCACGCCGCAGAGCTGATGCGGACTCGTCCCCATCAACGGCGGGTTGCTCGTGGCCACCCACTCCGCATTGGCAATCTTCACTGCAGCCGACCGGTTCCCCGCCTCATCGATCCCGACGATGTAGACCGTGGTGACGTCAGGACTCGCCAGCGGCTGGCGTGGCCAGGTCCCGGCGTCATCGGGAATCAACGTCCCGAGCTGAAGCGAGCCCGGCGCAGCCGCGAGCTGCACGACGACCCGGGCTGGTGTTGCCGGAGCCGGCCCCCCCTCCAGCAGGAACGTCCCGGCGGGCAGGCGCCCGCCAGCCGAGAGCGGGTCGGCCGGCTCGATGGCGAAGTACGGGCCCGCCGGGATCGTGTAGTTGCCGAGTTGCTCCGGCGAGCCGTTCCCCTGGGGCGACCGGACGAAGAGCACGGCGTCCTGGTTCACGGCAAGCGTGGGCGTAGAGGTCTTCACCTTGACCACCGCGCCGGGGACCGCCGCCGTCCCCGGGTTCCCAACCTCGTCGGTCCAGGAGACCTCGAGCGCGTAGTCGCCGTCCGCCAGCCCAGTCGGAACCGTCGTCTCGAAGACGGCGTCGGTGCCGCCGAGCGGGCCCGGGACCAGCGCGAACGCGAGCGTCGAGCCACCGAGCCGGCCGATCAGCGCCGAGGGCGTGGAGGTCGAGAGCCTCTCGTCGGCCGAGACCGCCACCCGGACGAGCGTGCCGGCCGTGGCCATCCGTACGGAGGGGAGCGGGTTGGTCGGGGCCGGGTCGTAGCCGACGCTGGCGATGGTGGGGGACGGCGGGACGAAGTCGAAGCCGATGGTGGCGACGCTGCTGCGGGCGGTGTCATTCCCGGCCCGGTCCCGCATCCGCACGTCGATGGCGATGTCCCCGCCGAGGTCGCCGTTCTCGTGGCCGGTGGCGGTGTGGCTGCAGGTGTACGCCAGGCCGGAGGTCGCGCTGCACGCCATGGTGACCGGCGGGATGAGCCCGAGCGCCACGGTGGGCGCGGCCTCGAGCGGCTCGGTGGACTGGAGCGTCACCGTGACGGCTTGACCCGCCTTCACGCCAGCGGGCGTCACGGCGACGGATCCGGGAACGATGTCGGGCGGTGTCGTGTCGAGGGCGCTCGGGTTGGCGCAGCGCCCCCGGTTGCACACCATGCCCCCCGGGCACTCGCTGGCCGCACTGCAGGTGATGATAGTGTCGGGCGAGACCTCCTGGAGCGAGGTGCACGCGGCCAACGCGATGGCGAGCACGGGGCCCATTCGGGCGAAGAAGGTACGCATCGGCTTCCTCCTAGAACTTCACCACGACCGTGGCCCCGGCCGGCCCGACCCGGACCGCTGCCCGGTCGTCGTGCCAGTCGGTGAAGAAGACCTCCACCACGGCCGCTACGGCCAGCCCGCCCGCCACGCCCAGGAAGACGGTGGCGCTCCCCTGCTGCTGGCTCGCCAGGTTCCTGAGGCGCGTCAGCTCCGAACCGCTCA
Organism: Anaeromyxobacteraceae bacterium; assembly: GCA_032654565.1. GTDB lineage: Bacteria > Myxococcota > Myxococcia > Myxococcales > Anaeromyxobacteraceae > JADKCZ01. Next base: position 50,281 of record JAULAX010000014.1, on the reverse strand, counting down.
CCGTCCCGCCGCCGGTGGCGAGGGCGTTGTAGCTCCTCCGCGTGCTGTCGGCGTTGCTGGCGTAGATGGCCCCGCCAGCGGCCGCCGCGGCCGCCGCGCCGGCGGTGGTGAAGAAGACCCAGCGGTCGAGCGGTGGGGGGTTGAGCCAGCGCGCCACCTCCGGCGCCACGCCCCGCTGCTCACCGGCCCGGAGCGACCGATCCTCGTAGAGCGTCGCCACCACCTCTCCGATCACGCCGAGCACCTCCTCGCCGGCCTTGCGCCGGGCGAGCCGCTTCTGGGCGGCGGCGACGACCTTTGTGGTCCGCATGTCGATGCGACTGAGCGAGAGGGTCGAGGTGTTGCCCTGCACCACCAGCTCGCTCGAGATGAGCTCGTTCACGCCCAAGGCGCCGGCGATCTCGGCGAGGCAGTTCTCGTCCTGGCTGCAGCCGAGCATCTGGCGCCGGTACTCGAGCGCGAGCATCTCGCGGATCTCGGCCACTCCGATGGCGGCGATGCCGTCGAGCTTGCGGACCTCCGTGACCAGCGCCTGGGAGAGCACCGCCAGCTCGCGCGGGGAGACCTCGCCGACGACGGTGGGCTCCGGGACGCCCACGCGGATCACCCTGGACTTGCCGGCGGCTGGACGTTCGAGGGCCTTGAAATGGCCGCTGACGGGCGGCGGCGGCAGCGGGATCTCGGGCTGCGCCTTGGCCGGTCCTGCGTCGGAGACCAGGCAGAGCGCCAACACGACCGCGTCGAAGACCATGGGTTCACCGGGTCGAGACGTGTTTGAACTAAAGCACTATCCGGTTTGGCGGAGGGCTCGGCAATACCTCTGGTGAACAACACACGGGGAATCCCTGGCGTGTTGCGTCACGGGACTCCAGCGACCTCGCTCTCCGAGCAGCGGCCGCCCAATCTTGCTCGCGTCGGCCGGGAAGCAGCGCGCCCGGCCGGCCGGCGAGTTGCCAGCAGGTCTGAGGTGGCTGCGGGTTCAGACGGGCGCTGCGGGGGTCCCTGGCCAGGGCCCCGACAAGGCCGTTACCGACGCCATTACCTGCACTGGCTCGGTCAAAGAAAACAGCCCCTGTTACCCGCGGCGAAACCGCAATGGTAACAGGGGCTTCTGAAGTCGGGGCGACTGGATTTGAACCAGCGACCACTTGCACCCCAAGCAAGTGCGCTACCAGGCTGCGCTACGCCCCGGGTGATGCAGGGACGGGGTACGTAGCACCGCGGAATCCCACGGTCAACCCGGAACGGGGCCGAAACGAGGCGGAAAAGGGGCCGGGCGGAGCGGCTCGCCTCAGCCGGCCAGCGCCGCCTCGACCCGCCCCACCACCTCCGGCGCCAGCACCACGCCCGACGCGGCGGCGTTCTCGGCCACCTGGGCCGGGCTGGTGGCGCCGATGATGGCGCTTGTCACCTCGGGCCGGCGCAGCACCCAGGCCAGCGCCAGCTGGGCCATGGTCAGCCCCAGCTCCGCGGCGATGGGGGCCAGCCGCTGCACCCTGGCCAGCACCGCCGCCTCCAGCTTGCCCTGGAGGAAGTAGCCCATCTCGGCGCTGGCGGCCCGCGAGTCGGCTGGCGGCGCGGCGCCGGGCCGGTACTTGCCGGTCAGGATCCCCTGCCGCAGCGGCGACCAGACGATCTGGCCGATCCCCTCCCGGGCGCAGAGCGGGAAGACCTCCGCCTCCGGCTCCCGCCACAGCAGCGAGTACTGCGGCTGCGACGAGACGAAGCGGGTGAAGGGCAGCGCCAGCGCCGCGGCGATCTGCGGCGCCTGCCACTCCGAGAAGCCGAGCCAGCGGGTCTTGCCCTGGCGCACCGCCCGGTCGAGCGCCGCCAGGGTCTCCTCGAGCGGGGTGGCGCCGTCGCAGCGGTGGCACTGGTAGAGATCGACGTGGTCGACGCGCAGGCGCTTCAGCGAGGCGTCGAGCTGCCGCTCGATCTGCACCGCCGACAGCCCGCGCCCGCCGTCGGGCATGGGGAAGTAGACCTTGGTGGCCAGCACGTAGCTGCGGCGCGGGACCCCGGCCAGCGCCTCGCCGAGGAAGGCCTCGGCGGCCCCCCCGGCGTAGACGTTGGCGGTGTCGATGAAGTTGATGCCGGCGTCGAAGGCCGCTCGCAGGCAGCCCTCCGCCGCGGCCCGCCCCACCCCGCCGCCGTAGGTGAGCCAGGAGCCGAGGGCGATCTCGGACACCTTCAGGTCACTGCCGCCGAGCATGCGGAAGTTCATGGTCGCATCCCCCCGTTCAGACCGCGTACCCGGCGGCGCCGCTGGCGGCCGCCGCCTGCGGATCGATGGCCACGTCGACGCAGTAGACGGTGCCGCTGGCGAAGGCCCGGGTCAGCGCCGGGACCAGCTCGGCCGGGTCGTCGACGTGCTCGCCGTCGCCGCCCAGCGCCTTGACCACCTGGTCGTAGCGGGTGGGGCGCAGCGCCGTGGCCGGTGACTTGTCCTCGCCGTACATGGCCCGCTGCGGGATGGCGATCTGCCCCCAGGAGGCGTCGTTCCCCACCACCACCACCATGGGCAGGTCGAAGCGAATCGCGGTCTCGTAGTCCATGCCGTTGAGGCCGAAGGCGCCGTCCCCCTGCACCACGCAGACGTGGCGCTCCGGGTTGAGCAGCTTGGCGGCGATGGCGAAGGGCGCGCCCACGCCGAGGCAGCCGAGCGGGCCGGGGTCGAGCCAGCGCCCCGGGCCGCCCACCCGCAGCACCTTGGCGGCCACCGCCACCACGTTGCCGCCGTCGCCCACGAAGGTGACGTCGCCGACCCGCGAGGCCACCTCGTCGAGCGCCTTGGCCAGGCGGAAGTGGTGGATGGGGCGCTGGTCGCTCACCTCGAACAGCTCCTGCTGCTGGCGCCGCCCGGACTCGACGCCGCGCAGCTCGGCCAGCCAGCCCGGCTGGCCCCAGGGCTTCCCGCCGGCCCGCAGCTGCACCAGCACCGAGCGCGAGTCGCCGATGATCCCCACGTCGATGGGCCGGTTGCGGCCGATGTCGGCGCCGTCGATGTCCACCTGGATCACCTGGGCGTCGGCGGCGAAGGTGGGCGGCGCGCCGTAGCCGACCCGGAAGTCGAGCGGCGTCCCCACCACCAGCACCACGTCGGCGCGGGAGAGCGCCTCCTTGCGCGAGAGCTGGAGGAAGGACGGGTGGGTGGCGGGGAGGCAGCCGCGCCCCATGCCGTTCAGGTAGACCGGCGCGCCGGTGGCCTCGGCCAGGCTCCGCAGCGAGTCCCAGGCCCCGTCCCACCAGATCGAGGAGCCGGCCAGCACCACCGGCCGGGCGGCGCGCTCCAGCAGCGCCAGCGCCGCCTTCACCATGGCCGGGTCGCCGGGGCAGCGGGCGCTGGTCCGGTAGCCGGTCTGGGCCGTGGCCAGCGACTCCTCGGCGCCGTTGGAGAGCACGTCCCAGGGCAGCTCCAGGAAGACCGGGCCGGGGCGGCCGGCCCGCGCCACCCGGAAGGCCTTGGCCAGGTAGCTGGGGATGAGCTCGGGCGAGGGGACCCGGTCCGCCCACTTGGTGATGCCGGCGAAGAGCTGGGGCTGGGGCATCTCCTGCAGCGCGCCGCGCCCCTGGTTGAAGGTGGGGGCGGCGCCGCCCAGCAGCACCAGCGGCACCGCGGCGCTGAAGGCGTTGGCCACCCCGGTGACGGCGTCGGTGACGCCGGGGCCGGCGGTGACGATGGCCACCCCCACCCCGCGGGTCAGGCGGGCCCAGGCGTCGGCGGCGTGGGCGGCGGCCTGCTCGTGGCGGGTGTCGATGAGCCGGATCCCCTCCTCGACGCAGCCGGCGTAGATGGGGGCGATGTGCAGCCCGGAGAGGGTGAAGGCGGTGGTGACGCCCTCCTGCTTCAGCATGCGCGCGACCAGGCGGCCGCCACTCAGGATGTCGGACACGGGTGCTCCTCCAACCCAGGGTCATAAGACGAGAACGCCCCGCGCGCCGCATGGCACGCGAGGCGTCGACGGCCCGGCTGGGGGGAGGCTAGGCCTTGCGGAAGCGGGACAGGTTGGCCGGCAGCGCGGCCAGGGCCGGGAACTCCTTGCCGGCGTGGACGGTGGCGAGGCGGCCGTAGAGGACCTCCTCGGTCTCGATGTTGGCCGGGTCCTGCACGCAGCAGTCGACCGGGCAGACCGTGGCGCAGGCCTCCTCGTCGTGGAAGCCGACGCACTCGGTGCAGAGCTTCGGGTCGATGATGTAGATGTCATCGCCCTGGCTGATGGCGCCGTTGGGGCACTCGGGCTCGCAGGCGCCGCAGTTGATGCACTCTTCGGTGATGATGGTGGCCATGGTCGTTTCCTTTTCTGCCGCCCTGCGGGCGTTCGTCGGTTGAGGAAGGAGTGCGGTTTATCCGATGGGGGCTCGCCTTGAGTCAAGGAGCGAACCATGAGACTTGATTGGTCCACATGCCCGCGCCGGGCGGACCAGCGGCGACCGGGAAGGTGGACGGGGAACCATGTCGAAACCCTACGATCCAAAGGACTTCTACTTCCGCCAGGCCAAGAAGGCCGGCTACCGGGCGCGCTCGGCCTTCAAGATCGACGAGATCCTGAAGCGCCACCCCATGCTCAAGAAGGGGCAGGCGGTGCTCGACCTCGGCGCCGCCCCGGGCGGCTTCCTGCAGATCCTCGCCGAGGTGGTGGGCGAGAAGGGGATCGCCATCGGCGTCGACATCGAGGAGATCCGGCGCATCGGCAAGCCGTGGGTCAAGACCGCGGTGGTCGACCTGCTCAAGCCCGAGGCGCTCGCGCAGATCCAGGAGCTCCACGCCGGCCCCTTCGATCTGGTCACCTCCGACATGGCCCCCAAGACCATCGGCGTCAAGGTGACCGACGAGGCCCGCTCGCTGGAGCTCTGCCGCATGGCGCTGGGGGTGGCCGAGCAGACGCTCAAGCACGGCGGCGCCTTCGTCACCAAGATCTTCGTGGGCGGCGACTTCCCGGAGTTCCGCAAGGAGCTGCAGGCCCGCTTCGACAAGGTCCACATCGTGCGGCCGGAGGCCACCCGCGAGCACAGCTACGAGTGCTTCCTGGTCGGGCTCGGCTACAAGCACGGCCCGGTGATCGCCGCCCGGGGGCGCGAGAAGAAGGCCGCTCCCGGGGCTGGCACGCCCGCCTAGTCGCCCTCGGGGGCCGCCCCGCCGCTCCGCGCCACGTCCTCCGGCTTGATGCGCGAGCCGTCCATCCCGGCGGCGCGCCTGGTCATGGTGGCGAAGAGCTCGTCGAAGGGCGGCGCCCCGCCCTTCATGAAGCGCAGCGGGTTGACCCGCGCCACCACGAAGGCCTTCAGGTAGGGGGAGTCGAACCCCTTCTCCTTGAGCCGCGCCACCGCGCCGGCCACCGCCTCGTCGAAGCCGAGCACCACCGCGGCCCGCCGCCGCCGCTCCTCCCCCGCCTTCGAGAGCGGCTGGGCCAGGAAGCCGTCCACCTTGCGCAGGATGGGGGCGTACACAGAACCGGAGAGCCGGCCGCGCTCCTGGTAGGCGAAGCCGAGCGTCACCAGCGCCGGCTCCTCGAACTGGAGCTCCATCTCGGTCTCCTTCGGGTCGAGCGAGCCGGCCAGGTCCTGGTACATGCGCGCCACCTCCAGCGCCTTCTCGCGCAGGTTGTGGGCCTTCTCGATGTTGAGGGCCAGGATCTGGTAGGCCACCTCGCGCTCCGGCACCAGCAGCGCCAGCACCGCCCTGGCGCCCAGCTCCTTCAGGGCGGTGAGCCGGTGGCCGCCGTTGGGCGTCAGGTAGCGGCCGTCGGCCTCGCGGGTGACGATGATGGGGTCGAGGTAGCGGCGGGTCTTGTCCATGGCGATGGTGAGCCGCCGCACGTGCGGGTCGGAGACGTCGCGCTGGAACGGGGTCCGCTCCACCTTCGCGACGGGCAGGGCGGTGAGCAGCAGGGCGTGGCCACCGAGCGGCTCGCGGTAGATGGCGAGCACGCTCCCGCCGTCGGCCTCGACGGCCGCGGCCAGCGCCTTGATCTCCGGCGACGGGTCGTCGAGCCGCAGGTCCTTGGCGGTCAGCTCGGTGGGCTTGAGCTTGACGCCCTTGCGGGCGCGGGGGGTGCCGGACTTGGTGGCGGGGCGCTTGCGGGAGGCCATGGGGGGAATGTAGCTCGCGGGTGGGACTCGTGCTCAATCGGGGTGCACGCCCGGTCGCGGCGGGGCCGATCGCGGCGGGGCCCGATCGCGGCGGCGCCGGTTTCTGGTGGCGCCGTCGCAAGACACGAGGAACATCTCGGAACTGCGGCCATCTCCGTTGAACTACCGAGAGGCGTTGCGAGGGACCGCGGAATCGGTCGCTTCCGCGAGGGCACGGCCGGCTCCGAAGGGCCTCGCCTCGACGGCGGCGAAGGCTGTTGCATCGGCCGGCCAGTCGGCGAGTCACGAACAGTCCGTCCCTCTTGGGTTCCATGCGTCTCGGCGAGCCTCGAAATGTCAGACCCGCATGAGACGCTCCGTGAATGATCAACGCGCAACCGACCCCATCCTCGGCCGCGGCTTCGACCCACGGAGCGGCCACCCCCTCCCTCGAACTCCTGGAAGCACGGCAGCTCCGCGACTCGCTCAAGACCCTCCTGCGCACCGAACAGTCGGCGATGGCCGACTTCCTCGTCGTCCTCTCCGGCTTCGACCGCCGCCGCGGCTGGGAGCTGCTCGGGCACGCCAGCCTGTTCGCCTTCCTCCGTGTCGAGTTGAGGCTCTCCAACAGCTCCGCCTTCTACCGGATGAACGCCGCGCGGCTGCTCCAGCGCTTCCCCGGCCTGGTCGGACCGCTCGCTGACGGGCGGCTCTGCCTCTCCACGACCGCGGAGCTGGCCAAGGTGCTCACCGAGGCGAACCAGTCGCAGGTGGCGCCGCGCTTCTTCGGCCTTTCGGCCCGCGAGGCGCAGGAGCTGGTGGTCGAGCTTCAGCCTCGCCAGGTCCCCGCCACCAGGGTCGTGGTGACCAGGGTCGAGTCGCCATCGGCGAATTCGGTCTCCGCGCCGGCCGCCTCGCAGTCCGTCCGAGCTGAACCGCTCCTCACCCTGGCAACCGCGCAGCCGGCCCACCCGGATGTGGTCCCTCTTACGCAACTTCTGACGTCAGAAGTTGCGAATGGGGGAGACGGACGGTCGCGGACTCCCCGTGACGAGGTCGAGCCACTCACCGCCGACCTGCGCCGGCTCCACATCACCGTCTCGCGCCAGCTCCTGAAGAAGCTCGAAGCCGCTCAGGTCGGCCTCGGCCACGCCATCCCAGGCGCGACGATGGAGCAGGTGATCGACGCGGCGGTCGACCTGCTCCTCGAGAAGCAGGCGAAGGCGCGGGGGCAGGTGAAGCGGCCGCGCGGCGTGGCCGCCACGGCGGAGCCGCTGCCGGTGAGGGAGATCGTCGCCGCGACGGCGCGACCGAGCACCGAGAAGACGCCCCAGGTCACTCCGACCGAGCCGCAACCAGGGACCACGCCGCCGCACGCCCTCGTCCCGACCAGGCCGCCCCTGACCGAGCCCTCGATCGATCCTTCGAACGAGCCACCACCTCACCGCCGCACCGGACCTCGCGAGGCCATCCCCGCCGCCGTGCGCCGCGCCGTCTGGGAGCGCGATGGCGGCCGCTGCTCCTGGCCGCTCGACGGTGGCGGCCGCTGCGGCTCGACGCACCGGCTGGAGCTCGATCACGTCGTGCCCTGGGCGAGGTGGGGCGACTCGACGGAGGCCAACCTGCGCCTCACCTGCGCCGCGCACAACAGGCTCGCGGCGCGGGAGATGTTCGGCGAGCGGTGCGTGGATCGATATGCCGGCTGAGATCGTAGCGGCGCGACCACGAGCGCCCATGGCACCAGGAGATCGGAGTTGGCGTGGCGGCTCGCTGCCTCCCGCCGCCGCGGCTCGCCACTTCTGATCGGCCCGCCCCTCGACTACACTGCCGCCCGCCATGCCCACGCTGATCGACGAGCTGACGCCCCGCGGCCTGATCTCCGAGACCACCCCCGGCCTGAAGGAGCGGCTCGAGCAGGGGCCGGTCACCGGCTACGTCGGCTTCGACCCCACCGCCGACTCGCTCCACGTCGGCCACCTGCTGCCGGTGATGGCCCTGGCCTGGCTGCAGCGGACCGGCGGCACGCCCATCATGGTGGTGGGCGGCGGCACCGGCATGGTCGGCGATCCCTCCGGCAAGCGCAGCGAGCGGCCGGTGCTCACCGTCGCCGAGATCGACCACAACGTGGCCTGCGTGCGGGCCCAGCTGGAGAGGTTCCTCCGCTTCGACGGCCCCAACGCCGCGCTGGTGCGCAACAACGCCGACTGGCTGCGGCCGCTCGGGCTGATGGAGTTCCTCCGCGACGTCGGCAAGCACTTCACCGTCAACTACATGCTGGGCAAGGACTCGGTGAAGAACCGCATGGAGGCGGGCATCTCCTTCACCGAGTTCACCTACATGCTGGTCCAGTCCTACGACTTCTGGCACCTCTGGAAGGCCGACCGCTGCGAGCTGCAGATGGGCGGCAGCGACCAGTGGGGCAACATCACCGCCGGCGCCGAGCTCATCTCCCGCAAGGAGGGGAAGGGCGTCCACGGCCTGGTGGTGCCGCTGCTCACCACCGCCTCGGGGGCCAAGTTCGGCAAGACCGAGGAGGGGGCGGTCTGGCTCGACCCGCAGAAGACCACCCCGTACAAGTTCTTCCAGTTCTGGCTCAACACCGAGGACGCCGACGTGGGCAAGGTGCTCCGGTTCTTCTCCTTCCGGCCGCTGCCCGAGCTCGAGGCGCTGCTGGCGAGCCAGGCCGCCGACCCGGGCAAGCGGTCGGCGCAGCGGGCCCTGGCCGAGGAGATGACGGCGCGCGTCCACGGCGAGGCCACCCTGCAGGGCGTGCTGGCGGCCAGCCGGCTGCTCTTCGGCGGCACCGATCTCAAGGCCGCCGGCGCCGAGGTCTTCGAGGTGCTGCGCAGCGAGATCCCGGCCGCCGAGCTGCCCCGCGCCGAGCTCGGCGCGCTGGCCGCCGCCGACGCCCTGGTCAAGGTCGGGCTGGCCTCCTCGCGCGGCGACGCCAAGCGCGGCATCCAGGGGAAGGGCTTCTCGCTCAACGGCGCGCCGATCGCCGACGCCGAGCGCAAGCTCACCGAGGCCGACCTGCAGGCCGGCCGCTACCTGCTGCTGCAGAAGGGGAAGCGGAACTACGCGCTGCTGGTGGTCGGGTAGGGCGCCGGGCGGCCGGGCGGGCGCCGTACGGCCGAGCAGGCTACTCAGGCGCCGCGGGCGCCTGCGGCCTGACGCGGACCAGGCCGACGGCTCGGGTGCTCGCCTCGACGATCTCCAGGACCATGCCGCCGGACCGCACCCGGGATCCCGGCGCCGGGATGCCACCGGTCAGCTCGATGCAGAGCCCGGCGATGGTGGTCCAGCCCTCGCCCTCGGGAAGGTCGAAGCCGAGCTCGCGGTTGATGTCACGGATCGCCACCGGCCCCCGGATCAGGGCGCTCCCGTCCGGCTCGACGTGCAGCGCATGCTCGCCCCGCTCGTCCTCGCTGGCGATGTCGCCCACCAGCTCCTCCACCAGGTCCTCCAGCGTGATGAGCCCGGCCACGCCACCGTGCTCGTCGACGACGATGGCGAGCGGCACCCGGCGGCGCTGCATCTCGTGGAGCACGCGCCCGGCCCCGGTGGTCTCGGGGACGAAGAAGGCCGGCCGGAGGATGTCGGCCAGCACCACCTCCTCGCGGTCCCAGGTCAGGGCGAGGACGTCGCGCATGGTGATGTAGCCGACCACGTTGTCGAGGTTCCCGTCGTAGACCGGCATCCGCGAGAAGCGAGCCGCCAGCACCACCTTCCGCAGGTCGGCCTGGCTGGAAGAGAGGGGGACCGCCACCAGCCGGTTGCGAGGCACCATCACCGCGGCGGCCGTGAGGTCGCCGAAGTCGAGCGCCCGGGCCGCGATCTCGCCGCTGCGGGGGTCGAGCGAACCAGCCTGGGCCGCCTCCTCGACCAGCTGCTGGAGCTCCTCGGTGGAGTGGCGCGCCTCGGTGAAGGAGGTGGCGTCCCCGAACGGCTTGAGGATCAGGTTGGAGCTGGCGGTCAGCAGCCAGACCAGCGGCCGGCCCAGCCAGGCCAGCGCCTGGAGCGGGCGCGCCACCAGCAGCGCGTAACGCTCCCCGGCCCGCAGCGCCAGCGACTTGGGCACCAGCTCGCCGAAGATGATCGACAGGAAGGAGATCCCGGCGATCACCAGGGCCAGGGCGACGTCGGTGGCGGTCTCCACGCCCCAGCCGAACCCCTGCAGGCCAAGCGACAGCCGGGTGGAGAGCGAGGCGCCGCTGAAGGCGGCGGCGGTCGCCCCCACCACGGTGATGCCGATCTGGACCGTGGCCAGGAAGCGCTCGGGGGCGTGGCGCAGCGCCTGCACCGCCCCGGCCCCGGCCCGCCCCTCCTCGACCAGCTGCTGGAGGCGGCTGCGGCGGACCGAGATGATGGAGATCTCGGCGCCGGCGAAGATCCCGTTGACGGCGATGAGCAGCAGGATGATCGACAGCTCGAAGAGCATGACCGGCGCTACCCCTGGCTCTCTTCCAGCTTCTCCTGCACCCGCTCGATCGACCGGGCCTTGCCGGTGGCCTCGTCGATGTCGACGATGGCCCCCTGCAGGTGGACCTCCCGCTTGGCCGGCTCGAAGGCCATGGGGCGCTGGGTGGTGAACCGCTCCAGCACCAGCTCCTTGCGGACGCCGATGATCGACTCCCACGGCCCGCACATGCCGACGTCGGTGATGAAGGCGGTCCCGCCGGGGAGCACCCGCTGGTCGGCGGTCTGCACGTGGGTGTGGGTGCCCAGCACCGCCGAGACCTTGCCGTCGAGGAACCAGCCCATGGCGTTCTTCTCGCTGGTGGCCTCGCAGTGCATGTCGACGAGGATGCAGGTGCACCCCTCCTTCCTGAGCGCCGCCAGCTCCTCCAGCACCACCCGGAAGGGATCGTCGAGGGTCTTCATGAAGACCCGCCCCTCGATGTTGATGACGCCGAGCTTGCGGCCGTCGGGGGTGGTGGCGACGCCGCGTCCCTTGCCGGGGGCGCCGGGCGGGTAGTTGGCCGGGCGCAGCAGGCGGCTGCCCGGCTTGTCCAGGTAGGGGCCGATCTCCCGCTTCGACCAGATGTGGTTGCCGCTGGTGAGCAGGTCGACCTCGGCGGCCAGCAGCTCGTCGGCCAGCTCGGGGGTGACCCCGACGCCGGCGGCGACGTTCTCGGCGTTGGCCACCACCAGGTCGAGGCCGTGGCGGGAGATGAGGCGCGGGACCAGCCGCTGCACCGCCTGGCGGCCGGGCTTGCCGAAGACGTCGCCGAGGAAGAGCACCTTCACGTGGTCACCTGCCGGGGGAAGAGGAGGGTCTGCCGCTCGGTGACGACGGCGTCGAGCGCCACGTCGTGCGGCTCGCGGGGGAGCTCGGGCCGGAGCTGGAGGTCGAAGGCGACGCCGACGCGGAAGGCGCCGGGGGCCCCGGCCAGGGTGGCGTCGTAGTAGCCGCCGCCGCGGCCGAGCCGCAGGCCGTCGGTGGAGAAGCCGAGGCCGGGGACCACGAAGCACTGGATCTCCGCGAGCGGCACCTCGGCGGCCTGGGGCGGGGGCTCGGCGGCGCCGAGCGGGCCGGCCACCAGCTGGTCCGGCGAGCAGGCGCAGAAGACCAGCCGCCGCTGCCCGGGCAGGGACCGGGGGTAGACGACCCGGACACCGCGGGCCAGCCGGTCGCGGGCGACCAGGCCGGCGTCCACCTCGGCGCCGAGGGGGGCGTAGAGGCCGACGGTGGTGGCGGCGCCGAAGGGGGGCAGGGCGGCCAGCCGGGCGGCGATGGCGGCGGCGCCGGCCTGGCGGACCCCGGGCGCCAGCCGGGCCCGCGCCGCGGTCAGCTCGGCGCGGAGGGCCCGCTTGCGGTCGGTGATGTCGGGGGGCATGGCGCGGCGCATGGTACGCCAGAAGGACGAAAAAAAGCCCCCCGCGTGGGCCGTGTGCTTCGGTTGCTTGGACCTATGTCTCCATAGGTGGGGTTCCCGTGTACAGGACCGGCGCCGTAGGCGTCTCCCTCTGCAGCAGTGGGAGCTTGCTCATGGAACCGGCCGGGGACCACTCTTCATTACAAGTCGGCCCAAACGACACGAGGCCAATCACGAACCCGGCAGGGGGCAAGGCGATACGAAAGCTGAAAGAGCATAAACCCGCGAATTCACGCGCGTTTTTCTATGTTCTGGATCCTAGGCTTCCCGTCCTGGCCTGTCAAGCACGTCCATGTCGCGGGAGAGGTAGAATCGCGGAATGAGGAGCTTTCCTGGCCTGGCCCTGGTGCCGCTGCTGCTGTGCGGCGTGGCCGCGGCGACCCCGGCCGTCAACGGTGAGTACGATTCGCCGCTGGGGCGGGTCCGCCTCGAGGGCGACGGCACCACCTTCCGCGGCACGCTGCAGGCGCCGGCCGGCCCCTGCCGCTTCACCAAGGGTGAGGTGGTGCTGCGGGCCACGCTGCTCGACGACTCGCTGGCCGGCGAGGTGCGGGTCTGCCAGGCCGGCTGCGCCGCCGCCGAGGCCTGGGCCAAGGGGGTGCTGCTGGTGGGGCCGAAGGGGCTCTCCGGCGCCGTCCACGTGGCCGCCGGCTGCCGGGCCCCGGTCGGCAAGAACGGCGGGATCAGCTTCACCCGCGCCGCCCCGGCGGCCGGGCCCCAGCCACCCAGGGTGAAGCCGCCGCCGGCCGCGCCCGCCCCCGACGCCACCGCCCGCGCCCGCGAGGTGATGCGCGACGCCGCCGCCTGGCTCGAGGAGGGGAACGCCGAGAAGGCCCGGGCCCGCTTCCTGGAGGCGGTGGCGCTGGCGCCGCGCCTCCCCGAGCCCTACAACGGCGTGGGCGTCAGCTGGCGGATGCGCGACGACTTCAAGGCGGCGCTGGAGTGGTACAAGAAGGCGCTGGCCGTCGACCCCGACTTCGGCGACGCCTACTACAACATGGCCTGCGTCTACGCCCTCTCCGGCCAGCCCGACCTGGCGCTCCGCTACCTGCAGATCGCCGCGGTCAACGGCTACACCACCGCCGAGGGGATCGGCGAGGACCCCGACCTGGCCAGCCTGCGCGACCTGCCCGCCTACCGGGCGCTGGCCCGCGTCAAGATGTGAGGGGACCGTGGGGGTCCTCTTCGCCGGCTACGAGCTGACCGCCCTCATCGGCAAGGGAGGGATGGCCGACGTCTACCGGGCCACGGCGCTGAAGGGCCCGCGCCTCGGCCAGGAGGTGGCGGTCAAGCAGCTCAAGCCGGAGCTGGCCCGCGACCCCGAGTACGTCGAGCTGTTCCGGCTGGAGGCGCTGGTCACCCAGCGGCTCCACCACCCGGCGGTCATCGACGTCTTCGACGCCGGGGTCGAGGACGGCCGCCCCTACCTGGTGATGGACCTGGTCGACGGGAAGAACCTGCGGCAGATCCTCTCCCAGTGCGCCCAGCGCGGCATCCTGCTGCCCATCGACTTCGGCGCCTACCTCGGCCACCAGCTGGCGCTGGCGCTGGACCACGCCCACGCCGGCGTCGACCGCGCCGGGCAGCCGCTCGGCATCATCCACTGCGACGTCTCCCCGTCCAACGTCTTCATCTCCCGGCTCGGCGAGGTGAAGCTGGGCGACTTCGGCGTGGCCCTGACCCCGGGGGCCACCAAGGGGGCGCGCCAGGGGGCGCTCGGCAAGATCCACTACCTGGCGCCGGAGCAGCTGCGCGGCGAGGTGCTGACGCCGCGCACCGACCTCTTCGCCCTCGGGGCCGTCCTCTTCGAGCTGCTCACCAACCAGCGCGCCTTCCCGGGCGCCAGCGTCGAGGAGGTGGGGGCGCGCATCCTCAGCAGCCAGCTGCGGGCCCCGTCGGAGGTGCGGCCGGAGGTGCCGTTCGCGCTCGACGCCCTGACGCTGCGCTGCCTGGTGGCCGCCCCCCAGGACCGCTGGGAGAGCGCCGCCGCCTTCGCCACCGCCATCGAGGCGCTCTACGACCCGGCCATCGGGACGCCGCTGGCGATCGCCGCGGTGGTGCGCGGGCTGTTCGGGGCCACCCGGAGCTCGCTGCCGCAGCAGCCGGGGTAGTGGCGACCTGGCCGGGGCCTGGGCGGCCCGGGGCGGGTCACCGCGGCGGGCGTCGCCTGGCCGGCTTGGCCCTGGCCCTCACGGTCGCCGTGGCTCCGGCGATCCGGGAGATCCCGCGCCCGGTCTCGCCGAAGGCGGCGAGGAAGTCGCGCACCACCGCCGCCGAGAGCCTCTTCAGCGCCGCCGGCGTGAGGTTCCGGGCCGGCAGCCGGGCCCCGGCCATGGTGCCGTGACCGCCCGCCGAGCCGCCGCGCGGCTCGATGACCTCGCGGATCAGCTTGCCGGCGTTGGTGCGCCGGTCGACGGTGCGCACCGAGTAGTAGAGGTCGCCCTGGTAGGTGCCGAAGGCCAGCGACCAGCGGATCCCCTCCAGGTAGAGGAACCGCTCCGCCACCTCCGCCACCATGTCCGGGGCGTAGAGCGGGCCGAGCGGCAGCACCACGGTGTGGCCGTGGACCTCGGCCTTCTCGATGGCGGTGCGCGACAGGGCGAAGTACTCGCGCGAGAGCGGCGGGTGCTCGATCTGCCCCATGGCGTCCTTGTCGGCGCGCGGGAAGAGCCACAGGTAGGCCGCGACGTCCTGCGGCGTGGTGTGGCGCCCCAGGTCGCGGGTGTCGGCCTTGATGCCGTAGAAGAGCGCGGTGGCGATGGCCGGCGGCACCTCCAGCTTGCTGGCGCGCAGGTACTCGACCACCACCGTGGAGGTGGCGCCGATGGGGCCGCCCACGTCGGCCACGGCGGCCAGCCGGGTCTCGGCGCGGATGGGGTGGTGGTCGATGACCACGTCGGGGAAGTGGCGGCTGGGCAGGGAGTGGTTGCCCTGCTCCGGCTGGGTGTCGACCATGCAGATCATGTCGAAGTCGTCGAAGACCACCCGCGAGATCGGCACCACCGGCAGCTTGAGCTGGCGGATCAGGGCCCGGTTCTCGGCGCGCCCCACGATGCCGCCGTAGGCCACGGTGGCCTCGACCCCGGCCAGCTCGCCGAGCAGCCAGGCCAGGGCCACGCCGGAGGCCAGCGAGTCGGGGTCGGGGTTGTCGTGGGTGAGCACCAGCGCCCGGCGGTGTTCCCGGGCGAAGGCCACCAGCTTGTCGAGCTTCTCGGCGGCCGACCCGCCGGAGCGCGGGTGGAGCGACATGCGGTGGGCGCGGACCGGGCCGACGGCGCGCGGAGGCGCGGCGGGCCCGGCGGCCACGGTCTTGGCGGGGCGGGGCTTCACGCGATCAGGGAGCGCAGCACCGAGAGGTTCTCGCGGTAGCGCAGGTCGGTCTCGAGGAAGCCGGGGGTGGTGGCGAAGCGGCGATCGTTCACCAGCCGGCGGAAGGGCGAGAGCCCGAGGAAGCCCTCGCCGATGTGGTCGTGCCGGTCGACGCGCGAACCGAGCGGCTTCTTGGAGTCGTTGAGGTGGAAGGCGTGGACCTGGCTGAGGCCGAGGATCCGGTCGAGGTCGGCGATGGTCCCCTGGTACCCCTCGTCGGTGGTCAGGTCGTAGCCGGCGGCGAAGAGGTGGCAGGTGTCGACGCAGACCCCGGTGCGGCGGCGCAGCGGGGCGGGGATGGCGTCGCGGATGGCGGCCAGCTGCTCGAAGCGGTGGCCGAGGCTGGCCCCCTGGCCGGCGGTGGTCTCGGTGAGCAGCTTCACCTTGCCGGGCGCGGCCTCCAGCGCCTCGGCCATGCCCTCGGCGGCCAGGGCCAGCCCCTCGGCCTCGTCCGGGTTGGAGCCGGGGTGGAAGATGAGGGCGAACAGGCCCAGCTGCTCGGCGCGCTGCAGCTCGTCGGCCAGCCCGGCCCAGCTCTTGCGCCGGATCTCGGGATCGCCGGCGGCGGCGTTGATGAGGTAGCTGGAGTGGGCGGCGGCCGGCAGGCCCGTGCGCCTGGCCTCGGCGCGGAAGCGGGCGACCTCGTCGGGCTCGAGCGGCTTGGCCGCCCAGCCGCGGGCGTTGCGGGTGAAGATCTGGAGGCACTCGGCCCCGTCCTCCTCGGCGCGTGCGAACGCCGTGGAGACCCCACCCGCGATCCCTTCATGTGCGCCGAGGAGCATCGGGGGCGGACCTATACAACAGTGAGGGTCGGCGCCGCCATTCCTGCCGGATCCCGTCCCAGAGTAATTCGATAGATCAATGAAGTCATGAGCCTGGAAAACGCTGAACCCCGGAAGGGTTCCCGCGAAGGGTTCCCTGCCGGGGCCGAGACCACGGCGCTGCGGGGCTACCGGACCTGCGAGCGCTCCCCGGCGGCCGCCTCGGCGAAGAACTTCTCGGCGTGCTCGAGGCCGTTCTCGATGGCGTCCATGGTCAGCTCGCGCAGCGCCCCCTCCGGCTGCCGCAGCGACTCGTAGTAGCGCTGCCGGTCGGTGGCGTGGACGATCACCGGCAGGTAGCCGGCCTGGAACAGGATCATGTTGGAGAAGAGCCGCCCGATCCGCCCGGTGTTGTCGGTGTACGGGAAGACCTGCATCAGGCCGTGGTGGAGCCGGGCCGCCCGCTGGATGGCGTGGGCGTTGCGGTACTCGGCGGTCTCGGTGGCCTCGAAGACCTTCTGCAGGCCGGGCAGGATGCGGGCCGGCTGGGCGATCTCGTGGAAGTAGCTGCGGTGCAGCGGCATGTCCTTGCGCCACTCGGCGGAGCTGCGCCCCTCGATGCCGGCGGTGAGCAGGTCGTAGAGCTTCTTCAGCGTGGTCAGGTTGAGCTTGAGCTTCTTGTTCCGGGCCTCGGCGCGGCAGAGCTCGAGCGCGGTCTTGTGGTTGCGGATGTCGCGCAGCGCCCCCACGAAGGTGGCATCGGCGATGGGCTGGTTCTCGAGCCCCAGCTCCAGCTCCTGGCTGGTGTAGACGACCCCCTCCAGCGCGTTCTCGTGGAAGAGCCACGAGACCTCCCACTTTCGCAGGAAGTCCTCGGCGATCCGCGGCGCTGCGCGCATCCGCTCCGCGAGGTCTTCATGGCGATCGTCGAAATCGACGTAGCGAGTCCGCATTCTGTCTCCACCTCAGGCCGGGCGCCGTCCGAACCGATCACCTGCCGGGGTCGGATAGCGCAAGCTATCGAAATTTATGCGGTTTTTCTAATTTTACCGCAAGGGGACGGGAATCTAGCCGAAACGGGCCTGACAGGTCAATCGGTTTGACTGAGGGTGGCCCTCTCAGGTGCTCAACCCGCATCCAGAAGGGTCTAATCCTGAGGGCTTCGACCCTGCCCCCGACCCGCTTGGGTCTGACGCGGCGGCCAGCCTCAGGCCAGCGCCGGGAACCGCCGGCAGAGCCTCGCCACCAGCGGCATGTCCGGGAGCAGCTCGGCCCGCCCCGCCTGCACCGCCTTCTTGAGCGCCGCCTCGCCCGGCACCACCTCCAGCGGCGAGAGCACCCGCTGGTAGCTCCGCAGCAGGTGGACGAACGGCTTGCTCCTGGCCACGTTCTGCGCCGCCAGCTGCTCCAGCGCGTACCAGAGCGGCTGCGAGAGCTTGGGGCCGAACCCCTCCAGCCCGAGCACGAAGGTGTTGCGGGTGCCGATGGCGCCGGCCTGGGCCAGCCCCCAGAGCGGCCGCGCCGGCAGGTTGTCGACCAGCCCGCCGTCCACCAGGCGGAAGAGGTCGCGCCGCTGGAAGAGGTCGCCGAGCAGCGCGTGCATGCGCGGGTCCTCGCGCAGCACGTCGTAGTGGATGACCCCGGGGAGCGCCGAGGAGAAGCCGACCGCGTCGATGGCGTCGAACTCGGCGGTCCCCTCGTCGGCGCCGAGGTAGAGCCGGGCGAAGCGGTCGCGCTGCGCCATCAGCTCGCCGATCACCTTGAGCAGGCCGGCCGGGACCCGGGTGGAGAGCGGCTCCAGCGGCTCCCCGTCGTGCGGGTCGAGCAGGTGCTCGTAGTACTCCGGCTCGCGCGGCAGGGCCCCGGTGCGCAGGCCGGCGCAGGCCACCACCAGCGGGATGGGCAGGTCGCCCAGCGTCGGCGGGGTGCCGTCCGGCCCCTGCAGGTGGTCGCTGATGGCCGCGCGCAGGTAGAGCCGCATGGTGGCCGGCAGGCCGTAGCGCGACTCGGTCCGCAGGAAGCGGAAGAGGGTGCGGAAGGAGAGCCCCTTGAGCACCGCCGCCGCCGCCTCGGCGTCCCAGCGGAGCGCCCGGGCCCGGAAGAGGGCCAGCGCCGCCCCCATGCTGGTGCCGGCCAGCAGCCGGGGCGTCAGGCCGAACTGCTCGAGCAGGTCGAAGGCGCCGAGGTAGGACCAGGCCACGCCGCCGCCGCCGCCGCAGACCAGCAGCAGCGCCTTCTCGCAGCACTCGCGGTCGAGCACCTCGGCGGTGAGCCGCCCCTCGAAGGCGGCCAGCAGGCGCCGGCGCCAGTGACGGGCCCGCGACTCGAGGTGCGGCACCAGCCCGGTCACCGACACCGGGTCGAGCGCGGACGGCTCGGCGAAGAGCGAGGTGACCACCGGCTGCACCTCGTCGCGGAAGGTGGCGAGGAAGTCGGCCACGTCCAGGTCGGTGCCGTCGGGGAGCCGGACCAGGGTGAGGCGCGCCAGGTTGATGGCGTAGCGGAGGGCGTGCTCGGAGCGCTCGGGCAACCAGGGCGGCCGGGTCACCACCGCCCGGACCAGCGCCAGCTCGGCCTCGTCGAGCGGCCGGGAGCGGGCCCGCCAGCCGTCCACCACCTCGTCGGAGGGGAGGGCGATCACGCGGCGACCGGCCGGGGTGGGGTCCTTGGACGCACGGCGTCATCCTAGATCGGAGCCGACCTGCGCGGGGAGGCCACAGGGGGGGCGACGCTCCGGCGGGGGGGGCGCTACTGCACCACCCGGTCGAAGGCCTCGCGCACCGCGCCGGTCATCCGCGCGTACTCGGCGACGAACCGGTCGCCCGGGGCCTCGCCGAAGTAGCCGAGCCGGCGGGCCAGCTGGTGCAGGGCCGGGCCGCTCTCGGGCAGGTGGTCGACGCCGTAGTCGTGGACGATGCGCAGCCGCAGCTCGACGCGCCGCAGGAAGGCGTAGCCGGCCGCCAGCGGCTCGAAGTCGGCCGGGCGCAGCAGCCCGGCGTCGCGCAGGCGGCGCAGGGCCACCGGGGTGGTGCTGGTGCGCACCGAGGGGACCTCGTGGCCGTGGGCCAGCTGGAGGAACTGGGTGGCGAACTCGACGTCGACCAGGCCGCCGTGGCCGGTCTTGGGGTTCTTGCCGCGGGTCGCCTCCCGCCCCAGCTGGCTCTCCATCCGCTCGCGCATGGCGCGGACGTCGGCGGCCAGCGCGGTCCGGTCGGCGCGGACGCCGTAGGCGACCGGGGTGATGACCTCGGCCTCGACCCGCCGCCAGAGCGCCTCGTCGCCGGCCACGAAGCGGGCCCGCAGCAGCGCCTGGCGCTCCCAGAGCTGCGAGCGGACCGTGCCCGGCCGGGCCTCCCCGGCACCGCCGAGCGGCACCGCCTCGCCCACGTGGTAGCGGGCGAAGGCGTCGGCGCCGATCACCAGCGCCCCCTGGTTGCCGCTGGGGCGCAGCCGGGTGTCGATCTGGTAGAGCCGCCCCTCGCGCAGCGGCATCTGCAGGAAGGCCATGAAGCGCTGGGCCAGCCGGGGGTAGCGCTCGTACCCCGGCTCGGCGCCGCCCGGGTAGAGGAAGATGAGATCGAGGTCGGAGTGGTAGCCGAGCTCCCGCCCGCCCAGCTTCCCCATGCCGATGACGCAGAGCCGCCCCGGCGGCTGGTAGCCCTTGGCCTCGGCCTCCTCCTCGGCCAGCGCCAGGCAGCGGACCACGCAGGCCTCGGCCAGGTGGGTGAGCTGGCCGGCCACGCTGGCGAGGTCGATGGAGCCGGCGATGTCGTGCAGGGCGATGCGCAGGATCTCCTCGTCCTTGTAGCGGCGCAGCTCGCCCAGCCGCCGCTCCAGCCGGTCGTCGAGTCCGTCGCCCCCGGCGTGCAGGAGCCGCTCGTCCAGCTCGGCCCCGAAGCGCCCGGCCGGCTTCTCCAGCTCCACCTGGTCGGCGCGGAAGAGGGCGTCGATCAGCTCGGGGTGGCGCAGGAAGCGCTTGCTGAGGAAGTCGGAGGTGCCGAAGAGGGAGAGGAGCAGCCGGGCGGCCCGCCGCCGCTCGCCCAGCAGCTTGAAGTACGGGGCGGGGTTGCGCAGGGCGGTGGCGAAGTCGGAGAGGTGGCTGAGGGCCTGGTCCGGGTCGGGCGTCTCCAGGGCGTCGGAGAGCAGGCCGATGGCCACCGCCGGGTCGCCGGTGCGGGAGAAGGGGGTGGCCCGGCGGGCCATGGCGTCGATGGCGGCCACCGCCCGGTCGGGGTCCTGCAGCCCGCGGCGGGCGGCGATCTGGTGGCGGCGCTCCGGCTCCACCTCCTGGTCGGCCAGCAGGGCCAGCTCGTGGTCGAGCGGGGCGGCCTGCTCGCCGGCGGTGCCGAGCAGCCCGGCGAAGAGCGCCGCCACCTTCTCGCGGTGGCCGGAGAGGGTGGCCTCGAACTCGGCGGCGGTGGCCACCCCGAGGGCCCGGGCCAGGGGCAGCCGCTCCCCGGGGGGCGGCAGCCGGTGGGTCTGCGCCCCCTCCACCATCTGCACCCGGTGCTCGCAGCGGCGCAGGTAGAGGTAGGCGTCGGCCAGGGCGTCGCGGTCGCGCACCGGGACCACGCCGGCGAAGAGCAGCCGGTCGAGCGCCGCCAGCACGCCGCGCTCGCGCAGCGCCTTGGCGCCCGGCTTGCCGCCGTGGAGCAGCTGCAGCGCCGAGACGAAGAACTCGGCCTCGCGGATGCCCCCCTTGCCGAGCTTGAGGTCGGCCGCCCCCTCGGCGCCGGCCCGGGCGTCGATGCGGGCCTTCATGGCGTGGATCTCGCCGACCACCTCGAGGTCCAGGCTGGCCCGCCAGATGAAGGGCTCCAGCGCCTGCAGCAGCGCCTCGCCGACCGGCTCGTCGCCGGCGCCGGCGCGGGCCTTCAGCATGGCGTTGCGCTCCCAGCTGCGACCGAAGGTCTGGTAGTAGAGCTCGGCGGCGTGGAGGCTGTTGACGATGGGGCCGGAGCGCCCCTCCGGCCGCAGGTCGAGGTCGACGCGGAAGACGAAGCCGTCCTCGGTGGAGCGCGAGATGGCCTCGGTGACCAGCTCGGCCAGCCGGGTGTAGTAGGCGAAGTGGGTGGTGGAGCGCTCCCCGGTGGTCTGGCCGTCGACGCCGTAGACGAAGATCAGGTCGACGTCGGAGCTGAAGTTGAGCTCGCGCGCCCCCAGCTTGCCCATGGCCAGGGCGCAGAAGCCGGCCCCCGGCTCGCGCCCCTCCAGCCCGGCCGGCGGGCCGTGCTTGAGCCGGAGCCGGGCGTCGTGGAAGCGGATGGCGGCGTCGACGCAGGCCATGGCCAGCGCCGAGAGCTCGCCGGCCACCTCCATCATCCGGGCCCGGCGCAGGTCGCGCAGGGTGATGCGCAGCACCTCGCGGGCCCGCAGCCGGCGCAGCAGGGCGTGGAAGGCGTCGACGTCGGCGGGGTCGAGCCGCCGGGAGGCGCGGGCCAGCAGCGCCCGCAGGCTGGCCTCGGTGCGCGGCCGCAGCAGCCAGGGGGAGCGCGCCGTGCGCCGGAGCAGGTGGGGCCAGCGGGCCAGCAGCCCGGCGCTCATCGAGGAGGCGCCGCAGAGCAGGGCCAGGACCTCCAGCAGGTCGCGCTCCGGCGGCAGCGCCCCGGCCCCGTCGAGGTACCGCTCCAGGCCGGCCAGCGCCAGGTCGGGATCGGGCGAGAGGCGGCAGCAGGCCAGCGCCTCGTCGGCCAGCGGGCCGCAGCGCTTGTGGAGCCGGGCCAGCCGCTCGGCGCTCTCCGGCAGGGTGGGCTCGGCGGGCGGCAGTCCGGGGATGGCGTGGGAGGGGAACACCGGCCGCCATGCTACCCCGCGCCGCCGCCGGCGGCGCGATCACTGCTGCGCGAGAGGCGCGATCACTGCGCTGCGAGAAGCGCGGTCACGGCGCGGCGGGTGGCCCACCGCACGGCGCGATTCAGGCGTTGGGGTTGGCCCGCAGGCCGGGCGGCAGCAGCCGGCGCAGCCGGGCCGGGACCAGCGCCGCCAGCCGGGCCTCCAGCCGCTCCCGGCGCAGGTGGTAGAGCAGGCCGAGGCCGATGACCCCGAGGGCGATGGCGGTGAGCGCGAAGGAGAGGGCCTTGGCGTCGAGCAGGTCGTCGGCGAGGTGGCCGGCCACCGCCGCCAGGCCGAGGGCGCCCGCCACCGCGAAGGAGCGCCGCTGGAGCCAGGCCAGCGGGGCGCCGGTGGAGGCCAGCCCGCCGGCCTGGGCCTGCTCGGCCTCGAGGTGGGCCCAGAGGGCACGGGCCTCCGGCTCGGTGAGGACGCCGCGGTCCACCGCCTGGCGCAGGGTGTCTGGATCGATCTGCATCGGGCGCTGCCTCCACGCCCCCCGGGCCATCAGACCTCAGAATACGCCGGGTGGCCACCGGCGCCGGTGCGGGGCACCCGCTACCCCTCGTCCTCCGCGCCCGCCTCCTCGGCCCCGCCGCGCTGGCCGCGGGCCAGCCCGTGCTGCTTGATCTTCTTGTGCAGGTTGGTCCGCTCGATGCCGAGCGCCTGGGCCGCCTGGGTGACGTTCCAGTCGTGCTCCTCCAGCTTCTTGAGGATGTAGTCGCGCTCGACGAGATCGCGCATGTCCTTGAGCCCGACGCCGCCGGCCCCGCCGCCGGTCGCCGTCCCGCTGGGGCCTGCCGGGGCCCCGTGGCGAGGGCCGATCTCGGCGGGGACGTCGGCCAGGCGGATCCGGTCGCCGCTCATGATCAGCAGCCGCTCGCAGGCGTTGCGCAGCTCGCGGACGTTGCCGGGCCAGCGGTAGCTGGCCAGCCGCTCCAGCACCCCCGCCTCCACCGGCTTGGAGCGGACCTCGTTGCGCCGCGCCGCCAGGGTGATGAAGCGGTCGACCAGCGCCGGCAGGTCGGAGAGCCGCTCGCGCAGCGGCGGGGCGTGGAGCGGCACCACCTTGAGCCGGTGCAGCAGGTCCTCGCGGAAGGTCCCGGCCCGCACCATGGCGTCGAGGTCCTGGTTGGTGGCGGCGATGAGCCGGACGTCCACGGTGAAGGCCTTCTCGCCGCCGACCCGGGTGATCTCGGCGTTCTCCAGCGCCCGCAGCACCTTGGCCTGCGCGGCCGGGCTCATGTCGCCGATCTCGTCGAGGAAGAGGGTGCCGCCGTCGGCCAGCTCGAAGCGCCCCACCCGCCGGGCCCCGGCGCCGGAGAAGCTCCCCTTCTCGTGGCCGAAGAGCTCCGACTCGATCAGCTCGCTGGGGATGGCGGCGCAGTTGACCTTCTCGAAGCGGGCCGCGGCGCGCTTCGAGCGCCGGTGCAGCTCCTCGGCGATCAGCTCCTTGCCGGTGCCCGACTCGCCGAGGATCAGCACCGGGGCCCGGGTCGGCGCCACCTTGGCGATGTCGGCGCGCAGCTGCAGCATGGCCGGGCTCTGCCCCACCATGTCGTCGTCGAAGCGCGGCTCGCGGGCGGCCCGGGTCCGCTCCCCGTCCTTGAGCCGCCGCCACTCCAGCGCCGAGCGGACGGTGACGATGACCCGCTCCCGCTCCAGCGGCTTCTGCAGGAACCCGTAGGCGCCGCGCTTCATGGCGTCGCCGATCTCCGGGGCGTCGGCGTGGCCGGAGATGACGATGACCGGCAGGTCGCGCCAGAGCTCGCGGGCCCGCGAGAGCAGGGTCAGGCCGTCGGTGCCGGGGAGCTTGATGTCGAAGATGGCGACGCCGACCGGCTCGGCCCGCAGCAGCTCCTCGGCCGCCTCGGCGCTGCCGGCGTCGAGCACCGCCCAGCCCTCCGACTCCAGGACCATGCGGAGCGTCTTGCGGATGTTGGGCTCGTCGTCGACGACGAGCACGGTGGCGGCGCCGGTGGACATGGCGGCGAGCATACACCGCGCGTCGGGGCGGCCCGCGGCGGTGGCCGGCTGGCCCTCCCGCCGCAGGTCCGCGGCAGGAAGGCTAGAAGGCCGTGGCCTTTCCCGGCTCCAGCACCTGCAGCTTGACGCCGGGAGGCAGGGCCGCCTTCAGCTCCTCCGGCGAGCCGGGGATGGCCGGGAAGGTCTGGTAATGCATGGGGACCACCACCTTGGGCTTCACGTAGCTGGCGGCCAGCGCCGCGCCCTTCGGGTCCATGGTGAAGTGGCCGCCGATGCAGGCCAGCATGACGTCGACCGGGCCCCAGCGCTCGGGGATGAGCTTCATGTCCATGGTCACGTCGGTGTCGCCGGTGTGGTAGATGGTCGGCCCGCCCTTCACCTGGATGACGAACCCCATGGCGGTGCCGCCGTTCTTCTCGACGTCGATGCCGGAGGAGTGGACGGCCGGCACCATGACCACGGTGGCGTCACCGGCCTGGATGGAGCCGCCGATGTTGCCGCAGGTGGCCATGCCGGCCTGGGCCTCGGGGTAGCCGGCGGTCACCAGCGCCCGGCAGAGATCGAAGTTGCTGATCAGCCTGGCGCCGGTCCGCTTGGCGATGGCCACGGCGTCGCCGACGTGGTCGCCGTGGCCGTGGGTGACGAGGACGTAGTCGACCCGGGGCAGCGTCTCGCCGGCCTTCTTGTCGGGCGACTTCGGGTTGCCGAAGAAGGGGTCGATGGCGAGCACGGTGCCGGCCGGGGTCTTCACCGTGAAGGCGGCGTGGCCGTACCAGGTGAGCTCGGTGGCCGGCTTCGGGTCGGCGGCGTGGGCGGCGAGGGGGGAGAGGCAGAGCGACGCGACGGCGGCGAGGACGACAGGGCGCATGGGTGTGACCTCCACTCACCGGGTAACGTCGAACCTGTCGACGCGCAAGGTGAAGAGCGCCCTCCCCTGGGTGAGGGAGCGGAGCTCGGTGGCGAAGCCGAAGAGGCGCCGCAGCGGCGCCTCGCCGCCGATCACCTTGAGCCCGCCGTCGCGATCGCCCACCTCGAGGATGGTCCCGCGCCGCCGGTCGATGGCCCCCAGCGCCTCGCCCAGCTGCCCCTCCGGCACCACCACCTCGAGCCGGGCCACCGGCTCGAGCAGCACCGGGCGCCCCAGCCCGGCCGCCTGGCGCACCGCGCTGGCCGCGGCCACCTTGAAGGCGAAGGGCTTCGAGGCCCCGTCGCGCCAGCTCGCCCCGGTGAGCGTCACCTCGACATCCTGCAGCGGGTGGCCCTCCAGCGCCCCGGCCTCGGCCGCCTCGCGCGCCCCCTGCTCGGCGAAGTCGAGGGCCTCGCCGTGCGGCGCCAGCGCCGCCGCCGCGGCCGGCGCCACCGCGAAGCCGACCCCGGCCCCGCGCTCCAGCGGCCGCAGCCGGACCGCCACCTCGGCGAAGACCGGCGCGCCGTCGATGCTCCGCTCGAACCGCGCCGTCGCCTCGGCGGCGACGGTGAGCGTCTCGCGCAGCAGCACCTGGGGCGGGCCGGTGCGGACCCCGAGGCCGAACTCGCGCCGCAGCCGCTCCACCACGATCTCCAGGTGCAGCTCCCCCATGCCGGAGATGACCAGCTGCCCGGTGCCGGGGTCCTCGCCGGAGCGGAAGGTGGGGTCCTCGTCGGCGATCCGGGCCAGCGCCTCCAGCAGCGGCGGGCGCTGCCCCTGCTCGGCCGGCTCGATGGCCTGGGTGATGACCGGCGGCTGGCCGCTGATCCGCTCCAGCACCATGGGCCGGGCCCGGTCGCAGAGGGTGTCGCCGGTGCGGGCCTCCTTGAGGCCGAGCACCGCCACGATCTGCCCGGCGCCGGCGGAGGGGAGGCGGGTGGTGTGGGCGGCGTGGAGGGCCAGCACCCGGGCCACCCGCTCCACCTTGCCCAGGCTGGAGTTCCAGACCTCGTCCCCCTCGGCGATGGTCCCGGCGTAGACGCGCACGAAGACGAAGCGGCGCCGCTCGTCGAGGAGCGAGACCTTGAAGGCCAGCGCCAGCAGCGGCCCCTGCTGGTCGGCGGGCGGGCTGGCCAGCGGCTCGCCGGCCGGGGTGGTGGCCGGGGGCGGGGCCACGTCGAGCGGGGAGGGGAGCCAGTCGCAGCAGGCGTCGAGCAGCTGGGGGATCCCCTGGTTGTGCAGCGCCGAGCCGCAGAGCAGCGGGACGAAGCGGCCGGAGAGGGTGGCCCGCCGGATGGCGGCGGAGAGCTCGGCGGCGGGGAGGTCGCGGTCGCCGAGCAGGGCGTCGGCGGCCAGGTCGTCGTGGTCGGCCAGCTGCGCCAGCAGGGCCCGCCGGGCCGCGC
The DNA here is from genome assembly GCA_032654565.1 of Anaeromyxobacteraceae bacterium. Classification (GTDB taxonomy): domain Bacteria; phylum Myxococcota; class Myxococcia; order Myxococcales; family Anaeromyxobacteraceae; genus JADKCZ01. Next base: position 24,081 of record JAULAX010000014.1, on the reverse strand, counting down.
CCCCCGCCGCCGAGAGGCCGGGGAGGATGCTGAAGGCCCGCGGGTCGTCACGATCGGTGAAGAAGACGCGGCCGCCGCCCACCAGGTCCTCGAAGCCGGTGAAGGTGTCGGCGGCGCCGACCGGCAGCTGCACCGGCGCGATGGCCTGCCCGGGGAAGTGGTCGCGCAGGGAGCGGAGCGTCATCTCGAAGTCGGCGCCGACCCGGTCCATCTTGTTGGCGAAGGCCAGCCGCGGCACCCGCCAGCGGTCGGCCTGCCGCCAGACCGTCTCCCCCTGCGGCTCGACGCCGTGGGCGGCGTCGAAGACCGCCACCGCGCCGTCGAGCACCCGCAGGCAGCGCTCCACCTCGATGGTGAAGTCGACGTGGCCGGGGGTGTCGACGAGGTGCAGCTGGTGGCCGCGCCAGTCCAGGCTGGCCACGGCGGCGGTGATGGTGATGCCCCGCTCGCGCTCCAGCTCCATCCAGTCGAGGACGGTGTCCCCCTGGTGGACCTCGCCGAGCTGGTGGGTGCGGCCGGCCACGAAGAGGAGCCGCTCGCTGACCGTGGTCTTGCCGGCGTCGATGTGGGCCATGACCCCGAGGTTGCGGATGGCCCGCAGCCTGCGCACCGCCGCTCGCTCGGTCTCGCCCCCCATGGCGCCCCCCGGCGGCGATGATACGCCGGGGCGACGGACGGGCGGCGCGCGCGTCCCCCCGACCCGGGGCACCCGAACGGGTGAGGCAGATCGCCCGGACTCGACGTAATGAATGTTGTCCTGCGGTCTCCGCTGGCGACTCCCGCGCCGTCCTGCCTTCCCCGAGGTTCGAATGCGTCACGCCCCCCTGGCCGCCGCCCTGCTCGCGCTGACCGCCGCGGCCCACGCCGCGCCGCCCGAGGAGAGGGAGCCGCTGCGCGCCACCGCCGCCCTGCGCGACGCCGCCGGCAACCCGGTGGGCACGGCCATGCTGGCCCAGGACACCCACGGCGTCCGCATCGCCATCGGCGTCAAGGGGCTCCCGGCCGGCAGCCACGGCTTCCACATCCACGCCGTGGGGCGCTGCGACGCCCCCGACTTCGCCTCCGCAGGCGACCACTTCAAACCCCGGCAAGCAGCCGCACGGCGCCGCCGGCGCCCCGGCCTCGCACGCCGGCGACCTGCCCGACCTGGTGGTGGGCAAGGACGGCTTCGCCCAGGTCGGCTTCATCGCCCGCGGCGTCAGCCTCGACGCCGGGGCCGGCTCGCTGCTCGGCGGCGCCGGCACCGCGCTGGTGATCGGCGGCGGCGTGCGGATCGCCTGCGGCGTGGTGACGAGGCGCTGAGCCGCCGGGGATGGCGCCGCGCCCGGCTCGGCGGCCGTCTCAGGCCGGCTGGCGGTGGACGGCGAACGGCCCGAAGGCCTGCTGCACCGGCATCAGCTCGATGGTGTTGACGTTGACGTGGGCGGGGCGGCTGACGCACCAGGCGACCACGTCGGCCACGTCGGCGCCGGAGAGCGGGGTCATCCCGGCGTAGACCTTGTCGGCCTTGGCCTGGTCGCCGGCGAAGCGGACCGTGGAGAACTCGGTGTCGCACATGCCCGGCTCGACGTTGGTGACCCGCACCGGCGTGCCCAGCAGGTCGGAGCGGATGGCCAGCGCGAACTGCCGGACGAAGGCCTTGGTGGCGCCGTAGACGTTGCCGCCCGGGTACGGGTAGCTGCCGGCCACCGAGCCGATGGTGACGACGTGGCCGCGCCCCCGCTCGACCATGCCGGGCAGCACCTGCCGGGTGAGGAAGACCAGCGCCCGGCAGTTGGTCTCGATCATCCGGTCCCAGTCCTCCATGGAGGTGCGGTGCACCGGCTCGAGGCCGAGCGCCAGGCCGGCGGCGTTGACCAGCACGTCGAGCGGCGGCAGCGGCGCCAGCGGGTCGGTGAAGGCGCGGGTGACGGCGGCGCGGTCGGTGACGTCGAGCGGCAGCGGCACCAGCCGGGGGCCGAGCCGGCCGGCCAGGGCCTGGAGCCGCTCGGCGCGGCGGGCCACGGCCACCACGGTGGCGCCGTCGTGGACCAGCCGCTCGGCGCAGGCCAGCCCGATGCCGGAGGAGGCGCCGGTGACCAGCGCGGTGAGGCCGTGGAGGGGAGCGGTCATGCCCACCATGGTAACGCCGGCCGGGTCCGGCGTCACAGCGGCTCGCGGCCGCCCCGGGGCGGCGCCGCGGCGGGCGCCAGCGGCAGGGCGATGGTGAAGCTGGCGCCGCCGCCCGGCCGCTCCCCCAGCTCCACCTCGCCGCCGTGCTGCAGCACGATCTTCTTGACGATGGCCAGCCCCAGCCCGGTCCCCTCGCCCTTGGTGGTGAAGTAGGGGTCGAAGACGCGGGGGCGGAGCGCCCACTCCACGCCGGGCCCCTCGTCGGCCACGGTGAGGACGGCGCGGTCGCGGGACCGGGCCACCCCGAAGTGGAGGCGGGCCCGGGCCGGGGCCGCCGCCTGCACGGCGTTCTCGGCGAGGTTGACCAGCACCCGGCGCATCAGCGCCCCGTCGAGCGCCACCGGGAGCCGGTCCGAGGCCAGCGTCATGGTCACCTCGGCCTGCTCCCCGAGCTGGGGGCTGGTGCGGATGAACTCGGCCACGAAGGCGCCGAGATCGGCCGGGGCCGGCGCCACGTCGGGGAGCCGGGCGAAGGCGGAGAACTCCTCCACCAGCCGCTGCAGCGTCGCCACCTCCTGCCGCACGATCTCGCCGGCCTCGCCGAGCAGCCGGCCGAACCGCTCGTCGCCGCCGGGGGTGGACCGCCAGCGCGCCTCCAGCTGCTGGAAGGCGAGCTGGATGGGGGTGAGCGGGTTCTTGATCTCGTGGGCGAGGCGGCGGGCCACCTCCTGCCAGCCGGAGATCTTCTCCAGGTAGATGATCCGGTCCCGCCCCTGGCGGACCTCCTCGACCATGACGTTGAAGCCGGCGGCCAGCGCCTCCACCTCGTCGCCCCCCTCGCCGCCGGGGGCCACCCGCGCCGTCAGGTCGCCCCCGGCGACCCGCCGGTGGGCCTCGGCCAGCAGGGCCAGCCGGGCCACGGTGCGCCGGGCCATGAGGTGACCGAGGAGCACGGCCAGCAGCGCCGCCACCGCCACCATGGCGGCGAAGACCAGCAGGATGCTGCGGCGCAGCTCGCCGCGGGCCCGGTCCATGTCCCGCGCCGTCTCGGCCAGCTCCCGGGTCTCGTCGAGCTCGGCGAAGAGCGCCGCCTCGATGGTGAAGGTGGCGCGCAGCGTGCCGCCCCCGGGCAGCGTCACCGAGACCGGCACCGGTCGCCAGCCCCCCTCCTCGTCGCGCTCGCGGGGGCGCTCGGCCTCGGCGAGCAGCAGGCCGTCGGGGTCGAGCAGCTCGACGTGCTGGAGCCGCGGCACCTCGGCCACGGCGCGCTGCAGGGAGGCCGCCCGCGCCGGGGCCGGGCGCGGCAGGCCCCGGGCCAGGCTCCGGGCCAGCTCGGCGTAGAGCGCCCTGCGGGCGCGGAAGAGCTCCTGGTAGGTGCCGGGGACCTCGGAGAGCCGCTCCGCCACCCGCGGCGCCAGCCAGACCCCGGCGTTGGAGTCGGCCAGCCAGTTGGCCAGCAGCAGCGCCGGCACCAGCGGCAGCGTCGCCGCCAGCAGCAGCGCGCCGACCAGCTTCAGAGAGAAGCGGGAGCGCCAGGGGGGCGGCCCGGCGCGGCGGGCGGGCGGGGCGGCCGGCGGGGCGGCGGCTGCAGCGGCGGGCGTGGTCACCGGATGGGGAGCTCGGCGAGGGTGAGCGGGCCGGAGCGGGAGCGGGTCGCCACCGGCGGCGGGGACCGCAGCAGCAAGGCCGCCAGGGTGCCGAGCACCGAGCGGGCGCCGGCCGACGGGCCGCCCACCGGGTGGGTCAGCTGCTCCCGGGTCTTCTCCAGCCGCCGGCTGGTGACCGGATCGAGCTCCAGCCGGGCCTCGACGGCGAAGACCGGCGGCAGGGCGGCGCGCGGCCCGAGGTCGAACGGGGCGGGGGTGGCCAGCAGCCCGCGCACCGTGGCCCAGTCGGCCCCCTGCCGGGAGGCCACCGCCGCCTCCCCTTCACGGATGGTCACAGTGAAGGTCTCCAGCCAGACGTCGAAGCGGACGTCGAAGTCGCGCGCCGCGGCGGCGGCGGCCGCGCCCGAGGCGCCGAGGGCGGCCACGGTGAGCCGGACGGTGGTGGAGAGGCCGGACCCCAGCCGCCGCTCCAGCTCGGCGTCGAGGGCCGGGGTCAGGTCGAGGCGGGCCTGGAGCCGCCCCGCCGCGATCCAGCCCTCGACGCGCAGCGGGGCGGGCTCGGCGGAGGTCGGACCGGCGGCCGCCGGGGGCAGGGCCAGCAGCGCCGCGGCGGCCAGCGCGGCCAGGCGCCTGGCGTGGGGGCGGTGGGGGGTGGCAGCGGCCGGAGGGCGCATGGCGGGGGAGGTCAGCCGACCTGCCGCCGGTAGGCCACGTAGGCCTCCAGCGTCGCCTGGTCGAGCGGGTCCGAGGTCAGCGCCGCCTGGTAGGCGGCGATGGCGGCGGCGTGGTTCTTCATCTTGCGGGCCACCTGGGCCCGCGCCAGGTGGCTCTCGGCGGCCCTGGCCCGGTCGGCGTGGCGGGCCAGGTACTCGCGGCGGCGCCCCTCGATCAGGGCCTGCGGCACCCCGGCCGCGGCGCAGCGGGCCACCCCGAGGTAGTTGCCGCGCGCGGCGTCGTAGACCAGCCGCTCCGCCGGGGCCGAGAGGGCGTGCTGGGCGACATCGAGCCGGGCCAGCAGGGCGACGGCCCGGGCGTGCTGGTCCGGCGCCTCGGGGCTGGCGCGGATCGCCTCCAGCCGGGCCCGCAGCTCGCGCCCCGACTTGCGGATCTCGGCGAACTCGGCGTCGAGCGGCAGGCCGAGCAGCGTGTAGTGGGTGGTGGTGGGCCGCTCCTCCAGCTCGCGCAGCTGCTCGGCCGCGGAGACCGGTGCGGCTGGTGCGGCCGTCCCGGGCGGCGGCGCGCCCCGGGTGGCCTCGACCAGGTCGGTGAGGGCGGCCCGGCGCTCCGGGGTCAGCTCCACCAGCTGCACGGCGAAGCCCGGCGACATGTGCCAGCGCCCCGCCTCGTCCGCCGAGACGTGACGGACCACGTCGCCGGCCAGCTCCAGCCGGGCGCGGAGGGCCGGGTGCGAGAGGGAGAGGGCGACCCGCGAGAAGAGCGGCGGCAGGTCGGTCTCGGCGCCGAGGAAGAGCCCCCCGCGCGTCACCTCGACCGCGACCAGGCGGCGGGTGATCCCGGCGCTGGTGACGTCCACGGTGACCGGGTTGGCTGGTGGCCCGGCTGGCGGCGGCGGGGGCACCAGGGCCGGGGCCGGCGCCACGACCGGCGCGGGGGCGGCGGCAGGGGCGGGGGCGGGCGGAGGGGGCGTGGCCGAGGCCGGCGGGGGGGGCTGGGGCGGCGCCGGGGTGGCCCCCGGCACCGACGCCGGGGACACCAGGGGCTGGCCCCCCGGCCCCAGCCGCGCCCGGCTCGGACGCAGGGCCTCGGCGAACCGGGCCATGTCGGCGTGGCGCTCGTCGGGGGCCTTGGCCAGCGCCTTCATGATGGTCCGCTCCAGCTCCGGGTCGACGCCGGGGACGAACTGGGAGATGGGCGGCGGCTGCTGCTGGAGGTGGGCCAGCAGCAGCTGGGTCACCGTCTTCCCCTGGAAGGGCAGCCGGCCGGCCAGCAGCTCGTAGGCCATGACCCCGAGCGCGTAGACGTCGGTGCGGGCGTCGATGGTCCCGTCGTCGCACTGCTCCGGGGCCATGTACTCCGGGGTGCCGACGATCAGCCCGGCCGAGGTCCGGCCGCTGCTGGTGGTGGAGCCGCCGCGCAGCTTGGCGATGCCGAAGTCCACCAGCTTGACGAAGTGGGGCTTGCCGCCGCGGGTCACCAGGAAGACGTTGTCCGGCTTCAGGTCGCGGTGGACCACCCCGCGCTCGTGGGCGCACTGGAGCGCGTCGCAGAGCTGCAGCAGCACGTCGAGCGCCGCGGCCGGATCGAGGCGGCGCCCGCGCACCGCCGCGTGCAGGGTCTCGCCGTCCAGCCACTCCATGACGAAGTAGTAGCGGTTGGGCGGGAGCAGGTTGAGGTCGTAGATGGCGACGATGTTCTCGTGGCCGATGAGGTTGACGGCGCGGGCCTCGTCGTAGAAGCGGGCCACCACCTGGGGGTTCTCGGAGAGCGACTCGTGGAGGAACTTGACCGCCACCTTGCTGCCGATGGCCGGGTGCTCGGCCAGGTAGACGGTCCCCATGCCGCCGCGCCCGAGCAGCCGGACCACGCGGAAGGAGCCGACCTGGGTGCCGATCAGCGGATCGACGGGCGGGGCGGTCGCCGGGGGCGGGGTCGGCGGCGTCCCCAGGCTGTCGCCGCTGAAGAGCAGGGTCGCCCCCTGCGGCTTGGCGCCCATCCGGACCGTGTTCTGGCCGCAGCGCTCCATCGGCGGATGGGCGGTGCCGCAGTGCGGGCAGGGCGGGCTGGGGTCTCCTGCGCGTTCCACGTGACCTCCAAGTGCCGAAGAACAGAGCCTATCAGAGAAGGTGGCGGCCGGCCGGTCCGGTGGGGGACGCACGCGAAGTTCTTGGTGTAGGCTCACCGGAATCATGCCCGCACCCGATCGGAAGAAGAGCCCCAGGCTCACCAGGCAGGCGGCCGCCACCAGGACGACCGCCACGAAGCCGGCCGCGAAGAAGCCGGCCGCGAAGAAGGCGGTCGCGAAGAAGCCGGCCGTGAAGAAGGCGGTCGCGAAGAAGGCGGTCGCGAAGAAGCCGGCCGTGAAGAAGGCGGTCGCGGCGCGGACGGACGCCAGGCGTCCGGTCGTGAAGAAGGCGGTCGCCTCACGGCCGGCCGCCAGGACCCCGGTCGCAAGCAAGCCGGCCGCGAAGAAGCCGACCGCGAAGAAGCCGGCCACGACGCGGAAGTCCGCCAGCCCGACCCGGGCGGCGCCGCGCCTCGACCTGGCCGGCCGCCGCGACGGGCCGGACCCGGAGGGGTTCTTCGTGGCCCGGGTGCGCGGCGAGGAGGCGGTCCGCGACGCGCCTCACCAGCTCCAGGAGCCGGGCGGGTGGGAGGAGGAGCCGCCGGTGCCTCCCCTCCACGACGAGGGGCTGGGGGAGCTCCCCTGGACCTACGGCGACGACCTGCTGGTGGCGCTGCCGCGCGACCCGCAGACCCTCTTCGTCTACTGGGACCAGGCGCGTGCCTCGGTCGACGCCGCCTTCGTCGGCGTCCGCGGGGCCAGGGCGCAGCTCTGGATCTTCGCCCGCGGCGCGCAGTGGGATCGCGTCCGCGTCGTCGACGTGGCCCTGGAGGCGCGCGGCTGGTACGTCCACGACCTCGAGCCCGGGCGCGCCTACCGCGCCGAGCTCCACGTGGTGGGCGCCGACGGACAGGACCGGGTGCTGCCCGGCCCCTCCATCGGCACGGCGCTGCCGCCCAAGGGACCGTCTCCCATCATCGACGATCGCTTCGCCGCCCTGCCCTGGGAGGTGCCGCTGCCCAAGCTGATGGGGCCGGGCGTCCCCGGCGGGCCCTTCAGCGAGGAGGCGCGCACCCTGCTGGCCAGCCTCTCCGGCTGGGACCGGTTCGGTCACAGCCGGTCCGGGGCCGCCCCGTCCGCCCCGGCGGACCGGCCGACCTCGCCGTCGCGCCCGTTCGGCGGGGAGGGGAAGTAGATGGCCGCGCCCAGGGGCTACGTCGCCCTGCACCTCCACGCCCACCTCCCCTTCGTCCGTCACCCGGAGTACGAGGACTTCCTGGAGGAGGACTGGCTCTACGAGGCCATCACCGAGACCTACCTGCCGCTGCTGCGGGTCTTCGACCGCGCCGCCGACGAGGGGATCGCCTTCCGCATCTCGCTCACCATGTCGCCGCCGCTGGTGGCCATGCTGCGCGACGACCTGCTGATGGGGCGCTACGCTCGCCGCCTCGACCAGCTCTGCGAGCTCAGCGAGAAGGAGATCCACCGGACCCGCCACGACCCGGCATTCCACGACCTGGCCCACCACTACCGCCAGGAGTTCTTCGAGCTGCGCCGGCTCTTCCACGATCGCTACCACCGCGACCTGGTGGGGGCCTTCCGCCGCCTCGAGGAGGCGGGGCGGCTGGAGCTGCTCACCTGCGGCGCCACCCACGGCTTCCTGCCGCTCATGCAGCAGTACCCCGAGGCGGTGCGGGCCCAGGTGGCGGTGGCCGCCGCCCACCACCGGCGCCACTTCGGCAAGGACCCGGCCGGCATCTGGCTGCCCGAGTGCGGCTACTTCCCCGGCGTCGAGCAGGTGCTGGCCGAGGAGAACATCCGCTACTTCTTCGTCGACACCCACGGCGTCACCGACGCCACGCCGCGGCCCCGCCACGGCGTCTACGCCCCGCTCTACACGCCGGCCGGCCCCGCCGCCTTCGCCCGCGACTCCGAGTCCTCGATGCAGGTCTGGAGCGCCGAGTCCGGCTACCCCGGCGACCCCGAGTACCGCGAGTTCTACCGGGACATCGGCTGGGACCTGGACTTCGACTACGTCAAGCCCTACGTGCAGCCCACCGGGGCCCGCAAGAACGTCGGCATCAAGTACTTCCGCATCACCGGCAAGACCCCGCACAAGGAGCCCTACTCGCCGCAGCGGGCCGCCGAGCGGGCCGCCTCCCACGCCGGCAACTTCATGTACAACCGGGAGCGCCAGATCGAGCACCTGGCCGGCACCATGGGCGGCACCCGGCCCATCGTGGTCTCGCCCTACGACGCCGAGCTCTACGGTCACTGGTGGTACGAGGGACCGCAGTTCATCGACTACCTGATCCGCAAGGTGGCCTTCGACCAGCAGGTCTTCAAGCTGGCCACCCCGGGCGACTACCTGCGGGAGAACCCGGAGCAGCAGCTGGCCACCCCCCCGCTCTGCTCCTGGGGCGCCGGCGGCTACGCCGCGGTCTGGCTGGACGGGACCAACGACTGGATCTACCGCCACCTCCACAAGGCGGCGGAGCGGATGATCGCCCTGGCCAACGAGATCCAGCTGCCGACGCCGCTGGAGCGCCGCGCCCTCGACCAGGCGGCGCGCGAGCTCCTGCTGGCGCAGTCCTCCGACTGGGCCTTCATCATGAAGACCGGCACCATGGTGGAGTACGCCATCCGCCGCACCAAGGAGCACGTGCTCCGCTTCACCCGGCTCCACGACCAGCTGCGGGCCCACCAGGTGGACGAGGTCTGGCTGCGCTCGGTGGAGTCGAGGGACAACATCTTCCCGGAGATCGACCACACCGTGTACCGCTCTCGCTGAGCAGGGGGCCGCCCTGTCCGCCGACCAGCTCATCGCCCACGGGCTCGACCTCTTCGCGCCGCTCGGGCCCGGGGTGTCGGCGCGCCGGATGTTCGGCGCCCTGGGGTTCTACGCCGACGGCCTCTTCTTCGCGGTCGGCGAGATCGAGGAGGGGGCCCTCTACCTCAAGGTGGACGACGTCACCCGCGCCGCCTTCGAGGCGGCCGGCGGCCGGCCGTTCACCTACCGGGCCAAGGACGGCGGGGTCATGGTGATGTCCTACCTGACACCGCCCGAGGCCGCGCTCGAGGACCCCGAGGCCATGTGGCCCTGGGCCCGGCTGGCGCTGGAGGCGGCGGCGCGGGCCGCGGCCTCCAAGGCGAGCAAGGCGACCACGGTCAGGGCGCGCCCGGGGACGAAGCCGGGGTCGAGGCCGCCGGTGAAGCCGGCGCCGAAGGCGGCGGTGAAGTCGAAGTCGAAGGTGGTGGTGAAGCCGAAGTCGAAGGCGGCGGTGAAGTCGAAGTCCCGTTCGACGCGGCGCGCCGGCACGCGCCGCTGACGGCCTCCTACCTCCGGGAACAACCGTCCCGCCCGGGTGTTGCCTCCGTTGACGCAAGGCGGCTCCCCGAATAGCCTGCGCCAACCCGTTTCCCCCGTCGAAACCGAGAGATGGCCGACAAGACCCCTGCCAGCGACGACCTCGGCGCCACCGAGCGCGAGATCATCACCACCCGCCTCGCCAAGGCGGAGGCCCTGCGTGCCCTCGGCGTCAACCCGTTCGGCAACGGCGTGACCCCGCGTCACCTGGCCGCCGACCTCCACGCCCGCTACGGCGAGGCCCCGGCCGACGAGATCGCCCGCGACCCCGGCGCCTGGTCGGTGGCCGGCCGGGTGCTGGCGCTGCGCAGCTTCGGCAAGGCCGCCTTCCTCAAGGTGCGCGACCGCAGCGGCGAGCTGCAGGTCTGGGTCAAGAAGGACAAGGTCGGCGAGGCCGGCTTCGAGATCTTCAAGCTGCTCGACGTCGGCGACCTGGTCGCCGCCGAGGGGCCGGCCACCCGGACCAAGACCGGCGAGCTGACGCTGGAGGCGGCCACCTTCACCATCCTCACCAAGGCCACCCGCCCGCTCCCGGAGAAGTGGCACGGCCTCACCGACGTGGAGCAGCGCTACCGGCAGCGCTACGTGGACCTGGCGGTGACCCCGGGGGTGCGCGAGGTGTTCGTCAAGCGCGCCGCCATCGTCTCCGGCATCCGCCGCTTCCTCGACGCCCGCGGCTACCTCGAGGTGGAGACCCCGACGCTGCACAAGCCGGAGGAGGCCGGCGGGGCGGCGGCCCGGCCGTTCGCCACCCACCACAACGCGCTGGGGCTGGACCTCAAGCTGCGCATCGCCACCGAGCTCCACCTCAAGCGGCTCATCGTCGGCGGGCTCGACCGGGTCTACGAGATCGGGCGCATCTGGCGCAACGAGGGGATCGACCGGCGCCACAACCCGGAGTTCACCTCCATCGAGTTCTACCAGGCGTACGCCACGCACGACGACCTGATGGGGCTCACCGAGGAGCTCCTCCACGCCCTGGCGCTGCAGGTGACCGGCGCGCCGGTGATCACCTTCCAGGGGCAGCGCATCGATCTCACGCCGCCGTACCCGCGCGTCTCCATGCTGGGCGAGGCGGCCTCGGCGCTGGGGCTCGACCCCGACCAGGCGCTGGCCGGCCGCGGCCTGGCCGAGGCGCTGGCCGCCGCCGCCGCCGCCCACGCCGACAAGGAGGCCGCCTGGAAGCTCACCCAGGCGGCGAAGCGCAGCCCGGGCGAGGCCGTCGCCGTGGCCTTCGAGATCCTCTGCGAGCCGAAGCTCCCGGTGGACCGGCCCGCCTTCGTGGTCGACTTCCCGCTGGAGACCTCGCCGCTGTCGCGCCGCCGCGACGCCGACCCGCGCCTCGTCGACCGCTTCGAGCTCTACGTCGCCGGCATGGAGCTGGCCAACGCCTTCAGCGAGCTGAACGACCCGGCCGACCAGCGGGCCCGCTTCGAGGCCCAGGTGAAGGCCAAGGTGGCCGGTGACGAGGAGGCCATGCCCTTCGACGAGGACTACGTCCGCGCCCTGGAGCACGGCATGCCGCCCACCGCCGGCGAGGGCATCGGCATCGATCGCCTCGCCATGCTCCTCACCGACTCGCCGTCGATCCGCGACGTCATCCTCTTCCCGCTGCTCAAGCCGCAGGCGTGACCGGAACCGGCCCGGCCCCCGGCATGAGCGAGCCCACGCCCCCGACCTCGCCGCCGGCCTCGGACGAGGCCCCGGCCGCGCCGCCCGGCGCCGCCCACCCGGTGGCCCCGGTCTTCTCCACCCGGGCCTTCCTGCTGGTGCTGGTGGGGCTGGTCGGCGCCGCCAACGGGGCCCCGCTGCTGCAGGCGCTGCTGGCCGGGCGCGGCGGGCTCCCGCCCACCCTGGCCATGGCCGGCGCGGTGGCGCTGGCCGCCCTGCTGGCGGCCGCCTGCGGCGCCGTCGCCGCCCTCTGGACCCGGCGCATCGGCTTCTACGAGGTGACCGCGGCCATGCTGCTCTGGGGCGCCACCGTCGGGCTCCGGGTGGCGGCGCTCGGCTCGCAGCGCGGCGCCGCGGCCGGCCTCGAGGGGCTGGAGCAGCAGGGGCTGCTGGTGGTGGTGCTCGGGCTGCTCGGCGCCGGGGCGCTGGCGGCCACCGCGGTCTTCGTCGGGGCCACCCTGGCCTATCTCTTCGGCGGGACCGGGCGGCTCGACCTCTCGGTCTCCTTCGAGTTCTACGTGGCCAAGAGCCACCTCAAGCTGACCCGCCGCACCCTGCTGGCGCTCTTCGCCCTGGTGGTCACCGGCATCCTCCCCGGCCTGCTCTTCCTCTTCGTCCGCTCCATGGTCGCCGACGCCCGCGAGCGCCGCGCCGAGCGCCGCGGCCTGCTGATGGGCCGGCGGCGCATGGCCGAGACCCTGCTGATGACGCTCATCTCCATCGGCGGCGTGGCCATCGGCGCCTGGGCGCTCACCGTGGTGCTCTCGGTGATGAACGGCTTCGAGGGGGACCTGAAGGCGAAGATCCTCGGCCAGAACGCCCACGGCATCCTCATGAAGTCCGGCCAGAACGAGTTCACCGAGTGGCGCACGGTGCGCGACCAGGTGCTGGCCGTGCCCGGCGTGGTCGGGGCCACCCCCTTCCTCGTCAACGAGGTGATGCTCTCGTCGGGGCAGCGGCTCACCGGCGCCCTGGTCAAGGGGATCGACCCGGCCACCATCGGCTCCGTCACCGACCTGCCGGCGGCGGTGGAGAAGGGGGGCAAGCTGGAGTGGCTCACCTCGCCGGAGCTGATCCCCAGGAGCCCGCTGCGCGACCTCGACGAGCCGCCCTCGGGGCGCCGCCTGGCCGGCATCGTGGTGGGGCGGGAGATGGCCCGCTCGCTGCGCGTCGACGTCGGCGACCAGGTCAACGTCATCTCCCCGTTCGGCGATCTCGGGCCGGTCGGGCCGCAGCCCCGCAGCCGCGCCTTCCGCGTCGCCGCCATCTTCTTCAGCGGCATGTACGAGTACGACGCCAAGTTCGCCTACCTCGACCTCGACGAGGCCCGCCGCTTCTTCGGCACCGGCGACGGCGTCACCGGGCTGGAGCTCAAGGTCTCCGACGTCGACCGGGCCCGGCCCATCCTCTCCCGGGTCACCGCCGCCCTGGGCGGCTGGCCCTACCGGACCAAGGACTGGGGCGAGCTCAACCGCAACCTCTTCTCGGCGCTGCGCATGGAGAAGCTGGTGATGGCGGTGATCCTCGGCTTCATCGTGCTGGTGGCCAGCTTCATCATCGTGGCCACCCTGATCATGCTGGTGCTGGAGAAGACCCGGGAGATCGCGGTGCTCAAGTCGATGGGGGCGGGGATCCCCTCGATCATGAAGATCTTCGTCATCGAGGGGATGATCATCGGCGCCGTGGGCACCTTCTTCGGCCTGGTGCTGGGCTACGGCACCTGCCTGCTGGTGGGCGACGTCGGCATCCCGCTCGACCCGGAGGTCTACTACATCGACAACCTCCCGGTCCGCATCGACCCGTCGCAGTGGGTGATGGTGGCGCTGATGTCCCTGGCGCTGGCCTTCCTGGCCACCATCTACCCGGCCACCAAGGCGGCCCGGCTCCGCCCCGTCGACGGGCTGAGGAGCGAGTGATGGCCGCCCCCTTCATCCGGGTCGAGGGGCTCGGCAAGACCTACGTCATGGGCGAGAAGCGGCTGGAGGTGCTGCGCGGCCTCTCCCTGGAGATCGCCGCCGGCGAGCTGGTGGCGCTGACCGGGCCGTCGGGCTCGGGCAAGAGCACCTTCCTCAACGTGCTCGGCACCCTCGACTCCCCCAGCGCCGGCCGGGTCTTCTACGACGGCGCCGACGCCTTCGCCGGGGGCGAGGAGGCGCTGGCCTCCTTCCGCAACCTCAACATCGGCTTCGTCTTCCAGAGCCACCACCTGCTCCCCGAGTTCACCGCCCTGGACAACGCCGCCATGCCCGGGCTGATCCGGCGCCTGCCCCGGGCCGAGGCCTACGGCCGGGCCGAGGAGATGCTGGTCCAGGTGGGGCTGGGCGATCGCCTCCACCACCGCCCCGGCGAGCTCTCCGGGGGCGAGCAGCAGCGGGTGGCGCTGGCCCGGGCGCTGGCCCTCAAGCCCCGGCTGCTCCTCGCCGACGAGCCGACCGGCAACCTCGACCCCCGGACCGCCGAGGGCATCCACGCCCTCATCACCGAACTCAACGCCCGGCTGGGCATCACCGCGGTGGTGGTCACCCACAACGAGCAGCTGGCGCGGACCCTGCCGCGCCGCCTCCACCTTTCGCGGGGGCAGCTGGAGAAGGAAAGCCTTTGAGCCACGCCCCCCCTTGCATTAGATTCCGCGGCTCCGTGAGGCACCGCCCCCTGACCGGCTGGTTGCTGGCCGCCGCGTTCGCGCTGGCGTCGCTGGCGTCGCCCGCCCGGGCCGCAGATCCGGCGGTGGTGGCCGACGTCAAGGTGGAGGGCAACCGGCGCGTCGAGGCGGACACCATCAAGGCCACCGTCACCAAGAAGGGGGCCCGCTACGATCCCCGGCGCGTCGAGGCCGACGTCCGGGCCCTGATGAAGCTCGGCTTCTTCTCCGACGTGGTGGTGGAGATCGAGGGCGGCGCCGACCGCCCGGTGCTGGTCTTCAAGGTCACCGAGCGCCCCACCGTCAAGGAGGCCACCATCGTCGGCAACGACGAGCTCACCAAGGAGGATCTCAAGGACACCGTGGAGGTGAAGGCCTTCACCATCCTCGACCTGGTGGCGGTGAAGAAGGACGTCAAGAAGATCCAGGAGAAGTACATCGAGAAGGGCTTCTACCTGGCCGAGGTCACCTACAAGCTCGAGGAGCTGGCCGACAACCAGGTGGCGGTCCGCTACCTGGTCGACGAGAAGGCCAAGGTGTTGATCAAGGAGATCCGCTTCCACGGCAACAAGCGGCTCACCAGCCAGGAGCTGCAGGGCGTGATGCTGACCCAGGAGGGCGGGCTGCTCTCGGCCTTCGGCAACTCCGGCACCTTCCGCGAGGACATGTTCCAGCGCGACCTGGCCGCCCTCAGCATGAACTACATGGACCAGGGCTTCGTGAACGTGAAGGTGGGCCGCCCCGCCATCGCCCTCTCCCCGGACCGTCGCTACCTCTTCGTCTCCATCCCCATCGAGGAGGGCGAGCAGTTCACCATCGGGAAGATCAGCTTCACCGGGGAGCTGCTCGGCGAGGAGCCGTCGCTCCGCCGGCTCCTGGGGACCAAGGCGGCCACGCTCTTCTCCCGGTCCAAGGTGGGCGCCGACCTCTTCGCCATCGGCGACATCTACAAGGACCGCGGCTTCGCCTACGCCAACATCACCCCCCAGACCCAGGTCGATGAGAAGACCCGCATCATCGACCTCATCTTCGACGTCCAGCCCGGCATCAAGTGCCGCTTCGAGAAGATCGAGGTGGTGGGCAACGAGAAGACCCGCGACAAGGTGGTGCGGCGCGAGCTGCGCTTCTACGAGGGGGAGACCTTCAGCGGCACCGCCATGCGCCTCTCCAAGAGTCGCATCATGGCGCTGGGCTTCTTCGAGACCGTGGAGATCACCACCAAGAAGGGGAGCGCCGAGGACCTGGTGGTCGCCTCGGTGGAGGTCAAGGAGAAGTCCACCGGCTCCTTCCAGCTCGGCGCCGGGTTCTCCAGCTACGAGAACTTCATCCTCACCGGGCAGATCGCCCAGCAGAACTTCTTCGGCTGGGGCCAGACCCTGAGCCTGCAGGTGCAGTGGTCGTCGATCCGCCAGCTCGGGCAGATCCAGTTCGTCGAGCCCTACTTCCTCGACACCCGCTGGACCTTCGCCTTCGACGTCTACGCCAGCGAGAGCTACTACACCAACTTCAACCGCCGGGCGGTGGGCGGGAACATGACCTGGGGCTACGAGCTCTCCGGTCTGGCCCCGGTCTGGTCGTTCGCCAGGCACCTCGAGGACATGCGGGTCTTCGGGACCTACACCAACGAGTACGTCTCGGTCTCCGGCGACGCCCAGGGCCTCCTCTACAACCAGTACCGCTCCGGGACCACCAGCTCGTTCCGCCTGTCCTGGCAGTGGGACAAGCGCGACAACCGCATCTTCCCCACCTCGGGCTTCTTCTTCAACGCCAGCGCCGAGTACGCCCCCCCGCTGCTGGCGCCCAGCGCCCTCTTCGGCCACAAGGTCAACCTCTTCTCCCGCTACGGCCTGGACGTCCGCGTCTACCGGCCGGTCGTCTTCGGGGTGGTGGCGCGGGCCAAGCTGACCCTCGGCGTCCTGCGAAACTGGGACGCCGAGAACGTCGTGCCCATCTCCGAGAACTTCTACGCCGGCGGCATCAACTCGGTGCGCGGCTACCGCATGCTCTCCATCTCGCCGACCCAGCGGGTGCCCAGCAACCCCAACAACCCCATGGCGCCGCTGGCCACCATCGCCACCGGCGGCAACAAGCAGGCCATCCTCAACTTCGAGCTGGAGTTCCCGCTGGTGCCGTCCGCCGGCATCAAGGGCGTGCTCTTCGCGGACGCCGGCAACGTCTTCGCCACCGGGTCCTGGAAGGACAGCACGGTCCCGTACTCGCTCTACAAGTCGGTGGGATTCGGCTTCCGCTGGTTCAGCCCCATGGGCCCGCTGCGCTTCGAGTGGGGCATCCCCCTCAACCGCCGCAAGGATCCCGTCAGCGGCGCCTACGTCGACCAGCCCCTCGACTTCCAGTTCACCATCGGCAACTTCTTCTAGCCCCGAGTCCCGGAGGAACCCATGTCCCTGACCACCCGCATCGCCGCCACCGCCGCCGTGGCGCTGGCCCTGGCCCCGCTGGCCGCCCGCGCCGCCGACCTCAAGCTCGCCTACGTCGACCTGCAGCGCGCCCTCGAGGAGATCGACGAGGGCAAGGTCGCCAAGGCCAGCCTCAAGAAGGACTTCGACGAGATGCAGAAGAAGCTCGACCAGCGCACCGACGAGGTGAAGAAGCTGGACGCCGACTTCCAGAAGCAGGCGCTGGTGATGGCCCCGGACGCCAAGGCGTCCAGGGCGGCCGAGATCGACCGGAAGAAGAACGAGGTCCAGCAGTTCTTCGTCGGCCTGCAGCAGGAGCTGGCCGGCAAGGAGCGCGAGGTGACCCGGGGCATCTTCGACAAGATGATCGGGATGGTCCGCGAGCTGGCCGAGGCCGAGGGCATCACCATGGTGCTCGACCGCAACACCGTGCTCTACGCGCCGTCCTCGCTGGACGTCACCAACGAGCTGGTCCGCAAGTACAACGCCCGCTTCGCCGCCGGCGGCAAGGCGGCCGCCCCGGCCAAGAAGGCCGACGCCCCGGCGCCCACCAAGAAGGACGCCGCCCCGGCTCCGGCCAAGAAGTAGGCGAGGGGCTCGTGACCGCGCGTACGCTCGCCGAGCTCGCCGCGCTGGTGGGCGGCGAGGTCACCGGGGACGGATCGCTCCGCATCGACGGGGTGGCCCCGCTGGAGGAGGCCGGCCCCGGCCAGGTCTCCTTCTTCGCCAACAAGAAGTACCGGGCCGCCTTCGAGGCCACCCGGGCCGGCGCGGTGCTGGTGGGGACCGACGTGGCGGTGCCGACCGGGCGCACCGTGGTGCGCTCGGACAACCCCTACCTGGCCTTCGCCAAGCTCTCCACCTTGTTCCACCCCGGCCCGGTGGCGGCGGCGGGGATCTCCCCGCAGGCGGCCATCGACCCCTCGGCCTCGATCGACCCCAGCGCCCAGGTCGGGCCGCTGGTCTCGGTGGGGGCCGGCGCGGTGGTGGGGGCGAGGACCATCCTCTCCCCGGGCGTCCAGCTCGGGGCCGGGGCGCGCGTCGGCGCCGACACCCTCCTCTACTCCAACGTGGTGGTGCGGGACGGCTGCGTGGTGGGGGACCGGGTCATCCTCCAGCCCGGGGTGGTCATCGGCGGGGACGGCTTCGGCTTCGCCACCGACCTGGTCGGCGACGGGACCTCGGGCCCTCGCCACTTCAAGATCCCGCAGGCCGGCGTCGTGATCATCGAGGACGACGTGGAGATCGGCGCCAACTCCTGCGTCGATCGCGCCGCCCTCGGCGTCACCCGGGTCGGCCGGGGCACCAAGATCGACAACCTGGTGCAGATCGGCCACGGCGTGGAGATGGGTCCGCTCTGCATCGTCGCCGCCGGGGCCGGGATCGCCGGCTCGACCCGGCTCGGCATGGGGGTGGTGGTCTGGGGCCAGGCCGGCGTCACCGGGCACCTGGTGATCGGCGACCGCGCCAACATCTCGGCCCAGTCCGGGGTGATGCGCGACCTGGCGCCCGGGGAGCGGGTGGCCGGCACGCCCGCCATCGCCGAGAAGAGCTGGGCCCGCGCCCACGCCGCCATGGAGCGGTTCAACGAGATGCGTCACCAGATGCTCGAGCTGAAGAGGCGGGTCGCCAGGCTCGACGGCGGCGGCGAGAAGGAGGAGTCATGAGCGACACCGTGGTCCCTGGGCAGCAGCTCGACATCGAGGCGGTGCAGCGGCTCCTGCCGCACCGCCCCCCCTTCCTGCTGGTCGACCGGGTCACCGCCTGGACGCCGGGCGGCAAGCTCACCGCCGTGAAGGCGGTGACCATGAACGAGCCGCACTTCGCCGGCCACTTCCCCGGCCACCCGGTCATGCCCGGCGTGCTCATCCTCGAGGCGCTGGCCCAGGCCTGCGCGCTGCTGGCCATCCTCTCGCTGCCGCCCGAGGACGTGAAGCGCAAGGTCACCTACCTGATGGGGATCGACGGGGCCCGCTTCCGCAAGCCGGTGATCCCCGGCGACCGGCTCGAGCTGGTCGTCGAGATCGCCCGGCAGAAGGGGTCGGTCTGGAAGATGAACGGCAAGGCGCTGGTCGACGGGCAGGAGGTGGCCGGCGGGGAGTTCATGGCCATGCTCGCCGACCGGGACGCCGCGGAGTAGGCTGGAGACCACATGGCCATCCACCCCTCCGCGATCGTCGAGGCGGGCGCCCAGGTCGACCCCAGCTGCGAGATCGGCCCCTTCGCCTGGATCGGACCCCAGGTCCGCCTCGGCCCCGGCTGCACCGTGGCCCCGCACGGCGTCGTCACCGGCCGCACCACCCTGGGCGCGCGCAACCGGATCTTCTCCAACGCCGTGATCGGCGGGATCCCCCAGGACCTCAAGTACCGGGGGGAGCCGACCGAGACCGTCATCGGCGACGACAACACCTTCCGCGAGTTCGTCACCGTCAACGCCGGGACGGCGCAGGACAAGGCCGTCACCCGCATCGGCGACGGCTGCCTCTTCATGGCCAACTGCCACGTCGGCCACGACTGCGTCGTCGGCGACGGCGCCATCATCGCCAACTCGGTGGCGCTGGCCGGGCACGTCATCCTCGAGGACCACGTGCACTTCGGCGGGCTCTCGGCGGCCCACCAGTTCTCCCGGGTGGGCCGGCTGGCCTTCATCGGCGGCATGACCGGGGTGGCCATGGACGTGGCCCCCTACTGCATGATCAACGGCTCGCGCGGCGAGCTGGCCGGCCTCAACGTCATCGGCCTGCAGCGCTCCGGCATGGACGAGGAGCAGGTCGGCCGGGTCAAGCAGGCCTACAAGATCTACTTCCGCTCCTCGCTGCAGGCGGCCGAGGCGCTGGCCCAGCTCAAGGCCGAGCTGGGGCAGCACCCCGAGGTGGCCCACTTCATCACCTTCGTCGAGGGGACCAAGCGCGGCATCACGCGCTGACCGGGATGGGGACCATCGGCCTGATCGCCGGGAGCGGCGGGTTCCCCGCGCTCTTCGCGGCGTCGGCGCGGCGGGCCGGCCACCGGGTGGTGGCGGCGGCCCACGTCAACCAGACCGACCAGGCGCTGGAGCGCCACGTCGACGCCCTCACCTGGGTCAAGCTGGGCCAGTTCGGCAAGATCGCCGAGGCCCTCAGGGCCGGCGGCGCCACCCAGACCGTCATGCTCGGCGCCATCACCAAGAAGCGCTTCTTCGTCGACGCCCTCCCCGACGCCGTGGGGCTGGAGCTGATGGCCAAGGTGGCCATCCGCTCCGACGACAACCTGCTGCGGATGATCGCCACCATGCTGGAGGAGCGCGGCATGCCGGTCATCGACCCCATGCCCTTCCTCGGCGAGGCGCTGGCCCGCGACGGGGTGCTGGGGCGCCACCAGCCCAGCCAGGAGGAGTGGGCCGACGCCCGCTACGGGCTGGACCTGGCCCGGGCCGTGGGGCGGCTCGACCTCGGCCAGACCGTGGTGGTGAAGGAGCGGGTGGCGGTGGCGGTCGAGGCCCTGGAGGGGACCGACGCCTGCATCCAGCGCGGCGGCGACCTGGCCAAGGGGGGCGCCGTGGTGGTCAAGGCGGTCAAGCCGCAGCAGGACCGGCGCTTCGACCTGCCGGCGGTGGGGCCGGCCACCATCGAGTCGATGCGGAAGGCCGGGTGCCGCGTGCTGGCCGTCGAGGCCGGCTCGACCCTGGTGATGGACCTCGAGGAGCTGATCCGGCTGGCCGACAAGGCCGGGATCGCCGTGGTCGGGCTGCGGTAGTGCCCGGGGCGTGGCGCTGATGGCCGGTGAAGTGACCCTCCCGGGCTGGCTGCGCGAGGAGGGTGGGGCGGTGACGCTGGAGCTGCTGGTCCAGCCGCGCGCCTCGCGGACCCGGGTGGTCGGCGAGCACGACGGGCGGCTCAAGCTGCAGCTGGCGGCGCCGCCGGTGGACGGCGAGGCCAACGCCGCGCTGGTGGAGTTCCTGGCCGGCGCGCTCCGCGTCCGCAAGGCCGACGTGGAGGTGCGGCGCGGCGAGACCGGGCGCCGCAAGTCGGTGCGGGTGGCCGGCGTGACGGCGGTGCAGGTGGCGGCGGCGCTGGCGCCGCCGGGGTGACGGTCTGGCGGCTCGCCCGGCGCTGACTCCTCCGTCACATCGACGCACGAGCCGCCCCTCCCTGCCGGCTCGAGGGCCCCGGTCGCCTCCGAGCTACGGCAGCTTGTAGCTCGACTTGGCGCGCGTCACCGTCTGGACGGTCCCCTCCAGCCCCGGACGGACGCCGTACCGCACCCACTCGCTGCTCCCGGTGATGCCGGCCAGCTTGCCGGTCCCGCCGGTGATGACGGAGGTGCCCTTCAAGGCGCCTCCCTTGGACATGGGGCCGGTCGACTCGGTGAACTTCTCCGTGGTGAAGATCTGGTCCCCGTCGGTCCGCGTGAAGACGCAGGCGTTCGTGTACTCCTGGTACAGCTCGTTGACGAAGTGGGCGCTCCCCAGGCAGCGGACCGAAGTGTTGTGGTTGATCCCCTTCCCGCTGTCGTCGGTGTTCACGCCCAGGTACTCCCAGGTCAGCTGGAGCCGGTCCTTCCCGAGCGGAAGGGCCTTCACCGTGGCCGAACCCGCGGAGACCATGGTGCTGCTCCCCGACCTGGCGATTGGCGGCGGCTCCTGGGCCGCCACCCCCACCGCCAGCAACGAGACCAGCCCGAGGAACGTCGCTCCGATCGCCTTGCGCATGACTGCTCTCCATTTCAAGTGCGGGCTCGCCGGGCCACCGTGGCCCTCGAGGGGACGCAGTTTGTGGATGGGCCACGCTACCGCGCCCGCACCGGGAGGGACATGGGCAACGGGGCGACCGATTGGCCGGCAGCACCACGGTCTCGACGCAGCGCGACCCGGGCGCCGAGCCCCGCGGAGGCTCTCGGTCCGGCGGCGGGGGAAGGAGGCCAGGCCTCAGGCGCCCAAGGCGGCCGAGTCGTCCGGCGCGGCGGCCGCCGACTCCCGCGCGGCCAGGCCGAGCAGGTCGATGGCCTCGCGCCGGGAGGAGAGCCCCAGCTTGCGCAACGCCGAGCCGAGGCGCGAGGCGACCGTGCTGGTGGCCGCCCCCAGCAGGTAGGCGATGTACTTGTTGGAGTGGCCCAGCGCGGCGTAGGCCAGCACGTCGCGCTCGGCCGGGAGCAGCGCCCGGGGATCGCGGATCCCCGGCTCGTTGCGGCGCGCCAGCAGGAGGCGCCGCCCGTCCGACTCCACGTGCTCCACCAGCGACCAGCGCCCCTCGAAGAGCGCCGTCCAGATGGCCAGCGCCTCGTCCGGATCGGAGCGCCGTAGCCGGCCCCTGGCCCGCTCCACCCCCCGAACGGCCGCGGCCAGGCCGGCGCGGGCGGCTGGGCTGGTGGCCGGTCCGGTCGCGTGGCGCACCCTCCCGCCGGGATCGAGGATGGCCTCCACGCCGGGGTGGTCGACCCCGGCCGTCGTCGCCCCCGCCAGGGCACGCAGCCGGATCGCCGAGCTGAGGTGGGCGGTCACACGCGTGAGCTGCTGGAAGGTCCGGGGCGGGATGGGGGCGTTCCGGGCGACGGGAATCCTGACGTGGACGCCGAAGCCACGAGGCTCGATGGCGACGACCCCAAGCGCGTCGCGGTCGTCGCTCCCACCCACGCAGGTTCGCAGGCCGGCCAGGAACGAGGGCGGGAGCTTCGCGATCCGGTGGGAGGCCCAACAGACCGTGGACGGAGGGGCGTAGAGGGTCCGGGCCACGATCGGTGGACAGCGCTCCACCTCGGTGAAGAACCGCTGGAAGGCCGCGGCCCGCTCCGGGGTGACGCCCCGCGAGGCCGAGGCGACCTGCCTGGTCTCCCAGCTGGGGGCGATTCGGAACATGCGAGCCAGGACACCCGACCCCAGGGCCATGGGCTCGAACGGCGCCAGGAGGTTCTCAAGCCAGGCCTCGTCGCTCAGGGCCGGCGCGTAGGCCTCCTCGATGACCGCGAGGCAGTCTATGCGCAAGGCGGCGGTGCTGCCGGTGGCGCGCCGGGCGGCCATCAGCCGCCCCCCCGCGAGCAGAGTGCGAAGAGCTCCAGCCGCGAGCGCACGCCCAGGCGGCGGAAGATCGAGTCGACCTGATGGGCCACCGTCCGTTCCGACCGGCGCCGCCGGCGCGCGATCTCGGCGTTGGACCTCCCGGCCAGGAGCTGCAGCATGATCTCTCGCTCGGCGCCCGTCAGCGCCGCGGCAAGCCGCGGCGGCGCGGCGTCCCAGTCCAGGATCGCGTACTGGTGCGGGCCCAACTCGAAGGTGTCGACGGCGAGCCCCGGGGGCGCGCCGAGCGTCACGCGTGGCGGTCGCTGTTCCATCGCCTCTCCGCTGTTGAGCCCCGCGACTAGAGCAAGTTGGCGGTGGCCCTGTCCAGATCGCACACCCAAAGGAGGGAGCGTGAGAGGGAGGGTTGGGTCGAGGGGTGGCCAGTCCGGGGTGGAGCGACGAGGGCCGGGCGTCGGCAGATGCCGTCAACCAGTGCCCGGGCCGGCGTAGCGGTTCACGCACCGGCTCCCGAAGGCGTGCCGAGCCGCAAGCCGGTTGTGCCGGGCGCAGGTGAGCCGGAGGTTGGCGGCGGTGGTCGGGCCGCCGAGCGCCCAGGGCACCAGGTGGTCCAACTCCAGCCGGTGGGTGGACCCGCACACGCCGCCGCCGTCAAGTGGCCAGGAGCAGCGGCCGCCATCGCGCTCCCAGACTTCGCGGCGGATGGCGGCGGGGATGGCTTCGCGAGGACCGGTGCGGCGAGGTGGCGACGGGTCGAACCTGGCGTCATTCGCGGCTTCGCGCGCAGACCCGTTCGCGGCCTCGTTGACGCCATCGATCCCCGCCTCGGCTCCAGCTTCAACGGCCGCCGCCTTCACCTCAGGCTTCGCGGCTCCCATCCCGGTCGCAGCCGCAGCCGCAGCCGCAATGGCAGCGACGGCCGGAGCCGCAGCCCGAATGCCAGGCAGCGCCGTGGCCGCCCCCGTCTTCCGCGGCCGCTTCACCAGCCCGCGGGCCCGGGCCTGCTTCTCGAGAAGCAGGTCGAGCGCCGCCTCGAGCACCTGCTCGGTGGTGGCGCCGGGGATCGCATGGGAGAGGCCGTCGCGGGCGGCGTCGAGCTTCTTCAGGAGCTGGCGGCTCACCGTGACGTGGAGCCGGCGCAGGTCAGCGGTGAGCGGTTCAACGTCGTCGCGGGGCGGGGCATAGTGGGCCTCCCGCGGTTCATCACTGGGCACGCCACGCGGTGCGGCGTCCCGCACGGGGTGGGTCGATTCTCCTTCTGACGTCAGAAGTGACCCTAAGTCCGTATCGGATGAACCGACCGGTGCCGATGATCCGGTCGAAGGTCTCTGCAGCGCGGCGGGGCGCGCGAGCCTGGCGATCTGCGATGCCCCGGACGCGAGGGGGGACAGGGCCAAGGACGTCACCACCGCGCGGAGCGGCGGAGTCGCCCTCGGCTGCAACTCGGCGACGACCTCCTGGGCCTCCCGTGCCGAGAGGCCGAAGAAGCGGCGCGCCACATCGGTCTGGTTGGCCTCGGTCATCACCTTGG
>JAULAX010000013.1:27500-195852 GCA_032654565.1 Anaeromyxobacteraceae bacterium | reverse complement strand
CTACCCCGAGGTCCCCAGGGACGAGGCCGAGAAGGCCATCCAGGCGCGCTACGCCAGGTGCCTCGGCAGCGCCGTCAACCCGGTGCTCCGCGAGGGCAACTCCGACCGCCGCTCGCCCCCCGCGGTCAAGGCCTTCTCCCGCAAGAACCCGCACAAGCTGGGGGCCTGGTCCACAGACTCCAAGGCCCACGTGGCCCACATGAAGGCCGGCGACTTCTACGGCCACGAGACCTCGACCACCATCCAGAAGGCCACCGAGTACCGCATCGAGTTCGTCGACGCCGCCGGCGCGGTGTCGGTGCTGAAGAAGAACGCCCCGCTCAAGGACGGCGAGATCATCGACTCCACGGTGATGAGCGTGAAGGCCCTGCGCGCCTTCATCGAGGAGCAGATCGACGACGCCAAGAAGACCGGCGTGCTCTTCTCGGTGCACCTCAAGGCCACCATGATGAAGGTCTCCGACCCGGTCATCTTCGGCCACTTCGTCACCGTCTTCTTCAAGGACGTCTTCGAGAAGCACGCCGCCGCCCTCAAGCAGGCCGGCGTCAACGCCAACCTCGGCCTCGGCGACCTCTACAAGAAGATCGAGAGCCTGCCGGCCGACAAGAAGGCGGAGATCGAGGCCGACATCAAGGCCACCTACGCCCGGCGCCCGGCCCTGGCCATGGTCGACTCCGACAAGGGCATCACCAACCTCCACGCCTCCAACGACATCATCATCGACGCCTCGATGCCGGTGGTGGTCCGCGAGTCCGGGCAGATGTGGGGCGCCGACGGCAAGCTCCACGACACCAAGGCGGTCATCCCGGACCGCTGCTACGCCACCATCTACAGGGAGATCATCGAGAACTGCATCCAGTTCGGCGCCCTCGACCCGGCCACCATGGGGAGCGTCCCCAACGTCGGCTTGATGGCGCAGCAGGCCGAGGAGTACGGGTCGCACGACAAGACCTTCTTCGCCCCCGGGGCCGGCACCATCCGCGTCGTCGACGCCTCCGGCGCCACCCTCCTGCAGCAGAAGGTCGAGCAGGGCGACATCTTCCGGATGTGCCAGGCCAAGGACGTCGCCATCCGCGACTGGGTCAAGCTGGCGGTCACCCGGGCCCGGGCCACCGGCACGCCGGCGGTCTTCTGGCTCGACAAGAACCGGGCCCACGACGCCCAGGTCATCGCCAAGGTCGAGACCTACCTGAAGGACCACGACACCAAGGGGCTGGACCTCCGCATCCTCTCCCCCTTCGAGGCCATGCGCTTCTCGCTGACCCGCATCCGCGAGGGCAAGGACACCATCTCGGTCACCGGCAACGCCCTGCGCGACTACCTGACCGACCTCTTCCCCATCCTCGAGGTCGGCACCAGCGCCAAGATGCTCTCGGTGGTCCCGCTGCTGGCCGGTGGCGGCCTCTTCGAGACCGGCGCCGGCGGCTCGGCCCCCAAGCACGTGCAGCAGTTCGTCAAGGAGGGCTACCTGCGCTGGGACTCGCTGGGCGAGTTCTCGGCGCTGGGGGCCTCGCTGGAGCACATCGGCGCCACCTCCGGGAACGCCAAGGCCAAGGTGCTCGCCGAGACCCTCGACGTCGCCATCGGCAAGTTCCTCGACAACAACAAGTCGCCGGCCCGCAAGGTGGGGCAGATCGACAACCGCGGCAGCCACTTCTACCTGGCCCTCTACTGGGCCGAGGCGCTGGCGGCCCAGGCCAAGGACGCCGAGCTGAAGGCCCGGTTCACCGGGCTGGCCGCCAAGCTGTCCGCCGCCGAGCCGACCATCGCCGCCGAGCTGATCGCGGCGCAGGGCAAGCCGGTGGACCTGGGCGGCTACTACCAGCCGGATCCGGTCAAGACCTCCAAGGCGATGCGTCCCAGCCCCACGCTGAACGCCATCGTCGCAGCCTTCTCGTAGCGCACCCGCAGCGAACTCAGTCCAACCAGGGAGAGAACCATGGCCAGGAAGAAGATTGCGTTGATCGGTGGTGGGCAGATCGGCGGCGTGCTGGCGCAGTTGGCGGCGCTGCGCGGGCTGGGCGACGTGGTCCTGTTCGACATCGTCGAGGGGCTGCCGCAGGGCAAGATGCTCGACATCGCCGAGGCCGCGCCGGTCGACGGCTTCGACGTCAGCCTCAAGGGCACCAACAGCTACGAGGACATCAAGGGCGCCGACGTGGTGATCGTCACCGCCGGCCTGCCCCGCAAGCCGGGGATGAGCCGCGACGACCTGATCGCCACCAACTCCAAGATCATGACCAGCGTCGCCGAGGGCATCAAGGCCCACGCGCCCAACGCCTTCGTGATCGTCATCTCCAACCCGCTCGACGCCATGGTGACCCTCTGCCAGCGGCTCACCGGGTTCCCCCACCACCGGGTGGTCGGCCAGGCCGGCGTGCTCGACTCGGCCCGCTTCGCCGCCTTCATCGCCTGGGAGCTGGGCGTCTCGGTCAAGGACGTCACCGCGGTCACCCTGGGCGGCCACGGCGACGACATGGTCCCGCTGGTCCGCTACACCAGCGTCTGCGGCGTGCCGGTCACCGAGCTGCTGGAGCAGAAGTACGGCGCCGCCAAGGGGGCCGAGGTCATGGCCGCCATGGTCAAGCGGACCCGCGGCGCCGGCGGCGAGGTGGTGGCCCTCCTCAAGACCGGCTCGGCCTTCTACTCGCCCGCCTCGTCGGCCATCGCCATGGCCGAGTCCTTCCTCAAGGACCAGAAGCGGGTGCTGCCGACCTGCGTCTTCCTCAACGGCGAGTTCGGCGTCAAGGGGCTCTACGTCGGCGTGCCGGTGGTGATCGGCGCCGGCGGCGCCGAGAAGATCCTGCAGCTCAAGCTCAACGCCGAGGAGCAGGCCATGATGGACAAGTCGGTCGCCGCCGTCCGCGACCTGGTGGCCACGCTCAAGTAGTCCGGCCCACCGCACCCGCTGCACCAGGGGCCCCGGCCGCGCCAGCGACCGGGGCCTCGTCGCGTCCGGTCGGGTGGTGGTGGAGGTGGAATGGCCGGGGCGCGGCCCGGGTCACTCCGGGCTGGGCCCGGCGGCGATGGGGAAGGCGCAGCGGCCGGCGCCGTCCCGGGCGCCCACCCCTCCCTGCCGGAGCAGCCCCAGGTTGAGCTCGGCCCGGAGGTGACCGGGGGCGGCGGCCAGGGCCCGCTCGAAGGCGCGCTCCGCCTCCCCGGGTCGGCAGGCCTCCGCCAGCGCCACCCCCAGGTTGTTCCAGGCCCGCGAGCTCCCCGGGACCTTGGTGGCCGCGTCGGCCCAGAAGGTCAGCTCGTCCCGGTAGACCAGGCTGCGCGCCGCGAAGCCGCCGCCGAGCGCCAGCAGCAGCCCGGCGACGGCGACGCGGCGGGGCGTCGCCGATCCCGCCCAGGCCACCAGCCCTCTCCCGGCCAGCCACGCCGGGCCGACCAGGGCGAGGTAGAGCTGCCGCTCGCTGGCCGGATCCCCCCGGGGGACCAGCCAGCCGGTCGGGGCCAGCCAGAGCAGGTACCAGAGGATCGCCAGCCCGGCCGCCGGGCGCCGGCGCAGCAGCCAGGCCCCCAGCGCCGCCAGGGCCAGGAGGGCCGCCGCCAGCCCTCCCAGCGCCGGGGTCCAGGCGACCACCGGCCCGAGACCGGGCTCGGCGCTCAGGTGCCAGGGCTGGGCCAGCTGCCCGGTGAGCCAGGCCACCGCCTGCAGCTGCGTCGCCAGGTTGATCACGGGGGACCGGAGCGCCAGCCCGGCGCCGAGGAGCCAGCGGTAGGTGGGCGAGGGGAGCACCAGCGCCACGCCGGCGGCGAGCACCAGCAGGTGCGGCGCCAGGGCGGCGAGGGCGCGGCGGGGCGAGAAGGGGCGGCGCGGGTCGGCGGCCTCGACCAGCAGCAGCGCCACGGGCAGCACCGCCACGTACTCCTTGACCCCGAGCGCGGCGGCGAAGAGCCCGGCGGCGAGCCAGGGCCTGCCGCGGCCGCCCTGCCCGTCCCGGGCGTCCAGCCAGGCCACCACGCTCGCCAGCGCCAGCAGGCCGGCCAGCGCCGCCGAGCGGCCGGACAGGTAGGTGACCGCCTCGGTCTGAACCGGGTGGAGGGCGAAGAGCAGCGCCCCGGCCAGCGCCGCGCCTCCGGTCGGGGCGGCCGGATCGAGGCGGCGCTCCAGCCGCAGCAGCAGGGCGTGGACCAGCAGCGCGGCGCCGGCGTGGATCAGCAGGTTGACGGCGTGCAGGCCGGCGAGGCCGAGCCCCGACTGGTGGTTCAGCGCGTAGCTCAGCTTGAGCAGCGGCCGGATGCCGGGCATGGCGCTCCACCAGGCGCCCAGCGACTGGACCCGCGGATCCTGCACCAGCACCCGCCAGTCGTCGTGGACGAACCCGCCGGCGAAGCTGGTGGCCCCGGCCGCCCCCACGGCGAGCAGCAGGATCCAGCGCGCCCCCGGGCCGGGGCGCGCCAGCTCACTCATCGGCCTGCTCGAAGGCCAGGTCGACGAGCCCGGCGGCGTTCCAGAACCGGTCGGGCGCGCCGAGCAGCACCACCAGCACCTCCCGCCCCCCACGCTCCGCCAGCACCACCAGGCACTTGCCGGCGCCCGGCGTCCAGCCGGTCTTCACGCCGCGCACGCCGTCGACGCGGCCGATCAGCGGGTTGTGGGTGGGCAGGTCGAAGCGGCGCCCTCCCCGCGTCGAGAGCCGGACGCGGGCGGCGCCCACCGTGAGCCTGAACTCGGGCAGCGCCAACGCCACCCGCGCCAGCGTGGCCAGGTCGCGCGCGGAGCTCCGCTGGCCCGGGCCGTCGTGCCCGCACGGGTTGTCGAAGCGGGTGGCGCCCAGCCCCAGCGCGGCGGCGCGCAGGTTCATCCGCGCCACGAAGGCCGCCTCGCTGCCGGAGGCCTGCTCGGCCAGCGCCAGGCAGGCGTCGTTGGCCGAGCCGACCAGCATGGCCCGCAAGGCGTCGCGCGCGGTCAGCTGCTCCCCGGCCCGCAGCCCGAGCCGCGTGCCGGTCTCCCGGGCCGCCCGCGCGCTCACGGTGAGGAGCGCGTCCGGGTCCCAGCGCTCCTCCAGCAGGAGGAGCGCCGTCATCACCTTGGTGAGCGAGGCGGGCGGCCGGGCCGCCGCGGGGGCGCGGCCCCACCGCTCCCGGCCGTCGACGGCCACCAGGTAGGAGGCGGCCGAGACCGACGGGAATGGATCGGGGAGCTGGGCCCCCGGCGGGTCCGCCGCGGCCAGCGCCAGGGCCAGCGCCAGGTGGACCACGCCGGCGCCGGGCTAGAAGCCCAGCAACCCCTTGAGCGCCTTCTTCCCCTGGTCGACCGCCCCCTCGGTGGCGTCGGGCGTACCCTCGGCCGGGGCCCCCTTCTTCTTCGCCTTGGGCTTCGGATCCTGGACCAGCAGCTCCTTGCCGTGGCGCAGGCAGAAGTCGCGGACCGCCGGCGCCAGGTTGGAGTCCTCCTTGCCGGCGCACTCCTTCTGCGCCATGGCCTTGCGCTCGGCGGGACAGCTGGCGCCGAGGTAGTCGAGGTCCTTGCCCTTGACCGCCGCGGCGCAGGCCCGGCCACGCAGGGCGGCCAGGTCGACCCTGCAGAGCCCCGCCGACTTCTCCAGGCTCTCCTCGCCGGTCCGGCTCGCCAGGCGGAACCCCTCGTCGGTCTGCAGCCGCTTGCAGAACTCGGCCTGGTGCGGCGTGCCCTGGCAGGTGAAGGCGCCCTTCATCAGGAACAGGGCCGGGTTCATCTCCCGGACCGCCTTCTTGCACTCCTTCTCCAGCTCCCGGGCCGTGCCCTGCCTCGACTGCTCCATCATGGCGGCCACCTCGGCCTGGCGGGTGTCGCCGGGAACCGGCTTCCCCATCTCGCAGGCGCCGCCGATCTTCCGGCCGTTCATCCTCATCTGCATGGTGCCCTGCCCGGTGGTGACGTCCATCGACCCGCGGTAGGTGTCCCCGTCCCTGGTCATGCTCCCGCTCCCGGTCATCTTCTCCGGCTCGTCGCAGGCCATCTTCCAGGTGGTGGTCTTCCCGCTCTGCTTGAGGTCGGTCACCTTGCACTTCGATCCGGCGGGCTGGCTGGAGGGCGGCTCCTTCCAGTCTCCCTCGGGCGCGCAGGTGCGCATGGTCTGGGGCGGCATGACCATCCCCGCGGCCTCCATGGAGGTGGTCGCCTCCCAGACCACCCCCTTCTTGCCAGCCGCCGGATCGGCGGCGGCGGCGCCGCGGGCGGCGAGGGCGAGGAGCAGGGCGGCGGCCATGGTCAGCGGGGTGCGGTTCATCATGTCGGTTCCTCCGTGGCACCTCCCCGACGCGGTGGTGCGTCGGTGGTGGCCAAGTCTGGCGTCGGTCCCGACAAGGTACTTCAGGAGAGCGCGGCCGTCACGGGGCCGCCCCGGCGGGCCCGGGGCCACCGCCACCACCACCGCCGGGCCCGTCGCCGCGCGCCCCGACGCGGCCCCGCGGCGGGCGACGTCGAGGGTGAAGCCGGCCGCTCCGCCGCGGCTCAGCCCGCCGCCACCTCGGCCGCCGGCGCCTTGGGGGCCGCCTCGTGGTGGGCCGCCGGCGGGTGGCGCTCGTCACCGAAGATGGGGAGCACCTTGTTGAAGAGCCAGAGCAGCACGAAGGGCAGGATGACCAGGGCGATGGCCATGAGCACCCCCTCCCGTCCGAAGACCTCGGGGCTGTAGGGCGAGCGCAGGCCGCGGAAGGACTTGGAGAGGAGCTGGCCGCCGATGACGATGTTCCAGCGCATCGAGAAGACCTGGACCAGCAGCAGGATCGACGAGGCGATGCACAGGGTGTTGCGGACCCGCTCGTGGAGGTACTTGTCCATCAGCACCACCACCCCCAGCAGGATGAGCGGGATCAGGCCGCCCACCACCATCTGCATGGTGATGAAGGAGAACTCCAGCCGGGTGGTGAGCAGCTGCGAGATGATGTGCCAGGCCTCCGACTTCTCGTAGGCCAGCATGATGATCTCGAGCAGCTCGAGGGTGATGGTGAGGATGAGGAAGAACCAGAGCCAGCGCGCCAGCGCCGCCACGGTCCGCCCCTCGATGGGCCGGCGGTTCAGCTTGGCCACCACCTGGTAGAGGATGGAGAGCAGCGCGATCCCGGAGACCGCCGCCGAGAGCAGGAAGATGACCGGCATCAGCGGCGTCGACCACCAGGGGTTGGCCTTGATGCCGCCGAAGATGAAGCCCACGTAGCCGTGGAGCATGCAGGCGCCGGGCAGGCCGATGGCGGCGAGCAGGGTGGCGGCCCGGTGGTCGACGGCGACCCCCTCGGGGGAGCTGTCGTAGGTGCCCAGCGCCAGGGCCGCGTAGAAGGTCCGCTTCAGGCCCCGGCTCTGCCGGGCGTACTGGATGATCTCCTGCCGCCAGACGAACCAGACCTCGAGCACCAGGATCAGCAGGTAACCCGAGTAGAGCATGCCGAAACCGGCCATGGCCGACGAAAGGTTGGGCGTCACCATCACCAGCCAGCTCCGCTCCGGGTGGCCGAGGTGGAGGTTGAGAGGCAGCGTGGCCACCGCCATGAAGCAGAGCGAGGTGGCCATGGCCAGCCGCGCCACCGGCCGGAACTCCTCACGCCCGAAGACGTGGAAGAGCGCCGAGACGATGAAGGCGCCGGCCACGAACCCGGTGATGTACGGGTACATGACGATCATCAGCGACCAGTGGACGTGGATGTCGTTGGGGAAGGCGTACCCCGTGATCTCGGGCATCACCGCACCTCCATGTCCAGGTTGAGGTAAAAGCACTGCGGCTGGGTGAGCAGGTGCCCCTGCATGATGGCGACGCGCTCACGATCGATGGTCTGCCGCACCGGGTCGTCCTCTCGCAGCATGTCGCCGAAGGCGCGGGTCGCCGTGGGGCAGACCTCGACGCAGGCCGGCTTCAGCCCCTTGGTGATGCGGTGGTAGCACCAGGTGCACTTGTCGGCGGTCTGGGTCTCGGGGTGGAGGTAGCGGCTGCCGTAGGGGCAGGCCTGCACGCAGTACCCGCAGCCGATGCAGGACTTCCCGTCGACCAGCACCACCCCGTCCTTGGTCCGGTAGGAGGCGCCGACTGGGCAGACCTGCACGCACGGGGTCTCCTTGCAGTGGTTGCACATCTTGGGGACGAAGAAGGACTTGGTGGGCGTGAAGGCGGTCGGCGCCGCGGGGAAGCCGTCGAGGCCGCCCTTGGGCGAGTCGACGTAGGAGCCGCCGGGCCCGACGATGTAGCGCTCCACCCAGGTGCGCACGAAGCCGTCGGGGACGTTGTTCTCGGCCTTGCAGGCGCGCACGCAGGAGCCGCAGCCGATGCACTTGGAGGTGTCGATGACGTAGGCCCAGCGGTGCTCCTCCCAGTTGTAGGCGTCGCCCCCGGGCGGGGGGGCGTGGGTCTCGGTGTTGGCGGCGGCGTCGAGGCCGGCCAGCAGCACCACCGCGCCGCCGGTGATCTTGAAGGCGGCGCCGAGGAACTCGCGGCGCTGGGCGTCGTCGGGCGGGCCGCCGGGCGCGGAGGGCGCCTGGGGCGAGGCCGGGGGGCAGCTGGCGTGGTCCATGTCGGCTCCTAGAGCTTCGGCGAATGGGCGTCGTGGCACTCGAGGCAGACGGCGCCCTCGAGCCTGGTGGTGACGTGCTGCTCCAGCACCACCTGCGGGAACTTCTCGGGGCGCCCCTGGATGCGGCGGTGGCAGCGGGCGCAGAGGGTGAAGGCCTTGTCGACCGGCATCTTCCCGGTCACCTTCCCGTCGGCGACGTGGAGCAGCAGCGGGCCGTGGCAGACCTCGCAGCTCACCGTCTTGTGGCTGCCGGCGGCGCGGGCCTCGGACTTGGCCTTGTGGCAGGGGGCGCAGCTGGCCGGCCCGTGGTGGGCCGGCGAGCGGGCCTTCATCTGCTCGGCGACGTTGTCGGCCCGGTAGGCGCCGAAGATCCCGTGCGACTTCGGCACCAGGAAGCCGCGGCCGATGAGCACCGCGGTGAGCCCCACGATGACCACCAGCGTGATCCGAAACACATGTCGTCCGTGCTCCATCCTTCTCCTCCCGTGCAGCGTTCGTCAGTCGTCGAGTCGTTCAGGCTTGAAGAGCAGGGTCAGCCACCCGGGGCGGGCCGGCGCCGGATCCGGCGGGGCCTCGTCGAGGGTCTCCGGGGCGAAGATGTGGGCCAGCACGCCGCGGCGGGCCTCGGAGGCCACCTCGGGGTCCTGCGGCAGCGTCTCCGGGAGGAAGATGACCTGCAGGAGGCTGCGCCCGGCCGCGGCCCGCGGCGCCTGGGGCGGAGGCGGAGGGAGCTGCTCGCGCCTCAGCGCGCCGCGCAAGCCCACCAGGATCGAGGTGATTCGGTCGGCCATCACTCTGCGGCAATCTGCCACGACGCCGGTGTGGGTGGATAGGCGTATCGCCAGAATCGTCCGGCGGTCGTCGAGTTGCTCATGCCACCCTCGGTGAATCGAGCTCGAGAGACCAGGTCTCGACGTGACGCCGCGCGTCGCCCCGGACCATCACGTCCGGCTCGGCGCCGGCGGCGCCCCGGTGGTGGGTGAGGTCCCGGTCGGCCCGCCCACGCCGCGGGCGCGGAGCCTGGGGACCACCAGCAGCGCCGCCCCGTAGAGTCCGAAGGAGACGAAGAGCGTCGCCGGCCGGCCGGCGGTCAGGTCCTCGAGGAGAATCTTCAGGCCGGTGGCGACCAGCACCGGGTAGACCAGCCAGCTGGCCTCGCGCCAGGCCGGCCGGCGCCCAACCCAGGCCAGGACCATGGTCCCGCCCACCAGCACCAGGGTGCGAACGGCGGCGACCTCGCCGCGGATCACCGCCACGCCCGGGACCCCGGCCATCAGCGGCACCAGCCCCCAGATGATCAGCCCGGCGCCCCCGACGACCGACAGGACCACCACGATCAGCTGGGGCAGGCGACCCGTGAAGCTGGGGCGGAGCTCCGGCGCCCCCCGCGAGCCGAGCCAGGCGCAGGCGCAGGCGGCGATCAGGGCCACCAGCGTGGCGCTGCCGGGCGCGGCCCAGGCCTGGTCGGAGGAGGCCAGCAGCGCGTCGGAGGCGACCCCCAGCAACCCGGCGGCGACGGCGGCGCCGAAGGCGTAGCCGGCGGCGTGGACGGTGAGGGTTCGTCGGCCGAGGCGGCTGGCCAGCTCGGCCGAGGCCACCGCCAGCAGGCTCCAGACCAGGGCCAGCGCCGCCGCCCCCAGCAGCAGCGCCGTGCCGGCCGACACCAGCAGGACGGCCAGCGAGGTGTAGAAGGGGAAGTTGGTGCGGTCCTGCTCGCGCCGCCCGCGGAAGGCGAAGGCCACGCCGTAGGCCGCCAGGCCGAAGACGGCGGCGGCGATGCCGAACGGACCGGCGCTGACGCCGGTGGTCCGCGCCGCCACGAAGGAGGCCCCGCCCAGCCCCGCGGCCACCACCGCCACGCTCTGGAAGACCTCGAAGCCCACCACGCCGCGGTTGAGGAGCAGGGTGCGGGTGGCGAAGCTGGCCAGGTAGGCGGCGAGGAGCACCGCCTGCACCAGCATGGCCAGCCCCGGCCCCTCCACGGCCGCCGGCGACACCGCCCGCACCGCCAGCCCGAACACCACCAGGTCGGCCACCACCGCCACCGGCCAGCGGAGCGCGTGCCAGTCGAGGACGTAGGCCAGCCAGACGCACTCGATGCCGAGGAGGATGATGAAGAGCGCGCCCGGCACCATCCGCCCCGACTGCACCATCAGGGCCACGGCGGTGAGGATGCTCCCCGAGGAGGCGAGCCAGGCGAGCGCCTGGAGGCGGCGCCGCGCCGCCAGGGCGAGCAGGGCGGTGGTGACCACCGCCAGCGCCACGGTGGCGGTGCTGGCGCCGATCAGCTTGAAGCGGGACGTCGCCTCGAAGAGCAGGGGGAAGGCGATGAGGAGCGCCGCCAGGGCGTGGACGTCGGCGCTCAGCGCGGCGCCGGCGCGCGCCGCCCGCTCGGCGATGACCAGCCAGGTGGCGGCGTAGGCGAAGCCGAGCGCCACGCCCAGCCAGCCGGGGATGGTGCCGCCGTCGGTGAGGGCGCGGAGCACGAAGGCCCCGGCCAGCACCAGCAGGGTCCGGCCCACGAAGGCGACGCCGGAGTTGACCAGCGAGAGGGCGGGCTCGGCGGTTCCCCTCCCCTCGCCGGCGTGCTCCCCTCCGTCGGGCCGCCGGATCCGGCGGGCGCCGTTGGCCACCGCCGCCGCGCGACCTGCCTCCAGCGCCGAGAGACGGTCGCCGAGGCCGGCCAGCTGCGCCGAGAGCGCCTCCACCTTCGCTTCGAGTTCAGCGGTGCGATCCGACACCATGGCTCCCTCTCGAGAAGCGACGCGAACCCCAAGTGCGCCACCAGAGCACACGCGGCAGGATGACGCACGACGGAAGTTTCGATGCGTGAAGTGACGCCGGGTCACGTCCCGGGCTGGCGTCGCCTCGAGTGGCGGCAGGGTGTGGACATTGCTGGGGAAGTGCGACGGGGCCACGTCCTCCGGAGCGCAGCCCGCGGCGAGGGAGCAAATTCTTCGGCGCGATGCGGCAATTGATCTGCGTCAGGCGGCGTGTCCTGCCTGTGACTCACGGTGGATCAGGGATCTGCCAGCGTCCGGGGCTTCGGCGGCGCGCCGCACCAGGACGACGACCACCACGGCTCGTCCTGGCGACTCGTCGCCGCGCACGGTCGCCGCGCCCGGTCGCAGGAGTTCGTCGGAGCCGGGCCCCGCCCGGCTCGTCGCTGCGGCCTGTGACCGGGTCAGCCGCCGAGCAGCTTCTTCAGCGCCTTCTTGGCGTCCTGCTCGAGCTTCTTCCTCTCGGGGACGGCCGGGGCCTCGGCAGGCGGCTCCGTCGCCGGCCGCCCGCCCTCATCGGCCGCGGGCTTCGCCGCCGGCTGGGTCAGGCCCCCCAGGCCGAACGCCTTCCCCAGCGCCTGGACCCCCAGCGTCCCGGCCAGGCTCCGCGCCGCCGGACCGACGTCGAGCCCGCCGAGGCGCGGGCTCCAGGCCTTGCCCTGCAGCGTGAAGGTGAAGGGGAGCGGCGCCGTGGTCCGCACCTTCCCCCCGCTCAGCTCCGCCACCGCCCCGGGGAGCAGCGACAAGGTCACCGGCATGTCCAGCTCGCCGTCGAGCCCGACGGCGCCACGGACCGTCGCCGTGGCGTCACGCTCCTCGATCTCCAGCGGCCGCTGCAGCAGCGCCTTCCCGCCCTGGATGCGGACCGAGAACGGCAGCACCTTGCCGAGCGTGGTCTTCCCTCCCCGGTCGAGCTTCCCCCGCAGCGCCGGGACCGCCCTGGCCAGGGGCTCGGTGACCCCGGCCACCAGGTCCTTGCCGTGGAAGACGCCGTCGAGGAGCCGCCCCTCGACGGTGCCGTCGAGCGCCCGGGTGATGGCCTCGGTGGTCGCCCCGCTGCCGGAGAGCCGCACCTCGGTGTCGAGCCGGCCGTCGAGCACCTTCCGGTCGCTGAAGGTGGCGAGCACCGCGCCGGCCTGCACCCCCTCGGCCTTCGCCGCCAGCGTGAAGGGGCGATCGGCCGGCGCCAGGCGGGCCCGGGTGCCGGCCAGGTCCAGCGTGCCGCTCCAGATCCCCAGCCGCCCCTCCTGGAAGGTCACCTCGTCCTCCTTCACCACCACGGTGGCGCGCAGGTCGGTCACCGCCTGCTTGCGCGCCAGCGCCTGGCCGACGCGGAGCGAGCAGGTGCCGGAGAGCCCCGCCCAGGGCGATGGCCCGGCCTTCGGCGCGGCGCCCGCCGCGCTCCCGCCCGCCTTCCCGCCGGGTGCGGCCGGTGTCGACGGCAGGAGCAGCCGGTCGGCGTCGAGCCGGTCGATCTCAACCGCCAGCTCGAAGCGCGTCGAGGCCGGCGCCAGCGTCGCCGTGCCGTGGGCCTTCAGCTTCATGTCGAGCAGGGCCATCGAGGAGGAGTCGAGGGCCAGCTGCTGGGCGCCACCCGCCGTGGACCGCGAGCCGGTCGCCGCCAGGGTGAGCCGGTCGCCCGGCCCCTTGGCCAGGGAGCCGCCCGGGCGCAGGTCCAGCCCCGCCAGGTCGCCCTGGACGTCGAAGCGGAGCGCCCCGCCCGTGCCGCCGCGGAGTCGGGCGGTGACCACCAGCACGCCGCCGGGCGCCTTCTCCAGCGTCCCGGCGAAGGCGAGCCGCACCGGCGTCAGGTCGGCGCGCAGCTCGATGACCGGCTGCGTGGCGCTGCCGGCCGCCGCCAGGGAGAGCCCGATGGGACCGGCCACGGTCCCGCCGAGGAGCCCGGGGAGCGGCGGGTAGTACGGCGCCAGGGCGGCGAGGTCGAGCCCCCGGGCCACCACCCGTAGCCCTTCGACGCTAGGGCGCTCGCCACGCAGCCCGGTCACCTTCCCCTTCCCTTCCAGCGTCGCCGGGCCGAAGGCGAGGAGCAGCCGGGTGATGGCCAGGTCCCCCTTCTCCGCGTCGGCGGTCAGGTCGGCGTCGAGGGTGACGTCGAGGGCCCGGCCGCCCTCCTGCCCGGCGAAGCGGAGCCCGCTGGCGGCGAAGCCACCGCGGATGGTGGTGGGGCCGGCGCCGCCCGGGACCGCTGCGCCCAGCGCCACCTCCAGGTCGGCCGAGAAGCGCCCGCCCCGGAAGCCGGCGGCGCGGGGCGCGAAGGCGGCCAGCGGGGTCAGGTCGACGGGGGTCACCTTGAGCGTCAGCCGATCCGGCGAGGGGACCAGCGACGCCGGCAGCGCCGGGGCGTGGACCCGGAGCTCGAGGTTCTGCTGGGCGGAGAGCACGCCGGCCTTGAGCACCAGCTCGAGGGGCGCCCCGGCGGCCAGCCCCTCCACCGACAGGTCGAGCTGCTCGACCAGCAGCTCCCGCCCACCCGCCCCCTCGTCGACGAAGGCGATCCGCGCCCCCCTCACGGCGGCGTGGGCCACCGAGATCCGGGAGAGGTCGGCGGGCTTCGCGTCCGGGGGGGGTGCCCGGTCGGCGGCACCGGCGGGCGCCCCTGCGGCCGGGCTGCCGGCCATGGCCTCGGCCAGCCGCCCGGCGTTGGTCGAGCCGTCCTTCAGCTTGACCACGTTGAGCCGCAGCCCGGACAGCTCGGCGCTGCCGACGCGGAGCTCCCGGCCGCCGGTGCGGAGGGCCCGGAGCAGCTCCAGCTTCACCTCGGCGACGTCGAGCTCCAGCAGCGGCCGGGGCTCGCCCGCCGCGGCACCCACCCGCACCCCCTCGATCCGGACGCCGAGGCCGGAGAGCCAGGTGGTGGTGACCGCCCCGATCTCCACCGGGCGTTGCCAGCTCGCCGAGAGGCGGGCGGCCTCCTGGCGGGCCGCCGAGGTGAGCAGCCGGTCGAGCGTGAAGGCGGCGGCCACCCCGGCCAGCAGCAGGAGGAGGGCGACGGCGGCGAGGATCCTGGGCCAGCGGCGGGGCGACGGGTTCGGGGCGGTCATGTGAGGAGGGAGTCTAGTCGGGCCGGGGGGCCACGGCAGGCCCCCGGAGGAGCGCCCTTTGGGCCGTGGCAGGACGGCGCGGGCGCGGGTAGAACCGGGGCGTGGCCACCCCGACCCTCCGCCCCGGCCCCGACGGCGCCCCCCGCTGCGGCTGGTGCCTCGGCACCCCCGACTACCTCGCCTACCACGACGACGAGTGGGGCCGGCCGGTGCTGGACGACACCCGCCTCCTCGAGAAGCTCTGCCTGGAGGGGTTCCAGGCCGGGCTCTCCTGGCTCACCATCCTGCGCAAGCGCGAGGCCTTCCGCCGCGCCTTCGCCGGCTTCGACCGGGAGCGGCTGGCGCGCTTCGGCCCCCGCGACGTGACCCGGCTGCTCGGCGACGCCGGCATCGTCCGCCACCGCGGCAAGATCGAGGCGGCCATCGCCAACGCCCGGGCCGCCTGCGAGGTGGCCGGGCGCGAGGGCTCGCTGGCGGCGCTGGCCTGGCGCTTCGAGCCGGCCCCGGCCACCCGCCCCCGCCGCCTCACCGGCCGGGCCCTGGCCCGGCTCACCGAGACCCCGGCGTCGGTGGCGCTCTCCCGGGAGCTGAAGCGGCGCGGCTTCCGCTTCGTCGGCCCCACCACCTGCTACGCCTTCATGCAGGCCATGGGGCTGGTGAACGACCACCTCGAGGGCTGCCATGTCCGCGAGCTGGTGGAGCGGGAGCGAGTCCGCCTGGTGCGCCCGGCGCAGCCGGGCGGCCTGGGCCGCGGGGGGGACCGGGCCAGGTGAGCGGCGCCGGGCCTCAGCCCACGGCGTAGGCCACCAGCCGCGCCAGCGGCGCCGCGGGGAGCAGGGGGAGCAGCCGGCGACGGATCGCCGGCCTCCGCGCCAGGCCGAGGAGGAGCGCCGTCCAGGCCGCGGCGCGCCGCTGCCGGCCGCGCCAGGCCTGCTCCCATGGGAGCAGCGCGGCGCGCGAGCCCCCGGCGGCGATGGCGTCGGGGAGCAGCGCCGCGAGCTCGAGGGCGCCCGCCAGCGCCAGCGACACCCCCTCGCCGGAGAGGGGATCGACCGAGCCGGCGGCGTCGCCGAGCAGGACCAGCCGGTCCGCCACCCGGGCCGACGAGCCGCGGACCAGCGGACCGGCGCCCCGGTCATCCGAGAGCACGGCGGCCCCGGCCAGCCGCCCGGCCAGCGCCGGGAAGCCGCCGAGGAGCGCCGCCCAGCCACCCGGCCTGGCCCGCTCGAAGAGGAAGGCGACGCCCACCTGCCCGGCGCCGACCGGCGTGACGTAGGCCTCGACGCCGTCGCCGAGGTGGACCTCGACGACGCCGCTCCACCCGGTGACCGCGAGGTGGCGCCGGACGCCGAACCGGGGCCGGGTCGCGAGCGGCGCGTCGAGCCCTTCGCGGCGGCGGATGAGCGAGCCGCGGCCGTCGGCGGCGACGAGGAGCCGCCCCCGCACCGGGCCGGCGCTGGTGGCGATCTCCACCTGGTCCGGGCCCCGCCGGTGTCCGGTCACCTCGGCCTCGAGGAGCCGGGCCCCGGCGCCTCGCGCCGCCTCGAGGAGCGCCGCCGAGAGGGCGGTGCGCCGCACCCCGAGCCCTCCTGGAGCCGGCAGCGCCACCTCCAGCCCGGCGCCGGCCGGATCGATCCAGCGCAGCGTCGAGATCGGCGTGGCCTCGGCCGCCCCCAGCCCGGCCCGGGCCCCGAGCGCCTCCAGGGCCAGCACCCCGGCCGGCAGCAGCCCCTCGCCGAAGGGCTGGTCGATCGGGAACCGCCGGGACTCGACCAGCAGTACGTCCAGCCCCCGGCGCGCCGCCGCCGCGGCCAGGGCCAGGCCGGCCGGCCCGCCGCCTGCCACCACCACGTCGTGCAGGCGCGCGCTCAGGCCTGGCCTCGCCGCCACCAGGCGGTCACCGTGGCCAGCTGGGAGCGGGCCGCCCAGGCCGCCAGCCGCAGCGCCCCGGCCTGGGGCGGCGACGACAGCTCCCCGGCCAGGAGCCGCCGCAGCGCCTCCTGCCGCCGCAGCTTGCCGGAGCTGGTGCGCGGCAGCGTCCCCGGGGCCAGCAGGCGCACCTCCGCGGGCCGGACCCCGGTCCGCTCCAGCACGGCGGCTGCGATCCGGCCCGCCAGCGCCTCGTCGCCGGTCCGGCCGCCTCGCACCACCTCGGCGAGCAGCAGCAGCGCCTCGCCCCGGTCGCCGGCCGGCGGGGCGCCGACCGCCACCGCGCAGCCCGGCCGCAGCCCGTCCAGGCCCGCCAGGGCCGCCTCGAACTCCTCCGGGGCGTGGTTGGCGCCGCGGACGATGACCACGTCCTTGGCCCGCCCGTGGACGTGGAGCTGCCCGGCGCGGACGAAGCCGAGGTCGCCGGTGTCGAGCCACCCCTCCACCAGCACCCGGGCGGTGGCCTCGGGATCGCCGAACAGCTCGCGCAGCAGCGACGGGCCGCGCACCCAGATGCGGCCGACCCGGTCCTCGGCCAGCACCGCCCCGCCCTCGCCGCGGACCTCGAGCTCGAAGCCGGGGATGGGGACGCCGACGCTGGCCACCTCGCGGCTCCCGGCCACCACCACGCCGTCGCGGGCCAGCCGGGCGCCGTCGACGCGGGCCCCCTCGAGCCGGCCGCGCGGATCCGAGAAGGTCACCGCCAGGGCCGCCTCGGAGAGGCCGTAGACCGGCCGCAGGGCCCGGGCGTCGAAGCCGGCCGGCGCCAGGCGCGCCGCGAAGCTGCGCATGGCCTCGCCGGAGACCGGCTCGGCGCCGTCCAGCGCCAGCCGCCAGGAGGAGAGGTCCAGCCCGGCCAGGTCGGCGTCGGCCACCCGGTCGGCCACGTAGGCGTAGGCGAAGCTGGGCGCAGGCGAGATGGTCCCGCGGTGACGGGCCACGGCGCGCGGCCAGAGCGCGGGCCGGGCCAGGAAGTGCTCCGGCGCGATCAGCACCAGCGGTCCGGGGTAGCTCATGGCGGCGAGCAGGCCGCCGATCAGCCCCATGTCGTGATAGAGCGGCAGCCAGGAGACCAGCACGTCGGAGGAGGTCGGCGCCAGGAGCAAGGTCAGCGCGTCGACCTGGGCCTGGAGCGCGGCGTGGGTCAGGGCCACGGGCTTGGGGGAGACCGTCGAGCCCGACGAGAACTGGATCAGGCCGAGCTGGGCCGGCGCCGGGGCCGGCGGCTCGTCCGCGGCCTCGCCCTCGATCAACGTCGCGGCGTCGCGGACGCCGAGGGGCGGGGCGGCCCGCGCCACCGCCTCGCCGAGGAGCCGCCGGGTTCCACCTCCGGTCACCACCAGCGCGGCGCCGGAGACGCTGAGCATCCGGGCCGTGGCCTCGAGGTACTCCGCCGGTCGGGCCAGGCGCACCGGCGGGTAGAGCGGGACCGGCACCGCCCCCGCCCACCAGGCGCCGAAGAAGGCATCGAGGAAGGCTGGCTCGGTCCGCAGGACGATGGCCACCCGGTCACCGGGGCGGACGCCCCAGGCGCGATAGGTGGCCGCGGCGCGGGCGGCCCGGTCCACCACCTCCCGCCACGGGAGGTGCGTCTCCCGCTCGGCCAGGTCCACGAAGGTGACGCCGCCGGGGTGGGCGGCGGCCGCCGCCAGCGCCTGCACCAGCGTGGGGTGGCGCGGTGGAGGGGACGGCGGGCCGCGCAGGCGGGCCAGCGGCGTGGTCGGGCCGGTCACCGCACCTCCTCGGCGTGCGCCGGGCCCGGCGCCGTTCCGGTCCGCGCCGCCACCAGCCGGGCCACGTCGGCCAGGGTGCTGGCCCCGGCGGTGTCGTCGTCGGTGAGGATGACCCGGAACCGGTCCTCGATGGCCACCACCAGCGTGAGGAGCTGCAGCGAGTCGAGCCGGCTGGCCAGCGGCTCGTCGGGGAGCGGCGCCGGGCCGTCCAGCTCGAGCACCTGGCGCGCCAGCTGCACCAGCTCCAGGGCCAGCGCCTCCTCGCGCGCCGTCACCGGGCGCCTCCCGGCTCGGCGCCGCCGCCACCCGGGGGCGCCGCCGCCAGGGCCAGGGCCCGCTCCTCGGCGGGGATGCGCACCGCCAGCAGGAGGGCGTTGCCGAGGGTGGCCAGCGCCGCCGTGGCCACCGCGCCGCCGAGGAGCGGGACGGCGAGCAGCTCCACCACCACGGCCAGGTAGTTGGGGTGGCGCAGCCACCGGTAGGGGCCCCCGGTCACCAGCGGCGCCCCGGGCTGGACCACGACGCGCGTGGACCAGCGCCGGCCCAGCGTGGCCACCGCCCACCAGCGCAGCGCCATGGCGAGGAGCGCCGCCACCAGCGCGGCCGCCGACGCGGCCACCGGCCAGGGGCGCGGCCAGGCCAGCGGCTCGACCGCGCAGGCCACCAGGAAGGCGGCGTGGAAGAGCACCATGGCCGGGTAGTGGCCGCGGCCGGACTCGACGCCCCCGGCGGCGAGGGTCCGGGTGGCGTTGCGCGTCGAGAGGCGGAGCTCGACGAGCCGCTCCACCGCCAGGAGGACGAGGTAGCCGTGGAGCAGCGCGACGGGTGCCGGCATGGTCACCACGCCAGGAGCAGGAGCTCGGCGGCGAGGCCGGGCCCCATGGCGGCGACCAGGCCGAGGTCGCCGGGGCGGGGCTCGCCAGCCTCGAGGTGGTCGGCGAGGACGAAGAGCACCGAGGCCGAGGAGAGGTTGCCGACCTCGCGGAGCGATCGCGAGCTCCGCTCCAGCGCCGTGGCCGGCAGGTCGAGGGCGCGCCGGAAGGCCTCGATCACCTTGGGGCCGCCGGTGTGGGCGATCCAGTGTCGGATGCGGGCCCGGTCCAGCCCCTGGTCGGCGAGGAACCGGTCGACGTCGCCGGCGATGTTGGCCTCGATCACCTCCGGCACCTTGGCCGAGAGGACCACCTTGAAGCCGGTGTCGACCACGTCCCAGCCCATCACCCACTCGGTCCCCGGGTAGAAGACCGAGCGCGTGGCCACCACCCTCGGCGCGCCCGGCGGGGCCGGACGGTCGCCGCCGCCCAGCACCACCGCCGCCGCCCCGTCGCCGAAGAGGCCGGTGGCCACCACGTTGGGGATGG
Source organism: Anaeromyxobacteraceae bacterium (assembly GCA_032654565.1). Taxonomy (GTDB): domain Bacteria; phylum Myxococcota; class Myxococcia; order Myxococcales; family Anaeromyxobacteraceae; genus JADKCZ01. Next base: position 176,497 of record JAULAX010000013.1, on the reverse strand, counting down.
AGAGGTCGTCCGGCTGGAGCGTCAGGGAGCAGAGCTCCACCGAGAGCAGGACGGCCACCTCGCCGGGGAAGGCCCGCAGGGCGTCGGAGGCGCGGGCCAGGCCAGCCGCCCCGCCCAGGCAGCCCAGGCCGAAGATGGGGGTGCGCTTCACCGAGGGCTTCAGCGACATGCGGTTGACCAGCCGGGCGTCGAGCGACGGCGTGGCCAGGCCGGTGACGGTGACGAAGAAGAGGTGGTCGACGTCGGCCGGGGCGAGGCCGGCCCGGTCGAGGCCGTCGCGGATGGCCGCCTCGCCGACCTCCAGGCCGACGCGGATGAAGGCGTCGTTCTTCTTCCCGAAGGTGTCGAGCCCGGGGTAGTCGGCGAGCGGCAGGGCCAGGTGGCGGCCGGAGACCAGCGCCGCCTGGTGGATCTGCCCCAGCCGCTCGGCGTTGAAGTGCTGCCTCGACCAGTGGGCGGTGAGCGCGGCGGTGAGCGTCGCCTGGTCGGCGTAGTGGGCCGGGAGGGCGCGGCCGACGGAGAGGATGCGAGGCGGCGGCGACGGCGGCGTGGACAGGGTGTCTCCCGGTGGCGGTGGATCGAGATCTAAGGCCTGCCACCCTCCCGGGCAAGGCGGCGCGCGGTCCGGCCTCCACGCGGACCCGGTTGGGCCGGGCCGTCGATCAGCCCAACGGGCCGCGCCCGGGCGCGTGGCGCCGGGGTAGACTCCCCCCATGACCGACTCCACCGAGGCGCCGACGGTGATCGTGGGCGCCGGCGTCGCCGGCCTGGCCTGCGCCCGGTCCCTCTCCGTGGCCGGCCGCCAGGTGCTGGTGCTGGAGCGGGCCCGCGGCGTCGGGGGGCGCTGCGCCTCCCGGACGCTGGACGGCCAGGTGCTCGACTACGGCCCGGTCTTCCTCCACGGGCGGGACCCCGCCTTCCTGGCCGCGCTCGCCGAGGTGCCGGCCACGGCGCTGCCCGGGTGGCCCTCGGCGGTGGCGGGGCTCGGCCTGCCCTGCCAGCCCGAGGCGTTCACTCCGGGTGAGCAGCGGCTCGCCTTCGCCGAGGGGGTGGCCGCCTTCCCGCGCCACCTGGCCTCGGGGCTGGAGACCCGGCTGCAGGTCACGGTCTCGGGGGTGGCCCCCACCGGCGTCGGCATGGCGGTGACCACCGCCTCCGGGGAGTCGCTGCAGGCCGGCGCGGTGGTGCTGGCGGTGGCCGCGGAGCAGGCGCTCACCCTCCTCGACGCCCTCCCCTCGCCGCCACGGGAGGTGGCCTCGGCCTGCGCGCTGCTCCGCTTCTCCCGGAGCCCGTCCTGCCTGGCGTTGCTGGCCACCTACCCCGGCGACGCCCCGCGGCCGGCCTGGCAGGCCTGCTACCCCGAGGGCTCCCCGGTGCTCCAGCTGCTCTCCCACGAGTCGTCGAAGCGCCCCGCCGCCGGCGGGCTGGCGCTGCTGCTGCAGGCCCGGCCGGGCTGGTCGCGGGATCACCTCGAGGATCCGGGCTGGGCCCAGGCGCTGCTCGACGAGGCGGGCCGGCTGCTCGGCCCGTGGGCGGCGCGCCCCGCCGCCAGCCACCCCCACCGCTGGCGCCACGCCCGGTCCGACCGGGCCGCCGAGCTGGCCGGGCCGCTGCTGATCGCGCTTCCGGGCGGCGGGCGGCTCGGGATCTGCGGGGATCGCTTCGCGCCGGGAGGCGGCGTCGAGGCCGCCTGGCGCTCGGGGCGGATGATGGCGGAGCGGCTGCTGGCCGCGGGAGCGGGACGATGACGACCACCGAGGCGCTGCGCGAGCTGGTCACCCGGGACCAGGACCACGAGTGCGGAGGGTTCGGTCCCTCCAGGGTCTGCGTCCGGGTGGTGGCGGTGGCCGAGCTGCCGACCCGCTTCGGCGCCTTCCAGCTGGTGGGGTTCTGGAACAACCGCGACGGGAAGGAGCATGTCGCCCTGGTGCTCGGCGACGTGGTGGGGGGCGAGGAGGTTCCGGTCCGGCTCCACTCCGAGTGTTTGACCGGCGACGTCATGGGATCGCTGCGCTGCGACTGCCGCGACCAGCTCACCGGCGGGCTGGAGGCCATCCAGCGCCAGGGGCGCGGCGTCCTGCTCTACCTGCGGCAGGAGGGGCGCGGCATCGGCCTGATCAACAAGATCCGGGCCTACGCCCTGCAGGAGCAGGGGCTCGACACCGTGGAGGCCAACCTGGCGCTCGGCTTCCGCGACGACGAGCGGGACTACGCCGTGGCCGCCCACATGCTCCACAGCCTGCGGCTCCGCTCGCTGAAGCTGATCACCAACAACCCGGAGAAGATGCGCCAGCTGACGCAGCACCGGCTGGTGGTGGCCGGCCGGATCCCCCACGTCATCCAGCCCAACCAGTACAACCGCTTCTACCTGGAGACCAAGGCGAAGCGGAGCGGCCACTTCATCGACTTCGGCGGCGCGGCGCGGCTCGCCGAGCAGAGTGACCCGGTGCAGGTCGAGGGCATGGCGGAGCCGGGGCCCACGGGCGGCTGATGGCGCCACTCACCCGGCCCGATCCCGGCTTCGTCGCAGGCCAGGAGAGGGGCGCCGTGAGGCGGACGCGACCGACCCGGTCGCTCCCGGGAGCGGAACCCACCGCCTCGACGGGTTGATTGCGCCCCGACCGGGACCTGGCCGGAGCGGCCCACGCCCCGGATGCCCGTCGCGCCCGCCCCCGGTGTCCATCAGATCGAACCGGTCAGCTCGCCGCCGCGGCGCCCGCGGCGGAGCCCGGAAGGACGCCTGCATGAACAGCTCCTCGACCCTGACGCTCCTCGCCCTGCTCGGTCTGGCCGCCTGCGGCGGCAGCGACCCGCCGGCCGCCAAGGTGAACCCCTACCTCGGCACCCTCACCATCAGCAGCGCCGCCGCCACCAACACCTGCCTGGCGCTCACCCCGGTGATCTTCACTGCGACGGGGGTGAGCCCCTCGACGGTCACCATCGCCGGGGGGGGCTGCCTGGTCTTCACCAACAACGACGCCGCCGCCCACCAGCCGGCCAGCATCGGCGCACCGGCGTGCCCGCAGCTCGACGGGCCGGTGCTCACCCGGCTGGGGACCTTCACCACCACCCCGTTCACCGCCGCCACCACCTGCCGGTGGCAGGACCTGCTCAACCCGCCCGGCGGCGGCGGCGGGGGCGGCTACTGAGGGCGCTTCACCCGGGGCCCGGGCGGACACCGCCCAGCCCCGGGGTCCAGGCCACGGCGAAGCCGGGGTGGACCAGCAGGCCGGGGAAGGCCACCAGCTCGGCCACCACCTCCAGGCGCCCCAGCGCCAGCAGCCGGAGCCCCGCCGACAGGGCCGGCACGGTGGTGCGGCTCAGCAGCTGGTGGCCGTCGCTGGTGACGGTGAAGGTCCCGGCCACCCGCGCCACCCCGACGCCGGCGTAGGGCGTCAACGCCATCGGTCCCAGCTCCCAGCGCCACGCCGCCGACAGGTCGGCGCCGGCGATGCGCGTGGCCAGCCGGTCCCGGGTGGCCGGGTCGGTCACCGGGCTCCTCGAGTCGGCCCACTCGCCGTGCAGGCGCACCCCGGCGGCGAACGGCCCTCGCGCCCAGGCGGCCCCCGCCTCCGCCCCCAGCATGCTGGAGCTGACCCGGTTCACCTCCACGGGCGGCACCCAGGCCAGGCCGGCGAGGCCGCTCCAGCCCCCGCCCAGCGGCAGCCCCAGCGCCGCCCGGAGCCGGGGAAAGGCGCGGGCCCGGTCGGAGGCGGTGATCTGCCGCTTGGCGCCGGTGGTGCCGTCGATGAGCGGGATGGTGATCAGCTCGAGGCCGAGCCGCCCCTGCCACGGCGCCAGCGCCCCGGGGGCCTCCAGGGCCGGCAGCGCCACCAGCAGCGAGTGGAGCTCCATGAGCCGCTGCTCCTGGTCGAGCATGGTCTGGCCCCGGGCCGCTCCGGCCAGGGCCCCGAGGAGCAGGGCCAGCGCCGCCCGCCCCCTCACGGCGCCGCCCGGGCCAGGCCGGCGGAGTACTGCCCCAGCGTGTCGAACCCGGCGTAGTACATGCTCCAGCCGCTGGCGTCGCGGAGGACCGCCGGGGTGGTCAGGCCGCCGGAGTCGAAGGCCGGGGCGGTGCCGACCCCCAGCGCCGAGCCGTCTGGCGACGGCTGCGGCAGCTTGATCCAGGTGATGCCGTCGTTCGACTCGGCGTAGCCGATGGTCCCCTTGCTCGGGCCGTTGGCGGCGCCGCGAGCCACGCAGCCGCGGTACCACATGCGGTAGAGCTGGTCCCGCTCCTTGACCACGCTCGGCTGGTAGGCGCAGGCGAAGTCGAAGCTGCCGGCGGGCCCGGTGTCGAGGATGGCGCCGCCCGCCAGCTTGCCGGGCACCTTGGTCCAGGTGCGCGCGTCGGTGGAGGTGGCCAGCGCCACGCGCCAGGTGTTGGTGGCGTCGTTGGCCGAGTAGAACATCTTGTACCCGGCGCCGTCCTTGATGACGGCGACGTAGCCGACCTGCTGCTCGTCGATGGAGCCGGCGACGCCGAGCGGGAGGACGCTGCCGCCCGGGCCGTCGCCGTCGTAGTGCTTGGTCCAGGCCAGGCCGTCGCTCGACTCGGCGTAGCCGATGCGCCGGTCGAGGGCCAGGGTGCCGGCCGGGCAGTTGAACGGCGCGGTGCTGCCGTTGAACCACATCCGGTAGACGGCGCCGTCCTTGAGCACCACCGGGCGGTAGGTGAGCTGCGAGTCGAACTGGCCTGGCGCGCCGTTGTCGAGCAGGGCGCCGCCGGTGGCGCCGCCGGCCACCCGGGAGAAGCTCACGCCGTCGGCCGACTCGGCCAGGCCGATGCGCCAGTGGCCGCAGGAGATGCCGGACGGGGCCCCGGTGGCATCGCTGCCGCCGTAGTAGAGCCGGGTGGTGGCGCCGTCGCGGATGGCGCCGGTGGTGAAGTTGGCGCGCTCGTCGAAGGCGCCGGCGGCGCCGGGGCCGAGCAGGGCGCCGTTCGGCCCCGGCCCGGCCACCTTGACCCACTGGAGCGGGACCAGGCTGGCGGTCTCGGCCTGGCAGGCCGCCAGCGAGAGGATGGAGAGGACCAGCACGCCGCTCAAGACGCCGCTCCGGGAGAAGTGGATTCTTTCAAGCATTCGGCCTCCTTACGTCAGCCTTCCGACTGATTGGACTAACCTCCGGGGGCAGCGCCCGCTCAGCCCAGGAGTGACCCCCTCCTGGGGCGCGAGCCATCGGCTTCGGCCCCTCGAGGTGAGGACACCCGGGCGGACGCCCGCGGGCACCCCCTGGGCGCGCCGTGAACGACCCTGGGAGGGGAGCTGCAATTACTCTGGGAAGGGATCAAACCCTCGTCGTCCCAAGGGGTTTCCGGTTGTCTCGGCCGCTCGCATGGGCTAGCTTCCGCGCCCTATGGAAAAGACCTGGATCAAGGACGTCAAGGAAGGCGAGAAGTTCAAGAGCCTCTTCCTGGTCGCCAAGAAGGCCACCCCGACCTCCAAGAGCGGCAAGACCTACCTGGCGGTCACGCTCCACGACAAGACCGGCGAGCTGGAGGCCCGCGCCTTCGACAAGCTCGAGGAGCTGGTCCCGGCCTTCGAGGAGAAGGACTTCGTCGAGGTCGAGGGGCTGATCGGCACCTTCCAGGGCAAGCCGCAGCTCCGCATCGAGACGCTGGTCAAGGTCGACGGCGCCGCCTTCGACGCCGCCGAGTTCGTCTTCGTGGCGCCGCCCGAGGTCCGCAAGCCCGAGGCCCCCGCCGAGGCGGTGGTCGACTCCCAGGCCTGGACCGAGCTGCTGGCGCTGGCCGAGGCCGTCACCGACCAGCACATCAAGGCGCTGATCGCCTCCTTCCTCGGCGACGAGGACTTCGCCGCCCGCTTCCGCCGGGCCCCGGCCGCCAAGTCGGTGCACCACGCCTACGCCGGCGGCCTGCTCGAGCACACCGTCGCGGTCATGAAGCTGGCCCACCGCCTCGCCGACCAGTACCCGCAGGTCGACCGCGACCTGCTGGTGGCCGGCGCCTTCCTGCACGACCTCGGCAAGGTGCGCGAGCTGGCCGGCGACCGGAACGCCGAGTACACCGACGAGGGCAAGCTGGTCGGCCACCTGGTCATGGCGGCCCAGTGGATCCACGACAAGGCCCGCCGGGTCGGCATGCCGCGCGAGCTGGAGCACCACGTGGTCCACCTGGTGCTGGCCCACCACGGCAAGCTCGAGTACGGCTCGCCCAAGGTGCCGCTGACGCTGGAGGCGCTGCTCACCCACTACCTCGACGAGATCGACAGCCGCATCAACAGCTGGCTCAACCTGATGGGGCGCGAGAGCGGCCACCGCCGCTGGACCGACACCAACAACGTCTACGAGCAGATGATCTGGCGCGGCGCGCTCCCCACCGAGCAGGCCGAGAAGAAGGGGCCGCCCCCCGAGGTGATGACCCCGACCATCTACGTGCCGCGCGGCGCCGGCGGCGGCCAGCCCCAGGGCCAGCCCAAGCGCAAGCAGGAGAAGAAGCCGCGCCCGCAGCAGCCCGCCCGCCCCGAGCGGCGCCCCTCCGAGAAGCCGGCCGAGGCCGGCGCCCCGGCCGGCGCCGAGGCCACCCCGGCGGCGCCCGTGGTCCGCGCCGAGCGGACCGAGCGCTCCGACCGTCCCCCGGATCGCGGCCAGCGCGGCGCCTTCGGTGGCCCCGGTGACAAGAAGAAGGGCTACACCGGCCCGCGCCTCCCCGGCGACAAGGGCCCGCACCGCGCCCCGCCCGACAAGAAGAGCCAGGGGCTGACCCACAGCCCGTTCGCGGCGCTGGCCGCCAAGCTGGGCGAGGCCCCCGGTCCGGCCGCGCCCGCCGCCGAGGCGCCCGCCGAGGCCGCCGCCGAGACCGCGCCGGTCGAAGCCGCCGCCCCCTCCCCTGCTGCCGCACCGCCCGAGGCGCCCGCCGCCGAGGGGAGCAAGGCGGAGTAGCTGGACCCGGCCCGGTGGGCGCACCCCGCCGGGCCGTGCTACAGCAGTTCCATGGTCCCGTTTGGGAGGACGGCAGCCGTCTTCGACGTCGATGACTCGCTCCTCGACGGCAACGCCGGCACCATCTTCACCTGGTACCTCTACCGGCAGAAGGTGATGCGCCCCGAGGTCCGGGCCCGCATCCCCCGCATCATCTACGAGTACGCCCGCGGCCGGCTCACCGAGCAGGACATGGTCGAGGTCGGCTCCAGCTGCCACGCCGGGCTCCGCGCCGACGAGCTGAAGGAGCACGCCCGGGCCTGCTTCGAGAAGCACCTGCGCAAGCGCATCACCTCCGGCGCCCTGCGCCAGGTCCGCCGCCACCTGCTCTCCGGCCACTTCGTGCTGCTGGCCTCCGGCTCCCCCCAGTACATCATCGACGAGCTGGCCGACCACCTGCGGGTCCACGCCGCCATCGGCACCCGCGCCAGCATCGTCGGCGGCGTCTTCACCGATCAGCTCCTCAAGCCGGTGGTCTTCCGCGAGGGGAAGCGCGAGGCGGTGGAGCGGGAGCTGGAGCGCTGGGACCTGGACCTGGCGCGGAGCTGGCTCTACTCCGACTCGCCCGCCGACGTGGCCCTCTTCGAGGCGGTGGGCCACCCGGTGGTGGTCAACCCCCGCGACCCCTTCCGCGAGGAGGCGGAGCGTCGCGGCTGGCCGGTGGTGCGCTGGGCCGACCGGCGCCAGCCCGGCGTCGAGGCCGACGCCGACCGCGAGGAGGAGTGGGGCAGCTGGGACGGGTGAGCGCGGGCGATCCGGTGACGGGTCAGACCGGCGGCCGCCTCCAGGCTCGACGCCGCGCCCGGTCGGCGGCAGACTGGGGCGCCGGGCCCGCCTCGGGCGACCGGCCGACCCGACCCGCCCGGCGACACCCGGAGCCCCACCATGAAGCGCCTCGCCCGCCCCGCCCTGGCCGCCTCCCTCCTCGCCGCCGCGCTCCTGCTGCTGGCGTCCCCCGGCGCCGCCGCGGCGGCGGCGCCCGACACCGCCCCACCCCGGGAGCCGCCGGCGGTCCTGCGGGAGGAGGCGGCGCGCACCACCGGCCTCCGCCTGGGGATGAGCTGGCCCGCCACCCGGGCCACCTCGGACCACGCCACCAGCGTCGGCCTCCTCTGGGCCTACGACGCCCGCGACTTCCTGGCGGAGATCTCGGTCGAGGGCGCCTGGTCCAGGGACGTGCACCAGGTCACCGCCGGGTTCGGCGCCGCCTACCCGTTCAGCGCCACCAACCTGTCTCCCTACGCTGGCGCCGGGCTGCGCTACGCCTGGGCCGGGTACGGCCATGGCAGCGGGCACGGCTTCCAGCCCTACGCCGCCGCGGGCCTGCTGCTCGGCCGGTTCTCCACGGTCAACCTCCGCCTCCAGGCCGAGTACTGGCTCAACACCTTCCACACCGGCGGCGAGCAGGTCCACGGCGCCGGGCTGAGCCTGGGGCTCGGGTTCTAGCTCGTCACCCCTCCAGCCTGAAGAGCCGCCGGGTGTTGCCGGTGGTCAGCGCCGCCACCCGCTCCGGCGACTGCCCGCGCACCTCGGCCACCTTCTCCGCCACCAGCCGGACGTGGGCCGGCTCGTTGCGCTTGCCACGGAAGGGGATGGGGGCCAGGAAGGGCGCGTCGGTCTCCACCAGCAGCCGGTCGTCGGGCACCAGCGCCACCGCCTCGCGGATGGCCCCGGCGGTCTTGAAGGTGATGATGCCCGACACCGAGACGTGGAGCCCGAGGTCGAGGTAGGCCCGCGCCGCCCGGGCGTCGCCGGTGAAGCAGTGGATGACCCCGCCCGCGGCCGGGAGCCCCTCCTCCCGCAGCACCGCCACGCAGACCTCCTCGGCCTCGCGGACGTGGATCACCAGCGGCTTCTCCACCGCCCGGGCCAGGCGGATGGAGCGCCGGAAGCAGGCCTCCTGCACGTCGCGCGGCGAGAGGTCGTAGTGGAAGTCGAGCCCGGTCTCGCCCACCGCCACCACCCGCGGGTCGCGCGCCAGCTCGGCGGATCGGGCCCAGTCGGCCTCGCCGACCCGGGCGCACTCGTGGGGGTGGACCCCGATGGTGGCGGAGAAGAACTCCGGCCAGCGGGTGGCCAGCTCGAGGGCGTTGCCGAAGTCACCGTCCTGGCGCCAGAGCCCGATGGTCACCACCCGGACCACGCCGGCGGCGCGGGCCCGGGCCGTCACCCCCTCGAGGTCGCCGGCCAGGTCCTCGAAGTCGAGGTGGGCGTGGGAGTCGATGAGCGGCTCGGCCACTACTTGACCCGGGTCCCCGGGGCGATGGCGTCGCCCACCGTGACCAGCTGCAGGCCGGGCGGCTCGCCGGCCGCCAGCAGCATCCCCTGCGAGTTGATGCCGCGCAGCGGCCGCGGCGCCAGGTTGGCCACCACCACGATCCGCTTCCCCACCAGCGCCGACGGCTCCGGGTAGGCCTGGGCGATGCCGGCCACGATGGTGCGCGGCGCCGGCTCTCCCACGTCGACGGAGAGCTGGAGCAGCTTGTCGGCCTTCTCCACCCGCGCCGCCGAAAGGATGGCGCCGACCCGCAGCTCCACCTTGGCGAAGTCCTCGTAGCCGATGACGCCATACACCGCCGCCGCCGGCGGCGGCTTGGCGCTGGCCTTGGCGGCCCCCTCGCCCGGGCTGGACGCCTTGGCCACCCGGCTGGGCGTCGGCGCGTCGGCCGGCGTGGCGATCAGCCGCTCCACCTGCTTGACGTCGAGCCGGGCGATCTGCGGCGGCTTCTCCTTCACCACCACCGGGGCCCCGTCGAACGGGTGGTACCCCTCGCGCCAGGTGGGGAGCGCCAGCCCGAAGGAGCCGGCCAGCCCGGCCGCGAACCTCGGCATGATGGGCTGGAGCATGAGCGCCAGCGCCCCCAGCGCCTTGCCGATGGCCTGGAGCACCGCCTGCTCGGCCGCGCCGGTGGGGTTCTCCCAGGGCTTGCTCTCCTGGACCCGGCGGTTGCAGACGCTGGCCAGCTGGTTCACCAGCCGCACCACCTCGCGCAGCTGCAGCTCGGCGTAGGCGGTCCGCGCCAGCGGCAGCGCCTCGCCGGTCGCCTTCACCACCTCGGGGTCGAGCGCCGCCGCGGGGACCGGCCCGCCGCCCCGCTGCAGCAGCGCCGCCACCCGGCTGGCCAGGTTGGCCACGTTGTTGGCGAGATCGGCGTTGATGCGGTTGCGGAACTCCTCCATCGAGAGGTCGAGGTCGCTGACGCCGGCGCCGAGGGTGGCGGCGAAGAAGTAGCGGAGCAGCTCGGGGTCGAGCCCCGACTCGAGGTAGGTGCTGGCGTTGATGAAGGTGCCCCGCGACTTGGACATCTTCTCGCCGTTCACGGTCAGGTGGCCGTGCACCACCATGCGGTCGGGGCGCTTGACCCCGGTGGCCCAGAGCATGGCCGGCCAGAAGACGGCGTGGAAGCGCAGGATGTCCTTGCCGATGACGTGCTCCAGCCGCGCCGGCGCCCCCTCGGCCAGGTAGCGGGCCTCGTAGGCGGCCGGGGTGAGCCGCCGCTCCGGCGGCGCCTCGGCGGCGAAGTAGTGCTCGCCGCTGGAGAGGTAGCCGATGGGGGCGTCGAGCCAGACGTAGAGGAACTTGCCGGGGAAGTCGGCGTCCCGCACCGGGAAGCCGAAGTAGGGGGCGTCGCGGGTGATGCACCAGTCCTGCAGGTCGGCCAGCCAGCCCTTCACCTGCTGTCGCACCCCCGGCTCGAGGTGCCCCTCGGCCTCCACCCAGCCCTGGATGATGGCGGCCACCTCGGGCTTGCGGAGGTTGACGTAGGCGTGGTCGCTCTTCCGGACCACCGGGGTGCTCTGGCAGAGGGCGCAGGCCGGCGCCACCAGCTCGCGCGGGTCGTAGGTGGTGCCGCACCTCTCGCAGACGTCGCCGTACTGGTCGGGCGTGGCGCACTTCGGGCAGGTCCCCTTGACGAAGCGGTCGGGCAGGAAGCGCTGGTCCTGCTCGCAGTAGAGCTGCTCCACCGACTTCTTGTAGATGAGCCCGCGGGCCTTGAGGGCGTCGTAGATGCGGTAGGCCCAGGCCTGGTTCTCCGGCGAGTGGGTGGTGTAGTAGGTGTCGTGGGCGATGCCGAACCGCTGGAAGGTGGCGTGCTGCTCCTGGCGGTGCCGCTCGGCGAACTCGGCCGGGGCCACCCCGGCCTTGCCGGCGTTCACCTCGATGGGCGTGCCGTGGGCGTCGGCGGCGCAGATCCAGGTGACGTCGTCGCCGATGCTGCGCAGGAAGCGGACGTAGACGTCGGTCTGCACGTGCTCGACCATGTGGCCGAGGTGGATGGGCCCGTTGGCGTACGGCAGGGCGCTGGTGACGAGGCGCGTGGTCATGCTGGTCTCCGCTCCGATCCGCTGGTGGCGAGCAGGCCGAGGAGGACGCGCTCCAGCTGCAGCCGCGCCTCCTGCCCGCTCTTCATGGCCACGTCGGCCTCGTGCAGCGTCACGAGCCCGTCGAGCAGCTCGCCGCGCCCGAACCGGGTCGAGGCCTGGTACTTCATCCAGAAGCCGTAGGGCTTCTTCTTGCCGAGCTCCTCGGCGCTGATGGTGGGGAAGACCTGGGCCTCCCAGTCGCGGGCGCTGCGCAGCACCCGGTCGCCCACCACCGCCCGGGCCCGCTCCTTCTCCACCACCAGGCGCCGCACCGTGCCGGCCAGCGTCGCCAGCAGCATGTGCGGGCTGCCCCCGTCGGCCACGGTCCGGTCCACCACCGCCAGGGCGCCGGGCAGGTCGCGGGCCTCCACGGCGTTCCCCAGCGCGAAGAAGGGGTCCTCGGCGCTGCGGGTCACCACCTCGTCGACGTCGTCGGGGCCGATCAGCTTCCGGTCGCCGACGAAGGCCACCAGCTTCTGCAGCTCGGAGGCCAGCGTACGGGCGTCGCCGCCCACCAGCGCCTCCAGCCGCTCCACCGCCCCGGCGTCGGCCTTCTTGCCGGTCCCGGCCAGCAGCGTCTGCACCACCGGGCCGAGCACCACCCGGGCGTCGAAGGTCCCCTCCCGGGGCACCGACACCTCGACCCGGCGGCCGGCGGCGGCCAGCTTCTTCACCAGCGGCAGCTTGCCGTCCACCTTGCCGGCGGCGATCACCAGCACGTGCCCGGGGGGCAGGCCGCGCTCCAGCGCGGCGTCGAGCGCCCCCGAGTCGTCCTTGGCCGCCTTCATCTCCCGCTCGATGGCGTAGCCGGCCGCCGCCACCACGAAGTCCAGCCCGTCCTCGCCGGGGGCGAAGCCGAACTCGCGCTTCAGCTGCTTCCCCAGCGCCACCTTGAACTTGCCGGGGTCGTCGCCGGGCTCCGGGCGCAGGTCGACGGCGCCCAGCCCGGCCTTGGCGCAGAGGGCCAGCAGCCGCCGCGCCGCCTCGCGCTGCCGCCCCTCGCCCCACTGGAGCCGGGCCTTCTCGAACGACTCCTCGACGTCCTCCTTGGAGGTGAGGAAGGCCGGCTCCTGCAGCAGCACCACCTTGCGGCCGGTGGAGAACAGCCCCCGGGTCTGCAGCTCGGTGGCCACCTCGGCGGGGGAGGCGGCGGCGTCCAGCTCCACCAGGTTGAGGCTGCGCTCCTGCTCCGGCACCAGCCGGAAGGCCAGCTCCCGCCCGGCCCGCTGGGCCAGGAAGGCGTCGCCGTCGAAGAGGTAGACCGCCGCCGGCTGGCCGGCCGCGGCCTCCTCGAGGCAGGCCTCCAGGGTCGGCCCGGCGGGGCGGGCGGCGCGGTAGTTACCGGCCATGGAACCACCCGATCAGCATCCGCTCGATGGCCAGCGGCGCGGTGGCGTTCTGGCGCAGCGCCCCCAGCAGCCGCTCGGTGAGCCCGCGCCGCCGCAGCGCCTCGGCCGGGGTGAGCGCGGCCGCGGTGCGTCGGGTGAGCGGTGCCAGCTCGGCCAGGGCCAGCCCGTCGCCACCGGCCTGGGCCACCAGCACGTCGCGCCACCAGACCAGCAGCAGCTCGCCCAGGCCGGCCGCCACCTCCCGGTCGTCGCCGTGCTCCCGCGCGAAGGCCACCCAGCGCCCAGCGTCGTCGGCGGAGAGCGCCGCCGCCCCCTCCAGCGCCCGGCGCCGCTCCTCCAGGGCCTCGGCGTCGAGCCCCAGGGCCCGGGAGAGCGAGCCGCCGGAGAGGGCCGCGGCCAGGCGGGCCGCCTCGGCGGGCTGCCCGTCGGCCTCCAGCCGCGCCTGGATGACCGGCGCCGGCAGCGGCGCGAAGGCCACCCGCAGGCAGCGGCTCTTGATGGTCGGCAGGAGCGCGTCCGGGCTGGAGGAGACCAGCACCAGCGTGGTGTCGTCGGGCGGCTCCTCCAGCGTCTTGAGCAGGGCGTTCTGCGCCTGCACGTTCATGGCGTCGGCCGGGTCGATGATCACCACCCGGCGGCGCCCCTCGAAGCGCCGCATCGAGAGCCGGTGGTCGACGAGGTCGCGCACCTGGTCCACCACGATCTCGCGTGACGGGGAGCGGCCGCCCTTCGGCTCCCAGCGGCCGGCCTTGACCATGACCCGCTCCTCGGCCAGCAGGAAGACGTCGGGGTGGGTGCCGTGGGCGATTTTGCGGCAGGGACCGCACCGGCCGCAGGGGTCGTCGAGCTGCCCCTCGCCAGCGGCCGCCGCCTCGCAGTTGGCGGCCTGGGCCAGCAGCCGGGCCCCGGTCCCCTTCCCCACCCCCTCCGGCCCGCCCAGCAGGTAGGCGTGGTGGAGCCGGCCGCGGCGAAGCGCGGCCCGGAGGGCGCCGACGGCGCGATCCTGCGCCTGGAGCTCGGAGAAGGGCATCGGGCTGCGGAAGATATCACGGGGGCCCCACCCCCCGGGCCAGCCTCGGGCGGGGCTCGACGGCCCCGGAATGGACAGGCGGAAGGCCGGCACTACAATCCCCACTCCGGAGCCCACGCCATGAACATCACGCCCCTCGACATCACCCAGAAGTCCTTCCGCAAGACCTTCCGCGGCCTCGACGCCGAGGAGGTGGCGGCCTTCCTGGCGCTGGTGGCCAGCGAGTTCGAGGGGCTGGTGAGGGACCTGAACACGCTGCGCGAGGAGAACCGGCGCGCCGCCGACGAGCTGGTCGAGCACCGCGGCCGGGAGCGCTCCCTGCAGGAGACGCTGGTGGCGGCGCAGCGGGCCTCCGAGGACATCCGCGACTCGGCCCGCAAGGAGGCCGAGATCACCGTCGCCGACGCCGAGCTGCAGGCGGAGAAGATCGTCCAGGGGGCGCACCAGCGCTTCCTGCGCATCGTCGACGACATCAACGAGCTGAAGCGGCAGCGGGTCCAGTTCGAGGCCGGGCTGAAGTCGCTGGCCGAGGGCCACCTGCGGCTGCTCGAGGCCTTCCGCGAGCCGGCCGCCAAGGACGAGGCGGTGCCGTTCGCCGCCGGACGGAAGAAGCTGGCCGCCGACGAGTCGTAGCAGCCGGCCGGCTCAGTGGGCCTCGGCCCAGGTCCGGCCGTGCCCCACCTCCACCAGCAGCGGCACCGCCAGGCTGGCCGAGCCCTCCATCTCGCGCCGCAGCAGCGCCGTCACCGGCTCCACCGCCCGCTCCGCCGCCTCCACCACCAGCTCGTCGTGGACCTGCAGCAGCAGTCGGGCGTCGAGCTCCTCCCGGGCCAGCGCCGCCTGCACCCTCAGCATCGCCACCTTGACCACGTCGGCGGCCGTCCCCTGGATGGGCGTGTTGACCGCGGTCCGCTCCGCCGCCTGCCGCAGCGCCGGGTTGCGGGCGGCGATCTCCGGCATGGGGCGGAGCCGCCCGAACAGGGTCCGCACCTCGCCGGCGCGCCGGGCCTCGGCGACGATGGCCTCCAGCCAGCGCTTCACCCCGGCGTAGCGGGCGAAGTAGCGGTCGATGATCCCCTGGGCCTCGCGCGGGGGCATGTCGAGCCGCTGCGAGAGTCCGAAGGCGGAGAGGCCGTAGGCGATGCCGAAGTTGAGCACCTTGGCCACCCGCCGCTGATCGGCGCTCACCTCGGCGGCGGCCACGCCGAAGGTCTCGGCGGCGGTCCGGGTGTGGACGTCCTCTCCCACCCGGAAGGACTCCAGCAGCGCCGGGTCGGCCGAGTAGTGGGCCAGGATGCGCAGCTCGATCTGCGAGTAGTCGGCCGAGACCAGGCGCCGGCCCGGAGGCGCCACGAAGGCGGCCCGGATGCGCCGCGACAGCTCGGTGCGGACCGGGATGTTCTGCAGGTTGGGGTCGACCGAGGAGAGCCGGCCGGTGGCGGCGCCGGCCTGGTGGAAGGTGGTGTGGATGCGCCCGTCGAGAGGATCGACCAGCAGCGGCAGGGCGTCGACGTAGGTCCCCTTGAGCTTGGCCAGCGAGCGGTGCTCCAGCACCAGCCCGGGGAGCGGGTGCTGCTCGGCCAGCTTCTCCAGCACCTCGACGTCGGTGGAGGGGCCGGTCTTGAGCTTCTTGATGACCGGGAGGTGCAGCTCGTCGAAGAGCACCCTGCCCAGCTCGCGGGTCGAGGCCACGTTGAAGGGGTGGCCGGCCGCCTCGGTGAGGCGGCGCTCCAGCTGGTCCATGGCGGCGCCGAACTCGGAGCTCATGGCCTCCATGGCCGCCGAGTCGACGGCGATGCCGGCCCGCTCCATGTCGAGCAGCACCGGGATCAGCGGCCGCTCCACGTCGCGGTAGAGCGACGCCAGGCCGGCCGCCTCCAGGGCCTGCTCCAGCGCGACCGCCAGCGCCGGCAGCGCCGCGGCGAGCGGCCCGGCCCAGGCGGCGATCCGCTCCACCTCGGCCCCCTCGTGGCCGGTGCCGCCGCGCTTCTCCCCCTCGGTGGGGTCGGCGGGCAGCTCGAGCCCGAGGCGGGCCCTGGCCACCTCGGCCAGGGGGTGATCCCGCTGCGTCGGCAGCAGCAGGCGCGACATCAGGTCGGTGTCGTGGCCCGGCGCCGTCAGCGTGAGCCCCAGCCGCGCCAGGCGGTGCGCCGTCGCCTTCCGGTCGTGGGCATGGACCGGCCTGGCGCCCTCCAGCAGCGGCCGCAGCGCGCCGGCCACCACCCCGGGCGGGAGCGCCGCCGGACCGCCGAGGTAGCGGTGACCGAGCGGCAGGTAGAAGCTCCGGCCACCGCCGGCCAGCGCCAGCCCCACCACCAGCCCGGTGCGCGGGGCGTCGCCGTCGGCCACCACCAGCAGCCCGACCTCCGGCGCCGCGAGGAGCGCCGCCACCGCCCCGGCCAGCGAGGACTCGTCGAGCAGCAGCCCGGTCGAGGTCGAGGCCGGCGTTGGGGTCGAGGCTGGGGGCGCGGATGGGAGGGAGGTCGGTGGCGGGACAAGGGCCGGGGCCGGGGAGGCGTCTGCGTTGGAGGCATGGGCCGCCGTGGGAGGCGCCGCATCGCGGGCGGCCGGGCTGGCCGCCGCCGACGCCGCCACCAGCCCCGGCACCTCGCGCAGCAGCCGGGTGAACTCCAGCTCGGCGAAGATCGCCGTGGCCTTCCGGGCGTCGATGGGGCGGCGCGCCAGCTGCTCCGGGTCCCAGGGCAGCGCCATGTGGGCGTCGAGCGTCACCAGCTTGCGGTTGAGCCGCAGCCGCTCGGCGCCGGCGACGATCTTCTCCCTGAGCTTCTCCCCGCCCCGCTTCACCGCCGCCGGGATCTCCTCGGGGCGGGCCAGCATCGCCTCCACCGAGCCGAAGTGGCGGATCAGCGCCGCCGCCGTCACCTCGCCGACGCCGGGGATGCCCGGCACGTTGTCCACCTTGTCGCCGAGCAGGGCCTGGTACTCGATGACCTGCGACGGCGGCACGCCCATCTTCGACTCGATCTCGGCCGGACCGCTCCAGCCACCCTGCCCGCGGGCCTCGGCCATGGGGTCGTAGAGACGCACCCGGTCGTCCACCAGCTGCCCGAAGTCCTTGTCGCCGGTGACGATCACCACCTCCCAGCCGTGGCCGCGGGCGTGGGTGGCCAGCGTGGCGATGATGTCGTCGGCCTCGAACCCCTCCTGCTCGAGGATGGGCACCGAGAGGGCCCGGGTGACGTCGCGGACCAGCGGGAACTGCGGGACGAGGTCGTCCGGCGGCTCGGGGCGCTGGGCCTTGTAGGTGGGGTCGAGCTCGGTCCGGAAGCTGCGCCGGCTGACGTCGAGCACCATGGCCACGTGGGTCGGCGAGTGCTCGCGCAGCGCCTTGAGCAGCATGTTGGCGAAGCCGAGGACGGCGTTGGTGGGGACGCCCTTCGACGAGGTGAGCGGCGGGACGGCATGGTAGGCGCGGAAGATGAAGCCCGAGCCGTCGATCAAGGTCAGGGTCGGCACGCCGAGACCATAGCGCCACTGGCCGACGCGCCCACGACAAACGAACCCACGACCGGAGCGCCGGGGCGTAGTCGACTGGAGCGCACCCTCGACCGGAGCGCCGGGGCGTGGTCGACCGGAGCGCACCCTCGAGCGGAGCGCCGGGGCGTGGTCGACCGAAGCGCGAGTTTCGCAGCCCCAGCCAGGCCCGCCCTGGCGGACACGCCCCGGCGAGAAGGCGCGCCGCAGGCGCGGCGAGCGCGCAGGTGGACCGCGCTCCGGCGCGGAGGCCCTGGTCTGCGCGGAGGCCCTGGTCGGCGCCGACGCAAGCCAGGTTCAGACCTCCAGGTGGATGGAGCGCCAGCAGGAAAAGCAGGACGATTCGAACCTGGAGATGCTGACATGTCTTGCGCTGGCGGCACCAGAAGCCGCCGCCAGCACCATCAGGGCTTGACCTTGACCGTCAGCGTGGTCCGCTTGCCGGCGCCGTCCACCAGCACCACCGAAGCCCGCCCCACCCCGATGGCCGTCAGCACCACCGACTCCGACTCGGGGCGCACCTTGACCACGCCGCTCTCCTCGAAGAGCACCCGCGCCAGCCCCGGGGACGCCACCTTGCGCTCCTCCCCCACCGCCAGCTCGAGCTCGCCGGGCGCAGCGGCCGCGCCCGAGCGCCTCACCGCCACCACGGTGATGTCCCAGGCCAGCGTGGACCCGTCGTCGAAGCCGACGTCCAGCTGGGAGCGGCCGGCGCGCAGCGCCGTCACCTTGAGCCGGGTCCCCGAGGGCTCCAGCTGCAGGGCGTCGGCGTCGGTGACGCCGAGCTTGGCCACCGGCCGGGTGAACTCCAGGGTCACCACCTGCCGCTCCCCCAGGGTGAGGGGCACCGCGGAGGGGGCCGCCGGGCCGGCCAGCAGGGCCATCGCCATCAGGAGAGCAGGCATCTGATCTTCTCCGCGCAGATGAAGTACTCGTCGCCTTCCTCGATGCGCCGCCGCTCGATGCGGGCGCGGCGGAACCAGGTGCCGTTGGAGGAGCCGAGGTCCTCGATCCACCAGCCGTCGGGGAGGCGCTGGACGGCGGCGTGCTCCCGCGAGACCTTGGCGCCCTCGATGACCAGGTCGCAGTGCCTGCCCCGGCCGATGACGAACCGGTCACCACGGACCGTGGCCAGCAGGCCGGCCTCGCCCATCAGCCGCAGGGTGGGGAACGGCCGGTTGTCGGGGATGGCCCGCTCCAGCTCCCGGGCGGTCTCCAGCACGCGGGTGGCGGTGGCGGCCCGGTCGCTCCCGGCCGGGGCGGCCGGCCCGTCCGGGATGGCGCCGTGGAAGCGCAGGAAGGCGTGGACGGCCTGGCGGACCAGCGCCTCCCGGTCGATGCCCAGCCGCTCCGAGAGGGCGCCCAGCGGGGTCCAGAGCTCGTCGGGGATCTGCAGCTGGCGAGGCAGGCCCTTCATGCCGGCGACGCTCGCACGCCGCCGGCACCCCGGTCAACGGATGGTGGTGACGTCACCGGCGCCGCTGGACGGGCTGAAGTCGATCACCGCGTTGGCCGGGAAGCTGGCGTAGACCCGCATCCCGTCCCGCCGATCGGCGGTGGCCGCCGTGCTCCGGTCGTGGACCGTGAGCCCGGTCGGCAGCGCCGCGCCGTAGGCGCTCGCGCCGGAGCGTGGCACCCGCGACGACGGCGACATCCCGGAGGCCGTGGTGATCTGGAGGGAGGCGTCCCGGGCGGTGTAGGCGTTGGACGCCGTGGCGCTGGCCGGGGCCAGGTCGCGCCGGTAGAGCCCGAGGCGGAAGGCCAGGACCGGCCCGGTGGTGATGGGCCAGGTGAGGTGGCGCCAGATGGCCTGGCAGTCCCCCTTGTCCACCCGGTTCGGCCAGCCGGAGCAGTCGAGCGAGCTGGTCACGTAGGTGAAGCGGCGGGCCTTGCGGGCCAGCGCCAACCGCTCGCACTGGGCCCGGCAGGCGGCGTCGCACGGCGGCGGCGGCCAGGCCAGCTCCGGCTGGACCGGGCAGGTGAGCGCGTCCTCGTCCTCGTACTCGAAGCGGAACAGCGGCGCGCCCACCGGGTCGAGGATGACCGGCGGCCGGCCGGCGTAGCCGGAGGCGCTCCCGGTCAGCAGCATGGCCGAGGCGCGGAAGGTGACGGTCGCCGCCCGGGTCCCGGTGCCATCGAGGCAGGTGGGGACGCCGGGGCAGTCCACCACCACACCGCGGCCGTCGTGGCAGGCGGTGCGCGGGGCCACCGCCACGGCGCCGCCCGGGTAGTCCGCGGTCGGGTAGAGGAACCCCCGCACCTCCACCTCGAAGGCCCCCTGGGGACAGGCCACGGCGTCTCCCGGATCGATGACCACGATGTCGCCGGGGCTGGCGCCGGTCCCGTCGCCGGCGTGGAGGCCGAGGCCGGGATCGTAGAGGTTGATCACGCCGCGCAGGCGGTT
Source organism: Anaeromyxobacteraceae bacterium (assembly GCA_032654565.1). Taxonomy (GTDB): domain Bacteria; phylum Myxococcota; class Myxococcia; order Myxococcales; family Anaeromyxobacteraceae; genus JADKCZ01. The sequence goes on along the minus strand of JAULAX010000013.1, from coordinate 156,912 downwards.
GGCGCCGGCCAGGCCGGTGTCCGTCTGGATGGCCACCCAGCCCGAGCCGCTCCCCGGCGAGTTGACCTGTCCCTCGCGGGCGCTCAGCCCGGGGAACTTGCCCTGGAAGGTGACGGCCCAGGACTCGCTCTGCGTGAAGCCGGGCGTCACCCAGGGGTGGAGGAGCAGCTTGGGGGTGTCGTAGAGGTGATCGGGCTCGAGCCCCAGCCCGGCGATCCCCGGGTTGGTGGGGTTGGGCGGGGCGGTGTAGTACTCGGGCAGGACGCTGTCGCTCCAGAGCCCGATGAACGGGACGTCCGCGGGCTGGGGGATGGGCAGGTTGGTGACCGGGTCGACGCCGAGGTTGGGCACGGCGTTCTCGGCCGACAGCACCCGGGTGCGGGCGCTGTTGCTGCTCGTCGCCACCGAGTTGATGATCGACAGGTCGCTGGGGACGGCCCAGTGGCCCACGTCGGCAAGGTAGATCCGCCCCTGGGTGGTCGCCACCATCACCACCGCCGAGGTGTAGCGCTGCCCGGAGCCGGGGGTGATGAGCATGAGCGGCGAGGGCATGGGCGGGAGCGGTGCGTTGGGGGTGGAGACGGCCGGGCCGTACCGGGGAGGCGGAACGAAGGCCAGGCCGGTGATGGTTCCGGGCACCTCGATGGGCGTCAGGTACCGCTGCCGCGCCGTGGGGAACTCCGGGGTGGGCGCCGGCGCCGGGTCGGGCACCAGCCCGCCGGCGGCCGGGTCGATGACGGCCAGGCCGCAGGGGACGCGGGCGGAGCGGCCACAGCGGTCCGGATCGATGGCGGCGTAGACCCGCAGCACCGGCGGCCCGAAGAGATCGACCCCCCGGTTGCTGGCGTTGGAGGGGCGGGTGGCGTCGCTGTCCTTGGCGTCGAACGGGAGGACCGTGGTGAACCCGGCGAACTCACCGACCAGGCCGGCGACCACGTGGGTGGTCGGGGCCCGGGCGTCGAGCCCCCGCACCGGCCAGGCCCCCAGCGGGCCGGTCATGTCCAGCTCGGCCACCCCCTCGACGGTGCCGATGGGATCCGGGGTGGCGACGTAGAGGTGCCGCAGGTCGGGCGAGGCGGCCAGGGAGAGCGGCTCGAAGCCGAGCTCCTGCACGGTGACGGCGCCGGCCTGGATGGCCAACCCGTCCGGCCCGCGGGTGTAGTCCACCACCACCAGCTTGCCGCCGCTGGCGCCGATGAGCAGGCGGGCGACCCCGGGCGCGGCCGTGGCGCCGCCGGCGCCGTCGTCCACCGGACGGTGCACCACCGCCAGGCTGAGGATGATCTCCTGCTCCAGGCCGGGGATGGCGCCGAAGTCCACGGTCAGCTCCGGGCGGACCGTGACCTTGCTGCTCCAGGTGTCGATGACCTGGACCCGGGCCGCGATCACCGGCTCGCCGGGGAGCGGGCTCTCCCGGGTCATCATCCCGGTGGAGCCGGAGACCAGCAGCCACGGCCGATCGACCGGGGCCGGCGGCGTGCCGGCGTCGACGTCGTTGAGGCTGCCGGCGGCCAGCCGGGCGGGGCGAGGATCGACCGGGACGCTGAGCGGCGAGACCAGGGTCTGGGAGAGGACGATGGTGTTGTCGGTGGCGTTGATGAGGCGGAGGTCGTCGCCGCGGGAGTCGGCGACGGCGACGTAGGTGCCGAGGGCGGCCGGGGCCTGGCCGGTGAAGCCCCGGAAGACGGTCACGCCGGAGGGGCTCTGGAACCTGGCGCCGGGGCGCGTCGTGCTCTTGGAGCACCCGGCGAGGAGGACCAGGGCGAGGAGCAGGGTCCTTTTCATGGCGTCACCGTTCCGATCACGGCCGGCTGACCGCCTTCCCTGTAGATGGCGGCCGCCCCGGGGTTCAGCAGCGGCACGTCGACGAGGCTGATCATGTCCTGGCGGAAGGAGGCCACGTAGGCCCGGACGAAGACGTCGGCGCCGGTGCCGCGCGGCCGCGGGTCGACGACCAGCGCGTAGGGGACCCGGCCGGCCTCGGGGCGGCCGGTGCGCTCGTCGAGGGGCAGCACCCGGACCACGGCGCCGAGGTCGTCGTCGTACACCGTGACCACCCCATCCGTGGAGTTGGTGACCACCACCAGGTCGCCTCGCGGCGTGCCGTCGGCGTGGGCCGGCCGGGGCGGGAGCACCGCGACCTTCCCTGGCCCGAGCCCCACCTCGGTCACCGAGAGGACCCGCATCGCCGGCTTGCCCCCGCCGTTCTCCTCGATGTCGAGGACCATGAGGACGCCGGCGATGTCATTGGCCGGTCGGTAGCCGCCGGCCAGGGCGATGTCGGCGTCGTAGACCCGCGCCGAGACGTAGGCCCGGCGGCCACGCCCGGCCTGCCGGTTGGACAGGGCGATGCCGGTCAGGTCGGTGCCGCGCAGGGCGCCGTACAGGTCGGTCACCACGAAGCTGGGCGAGGGGCAGGTGGCGTCGCCGGGGCGGCAGGGGCGCAGGTTGAGCACGAAGACCGGCGCCGTGAAGGTCGAGGAGCCGCCCACCGCGAAGAGCCGGTCGCTGGCGGCGTCGTAGACGGCGTCGGCCACCGTCCCGAAGGTCAGCGGGATGGTCCGCAGCGCGACGGCCGGGTCCTCCAGGTCGACCTCGGAGAGCCAGGCGGTGCCGGGGCTGACCACGACGCCCGCCGCCGTGGTCAGCTGAGGATCCCACAGGTAGCTGACCCAGGCGGTGCGCCGGGCGCCGTCGGCGCGACAGGTGACCGTGACCGACCCGGCGTCGAGCAGCCGCGGGTCGAGCGGCAGCGAGCACTCCGGCCCGCCGCAGGGCTCCAGGGCGCCGTCGGCGCCGATCGGCAGCAGGTAGAGCCGGTTGACGTAGCGGGAGGTGATCAGCGCCGTGGCGGGGCGGGTGGCGGTGCCGAACCCGGGGTTGGCCAGGTCGCCGGGACAGGTGGTGGCGTCGGCGACGGCCAGCGGCCCGGTGAAGCTGGGGAGCCGCGCGCCGGCCCCGTGCTTCACCAGGGCCCCGCCACCCGGCCTGGCCGAGCCGCCCTCGCTGGCCGGGCGCGGGTCGACGGAGAGGACGGTGGCCCCGGAGTCGAAGGCGTAGTGGAGGTCGAAGTTGGCGGAGGCGACCAGCAGGGCCTGGTTGCCGCCGGCGGTGGAGGTGAGGGCCAGGCCGGACGGGAAGAAGAACCGGTCCATGGGCGGCGCCAGCGTGTTGCCGGCCTCGGTGCAGGCCGCCAGGGTGAGGACCGCGAGGACCACGAGGCGCCGCATCGTCTAGCCCACCTTCCGCTGGCCGGCGCCCGGGGGCAGCTCGGCCTGGATCTTCCTGAAGTCGGCGATGTCGGCGAAGAGGCCGGCCACCCGCCGCATCAGCGCCAGCCGGTTGGCCCGCAGCCGCGGGTCCTCGGCCATCACCATGACGCCGTCGAAGAAGGCGTCGATGGCCGGCTTGAGGGTGACCACCGCCCGGAGGATGGCCGGGTAGTCGCGCCGCGCCCGCAGCGCCGTGGCCTCGCGCTCCACCCGCTCCAGCTCGGCCTGCAGCGCCAGCTCGGCCGGCTCGCTCAGCAGCGCCACGTCCACCGCGGCGCCGCCGGCCGCGGCCTTCTCCTGGATGTTGGCGACCCGCTTGAACGCCACCGCCAGCGGCACGAAGTCCTCGCGCTGCCGCACCACCGCCAGCGCCTGGAGCCGCTGCCGGGCGTCGACCACGTCGTCGTGACCGGCGGTCAGCACCGCCTCGACGAGATCGACGGCGAACTCCTCCGACCACTGGGCCTTGAGCCGGCCGCGGATGAACTCGAGCACCTGCCCCACCACCTGCTTCCGCTCGCCCGCCAGCCGGACCCCGTCCAGGCCGTCGAGCGTGGCCTCCACGGCGGCGCGGAGCGAGAGGTGGTAGCCGCGGTCGAGCACCAGCCGCAGGATGCCGATGGCGGCGCGGCGCAGGCCGAAGGGATCGGCGCCGCCGGTGGCCTTCTCGCCCACGCCGATGATCCCCACCAGCTGGTGGAGCCGGTCGGAGAGGCCGACCAGGGTGCCGAGGTCGCCGCGCGGCATCTCCTCGCCGGCGCCGATGGGCCGGTAGTGGTCCTCGATGGCGTCGGCCACGTCGGGGGCCAGCCCCTCGAGCCGCGCGTAGTGTCCACCCATGATCCCCTGCAACTCGGGAAACTCACCGACCATTCCGGTGCCGAGGTCGGCCTTGCAGAGCCGGGCCGCCACCGCCAGGTCGGCCTGCAGCGCCTCCTTGCCGAGGGCGCCGGCCAGCGCCGCCGCCAGCCGGCCGATCCGCTCCACCCGCTGCAGCTCGGTGCCCAGCCGGGCCTGGTAGGTGCGCCGGCCCAGCTCGGCGACGCGGCTCTCCAGGGTGCGCTTCCGGTCCTCCTCGAAGAAGAAGCGGGCGTCGGCGAGGCGGGCCCGCAGCACCCGCTGGTACCCGTTGCGCGCCACCCTGGGGTCCTTGACCGGCGTGCCTGAGATGGCCACGAACCGGTTGGTCAGCCTCCCCTGCCCGTCCACCACGGCGAAGTAGCGCTGGTGGTTGCGCATCTCGGTGACCACCACCTCGGGCGGCAGGGCCAGGTTCGACTTCTCGAACTCGCCCAGCACCGCGGTGGGGTGCTCGACCAGGTTGGTGACCTGCTCGACCAGCTCCGGGTCGGGGCGGACCACGCCGCCGCCGCGCTTCGCCGCCGCGGCCAGCGCCTTCTCGATGGCAGACTTGCGGGCCACCGGGTCGACGAGGACGTGGGCGGCGGCCATCTTCTTCAGGTAGTCCTCCGGCGTCCCGGTGAGCGGGACGGCCCGTGGCGCCAGGAAGCGGTGGCCGTGGGTGACCGTCCCGCTGCGGACCTCGCCGTGGCCGAGCTTGACCAGCTTTCCGCCGTGGAGCGCGGCGATCCAGCGGATGGGGCGGGCGAAGGTCACCTCGTCCCAGCGCGAGCGCATCACCTTCTTGAAGCGCAGCCCGGCCAGCAGGCGGCCCAGCAGCGCCGGCAGCACCTGCTCCGCCTTCTGCCCCTTCTCCACCCGGGTGAGCCCCAGCCGCAGCCCCTTGGGCGACTCGATCCGCTCCAGGGCGGCCACCTCGACCCCCTGGCTCCGGGCGAAGCCGAGCGCCGCCGGCGTGGGCTTCCCCTCGGCGTCGAAGGCGGCGGCCACCGACGGGCCCAGCGCCTCGTGGCGGGCGTCGGCCTGCCGGGCGCCGAGGTCGCGCGCCCAGACCACCAGCCGGCGCGGCGTCCCCATGGCCTTGACCTCGCCGTGGGTGAGCCGGGCCTCGTCGAGCAGCCTGCCGAGGTCCTCCTCGAGCTGCTTCACCGCCGGCGGCACGAAGCCGGCCGGGATCTCCTCGGCCCCGATCTCGAACAGAAGGTCAGCCATTGGTCTCTCTCAGGAAGCGGTGGCGGCGGAGGCGGCGGCCTCGCGGGCGGCGCGGGCGGCCTCGACGGCGGCGGCGCGGGCCTTGGGCGGCAGCAGCGGGAAGCCGAGCGCCTCGCGCGACTCCAGGTAGCCCCTGGCGCAGAGGTGGGCCAGGGCCCGGACCCGGCCGATGTAGGCGGCCCGCTCGGTGACGCTGATGGCGCCCCGGGCGTCGAGGTTGTTGAAGGTGTGCGAGCACTTCAGGCAGAAGTCATAGGCCGGCAGCGGCAGCCGCAGCCCCAGCAGCCGCTGGCACTCGGCCTCGTAGGTCTCGAAGAGGCCGAAGAGCATCTTCGGATCCGAGGCCCGCAGCGAGTACTCGCTCATCTCCACCTCGTTGCGGTGGAAGACCTCGCGGTACTTCACCCCCTTGACCCACTCGACGTCGAAGACGTTCTCGACGTCCTGCAGGTACATGGCGATGCGCTCCAGCCCGTAGGTCAGCTCGGCGGCCACCGGCTTCACCTCGAAGCCGCCGGCCTGCTGGAAGTAGGTGTACTGGGTGATCTCCATGCCATCGCACCAGACCTCCCAGCCCAGCCCCCAGGCCCCCAGCGTCGGCGACTCCCAGTCGTCCTCGACGAAGCGGATGTCGTGCTCGAGCGGCGAGATGCCGATGGCCTTGAGCGAGCCCAGGTAGAGCTCCTGGACGTCGGGCGGGTTGGGCTTGAGGATCACCTGGAACTGGTGGTGCTGGTACAGCCGGTTGGGGTTCTCTCCGAAGCGCCCGTCGGCGGGGCGGCGCGAGGGCTCCACGTAGGCCACGTTCCACGGCTCCGGCCCCAGCACCCGCAGGAAGGTGGCCGGGTTCATGGTCCCGGCGCCGACCTCCTGGTCGTACCCCTGGACGAGCAGGCAGTTCCGTCCGGCCCAGTAGGTCTGCAGCTTGAGGATGAGGTCCTGGAAGTACACGCGATCGCTCCTCGCGACGGGTGGAGAATCGGCCGAATGGACCGTGCAACCTATGGTCCCAACCCCGCGATGTCAAACGGTAAGCTGCCGGCTCCGCCCCGCGCGGGACCGGGGGTCCGGCCGGCCGCCGGACCGGTCGGACGGCTCACTCCTGGCGCAGCGAGGCCACCTCGTCGAGGAAGCGCCGGGCCTGGAGCCGGTGGCCGATCAGCTGCTCCACGAACCGCCCGAGCGCCTCGCGCAGCTCCCGGCCGGCCGCCGGGGTGAGCCCCTCACCGGCGGCGGCGAAGCCCCCCTGCTGGAGCCGCCGCAGCGCCGCCACCGACCCGGCGCCGAGCCGGGTGAGCCCCACCGCGCCGGCCTGGCACCGCCCGCAGAGCAGCCCCCCGTCGACCGGGGAGAAGGCCGCCCCGCCCGCCTCGCCCTCCTCCGGCCCGCCGGCCGCCTCGCCGCAGCGGGCGCAGCCGTCGAGCCGCGGCTGGAACCCGGCGGCGTCCAGCGCCCCGAGCTCGAAGACCCGCAGCTCGGCCGGGCGGGCCGGAGCGGCGTCGAGGCGGCCCAGGTACGCCACCAGCAGGTCGAAGAGCGCGGCGTGGGGCTCGTGGTCCCGCACCAGCGCCCCGGCCAGCTCGGCGGCGTAGGCGGCGCAGCCGATCCGGGCCAGGTCGCCGCGGACGTGGGGGAAGGCCCGCTCCACCGACACCGAGTCGAGCCGGGCCATGGCGTCGCCGCCGCCCCGCTCGGCCAGCTCCGCGGTCACCAGCGTGAAGGGCTCGAGCCCGCCGCCGAAGCGGCGCTTCGAGGCCCGGGCGCCGCGGGCGAAGGCCACCAGCTTGCCCCGCTCCCGGCTCAGCAGCGTCACCACCCGGTCGGCCTCGCCGTAGTCGACGGTGCGCAGGACCACCGCGGACAGCTTGAAGCGCCCGCTCACGGCGTCCCCCGCCGGGCCGGCCGGCTCACCCGCCCGGCCTGGCGCTCCAGAGCGCCGAGAGGAGCATGGCCCCGACCGCCCCGAGCACCAGCGCCGCCACCAGCAGCGGGAGCCAGCGGCGCGCCCGCGGCCGCCGCGCCTCCTCCGGCCCGGGGCCGACCGCCTCCTGCCAGCGCAGCACCAGCTCGTCGGCGTCGAGGCCGGCGGCGGCGGCGTAGCTGCGCAGGTAGCCGACCACGTAGGCGCGCGGCGGCATGCGCCCCTCGTCGCCCGACTCCAGCGCCTCGATGACGCCGAGCCCGAGCCGGGTGGCCGAGGCCAGGTCCTCGCGCTCCAGCTCGCGCAGCTCCCGCTCCCGCTTCAGCCAACGGCCAAAGGCCAGCAGCGGGCCGGCGGCGGTGGTCTCCTCGGCGGCCATCCGCGGCGGCCCTACTTCAGCAGCTGGAGCATCTTGCGGCACTCGTCGCCCTCGGGCGTCTCGCCGGCCATCCCCTCGCACTTCTCGAAGGCGGCCCGGGCACCGGCGGCGTCGCTCCCCTTGACCTTGGCCAGCCCGAGCTGCAGCTGGGCGTCGGCGAACAGCGGACAGGCGCGGGCGTAGCTCTCCAGCTCGACGGTGGCCTCGCTGACCTTCCCGTCGGCCAGCAGGATCCGGCCCAGCTCGCGCCGCCCCTGGCAGTACCTGGGGGCGATGCGTAGGCAGGTGCGCAGCTCGGCCAGCCCCTCCTCGTGGCGCCCCATGCGGTGGAGGGTCTGGCCCTTGTTGCAGCGGGCCACCCAGGGCTCCATGTAGAGGTTGATGTCGAGGGCCTTGTCGAACTCGGCGAGCGCCTCGGCCGTCCGCCCGGTCTTGGCCAGCAGCTGGCCGAGGTTGTTGTGGACCTCGGGGTAGGCGGGCCGGACGAGCAGGGCCTTCCGGTAGTTGGCCTCGGCCTCGGCCAGCTTGCCGAACCCGTACTCCATCACCAGGCCGCGCCCCATCAGCGCCTCGGGCATCTCCGGATCGGCGGCCAGGGCGACGTCGTACTCCCTGAGCGCCTCCTGCGACCGCCCGGCGCGCAGCGCCTCCACCGCCAGGTCGTTGTGGATCTCGGCGGTCTTCTGCTCCTTGAGCGAGGGGCCGTGGGCGCAGCCGGCGACGAGGACCAGCAGCGGGGCGGCGAGGTGCAGGGCGCGGAGGCGGGTCATGTCGATCCGTTCAGAAGGAGGAGAGGAGCCGGGCCACCCGGAGCGTCCCGGCGGCGGCCCCCTGCTCGGCGGTGGTGACGGCGGCCCCGGGAGGGCGGGCCGGGGAGAAGAGCGGCAGCCGCTTCATGGTCTCGTCCTGGAGCGCCGGGGTCATGTTCCTGAAGTTGAGGTTGTCGAGCATGAAGCCCATCGACTCGAGGAAGTGGAGCCCGGCGTCCTGCACCTCGCGATACTCCTCGGCGGAGAGCTGTCGCTTCTCGTGGAGGTAGATGACGTTCTCGCCGGTGCGCGGCAGGTGGAGCGCCACCACGATGGAGAAGCTGCCGTTGGCGTTGCGCAGGCTGCAGAGCACCCCCTGGACCGCCTGCGGCTCCTTGCCGGGGATGGAGATCTGCGGCTGGTTGATGGCCTCGATGATGGCCACCACCTGCTCGCGGGTGGAGGGGACGAACTGGATGCTCGGCTCCGGCGTGAACACGCGGCCACCCCCCAACGAACGTGCCTGACGAGACTACCGCGCTTCGAAGACGAACTCCTCCACCTTGTCATCCACCTCGGCGGCGGTGCGCGTCATCACCGCCAGCGGGTCGTCGATCATGACGTGGTCGCCGCCGACGTTCCCCGCCCCCACCACCACCTTGAGCGTCACCTCGGCGCCGTAGTTGCGCCGCTCCACGCCCTGCAGCCGCTTGGTGCAGGAGAGCGTCACCTTGTTGGTGCCGGGGCGCAGGTAGCGGGTGATCTCGGTGACCACCTGGGGGTCGGTGGACTTCACCACCCGGATCCAGCTGGCGTTGATGAAGACCTCGACGTCGTACTGGGTGGCGTCGGGCTGGCTCTGCTCGGTGGCGAGGAAGTAGCGGCGGGCCAGGCGGCCGTTGGCGGCGGCGGGGGCGCTGGCCACCGTCCCCGACCCGGCGGGCGGCGGCGCGGCGGGCGGCGGCGCGGCGGGCGGCGGCGAGGCCGGGGGCGGTGCGGCGGGCGGCGTGGCCCCGGCCACCCGGGCGGCGTAGCCCTTGGCCTGGATGTCCAGGTTGCCCTGGGCGTCGATGACCACGGTGACGTTCTCGAACTTCTGGTTGGACACGCCGGCGATGCTCACGCCGTTGAGCGTGACCCCGGGCCCCGCCAGGGTTGGCGAGGGGCCGGCGAGGGCCACGGCGGCGAGAAGAATGGCAAGTGAGCGCATCTGTTGGCGTTTCTAGCAACTGGAGACGTGCCGCGTCAAGGCAGTCCCTTCCCGTCCCAGAGTAGTTGTGGCCCGTCCCAGAGTCATCGAGGGACCTCGACAGGGTAACTCCCGAGGGGGCCGGAACCTTCCGCCCCGCCTGGCCCGGGCGACCGGCGCCTCAGACCCCGTGGACGTCCGGACCCCAGATGTACTTGTGCAGCTGCAGGGAGAGGCGGGCCTCGATCCCGGAGGCCAGCAGCCAGGCCACCAGCGCCCGCGGCTCCACCGCCGGCACAACCGGCGAGAAGAGGACGGCCGCCCGCCCCGGCAGGTGATGACGCCGGGCCACCTCGACCGACCAGGCGAAGTCCTCCGCCGAGGCCACCACGAACTTCACCTCGTCGCCCGGCCGCAGCCGCTCCAGGTAGCCGAAGTCGCGGGTCTCCTCGCCCGATCCGGGCGGCTTGACGTCGAAGATCCTCACCACCCCGGGCGGCAGCCGCTCGGCGTCGCGCTGGCCGTGCGTCTCCACGGTCACCTCCCAGCCGGCCGCCAGCAGCTCCCCGCACAGCTCGGGCAGGTCCGGCTGCAGCAGCGGCTCCCCCCCGGTCAGGCAGACGTGGCGCAGCCGCATCGCGTTCAGCTCCTCCAGGATCGACGCTCGCGACCGCTCGACGCCGCCGTGGAAGGCGTAGGCGCTGTCGCACCAGGTGCAGCGCAGGTCGCACCCGGTGAAGCGCACGAAGGCGCAGGGCCGGCCCGCCCGGGTCCCTTCCCCCTGGATGCTCTGGAAGATCTCGGTGACCCGCATCAGCCGCCCAGCGGGCCGCTCGCCACGGCGAAGCGCGGGCCCGGCTCGTCGGGCAGGGCGCGTCGCAGCCGGCGATGCTCGGCCAGCACCCGCCGGGCGTACCCCACCACCTCGGCGGGGACCGACCCGGCCTGGATCCAGCCGTAGAGCCGGTTGGGGCCGGCGTTGTAGGCCATCAGCGCCACGTCCTGGTCCGGGTAGCTCTCCAGGCAGCGGTGCAGGTAGCGCACGCCGGCCCGGACGTTGGCCACCGGGTGGTGCGGGTCGCTGGCGTCCAGCCCCAGCTCACCGGCCTCCCGCTGCATGGTCCCGGGGAGCAGCTGCATCAGCCCGAGCGCCCCGGCGCCGCTCACCGCCGCCGGGTCGTACCGCGACTCGACCTCGATGACCGCCAGCACCAGCAGCGGGTCGACCTGGACCGCCTCGGCCTCGGTGAGGATGGCCCGGGCCAGGTCTTCGTGCAGCGCCGGGTCGAGCCCGGGCATCCTGACGAAGAGGTAGTCCTCGATCCGGGCCACCTGCCGCTCGTGGAGCGCAGCGGGGCAGCCGGCGGCGAGGCAGGCTCCCAGCTCCGGCTCGGCGGGACGGCGCTTCCGGGCCTGGTCGGAGAGGTTCCCCGGCGTGGCCAGGGCGGCCACGCCGATGACCGCCGCCAGACCGAACCGGACCGCCCCCCTGACGGTCGAGCCGATCACGTCGATCGACATCCCACGCCGGCGCGGCCTTCAGCCCACACCGTCGCGGAATCCCCCCGGACTTCGCTCATGCCTTCCCCTCCCCCTTGGGCGCGGCCTTCCTGGCCGGCCGGGCCTTTTGCCCGCTCTCGACCCGCTTGGCAAGCCGCTCGAGCTCATGGTGCAGCTCCTCGACCTGCTCCCGGGTCGCAACCCCCAGAAACGACACGACCTTCCCCTGGATATCGACCATACGCTCCAGCGCGTCGGCACGGAAGGAATCGGCCTTGCCACGCCACATCTTGGTCCGCTCCAGGCCGGTCTTCTGGAGCAGCTCCACCTTGCCGCGGAGGTCGGCCAGCCTTGCGTCCACCTTGGCCTCGGCCACCACCTTCTCGATGATCGCCTCGACCTCCTTGCGGCCGGCCTTCCCCTTCTTGGCCAGTTCCTTCAGCAGTTCCTGAACCTTGACGTTGCCGGTGCCGCTGCTCTTGCGCGTGTCGCCCATGTCGTCCCCCGCTCTAGGTCTGGCGACGGAAGGCCGCCACGACCAGCAGGGGCGGAAGCTTGCTCTCTCTGCTGCGTCGCGTCAATCTAACGCGACGCGTTGTCGCAGGGACGCCCCTTCTGGTCCGCCCCGATGGCCTCCTCGATCGACCCGAAGCCGTCCCGCTCCATCAACCTGCAGAGCCCGGCGTTGAGCTCCGAGGCAAACCCGGGCCCGCCGTAGATGAAGCCGGTGTAGACCTGAACCAGCGTCGCCCCGGCCCGGAGCTTGGCCCAGGCGTCCTCGGCCGACATCACCCCACCCGAGCCGATGACGGGGACGCGGCCGGCGGCGCGGGCCGCCACCCGCCGGATCACCTCGGTCGACCGGTCGGTGAGCGGCGCCCCGGAGAGGCCCCCCGCCTCACCGGCCCGCGGGTGACCCTCCACCCCGGCCCGGGAGAGCGTGGTGTTGGTGGCGGCGATGGCGGCCACCCCGGCGGCGATGGCCACGTCGACCGCCTCGTCGAGCGCCTCGGGCTCGAGGTCGGGGGCCAGCTTGACCACCAGCCCCTTGCCGGGGGCCAGCGCCTTCAGCCGGGCCACGCAGGCCCGCAGCAGCCGGTCGAGGGCGTCGCGCTCCTGCAGCTGGCGCAGCCCCGGCGTGTTGGGCGAGGAGATGTTGACCACCAGGTAGTCGGCGTACCCGTGCAGCGCCTCGAGGCAGGCCAGGTAGTCGTCCACCGCCTGCTCGTTGGGCGTCGCCTTATTCTTGCCGACGTTGATCCCGACCCGCCCGGTGCGGGCCGCCGGGTCCAGCGCCGCCAGCCGGGCCGCGCAGGCCGCCGCCCCCTCGTTGTTGAACCCCATCCGGTTGATCAGGGCCCGGTGCTCCGGCAGCCGGAAGATGCGCGGCCGCTCGTTGCCGGCCTGCGGCCGGGGGGTGATGGTGCCGATCTCCAGGTGGGAGAAGCCCATGCCCAGCAGCGCCGCCACCGCGACGTCCCCCTTGTCGAAGCCGGCCGCCAGGCCGATGGGGCTGTCGAACTCCAGCCCCAGGCAGCGCACCCGCAGCCGCGGGTCCGGGCGGGGCCGCCGCCACCGGGCCAGCGCCGGCGGCACCAGCCGCAGCAGGCGATGGGCCAGGCGGTGGATGGTCTCGGGGTCGAAGCGGAAGAGGATCCAGCGGAGCAGGCGCCAGCGCATGGGCCAACGGTCTACCGCGGATCGAACTCCAGGGTCATGACGATCGCGTCCTCGTTCTCCTCGGCGTAGTAGCGCGGCCGCACCCCCACCTCCCGGTAGCCGAGGGCGCGGTAGAGGGCGATGGCCGGGGCGTTGGAGCGGCGCACCTCCAGCGTCGAGAGCCGCCCCCCCTTCCCCCGCCCGATGGCCGCCGCCTGGTCCATCAGCGCCCGCCCCACCCCGCGCCGGCGGGCCTCGGGGGCGGTGCCGACGTTGAGGACGTGCACCTCGTCGTGGACCATCCAGAAGATGATGTACCCGAGGATCCGCTCGCCGCCCGCGGCCACCGGCGCCACCGGCGCCACCGCCGCCAGCAGGTGGGACCAGGCGTGGCCCAGCTCGTTGCGGAGCAGCGCCTCCGACCAGGGGTGGGGGAAGCCGGCCGCCTCGATCTCCATGATCCGCGGCAGGTCGGCCTCCACCACCGGCCGGAAGCGCAGGGCGCCGGCTCCGCTCACCGGGCCGGCTCCTCGCGCAGCTCCGGCACCAGCACGCGGATGTCGGCCCGGGATCGCAGCTCGGCGAGGAGCTGCTTCACCTGCCCCTGGGCCCGCTCCGCCGCCACCCGGACCCGCGCCGCGTCCCGCTCCGCCGGGGTCGGGGCCAGCGTCCCCTGCCCCGCCAGCCAGCGCGAGACCTCGTCCTCGCTGACCCGGGAGCTGCGCCCCAGCCGGCTGTCGATGAAGCGCTGCACCCGCAGCCCCCGCCCCAGGATGGTGGCCAGCTCCTCCTCCTGCAGCTCCAGCGTGGCGAGGAAGCGGCGGTACTCCCCCTCGCTGGCGAAGCGCCGCCGGAAGGCCTCGAGCGCCCCCTGGACCTCCTGGCGCGGCACCTCGTCCACCTTGAGCCGCGCCGCCTCGTCGGCCACCAGCCACTGGTCGAGGAGCCAGCGCAGCGCCGCCCGGCGGGCCGCGGTGTCGAGGGGGGCGAAGGCGGCCTGCATGGCCCCCTGCGAGACCAGCGTCACCCGCGCCTCCTCGTCGAGCCGGGTCAGCGTCAGCGGCCGCGGGGCGGCGCTGGCGGGGTTGCGGACCACCGCCACCACCCGCTCCAGCACCTCGCCCGCGTTGGCGGGGCGGGCCAGCGGGGCGGCGGCGAGCAGCAGCAGCAGGCCTGGGGCGAGCATGGCGCCATGCTAATCCAGGTCGGCCCCGGTGTCGGCCATTGACGCGCCGCCACGACGCGTTACCTTGCCGGTGTGGCCCAGCGCGACCTCTACCAGATCCTCGGCGTCCCCCGCACGGCGACCCCGGAGGAGATCAAGAAGGCCTACCGCAAGCTGGCCCGGCAGCACCACCCCGACGTCAACCCCGGGAACAAGGGGGCGGTGGAGCGCTTCCGCGAGGCGGCGGCCGCCGCCGAGGTGCTCTCCGACCCGAAGCGCCGGGCCCTCTACGACGAGTTCGGGCCGGACTCGCTCCGCACCGGCTTCGACGAGAAGCGCGCCGAGGAGGTCCGGCGCTGGCGCCGGTCGGGCGGGCCGCCGGGCGGGCAGCCCTCCGACTTCGGCGACTTCTCGTCGGTCAACGTCGAGGGGTACGGCCCGGTCGACTTCGGCTCCATCTTCGAGACCATCTTCGGCCAGCAGGGGCGCGGGCGCGCCGGCCCCGGCCACGGCCCGGGACGCCGCGCCGAGCCCCGCCCCGGCGACGACCTCGAGGCCGACCTGGAGCTGGAGCTCCGCGACGCCGTGGTGGGAGCCGAGCGCGACGTGCGGCTCGGGGCCCGCACCCTGCGGGTCACCATCAAGCCGGGCACCGCCGAGGGCGCCCGCATCCGCCTCGCCGGCCAGGGCGGGCCCGGGACCCACGGCGGCCCCGACGGCGACCTGCTGCTGCGGGTCCGGCTCCGCCCCCACCCGCTGGTGCGCGTCGAGGGGAAGGATCTCTACCTCGACCTCCCCCTCACCGTGCCCGAGGTGGTGAACGGGGCCGAGGTGGATCTGCCCACCTTCGAGGGGAAGGTGCGCTTCACCGTCGGCGCCGGGACCCCGTCGGGGAAGCAGATCCGGCTGCGCGGCCAGGGGCTCCCCGACCTGCGCGGCGGCCCGCGCGGCGACCTCTACGCGGTGGTCAAGCTGGTGCTCCCGGAGGCCGGTCCGGCGCTCTCCGAGGCGGTCAAGGCGCTCGGCCCGCTCTACAAGGGGGATCCACGGGCGGGCATCTCGTTGTAGAACCACGCGCGCCGCCCGGTCGTTCGACCCGGCGCGGCGGGAGGTTGGATGGGCATCTTTGATCTGTTTGGATCGGCCAGCGAGCGGGAGCAGTCCCAGCTCAAGAAGCTGGCGCGCAAGGTGACCGAGAAGTACGGCCCGTCCGAGAACCGCATGGGCGGGATCGAGGTGCTGGCCGCCCTCGGGTCGCCTGGCGCGCTCAAGACCCTCTGCCTGCGCTTCACCCTGCTCTCCGACCCGGGCATCACCGACCAGGAGGAGAAGGAGGCGGTCCACGGCCACCTCGTCGACGCCGGGGGCGACGCCGTCGGGCCGGTCACCGAGTTCATCCGGGAGCAGGAGACCGGGATCGCCTGGGGGCTGCGGGCCCTGGCGGCGGTGACCACGCCGGAGGCGGTGCTCGACGTGGTGGTGGCCGAGCTGACCCGGCTCTCCACCGTCTACACCCGCGACCCGGAGAAGAAGCTGACGCTGCTGGCCTGGGTCAGCGAGCACCATGACGGCGCCGAGGCCGCCGGCCTCGACGGGGTGCTGCGGGCCATGCTCGAGGACTTCTCCGACGACGTCCGCATCAGCGCCGCCCGGGCCCTGGCCGGGCTGCCGCTCTCCGAGCCCTCGCGCGCGGCGCTCATCGAGCTGCTGGTCCGCGACGCCGGCAACGCCCGGGTCCGCGGCGAGGTGCTGGCGGCGCTCCACCGGCTGGGGGCCGACGTCAAGGGGTACCGGCCCTCGGTGGAGGCCCTGCTGGTGGAGCCCTGGTACCTCGACAAGGACGGCGTGGTGAAGCGGCACGGCTGAGCCACATGGACCGCTCGCCACCCACCCCGAAGGCCGCGCCCGAGCCCCGGGGGATGGAGCGGCTCTTCCAGCCGGTCCGGGTCCCGCCCGACGCCCCGGCCGAGCTGGCGGCGCTGGCGGCCCGCGGCAGCCTGGTCTTCGTGATGCGGCGGTCCGGGCTGCTCAACTTCCTCTACCTGCGCTGGCTGCTGCGCCGCCACGGCCTGCCCCCGCTGCAGGCCGCCCAGGGCTACACCGGGCTGGCCGGCGCCATCTCCCGCATCCGGCGCACCCGCCGCGCGCTCGAGGAGGCGGTGGGCGCCGGGCGCTCCAGCGTGGTCTTCCTGGCCGACCGCTCCACCGAGGCCGGACCGCTGGCCCACCTGGTCCGCATGCAGCGGTCGCTGGCCCGCCCCATCTTCCTGGTCCCGGTGCTGCTGCTCTGGAGCCGACGGGCGCAGCGGCTGAAGGGCTCGATCTGGGACGTGCTCTTCGGCACCCCAGACTCCCCCAACGCCATCGCCAACGCCGTCGCCTTCTTCCGCAACTTCCGCCACTGCTTCCTCTCGGTGGGCACGGCCGTCGACCTGCGCGAGCGGCTGGCCGCCCAGCCCGGCGGCTCCAACCTCTCGGTGGCGCGCGGGGCCCGCGGCGCCGTGCTGCAGCACCTCTCGCGCGAGCTGCGGGCGGCGGTGGGCCCGCCGCTCAAGGGGCCGGGGCGGGTCAAGGCCCGGGTGCTCCGCGACCGGACCCTGCGCTCCCGCCTCGAGGAGCTGGCGGCCGAGACCGGGCAGCCGGTGGAGGGGCTGCACGCCGAGGCGGCGCGCTGCCTCGACGAGCTGGCCAGCAACTACGATCCCAAGGTGGTGGCGGTGGCCCGGCCGGTGCTCAAGGGGCTCTTCGCCAAGCTCTACGACTCGCTGGAGATCGACGAGGACGGCCTGGGGCGGGTCAAGCGCGCCGCCGCCACCGCGCCGGTGGTCATCTGCCCCAGCCACAAGAGCTACGTCGACTTCCTGGTCATCTCCTGGCTCCTCTACGAGCACGGGATGATGGCGCCGCACATCGCCGCCGGCATCAACCTCTCCTTCTGGCCGGCCGGCCCCTTCTTCCGCCGCGGCGGCGCCTTCTTCATCCGGCGCCAGGTCAAGGGGGACCGGGTCTACGCCGCGGTGCTGCGCGCCTACGTCAAGCAGCTGCTGCGCGACAAGTTCCCCCAGGAGTTCTACATCGAGGGCGGGCGCAGCCGCACCGGCAAGCTGCTCTTCCCCAAGATGGGGCTGGTCTCCATGGAGGTGGACGCCTGGCTGGACGGCGCCGCCGAGGACGTCCTCTTCGTGCCGGTCTCCATCGACTACGAGAAGCTCATCGAGGCCTCGGCCTACCTGCGCGAGCTCTCCGGCGGCGAGAAGCCCAAGGAGAACCTGCGCGGCCTGCTGGGCTCCTTCGCCGTCCTCTTCCGGCGCTACGAGCGGCTCTACGTGCAGTTCGAGGAGCCGGTGTCGCTCCGGGCGGTGGCCCAGGCCCGGCTCGGCGCCCGCGCCGCCACCCTGGCCACCGATCCCGAGGCCCGGCGGCAGCTGGTGCAGGCCACCGCCACCCGCATCGCCTTCGGCATCGGCCGGGCGGTCACCATCACGCCGGTCGGGCTGGTCTCGGCGGCGCTGCTCTCGCACACCCGGCGCGGGCTGCCGGCGCCGGAGCTGGCGCGGCGGGTGGAGCTGCTGCGCTTCATCGCCGCCGAGGGGGGCGGGGCCCGCTTCGGGCGCGGGCTGGCCGGCACCAGCAGCGACCCGCTCCACCCCGGGCCCATCCAGGACGCGGTGCGCCGGCTGGTGGCCAGCGGCCAGGTGACCACCGACACCGCCGCCGGGGAGACCATCTACCGGGTGGTCGACGAGAAGCGGCCGGTGCTCGACTACCACCGCAACGCCGTGCTCCACCGCTTCGTGGCCCCGGCCATCGCCTCGGCGGCGCTGCTGGTCGGCGAGGGCTCGCGCGCCGAGGTGCTGTCCCGGGCCGCCTGGCTCTCCCGCCTCCTCAAGCTGGAGTTCATGTACGAGCCGGGGCTCTCGCTGCTGGAGATCTTCGACCAGAACGTCGCCTTCCTGCAGCGGCTCGGCGCGGTGGAGGTGGAGGGAGACCGGATCCGGCTGGGCGCGGCGCGCGAGCCGGTGGAGTTCCTCGCCGAGTTCCTCCGCCCCTACCTCGAGGCCTACCGGCTGGCGGCCGAGACCAGCGATCGGCTTCTCGGCGACGCGGCGCGTCACGCGCTCGACAGGAAGGCGCTGGTCAACCAGTGCCTGGAGCGCGGCCGCGCCGATTTCCTCTCCGGCCGGGTGGCGCTGCGCGAGGCGCTCTCCAAGGCCACGCTTGAGAATTCAGTCGATTGGCTGCTGTCGACCGGCGCCATCGTCGACCGCAATGGTCGACTGGATCGTGGCGCCGAGCCTGACGCGCTGCGTGGAATCATCGACGGGATCACTCGTCATCTTTCGCCGTAAAATCGCAGCGATCGAGCGATCCGCGCTTCCAAGAAGTGCGCGCTCTCGACTACTCTCTCGCTTCCCGCGAAGCATGGGCGTTGCCCCCCGCACCGCTCCCCCATTCTCCCCCCCCGGAACACCCCAGGGGGGACCACCGAGGAGGCTCAACCGATGGCTGACCGGATTCTCAACAAGGCGCTCAAGGCGAAGGTGATGTCGGCCGAGGCCGCCGCTGCACTCATCCCCAACGGCTCCGTCATCGGCATGTCCGGCTTCACCGGCGCCGGCTACCCCAAGGCGGTGCCCATCGCGCTCGCCAAGCGGGCCCTCGACGAGAAGCTCAAGGGCAAGGCCCTCAAGTTCGACGTCCTCACCGGCGCCTCGACCGGCCCGGAGCAGGACACCATGATGTCCACGGTGGAGGCCTCGCGCTTCCGCTTCCCCTACCAGGGCGACGCCGCCACCCGCGAGAAGATCAACGCCGGGCTCATCGAGTACCAGGACATGCACTTGAGCCACGCGGGCACGCTGGTCCGCTACGGCTTCTACGGCAAGGGCAAGAACAACCTCGACTTCTGCCTCATCGAGGTCACCAAGATCAACGAGGACGGCACCTGCGTGCCCTCGTCGTCGTGCGGCGCCAACAACGTCTACCTGGAGCACGCCGACAAGATCATCCTCGAGGTCAACTCCTGGCAGGACGAGCGGCTCGAGGGGATGCACGACATCATCTCGGTGTCGGCCGAGCACGGCAAGCGCGTGGCCATCCCCATCAACGCCGCCGACGACCGCAAGGGCTCGCAGGTCTGGAAGTTCGACACCTCCAAGGTGGTGGCGGTGGTCGAGAGCGCCTACCCGGACCGCAACGCCGCCTTCAAGGCGCCCGAGGAGATGCACAAGCGCATCGCCGGGCACATCCTCGACTTCTTCGACGGCGAGGTGAAGGCCGGCCGGCTCTCCAAGCACCTCAACCCGCTGCAGTCGGGCGTCGGCAACATCGCCAACGCCGTGCTGGTGGGGCTGAACGAGGGGCCGTTCGACCGGATGATCTCCTACACCGAGGTGATCCAGGACGGCATGCTCGACATGCTCGACTCCGGCAAGCTGGTGGCCGCCTCGGCCACCGCCTTCTCGGTCTCGCCCGAGGGGCAGGTCCGCTTCAACAAGGACATCGAGCGCTACCGGAAGCAGATCATCCTGCGCCCGCAGGAGATCTCCAACAACCCGGAGATCATCCGCCGCCTCGGCTGCATCGCCATGAACGGCTTCGTCGAGGCCGACATCTACGGCCACGTCAACTCGACCCACATCGCCGGCAAGGGGATCGAGAACGGCATCGGCGGTTCGGGTGACTTCGCCCGCAACTCCGCCTACACCATCTTCATGTCCCCGGCCACGGCCAAGGACGGCAAGATCTCCGCCATCGTGCCCTTCGCGTCGCACATCGACCACACCGAGCACGACGTCTCCGGCATCGTCACCGAGTACGGCTTCGCCGACCTGCGCGGCCGCAGCCCCAAGGAGAAGGCCAAGGAGATCATCGAGAAGGCGGCCGCCCCGGAGTACCGTCCCATCCTCTGGGACTACTACAAGCGCGCCATGAAGAACCCCAGCGCCGGCCTCCACTCGCCGCACATGTTCAGCGAGGCCTTCGCCTTCCACACCCGCTACCTGCAGTCGGGTGACATGCGGCCGAAGAAGTAGCCTCCCCGGACCCCCCGCAGCACCGACGGCGGTCGCCCTCCCCCAGGGCGGCCGCCGTCGCTTTTTCACCCCCCCGGGCGCGACCCGCCGGCGCCTCGAGCGGCTAGACTGCGCCGCATGACCGCTCCCGACCTCGACCTCGCCATGGAGACCGCCCGCCGGGCCGCCGACGCCGGCGGCGCCGCCGCCATGCGCCACTTCCGCGCCGGCGTCCGCGTCGAGCTCAAGCCGGATCGCAGCCCGGTCACGGTGGCCGACCGCGAGGCCGAGGCGGCCATCGTGGCGGTGGTCCGCCAGCGCTTCCCCGGCCACGCCATCCTCGGCGAGGAGGGGGGCGCCCACGCCGGCAGCGGGGCCCGCTGGATCGTCGACCCCATCGACGGCACCCGCGGCTTCACCCGCGGCGGCAGCTTCTGGGGGCCGCTGGTGGCCTTCGAGGTGGACGGCGAGGTGCTGGCCGGCGCCATGGGGATGCCGGCGCTGGGGGAGCTCTACTGGGCGGCCCGCGGCCGCGGCGCCTGGCGGCAGGTGGGGGCCGGGGCGCCGGAGCGGCTGCGGGTGTCGGGGATCGCCTCGTGGGAGGAGGCCACCCTCTCCCTCGGCGAGCTCAAGTTCCTGCTGGCGCCGGAGCGCCGGGCCCAGGTCAACCAGCTGACGGTCACCGCGGCCCAGGCTCGCGGCTACGGCGACCTGGCCGGCTGCGCCATGGTGCTGACCGGGCGGGCCGAGGCCTTCGTCGAGGCCGGGGTGCAGGTCTGGGACATCGCCCCGCTCAAGATCCTGATCGAGGAGGCGGGCGGCCGCTTCACCGACCTCGAGGGGAACGTCACCCACACCCGCGGCGCCTGCGTGGCCTCCAACGGCCTGGTGCACCGGCACGTGCTGGACGTCCTGCGGCCCTGACCGGCCGGCCGGGCGCTGCTCGCCGACGGTGACGCTGAAGACCCGCCGCCCGGCCACCACCGAGCCGGGGATGGCCGAGCAGAGCGTGGTGCCCGGAGCGGCGGCCGCTCAGCCCTTGGGCGCCCGCCGGAACAGGTCGACCACGGCGCCGGAGCGCCCGGCCACCCGGGCCCGGCCCCGGGCCCACTCGCGCAGCGCCTTGATCTGCTCCTCGTAGGTGCGGAAGAGCGGCACCAGGTCCTGGGCCACCCGCCGCAGGTCGGCGGTCTCCAGCTGGCGCGAGAGGGCGAAGGCCCGGTGCAGGCCGCCCACCACCACCTGCTCCAGCTCGGCGCCGGAGAAGTCGGCGCAGAGGTCGGCCAGCGCCGCCAGGTCGAGGGACTCCGGATCCGGCTGCGCCGCCGCAGGTGGAGCGCCAGGATCTCGCGCCGCGCCGCCAGGTCGGGCAGGTCGACGAAGAAGAGCTCGTCGAAGCGGCCGCGCCGCAGCAGCTCGGGGGGCAGGCGGGTGACGTCGTTGGCGGTGGCCACCACGAAGACCGAGCCCTGCCGCTCCTGCAGCCAGGTGGAGAAGGCCCCCAGCAGCCGGGCGGCGCGGGCCTCGCCCCCCTGCCCGGGGGCGCTGCCGGCGAACCCCTTCTCGATCTCGTCGACCCAGAGCGCCACCGGCGAGATGGCCTCGGCCGCCTCCAGCGCCGCCGCCAGGCTCTCCTCCGCCCCCTCCCGCCCCAGCACCCGCGGCAGGTCGAGCCGGACCAGCGGCACCCCCAGCTGCGCCGCCGCCACCTTGGCGGCCAGCGACTTGCCGCACCCCTGCACGCCCACCAGCAGCACGCCGCGCGGCGCCGGCAGGCCGAAGCGCTCCGCCCCCGGGGCGAAGGCCAGGGCCCGCTCCGCCAGCCAGGCCTTGAAGCTGGAGAGCCCGCCGAGGTGCTCGGCCGCCTCGGTGGTCTCCACCACCTCGAGGCCGAGGTCCCGGGCCAGCAGGCGGCGCTTCTCCACCAGGATGGTGGCCTGGGCGGCCTCGCCCAGCGCCGGGTCCTCGCGCACCGCCCGGGTGAAGGCCCGGCGGGCCTGCCCCTCGGTGAAGCCGCGCGCCGCGGTCAGGGCCCGGTGGCGCGCTTCGGCGCCGGCCTCGGCCGCGCCGGTGGCGTGGCGCACCTGCTCCAGCACCGCCCCCAGCTCGCCCAGCCCGGGGAGCGGCAGCCGCAGCACCGCCGCCGCCTCGGCCAGGCCGTCGGGCAGCTCCAGCCGGGGCGCCACGATCAGCAGGCAGCGCCCCTCGGCCGCCAGCCGGGGGAGCGCGTCGCGGACGGCGCGGGCCACCGCCGGGTCGCGCAGCGCCAGGTGGAAGTCGAGCAGCACCGCCAGCAGCGGCCCGGGGGCGGCCAGCAGGGCGTCGAGGGCCTCGATGGGCGAGCGGGCGTGGGGCGCCTGCGGCACCAGCCCGCGGTGCGAGGACCAGGTGGCGCACGGGGCGTCGAACCCCTCGGCGGCGGCGCGGGCCAGCGCCATCGCCCGCTCCTCCTCCGAGGTGACCAGGTAGATGATGGGCGAGCCCGACGACCAGAGCCCGGCCAGCTGGGTGGCCACGTCGGTCACGGCGTCCCCTCCACGTCGGCGGTGGCGCGCATGGCCTCCTCGTAGGAGGTCACCCCGGCCGCCACCTTCTGGACGGCGTGCTCGCGCAGGCTCTTCAGGCCGTCCTGGCGCGCGGTGCGGACCAGGGTCTCGGGGGTGGCCCCGTCGGCGATGAGGTGGCGGAGCCGGGCGTTGACGGCGAGGATCTCGAAGAGCCCGGCCCGGCCGAAGTAGCCGGTGTAGCGGCACTTGGCGCAGCCCGGACCGCGCCGCGCCAGCAGCTCGCCGGCGTGGTCCTCGGGGTGGGACACGCCCAGCCCGGCCACCTCGTCGGCGGTGAGCGGGACGTCCTCGGCGCAGGACGGGCAGACCTGGCGGACCAGCCGCTGCGCCACCACCCCGGTGAGGGTGGCGGCGATGAGGAAGCTGGGCACGCCCAGGTCGCGGAGCCGGGCGATGGCCCCCACCGCGTCGTTGGTGTGGAGGGTGGTGAGCACCAGGTGGCCGGTGAGCGCCGCCTGCACCGCCTGGGTGGCGGTGTCGGCGTCGCGGACCTCGCCGACCATGATCACGTCGGGGTCCTGGCGGAGCACGTGGCGCAGCGCCTCGGCGAAGCTGGTGCCGGTGCGCGGGTTGGCGGCGATCTGGTTGAAGTCCTCGTGGACCATCTCGATGGGATCCTCGATGGTCACCACGTTGACCTCCGGCGAGGCCAGCGCCTGCAGCGCCGAGTAGAGGGTGGTGGTCTTGCCCGAGCCGGTGGGGCCGGTGACCACGATCAGCCCGTGGGGCCGGAGCAGCCAGCGCTCGAAGGTCTCCCGCTCCTCGGGCAGGAACCCCAGCTCGGAGAGGTCGCGCACCAGCACGCTGGGATCGAGGACCCGCACCACGATCTTGTCGCCGAAGGTGGTGGGGATGGTGGAGACGCGCAGCTCCATCTCGGCGTCGCCCCGCGCGGTGCGGATGCGGCCGTCCTGCGGCTTGCGGGAGGCGATGTCGAGCCGGGCCATGATCTTGAAGCGGTTGGCGATGGCGCCGTGCACCCCCTTGGGGATGCGGTGGACCGGGTGGAGGACGCCGTCGATGCGCATGCGGATGATCGACTCCTCGCGCCGCGGCTCGAGGTGGATGTCGCTGGCCCGCTGCTCGAAGGCGTAGTGGAGCAGGTACTCCACGGCGGCGATGACGGGCTCGCTGGAGGCCTCCAGGGCGTCGACCCCGGAGAGGTTGACGAACTGCTCCAGGTTGCCGACGTCGATGCCGGCGACGCCGAGCTGCACCTGGGCCTCGGAGACCTGGGCCCGGAAGCCGTAGACCTCGGCGATGGCCCGGTGGATGTCCGACGGCGCCGCCAGCACCGGCTCGATCTCCAGGCCGGTCAGCCCGCGCAGGTTCTCGAACAGCTCCCGGTCGAAGGGGTTGGCGGTGGCCACCACCAGCACCGCCCCGCGCCGCTCCAGCGCCAGCACCGCGTGCCGCCGGGCGAAGGGTCGGGAGAGGGTGCGGGTGATGAGGCTGGCGTCGAGCTTGAGCGGGTCGATCTTGCGGTAGGGCATCCCCACCGCCTCGGCCAGCACCGCGGTGGCCTTGTCCTCGTCGACCAGCTCGCCGTCGCGCCGCAGGTCGGGGAAGGCGAAGCTGGCCAGCAGCTCGATGGGCGAGAGCTCGGCGCGCCGCAGCCCCCTCCCCCCGGCGCGGGTGGCCTGCTCCCGCAGCAGCCGGGCCCGCTGCACGTTCTCGCGGGCGGCCGCGGTCTTGCGGGCGTCGTCGGAGATCAGCCCCTGCCGGGCCAGGATCTCGGCGACGAACTCGAGGTTGAACTCGCTGGCGTGGCGGCGGCGGGTCACGGGGAGGCGAGTCTACCCCGGGCCTCCGAGGTCACCAAGGCAACGGCCGCGGCGCGCGCGCCGGGCCTCGGGGTCACACCCCAGCAGGCCGGGCCGGGCCCACCGCGCCCGGTGTAAGGTGGGCCCCGCATGGTCACCGCCGCCCTCGCCGCGCTGCTGCTCGCCGCCGCCGGCCCCGACGCCGCCGCACTCCAGCCCGCCGCCCCCCTCACCCCGGCGCTCCACGTCTCCGTCGGCACCGGCTACTGCGACCGCGGCTCGGTCCCCGGCACCGACCTGCGCGGCGCCAACCCCTGCTACCTGGTGCTGGGCGTGGCCGCCGGCCTCCGCTACCGGATGCTGGAGGCCGGCCTGAGCTACGAGGGGCGGCAGCTCATCGACCTGCTCTCGCTCTTCTCCTTCCGCCCCCCCACCACCACCGTGCTGGGCGGCTCGGCCGGGATCACCGGGGCCGCCGGGGAGCGCTGGCGGCTCTCGCTGGCCGGGGAGCTGGGCTGGCGCCGCTACACCCACTTCGCCGGCCACGGCCCCGACCAGTGGCGGGGCGACGCCGATCTCGCCTACGCCGGGCTGGTGGGGCGGGCCGCCACCGGCATGAGGAACCCGGCCGGCCGGACCGACCGCGTCGAGGTGACGCTGGCCTGGCGCCACGACCTCGGCACCGCCACCGACCTGGTGGCCGACCAGCTCTGGCGGGCCGGCGGCTGGTCGATCACCATGGGCATCGGCCTGGTCGCCGACTGGTAGGAGTGCGGCGGCCGGGGCGCCGCGGCCGGGTCAGCGCCGCTTCGGCCTCTTCGCCGCCTTGCGGGCCGGGGTCGCCGGCCTGCCCTTGAGCCGGTCCTTCTCCGACTCGTAGAGCTTCATGGCGTCGCGCAGCACCTGCAGCGCCGTGGAGCGCCCCTGCGGCTCGCTCACCACCACCTTCTTGTTCTCCAGCGCCTTGTAGTCCTCGAAGAAGCGGCGCAGCTCGCGGAGCCGGTGCGGCGGCAGCTCGGAGACGTCGGAGTAGTCGGCGTAGTTGGGGTCGTCGGCGTGCACGGCGATGAGCTTGTCGTCCAGCCCCTTGTCGTCGCGCATCTTCATGACGCCGATCACCTTGGCGCGCATGATGGAGAGCGGCTGGATCACCTCGGAGCAGAGCACCAGGATGTCGAGCGGGTCGCCGTCGTCGCAGTAGGTCTGCGGCACGAAGCCGTAGTTGGCCGGGTAGTGGACCGCCGAGAAGAGGATGCGGTCCACCAGCAGCAGGCCGGTCGACTTGTCCAGCTCGTACTTCACCTTGGAGCCGGTGGCGATCTCGATGACCGCCGGGATGGCGTCCTCCAGGTAGCGGGGGAGCTCGACGTCGTGCCAGGGGTGGTGGGCCACGGGGTGTCCTTTCGACGGGGCCCGCCGGGCGGCGCCCCCGCCAGCGACGGTCAGATGCCCCCGCCGAAGGAGAACCGGGTGTCCCGGAGCTCGGCCTGGGTGATGCGGCTGTTGGGCGGCACCGGCTGGGTCAGCCAGACGTTGCCGCCGATCGAGGAGCCCTTGCCGATGACGATGCGGCCGAGGATGGTGGCCCCGGAGTAGATGACCACGTCGTCCTCGACGATGGGGTGGCGGTCGATACCCTTGATGGGCTTGCCGTGCTCGTCGAGCGGGAAGCTCTTGGCCCCCAGGGTGACCCCCTGGTAGAGCCGGACCCGGGCGCCCAGGACCGCGGTCTCGCCCACCACCACGCCGGTGCCGTGGTCGATGAAGAGCCGCTCGCCGATGCGGGCCCCGGGGTGGATGTCGATGCCGGTCACGGTGCTGGCGTACTCGGTGATGATGCGCGGGATCAGCGGCACCCCCAGCACGTGGAGCCGGTGGGCGATGCGCTGGTTGGTGATGGCGAAGACCCCGGGGTAGGCGAAGATGGCCTCGTCGCGGGTCTTCAGCGCCGGGTCCCCCTCGTAGGCCGCCTCGACGTCGGACCGGACCAGCCGCTGGATCTCCACCACCCCGGACAGGAACTCGGCCGCCACCCGGCGCGACTCCTCGGCGCAGTGGGCGCACTGGTGGTAGTCGTGGCGCGCGAAGAAGGCGAAGGCGCGCCGCACCTGCTCCTCCAGCCCCTGCAGGGCGCGCTCCAGCGTCGCCCCCAGGTAGAAGTGGAGCGCCTCGGCCCGGACGTCGGAGGTGCCGAAGTAGCCGGGGAAGAAGACCGAGCGCAGCTCCTCGACGATCTGGATGACGGCGTCGCGGGAGGGCAGGATGGCGCGCCCCCCGGGGAACCCGGTCAGCAGCGAGGCGCCGGCCGCCAGCTGGTCGACGACGGCGCGGAGGTCGGGGGGGGTGGAGCCGGTGTGCTTGGGTGTGCTCACTTCTGCTCCTCGTACAGCCAGGTGGAGAGGTAGCGCTCGCCGCTGTCGGGCAGCACCACCACCAGCAGCTTGCCGGCGTTCTCGGGGCGGTGGGCCACCTGCAGGGCCGCCCAGGCGGCGCCGCCGCAGGAGATCCCGGAGAGGATCCCCTCCTCCCTGGAGAGCCGGCGGGCCATGACGCCGGCGTCGTCGTTGCCGACGGCGATGACCTCGTCGATGACCGCGCGGTTGAGCACGCCGGGGACGAAGCCCGGCCCCCAGCCCTGGATCTTGTGCGGGCCGGGCTTGCCGCCGGAGAGGACCGGCGAGTCGGCGGGCTCGGCGGCGATCACCCGGATGGCGGGGTTGCGCGCCTTGAGCACCTCGCCCACCCCGGTGATGGTGCCGCCGGTGCCGGTGCCGGCCACGAAGAGGTCGACCTTCCCGTCGGTGTCGCGCCAGATCTCCTCGGCGGTGGTGCGCCGGTGGATCTCCGGGTTGGCCGGGTTGTCGAACTGCTGCAGCAGCAGGTAGCGGGGGTCGGCGGCCGCCAGCGCCGTGGCCCGGGCGATGGCCCCCTTCATCCCCTCCGGCCCCGGGGTGAGGATCAGCTCGGCCCCCAGCGCGGTGACGATGCGGCGGCGCTCCACCGACATGGTCTCGGGCATGGTGAGCACCAGCCGGTAGCCGCGGGCGGCGGCGGCCAGGGCCAGGCCGATGCCGGTGTTGCCGCTGGTCGGCTCGACCAGGATGGTGTCCGGCCTGATCTTCCCGGCCCGCTCGGCCGCCTCGATCATGGCGACGCCGATCCGGTCCTTGACGCTGGAGGCCGGGTTGAAGCTCTCCAGCTTGGCCACCACCGTGGCCCGGGCGCCGGCGGTGATCCGGTTGAGCCGGACCAGCGGCGTGTTGCCGATGAGCCGGGTGATGTCCTCGGCGATTCTCATGATCGTCCTTCCTTCGTCCGCTATCGCGGATACCACGCCACCCGGGCCGGTTCCAGTCCCCGCGCCCGGTTCACGGCGCCGCGGCGCCCGCCTCCTCCTCGGCCAGCGCCGCGTCGATCTCCGCCTCGGTGGGCGCCTCGGCCACCGCGTCGGCCGGGGCCGGCGTCCCCTCCGGCGGGTGGAAGAACTCGAAGACCGCCCCGGCCTGCTTGTCGCCGAACCCCTCGACCGCCCGCAGCTCCTCCAGGCTGGCCTCGCGCACCCGCTTGAGCGCCCCGAAGTGGCGCAGCAGCGCCTTCTTGCGCCCCTCGCCGACCCCGGTGATGGTCTCCAGCACGCTCTGGAAGTTCCGCTCCCGCCGCAGCTTGCGGTGGAAGGTGATGGCGAAGCGGTGGGCCTCGTCGCGCAGCCGGGTGAGCAGGAAGAGCTCGGCCGAGTTCTGCCGGAGCACGACGGGATCCTTGCGCGCCGGCAGGAAGACCCGCTCCGGGGTCCGCTCGGTGGCGCCGACGAACCCCTTCTCGGCCAGCTCGGCGGCGTCGGCCAGGGCCAGGGCCCGGGCCGCGGGCGCCGCCGGCCGCCCCCGCCGCCCCACCACCCGGGTGGTGCCGAGGTCGGAGGCCAGCAGGCGCGACTTGGCCAGGCCGACCAGCTCCACGTACGGGGCCTCGGGGTTGCCCGGCACCGGCTTGACCGGCACGCCCACGTCGCGCGCCGCCGCCAGCGCCGCCGCCAGCTGCCCCTTGCCGCCGTCGATCACCAGCAGGTCGGGGAAGTGGCCCTCGTGGAGGGCCCGCCGGAGCCGCCGGGTGATCACCTCGTGGAGCATGGCGAAGTCGTCCTGCCCGGCCACCCCCTTCACCTTGTAGCGGCGGTAGCCGGCCTTGTCCGGCTCGCCGTCGCGCAGCGAGACGCCGGAGCCGACCGCCAGCGCCCCCTGGAAGGTGGAGATGTCGTAGCACTCCATCCAGCGCGGCGGCCGGGCCAGCTGCAGCGACCGCATCAGCGCCAGCAGCGCCTCCTCGCGCCGGGCGTCCTTCTCGTGCCAGCTGCGGAAGCTCTGCTCGGCGTTGCGCGCCGCCACCTCCAGCAGGTCGGCCTTGGCCCCGCGCTGCGGGGTGGCGAGGCGCACCTTGCCGCCGCGCCGCTCCGCCAGCACCTCGGCCAGGGCGCCGGCCTCCACCGGCTCCAGCGGCACCAGCACCTCCTCCGGCACCGGGGCCAGCTCGTAGTAGGCGGCCAGGAACTGGCTGAGCAGCTCGGCGGAGGGGAACTCCTGCCCCTTGAACGGGAAGGCCCGGGCGTCGCCCAGCCGGCCGTGGCGCATCACCAGCACCTGGATGACCAGGTCCGGCCCCTCGCGGTGCAGGCCGATGATGTCGCGGTCGGCGCCGTCGCCCATCAGCACCCGCTGCGTCTCCAGGCTCCGCGCCACCGCCTGGAGCTGGTCGCGCAGCAGCGCCGCCGCCTCGAAGTCGAGCGCCGCGGCCGCCTCCTTCATGCGGGCCTCGAGGCGGGTCGCCAGCTCCGGCTCGCGCCCCTCCAGGAAGGCCACCGCGTCGTCGATGCTGGCCTGGTACTGGCCGTCCGGCAGCTGGTAGACGCAGGGGGCCGGGCAGCGCTTGATCTGGTAGAGGATGCAGGGCCGCTTGCGGGTGTCGAAGACGTGGTCGGTGCAGGTGCGGAGCTGGAAGTGGCGGTTGATGAGCTTGAGCGTCTCGCGGATCGACCAGGCCGAGCCGTACGGGCCGAAGTAGCGGGCCCCGGGATCGCGGGCCTCGCGGGCCCGGCGCACCTCGAGGCGCGGGTGCGGGTGGCCCAGGTCGAGCTTGAGGACGATGAAGTCCTTGTCGTCCCGCAGCACCACGTTGAAGCGCGGCCGGTGCTTCTTGATGAGCTGGTTCTCGAGGAGCACCGCCTCCTTCTCGGAGCGGGTGACGATCACCTCGATGCCCCCGAGCAGCTCGTCGAGCAGGGCCACGAAGGCCCGCTCGTCGGGGCGGGGGGCGCCGAAGTAGCTGCGGACCCGGCCGCGGAGGCTGGAGGCCTTGCCGACGTAGACCACCGTCCCGGCGCCGTCCTTCATCAGGTAGCAGCCGGGCTCGGCGGGCAGCTCGTCGAGGGCGCGCTGGACGTTGGGGTTCATCGGTGGCTCCCACCTCGCATAGCGCGAAGCGGTCCCCGGTTCCATGGACGAGCCGGGCGAGCCCGGGAGCGCCTGGTCCCCGGCGCCCCGGCGGGCCGGTCGGCCACCGGGAGGAGCGCCGACACCGGCGCCGGGGAGCGGCGCTGCCGGGGGGTGCGCGAAGGGGCGCACCCCGTCCTCGAAGGTCACGCCCGCTCCAGCAGCGCCTCTGGTAGATGGGGGTGGTGGAACGGCCCAGGGCGCTCGCCGCCCGGTCCAGGGGAGCTGGTCGCATGGGCATCGATGGTGAGGGTCACCCGCCGCCGGACCGGGAGCGTCCCTCGTCGGCCGTGAGGCCCGGCGCCCTCTCGGCGCTGCTGGTCGAGCTGGCCCGCGCCCCCGGCGTCCCGCCCGCAGACACCTGGGCCGCCTGGCTGCAGCCCGGCGCCGTCATCGGCCGGCTCGAGCTGGTCCGCGAGATCGGCCGGGGCGGGTTCGGCGTGGTCTGGGAGGCGCGCGATCCGCTGCTGGGGCGCTCGGTGGCCTTCAAGGCGGTGCACGCCGGGGAGCACCTGCGCCTGCGGGAGGAGCGGCTGCTGCTGGAGGCCGAGGCGGCGGCGCGCCTGGCCCACCCCAACATCGTCACGCTCCACGACCTGGGCCAGTCGCCGCACGGCCCGTACCTGGTGCTGGAGCTGCTGCGCGGCCAGTCGCTGGCGCAGCGGCTGGAGGCCGGTCCGGTGACGCCGCGCGAGGCGCTGCGCGTCGCCGTCGAGGTGACCCGGGCCCTGGCCCACGCCCACGCCCACGGGGTGGTCCACCGGGATCTCAAGCCGGCCAACGTCTTCCTCTGCGCCGACGGGCAGGTGAAGGTGCTCGACTTCGGCCTGTCGATGGTCTTCGGCCACGGCGCCGCCGCGGGCGGCACCCCGGGGTTCATGGCGCCCGAGCAGTGGCGGGGCGACCCCGGCGACGCCCGCACCGACCTCTTCGCCCTCGGCGTGCTGCTCCACCTGCTCCTCGACGGCCGCCTCCCCTTCGGCACCGACGGCGAGCCCGGCCTCCGGGGGCCGGTCGCGGCGCTGGCCACCCCGGCGGCGCCCGGGGCCGAGGCGCTGCTGGCCCGCCTGCTGGAGCTCGAGCCGGAGCGCCGCCCGTCCAGCGCCGGGGAGGTGGCGGCCGCCCTCACCGCCATCCTCCGCGAGGCGGAGCGGAGCACGCCGGCCGGGAGCGCGCCCCACCCGGACGTGCGCGCCTACGAGTTCTACCTGCGCGGCCGCCGGTTCCTGCAGCAGACCCGGCGGGCCAGCCTGTGCTTCGCCGAGGAGCTGTTCGGGCGAGCCACCGCCATCGACCCCGGCTTCGCCCTGGCCCACGCCGGGCGGGCCGAGGCGCTGGCGCTGCGCAACATGTACTACCCGCCCGAGCAGGCCGAGCTGGAGGCGGCCGCCGCCGCCAGCGACCGGGCCGTCCAGCTGCTGCCGGCGCTGGCCGAGGCCCACGCCGCCCGCGGGCTGACGCTCGCCACGCTGCAGCGGCCGGAGGAGGCGCGGCAGGCCTTCGAGCGGGCCCTGGCGCTCGATCCCGGCCTGCCCGAGGCCCACTACTACTACGCCCGGGCCTGCTTCCAGGACGGCCGGCTCGAGGAGGCGGCCCGCCGCTTCCGCGAGGCCGCCGCCGCCGGCGAGCACTACCAGGCGTCCTTCTTCGCCGCCCAGGCCAGCGAGGCGCTGGGGCGGACGGAGGAGGCGCGGCTGGCCTACGCCGCCGCCCTGGCGGTGGTGGAGCGCCACATGGATCTCAACCCCGACGACGCGCGGGCCGCCACCATGCGCGCCGTCTCGCTCTGTCGCCTGGGGCGGCGCGACGAGGGGCTCCACTGGGGCGAGCAGGCCTCGCAGCTCGATCCGCTCGACGCCGGGGTCCGCTACAACGTGGCCTGCCTGCTGGCGCTCGAGGGCTCGGCGGAGCGGGCCCTCGACGAGCTGGCGGCCGTGCTCGACGCCGGCTTCGGCAACCGCGCCTGGATCCGGCGCGACCCCGACCTGGCCTCGGTGCGCCACTTGCCCCGCTTCCAGGCGCTGATGGGCCCGGACTGACCCCGGGTCCGCGGCCCGGATCGGCCGGGCGGGCGGTCGGTCACGAATCGGGTCGAGCGGTCTCTGAGGATGACCATGTCCATCCCCCGCTCCGTCGCCGCCGTGGTCCTCGCCGCGCTCCTGCCGGTCGCCGCCGCCCCCGCCGAGGCGGCGGCCACGCCGCCGCTCCAGGTGGAGACCTACGCCCTGCCGAACGGCCTCGCCGTGACGCTCCAGCCCGACCACCGGGTCCCGCGGGTGGTGGTCAACACCCTCTTCGGCGTCGGCTCCAAGGACGAGGCCAGCGGCCGGACCGGCTTCGCCCACCTCTTCGAGCACCTCATGTTCATGGGGACCAGGCGGGTACCGGGGAACCAGTTCGACGTGATCATGGAGACCGCCGGCGGCGCCAACAACGCCATGACCTCGCCGGACTGGACCACCTACTACTCCTGGGGCCCCTCCTCGCTGCTCCCCTCGCTCCTCTGGCTCGACGCCGACCGCTTCGAGGCGCTCGGCGCCACCATGACCCAGGCCAAGCTCGACCTGCAGCGCGAGGTGGTCCGGAACGAGCGGCGCCAGACCAGCGAGAACCGGCCCTACGGCGCCGCCGAGCTGGTGATCAACGAGGCCATGTACCCGGAGGGCCACCCCTACCACCACCCGGTGATCGGCTCGCACCAGGACCTCGAGGCCGCCCGGCTCGAGGACGTGGTGGGCTTCTTCAACACCCACTACGTGCCGGCCAACGCCTCGCTGGTGGTGGTGGGCGACTTCGATCCGGTCCGGATCCGAGCCCTCATCGAGCAGCTCTTCGGCCCGCTGGTGGCCCGCCCCCGCACCGGCGCGGCGCCGCGGGCCCCGGTCCGGCTCGAGGGCGAGGTGCAGCGGCTGCTGGTGGATCGCGTCGAGCTGCCGCGCCTCGACCTCATCTGGCACGCCCCGGCGGCCTGGACCACCGGCACGGCCGAGCTGCAGCTGCTGTCCCGCATCCTCGGCGAGGGGCCGGGATCGCGCCTCTCCCGGCGGCTGGTGCTGGAGAAGCGGCTGGCCAGCGCCGTCGACGCCTCGTTCGAAGAGGGGCTCCTCGGCTCGCTGTTCCGCCTCCAGGTCACCGGCACGCCCGGCGGCGACCTCGGCGCCTTGAAGCGCGAGGCGCTCGGCGTCCTCGCCGAGCTGGCCGCGGCCGGCCCGAGCGCCGCCGAGCTGGCCAGCGCCCGGGCCCGGCAGGAGGTGCAGATCCGCCAGGCCCGCGAGAACCTGGTCTCCCGGGCCATCAAGCTCAACGAGTACCGGAGCGCGCTCGGCACCCCCGACGGCTTCGCCCTCGACCTGGCCCGCTTCGCCGCCGTCACCGCCGGCGGGGTCCGCGACGTGGCCCGCGCCCTGGGCGGAGGACGGCTCGACCTGAGGGTCATCCCCGTCGGCGGCGCGCCCGGGACCGTCCCCGACCAGCGCCCCACCGATCTCCCGGCCGCCAGGGTGGTGCCGCCGGCGCCGGTCACCTTCCGCCTCGCCTCGGGGATCGAGGTCCGGGCCGCGCCGCTCCCCGGCTCCGGCCTGATCGCCGGCGAGGTGATCTTCGCCAGCGCCGACCGGGCCGTCCCCGCCGCCCAGGCCGGCGCCACCGCCCTGCTCGGCCAGCTGCTCACCGCCGGGACCGGGACGCTCGACGCCGCCGCCTTCGCCGCCGCCGCCAGCGCCCTGGGCGCCCAGATCGAGGGGCGCGCCGAGCGCGGCGCCCTCGGCCTCCGGGTCCAGGGGCTGTCGCGAAACCTCGGCCCCACCCTCGACCTGATGGCCGAGGCCCTGCTCCGCCCCCGGCTGGCCGTCGCCGACTTCGACCGCGAGAAGGCCCTGCTCCTGGCCCAGCTCGAGGCCCGCGCCACCGAGCCCCGCCAGGTGGCGGCCCTGGTGGCGGCGGCCCGCAACTTCGGTCCGGACGATCCCCGCGGCCGCCCCACCGACGGCTACGCCGCCACGGTGGCCTCGATCACGCTCCAGGACCTCCGCGCGCTGGCCCCGACCCTCCTCGACCCCCGGGCGGCCGTCCTGATCCTGGCCGGGGACTTCGACCCGCAGGCGCTGCGGGGCGCGCTGGAGCGTCGCTTCGGGGCCTGGCGCTCCACGGCCCGGCCGCCGGCCCCCGCCCCCACCCTCCGCGCCGAGGCCGCCGACCGCCGGCTGGTGCTGGTGGATCGCCCCGGCGCTCCGCAGACCGTCATCCTGGCCTCGCGGCCGCTCCCCGCGGTCGACCCGCAGGGACGGGCGGCGCGCCAGCTGGCCTCGGTGGCCCTCGGCGGCGGCTTCACCAGCCGCCTCAACCAGAACCTGCGCGAGAAGAACGGCTACACCTACGGCGCCGGCAGCGTCGTGGTGGAGCGCGCCGGCCAGCCGCTGCTGCTGGTCTCCAGCGCGGTGCAGACCGAGGTGACGGCCGCCGCCCTGGGCGAGATCAGGAAGGAGCTGGACGGCCTGACCGCCGGCGGCCTGCCGGCCGAGGAGGCCTCCAAGGCCCGCGAGACCGCGCGCTCGGCCATCGCCGAGCAGCTCCTCACCGCGTCGACGGTGGCCCGGTCGCTCACCGAGCAGGTGCTGGCCGGCCGCCCGCCCGGCGCCCTGGCCGAGGAGGTGCTGGCCCTCGACCGGGCCGACGCGCCCGCCATCGCCGCCGCCGCCACCGGCGGGGCCTTCGCCTTCGACGGCCTGGCGGTGGTGCTGGTCGGCGACGCCGCGGCCGTGCTCCCGCAGCTGGCCAAGGCCGGCCTGCCGGCGCCGCTGCTCCTCGACGTCGAGGGGCGCCCCGCCAAGGCCCGCTAGGTGGTGCTCCTCGGGAGGTCGTTCACGCGGCGCTCCGTCGCCGGGTGAGCGGCCCCGCGGTCGGCTTCAGGCCGGGGTCTCCCTGGCCTCCTGGCCCGGGTCCCGCCTCCCGATGCGCCGGGCCGGGACGCCGCCCCAGAGCTCACCGGGGCCCACCCGGGTCCCCTTGGCCAGCACCGCGCCGGCCGCCACCACCGCGTCGTCGCCGATCTCGCAGCCCGGCATCACCACCGCCAGCAGGCCGAGGGTGACGCGCCGGCCGATCCGCACCGGCGCCACCACCAGGTAGCCGGCCTCGGCGGCGTGGCAGACCAGCGTGACGTCGCCGCCCACCACGCTGTCGTCGCCCACCTCGATGAGGTTCTGGTCGGCCACCACCGCGGTGTTGAACTGGACCCGGCGCCCCACCTTCATCCCCATGAGCCGGTGGTAGAGGGGCAGGAAGGGGGTCACCCGGATCCAGTTCATGAAGCTGAAGCGGAGGATGAGGGTGAGCGAGTTGTAGCTGGCCCAGCGGTAGGCGTTCCAGGAGAGGTAGGGGAAGCGCCCCACCGGCGAGCCGGTGGCGAAGAGGACCCAGCGGGCCACCGGCAGGATCACCAGCAGCGTCAGGCCGAAGACGAACCAGCCGGCGGTGGCGGCCACGCAGAGGGCCAGGGTGCGCCAGGCGCCGGTGAGCGGCAGCCAATCGGCGGCCGCCTGCCAGAGCAGCGCCGCCGGCCAGGCGGCCAGCCCCAGCACCACGGCGCACTCGACGAAGAGCAGGAGCGTGACCGCGACCTGCAGCGGCGTGAAGACCAGGACCTTCCAGAGGGGGCGGGGGGACATCCCCCGAGCTTGGCGCGACCGCCGCGGAAAGGCGAGCCGCCCGGCTACTTCCGCCGCCGCTTCACCGGGCGTTTGGCCCCGGTGAGCCGCCCGGCCGCCGCCGCGCCGGCCATGGCGCCGCTCCCCAGCACCCCCTTCATCCCGGCCGGGAGGCCCAGCTGCCGCCCCTTGAGCGCCAGGATCCGGTCACGCAGCGCCGCCGCCTTCTCGAAGTCGAGCGCCTCGGCGGCGGCGTGCATCTCCGCCTCCAGCGACGCCAGCATCCTCGGCAGCTCCTCGGCCTGGTAGTCGGCCCCCTCCTCCGAGGCCAGCGGCACGGTCGACCAGTCGGCCTCCACCACCGCCATGCCGAGATCCGAGATGTTCCGCTTCACCGACTGTGGCGTGATGCCGTGCTCGACGTTGTAGCGCCGCTGGATCTCCCGCCGCCGGTTGGTCTCGTCGAGGGCCCGCTTCATCGAGCCGGTGATGGTGTCGGCGTAGAGGATGACCCGCCCCTCGAGGTGGCGCGCCGCCCGCCCGATGGTCTGGATCAGCGAGACCGCCGAGCGCAGGAACCCCTCCTTGTCGGCGTCGAGCACCGCCACCAGCGAGACCTCGGGCAGGTCCAGCCCCTCGCGCAGCAGGTTGATGCCGATGAGCACGTCGAACTCGCCGCGCCGCAGGTCGCGCAGCAGCGCCGCCCGCTCCAGGGTCTCGACGTCGGCGTGCAGGTAGCGGCAGCGCACCCCGACGTCGGTGAAGTACTCGGTGAGGTCCTCGGCCATGCGCTTGGTGAGGGTGGTCACCAGCACCCGCTGGTTGGCCTCGGCCCGCTTGCGCACCTCGCCGAGCAGGTCGTCCACCTGCGAGGCCACCGGCCGCACCTCCACCTCCGGGTCGGTGAGCCCGGTGGGGCGGATCAGCTGCTCCACCACCACGCCGTGGGCCCGCTCCAGCTCGAAGGCGGCCGGGGTGGCCGAGACGTAGATGGTCTGCGGGCAGAGCTTCTCGAACTCGGCGAACTGCAGCGGCCGGTTGTCGAGCGCCGAGGGGAGCCGGAAGCCGTACTCCACCAGCGTCTCCTTGCGCGAGCGGTCCCCCTTGTACATCGAGCCGATCTGGCTCACCGACTGGTGCGACTCGTCGATGACGGCGATGAAGTCCTTGGGGAAGTAGTCGAGCAGGCAGGGGGGCGGCTCGCCGGCCTTGCGCCCGGAGAGCCAGCGCGAGTAGTTCTCGATGCCGGTGCAGAAGCCCATCTGCTCCAGCATCTCCAGGTCGAAGGTGGTGCGCTGCTCGAGCCGCTGCGCCTCCACCAGCTTGTTGGCGGCGGTGAGCGCCTGCAGCCGCTCCTGGAGCTCGGCGCGGATGCCCCCCATGGCCCGCTTGCGGGTCTCCGGCGCCGAGACGTAGTGCGAGTTGGGGAAGATGGCGGCCTTGTCGAGCTCGGCCAGCGCCACCCCGCGGAGCGGGTCGAACTCCTGGATCCGCTCCACCACGTCGCCGAAGAACTCGATGCGGATGGCCCGGGCCTCCTCGTAGGGCGGGAAGACCTCGATGGTGTCGCCGCGGACGCGGAAGGTGCCGCGGTGGAAGTCGAGGTCGTTGCGCTGGTACTGGATCTCCACCAGCGAGCGGATGAACCGGTCGCGGGGGAACTCCTGGCCCCGCTCCAGCTGCTGCAGGAGGCCGAAGTAGGCCTCGGCGGTGCCCAGGCCGTAGATGCAGGAGACCGAGGCCACGATGATGACGTCGTTGCGGGTGAGCAGCGCGTGGGTGGCGGCGTGGCGCATCCGGTCGATCTCGTCGTTGATGGACGAGTCCTTCTCGATGTACGTGTCCGACGACGGCACGTACGCCTCCGGCTGGTAGTAGTCGTAGTAGCTGACGAAGTAGTGGACCGCCGCCCCGGGGAAGAGCTCCTTGAACTCGCCGTAGAGCTGCCCGGCCAGGGTCTTGTTGTGGGCGATCACCAGCGCCGGCCGCTTCACCTCGGCGATGACGTTGGCGATGGTGAAGGTCTTGCCCGAGCCGGTCACGCCCAGCAGCACCTGGTGCGAGTCGCCGCGGCGCAGCCCGGCCACCAGCTCGCCGATGGCGCGCGGCTGGTCCCCGGTGGGCTTGAAGTCGCTCTTCAGGTCGAACGGCACCGCCTCACCATAGCGCCCCGGTCGGACGGGCGCCGCCCCCGCGCTTCGGGCCGGAGGCCTCCGGCGGGGCCGCCACTGGCTCCGACGGTGGACGGCCGACGGTGGGGCCCTCGATGCCAGGCCCCCGCCGATCCACCCCGTCTCTCCTCCTCCGCGTGGTCATGGGACCACCTGCAGGTCCAGCACCAGGGCAGGCAGCGCCTGCTGGACGTGATCCGACGGGTGGCCGTCGGACAGGATCACCCGCCCCTCCCAGCACATCCGGTAGATCATCGGAGTGTTGAAGGTGTAGCCCTCGATCAGGAGCGGCGCCGGCGTCAGGCCCGCCGTCTCCTCCAGCACGTGACTGGCCATGGTGAAGCAGTCGGCCTTCCACTCGGAGGCGGGCCGGAACGACACCTCCAGGGCCTGCTGGGACCCGTCGGCCACGGTGAGCGTGAACGAGCGGGTCGCCCTGTCGATCCGGACCCGGAGGGCCCGCAGCGGCGCCGCCTCGGCCTCGGTGGAGGGAGGGACCGGCGAGACCTGGTAGGTGCCGTCCTGGATGGTCATCGGATGGACCTTGTCGGCGAAGGGATCCGGGATGCAGGCGGCGGCCAGGAGGGCCACCAGCGTCGCGAAGCTTCTCGTCCTGAGCGGCATGGCGCTCCCTCCCGACGTCGCGTCGTCTGCACCTCCTGCGGGCCGTGAACCAGCAGGCCCGAGGAACCACAGGGTACGTCACCAGCCGCGCACCGTGGGTTGGATTCCTTTCCCCTGCCCTGGGCCTGATCGATGGAGGACTCCGGGTACGGGTTCGGCTAGGATGGCCCTCCGACGTCCCCCTGGTCCCCCAGCCCTCCGACACCGGGAGCCCCGCCACCACATGCGCCATCCCCTCCGCGCCCTCGCCACACTTGCCCTCGCCCTCGCCGGCGGGTGCGCCCACGGCCCCCCGCCATTCCGCGCCACCCGGTTCGAGATCGAGGAGACCCAGTCCGGCCCACGGCCGTGGCTGCGGGCCACCGTGGCCGGTCAGCCCATCCGGCTCCTGTTCGACACCGGGGCCGCCCAGAGCCTGCTCCCCGCCAGCTTCGCAAGGGCCCGGAAGCTGGCCCGGCGCGGCTCCGGCTACGACAGCACCCTGGTGGACTCGAACGGCCGCCGCGTCGAGATGGTCCAGCTCGCCAACGTGCCCGTGCAGTTCGAAGGGGCCTCCGCCCCGGTCGCGCTCGACTTCCTCCAGAACCCTGTCGACGGGGCCGACGAGGCGATCCTGGCGCCGCAGGAGCTGCTCCGGCGCGGCTGGGCCATGGTGATCGACCTGGAGCATGCCGAGCTCCGCTTCGAGCCCGAGGCCGGGACCATCCCGCCGCCGCCGGG
Source organism: Anaeromyxobacteraceae bacterium (assembly GCA_032654565.1). Lineage (GTDB taxonomy): Bacteria > Myxococcota > Myxococcia > Myxococcales > Anaeromyxobacteraceae > JADKCZ01. Next base: position 118,018 of record JAULAX010000013.1, on the reverse strand, counting down.
CTTCGGCCCCTGGCGGGAGGTCGACTACCACGGCTGCATGAGCAACGGCCCCTTCAACCGGGTGCACCGCGTGGTCAAGGCCGAGGTGAACGGCGTCCCGGCGGAGATGCTCATCGACACCGGCGCGACCACCACGGCGCTGGCGAGAAACAACCCGGCCATCCCGTCCATGCTCGCGAGGTCGGGTGACCGCGGCCGAACCGTCGGGGTCCTCTCGACCGGCGCCGGCCTGATCCTCGACGACGTGCCGATCGCCTTCGCGGGCCAGGTCTTCTCGACCTCCACCCTGGTGATCCCGGCCTCGCATCAGTGCTGGCAGGGGGCGATCGGCACCGACCTGCTGCGCCACTGCGCCATCCTGTGGGGCTCGAGCGAGCTGCGGATGGCGTGCCGGACCCCCGGGGGGGCTGCGCCCTCCGCCCTGGCGCCAGTCCCCCAGGCTCACCAGGGTCCACCACGGAACCAGTAGGTCCGTGCCAACATGGAGTACGTCATCAGACGTGACCGTGGGTTGGATTCCCTCCCGCTCCAGCGGCGGGCGGCAACCTGCGAGCCAGGTGACCTGCCCACCAGGACCGATCCCACGAAACCCGCGTCCCACTTGGGTTCCACGGGTCTCTGCGACCGCAAGAGTGTCAGATCCGCGTGAGACGCTGCGTGAATGATCAACCACGCGCAACCGACCCTTCCCTCGGCCGCGGCTTCGTTCCACGGAGCGGCCTCCCCCTCCCTCGAACTCCTGGAAGCACGGCAGCTCCGCGACGCCCTCGCCCGCCTGCTCCGCCGCGAGCAGGCCTCCATGGCCGACTTCCTGGTCGCCCTGGCAGGCTTCGACCACCGCCGCGGCTGGGAGCCGCTCGGGCACGCCAGCCTCTTCGCCTTCTTGCACGTCGAGCTGCGCCTCTCGCGCAACGCCGCCTTCTGGCGGCTCAGCGCTGCCCGCCTGCTCCAGCGGCTCCCTCAGGTCATCGAGCCCTTGCGCGACGGCCGGCTCTGCCTGTCAACCACCGCCGAGTTGGCCAAGGTGCTCACCGAGGAGAATATCGGGGCCGTCATGCCTCGCTACTACCGGCTCTCGGCGAGGGAAGCGGCCGAGGTGACGGCGGAGCTCCAGCCGCGGGAGCGGCCGCCGCTTCGGACGGTGGTGACCAGCCTGGAGCCGGAGCGGAGGCCGACGGCGATGGTGGCGGCGCCCCCCGTCGAAGCAGCGCAAGCGGCCGTGGGCACTTCAGGATTCCATCTGACACGGACCGAGGGTGCGGTTCTGACGTCAGAACCAACTCTGGGTCCGTGTATGACATTTCAGGCGCCCCGACGGCAGGTTGCGGATTCCGCCCGCCCGGCCGTCACCCGCGACGACGTCGAACCGCTCACCGCCGGCCTCTCCCGGATCCACGCCACCGTCAGTCGCCAGTTCTTGAAGAAGCTCGCGTCCGCCCGCGACGGCCTCTCACACGCCATCCCCGGCGCCACCATGGAGCAGGTGCTCGAGGCGGCGCTCGACCTGCTGCTGGAGAAGCAAGCGAAGGCCCGCGGGCAGGTGAAGCGGCCGCGGGCGGCTCCGGCACACCCGACCGCGCCCCCGACGCCGATCGAGCCCCCGACCCGCCGCAGAACCGGCCCCCGCGAGACCATCCCCGTCGCCGTCCGACGCGCCGTCTGGGAGCGCGACGCCGGCCGCTGCACCTGGCCGCTCGACGGTGGCGGCTGGTGCGGCTCGACCCACCGGCTGGAGCTGGACCACATCATCCCCTGGGCCGAATGGGGACCATCCACGGCCGAGAATCTCCGAATCGTCTGCGAACGCCACAACGCCCTCGCGGCGCGCCGCGCCTTCGGGGAGCGGCAGATGCGCCGGTACGGCGGCGGGGTGGGACAACGCACCGGTTGAGCGACGCTGGCGGGCGGGGCCGGCGCCCCGACGCCGGAGTATGATCCGGCCACATGACCTCACCCGCCCGCCTCACCCTGGCGGCCACCGTCGCCGCCATCGCCGCCGCCGTCGCCATCGGCTGCTCGGGCGGGGCCGCGCCGGTCAGCTGCCCCACCGGCCAGACCGCCTGCGGCGGCATCTGCTTCGACCTGCAGACCAACCCCCGCTCCTGCGGGACCTGCCTCAACCGCTGCGCCGCCGGCGCCAGCTGCGTGGCCGGGACCTGCGCCTGCCCGGCCGGCCAGGCGACCTGCGGCTCCCCTCCAGGCACCTGCGCCACCCTGGCCAGCGATCCGCTGAACTGCAAGGCCTGCGGCGTGGCCTGCGGCGTCGGCACGTGCGGCGCGCTCGGGTGCGAGTGCGACGTCGGCGCCACCGCCTGCGCGGCCCCGGGGCCGCTCTGCGTCGCCGCCTCGAGCGATCCGGCCAACTGCGGCGCCTGCCGGAACGTTTGCCCGACCGGCGCCAGCTGCGCGGCGGGGGCCTGCCAGTGCCCCACCGCCGCTCCCGACACCTGCGGCACCGCGCCCGGAGCCTGCGTCGACCGGCAGACCGACGAGCGCCACTGCGGCGCCTGCGGCCACGCCTGCCCCACCGGCGCCACCTGCACGGCGGGCGTGTGCGGCTGCCCCGGCACCCAGGTGGCCTGCGGCGTCGCCCCCGGCACCCCCGGCGCCTGCGCCGACCTGCAGACCGACGTGGCCAACTGCGGAGCGTGCGGCACCCGCTGCGCCACCGGAGCCACCTGCACGGCGGGCAGCTGCGCCTGCCCGCCCGGCGAGACCGGCTGCGGGGCCACCGCCACCACGCCCGGCGTGTGCACCGATCTCACCACCGACGCCGCCCACTGCGGCGCCTGCAGCCACGCCTGCGGCGGGACCCTGGCCTGCGCCCAGGGGACCTGCTGCACCGCGGGCCAGCGCATCTGCACCGTGGGGAACGGCACCGCCTGCTGCAGCGGGAGCGGCTGCTGTGTCGGCGGTTGCCAGACTTCCCACGCCAATGGGCTCGGCCAGAACTACTACGACTGCGGGACGCTCGGGACCTGGACCCAGGCCACCGCCCGGCTCGCCGCGGCGGCCTGGGCCCCGACCGGTGGGACCGACACACTCCAGTTCTTCAGCGGCGACTGCCTCTCCCGCCAGACCGCCTCGGCCTGCGCCACCTGGTGCTACACCGGCAACTTCGCCGGCCGGGTCGAGCTCAACGGCCTCTCGGCGGCCTGCTTCTCCCCCACCAGCGCCTCCCCGACCTGGCAGTGACCTGCACCGGAGGCTGGCCGCCTTGCCCCCGTCCCGCACCCTCCCCGTACCTGCCCGGACCCAAAAAGCCTCGACTTTCCGTGGCTCTTTGACTAGATTCCCCCCGTCTTGCTCGTGCGAAGTCGGCTACGGAGCCCCGGCCAGTCGGCCGGGTTTTCACTTTTGGAACACCTGATGTGGTGGAGGCAGCGATGGCATTCAACCCAGGGCACCTGAAGCGCCAGAAGGAAGCGAAGCGCGCCGAGAAGCAGCGTGAGAAGGACGCCCGCCGCGACGAGCGCAAGCGCGAGAAGGACGCCCGCCCCGAGGGCTCCGAGGGCGACGTCGATCCCGACATCGCCGGCATCATTCCCGGGCCGCAGCCCAAGCCCGAGGAGTAGCCCCGGCCAGGCCCCGCCGCCGCGCCCGTCAGCGGGCCGGCGCCGCGGGGTCGGCGGGCGCCATCGCCTCGCAGGCCGCTTTCCCGGGACGCAGCGCTACCCCGCCACCTTCCAGGTGGTCCCCTCCGGGCCGTCCATGATGGCCACGCCCCCCGCCAGCAGCTCGTCGCGGATGGCGTCGGAGCGGGCGAAGTCCTTCGCCTTGCGGGCCGCCGTCCGCTCCGCCAGCTTCGCCTCCACCGCGGCGCCGTCGATGCCCCGCCGGGCCGCGCCGGTGCCGCGCAGCGCCAGCAGCGCCTCGCGCGGAGAGCGCTGCAGCAACCCCAGCGTCTGCCCCACCGTGCGCGCCGCGGCGGCGAAGGAGGCCAGCGACGCCTTCTGCTCAGGCGTCTTCTTCCCCTTCAGGTCGCAGAGCGTGTTGGCGGCGGTGAAGGCCTCGGCCAGCAGCCCCAGCACCTGCGGGGTGTTGAAGTCGTCGTCGAGCGCCGAGCCGCAGCGCTCCAGCAGCGGGTCGCCGGCCCCCGGCGCCGCGCCGGCCGCCAGCCGGTCGGCCTTCTCCAGGGTCTCGTAGAGGTAGCCGAGCCGCAGCTCGGCCTCACCCAGCACCTGGTCGGAGAAGTTGAAGTCGCGCCGGTAGTGGGTGCCGAGCAGGAAGAGCCGCAGCCCCTCGGCGTCGTACCGCTCCAGCACCTGGCGCACCGTGAAGAAGTTGCCCAGCGACTTGGACATCTTCTCGTCGTCGATCTCCACGAAGCCGTTGTGCATCCAGTGGCGGGCGTACTGGTCGGCGTGGAGGCCGTCGCCGCAGGCGCAGACCGACTGGGCGATCTCGTTGGTGTGGTGCGGGAAGACCAGGTCCTTGCCGCCGGTGTGGAGGTCGAAGCGGTCGCCGAGGTGCTTGCGGGTCATGGCCGAGCACTCGATGTGCCAGCCCGGCCGCCCCTCGCCCCAGGGGCTGGGCCAGCGCGGCTCGCCCGGCTTGGCCCCCTTCCAGAGCGCGAAGTCGAGCGGGTCCTGCTTGGCCTCGCCGGGGTCGACGCGGGCCCCGGCCAGCAGGTCGTCCAGCTGGCGGCGGGCGAGCGCGCCGTAGGCGGGGAACCGGCGGACCGAGAAGTAGACGTCGCCGTTGCCGGGGGCGTAGGCGAAGCCCTTCTCCACCAGCAGGCCGATCAGCTCGACGATCTCGACGATGTGGCCGGAGACCCGCGGCTCGACGTCGGGGCGCAGGCAGCCGAGGGCGTCCAGGTCCTGGTGGAAGGCGTCGGCGAAGCGGGCGGCCAGGGCCAGCGGATCCTCGCCGCGCTGGTTGGCCCTGGCGATGATCTTGTCGTCCACGTCGGTGAAGTTGCGCACGTAGCGCACCGCGTAGCCGCGGGCGCGCAGGTGGCGGACCACCACGTCCCAGACCACGTAGCAGCGGGCGTGGCCGAGGTGGGCGAAGTCGTAGACGGTGGGGCCGCAGGCGTAGAGCCCCACCACCCCGGGCTCCCGGGTGGTCAGCGCGACCTTCTGGCCGGCCAGGGTGTCGTGCAGCAGGATGGGCATGAGATCGGTTCCGTTCAGTCGAGCAGGCTCTTCAGCAGCGCCCGCAGGTTGACGGCGAGCAGGACCAGCAGCAGCGCCGAGCCGGCCACCGAGAGCCAGCGGTCCCCGGGCCGGTCGCCGTCGCGCAGCACCAGCCAGGCGTCGCCCAGCGACGAGCCGCGGGCCCGGATGGCGGCCACCACCGGCGCGTAGTCGGCGCGGGCCCGGGCCGGGAGCAGCCGCCCCTCGTAGACCGGCGGGCCGCCGCGGCCGGGCCGGTCGACCAGCAGGTTGGTGCCGGAGACCCGCCCCACCGTGCGCGCCTGCCCGGTCCGGTCGACGGTGACCGGCACCGCGTCGGCCAGGTCGCCGCGCACCTGCACCAGCCGGTTCTCCCGGGCCCGGTCGAAGGCCCAGGCCCCCGGCCCGCCCAGGTCGATGGGCGTCCGCGAGCCGAGGGCGTAGGCGGCGTCGGGCCCCAGCTCCCAGAGCAGCCACCCGCAGAGCGCCACCGAGAGGAAGGCGAAGGCGGGCGAGCGGGCCAGCAGCGGCGACGGGCGGCGGGGCGGCGGGAGGGCCGGAGTCTCGCCGGTGTCAGGCGCGACCTCGGGCTGGGGCGGCAGGGTCGGCTCGCTCACCGGCCCCTCCGCACCAGCAGCGCCACGGCGGTGGCGGCGATCCCCTCGCCGCGGCCGACGAACCCCATCCCCTCGCCGGTGGTGGCCTTGACGTTCACCTGCGACGGCGCCACCCCCAGCGCCTCGGCCAGCCTGGCCCGCATCTCGGCGGCGCGGGGGGCGATCTTCGGCCGCCTCGCCGCCAGCGTCACGTCGGCGTTGCCGAGCCGCCAGCCGGCGGCGGCCGCCAGGGCGGTGATCTCGCGCAGCAGCTGGAGCGAGGAGACCCCCTTCCACCGCGGGTCGGTGTCGGGGAAGTGGCGGCCGAGGTCGCCGAGCCCGGCGGCGCCGAGGATGGCGTCGCCGATGGCGTGGGCGCAGACGTCGGCGTCGGAGTGGCCGAGCAGGCCGTCCCCCTCGAACTCGACGCCGCCGAGCACCAGCCGGCGGCCGGCCTCGAAGCGGTGGCAGTCGTAGGCCACGCCGCTGGCCACCGGGGCCTCGGTGAGGGCCCGGGCCCGGGCCACGTCCTCCGGCGAGGTGATCTTGAAGTTGCCCGGCTCGCCCGGCACCAGCGTCACCGGCGCGCCCAGCCGCTCCACCAGGCCGCACTCGTCGGTGGCCGCCGAGGCCTCGGCGCCGGCCGCCTGGTAGGCGCGCAGCAGCAGCTCTCGCCGGAAGCCCTGCGGCGTCTGGGCCAGCCAGAGCTCGCGCCGGTCGAGGGTGGCGGCCACCCGCGGCGGCTCGCCCTCCCCGGCCCGCTTCACCGTGTCGGTCACCGGCAGCGCCGCCAGCGCGGCGCCGTCGCGGGCCGCCGCCTCGGCCACCCGCGCCACCAGCCCGGGGCTGGCGAACGGCCGCGCCGCGTCGTGGACCAGCACCACCTCGCAGCCGGAGAGCGCGGCCAGCCCGTGGCGGACCGAGTCGGCCCGGGCCGCCCCGCCCGCCACCACCTGGCCCGGCCGCGCCAGGCCGGCCAGCACCTCGACGGCCCGCGCCTCGTCGCCGGGGGGGACCACCAGCACCAGCTCGTCGACGAGGGGGCAGTCGGCCAGCAGCCTGGCCGAGCGGCGCAGCACCGACTCGCCGCCCAGCTCCAGCCACTGCTTGGCCAGCCCGGCCCGTTGCCCGGACCCGCCGGCCGCCACGATCGCCCCCACCCGCACGCCGAGGATCATCCCCAGGACTCCGCCGGCCGTTGCCCCCGGCCGACCTTGGCACTCCCGCTGCAATCCCGGAACCGGCATGACCCGCCACGCCGGAGTTCCGGGGCTTCTCCCGTCGAAACGCGACCGCCGCGCGGACCCAGGTCCGTGCGGCGGCCACGACCATACCGCCCCGGCGCGCGGCCAGGGCGGCCGATCAACAGTTGAAGATCTTCTTCAGGTCCGACTCGACGTCCTGCTCGTCGCAGTCCTTGGCGATGGCCAGCTCCTTGATGAGGAGCGACCGGGCGGTGTCGAGCATCTTGCGCTCGCCGAAGGAGAGGTCCTTGTCGGAGCGGAGCAGGTAGAGGTCGCGCAGCACCTCGGCGATCTCGAAGACCGAGCCGGTCTTGATCTTGTCCATGTACTCGCGGTAGCGGCGGTTCCAGGTCGTGGAGTCGACCGAGACCTCCTTCTCGCGGAGGATGGAGTAGACCTTCTTGACGTCCTTCTCGCCGATGATCTCGCGGAGGCCGACCGAGTTGACCTTGTTCATCGGGATCATGATCTTCATCCCGTTCTCGAGGATCCGGAGCACGTAGAAGGACTGCCGCTGGCCGGCCACCTCCTTGTGCTCGATCCCGAGGACCTCGCCGACCCCCTGACCGGGGTATACGGCCTTGTCACCCACCTTGAAGCTGGGGGACATGCTTCCTCCATTTGTTCCGGACATTTAGACCTCCGCTCGCCAAGCGATCCCGGCCCAGGTGTGGCAATCGGGCCGAGGCGGGAGCATTGGTGCGAAGTTGTATCACAGATTGCGACAGAATGCAATATCGCCTGCAATTCCGGTCATCTGACTGATGTGGAGCGAGGCCTGGAGCGTTTCGTCGCATGAACGCGAGGGCCCCGCTCATCCCGCTCGGCGTCGGCTTTCTCCTGGGGGCCGCCGCGGGGCTGGCCGAGTGGCCATCTCCCCCGCCCCTTCCGGGACTCCTCCTGCTGGTCGCCTCCCCCCCGCTCGCCCCGGTGGCCTTCGCCGTCGCCGGCTGGCTCGCCGCCGAGGTGGCCCGGGCCCGGCCCGAGCCGGCCGGGGAGGCGCCCGTGGACCTGGAGGGGGTGATCCGGTCGGTCCCGGCCCCCTTCGGAGAGCGGCTCCGCTACACGCTGGTGGAGCCGGGCGGTCGGCGGCTGGAGCTGGTGACGCCGCCCGCCCAGTGGCCGCTGGCCATGGGCGATCGGGTGCTGGTCCGGGCCCGGCTGCGGGTGCCGCCCGGCCCACGCAACCCCGGCGCCAGCGACCAGCGCGGACGGCTGGCGGCGGTGGGGGTCCCGCTGCTGGGCGAGGGGCTGCTCCCCCCGGTCCGCTGCGCCTCGCCGAGCCCGCTGGCCTGGCTGGAGCGCGGGCGCCAGCGCTTCGCCGAGGCCACCGGCGCGCTGCCGGCGCGGGAGGCCGCGGTGATCCGGGCCATCGGCACCGGCGATCGCGGCGCGCTCGACGCCGCCACCAACGAGTCGTTCATCCGCAGCGGGCTGGCCCACGTGCTGGCGGTCTCCGGCCTCCACCTGGTGGTGGTGGCGGCCGGCCTGGAGCGGGCGCTGCGCTGGCTGCTGCTGCGCGCCGATCGGCTGGCCGCCCGGTTCGAGCCGCGCAGGGCCGCGGCCGCCATCGCCATCCCGGCCACGCTGCTCTACGCCCTGGCCACCGGCGCCGGCTTCTCCGTGATCCGGGCCGCGGTGGCGGCGGGCGCGGTCTTCGCCGGGACCGTCCTCGACCGGGAGGGATCGCCCGCCAACGCCCTGGGGCTGGCGGCCCTGGTCTGCCTCGGCGCCGAGCCGGGCGCCCTGCTCGACCCGTCCCTCCAGCTCTCGCTGGCCTCGGTGGCCGGGCTGGTGGCCCTGGCCGGGCCGCTGCGCGCCGCCCTGCCGGTCGCCCCCTCCCCACCGGGGAGCTGGCGGGCCCGCCTGGTCGAGCCGCTCCTCTCCGGCTTCTGCGCCACGGTGGCCGCCAGCCTGGCCACGGCCCCCATCCTCGCCCTGCAGTTCCGGAGGCTGCCGGCGCTGGGGCTGGTGGCCAACCTGGCCGGGGTCCCCATCGGCACCGCGCTCACCGCGGCCACGGCGCTGGCCGCGGTGGTGGCCGCCGCCTCGCCGCTGGCGGCGCTGCCGCTCCTCTGGCTCTGCTGGCCGCTGGCCCGGGGGCTGCTGCTGGTCTCCGACCTGGCCGCCGCCCCCGGCTTCGCCGTCGTCGGCGTGGCCTCGCCGGGACCGCCGCTGGCGCTGGTGGCCTGCGGGGCCATCCTGCTGGCGCCCCTTCTCACCGGCTGGCGGCGCTGGGCGGCGGTGGCCGGCTTCGCCGCCTGCCTCACGCTCCCCGGGCCGGTGCGGGGCGCGGTCGCCGCGTCGCGGGGGCGGCTGGAGTGGATCATGGTGTCGGTGGGCCAGGGGGACGCCTCGCTGCTGCGGCTGCCCGACGGCGCCGCGGTGCTGGTCGACGGCGGCGGGACCTTCCCCGGCGGGCCGGATCCCGGCGCCCGCGACCTGGTGCCGCTGCTGCGTGACCTCGGGGTGACGCGGCTGGCGGCGGTGGTGCTCTCCCACCCCCACCCGGATCACGTCCTCGGGCTGGCCAGCGTGGCGGCGGCGTTCCCGGTGGAGCGGCTGCTGACCGGCGAGGCGGAGCTCACCGAGCTGGCGCGAGGCGCCCTGGCCGGCCTGCCTGCGCCGCAGCGGCTCCTCCCCGGCCAGGCCTGGGAGCGGGCCGGGGTCCGGTTCGAGGCGGTGGGTGGGGCGCTGGGCGAGCTGACCGAGAACGACGCCTCGCTGGTGCTGCGGGTGACCTTCGGGGCCACCGCCTGGCTCTTCCCGGGCGACGTCGAGGCGGCCGGCGAGGCGGCGGCGCTGGCCGGCGGTCGGGCCCTGTCGGCCGACGTGGTCAAGGTGCCCCACCACGGCAGCCGCACCAGCTCCACGCCCCCGTTCGTCGCCGCGGTCCGGCCGCGCTGGGCGGCGGTGAGCGTGGGGGCGGGCAACCGCTTCGGGTTCCCGCACGCCGAGACCGTGGCGCGCTGGCGGCAGGCCGGCGCCGAGGTGGTCCGGACCGACGAGGGGGCCATCCGCTTCCTCTCCGATGGCGCCGTGGTGCGGCGGGTGCCTGCCGAGGCGGTGCTCGACCCGGTGGCGCTCTGGCGAGAAGGGCGCGGGGGGGAGCGATGACCGCGATGACCTGCAGAGACGACCTGGCCGGTGTGGCCGACGTGGACGGTCTGGCCGGCGTGGACGACGTGGACGACGCGGCTGGCCTGGGCGGGGTGGCCGAGGCCGTGGGTCGCGGCCAGGGGCTGACCCGGCTCGACGCCGCGGCCCTGCTCCGGCGCGCCGAGGCCGGCGGGGCGGCGCGGGCCGGGCCGCACCTGGTGGTCCACGAGCCCCGGGCCGGCGAGCGGGTGGTGGCGCTGACCGGCGACTTCACCGTGGGGCGCTGCGGCGGCGCGGCGCTGCAGCTGGCCGACCCCAGCGCCTCCCGCCTCCACCTGCGGCTCCGGCTCGACGGCGCCGGGGCGGCGGTGGAGGACCTCGGCTCGCGCAACGGCCTGCGGGTCAACGGCGGCCGGGCTCGCGGCCTGCGGCGGCTCCGCAGCGGCGACGTGCTGGAGGTGGGCGCCACGCGGCTGCGCTACGTCGACCCGCTGGAGCCGGCGACGCTGCAGCCCGGGCCGGCGCCACCGGGGCGGCGACCGCGGCTGCTGCTGGTGGCGGCGGGGCTGCTGGCGATCGCCGCCCTGGCGGCGGCGCTCGGCTGAGCGGCGCCGGTCGCTACCGGGCCCCCAGCTGGACGGCCATCTGCCGCGCCACCTCGCGCAGGTCCGGCCGGACGTCGTCGGCGGTGCTCTCGGCGTAGCGGGCGTAGAAGTCGCCGGCCCGGGGATCCTCGAGGAGCCGGTAGGACTCGGCCAGGCCGTAGAGCGGCGACGCCAGCTCCGGGGCCAGCAGCAGGGCCGCCTCGTAGTCGCGGGCGGCGTCCTTGTACCGGGCCAGGCCGTAGCAGGCCGAGGCGCGGGCCACCAGGGCCACCGCCAGGCGTGGGTTGAGCCGGAGGGCCTGGTCGAGCTCGATGATGGCCCCCTTGAAGTCGCGGGCCCCGATCATGGTGACGGCGGTCTTGTAGTGGCCGGTGGCCTGCTGCTGATCGCCAGGGGCGGGAGCCGGGGCCTGCGCCGGGATCGGCGATGGGGGAGGCGTCGAGGCGACGTCGTCGGTGAGCCGGTACATCTTCTGCGCCGGCGCCGCGGCGGGGGGCGGCAGCGGCGCCGCGGCGCTGGGCCCGGTGGCCGGGGCGGCCGGCGACGGCGCCGGGGCGTCCAGCTCGCGGAGCAGCTTGCTCGCCAGCTCGTTCCCGGGATCGAGCTCGAGCGCCTGGCGGAGCTGCAGCGCCGCCTCCTCCTTGTGGCGCAGCGCCGTGTAGGCGCGGGCCAGCTTGATGCGGGCGCCGGCGTTGGTGGGGTCGAGGTAGACGGCGTCCTGGTAGGTGAAGAGGGCGGTGCGGAAGTCACCGGAGAGGTAGGCCCGGTCGCCCGCTCCCAGCTTCTCTATCAGGCCGCGAACCGGGGCGGCGTACGCCGGGGTCGGGGCCACGGCGGCAAGCGTCGCCGGCGCGGCAGCGGTTGGCGGCGCGGCGGCGGCAGGCGGCGCGATCGGCTCGGCCACGGTCGCCCGGGCCTCCGGCGCCTTCACCTGGCTGGTCGCCGCCGGGGGCGCAGCCGGCACGGGGGCGACGGTGGCCGCGGCCGCGGGGGCCGCGACACCAGCTGCGGACGCTGTGGCGGTGGCGGTGGCGGTGGCGGCGGCGCCACCGGCCAGCGCGGCGCCGACCACCGCCGCGGCCGCCGGGGCGGACTGGGAGGGCTGGGAGGGCTGGGGGGGCGCCGGCGCGGAGGGAGGCGGTGGGGCCGGCGTGGGCCCGCGCAGCTCGGCCAGCGCCGCCGTGGCCTTCTCCGCCCGGGGGGCCTGGTCCGGCGCCGTCCTGGCCAGGTCGAGGAAGAGCTGGTACCCGGCCGCGGCCGCCGCCTTGTTCCCCAGCGCCCGCTCTACCTCGGCCAGCCGGTAGTGTCCGTCGGCGTCGGTGGGGCGGAGCTTGACGTAGGCCTGGTAGGCGCCGCGGGCCTTCGGCTGGTCTCCGGACTGGCTGGCGACGAAGCCGAGGTTGTACCAGGCCATGGCGAAGGTGGGATCGATCTCGGCGGCGTAGCCGAAGGACTCGATGGCCTTGGCCGGCTGCTTGGTGGCGTAATAGAGCTTGCCGAGCGCCTCGTGGGCCTCGGCGTAGCCCCCGTCGAGCTGCAGCGCCGCCAGGTAGGCCGCGGTGGCGCCGTCGTTGTCGCCGGCCTTGCGGAGCTTGTCGCCCTGCTCCTTGCGGGCCCGGGCCTCCGGCGGGGTGGCTGCCAGGGCGGCCGGGGCCGCGAGCAGGAGCAGCGCCAGGGTGAGGGAACGCATGGTGGTGGCTCCGGTGAGGCGAGGCGGCCGGGCCGGCCCCGTCCACCCTAGGTGCGGAACGGGTTCTCGAGCAGGATGGTCTCGCCCCGGTCGGCGCCGACCGAGAGCCCCATCACCTTGACGCCGGAGAGGACCTCGACCCGCTTCACGTAGGCCTTGGCGTTGGCCGGGAAGTCCTCGAAGCGGCGCAGCCCGTCCACCTTCTCGGTCCAGCCGGGGAGCTCCTCGTAGACCGCCTCGGCCCGCTCCAGCAGGTCGAGGTCGCTGGGCATCTCGTCGTAGGTGACGCCGTCGACCTTGTAGGCCACTGCGATCTTCAGCGTCGCGAAGCCGGTCAGGCAGTCGAGCTTGGTGATGGCGATGCCGTCGAGGCCGTTGACGCGGGCGGCGTAGCGGAGCGCCAGCATGTCGAGCCAGCCGCAGCGGCGCGGCCGGCCGGTGGTGGCGCCGTACTCGCTGCCGACCTTGCGCAGCCGGTCGCCGGTCTCGTCCTTGAGCTCGGTGGGGTACGGGCCGCCGCCGACGCGGGTCGAGTAGGCCTTGGTGATGCCGAGCACGTAGTCGACGGCGCCCGGCCCCAGGCCGCAGCCCACCACGGCGTTGCCGGCCACGGTGTTGGAGGACGTGACGTAGGGGTAGGTGCCGTGGTCGACGTCGAGCATGGTCCCCTGCGCCCCCTCGAAGAGGAGCTGCTTGCCGGCCTTGATGGCCCGGTGGAGCCAGAGCGAGACGTCGGCGGCGTAGAGGGCCAGCCGGCGGCCGAGCGCGGTGTAGGTCTGGACGATGGCGGCCTCGTCGAGGTCCGGCGTCGCCCCCAGCCGCTTCAGCTCCTCGAGGGCGGTGGGCAGCCGCTCCTTGACGCGCTTCGCCAGCCGCGCCCCGTCGAGCAGGTCGCGCACCCGCAGGCCGCGCCGCGCCACCTTGTCCTCGTAGGTCGGGCCGATGCCGCGGCCGGTGGTGCCGATCTTGCCGGCGCCGGCGGCCGCCTCGCGGGCGATGTCGATCTGCTTGTGCCACGGCATGATCACGTGGGCGTCGAGCGACAGCACCAGCTGGCCGTCGTCCTTGAGGAAGCCCTTCTGCTTGAGCCGGTCGATCTCCATCACGAAGACGGTGGGGTCGAGCACCACGCCGTTGCCGATGACGCAGGACTTGCCGGGGTGGAGGATGCCGGCAGGGATCAGGTGCAGCACGGTCTTCTCGCCGTCCACCACCAGGGTGTGGCCGGCGTTGTTGCCGCCCTGGAAGCGGACCACCACGTCGGCCTGGAGGGTGAGGAGGTCGACGATCTTCCCCTTGCCCTCGTCGCCCCACTGGGCTCCGACCACCACGACGTTCGGCATCTGGAAGGCTCCTGTCTACGGGTGTCTTCGGGTGGCCGCCGCCGGGCGCCCCGCGGTGGACGCGGACGCGTTGGAGGCGCGCAAACAGGCAGGAATCTACCAGCAGGCGCCCGGGGGCGCTAGCGACGAGCTGCCGCGCGCCGGGGCCGGTCGCTGGCGCGCCGCTCCAGCGCCTGGGTGGCGAACTCGAGGTCGATACCGAAGCCGATGGCCGGTCCGGGGCGCCCGAAGCGTCCCAGCAATTCGTCGTACCGCCCGCCGGCCGCCACCGCCGCCCCCGCCCCCGGCGCGTAGCCGGCGAAGGTGAGGCCGGTGTAGTAGGCCCAGCCCGCGGATCTCGCCGAGGTCGACCGCCACCTCGCCCAGCCCCTTGCGCCTCGCCAGCCGGAGCGCCGCCTCCACCTCGGCCAGGGCCGGCGCGCAGGCCGGCACCTCCCTGGCGAAGCTCCGGGCCCGCGGCAGCGCCCCGTCGCCGTAGAGCCCGGCCAGCCGCGGCAGGGCCAGGCGCGCCGCCCCGGCCCCGCGCCCCCGGGCCGCCAGGCGGGTCAGCACTCCCTCGTCCTTGCGGGCCAGCGCGTCCCAGGCCTCGGGCAGCGCCCTGCGGGGCAGGCCGGCCGCCTCGATGGCGGCGGCGGCGAAGCGGGCGTGCCCCACCTCGATGACCGCCGCGCCCAGCCCCACCCGCGCCAGCGCCTTCGACAGCACCAGCAGCGCCTCGGCGTCGGAGCGGGGACCGCCCACGCCCAGCAGCTCGACGCCGGCCTGGTAGACCTCGCGCGGCCTCCCGGCCCGGGCCTCGCGGGCCCGCAGCACCGGGCCGTCGTAGCAGAGCCGGGCCGGCGCCGGCAGCGCGTCGGGGCGGGAGGCGTAGAGCCGGGCGATCTGCGGCGTGATGTCGGGCCGGATGGCCACCACCTCGCCGGAGCCGGGCTCGACGAACTTCATGACGTCGGCCAGGGCCGCCGCCGAGAGCCCGCGCTCCACCACGTCGAGCCGCTCCAGCGTCGGCAGGAAGAGCCGCCGGTAGCCGAAGCTGGCGAAGACCTGCTGCAGCCGCCCCGAGAGCTCGGCCAGGTGGGCCGAGTGGTCGGGGAGCAGGTCGCGCAGGCCGGTGGGGAGCGAGAGGTCGAGCATGTGACCCATGGTGGCTAGAGGGTGATGACCTTCACCGTCCGGACGTGGGGCAGGGCCATGATCCTGGCCAGCACCTCGGCGGTGGGGGTGGAGTCGATGTTGAGGAAGGCGAAGGCCCGGGTCCGGTCGTCGGTGCGGGAGAGCGAGATCCGGGCGATGTTGACGCCGGCGGCGCCCAGGGTGGTGCCGAGGTTGCCGACCACGCCGGGGGCGTCGTCGTTCTCGCAGAGCAGCACCGTCCCCTCCGGCACCGCCTCGAGCCGGAAGGCGCCGAGGCGGACCAGGCGGGCCTCGGCCTTGCCGTAGACCGTGCCGGCCACCGTGGCTTCCCCACCCTGCCCCCGCACCGTGACCGTGAGCAGCCCGGCGTAGTCCTGCGGCGCCGTGACCCGCTCCTCGCGGAGCGTCAGGCCGCGCTCGCGGGCCACCTCCGGCGCGCTCACCTCGTTGACCGGCGACTCGCTGGCGTGGCGCAGCAGGCCGACCAGGACGCGGCTGGCCAGCGGCCGGGCCGGCGCCCCGGCCAGGTCACCGGCCAGCGACACCACCACCTCGGTCGGGCCTGCCGGCGCCAGCTGCCCGGCCAGCGCCCCCAGCTTCTCGGCCAGCGGCAGGTAGGGGCCGAGCTGAGCCAGCACCTCGGCCCCCAGGCTGGGGACGTTGATGGCGTTCTTGACCACCCCCGCCTTCAGGTAGGCGGCCAGCTGCTCGGCGATGGCCACCGCCACCGCCGCCTGCGCCTCCTCGGTGGAGGCCCCCAGGTGCGGGGTGAGCACCACGTTGTCGAGCGTGAGGAGCGGGTGGTCGGCCGGGGGCGGCTCCTGCTCGAAGACGTCCAGCGCCGCGCCGCCGAGGCGGCCGGCGGCCAGCGCGGCCGCCAGGGCCGGCTCGTCGACGATGCCGCCGCGGGCGCAGTTGACCAGCAGCGCGGTGGGCTTCATCCGCGCCAGCGTGGCGGCGTTGATCATGTGGCGGGTCTGGTCGGTGAGCGGCACGTGGACCGAGATGACGTCGGCCTCGCCCCAGAGCGCCTCGATCGCCACCAGCCGCACCCCCAGCTTGGCCGCCGCCTCCGGCGAGATGAAGGGGTCGTAGGCGATCACCTTCATCTTCAGGGCCAGGCAGCGGTCGACCAGGACCGAGCCGATGTTGCCGATGCCCACCACGCCCAGGGTCTTGCCGGCCAGCTCGTGCCCCTGGAACTTCTTCTTCTCCCACTTGCCGGCCTTGACGCTGGCGGTGGCGGCGGCGACGTGCCGGGAGAGCGACAGCATCATCGCCAGGGCCAGCTCGGCCACCGTGGTCGAGGAGCCGCCCGGGGTGTTCATCACCACCACGCCCTTGCGGGTGGCCGCCGCCAGGTCGACGTTGTCGACGCCGACGCCGGCCCGGCCCACCACCTTGAGCCGGGTGGCGGCCTCGAGCACCTTGGCGGTCACCTTGGTGGCGCTGCGCACCGCCAGCCCGTCGTAGCCGCCGATGATGGCCAGCAGCTCGTCCGGCTTGAGGCCGACCTTGACGTCCACCTCCAGCCCGGCGGCGCGGAGGATGGCGACGGCTTCCGGCGAGAGATCATCGGCGACGAGGACACGCGACATGGGGTTGCTCCTGACCCTGGGGGACCGGTGACCTAACCGGCCCGGCGCCCGGGCGCATGCAGCCCCCCGAGCACCATGGTGACCAGCTGACCCTTGACCACGTCGATCTGCTCCTCGGGCGGCCCGACCGGACGGACCAGCCCGACCACCAGCCCGGTCACGGTCATCTCCAGCGCCCCGAGGATGCCGGTGGCGGCCACCACCGGCTCGAGGTCGGCGCGCAGCTCGCCCGACTCCTGCCCGGCCCTGACCACCTCGGCGATGATGCCGATGGCGCTGAAGAAGGTCTCCGGGGTCGAGCCGGAGCGGAGCACCTTGGGGGTGCGGGCCACCTCGAGGATGAGCACCCGCACCGCGGTGGGGGCGGTCTTGAAGACGTCGAGCACGAAGCCGAGCACGCCGGCGATCTTCTCGCTGGCGGTCCCCGGCCCGTCCTGGATGGCCTTCAGCGCCGCCAGCAGGATGGTCCACTGCTCGGCGAAGACGCTCTCCAGCAGCTCGTCCTTGTTCTGGAAGTAGTGGTAGACCAGCCCGTAGGCCACCCCGGCGGCGCGGGCCACGTCGGCGATGCGGCAGCCGTGGTACCCCTTCTCGGCGAAGACCCGCACCGCGGCGTGCAGGATGGCGCGGCGCTTCTCCGGCTCCGGGGCGTCGGTGGGGAGGCGGCGCGGCGTGGCTCGCGGGGAGCGGGGGGACGTCACGGGATCTCCGGGGTGGACTCGCCCGTTTGTAGCAGAGGGTCCCCCTCACTGGAAGCGGGTGGCGCCGAACGCACCCAGCCCGAGGTCGACCTTGAAGCTGGGGATGCCGCCGCAGTCGCTGACCCCGACCGCCACCTTGAGCTTGAAGCAGCGGCAGGGCGAGTCCCACTGGGCCCAGGCGTTCTGCTGCTGGATGTGCCAGGGGCCGATGGTGCGCGGCGCGGCGCCCGCCTGGCATGAGCTGACCTCGGTGGTCCGCGCCGGCAGCAGCACGTCGTAGCCGAAGCTGGCCGGTCCGAGGCGCACCCGGGCCCCCAGGGTCGCCGAGGCCAGGGCCTCGGCCCCCAGGGTGCCGGTGGCGGCCTGGTCGAGGGGGCGGATGGAGATGGGGCGGGCGTCGAAGAGCGAGTCGACGCCGGCGCCGATCCGGCCGGAGCCGCCGGGGCCGAAGGCCAGCAGCCCGCCGTGGACGCCGTCTCCCCGGCCGTCCTCGAGGGAGACCCGCAGCCTCAGCTCGGAGAAGCGGTCCAGCCAGGAGGTGACCACCGGCTGCGAGGCCGCGTCCGGCCGGCCCGCGGTCCAGAACCGCACCTCGGCCTCGCCGGTGACGTAGCCGCGGCTGGCGGCGGCGCTGACGTACCCTTCGGCCAGCTTGCCGCGCTCCAGGTCGACCTCCTGCCCCACCTCGCCACGCAGCAGCGCGAAGTCGGGCGAGTGGAGCCAGGAGGCCAGCGCCACCCGCAGCTGGTTGGAGCGGCCCGGCGGCGCCGCCGCGGCGTAGCGCGGGGCCACGAAGGCCGCGCCGGTCCCGGCCGGGGTGGCGTCGGTGCGATCCCAAGCGTCGTAGCCGAAGGCCGGCAGGGACCGGCCCATCACCGGGCTGACCAGCAGCCACTCCACCCGCGGCTCCAGCACGTGGAGCAGGTCGCCGTAGCGCCGGCTCAGCAGCGTGGTCAGCTCCAGCCCGCCCACCCACCAGCCGTTGGCGCGCGCCGAGGCGGCGTCGTCGAAGGCGTAGCCGAGCACGGCGGCGCGGGCCCACGGCATCACCGAGAGCCAGCTTAGCTGGAGCGGGGCCGCCATTTCGGCCCGGGCGTCGAGCCGGGTCGCGCCCAGCCGCTCCCCCGGCTGCCAGGCGCCGTCGAGCTCGGTGGGGTCGGCCGCGTCGCGCTTCCAGCCGCGGTCGGCCGGGCCGACGCCGTCGGCGCCCCCGTCGGAGGTGCCGCCGTGGAGCGGCGCGGCGCGGGTGGCTCCGAGCCGGCCGGAGAGCAGGATGGGGCCGGCCAGCGGCCACGGCGCCAGCGTCGCCGAGAGCGACGGCCAGCGCTGGAAGCCGGGGAGCGCGCTGCCCACCAGGCCGTTGTCGATGACGCTGAGCGAGCCGTTGCGGGCCACCGGCTGCAGCCACCCGGCCGCCAGCTCCAGGGCCAGGTGATCGGTCCGGTGGGAGAGGACGGCCGCCGAGCGGCGCGAGGTGGCGTCGCGGATCCGCAGGTCGGCGTTGAAGTCGCGCACGTAGAGCGGATCGCCCACGGTGTCGAGCGCCACCCGCAGCGAGGTCTGGTCGCCGAAGCGCTGGGCCCAGTCGCCGCGCAGCGCCCAGCGGAGTCCGGAGGCCCCGACGATCCCCTGGGCCGGCACCGCCTCGTCGTCGAGGTCGTCCTGGAGGTCGAGCCGGAGCAGGCCGGCCGCCCCGTCCACCGGGGCCCAGCGCCCCTCCAGCGCCACCCCCGGTCCCCGCACCGAGGCGTCGCCCCGCGCCACCGCCGAGGCCGCCTGGCCAAAGGCGTA
Source organism: Anaeromyxobacteraceae bacterium (assembly GCA_032654565.1). Taxonomy (GTDB): domain Bacteria; phylum Myxococcota; class Myxococcia; order Myxococcales; family Anaeromyxobacteraceae; genus JADKCZ01. Next base: position 99,097 of record JAULAX010000013.1, on the reverse strand, counting down.
CCCCGGGGCCACGGTCAGGTCGGCGGAAGGGCCCAGCGTCAGGAAGATGGGCTGGCCCACCGTCCAGCCGGTCGGCCCGGTGGAGCCGAGCAGGGGGACCAGCAGGCCGGAGACCCGCGGCGCCAGCGGCACGGTGAGCCAGGGGAGCGTCAGCACCGGCACCGGGTGGTCGATGAAGAGGAAGCGGGGCGTCAGGTAGAGCACCGGCCACTCCAGCCGCGCCTCCTGCCCCGGGGACACCGTGGAGGACCGCGACCGCAGCTCCCAGGAGGGCGCCCCGCCGCCCGGGCAGTCGCAGAGCGAGAGCCTGGCCTCCTTGAGCAGGAGCCGGCCGTCGCCGCCGCTGGTGACCTCCCGCCCCTCGGCGCGCAGGCTGTTGGGGCCGCAGCGGGCGGCCTCCTCCAGCGTGGCCGCGGCCCCGAAGCGGGTCGGCTTGAGCTTGTAGTAGGCCACCACCTGGCGGGCCTCGAACGGACCGTCGAGGAGGGCGTGGACCTCCTCGGCGGAGAGCACCCGGGTGGGGTCGATCAGCAGCACGCCGCCGCTGGCGGTCACCTCGCCGGTGCGGGAGTCGTAGGAGGCCCTCCCGGCCCGCAGCGTCACGGCCCCGCGGGTGATCTGCACCTCGCCCTCGAGCCGGTAGGTGCCGGTGGCGACGTCGAAGCTGGCGGTGGTGGCCTTGACCCTGGCCTCGCCCCCGTCGCTCCCCTCGCCTGGCGGCGGGGCGGCGGCGGCGAACAACCCGGCCGCGGCCAGGGCGACGAGAATGGGCACCCGGGGACTCTACTGCTTCGCGGGCGGCTCCGCCGCGGGCTCGGCGTCGTCCGGGGCGGCCTCGCCGGCCTTCTCCTCGGGGGCGACGATGATCCCCTGCTGGTTGTCCTGGCTGCCCTCGCCGGTGGCGGCGGCCGGCCGGCCGGCGGCCTCGCCCGCGCCGGCGGCGGGCCGCTCGAAGTCGATGGCCAGCACGTCCCCCTCCAGCTTCTGCTGGTAGGGGACCCGCTTCCTGAGCTTGATGTCGACGACGTAGGAGGTGCCCTGCTTGCTGGGCGTGATCATCGCCACCGCCGACGGGAAGAACGAGGTGTCGAGCGGGCGGGTGTCGTTGCGCCGGCTCGACCTGGTGTTCTCCACCTCCAGGCGCACCACGTCGTCGCCGACGTCGGTGATGGTGAAGCGGGGCGTGACGCTGGTCTTCACGAAGACCCGGGAAACGGTGGGCAGCTGCTGGAAGCCGACCGCCTGCAGCTTGGACGGGCGGGCCGGCGGCGGCGGGACCTCGGTCATCGGGGAGAGCGGCCGGGAGGCGGGCGCGGCGGCGGCCCTGGCGTCGGCGGCCCTGGCGTCGGCGGCCCTGGCGTCGGCAGCCCTGGCGTCGGCAGCCCTGGCGTCGGCAGCCCTGGCGTCGGCAGCCCTGGCGTCGGCAGCCCTGGCGTCGGCAGCCCTGGCGTCGGCAGCCCTGGCGTCGGCAGCCCTGGCGTCGGCAGCCCTGGCGTCGGCAGCCCTGGCGTCGGCAGTCTGCTGGGCGGCAAGGGCCTGGTCGATCTCCCGCCTGGCCTGGGCATCGGCCTTGGCCTGCTCGGCGGCGGCCACTTCGCCGGCGGTCGGCTTCGCCTCGGCGGCGGCCACCGGCTCCTCCTGGAGCTTGACCGGCTGGGCCTCCCCGGCGGCGACCTTGGCCTTGATCTCGGCGCGGCGCGCCTCGGCCGCCACCCGGGCGGCCTCGTCGGCCGCGGCCTGCTCGGCGGCCACCTTCTCGGCCTCGCGGGTCCGGGCCTCGGCCTCGGCCCTGGCCTGGGCCTCGCGCTCCTTGGCGGTCGCCTCGGCGGTCAGCCGGGCCTGCTCCCTGGCCTCGGCCTCGCGCCGGTCGCGCGCCAGCGCCTCCTGGCGAGCCGCCTCGTCGGCCTCGGCCTTGGCGACCGTGGCCTTGGCCGCGGCGTCCTCGGCGGCAGCCGCGACCGGGGCCGCGCCGGCCCCGGCGGGGGCGGCGGCCACGGCGGCGGCCCCCGGCTTGAACACCTTCACCACCAGCGAGTTGCCGTCGGTCTGGACGTCGGGAGGTTCCACGTCGACGCTGAAGGCCAGCATCACCCGCGCGATGGCGGTGGCGCCGGCGCCGTAGGCCAGGTTCTTGACCACCCGGATCACGCCGTCGTCGACGCGCACGTCCTCGGGCACGCCCTGGAACCTGGCCTCGGAGAAGTCGATGACGAAGCGGGCCGGGTCGGCCATCGAGAAGGTGGTGAAGTTGGGCGGCTTGCTCCCCTTCACCGTCACCAGCACCAGGTTGCCCTCCGCCTTCACCTCGACTCCAGTGATGACGTTGAGGTCCTGCGCCTGGGCGGCGCCGGCGAGGAGAGTGAGGCAGAGGGCGAGGGACAGGCTGGATCGCATCGGAGGGCTCCGTCGGTCGATTCCGGCGAAAAAGATAGCACGCACCTCCCGGGGCCCGAAGAATCCGGCCCCGCCGATATCGGCCGGCGCCGCGGCGGTCCTCAACGCTCCGGGCCGGCGCCCAGCAGCGCCCGGGCCTCGCCCACCAGGTAGAGCGAGCCGGCCACCGCCACCAGCGCCCCGTCGGCCGCCGCGGCCCGCGCCGCCGCCAGGGCCCCGTCCAGCCGGTGGTGCCGCGCCGAAGGCAGCCCCAGCGCCGCGGCCGCGGCCTCCAGCTCCCCCACGGCGCGGGCCCGCGGGGTCGCCGGCGCCACCAGGTGGACCCGGCGCACCGCGCCCGCCAGGGCAGCCAGCATGCCCCGGTGGTCCTTGTCGCCGAGCGCGCCGAAGACCAGCTCGACCGGCCGGCCGGGGTGGAGCTCGCCGAGGGCCGCCGCCAGGGCCCGGGCGCCGTCGGGGTTGTGGGCGCCGTCGAGCAGCACCCCGGCCACGGTCTCCAGCCGCCCCGGCCAGCGGGCGGTGGCGATCCCGCGGGCGATCTCCGCTTCACCCACGGTCACACCCGCCCGGGCCAGGGATCGCAGCGCCGCCGCCGCCAGCCCGGCGTTGCCGCGCTGGTGGGCCCCGGCCAGCGCCACCGGCCCATCCCAGCGGGCCGGCGCCACCTCGAAGGGGGCCCCGGCCGCGGCCGCCGCCTGGCGCAGCGCCTCCAGCACGCCCGGGGGCTGGACGGCGTGGACCACCGCCGGGATCCCGGGCTTGAAGATGCCGGCCTTCTCCCGCGCCACCGCCTCGACCGTCTCCCCCAGCCACTGGGTGTGGTCGAGCCCGATGGCGGCCACCGCGGTCACCGCCGGGCTCACCGCGTTGGTGGCGTCGAGCCGCCCCCCCAGTCCCACCTCCAGCACCGAGACCCCGACCCCGGCGCGCGCGAAGTGGACCAGCCCGGCCAGGGTGGCGAACTCGAAGTAGCTGAGCCGCTCCTCGGGCTCGCCGCCATCGTGCCACGGGCAGGCGGCGCGGACCTCGGCCACCGCCTCGGCCAGGTCCTCATCGGAGATGGGGGCGCCGTCGACGGCGATCCGCTCGTTGAACCGCTCCAGGTGCGGCGAGGTGTAGAGCCCGGCGCGGTGCCCGGCGGCGCCCAGGGCGGCCGCGGCCATGGCGCAGGTGGAGCCCTTCCCGTTGGTGCCGGCGACGTGGAGGATGGGGGCGGCCCGCTCCGGGTGGCCGAGCCCGTCGAGGGCCCGGGCCACGCGCTCCAGCCCGAAGCGCATCGCCAGGGGCGAGAGCGCCTCCAGGTACCGGTGCGGATCGACCATGCCGCGCCGCGGGCCGCCGGCCTTCAGCCCAGCAGCGAGAGGATCTGCGCCAGCCGGTCCCGCATCTCCAGGCGCGGCACGATGGCGTCGATCATGCCGTGCTCCAGCAGGAACTCGGAGCGCTGGAACCCGGGCGGCAGCTTCTCGCGGATGGTCTGCTCGATGACCCGCGGGCCGGCGAAGCCGATCAGGGCCTTGGGCTCCGCGATGACCACGTCGCCCAGCCAGGCGAAGGAGGCGGCCACGCCGCCGGTGGTGGGGTGGAGCATCACCGAGACGTAGGGCTTGTGCACGGCGCGGAAGCGGTTGAGCGCCGCCGAGGTCTTGGCCATCTGCATCAGGGAGAAGATCCCCTCCTGCATGCGGGCGCCGCCGGTGGAGCTGAAGACGATGCAGGGGATGCGCCGCTCGTAGGCCCGGTCGATGACCCGGGCCACCTTCTCGCCCACCACCGAGCCCATCGACCCGCCCATGAACTCGAAGGCGAAGGCGCCGATGGAGACCGGGTGGCCGCCGATGGCCCCCACCCCGGAGACGAAGGCGTCGCGCAGGCCGGTGGCCTTGAGCGTCGACTTGAGCCGGTCCTTGTACTTCTTGGCGTCGGTGAAGCCGAGCGGGTCCTGCGGGGTCAGGTCGACGTCGAGCTCCTGGAAGGTGCCGGGATCGAGCAGCAGGTCGAAGCGCCGCCGCACCGGCAGGACCTCGTGGTGGCCGCAGAGCGGGCAGACGTTCCAGTTCTTCTCCAGGTCGGCCTTGTAGACCACCTCGGCGCACCCGTCGCACTTGTTCCAGATCCCCTCGCCCTTCTTGGCGGGGGCGGGCTGGCCCTCGGCCGCGCCGCCCTTCGACTTGAGCTTCTTTTCTTTCGAGAACCAGGCCATGGGTGCGGAGCTCCTCGGTGCGGTCGGGCCGGTCGGCTTCAGGAACGACCCGGCCGGGCTTGTTTACACCCGGAAGCGGGGTCGGGGGAACGGGGACGACAGGCCGAGCGCTCGACGGAGCGCGTCATGGACCGCCAACTGGCTTCACCGATGGCTCCGACGCCACCCCGGCCGTGCAGGCGCCCGCCGCGCCGTCCCCGGCTTCAGAAGGTGAAGGTGTCGCCGACCTTGAGGATGCGCACCTGCGGGAGGCCGAGCGCGGCCACCTCGCGGCGCAGCTTGGGCACGTAGCCCGGCTTCAGGTGGTAGAGCAGGATGGGGAGGCTGGCATCCTTCAGCTTGGCCAGCTCCCGGGCCAGCGTCTGCGGCGTCAGGTGACCGGAGAGGTCGGCCAGCCGCTGCAGCTCGTTGGGGAAGGAGAGCTCGACCAGCACCGCCTTGAGGCCGCTGGTGGCGTTGACCAGCCTCCAGAACCCGGTGGTCGGCCCGGTGTCGCCGGAGATGGCGAACGAGGTCCGGCCGTTGGAGACCACGAACCCCACCGACTCGACCGGGTGGCGGACCGGCACCGGCTGGAAGCGCAGCGCGCCGGCCTGGAAGGCCTGCCCGGTGGTGAAGGAGCGCAGCTCCAGCACCGGCGCCCGCGCCGAGGGGATGCGGGTGAAGTCGGGCCAGAGCTTCCCGTTGAAGATGCTCTGGCGCAGCGTCTCGGCGCACTCGGTGGAGGCGTGGACCCGCACCGGCGTGGTGCGCCGCCCCACCAGCAGGTCGGCCAGCAGCGGCACGTCCTTGATGTGGTCGAAGTGGCTGTGGGTCAGCACCACGTCGTCGACCTTGAGCAGGCGGGACAGCGTCAGCGAGGAGGTCAGCGCCCCGGCGTCGATGGCCAGCCGCCCGTCCACCAGGAAGCAGGTGGTCCGGTGGTGGGGGAGCTCGCCCCCCGAGCAGCCGAGGACGCGGAACTTCACCCGGCCTCCCCGAACTGGGCCTTCATCTGGAGGAACTCCAGGAAGTGGCGGAGCTTGTCGGTGTCGGGCACCACGAAGCCGTCGGGGTGGACCGAGATGATCTTGGCCTTGAGCAGCTTCATGAGCGCCTCGTCGGCCTGGTCGGGCTTGACCCCGACGCGGGCCGCCAGGTCGCGGGGCGCCATGTCGATCTTCATGCCGGCCGCGGTCCGGGTGCCGCGCTCGGCGGTCACCGACAGCCAGTGCACCACCCGCGAGGCGGCGTCGGTGAGCAGCAGGTTCTCGATCTGCTCGTTGGCCTCGGCCAGCCGGTCGGAGAGCTTCTTGATGAGCCGGACCGCGATCTCGGCGTTGGAGCGGATCATGGTCTCGAAGGTCTTGGCGTCGATGACCAGCAGCCGGCAGTCCTCGGCGCAGACCGCGGTGGCGCTGCGCGGCTTGTTGTTGAGGATGGCCATCTCGCCGAGGAACTCGCCGACGCCGAGCCGGGAGAGGATCTTCTCCACCTCGCCGACCCGCTTGGTGATGGTGACGCTGCCGGCGTTGATGACGAACATCTCCCGGCCCGGGTCCCCCTCGTGGAAGAGGACGGTCCCCCGGGGGAATTCCCGGCCGAAGCGCTGGAAGAGGGGGTCGTCGGACATTCGGGGGCGGAGATCCTCGCTGGTCACTTAGCCGACGCCGAACGGGCCGTCAAAGAATGGTCCAGGCGCCGCGCACCCTTGGGCGGCGCCACGTTCACTTGGTCTCCATGGTGAAGGCGCCGTCCCAGTCGGGGCCGGGCGGCTCGAGGCGCATCCGCTCGCAGCGGGTGATGTACACCCGCGAGCACTCGTCGCCGCCGCGGAGCCGGTCGGCGTCCTCGAAGCGGGCGATGGCCTCGTCCCAGCGCTGGGCCCGCCAGGCCCCGTACCCCCAGGCGAAGGCCTCGAGGAAGGCGGCGTCGGCCGCCGAGGCCGGCCCCATCCCCATCAGCTCGTAGATGCGGACCGGCTCCAGCTTGCCCTTGACCCGCAGCAGGTCGAGCGGCCGCGCCACCACCCTCCCCTGCACCTGGGCCCAGGTCTCCTGCCCGATGATGATGCGGGTGCCGTACTGCTTGTTGGCCCCCTCCAGCCGCGAGGCCAGGTTCACCGCGTCGCCGAGGATGGTGTAGTTGTAGAAGCGGTCCTGGCTGCCGACGAAGCCCACCGACATGGGGCCGGTGTTGAGGCCGATGCCGATGTCGATGTCCGGCAGCCCGTCGGCGGCCCAGCCCCGCCGCAGCCGCTCCAGCTCGCGCAGCATCTCCAGCGCCGCCTGGCAGGCCCGCAGCGCGTGGTCCGGCTGCGCCTTGGGCGCCCCCCAGAAGGCCATGATGGCGTCGCCCATGTACTTGTCGAGCGTCCCCTGGTGGCGGGAGACGATGACGTCGGTCATGGGGGTCAGGTACTGGTTGAGCAGCTCCAGCAGCCGGTGCGGGTCGAGCCGCTCGGAGATGGTGGTGAAGCCGCGGATGTCGGCGAAGAGCGCGGTCAGCTCACGCTTCTCCCCGCCCAGCTGCAGCGAGCCCTCGCGCCCCAGCACCTCGTCGACGATGGCCGGCGCCAGGAAGCGGGAGAAGGAGTCGCGCGCCTTGCGCTTGGCCCGCTCCTCGGAGAAGAAGCGGTAGGTGGTGGCGGTGAGGAACATGCTGAGCACCTGCAGCAGCGGCAGGCCGGTGGCCAGCACCAGGTTGAAGCGCCGCAGCGCCAGCACCGAGACCGCCCCCCAGAGCGCGGTGACCGCCAGCAGCGCCGGGGCCGCCGCCACCGGGCCGACCCGGGAGAAGAGCCAGGCCAGCCCCACCGAGGCCAGCGCCATGGCCAGCACCTCGCCCGCCACCACCCGCTGCGACCGCTCCAGCAGCTCGCCGTGCAGCACGTTCTCCACGAAGGTGGCGTGGGTGATGACGCCGGGGGCGTTGTCGTCGAACGGGGTCACCCGCTGGTCCCAGGTCCCCGGGGCGGTGGCGCCCACCACCACCAGCTTGCCGCGCAGCCGCTCCGGCCCCACCTTGCCGGTGAGCACGTCGACCGCCGAGACCGAGGGGAAGTCGCGGAAGTGGCCGTAGTAGGAGAGCGGCGCCCGCCCGAAGTCGTCGGTGGGGATCTCCAGGTCGCCGAGGCGCGCCCCCACCAGCACGCTGGAGCCGGCCACGCCCACCGGGAAGATGGGGGCCGGGACCCCGCCCCGCCCCTTGACCCGGGCCAGCAGCGCCAGCCCCAGCGAGGGGAAGGTGACGCCTCCGGTGCTGGCCACCAGGTGGTAGCGGCGGAAGACGCCGTCGGCGTCGGGGAGCACGGTGAAGTAGCCGCCGCTGTTGGAGACCTTGATCAGCTCGTCCACCGGCGTCAGCACCCCGGGGAAGGACCGGCCGGCCGTCCGCTGCCCCCCGGCCGGGTCGGCGACGATGCGCTGCTGGTCGTCGATGACGTGCACCGGCTCGGTCTGGAAGAAGCGGAGCCGCTTCACCGCCTCCTGGGCGGCGGCCGGGCTGGTCACGTCGCTGCGGAACATGAAGCCGATGGTGACGTTGTGGGCGCTCTCGATGGCGTCGGCGAGCAGGCCGGTGGGGTCGGCGTCGGGCGGGATGGAGAGGTCGCTCCAGCGCGCCGCCCCCCAGATCCCGTCGAGGCGGGCCGCCTCCTCGCCGGTGGCCAGGGCCCGGGCCGCCTTGATCCGCCGCGCCACCTCGGCGGCGCGCGCCCCCTGGACGTCGGCGTCGCTCCAGATCATGTCGAAGCCGGCCGCCTGGACGCCCGCCGCGGCCAGGGCCTCGACCAGCCGGGCCATCTGGGCCCGGCTCCAGGGCCAGATCCCCAGCGCCTCGATGGAGCGCTCGTCGATGGCCACGATGAGCACGTCGCCGGAGGGGGCCCGCGGGCCTCGCAGCGTGGTCAGGGCGTAGTCCTGGGCGGCGTACTCGATGCGCGAGATCACCGGGAGCTGCGAGCCCTTGCGCGCCCAGAGGACGTCGAGGAGGTGGAGGCCGGTCAGCACCAGCCCGACGTAGAGCGCCAGCCGGAAGGCGTCGATGCGGAACAGGGCGCGGCGGGGGGCGGCCATCGGGTTCGCCCATGGTAGCAGACAGGCGCGCCGCGCCAACGAAGCGTCCGCCGGAGGCGGCGGCCTCCCGGGAACGCCTTGCGGCCCCGGCCCCGCCCGCGGTACAGGGGGCGCATGTCCCTCACCTACCGCGACGCTGGCGTCGACATCGACGAGGGCGACCGGCTCGTCGAGCTGATCAAGCCCCACGCCCGGCCCACCATGCGGCCGGAGGTGCTGGCCGGCATCGGCGGCTTCGGCGGCCTCTTCGCCCTCGACGTGTCGAAGTACAAGCAGCCGGTGCTGGTCTCCGGCACCGACGGCGTCGGCACCAAGCTCAAGGTCGCCTTCGCCGCCAACCGGCACGCCACCGTGGGCATCGACCTGGTCGCCATGTGCGTCAACGACATCGCCGTGGTCGGCGCCGAGCCGCTCTTCTTCCTCGACTACTACGCCACCGGCAAGCTCTCCGCCGAGCAGGGGGCCGAGGTGGTCAAGGGGATCGCCGCCGGCTGCCTGCAGGCCGGCTGCGCGCTGATCGGCGGCGAGACCGCCGAGCTCCCCGGCTTCTACGAGCGCGGCGAGTACGACCTGGCCGGCTTCGCGGTCGGCTGCGTCGACCGCCCCCGCATCATCGACGGCACCCGGGTGGTCCCCGGCGACCTGGTCCTCGGCGTGGCCTCCTCGGGGCTCCACTCCAACGGCTACTCGCTGGCCCGCAAGGCGCTGCTGGAGAAGCACCCGCTCGACTGGCGGCCGGAGACCTGCGGCGGCCGGACCCTGGCCGACCTCCTGCTGGAGCCGACGCGCATCTACTCGAAGGACGTCCTGGCCCTGCTGGAGCGGGTCCAGGTCAAGTCCTTCGGCCACATCACCGGCGGCGGCCTGCCCGGCAACATGCCGCGCAACCTCCCCGACGGCACCCGCGCCGTGCTCGACGAGCGGCGCTGGTCGCGGCCGCCCATCTTCGAGCTCATCGAGCGCGAGGGGAACGTCCCGCACGACGAGATGTTCCGGACCTTCAACATGGGGCTGGGGCTCACCATCGTGGTCGCTCCCCCCGACGAGGCGGTGGTCCACGAGGTGCTGCGCGGCCGCGGCCTGGAGAGCTGGACCGTGGGCGCCATCGAGAAGGGCGCCGGCGAGGCCACCTGCGAGGTGGTCCGGTGATCCGGCTGGGCGTCCTGGCCTCGGGCGGGGGGACCAACCTCCAGGCCCTGCTGGACGCCTGCGCCGCCCGGCGCATCGACGCCGCCGTGGCCCTGGTGGTCTCCAACGTCCCCGGCGCCGGCGCCCTCGACCGGGCCGCGCGCGCCGGGGTGACCACCGCCTGCCTGCCGTCGAAGGGGGTGGCCGACCGCGCCGGCTACGACGCCGCGGTGGTGGCCCGGCTGGAGCAGGCCGGGGTCGACCTGGTCTGCCTGGCCGGCTACATGCGGCTGGTCACGCCCGCCTTCCTGCGCGCCTTCGGCCCCACCGAGGCCTCGCGCCTCTGTCCACGGGTGGTGAACATCCACCCGGCCCTGCTCCCCGCCTTCCCCGGCCTGCACGGGCCGCGGCAGGCGCTGGAGGCCGGCGTCAAGGTGGCCGGCTGCACCGTCCACTTCGTCGACGAGGGGACCGACACCGGCCCGGTCATCGCCCAGGCCGCGGTGCCGGTGCTCGACGGCGACACCGAGGCGACGCTGGCGGCGCGCATCCTCGAGCAGGAGCACCGGCTCTACCCGCAGGCCATCCAGTGGATCGCCGAGCGGCGGCTCTCGCTCCAGGGGCGCCGGGTCCGGCTCGACGGCGGCGCCGCCCCGGCCGAGCGGCTCCGCTCACCGTCCACCGAGCTGGCCTGATGGCCACCCCCATCAGGCCCCCGGCCACCCAGCGGGTCTACGACGTCTGCGTCGTCGGCGGCGGCGTGGGCGGCGCGGCGGCCGGCGCCCTGCTCTCGCGGCGGGGCTTCCGGGTCCTGCTCCTCGACGAGGGGGGCGCCAGCCTCTCGCGCGCCGACGGCGGCTGGCTCTTCCCGGTCGGGCCGACCCTCCGCCCCTCCCTGCGCGCGCTCCCCGCCGCCGAGGCGCTGCTCACCGACCTGGGGCTGGCCACCGACGCCACCCGCTCGCTCGAGCCGCTCGACCCGCCGCTGCAGGTGCTGCTGCCGCGCCAGCGGCTGGCGCTGGCCCCCGACCCTGCCAGGCTGGGGCGCGAGCTCCAGCGCGAGTGGCCCGCCGAGGCCGCGGCGCTGGCCGCCGGCCTGGCCCGGCTGGCCGCCTCGGCCGAGCTGGGCGGGGCGCTGCTCAAGGGGGCGCCGCCGCTCCCCCCCGCCGGCCTGCTCGATCGCTGGTCGCTCGACCGCGCCGTCCGGCGCGCCGCCGCCGAGACCGGGCTCGACCGGGCGCTGCTCACCGGCCCCTCCCCCCTGGCGGCGCTGGGGGACGCCCCGCTGGCCACCGCGCTCACCGCCCTGGCCGGCTTCCTCGGCCGCCTGGCCGGGCCTCCCTCCGCCTTCGTCCTCGGGCGGCTGGCCGGGGTGGCGCTCGGGGGGCTCCACCGCCCCGTGGCCACGGCCGCCGGGATCGACGACGGGCTCCGCCGCCGCATCGCCGAGACCCGCGGCGAGGTGCTGGGCTCGGCCGCCGAGCCGGCGCGCATCGAGTCGATCGGCCTGGAGGGGGGGCGGCTCGCGATGATCCGCGTCGCCGGCACCTCCGACACCCGGCTGGCCCGGGCCTTCGTCGTCGCCTGCCCGCTGGCCCGCCTCGCCGAGCTGCTCCCCGCCGAGGGGCGGGGCGGCCGGGCGGCGAAGACGCTCCTGGCGGTCCGGCCCGGCCCCCGGCTCGCCGCCTGCCACCTGCTGCTCCGCGCCGCGGCCCGCCCGCCCGGGCTGGGGGACGCCGCCCTGCTCCTCGAGGAGGGAGGGACGCCGGGCGACGCCGTGCTCCTCGAGCTCTCACCGGCCCGCCGCGAGACCCGCCGCGGGGCGCCGGCGGAGGCCGCCCCGGGCCACTTCACCGCCTCGGCCTTCACGCTCCTCCCGCCGGGCGGCGACGAGGCGTCGAGCCGCGCCCGGCTGCGGCGTGCCCTCGACGGCGCCTTCCCCTTCGGCGAGCGCCACCTGGTCCACCGCGCCGAGCCGCCGCCGGTCCCGCACCAGCTCGGCTTCGAGGCCGCCTCGCCGCTGGGAGCGGGCGGGCTGCCGGTCCGGTCGCCCTGGCGGAACACCTTCCTGGCCAACGGCGAGGTGCTGCCGGGGCTCGGGCTGGAGGGCGAGCTGTTCGCCGGGCTCCAGGCGGCGGCCCACGCCGCGGCCCACCTGGGGCTGAAGGGAAAGCCCCGCTGACCCCCCCGCGGCGGCCTTTCTCGGCGCCCCCCTTGCATTTCAGGCGCGGATCCGTAATATGCCGCGCTCTTTCGGTTTTCGGAGAATCAGACATGGCACGCCGCTGCGAAGTTTGTGGGAAGGGGCCGCTCGTCGGCAACACCGTCTCCCACGCCAACAACAAGTCCAAGACCCGGTCGCTCCCCAACCTGCGCTCCGTCCGCATCAACGACGCCGGCGAGGTCAAGCACGTCCGCGTCTGCACCCGCTGCCTGAAGGCCAACAAGGTCCAGAAGGCGGGCCGTCGCACCATCACCGCCGCCTCGGCATAGCGCCGGGGGCCTGGCGCCCCTCCCCATGGCGAAGCAGCCCGAGCAGCCCCTGACGCCGGCGCAGCTGGCGACCATCCGCGTCCAGCTGGGCGCGGCCAGCGGCAGCCGGAGGCTCGACCTCATCCTCGACGCGCCCAACCCCGGGGCGCTGGTCCGGGCCCTCCCCGCCGACGAGCTCTACTTCACCATCCGCGAGATCGGCCTGGCCGACTCGATCGAGCTGGTGCAGCTGGCCTCGGCCGAGCAGTTCCGCGTCTTCCTCGACCTCGACGCCTGGCGCCACGGCCAGCTCGAGCCGCGGCGCGTCCTCCCCTGGCTGCGCGCCGCCCGCTCCGGCGCCCCGCAGGACACCCGGCTGGCCACCCGGCTGGCCCGCAAGATGGCGGCGCTCGACCAGGAGCTGATCTTCCTGGTGTTGCGCGACGCCGTCCGCGTCCACGACCTGCGCGTCAACGACGATCCCGAGGTGGTCAGCGACCAGGCCTGGAAGACCTCCGACGGCGCCTACCTGATCGAGTTCGTGGTCGAGGGGACCGAGTTCGTGGCCATCCGCGGCCTGCTCGACGACCTCGAGGCCGAGGACCCGTTCAAGTCCTCCCGGCTGCTGGGGGCGCTGGCCTGGGAGCTCCCCAGCGAGCTGGAGGAGTCGGCGCTGCGCTGGCGCCAGGGGCGGCTCGCCGACCTCGGCTACCCGTCGCTGGAGGAGGCCCTCTCCTGGTACGCGCGGCCGCCGGCCCGCCCCGCCGAGGCCCCCGGGCAGCCCAGCCGGTCCCCCGGCTTCTTCCTGGCGCCGCTCGCCGGCCGCTCGCTGCTGGCCCGCGCCGCGCAGCTGCTCGACCCGGCCGACCGCGAGGGGCTCGACCCGCAGCTCATCACCGCCGGCAACGCCGTGCTGGTGGCCGACGGCATCGACCCGGTCGATCTCGACCAGGTCCGGGCCGCGGTGGCCGGGGCCCGGGCCATGGTGGAGCTGGGGCTGGAGCGGCTGGCGGGGGACGACGAGGCCCGGGCCGCCGAGGTGCTGGCCGCCACCCCGGTGAAGCGGCTCTTCCAGGAGGGCTTCGGGCGGGTGCTGCAGCTGTCCTGGCGGGCCGACCGGCTCCACCGGGGCGGCGGGGCGGGCCGGCGAGGGACGCCGCTGCTCGACGCGCCGCTCGGCGAGCTGCTGGAGGCGCTGGCCTCGCGCCGGCCCCGCTTCCACCCCGGGATCGAGCGGCCCCGCGAGGAGTGGGGGACCCCGTCGGTCGCCGCCATGGAGCCGCGCCGCTTCCTCTCCTCGCTCGACCTGACCCGGACCGCCGCCGCGCTCGACCTCTGCGACGGGCTGGCGGCGCTGGCGCGCGACCTGGCGCTGGCTCCGCTGGAGGCCGAGGGGGAGGCGCCGCGGCTGTCGGCTCTCTACCTGACCGCCCTGGCCAACCAGCGGCTGGGGCGGCGCTTCGAGCCGGTCCCCATCCCGGCCCGCGAGCTGCCGGCGGCGGTGGCGGCGCTGGCCCGCCTCGACGACCCGCGGCTCCTTTCCGGGGGCGAGGCCGGGGCGCTGCTGCTCGACCTGGCGCGCCGGCAGGCCGGTGAGCTGGCCACCTCGATCGACCGGGCCATGGCCTCGCCGGAGCTGGTGACCGAGCTGCTGGTCCGGCGCTGAGCCGCGCCCCGGCTCCCGAAAAGACGAAGCGCGCCGGCCCTGCTCTCGCGGAACCCGGCGCGCCTGAAGCGGCAACTGGAGGCTGGTTACTTCTTCGGCTCGGCCTTGGTCTCGGTCTTGGTCTCGGTCTTGGTCTCGACCTTCTTCTCGGTCTTCTTCTCGACCTTCTTCTCGACCTTCTTCTCGGCCTTCACGGGAGCGGCGGCAGGAGCCGCGGCAGGAGCAGCAGCCGGGGCAGCGGCCGGCTTGGCCTCCTCGGCGAAGGCCGGGGCGACGAAGGCGAAGGCGACGACGGCAGCGAGGGTCTTGGCAAGCTTCATGTGGTGTTCTCCTTGGGGGCGGCCGCTCGGGCGGCCTGGTTCGTTGATGGACCGACGCGGCCCCCGGCCCGGCTATTCACCGGCGCCGCCGATTTCCCACCCGGCCAACCAACCAACTGAATTGACTGGCCACACGGCGCCAGCCCGGCCAGCTACCCTCGCCCCTTCTCGTCGGACGGCTCGCCCGGGGCGCCCAGCGACAGCCCGCACTCCGGGCACTCGGCCTGCGTCGCCGAGGCGGCGAAGCGGTGACCGCAGGCCGGGCATTCGATCTCGCCCCCCTGGTCGAGATCCAGGCTGGCCGCGCCGCGCGCCGCCGCCTCGCGGGCCCCGGCGTCTCCGAGCAGCGCCGCCCAGTCGCGCCCCAGGAAGGCCCGGGCCGCCTCCGCCTCGGCCTCCGGCACGTAGAGGTTCCACCGCGGGTGGTGGCGCTCCTGGGGCGTGGTCCCCGGCACCTTCTCCATCTCCGCCGAGAGCCCCTGCTCCTCGAGCAGGGCCATCAGCTCCCGCACCTGCGGGAAGGCGTTGCGGAGCACCAGGGCGAGCCCCTCCGCCTTGGCCTCGCAGGTGACGCACGCGTTCGCCTCGTCCAGCGGGGTGCCGCAGACCTTGCAGTCCTTCTCCATGGAGCTCTCCGTTCGCAGGCCCGGATGATAGCCCGCCGGGCCCTCCAGGACCCCCGCCCCGACGGGTCGGAAGGCGGCTATACTCCGCCCCCCAATGATCATCGACGGCAAGGCAGTGGCCGCCCGGGTCCGGGCGGAGGTGGCGGAGCAGGTGGCGGCCCTGAAGCTGAAGGGGGTGGCCACCGGGCTGACCGTGGTGCGCGTCGGCGACGACCCGGCCTCCGCGGTCTACGTCCGGAACAAGATCAAGGCCTGCGCCGAGACCGGCATCGTCTCCACCGAGCACCACCTGCCGGACAGCGCCACCCAGGTCGAGCTGCTCGCCCTCATCGGGCGGCTCAACGCCGACCCGGCCGTCCACGGCATCCTGGTCCAGCTGCCGCTGCCGAAGCAGATCGCCGAGGCGGCGGTGCTCGAGGCCATCGCCCCGCACAAGGACGCCGACGGCTTCCACCCCTTCAACGTCGGCTGCCTGTGGACCGGCAAGCCGGCGCCGCGCGCCTGCACGCCCCACGGGGTGATGCGGCTGCTCGACGAGGCCGGGGTGGAGCTCAAGGGGAAGCACGCCGTGGTGGTGGGCCGCTCCAACATCGTCGGCAAGCCCCAGGCGGCCATGCTGCTGGAGCGCCACGCCACCGTCACCATCGCCCACTCCCGCACCCCCGACCTGGCGGCCGAGGTGGGGCGCGCCGACGTGGTCATCGCCGCCGTGGGCAAGGCGGAGATCATCAAGGGGGCCTGGCTGAAGCCGGGCGCGGTGGTCATCGACGTGGGCATGAACCGCGGCGCCGACGGCAAGCTGGTGGGAGACGTGGAGTTCGGCGAGGCCTCCAAGCGCGCCGCCGCCATCACCCCGGTCCCGGGCGGCGTCGGCCCCATGACCATCGCCATGCTGCTGGCCAACACGGTGGCCCTGGCGGCCCGGACGGCGACGTGAGCCTCCGGTCGAGCCTGGCCATCGCCTTGCTGGCCGTCACCGCCGGCTGCGCGGCCTGCGCCGGCCGCACCACGGTCCGGCACGGCGCCGCCGAGTCCTCGCCCCCGCCCCCGCCCCCGGCGGCGAGCGCCGGCGGGGTGCGAGTGCTCCACCTCGGCGACTTCGGCGAGAACACCCCGCAGCAGGCGGCCGTGGCCGCCGCCAGCGCCGCGCTCCACGCCCGCGCCCCCTTCGCCCTGGCCCTCTTCGCCGGCGACCTGATCTACCAGTGCGGCCCGGATGCGTCGCTCCCCGGCGCCGAGGCCTGCGCCTTCGCCGCCGACGACAACTCCGTGGCCACGCCGCCGGCCGGCCCGCCCGACCCCGCCTTCGCCCGGCTCCACGAGGCGCCGCTGGCCGGGCTGCTCGCCGGCACCCCGGTCCGCACCGTGCTGGCGCTCGGCAACCACGACGTCTGGTCGCGCCTCACCTGCGGCGTGCGCGGCCTCTCCACCGACCAGGTGGCCCGACGCAAGGCCTGCCTCTCGGTGGCCCACGCCGCCCCGCTCTGGTCGCTGCCGGCCCGCCACTACCTGCTGGACGAGGGGCCGGCCCGCTTCGTGGTGCTGGACTCCAACGTGGTCTACGCCGACTACGGCGGCTTCACGCTCGAGGCCGAGCTGGCCTTCCTGGACGGCGCGCTCGGAGGCTGCGAGCGGCGCCCCTGCTTCGTGGTCCTGCACCACCCGCCCACCACGGCCGGCGTGCACGAGGGCGACTTCGACAAGCCCGAGCGGGTGGCCCGCATGGGCCGGCTGGAGGCCGCCGCCGGCGGGCGGGTCCGGGCCTGGCTGGCCGGCCACGATCACGACCTGCAGCACCTGCGCACCGCCGCCGGCGTCGACGTGCTGATCTCCGGCAACGGCTCCAGCGCCCGCCCCCGGGAGCGCTTCGAGAAGACCGCCCTGGGCGGCCAGCTGCTCTTCGGCACCACCGCCCCGGGGCTGGGTGTGCTCACGGTGCGCGAGCAGGGCTGGGACTACCGCTTCGAGGACGAGCAGGGGGCGCCGCTCCACTGCTGCGCCGCCGCCGGCGCCGGCCGCTGCGAGCCGGTGCGTTGCACGCCGGGAGCGCCCCCGGGGCGCTGACGCCGGAGGAGGAGAGACCATGTGGAGGCCGCTGCTGATCGTCGGGCTGCTGGGGCTGGCCGCCTGCCAGCGTGAGGTGAAGCCGGGGGCCGAGGTGGCGCCCGGGGTGGTGCTGGTCGACGCCCTCGGCGCCGGCGCCGGCCGCGTCGAGGTGCTGCGCAAGCGGATCGACGACAAGCGCGGCGAGTTCACCGTGGTCACCGGCGGGAAGACCGTCTACGGCCCCACCGACCGGGTCATCGGCGTGGTGGCCGCCCTCCCCTCGCGGGAGCGCCCCGCCTGGCTGCTGCTGGAGATCGACTACGGCGCCCCGTCCTGCCGGCTCTGGTACCGGGTCATCGACCTGCGCGGCGACCGGCCGCTGGTCACCGAGGACTTCGGCAACTGCTGGCGCATCTCCGCCCCTCCGGTCGAGGCCGACGGCGGCCTGCGGCTGACCTTCTTCGCCGAGCGGAGCGGCGCCTCGGTGGTGGACTTCCGCTACCGCGACGGCGTGGCGGCCGAGGTCCCCGGGTCGACGCGGCCGGTGGCCGCGGCTGCGCCGGTGGCCCCACCCGCGCCGGGCGCCACGCCCCGCCCGTAGGGCCCTGCCCGCGGCGTCGATTCCTCACCGGGAACGCTTGATTCCCGGGTCGGCGCCGCTACAATCCGCCCGCTTCGCCCTCCCCTTCCACCCGAGGCCCCACCCCGATGGCCCTCCGAACGCCGCTCTACGCCGCCCACCTCCGCCACGGCGCGCGGATGGTGGAGTTCGCCGGCTGGGACATGCCGGTCCAGTACGCGGGGCTCATCGAGGAGCACCAGGCGGTGCGCGAGGCGGTCGGCCTCTTCGACGTCTCGCACATGGGCGAGGTGGTCTTCCGCGGCCCCCGGGCGCTGGCGGCGCTGCAGGCCGTCTTCACCAACGACCTCTCCCAGGTCGCCGACGGCCAGGCCCAGTACGGCTGCCTCTGCCGCGAGAGCGGCGGCATCGTCGACGACGTGGTGGTCTACCGGCGCTCCGCCGAGGACCTGCTGGTCTGCGTCAACGCCGCCAACCGCCAGAAGGACTTCGAGTGGCTGAAGGGGCACGCCGGCGGCGCCGACGTCAGCAACGAGTCGGACCAGTGGGGGCAGGTGGCGGTGCAGGGGCCCAAGGCCCTGGCGGTGCTGAAGCGCCTGACCACGACCGATCTCGACGCCATCAAGACCTACCGCCACGCGCCCGGCGCGGTGGCGGGGGTGAGCTGCCTGGTGGCCCGCACCGGCTACACCGGCGAGGACGGCTTCGAGCTGTTCTGCCCGGCCGGGCAGGCCGAGAAGCTCTGGGACGCCCTCATCGAGGCGGGCCGGCCCGAGGGGATCCAGCCGGCCGGCCTCGGCTGCCGAGACACCCTGCGGCTGGAGATGGCCTACCGGCTCTACGGCTCCGACATGGACGACGAGGCCACGCCGCTGGAGGCCGGGCTGGCCTGGGTGGTCAAGCTCGACAAGGGCGACTTCATCGGGCGCGCCGCGCTGGTGAAGCAGAAGGAGCAGGGGCTGTCGCGCAAGCTGGTCGGCTTCCAGCTCACCGAGCCCGGCATCGCCCGCCACGGCCACCCGGTGGTGCGCGAGGGGCGGCCGGTGGGCGTGGTCACCAGCGGCACCCGCTCGCCCACCCTCACAACCTCCATCGGCCTGGCCTACGTGCCGCCGGCGCTGGCGGCGGTGGGCTCGTCGCTGGCGGTGGAGATCCGCGGCAAGCCGGTGGCCGCCGCCGTCGTCAAGACCCCCTTCCTTTCCCGCACGGGACGCTGACCAGGAGAGATCATGAACATCCCCGACGACCTCAAGTACACCAAGGACCACGAGTGGGCCCGCCAGAAGGGGACCCGGGTGCTGGTCGGCATCACCGACTTCGCCCAGGACCAGCTCGGCGACGTGGTCTTCGTCGAGCTGCCGGCGGCCGGCGACCTGGTCAAGCGCGGTGAGTCCTTCGGCGTGGTCGAGTCGACCAAGGCCGTCTCCGAGCTCTTCGCCCCCATCTCCGGCAAGGTGGTCGAGGTGAACGACCCGCTGGTCGAGGCCCCCGAGAGCATCAACGAGGACCCCTACGAGGAGGGCTGGATGATCGCCATCGAGCCGTCCGACCCGTCGGAGCTGGCCGGCCTGCTCGACGCCAAGGCCTACCAGGCCCACGTCGACGAGCAGGGGTAGTCCCACCTCCACCGTCGCGGCGCGCGGCGCCGCCGAGGAGCCCCGTTGCGCTACCACCCCCACACCCCCGACGACGTCCGCGCCATGCTGGACGTCATCGGGAAGACGTCGGTCTCCGACCTCTTCCGCTCCATCCCCGCCCCGCTCCGGCTCGGGCGCCCGCTCGACGTGCCGCCGGCGCTCGACGAGATCGCCCTGTTCGGCGAGCTGGGACGGATGGCCTCGCGCAACGTGGTCAGCCACCCGCCCTTCGTCGGGGCCGGCTCCTACCCGCACCACGTGCCGCCCACCGTCGACCAGCTGCTGCTGCGCGGCGAGTTCTTCACCGCCTACACCCCCTACCAGCCGGAGATCGCCCAGGGGACCCTGCAGGCGCTCTTCGAGTGGCAGACCTTCGTGACCCTGCTGACCGGGCTGGACGTCTCCAACGGCTCGCTCTACGACGGGGCCACCGCCACCGCCGAGGCGGCGCTGATGGCGACCCGGGTCACCGACCGCTCCAAGGTGGTGGTCTCGGCCGCGGTCCACCCCGCCTGGCGCGACACCCTGGCCACCTACCTGGCCTCCACCGGCGACGAGATCGTCACCGTCCCCTTCGGCGCCGACGGCCGCACCGACCTGGCGGCCCTGGCCGCCGCCGCCCCGGGCGCGGCCGCGGTGATCATCGGCTGGCCCAACGCCCTCGGCGTCATCGACGCGCTGCCCGAGGCGGCGGCCATCGCCAAGGCGGCCGGCGCCCTCACCGTGGCGGTCACCGCCGAGGCGGTCTCGCTGGGGCTGCTGCAGGCCCCCGGGGCGCTCGGCGCCGACGTGGCGGTGGGCAGCTTCCAGAGCTTCGGCAACCCCATGGGCTTCGGCGGCCCGGCCCCGGGCTTCTTCGCCATCCGGCAGGAGTTCCTGCGCCAGCTGCCGGGGCGGGTCTGCGGCGCCACCGTCGACAAGCACGGCCGCCGCGGCTTCGTGCTCACCCTCTCCACCCGCGAGCAGCACATCCGCCGGGAGAAGGCGACCTCCAACATCTGCACCAACGCCGGCCTCTGCGCGCTGGCCGCCACCATGCACCTCACCCTGCTCGGCAAGCAGGGGCTCTCCGACCTGGCCCTGCTCAACCACGAGCGGCTCCGGCTGCTGCGCGGGGCCCTGGGCCGGGTGGGGATCGCGCCGGTCTTCACCGGCCCGGTCTTCAACGAGCAGGTCTTCGACGTCGGCGACGCCGAGGCGGTGGTGGCCCGGCTCGCCAAGCGCGGCCTCGCCGCCGGGCTGCCGCTGTCGCGCTGGTTCCCCGATCACCCCCGGGCCCGGGGGGCGCTGCTCTGCGTCGCCACCGAGCTCCACACCCCCGAGCTGATCCAGCTCTTCGCCGAGGCGGTGAAGCCGTGAGCAACCAGTCCGGGTGGAAGCCGAGCATGGAGCAGGGCGCTGGCGCCTCCGAGGTCGACGCCCCCGGCCTGGGCGGCGCGGTGCGCGGCCTGGTCCACGAGGAGCCGCTCTCCTTCGAGCACGGGTCGAAGGGGCGCTGCGGCGTCTCCCTCCCCGCCCACGGCCCCGACGCCGCGTCCGACCTGCCCCCGGCGCTGCTGCGCGGCGGCATCGCCGGGCTGCCCGAGCTCTCCGAGCTGGAGGTGGTCCGCCACTTCACCCGGCTCTCGACCTGGAACCACGGCATCGACACCGGGTTCTACCCGCTCGGCTCCTGCACCATGAAGTACAACCCGAAGTCGAGCGAGGCGCTGGCCCGCCTCCCCGGCTTCGCCTCGCTCCACCCGCTGGCGCCGGCCGAGCACGCCCAGGGGGCGCTGGAGCTGATGTACGCGCTGGAGCGGGCCCTCTCCGAGATCGCCGGGATGGACGCCACCACCCTCAACCCGGCCGCCGGCGCCCACGGTGAGCTCTGCGGGCTGATGGTGATCCGCGCCTTCCACGCCGCCCACGGCAACCCGCGCAAGAAGGTGCTGATCCCCGACACCGCCCACGGCACCAACCCGGCCTCGGCGGCGCTCAACGGCTACGGCTGCGTCACCCTGGCCAGCGGCCCGGACGGCCGGCTCCACCCCGACACCGTGGCGGCGGCCATGGACGAGGACGTGGCCGCCATCATGATCACCAACCCCAACACGCTCGGGGTCTTCGAGACCGACATCGCCGAGATCGCCCGGATCGTGCACGCCAAGGGCGGCCTGGTCTACGGCGACGGCGCCAACATGAACGCCCTGCTTGGCAACGCCCGGCCCGGCGACATGGGCTTCGACGTCATCCAGTACAACCTGCACAAGACCTTCGCCACGCCCCACGGCGGCGGCGGCCCCGGCTCCGGCCCGGTGGCGGTGAAGGCCGGCCTGGTCCCCTTCCTGCCGCTCCCGGTGGTGGTCAAGGAGGGCGGCTCCTACCGGCTGGTGACCGAGACCGCCGAGCGGCCCCAGTCGATCGGCCGCATCCACGGCTTCCACGGCAACTTCGGGATGATGGTGCGGGCCTGGGCCTACCTGCGCGAGCTGGGGCCGGAGGGGCTCAAGGCCACCTCCGATCTCGCCGTGCTCAACGCCAACTACGTGCGGGCCGCGTTGCAGGGCACCTTCCACCTCCCCTACGAGACCGACTCCCTGCACGAGGTGGTCTTCGACGACACCGCCCAGAAGGAGACCGGGGTCATCACCATGGACGTGGCCAAGCGGCTCATCGACCACGGCTTCCACCCGCCCACCATCTACTTCCCGCTGGTGGTCCACGGCGCCATCATGATCGAGCCGACCGAGACCGAGTCGAAGGAGACCATCGACGCCTTCATCGGGGCCATGAAGGCCATCGCCGAGGAGGCCAAGGTAGATCCCGAGGGGCTCAAGGCCTCGCCGGTGAAGCCCTTCCGCGCCCGCCTCGACGAGACCCGCGCCGCCCGCAAGCCGGTGCTCAAATGGACCCCGGGGATGAAGGTCTAGCCGCGACGGCGGCGGCTTCTGGTGCCGCCGTCGCAAACCTCCACGAGCGTCGCAGGCTGCGCCGTGCGTTCCTGGATTGACCGGGTCCCTCCTGGGCGGGAGCGCAGGGGCGCCATCGGCCGGGGCGCGAGCCTCGCAGCCCCCGCACCGCTCACCCAGGCGGAATCGAAACTGGCGAGAGGGCGCGCCGCAGGCGCGACGAGCGTCCCCGGCGCGGTGGCGTCCCGCAGCGACCGAGCCGGGTAGCGTCCCCGGCGCGGTGGCGCCCCGCAGCGACCAACCTAGCGACCGAGCCGGGTAGCGCCCCCGGCCCGGTGGCGCCCCGCAGCGACCAACCCCGGACGCGCCCCGCATGCTCGCCGGCCTGCCGCGCTCGGGCGCGAGCGGTCAGGCTCCAGGAACGCGTCTTGCGCTGGCGCCACCAGAAGCCGGCGCCAGGCGTCTCCACATCATCACCACGCCGACTGCCAGCAGCACCGCCGCCACCAGCGCCAGCGGGTTCCCCGGCGCCTCCCGCACCCGCAGCAGCACCGCCGGGACCACCGCGGCCTCCACCAGCAGCAGCGGCCGGCCGCCCCGCAGCGCCACCAGCTCGCCCGGGGCCATCCAGCGGACCGTCGGCCCGCCACCGGCCGGCGCCGCCCGCACCAGCGCCGCGCGCCGCCCGCGCGGCTCGGCGAAGGCCAGCACCTCGACCCGCTCGCCGCCCAGCACGCACCCCTGCTCCTGGGCCAGCGCGCAGCTCTCCTCGCCCGAGGCCAGTCTCGCCACCGGCACCTGGCCGAGCTCGGCGAGCAGCGCCAGCCGGCTCCCCCACCCGCCCGAGAGCGGCTGGTTGTAGCCGACCACCCTCGACTCCACCCGACCCGCCGGGTCGCGCAGCTCCACCGCGGCGCGGACCTCGCGCGGCATGCCGTTGGGCAGCTCGTCGACGTCCAGCGTGACCAGCCGGGCCTCGCCGAAGCCGGGGAGTGGCTGCCACCCCTCGGCCACCACGTGGGCGCCACCCTCGACCGAGAGGAAGCCGCCGGCCAGGTGGGCCAGCAGCGCCACCAGGAAGGACAGGTGCATCACCGCGGCGGCGTAGGCGCGCGGCGCCCGCAGCCCGGCCCGCCAGCGGGTGGTCACCGTCTCCCATGTGGCCAGCAGCGTGTTGAGCGCGTAGAGCGCCGCCACCGGTACCAGCGCGTAGAGCCAGAGGTGGACCGGGCTGGGGCGGGCGAAGAAGGCGGTCAGGTCGTCGAGGCCGACGCCGGCCGAGGCCCCGTCGCGGGTGGCCGCCATCACCACCGAGCCGATGGCCAGCAGCAGCATGGTGGCCAGGCCGCAGCAGATCCCCAGCCCCTGGGAGCGGAGCCAGCCCCAGCGGTCGGGCCGGGGCGGAACGGCGGCGGCGCCGGGGCGCCCCAGGGTGACGGGGGCGTCAGCCGAAGGCATGGCTCGATCGTCCGAAGAGGAAGGAGGTGCCGACGTAGGCCACCAGCACCAGCAGGAAGCCGGTGATGGCCAGCGCCGGCCGCACCCAGGGCCGCCCCGCCAGCGACGGCGTCAGCCGGACGTGGACCGAGGTGGAGGCGTGGAACCAGAGGATCACCGACCAGACGACCTTGGGGTCCCAGAGGAACCAGGCCCCCCACGCCACCACCCCCCAGACGCCCCCGCAGATCATCGAGAGCGACCAGAGGGCGAAGCCCCACAGGCCGAGCCGGTCGAGGAGCGGCAGCCACTCCGGGTCACGGTCGGTGAACCAGGCGACGCCGCCCGCCGCCGCCGCGGTCCAGCACCCGTAGGCGAGGAAGGAGAGCGGCACGTGGGCCGGGTACCAGGCGGTCCGCATCAGCGGCGGCGGCCAGTGCAGCCCCTGTGGGAAGAGCAGCGCCGTGGCCATGGCCGCCCCCAGCACGCCCAGCAGCGGGAGCAGCCAGGCCCGCGCCGGCCGGAAGGCCACCACCCCCACCAGCGCCACCGCCAGCGCCGCGGCGGCGAAGGACTCGGTCTTGTTGGTGAGCGGCAGGAAGCCGATCAGCAGCCCGCGCCAGAGCGACCAGCCGAGCTGGAGCGCCACCCCCAGCGCCAGCGGCCACCGGGCCCAGCGCGGCCGGAGCAGCGCGGCCAGCAGCGCCAGCCCGTAGCAGGCGGCGGCCCCCTGCAGCAGGAAGGCCAGCGCCGCCGGCGAGGGCGGCCCCATCACCCCGGGCGGGCCCATCACCGCTTCAGCTGCTCCGAGAGGAAGGCTTCACGGTCGGCGTCGTGGTCGGCCACCTGCTGGTCATAGGCGCCGTGGAAGAGCGGCGCGGCCACCAGGAAGTCGGCGGTGGCGCGGTTGCAGGCGGTGGGGATGTTGTAGAGCACCGCCAGGCGCAGCAGCGCCTTGACGTCGGGATCGTGGGGCTGCGGCTCGAGCGGATCCCAGAAGAAGATCAGGATGTCGATGGCCCCCTCGGAGATGCGGGCCCCGACCTGCTGGTCGCCGCCGAGCGGACCCGACCGGAACCGCTCCACCGGCAGCCCGGTGCGGGCCGCCACCAGGGCGCCGGTGGTGCCGGTGGCGCAGAGCTGGTGCTCCCGAAGCACCGGATGGTTGAAGGCGACCCAGGCCAGCAGGTCGGCCTTGCGGCGATCGTGGGCGATCAGGGCGATCCGCTTGCAGGCCGGCATGACCCGCCGGAACGTCTCACTCATCGCCGCCCCCGTCCCGCCGGGGCTGGCTGTTCACGGCCCACCCCGGAAGATCTGGAAGCCGCCCCGCCCGATCTCCAGGTAGAAGCCGAAGGTGAAGCGGATCTCGCCGTTGGGCTCGACGATGCCGGGCGGCGGGTTGGCGAAGGGCTGGGCCCGCTTGAAGGCCTCCACGGTGGTCTTGTCGAGGAACTCCACGCCGCTGGTCTTCTTCACCACCACGTCCTTGAGCGCGCCGGTGGTGTCGAGCGTCACCGACAGCAGCGTGTAGCGGTCGCGGCTGCCGTAGAGCGTCCGCTCGGGATCGCGCTGGTCGAGGGCGCGCTGCGGGTTCCAGGTGGAGGAGACCGCCTGCTTGATGCGGTTGAAGTAGGTGGCGTACTTCCACTCGCGGGTGTTGAGGAAGGTGCCGTCGCCCTCCAACACGCCGTCGAGCTTGTCCGGGGAGCCGCCGCCGGCCAGCCGGGCCAGGGTCTGCGGAGTGAGTGCCAGCCGCGGGTCGTACTGGCCCGGTCGCCGCTGGCCGCCTTCGCCGGTGCCCGACGCTCCCGAGGCGCGGTCCTCCGCGGTGGTCAGCTTAGGCTCCCATGGCAATGTCGGGATCTCGCCACCGGCGACGGCCGGCGTCCGCTCACCCTTCGGGTCCCCCTGGTTCCTGGCCTGGGTCCGGTCCTGGCCGGCCCGCTGGCCGGCGCGCCCCTCGACGAACCGCTCCGCCTTCCCGCCCTGACCACTGGGGGCCGCGCTGGTCGCCGCCCCCTGGACCGTTGGCCCCGGGGACGACGCAGGGGCACCCGGTACGCGGGCGCGAGAGCGGGTCTCGACATCGACAGAGTTGTCCCGATCAGAGACGAACTTCGTCTCCTTCTTCGGGACGGCCTTGTTCCATGCTCCCGTCTCGACCACCTGCCCGGGGAACTTGCGCAGCTCCTCCGGTGGCGGCTCGGCCCGGGCCGGCGGCACGTTGGGGGGCGGCGGCGCCCTCGGATCGCGGATGGACCGGTTGGCGCTCCAGTCGGAGGCGCTCAGCGCCGCCAGGTCGACCGGCCTGACCGCCTTGACCGGCCCGAGCCCGAGCGAGCCGGGATCGATCCGGGTCACCAGCAGCCAGTTGAGGAGCAGGGAGACCACCACCGCCACGGCGGTCCGCAGGCCAGGTCGATCCTGGTGCCTGCGACGGCGAAGGGTGGGTCCGAAATGAGCCATGGCGCTGGTACGATCCTAACAGGAATGGGACCCCGCGCCTTCCCTCGGACGAGCCGTTGCTCCCGGGCGGGACCCCGGCTAGACCTTTGAGTCGACGATGGAATCGCCCGTTGACCCCGATCCGGGACTCCCCGGCCCACCGGTCCCCGACCGGCTCTCCTGGCGAGCGCTGGGAGGCCTGGCGGGCGCCGCCCTGGTGGCGCTGGCCTGGGTCCTGCTCCACGCCGCGCTCGACCGCCCCAGCGTCCAGGCCCGCATCCACGCCCGGGCGCTGGCGACGCTCCAGGCCCGGCTGGGGCCGGTGGAGCTGGCCGAGACGGTGGAAATCGACTGGGCGCTGCGCGCCTGGCTGGGGCCGCTGCGCATCCCCGGCTCCGCGCCGGGGGCCGGGCCGCTGCTCACCGTGGAGCGGATCCGGGTTCGCGCCAGCCTGCTCTCGGCCCTCTCCGGCCGCATCGAGCCGGCCTCGATCCGGCTCTACGGGGTGCGGCTGGCCCCCGGTGAGCGCTTCCAGGAGCTGGAGGCGGCGCTGGCGCGCTGGCGGAGCCACCCTCCCCGGGCCGGGCCGCCCTCGACCTCCCCCCGGGCCCGGGACCCGGAGCTCCACCTCCGCGGCCTCACCGTGGTGCTCCCCTGGCGCGGCCGGACCGTGCTGGTCGGGCCGCTCGACGTCCGGCTGCTCCGGCGCGGCGCCGCCGACGGCGAGCGGATCGAGGCCGACGCCTCGCTCTCCGGAGGCGGCCGGATCGAGGCCCGGCTGCGGCGCTCGACGGCCGGGGAGCGAGGCTGGGAGTTCCGCGTCACCGCCACGCTGGGGGTGACCGACCTGCCGGTGTCGGCCCGCACCGCCGGGCTCCAGGCCGAGGCCGGCGACCTGACGCTGGAGCTGGCCGGCGCCACCGGCGGCGACGGCGCCCAGGCCACGCTCCGCGCCGACCTGTCCCGCCTCCGGCTCCGGGGCGAGCGGCTCGGGCCGGAGCCGGTCGGCCCGCTCTCCGCCAGCGGCGCGGCCGAGCTGGCCTGGCTCCCGGCCGGCCGGCGCCTCGAGCTGCGCCGCGGCCGGCTGGAGCTGCTCGGCCCGCTGCGGCTCGAGGCCGACGGGGCGATCTCGCTCGGCCCCGAGCCCTCCTTCACCCTCTCGGTGATCGCACCCATGACCGACTACCGGGCCCTGGTCGAGGCCCTCCCGGCGGCCCTGGCCCCGCCGCCGGCCGCCCCCCGGCCGCCCGGGCGCTTCGGGGGCTCGCTCCGGCTCAGCGGGCCGCTGACGCCGCTGGTCGGCTGGACCGTCACCGCCGGCCTCGATCTCGCCCCCATGCGCGCCGCCATCCGCGCCGCCCCGCCGGGCCCGCTCCTCTCCGCCTTCATCGCCCACCCCGACGGCGAGGACGGCGTCGCCGTCCTGCTCGGCCCGCGCAGCCCCGCCTTCGTCCCCCTGGCGGAGCTGCCCGAGCACGTGGTCCGCGCCGTCACCACCGCCGAGGACGCCGGCTTCTTCGGCCACCAGGGCTTCGACTTCGCCGAGCTGCTCGACGCCGTGGCCGCCGGGGCCCAGGCCGGTCGGGTGGTGCGCGGCGGCTCGACCATCTCCCAGCAGCTGGCCAAGAACCTCTACCTGTCGCGCGACCGGACCCTGGCCCGCAAGGCGCGCGAGGCCATGGTGACGGTGGCGCTCGAGGCCAGCCTGCCCAAGGCGCGGCTGCTGGAGCTCTACCTGAACCTGATCGAGTGGGGTCCTGGCCTGCACGGGATCGGCCCGGCCGCCCGGGCCTACTTCGGCGTCGATCCCCGGCAGCTCACGCCGCGCCAGGCCTGCTTCCTCGCCGCCATCATCCCCAGCCCCACGCGGTCCCACCGGCTGGTGTCGGCGGGGCTGGGCGACCGCGCCTACCGCACCCGGGTGGACGACCTGCTGGTCAGGCTCAACGGCTTCGGGGTGCTCGGCGACGCGGCGCTGGAGCGGGCGCTGCAGGAGCGGCTCGACTTCGCCTTCGGCGCGCCCCAGGCCCAGGAGCCGGCCGCCGGTCCGGCGCCGGCCCCGGGCGTGGACGACGCCGACGGCGAGGACGCGACCGAGCCGGCCCGACCCACGACGCCGTCAGGCGGCGACGGCGGGTGACCCGCGGGTGGCGGCGCGGGCCAGCCGCTGGCGCTCCCACCCCAGCCACCACTCCCAGGCCCGGCCCACCACCACCATCGCCACCACCATGTTGACCATGGTGGAGAGCAGCAGCGGCAGCGCCACGGCGTGGTCCAGCCCCATCATCCGGGCCGAGCCGCCGTAGGTCAGCTGCAGCGAGACCATGTAGGCCACCAGCGACTGCCGCCCCAGCGTCGAGAGCCAGGCCAGCGGCTTCTCCATCAGGTCGGGGAGGAGCTGGAGGGCCCCGGTGAGGCCGATGCAGATGGCCAGCCGGGTGAGGAACCAGCTGGGGGCGGTGATCCACCAGAAGGTGGGATCGCTCACCGGCATGGCAATGAACGGGTCGATGAGCCGCCCGAAGCCATAGAGGGCGGCGGCGATCCCCATCACCAGGAAGGGCCGGCTCCGGCCGGTCACCAGCGGCGCCACCGTGGCCCCGGCCAGCAGGAAGGCGATCCAGTTGAAGAGCATGAACTGGCTGCGCGGGGGCTGGCCGTAGAGGTAGGCGAGGGGGTGATCGAGCAGCTTGAGGAGCGGGTTGGCGGAGAGCTGGGCCAGGGCCGCCGGCGAGTCGCGCCACATCAGCGCGGCGCCGAGCCAGGGGGTGGCGGCGAGCACCAGCACGGCGGCGCCGGCGGTGAGCGCCACCGCCACCTTGCGGGGCCGCCCCACCGAGAGCCAGGCCGAGACGATCATGCCGACGGCGATGACGTTGAGGACGTCGACCTTGATGATGTCGTGCCAGCCGTCCCAGCGCCAGGCGCCGCGCCAGAGGGCGGAGGCCAGCACCAGCGCCAGGCCGCCCCAGACGGCCAGCCGGGGGCGCCGCGGGTGCCAGGCGCCCAACTTCACGGCCAGGGTCATGCCGAAGCCGACCACCGAGAGGACGTCGACGCCGAACAGGTAGGGGAGGCCCCAGCCCGGCCCCCAGGCGCCGCCGGCCACGAAGGAGAAGACGCGGAAGAGGTAGGCGATGCCGAGCAGCCAGAGGCCGCGCCCGATGGCCGCCCTCCGCCGCGCCACCGGGTCGCCGCCCTTGCGGGCCTGGGCCTCGTCGGAGAGCGCCTGCGAGAGCCCGGCCATGTAGATGAAGCCCGGCGCGGCCAGCCCACCGATCCAGGTCAGGGCGGTGAAGAGCCCCTCCTGGCCGACCTTGCCGCCCGGGCTGATCCAGGCGTCGAGGATGTGAAACTGGATCATGAACAGCACGGCCAGGCCGCGCTGCCAGTCGAGCCAGAGCTTGCGCTTGGGCGGGGTCGAGGGCTGGGGCGGGGGCGCCAGGCTCACTTGTCGCGATAGGTGATGCGACCGCGGGTGAGGTCGTACGGGGAGAGCTCGAGCTTGACGCGATCGCCCGGGATGATGCGGATGTGGAACTTCTTCATCTTGCCCGAGGCGTAGGCCAGGACGATTGGACCCTGGTCGACCTTGACCCGGTACATGCCACCGGCCAGGGCCTCGTCGACCATGCCCTGGACCTCGATGTTCGCTTCCTTCTCGCTCACTCGAACTTCCCTTCCGTCGCCGGGCCCGGATGATCCGGGTTCCCGATACACCGCGAGCGACCCCGGTGAAGCCGGGGGCGCCCGTGGTCCACGCTGCGCGGTCTCTTTACTACGAGGGGGTGACACCGGGGAAGCCGCACCCCTGATTCTGGCCCGGACCGACCCTCACCCGTTCGGGGGAGGTGCCGCCCGGCCCGACGCCTCCCAGAGCGCCGCCGCCCTCTCCGCGATCGCTCCCTCCCCTTCGGCCAGCTGGCCCAGCAGCTCCAGCCCCCGGGCCCGATCCTCCGGGAAGGCCAGCAGCCCCTCGGCCTGGGCCAGCCGGGCCGCCGGCGTCCCCGGCGCCAGGATGCCGGCCACCTCGGCGCAGAACCGGGCCGCCAGCGGCTGGCCCATCGACCGGTGGGTCCGCGCCAGCAGGATCCAGCCGCGGGCGTCGCGCGGGTTGGTCACCACCAGCCCCTCGAGGATGGTCCGGGCCGCCTCGGTGCGCCCCGCCGACAGCTCCCCTTCGGCGATGCCGGCGATGGCCCCGCCCAGCTCCTCGGTCAGCCCGATCACCTCCGCCAGCGTCGCCTCGCTCCGGTCGTTCACCTGGGTCTCCATGGCGGGCCTCACCGGACGTTCCCGATGATCGACATGCGGGTCTGGTGCTGGGAGTTGAGGACGTTGCTGATCATGGTGAACATCTCCTTCTGCTTGTCGATGAGCCGCTGCAGCTCCATCATCCCCACCTGCTCGTTCTTGCCGCTGGCCGCCGCCGTCGTGGCGGTCGGACTCCTGGTTGAACCCCCGCCCGAGGTCGACGGCCCCGTGGCCGGGCGCCCCCCGACCGGGCCGCCGGCGTCGCCGCCGCCCAGCTTCCCGTCCAGGAGCGAGGAGGTCAGCTCGGGCCCGGCCTTCATGGCCAGCGGCGCCAGCGTCGGCAGCCCCGCCGCGGTGGCCGCGGCGGCCAGCACCGGGCCGGAGAGCTGGGCGACGGTCGACTTGAGCTTGGCGTCCCCCACCACCTGGGCCGCCAGGCCGAGCGGCGGGATGAGCGCCTTCATGGCGCCCCAGACGTTGACGCCGCCCGGGGTGGTGGTGGCGCCCGGCTTCGAGCCGCCCGCAGCGGTGGTCCCGCCGGAGGTGCCGGTCTTCGGCGCCGCGGCCGGCGCGCCGCCCTTCATCTCCTCCATCTTCTTCAGGACCTCGTCGTCGTTGCGCTTGGCGGTGGCGCACATGAAGCGGAAGAGCTTCTCCTCGACCGAGAGGGCCGGGTCCTTGAGGAAGGCGAAGTCGTCGGTGGCGGCGGTCTTGCTGTAGCCGGCCGCCGTGGCCGCCTTGGTGGCGGTGGGGCTCCTGGTCTTGGCCGCGGGCGCCTTCGTCGGCGCCTTGGTCGCCGTCTTCTTCGACGTTCCGGCCTTGGCCGTGGCCTTGGCCTTGGGCTTGGCCTTGGTCCTGGTCGCGGCGGCGGCCAGCGTGGCGGTGAGGGCGTCGGGCTTGCGCGACGAGGTGAGGCCGCTCAGCACGCCGCCGAGCAGGCCGGTGGGAAGGTGGCCGGTGATGAGCGGGGCGAAGCCGCCGAGCAGCGAGCTGGCGGCGCCGGTGACGGACGAGAGCAAGGACATGTGGTTCCCTCCAGGGACGTGGTGGCGGACGGTCCGCCACCCGGGGCGATGAGCGAGCGCCATGCCAGCGCCGGCTCCCAGCGACGTCGCGGGGTTGCGCCGGCCCCCGGCCCGGCCACCGGTCCGCCGCAGCGACGCCGGTCCGCGGATCGACCGATTGACGGCGTGGGGCCCGACCCCTAGATTCGCCCGCCATGCGCTACCTCGGCCTCGACGTCGGCCGCGCCAGGATCGGGTTGTCCCTGGCCGACGACGTGCTGCGCACCGCCCGGGCGCACCGCACCGTGCCCCGCCTCGGCGTCGACGCCGACCTCGACGCCATCGCCGAGGTGGCCGCCCAGTACGAGGTGACGCGGGCGGTGGTCGGCCTGCCGCTCAACATGGACGGCACCGAGGGGGACTCGGCCCGCCTGGCCCGGAGCTTCGCCGCCCGGCTGGCGGCCCGCCTCGGCCTCCCCGTCGAGCTCCACGACGAGCGGCTCTCCACCTTCGAGGCCTCGACCCGGCTGCGCGAGCAGGGGCTGTCGGCGCGCGACCAGAAGGGGGTCATCGACGCCGAGGCCGCCGCGGTGATCCTGCAGGGCTGGCTGGACGGGAGGACCACGTGAGGCGAGCGCTCCGGGCGGTGGCGGCGCTGGCCGCGGTGGTGGTGGCGCTGGCCGGCCTGCTCACCTTCCTGGCCTGGCGGCAGGTCGAGGCCTTCCGCGCCGCCCCCTTCGGCAGCGAGGAGGAGAAGGTGGTGGAGGTGCCGGCCGGGGCCTCGGCGCGCGCCGTGGTCCGGGCCCTGGTCCGGGCCGGCGTCCTCGGCGACGGGGAGCAGGCCTGGCGCTACGTCCGCTTCCTCAAGCGCGACGCCCGGCAGTTCAAGCAGGGCGAGTACGCCTTCGCCGGCGCGCTCACCCCCGACGAGGTGCTGGAGCGCATCTACAAGGGCGAGGTCCGGCTCTACCGCTTCACGGTGCCGGAGGGGCTGCGCATCGAGGAGGTCGCCGAGATCGTCGGCCGCAGCGGCCTGGCCTCGGCGGAGAACTTCCTCCTGCTGGCCCACTCCGCGGCCGAGGCCAACGCCCTGGGCGTGGTCGCCGAGAGCCTGGAGGGCTACCTCTTCCCCGACACCTACGCCTTCGCCCGCGGCGTCGGCGCCCGGCAGATCCTCGAGGCCATGGTGCACCGCGCCCACGCCGAGTACGAGAAGGCCAGCGCCCAGCGCCTCCCCGGCGTCACGCTGGACCGGGCCGCCATCATGACGCTGGCCTCGATCATCGAGAAGGAGACCGGCCAGGCGGTGGAGCGGCCTCGCATCAGCTGCGTCTTCCACAACCGGCTGGCCCGCCGCATCCCGCTGGCCACCGACCCGACCGTGATGTACGCCACCTTCCTGCGCACCGGCCGCTGGTCGAAGAACATCAGCCGCGCCGACCTGCGCACGCCCCACCCCTACAACACCTACCTGGTCGCCGGGCTGCCCCCCGGCCCCATCGCCAACCCCGGCGCGGCGGCCATCCAGGCCGCCCTGGCCCCCTCGACCTGCACCGACCTCTTCTTCGTCTCGCGCAACGACGGCTTCCACGTCTTCTGCCCCGACCTGGCCTGCCACGAGCGGGCGGTGAAGCTCTGGCAGGTCGACTTCTTCAAGCGCAAGCAGGGCTGAGCCATGTTCGACCAGGCCCGCGCCCCGCGCCGCCACACCGCCCTGCTCGGCGCCATCCTCTCGGTGGCCGCGGTGGGCGGGCTGGCCTTCTTCCTCTCCACCAGGTCCCCACCCCCGCCGGTGGCGGTGGCCCCGGCGCCGCCCCTCCCCGCTGCGCCGCCCCCGCCTCCCCCGCCTCCACCGGAGCGGTTCGAGGTGGTGACCGCCCGGCTCGGCCGCGACCAGACGCTCGGGCAGGTGCTGCCGAGGCTCAAGCTGACCGCCGCCGAGGCCGCCGGCGTGGTCGGCGCGCTGCAGGCCCACTTCCCCTCCCGCAAGGCCCGCGCCGGCGACCAGCTGGTGGTGGAGCGGCGGGCCGGGGAGGCGGCGCTGGCGCGCCTCACCTACCGGCAGGGGCGGGCCGACGAGTTCGTGGTGACCCGCCGGGCCGACGGCGGCTGGGACGCCGTCCGCCGCCCGGTGGAGCTGAAGGCCGGCGTGGAGCGGGTCACGGTCGAGGTGCAGGGCTCGCTCTACCTCTCGCTGCGCGAGACCGACGAGGACCCCATCCTGGCGGTGCTGGCCTCCGACGTGCTGGCCTGGGACGTCGACTTCTACCGCGACGTCCGGCGCGGCGACCGGATGACGGTGCTGGTGGAGAAGACCTTCGCCGACGGCAAGCTGCTGCGCTACGGGGAGATCCAGGCCATCGAGTACCAGGGGACCACGGCGGGGCGGAAGCGGCTCTTCCGCTGGACCGCCCCGGACGGCCAGGCCAGCTACTTCGACGACGAGGGGCAGAGCGCCCGGCGCGGCTTCCTGAAGACGCCGCTCAAGTTCGCCCACGTCACCTCCGGCTTCGGCAACCGCAACCACCCGCTGCTCGGCTACCAGGCGGCCCACATGGGGACCGACTACGGCGCGCCGGTCGGCACGCCGGTCTGGGCGGTGGGCGACGGGGTGGTCAAGCAGGCGGGCTGGAACGGCGGCTGCGGCCTCTCGGTGACGCTGCGCCACCGCAACGGCCTGGAGACGCTCTACTGCCACCTCTCGGCGGTGTCGGTCTCGGCCGGCAAGCCGGTGGTCCAGAAGCAGGCCATCGGCGCGGTCGGCTCCACCGGCCTCTCCACCGGTCCGCACCTGCACTACGCCGTGCTGCGCGGCGGGGCCTACATCAACCCGGCCCAGCTCAAGGTGCCGCGCGACGCGCCGGTGCGGGCCGACTGGCTGCCGGGCTTCAAGGCCGACATCGCCCCGCTGCAGGCGAAGCTGGACGGCGTGGCGGTGGCGAGCCCGGCGCCGGCGGCGCTGCCACCGGCCCAGGCCCCGTCGCCGGCCGCGCCCAACGTCATCCGCGGCTGACGAGCGGCGCTCTAGGGGGTGTCCCTAATTGAGCCACGCCATGATGCAGGCGACGTGGACGATGGACAGGTAGTTGGTGCCAGTCTTTTCATAGCGAGTCGCAACCGCACGGAAGCGTTTGAGCGAATGGAATCCGCACTCCACCATGTAGCGCAGCTTGTAGAGCTTCCGGTCGAGCCGGGTCTTTACGTTGTGCGTGGGATTCGCGTTGATGACGGGCTTCATGCCTCGTGCGCGGATGGCGTTGCGGATCTCCGCCGAGCAGTAGCCCGAGTCGCCGATGCAGGCCTTCCCGGTGGCGTGCTCGATCAGCTCCTGGGCCTTGGTCGCCTCGTGCCGGTGGCCCTGGGTCAGCGTGACGTAGAGCGGCTTCCCTTGCGTCGTGGTGACCGCGTGGATCTTGGTCGAAACGCCTCCTCGAGAACGGCCAAGATGATTGCGTCGGACCCCCCTTTTCCGCCGGCGGCGTCTTGGTGCGCCCGGACAATGGTTGCGTCGAGGAGGGAGCCGGCTTCATCGACTTCGATGGCCAGCTCTTCGAAGATTCGTTTCCAGATGCCGGCCTTCGACCACCTGTCGAACCGGTTGTACACGGTCTTCCAGGAGCCGAATCGCTCAGGGAGGTCGCGCCAGGGAACACCGGTCCTGACGCGCCAGATGACGGCGTTGACGAAGTCACGGTCGCCTCGCTTGGAGCGTGGCCCGGTTCGTACGGGGAGGATCCCCTCAATGCGTTTCCACTCGGCATCGCTCAGTTCATGTCGGCGCACGGTAAGTGTTGATCACACTCAGCGTCGCCTCGCAAACCCGATCAGAAATTCCGTAGTACCACCCAGATACCGCGCACTTCCGAACGTCGCGGATCTGGAAATCAGGGACACCCCCTAGCGGCGACGGCGGCGGCGGGCCCGCTCCACCAGCAGCGGCTGCTCGCCCTGGAGCTTGCCGTTGAGCGCCGTCACCAGCGCGTCGACCGCCTCGGGGGCCACCTCCACGAAGGTGTGGCTGCGCCGCAGCTCCACCAGCGACGGCTCGGTGCCCGGCACGCTGGCGGCGACCAGCGCCCGCACCTTGGCCTCGTCGGCGCCGGCCTCCTCGCCCCAGGAGATGAAGACCCGGCCGCGCGACGGGCTGGGCTCGCCGCCCTCGGCGCGGGCGCCGCCGTCACGCCTCACGGCGGGCTCGCGCTCGCCCGGGGCCCCGCGCTCCGCGGAGACCTCCCGGGCCGGCGTCTGGCGCACCGGGGAGGCGGTCCGCTCCGCCGAGTCCTCCAGGGTGGCCGAGACCTCGATGGTGGGGATGCCGGCCAGATCGGCGTCGACCGCGGCCGGACGCTCCTCGCGCGGCGGGCGGGGGCGGTCCTCGCGCGGGGGCCGGGGACGGTCCTCGCGCGGCGGCCTCGCCTCGCGGGGCCGCTCCTCGCGGTCCCCCCGCGGCCCGCGGTCACGCTCGCCGCGGCGCCCCTCGCGGGGGCCCCGGCTCTCGCGCTCGCGATCCTTGACGAAGCTCTTCTCCAGCGTCTCCTTGCGCTCGTGCTCCACCCGCTTGTGCTCGGCCTTCTGCAGGTCCGTCATCTTCTCGATGCGGTGGTGGGTGAAGAAGTACTTGAGCGCGAAGGCCACCAGGTAGTCGCCGTCGGGGCGCGCCTTGAGCTGCTGCGAGAGCGGGATGTAGGCCTCGAAGATCGAGGCGCTCATGGCCTCCTTCAGCTCGGCGACGTGGCGCTCGGTCCAGCGCCCCTTGGCCTCCTCGGGGGTGGGTAGCTTGCGCTCCTCGAAGTCGATGCTGAACTTCTTCTGCAGCGCCGACAGCGTCATGATCTCGGCGCCGGAGACCAGCGACAGGCTGGTGCCCTTCTTGCCGATGCGGCCGGTGCGGCCGACCCGGTGCATGAAGACCGAGGGGTCCTCGGGCAGCGAGTAGTTGACCACGTGCGACAGGTCGGAGATGTCGATGCCGCGCGCCGCGATGTCGGTGGCCACCATGAAGCGGACCTCGCCGCGCTTCACCTTGGCCATGACCCGCTCGCGCTCCTTCTGCTGCAGGTCGCCGTTGAGCAGCTCGGCGTCGTAGCCGTTGCGGTTGAGCACGGCGCAGACCAGCGAGGTGTCGCTGCGGGTGTTGCAGAAGACGATGGCCGTCTCCGGCTCCTCCTGCTCGATCATGTAGAGCAGGTTGCGCGGCTTCGGGTAGGCGTCGACCGTGTGGTAGAGCACGTTGTGGATGTTGTCGACGCGGTACTCGTCGCCGGAGAGCAGGATGGTCTCCGGGGTGGTCAGGTACTGCTTGATGATCTGCTCGATGTCGGCCGGGACGGTGGCCGAGAAGAGCAGCTGCTGGCAGGTGCTGGGCAAGTGGTCGAGGATGCGGGTGACCTCCTCGAAGAAGCCCATGTTGAGCATCTCGTCGGCCTCGTCCAGCACCGAGACCAGGCACTCCTCGAGCACCAGGGTCTTGCGGCGGATGTGGTCGAAGATGCGCCCCGGCGTGCCCACCACGATCTCGGCCCCGGCCTTGAGCTTGTCGAGCTGCTCGCCCATGGAGGCCCCGCCGTAGATGGTCACCACCGAGAGGTCGCGGTGCTTGGCCAGGGCCTCGAACTCCTGGCCGACCTGGATGGCCAGCTCGCGGGTCGGGCACATCACCAGCGCCGAGGGCTTGCGCCGGCCGTCGGGGATCCGCTCCAGCATGGGGATGGCGAAGGCGGCGGTCTTGCCGGTGCCGGTCTTGGAGCGGACGATGACGTCCTTGCCATCGCGGACCGGGCGGAAGGTGCGCGACTGCACCGGGGTCGGCTTGGTGTAGCCGTGCTCGGCGATGGCGCGGCGGAGGGGCTCCGCCAGGTTCATCTCGTCGAAGGATGCGTCCGAGACGTAGTCGGACGCCGTCGAGGCCGTGGCCTCGGGCTGCTGCTCGTTCTCCATGTCACCACTCGCTTCTTTCAGTGGCGCATGGCGGCTTCGCCTGTTCCGCGAGGGGCTCGGTCCGCCTTCGGGACCGGGTACCGCGCCGTGCTTGCGAGCACCGCCATGCGCCGGTGGTCCTCCCACGGCTTGCACGGGAGGCGGGGCACCTTGTATCACAACGCCGGGAGCGGCTGAAGTTCACCGCCGACCCGCCTGCCCACCTGTGCCCATGGCCGACCACCCCACCGACGACCACGCAGGCGAGGAGGAGCGCCCCGCCGAGGCCCCCGCTCCGGCCGCCCGCGGCGCCGGCGGGCTGGCCCGCTACGACCCGCTGCGCGCCTACATGGCCGAGGTCTCGCGCCACCCGCTGCTCACCCGGGAGCAGGAGCACGAGCTGGCGGTCCGCTACCGCGAGACCGGCGACGTGCAGGCGGCCTACGCCCTGGTGGCCTCCAACCTGCGGCTGGTGGTGAAGATCGCCCACGAGTACCGGCGCACCGCCTTCCAGCTCCTCGACCTGATCCAGGAGGGGAACCTGGGGCTGATGCAGGCGGTGAAGAAGTACGACCCGCTCAAGGGGGTGAAGCTCTCCTCCTACGCGGCCTGGTGGATCCGCGCCTACATCATCCGCTTCCTGATGGACAACTGGCGGCTGGTGCGGCTCGGCACCACCCAGGCGCAGCGCAAGCTCTTCTTCAACCTCGGCAAGGAGCGGGAGAAGCTGCTGGCGCGCGGCATCGACCCCACCCCGCGGCTGCTGGCCCGGAACCTCGACGTCGAGGAGCACGAGGTGCTGGAGATGACGGCGCGGATGGCGACCGACGACCTCTCGCTCGACGCCCCGGCCCGCGGCGCCGAGGACGGGGCCCCCACCGCCATGGACCGGCTCCCCTCCGCCGCCGCGCCGGCCGCCGACGTGGCGCTGGGCGAGGAGCAGGTGCGCCGCCTCTTCCGCGAGCAGCTGGAGATCTTCGCCAGGACCATCACCGACGAGAAGGAGCGGTTCATCTTCGAGCAGCGGCTGCTGCCGGCCGACGGGAAGGAGCCGCTGACGCTGCAGGAGGTGGGCGACCGCTACCGGCTCACCCGCGAGCGAGCCCGGCAGATCGAGGCCAAGCTGACCGCCCGGCTGCGCGAGCACCTGCGCCAGGCCATCCCCGACTTCGAGCTGCTGGGGCCGCCGGCGGACTGACCCTCGGGTCGCCCCGTCGCCGGCTCAGCCGACCAGGACCCGCGCGGAGATGAGCAGCGCCGCCGCGGCGGCGAGGAGCCCCACCAGCACCGCGGCCGGCTCGGGCTTCAGGGAGGCCTGCGCCTCGGTCGCCGCCGCCCGATCCTCCACCGTCACCGACGGATCGGCCAGCAGGCGCGCCGCCTCGGCCCGCGCCGCCCGGTGGTCCCCGGACTCCAGCAGCTCGCCCAGCTTCGCGGCCGCGCCTCGTTCCTTCTTGGCCTTGCTCACGGCGCGCAGCGTATCATGCGCCGCCATGGCGCCGCCGAAGCTCACCCGCCGCTCCTTCCTGGCCTCGCTGGCCGCCGGCCTGGCCGGCTCCGCCTTGCCGGCCCGGGCCCGCGACGGCGTGGCCTCGAGCCCGGTGGCCGTCGGGCAGGTGGTGCACGACGGCCGCTGGAACCCCCGCCCCAGCGCGTTGAAGCGGCTCGGCTGGGAGCTGGCGCGGCGCACCTCGATCGAGACCACGCCCGAGCCGGTGGCGGTCCGGCTCGACGCCCCCGGCTTGCACCGCCACCCGCTCCTCTA
The DNA here is from genome assembly GCA_032654565.1 of Anaeromyxobacteraceae bacterium. GTDB lineage: Bacteria > Myxococcota > Myxococcia > Myxococcales > Anaeromyxobacteraceae > JADKCZ01. The sequence goes on along the minus strand of JAULAX010000013.1, from coordinate 60,255 downwards.
CCTGGCCGGCGACGGCCCCCTCCCCCCCATCTCCGACGCCGGGCGCGCCGCGCTCCGCCGCCACCTGCAGTTCGGCGGCTTCCTGCTGGTCGACGCCGCCGACGGCTCCGACGGCAGCGGCTTCGACGCCACGGTCCGGCGCGAGCTGGCCCGGGTTCTGCCCACCGCCCCGCTGGCCCCCATCCCCCAGGCCCACGTGCTCAACAAGACCTTCTACCTGCTCGACCGGCAGGGCGGGCGGGTGGCGGTGAAGCCGTGGCTGGAGGCGCAGTCGCTCGACGGGCGGCTGGCGGTGGTCTACTCGCAGAACGACCTGGGCGGCGCCTGGGCCCGCTCCGACCTCGGCGACTGGGAGCACCCCTGCACGCCCGGCGGCGAGCCGCAGCGGGAGACGGCCATCCGCCTCGGCGTCAACCTGGCCATGTACGCCCTCTGCACCGACTACAAGGACGACGCCGTCCACCTGCCCTTCATCATGAAGCGGCGCACCTGAGCCGGCCGCGAGCTCTCCCCTGGACCCGAACGGCTACAACGACTGGCGCCTCGCCGCCCTGACCCCGCTGCCCGGCTGGGCCATCGCCCTGGCGGTGCTGGCCGCGGTGGCGGCCCTGGCGCTCACCTGGCGCGGGCTGCGCGCCGAGCCGCGGCGGGGTCGCCGCGCCGCGCTGCTGGCGCTGCGCACGGCCAGCGCCCTGCTGGCCCTCTTCCTGCTGCTCGAGCCGGCGGTCCAGCTGCTGCAGACCGCCCGCTCCCGCCTCCGCTTCGCGGTGCTGGTCGACACCTCGCGCTCCATGCGCTTCCCGGTCGAGCCGGGCGGGCCCAGCCGCGCCGAGGCGGTGGCTGGGCTGCTGGCCAGCGCACGCGCCGAGCTGGCCGGCCTGGGCCAGCGCGTCGACCTGGAGTGGCGCGCCGTCGACGCCCAGTCGACGCCGGCCGACGGCGAGGCGGCGGGGCGCGGCCTGCCCTCCGAGGGGAGCCGGACCGACCTGCTGGGGGCGCTCCAGGCGGCCGCGGCCGGGCCGGGGCGGAAGCTGGCCGGCGTGCTGCTGCTCTCCGACGGGGCCGACAACGCGGCGCTGGCGGCGGGGCTGACGCCGGCGGCCCGGGCCGAGCTGAAGGCCCTGGGGGTGCCGGTCAACACCGTGGCGGCCGGGCGGGAGCCGCCCCGGGACCTGGCGGTGGAGCGGGTGGCGGCCGAGGAGTTCTCCTTCGTCCGCAGCAGCGTCACCGTCGAGGCGACGCTGCGGGCCCACGGGCTCGAGGCCGGCCCCATCACCGTGGTGCTGCGGCGCGAGGGGGCGGTGGTGGCGCAGGCGGTGGTCCAGCTCGAGGCCGGCAAGGACCGCTACCAGGTCCCCCTCACCTTCCGGCCCGACACCACCGGCACCTTCGTCTTCACGGTGGCGGCGCCGGTGCTGCCGGGCGAGGCGGTCACCGGCAACAACCAGCGCTCCTTCGTGCTGCGGGTGATCCGCGACCGGGTCCGGGTGCTGCTGGTGGCGGGGCGGCCCAGCTGGGACGAGCGCTTCCTGCGCGGCCTGCTCAAGCAGGATCCCAACGTCGACCTGGTCAGCTTCTTCATCCTGCGCACCAACAGCGACCAGCCGGGGTCGCAGGACCAGCTCTCGCTGATCCCCTTCCCGGTGCAGGAGATCTTCGGCCCGCAGCTCAAGACCTTCGATGCCGTGCTGCTGCTCAACTTCAACTACGCGCCCTACCGCGCCCTCGACATCGAGCGGTTCCTCCCCAACCTGCGCGACTACGTGCGCGGCGGCGGTGGGCTGGCCATGGTGGGCGGCGAGCAGGGGTTCGGCGAGGCCCGCTACGGCGCCACCCCGCTGGCCGAGGTGCTGCCGGTGGTCCCGCTCGACGGGGCCGGGCTCGCCGAGGAGCCGTACCGGCCGCGCCCCACCGCCGAGGGGCGGCGCCACCCGGTCACCGCCATCGGCGCCGGGGAGGCGGCCACCGCGGCGGCCTGGGCGGCGCTGCCGTCGCTCGCGGTGCTCAACCGGACCCGGGCGCTCCCCCCCGGCGCCGGCGCCACGGTGCTGCTGGAGGCCCCGGGGGTGCTGGTGGACGGCCAGCCGGCCCCGGTGGTGGCTGTGCGCGAGGTGGGGGCGGGGCGGACGCTGGCGGTCACCACCGACGGCAGCTGGCACTGGGGGTTCCTGGCCGCCGAGGGGGGCGGCGGCGACGGCGCCTACCGCCGCTTCTGGTCGTCGGCGCTCCGCTGGCTGGTGCGCGACCCTGAGCTGACCCCGCTCAAGGCCGAGCCGGACGCGCCGGCCCTCGACCCGGGGGCGCCCATCGGCCTCGCCGTCTCGCTGCGGGGCGCCGACTACGGCCCGGCGCCGGGGCGCAAGGTGGCGGTGGAGCTGGTCTCCGAGGACGGCCGGGCGGTGTCCCGCGCCGAGGCGGTCACCTCGGCCGACGGCACGGTCCGCGTCGAGCTGCCGGCCGCCCCCCCGGGCGCCTACAAGCTGGTGGCCCGGGCCGAGCCGGTGCCGGGCGGCGCCCCGGAGACGGCCACCACCGCGCTCACCGTGCGCGGCGCCGGGCCGGAGGACGCCGACGCCACGCCGCGGCCGGAGCTGCTGGCCGCCCTCTCCGAGCTGACCGGCGGCGACGCCACCACGCTGCCGGGCGGTGGCCTGCCGCGGCTCCGGCAGCTGGAGCCGGAGGTGGTGGAGATCGGCCAGCGCAAGGAGCTGCCCATCTGGAACCGCTGGTGGTTCCTGGCGGCGCTGGCGACGACGCTGGGGGCGGAGTGGATCCTGCGGCGCCGGTGGGGGAGCTGGTAGGCGCGGCGCCGCGGGGCGCGGGCTAGGAGCGCCCGCCCAGCGCCAGGCCGAGGAGCAGGCCGAGCAGGCCGCACCCGGCCACCACGACGGTGGGGGCGCGCGGGTGGTCGAGCCAGGCCGCCAGCGAGGGTACCGAGGGAGCGGCCGGCGGGGGTTGGGGCGCAGCAGGCGGGGCGCCGCCCACCTCGATGAACTGGTCGATGGCCGGAGCGGCCGGGGCCGCAGGCAGGACCGCGGCCGGCGCGGCGGCGGGTTCGACCGGGGGCGTGACCGGGGCCGCGACCAGCGCCGGATCAGGAGCCGGTGGCGCTTCGGCCGCGGGCGCGACGGCCGGCGACTCCAGCGTCGCCCGCTCCATGGCCGGTGAGGTCGGGGCGGTCGACGGGGTCACCGGGAACGGCGGCGGGGTGAGCGCCGGACGGTCGGTCGGAGCCGGTGCCGGGGTCGGCGCGCCCGGCGCCGGGAGCACCGGCGCGGGGGGTGGCGGGATGAGCAGGAGGGTGCGGGCGGCCTCGGCCTGGGCGCTGGTGGATCCCACCTCGTCGGCGGAGGCGCCGTCCTCGCCGCGCAGCGCCTGGGCCAGGGCCCGCCGGTGCGACAGCCACCGCGGCGTCCCCTCCGGCTGCGAGCCCTCCACGCGCGCCGCCAGCGCCGCCGGGTCGCCCGGCGTCACCGCCGCCGCCAGCGCCAGGGCGAAGTCGGCCGCGCTCGGGTAGCCCTCCCCGTCGAGCACGCGATCGAGCACCGCCGCCAGCGGCCCCGGCCCGTCGGCGCCGGCCGGCGGCAGGCACTCCAGCAGCACCCGCGCCAGCGCCCGCAGGTCGTCGGCGGGCGTGGCGTCCTCGGAGAACGGCCGCCCCACACCGCAGAGCAGCACCTCGCCGGCCTCGGTCAGCAGGATCCGCTCGGTGCGGACCGCGCCGTGGCAGAGCGGGCGGCCCAGGGCCGCCGGCAGGGTGTGGCAGGCGTGGAGCGCGCCGGCCACCTCGACGCCGACCCGCGCCGCCAGCGCCGGGGGCAGCGAGCCGCCGGCCTCGATGAGGCCGCGCAGCGACTCCCCCTCGCGCCAGGCCTCGACCAGCACCAGGTCGCCGTCCACCTCGCCGGTGCCGAGCAGCCGGCGCAGCCCGGGGTGCTGGACCCGTGAGGCCAGGTCGAGGCCGCGGGCCAGCACCGAGAGCGCCAGGGCGTCGCCGGAGACCGAGGGGGGCACCCGGGCCACCAGCACCGCCCGCGGCGGGGTGGTGGACCGGTCGATGGCCAGGTCGGCGCGCCAGCCCCCGTCGAGCGGGAGGGCGGACACCACGCGGAGGCGGTCGAAGTGCACGCCGCCATGCTACACCAGCCTCGCGGCGCCGCTTCTCGTTCCCGGGCGCCCCGGGTACCATCCCCCCGTGCCCATCCCGCGCGCCATCGTCACCGACCTCGACAACACCCTCTACCCCTGGGTGGACTACGTGGTCCCCTCGCTGGAGGCCATGGTCGACTCGCTGGTGGCCACCACCGGGCTGCCCCGCATCCGCATCGTCCAGTCGCTCAAGGCGGTGTACGCGAAGTACGAGTCGAACGAGTACCCCTTCGCCATCCAGGAGTCGGAGCTCTTCAAGCCCTACGAGGCCGACTTCGACTCCTTCAACGCCCTGGTGATCGACCCGGCCCGCAAGGCCTTCAAGGCGGCGCGCGACCGCTACCTGCACCCCTACCCGGGCGTGAAGGAGACGCTCCAGGCCATCAAGGGGCGCGGGCTGAAGCTGGTGGCGCTCACCGACGCCCCCCGCAACGCCGCCGAGGGGCGGCTGCGGACGCTCAAGCTCGACACCCTCTTCGACGCCGTCTACACCCTCCCCGCCTACCCGCTCCCCGACCACGTCGACCCGGAGATCCGGCGCAAGGAGGCGTCCGGCCACTACCGGGCCGGGGTGCCGGTGGTGGAGCTGCCCGCCGACCACGAGAAGCCGAGCCCGGCCGGGCTGCGCCGCATCCTCGCCGACCTGGGGCTGAAGGGGTCGCAGGTGCTCTACGTGGGCGACAACGTCAAGAAGGACATGCCGGTGGCCGAGGCCTGCGGCGCGCTCGGGGTCTGGGCCGAGTACGGCACCTACGTCTCCAAGGAGTACCGCGACCGGCTGCAGGTGATCTCGGCGGGAGAGGTGACCCGGCGCCACGTCGCCGACGCCACCCCCACCCGCTGGCCGCTGGCCATCTCCTCGTTCACCCAGGTGCTCGAGGTGCTCGACGGGGCGCGCTGGTCCCGCCCCGCCGCCCGGCGCCGCAGCCCCCGACCCGCCCCCACCCGCCGCCGCTGAGGACCCGCCATGCGCTTCCGCCACCACGTCTTCGTCTGCGAGAACCGGCGCCCCGAGGGCGCGCCCCGCGGCTCCTGCGCCGCCAGCGGCGGCGAGGCGGTGCGCAAGGCCTTCAAGGCCGAGCTGAACCGGCGCGGGCTGGACGGCGAGATCCGGGCCAACGCCGCCGGCTGCCTCGACCTCTGCGCCCAGGGGCCGGTGGTGGTGGTCTACCCGGAGGGCACCTGGTACGCGGGCGTCCGGCCCGAGGACGTGGCCGAGATCGTCGAGCAGCACCTGGTGGGCGGCCGGCCGGTGGCCCGGCTGCTGGCCACCGACCTCAGTTGAGCAGGGCCGGGCGGGCCCGCAGCGACTCCAGCAGCGAGCGGACGTCGCCGACGTCGGCGGCGGTGGGCACGGCGACCAGGTAGGCCTCCAGATCGCGGACCGCGGCCGGCTTCAGCCCCAGCCGGGCCTCGACCAGGCCGCGATCGCGCACCTCGTCCATGGCGTCGGGCTGGAGCAGCAGCAGCCGGTCGATGACCCAGTAGGCGCGCACGTCGTCGCCCTGCTCCACGTAGATCTTCTTCAGGTTGTGGAGCATCCGCGAGAGGATCTGGCGCGGCGGCACCGCCTGCAGCAGGCGCGGGTCGAACTCACGGCCGTGCACCAGGTGCTTGAAGCGGGCCACGCACTCGTCGGCGGTGAGCAGCTCGCCGCCGTTGTAGGCGTCGATGAAGATCTCCGGGCCGTGCTCGGGGGCCAGCTTGGTGAGGAAGTGGCCGGGGAAGCCGACGCCGGACAGGGTGAGGCCGGCCCGGCGCCCCACCTCCATGAAGAGCAGCGAGAGGGTGATGGGGATTCCGAGGCGGCGCTCCAGGACCTGGTTGAGGTAGGAGTTGCGGGCGTCGTAGTAGTCCTTCTCGTTGCCGCGGAACCCCTCGTCCTCGAAGAGCACCTCGCGCACCGAGGCCAGCCGGTGGGCGATGCGCCCGGACTCGCCGACCCGCCCCTTGACCCGCTCGGCCATGGCGTCGAGCTGGCGCAGGCAGGCCCGGACGTCGAGCCCGGGGTACTCCTCGGCGGCCAGCGCCAGCGCCGCCTCGTCGAGCCGGAGGACCGGTTCGGCGAGGAGCGCCTCGAAGCGGGCGCGGGCGGGGCTCTCGGTCTGCATGTGCGGGGCGAGTATAGCCTTGGATTCCTGAGCGTTCCCCCTTGACCCCGGCGACCCGGTTCTCTATCTTGCCCGCCCTGCCTTTCCCCAGTAGCTCAGTTGGCAGAGCAGGTGACTGTTAATCACCGGGTCGCATGTTCGAGTCATGCCTGGGGAGCCACACTGGACAGCCCGGCGAACTTCGGTTCGCCGGGCCGTTCGCCTTCCGGGCGAGGATCGCCGTCGGGAACTCCTGCCCTAGCCGTCGAGCGCCTTGCGCACCGCCGTCCCCAGGTCCAGCGCGGAGAAGGGCTTCTGCACGAAGTTCACGCCCTCGGCCAGCACGCCCTGGTGGGCGATGACGTCGGCGGTGTAGCCCGACATGAACAGGCTCTTCAGGTCCGGGCTGATCGAGAGCAGGTTCTTCGCCAGGGTCCGGCCGTTCATCTCCGGCATGACCACGTCGGTCAGGAGGAGCTGGATCCGGCCGGAGTGCTCCCTGGCCAGCTGGATGGCCGCTCCAGGCGTGCTGGCCGCGAGCACGACGTAGCCCTGCCCCTCCAGCATCCGCTTCGTCACCCTCAGGATGGCGGGCTCGTCCTCCACCAGCAGGATGGTCTCGTGCCCGCGCACGGGCGGTGCCGCGGTCCCCTCCTGGTCCGTGGACGTGGCCCGCCCACGGTGGCGGGGAAGGTAGATGCTGAAGGCGGTCCCCGCGCCGGGCTCGCTGTAGACGTTGATGAAGCCCCCGTTCTGCTTCACGACGCCATGGATGGTGGCGAGCCCCAACCCCGTCCCCTGGCCCCGGGCCTTGGTGGTGAAGAACGGCTCGAAGAGGTGGGACATCGTCTCCCGGTCCATGCCGCAGCCGGTGTCGCTCACCACCAGCCGCACGTAGTCCCCCGGCGCCGCCTCGGGGTGCGCCCTGCAGTAGTCCTCGTCGAGCCGGACGATTCCGGCCTCGATGGTCAAGGCGCCGACATCCTTGATCGAGTCCCGGGCGTTGACGCAGAGGTTGGTGAGGAGCTGGTCGACCTGCGAGGGGTCCATCATGATCGGCAGGGGCTCGTCGGCCGGCTTCCAGCGGAGCTCGACGTTCTCGCCCACCATCCGACGGAGCAGCTGGAGCGAGCTTGCCACGGTGGCGTTGAGGTCCAGGAGGACCGGTGAGACCGTCTGCTTCCGGGCAAAGGCGAGCAACTGCTTGGTCAGGTCGGCGGACCGCCTGGCCGCCTTCTGGATCTCCTGCAAGTCGTCACGCAGTGGTTGCGCGGCGCCGTCCTGGGCCAGGGCCAGCTCGGCGTGCCCGAGGATCACGCCCAGCATGTTGTTGAAGTCGTGGGCCACCCCGCCAGCCAGCCGGCCGATGCTCTCCAGCTTCTGCGACTGCACCAGCTGGACCTGGAGCGCGCGTATCGCCGTGACATCGCGGACGATGGCCCACATCGCCACCGGGACGCCGGCCTCCTTCAGCAGGAAGGTCCGGAGCTCGACCGGGAAGACGGTCCCGTCCTTGCGCCGGTACTCCTTCTCGTAGATGTCCGAGTAGTCGCGCGGAAGGACCTGCTCCGCGATGAGGCGCGCCTCGAACGCGTGCCATGGCTCCGGGGTGAGCTCCACGTAGGTCTTCCGCTTCAGCTCCTCGGCGGAGTACCCCAGCATGCTCCGGTACGCCTCGTTGGACTCGAGGATGTGGCCCTCCATGTCCACCAGGACGAAGCCGTCCATCATGGAGTCGAAGAGCCCCCGGTACTTGGCCTCGGAGTGGGTCACGGCCTGCTCCGCCCTCCTCGACTCGGTGATGTCCAGGAACACGACGACCGCGGAGGTGACCTTTCCCCCGGCATCTTTGACGGGCGCGGCCCTGGCCACCACGATGCGGTCGTCGTCCGGGGCGCGCCGGATGATGAACTCGCGGCTGTTGGCCTCCCCGTAGCGGATGGCCCGGGCCAGCGGGACCGCGTCGGCCGCCAGCGGCGTGCCGTCCAGGTCCAGGAGCTGCCAGCTGGCGACGTAGCGGTCGATCCCGACACCCTTGACCACCGACTCGCGTGTCCCCCCGCGGATGAGCAGCCCGGCGTCGTTGACGTAGCGCAGGTTGCCCGACGGCGCCTCCGCGACGGCGATTCCTGCCGGGCTCTGGTCCATCGCCGCCTGCAGGATGCCCTGCGCCTCCCGCAGGTCCGCCTCGGCGAGCTTGCGATCGGTGATGTCCTCGAAGGTGGTGAAGACCCCGGCGACCTCCTCCTGCGACGGATCGAGCTGGGGAACCGCGTTCACGCTGATCCAGGTGGTGCGCCGCGACTCCGGGTTGAAGACGCCGAGGACGCCTCTCCGGACCTCCCCGGAGCGGAGCGCGACCATGGCGGGATGCTCCTCGCCAGGGAAGTCGGAGCCGTCCTCGCGGATCGCCCTCCAGCGCGGGTCCACGCTGGTCCGGCCCTGCAGCTGGTCCAGGCTGAGTCCCAGGATCCGCTGGGCGGCCGGGTTGGCCGAGGTGATGCGCCCCTGCCCGTCCTGGTAGACCACCCCAAGGGGCAATGAGTCGAAGAGGTCCCCGTATCGCTCCGCGGGAACCCGCACCTTCCGGCGGCTCGTGCTGGTCCCCTTCCTGGCCGTGGTGTCCCCCTCGTCGAGACAACGGTGAATGCTCCCAGTTGTCAGGCCACTTCACCACTCCCCTCCAGGGGCCGGGCCGTTCGCCTTTGCAGGCCTCATCGCCGCACCGCCTGTCGAGACCCAGTCTCCTGCCGCGCCGCGCCGTGTCCCATCAGGGGACACACTCAGGGTGCGGCAACTCGCCGTTGCCATGCCACATCTGGACGCGCACAGTGCGTCCTACTGGTCCTGCATGACCGAAGGTCACAAAGTCGCCCGCCGTCGAGTCAGTACAATTGGGTGCCCGTTCCTGGTGCCCCGAGATTGACCAAGCCAGCCCAGCGACTCACCAGACGACAGGAGCACGCCATGACGCGACGCCTCGCCGGAACCGCCCTCCTGGTCCTGCTCGTCGGCTGCGGCGGCAGCACGCCAGCGCCGCCTCCGCCCCCGCCGGTCTACGATCTCACCATGACCTGCGGCGGCTACAACGCCGGCGCGGCCATCGGCGTGGTCCTGGCCATGACCCTCGACCCGGTGCCGGCCACCGCCGTGACCCTCCCCGTGAGCGGCGGCGGGGTGGCCCGGAACATCACCTGCCCCGCGGGCCAGCGGGTCTGCCTGATCCCCCGGCCCGACCTCACGGCCTTCTCGGTCGACGGCAACTTCACCTGGGTGCTCACGACCGACGTGGGGCACGGCCCACAGGCCTTCACCTGCCGGGTCGACCCCGACGCGCTCCTTCCCCAGCCGGCCGGGACGGCGGTGTTCGAGGCCGGCCAGGTGCGGGTGAGCTGGCCGCCGGTCACCGGTGCGGTGCGCTACCGGGCCACGCTCCGCTCGCTCGGCTTCGCCACCGGCGTGGCCAACCAGGAATTGGCCACGGCGACCACCAGCGCCACCGAGCTGGTCCTGCCCTTCGCCGGCGCCGCCCCCGGGATGGCGGTCGTGGAGCTGGAGGCCTGGGCGATGGATCCGGCCTCGTCGCCCGCCGGAGCGCTCACGCCGGCGATGGCGCGCCGTTCGCGGCAGGACATCCCGCTGGCCACCGGACCGATCAGCCTCAGGCCGCCGGTCGACTTCACCGGCAACACCCTCGACCTCCACGTCGCCGAGGGTCAGCGGCTGGCGGTCCTCCTGCTCAACATCTCCTGGGTCAACCCCTCCCCGGCCACCATCCAGGCGACCGGCACCGCGCCCTACCCGCTGGCGGCGAAGCTCGCCGTCGCCAGCCCCCCGTCCGCAGCCGCCAGCCCCGCGGCCGCCAGCCCCGCAGCCGCCCGCCCCGCAGCCGCCCGCCCCTCGGCCGCCTCGCCCGGGGTGCGCTGCCTCCCGCCCCGTGCCTCTGCGGCCCGTCCCTCGGCCGCGGGCGGATCATTCGCCGGGCCGCTCGCCGCCCTGGCACCGGTCGCCGCGCCGCTGGCCACCCGGGACTTCTGCGTCCTGGCGGCGGACGTGAACGGCAACTTCACCGGCTCCGTGACCCGGGCCGCCCACCTGGCCAGGGAGTCGACCACCGCCAACTTCTACCTCGACGACAGGATCGCCTCCGACCTCACCGCCGGTGACTGGGACGTCGTCATCGCCGACTGGGAGGAGACCCAGCGGCGGGTGGTGGCCATCGCCGGGCCGCCGCACGACCTCGACGGGAACGGCAAGACCACCGTCGTCTTCACCGACGCCTTCGGACCGGTCTGGGGGGGCTGGACCGTGCAGGGATCGGGGCCGGCCAACACCACCCTCCCCTGCAACGACGGGACGGCGGCCGACTTCAACGGCGGGGAGACCTTCTTCATCACCAACCCCTCCGCCCTCGGGGACGCCGACGGCCTGCCCCTCTCCAGGGCCGACGCGTTCCAGGCCATCAGCACCATCCTCCCCCACGAGTTCCAGCACATCGTGGACTTGAGCCGCGCGGCCACCTGGCAGGCGCCGGCCTGGTACGACGGGTGGATGCTCGAGGGGAGGGCCTCGCTGATGGAGGACCTGGTGGGGCAGGGGCTCCACACCCCGCTCGTCTTCATTTACCGGAACCAGATCTTTCACCGCGGCGGCCCCGAGGGCTACGACGATCTGTCGCTCACCACCTGGCAGGGGAAGGGCGTCAACTACAGCGGCGTCCAGTTCCTCTTCCAGTACCTGGCCGACCGGCTCGGGACCCCCTTCATCACCGCGCTCTACCAGGGCGAAGGGACCGGCATGGGGTTGCTGGAGCGGGCCAGCGGCCTCCCCTTCCCGCAGGCCTTCGCGCTCTGGACCTCGGCCCTGCTCTTCTCCAACGAACCGGCCTCACCCGGACCGCTGCTCGACTACACCGGCGCCGACTGGACGCCGCTCCATACCAAGGTCGCCCCCTTCCAGTACGGGGCGCTCGACCCCGGCGCGGCCGTGCCGATGAGCCTGCGGAGCAACGGCTTCGACGTCTACGTGACCGGCCCCGCCGGCCCCGGGGGTGGGACGGTCACGGTGGGGAGCACCCTGGCCCAGAAGCCCTGGGTGGTGGCGATCCCGTTCACCGGGGCGCTGCCGTAGGGTGGTGGTCCCTGTGTCACTCGTCGCCGGGCCCGGGCGAACCGGCCCGTCGGCCTGACCCGCCCGGAACGCTCAGGGTCGCGGGGCGGGCTCGCCGGCCCGGCAGGAACGGAAGACGTCCTGGGCGCCGAGGTACGCCGGGGTCTGGATGTCGAGGAGGCCGATGGCGGAGTGGAAGAAGTTGTCGTGTGAGTACGGCCGGTCCCGAAGCAGCCTCACGCACTCGACGTCGAGCCGCTCCGCCGCCAGCAGCCCCGGGGAGAACCAGGCGATGAACGGCACCCGGACCTGGTCCTCCGGCGCCAGGGACTTGGGCAGGCCGTGCATGTACCAGCCGTCCTCGCCGGTCGACTCACCGTGGTCCGAGGTGTAGAGCAGGGCGGTGTTGAAGTCGGCGCCGAGCCCCTTGAGGTACTCGATGGCGTCGTCGAGGTTGGCGTCGGTGTAGAGGATGCTGTTGTCGTAGGCGTTCACCACCGCCTCGTGGGTGCAGGACTTCAGGACCGCGCTGTCGCAGTCCGGCGTGAAGACGCGGAACTCCGGGGTGTAGCGCTGCGCGTAGTCGGGGCCGTGGCTCCCCCGCTGGTGGAGCACCATGAGCTGGTCCTTCCCGGTCTTCACCAGCTCGACCCGGGTGGGGAGCCGGTCGATGAGGACGCGGTCGCGCTCGGCCTTGTAGTAGGAGCCCAGGTTGACCTCGGTGACGCGGCGGCTCACCGCCTGCGCGCCCATCCCGTTCTCGTACCAGGTGACCTGGTAGCCGGCCCGCTTGGCCACGTCGAGGAGGTTGTCGGTCTCCTCGGCGCGTCCGTAGCTGAAGCCCTCCTCGCCGAAGCTGGAGAAGATGCAGGGCACGGCCTGCGCCGTGGCGGTGGCGCAGGCGGAGGTGCGGGTGAAGCTGACCACCCCTTGCCGGCGCAGCCGCGGGTTGGTCTCGCGCTCGTAGCCGTTGAGCGAGAAGCTCCGGGCCCGGGCCGACTCGCCGAGGACCAGCACCACCACCGTGCGCTTGCCCGACCCGGCCAGCCGGGGACCCCGGCTGGCGTCGAAGGTGACCCGGCCGGACGGGCCCGCCTTCCCGTCGCGGCGCGGGCGTAGCCCCTCCAGCTCCTCGCCGAGGAAGCCGCCCAGCGCCCCCAGGTAGTTGAACGGGACCACCATCAGCTTGAGCCGGTGGTTGGTGGCGTTGTCGGCGAAGGAGTTGAAGAAGAGCTGGTTGGGGAAGTAGAGCGCGGCCGCCGCCAGGAGGGTGGCGACGACGGCCAGCCCCTTGTGGACCAGGGCGCGCCCCAGCGGCGGATGCTCCACCGTGACCCGGCTGAGGAGGACGCAGGGGAGGACGCCGAGGAGCAGGAAGTGGACCAGCCAGCCCCAGGAGAGCACCGCGCTGGCCTCGACGAAGTCGGTCCGAAACACGCTGCGGATGATGAGCGGGCTGAACTCCGTGCCCAGGCTGAGGACCGCGCTGGAGGCCGGGGCCGCGGTCAGGAGCAGGAAGAACGCCAGCGGCCTGGTGATCCACTTCCACGCGGTCAGGAAGAAGAGCAGGAAGAGCAGCGCGTAGAGCGCCGCGAAGACCTTGAGCGCGTCGCCGACGCTCCCTCGCCCCAGGCCGCCCATGCTGGCGAAGAGCGCCTGGGCGAACGGGAAGTTGAGCGCCACCAGGAAGAAGAGCGCCATGGCGAGCGCGTAGCGGAGCGGCGTCGTCTTGAATCTCACGGGTCTCCTTGGCCCACCGCGGGGGCCACCTGGGGTCGAGGCCAGGCGCGATCGACGGCCGCCGCCACGGCGACGCCCAGCAACCAGCCGCCCACCACGTCGGTCACCCAGTGGGCCCCGACGTAGACCCGCGAGAGGCCGCACAGGAAGGCGAGGAGCCAGGGCCAGAGCCGCCGCCCCGACGGCGAGGGCTGGCGCCAGGCCCACATCGCCAGCGCCGCCGCCGCGGCCGAGTGGCCGCTGGGGAAGGACATCTGCCGGAGCGGATCGAGCAGGACGCGGACGTGCCCCTCACCGAGCAGCTGGAGGGGCCTGGGCGCCTGGACGATCCGCTTGATCACCGCCGCGACCACCCCGGTCACGAGGAGGATGACCAGGAAGCGGAGCGCGGCGCGGACGGCGTCCTGCCGCTCACGGTTCACCTTCCAGGCGAGCGCGAAGGCGATCAGGGCGAGGAACCACCCTTCACCGATGGTCGACAGCGCCTCCATGGGCAGGTCGAGCGCCTGGCAACAGAGCAGGCGCTGGACGGCCGGGGCGGCGTCGAGATGGTAGAGGGCCTCGATGTTCATCGGAAGCTGGCCGGAACCTATACCAAGCTTCTCCAGCAGCACCAACGGCGGCGCCGGCGCGACCGGAGCGCCCCCGACGCCGCCACGCCAGGTGGCCTGTGAAGGAAGCCGTGGCCGCCTCACCCCTTCCGGGGTCTGCCTTGAACAGGCCATAGGACAGAGGGTTCCGGCCGACGTTCGGTACCGGTCCCGTCGTTCCAGCCAGGACCCGGAGCCGCCATGCGCATCCATCCCTTCGCCGTCGTGACGCTGCTCGTCGTGACCTCCGGCTGCAGCCAGCGGGTCTCCAGCCCGGCGGTCACGGCCGGGACCGTCCAGCCCGACCTGGTCTGCGCCGAGCAGCTCACCACCCGGGTGACCCTCCACGGCACCGGCTTCACGCCCATGTCGACCGGGACGCTCACCACCCCGGCGCTGGTGCTCCCCGCCATCTCGCTCGAGCGCACCAGCGACCTGGCCGGCGCCGCGGCCACCGGACGGGTCACCCTGCCCGACTCCCCGACCGACCCGGCCTCGAGCCTGGTCCACTGGACCAGCGGCCAGGAGATGTCGTTCGACGTGGTCCCGGCCCTCGCCCTCCAGCCCGGGGTCTACGACGTCCTGGTCACCAACCCCGACGGCCGGTCGAGCGCCCGCTTCGCCGGTGGCCTCGCGGCGGTGCCGCGGCCCCACCTCACCGCCGCCGACCGGGCCGCCCTCTGCGACGCCCAGGCCAGCCAGGTGCTGGTGCTCACCGGGACCGGCTTCCTGACCGTCGGGGGCGCGGTGCCGACCGTCCGGATCGGCACCTTCGGCAACGCCGACTTCACCTCGGTGGTCGCCACCGGGTGCACGCCGCTGGCCCACGCCTTCGCCGAGGGAGCCGTCTCCAGCTGCACCGGGCTCATCGTCACCATCCCGGCCGGCCTGCTCGCCGCCGGCGACTACCCGCTGGTGGTGACCAACCCGCCCCCGGCCGGCTGCAGCTCGAGCGAGGTGCTCAGCCTCCACGTCGAGCCCCCGCCGCTGGTCACCGGCACCGTGCCGGCCACCCTCTGCCAGGGCGGCGGCACCCTGGCCGTGAGCGGCAGCGCCTTCCTCCCGGCGGCGACCGTGGCGCTGGTCTCGACGACCACCAACCCGACCCTCAACGCCGCCTCCAACCTGGTCAACGGCGGCGGCACCCTGATCACCAGCACCTTCGGCGCCGGCGCCGTGCTGGCCGGTCGCTACGACGTGGTGGTGGACAACCACGACGGCTGCACCGACGCCGCCCCCCACCAGCAGGTCTCGATCGTCACCGGCCCGGTGGCCTTCTTCGCCGACCCCGAGGTGGTCTTCAACGGCGTGGCCACCCGCGTCACCATCTACGTCACCACCATCCTCTGGCCGGCGACCGGAAGCCTCGGGGTGAAGCTGGTGCCGCACGGCCTGCAGGCGCCGGTCACCTCCCTGGTCGGGATCCAGGTGCCCGGTCACCCCAACCGGGCGCAGGTGGTGGTCCCGCCGGGGCAGGCCCCCGGCGCCTACGACCTCTTCGTCGACGACGCCACCGGCTGCCCGACCGTCCTCCCCAATGCCGTCACGGTCACCGCCAGCACCACCGTGGCCGTGCGGTCGGTCACGCCGTCCTTCGGCTGGACCGGCGCCAGCACCGGCGTCACCATCCTGCGCGACACCGCCGCGGGTGCGCCGAACGACCACCCCTTCGTGGCCACGCCGCGCCTCTTCCTCAACCCGGTCGGGGCTACGGCCAGCGACGTCGCCATCCAGGTCCAGTCGGTCTCCTGGCTGAACGCCGACACGCTCACCGCGGTGGTCCCGGCCAACCAGCCGGCCCGGAGCTACGACCTCATCGTCGTCAATCCGGACGGCACCGTCGGCCTGCTGCCGGCGGCCTTCAAGGTCCAGGCCGCGCCGCCGCCGGTGATCACCTCGGCGACGCCGCAGAGCCTGCTGGCCAACACCACCAACCCCGTGGTGGTGGCCGGCAGCAACTTCGACGCCGCGGCCACCTCGGTCCTCACCTGCCGGCCCGCCGGCTCGAACACCCTGACCCAGCTTCCGGTGACCCTGAGCGGCCGCACCTGCACCGGCGCCAGCTGCTCGGTCACGGCGACCATCGCGGTCGGCGCCATCAACGGGGCCACCTGCGTGCTCAGGCTGACCAACGCCGACGGCTCCTGGTTCGACTACTCGGCGCTCGGCGTCACCGACATCGCCGGCAACCTCTCGACGGCGGCCCCGGGCCTCAACCTCGCCAAGGGTCGCCGGGCGCTGGTGGCCGCCGCCGGCAGCGCCACCTCCGCGGCCCGCTTCCTCTACGCCATCGGCGGCGACGGCGGCGTGGGCTCGGCCGCCACGCCCTTCGGTGACGCCGAGGTGGCCTCGGTCGACCAGTTCGGCCGGATGGGCGCCTGGGCCCCGCTGCCGCGCTCGTCGCTGGCGACGCCGCGCGCCTTCGCCGCCTCCGCCACCCTGGGGCGCTACCTCTACCTGTTCGGCGGGACCGACGGCACGCGCGCCCTGGCCTCGGGCGAGCGGGCCATGATCCTGGACCCGGCCGAGGTCCCGCAGCTCGACGTCGGCGACATCGTCCCGGCCGCCACCGGGCTCGACTCCGGCTACTGGATCTACCGGGTGACGACCCGCTTCGGCGCGTCGGATCCGGACAACCCGTCCGGCGAGTCGCTTCCCAGCGACGAGCGGATCGTCAAGGTGCCGACCTTCACCGGGAAGAAGATCCAGGTCCAGCTCACCTGGACGGCGCCGGTCGACGCCCTGGGCGTCCCGCTCCCCAACGTGGTCGGCTACGACGTCTACCGGACACCCACCGTGAACGGCACCTCCGGGGCGGCGGTGCTGCTCCAGCCGCTGGTGGCGGGCACCACCTACCTGGACGACGGCTCGGCCATCCCGGGCACCCAGCAGCCGCTGCCGCTCGGCGCCCTGGGGCGCTGGTCCCCGCTGCCGCCCATGGGCGTGGCCCGCACCGGCCTGGCCGGCGCCGCCGGGGCCGACCCCACCACCCCCGGCACCTCCCACCTCTACGCGCTGCTCGGGGCCCCCCAGGCCACCGGCACCGTCGGCGCACCGCTCGCCAGCTACGAGCACCTGTCGGTCACGCTTCGGGCCAACGGGCACCAGGCCGTGGGGACCGCCTGGACGCCGGGGGCGAGCGCCGCCCCCGCCGCCCGCTGGCAGCTCGGCGCCTGGGTGGCCGACCATACCGTCGCCGCCTCCATCCCGGTCGGGACCAGCTACCTCTACCTGGGCGGCGGCCTGAGCGGCGGCGCCTTCGTCCAGAACGTCGAGTCGGGCCGGATCGGCGCGGGCGGTGACCTCGGCCCCTTCGTCGCCCAGCGCCCCTTCACCAACGGCATGGCCGGCTACGCCCCGTTCACCACCGCCGGGGCCCTCTTCACCTTCGGCGGAGAGGGGGCGGTGCCGTCCTCCAACATGCACTCCGCGCTGATCTCGGGCGCGCCCCCGGCGCTGCTCGCCGGGGCCTGGACCTCGGTCGGAGGGGTCGGGCTGGGCGCGGGACGGTACCTCTCGGGCAGCGCCGCCCAGAGCGCCTTCATCTTCCTGGTCGGTGGCGAGGCGCCCAGCGGGGCCGCCGACGCCACCACCCTGACCATGGTCTGGTAGGAGCCGCCATGAGAACCCTCCTCGTCCTCGTCGCGCTGGTGGCCCCCCTTGCCGCCGGCGCCCAGTCGCCGCCCGCCTCGCCGGCGCCGTCCAAGGTCACGGCCTCCAGGCCCATGGTGCTCTCCGCCACCACCTCACCCGCCACGCCCAGGCCACCGCCGCCCCGGGAGGCCTCGGGGGCCTTCCTGGCCGGCGTCAAGGTGGGCGGGCTGCTCCCGTTCAACAAGCTCGAGCCCGCGGTCGGCGTCGCCGTCGAGGTGGGGTGGCTGCTGCCCTGGCACGACCGCGCCTTCGCGGCCCTCCTCGAGGTCAGCTACGCCCAGCCCACCGCCAGCGGCCACGCCACCGACCCGCGCGTCGGCGGCGCCGCCTACGACTGGAAGCTGGTGCAGCGCGTGGTGGTGGTGGCCCCCACCGCGCTCTACCGGTACACCCGGCTCGGGGCGCTGGTGCCGTACGCCGGCCTGGGGCCGCGCCTCTACCTCTACGAGAGCAAGGTGACGGGCACGGCGGGCGGCCAGCCGATGGCGGCCACCACCGAGCAGGCCACCAGGCTGGGGCTCGGCGCCCCGCTCGGCCTGGAGTACGCGCTCGGGCCGGGCCAGCTGACCGGCGAGGCGCTCTTCGAGTGGGGCGGCCTCGACACCCGGATCGCGGGCTCTGGGACCAGCCTGTCCGGCGCCACCCTGCGGGTCGGTTACCGGCTGGTCTTCTAGCGCCCCTGAGGCCCGGGGGCCCGGGGGCGCGGGGGCCACCGCCACGGTCCCATTCGGCGTAGCCTCTGTCTCCCCCGTCATGCAGCCCCGGCCCGGCCCCAGCGCGCCCCAACAGCGCCCCTCGACCACCGCACCCCCCGGCCGGATCGCCGCCGTCGACGCCCTGCGCGGCGCCGCCATGCTCGGCATCGTGCTGGTCAACTTCCCCACCATGAACACCATGGCCGGTGACGAGACCACGGCCTACGGCGGCGCGCACCACGCCCTCGACCGCTGGGTCGGGGGCGCCAACATGGCCCTGCTCAACGGCAAGTTCTACCCGATCTTCGCCCTGCTCTTCGGCCTCGGGCTCTTCCTCTTCGACCGGGCGGGTCGCGACGCCGGGCGTCCCCCGGGCCTCGCCGTGAGGAGGCTCCTCCTGCTCCTCGCCATCGGGCTGGCGCACCTGGCGCTGGTCTGGTGGGGAGACATCCTGGCGGTCTACGCGCTGCTGGGGCTGCTGGCCCTTCCCTGCCTCCGCTTGCCCCCGCGCTGGCTCCTGCTCGCGGCCCTGGCGCTCCTGCTCCTGGTCCCGGCGCTGGCGCCGCTGCTGGCGCTGCTCGAGCACCTGGGCGTCCCCGCCGGCGGGCGGGTCCTCTTCCCGGGGCTCGGGCTGGCGCTGCCCTCGGCGGCGGCGGCCGCGGCGACCTACGCGCACGGAACCTTTGGTGAGATGCTCCGGCAGCGGGCCCTCGACTACCTCGCCGACTTCACCCCGCTGGCGGCCGGCGAGGTGACGCTCGGCCTGCTGGTCGCCTACGCCACCTACTACGCCCAGCTCTTCGGCCTCTTCCTGCTGGGGATCTGGGCCGGCCGGCGGGGGCTCCACGACCGCTTCGGCGTGGACCGGCCCTGGGCCTGGAGGGCGTGGTGGATCGCGGCGCCCGTCGCCGCGCTGCTGACCGGCCTGCGGTACGGGGTCCCCGGGCTGGTCGGCGCGCTCTCCACCTTCCAGGGCAACGCCCTGGCGCTGGCCTACCTGCTGACGCTGGCGCTGCTGCTCCCCTCCTGGCCCCGGGCCCGCCGGGTCTTCGAGGCGGTGGGGCGGCTCTCCCTCTCCGCCTACCTCGCCCACACCGTGCTCTGCAGCCTGCTGCTCTACGCCACCGGCCTCGGGCTGTACGGCCGGCTCGGGCCGGCGGCCCTGCTCCCCATCTCGCTGGCCTGCGACGCGTTGCTCGCCTGGGGCTGCGTGGGCTGGCTGCGCCGCTTCAGGGTCGGGCCCGCCGAGTGGGCCTGGCGCTCCCTGCTCCACGGCCGCCCCGCGCCGCTGGTCGAGCGGCGCCCACTTGCCGGGACGGACGGAGCGTGACAGGTTCGGTCATCCGCACGAAGCGTTCGATACCCCCGGCTTTCGTCACGGAAAGGATCCTCGCTTGAGCCTCCGCGCCGCCGTCCTGCTCGCCGCCGTCCTCGCGCCCGCCCTGGCGGCCGGCGCCCCGCCGACCGCCCGGAAGCCACGGGTGGCGGTGATGGAGATCCGCCCGCTGGGGACCGACGCCTACCTCGCCGAGCTGCTCTCCGAGGTGGCGCTCACCGAGGCCTCGCGGGTGAAGGGGCTCGACGTCGTCGGCCGCTCCGACATCGGGGCCATGATCGGGTTCGAGCGGCAGAAGCTGCTCCTCGGCTGCAGCGAGGACTCCGCCTGCCTCGCCGAGATCGGCGGGGCCCTGGGGGTCGACGCCCTGCTGGTGGGGACGCTGGGGCGGATCGAGACGCTCCACCGCATCGACCTGAGGCTGGTGGACACCCGCCGGGCCCGGGTGCTGGGGCGCTTCGGCGAGTCGGTGGAGGGCAAGGCCGAGAAGCTGGTCAAGCTGGTCCAGCTGGGGACGCGCGAGCTCCTCGAGGCGCTGATCCCGGCGGAGCTGCCGGCCACCGCGCCGCCGCCGGCCGTCGCCGCGGCCACCCCGCCTGCGCCTCCCGCCGCCCGGGCCATCGCGCCCACGCCCGCCCCCCGCGCCACCGCGGCGGTGCCGGTCGCCGAGGCGCCGGTCCGGCTGGAGTCGGCCGGCTCCTCGCGCCGCACCTGGGGCTGGGCGCTGGCGGGGACCGGCGCCGCGCTGGGCGCCGTGGGGCTGGCCTTCGGCCTCCAGGCCAAGGCTGCGCTCGACGCCGAGAAGAAGGCCGGCGCCGCCGGTGACTACCCGACCTACCTGGCCAAGCGCGACCTGACCAGGTCCGCCTCGCGCAAGGCCGATCTCCTCTTCGCCGGCGGGGCGCTGGCCGCCGGTGTCGGCACCTACCTCATCCTCTCCGGCGGGCGGACCGGCGTGACCGTGGCCCCGGACGCCGGCGGCGGCCACCTGCTGCTCGCGGGGAGCTTCTAGCCATGCGCCGCCTCCTCTCCATCGGCCTCGTCCTGCTCCTCTCCGGCTGCCAGGTGATCCTCGACCCGGGCGCCGTCGCCTGCGTCGGCCCGTGCGGCGTCCCCCCGGCGGCCCCGACCGGCGTCACGGCGGTCGCGGGTGACACCACGGTCACCGTCTCCTGGACGCCGTCCTCCACCGTCGGCGTCACCTACACAGTCTACTGCTCCGCGGACCCGTCGCTGCCGCGAGGCAGCTGGCGAAGGACCTCCAACGCCGCCATCGGGGACGTCATCGGCGCCCTCGCCAACGGCACCACCTACCACTTCTTCGTCACGGCGACGCTGGGCGGCATCGAGAGCGCCGCCTCGACCCCGACCGCGTCGGCCACGCCCATGCCGCCGATCCCGGCCGCCCCCACCAACGTCACGGTCACCGCCGGTGACAGGTCCCTCACGGTCTCCTGGACGGCCTCCCCGGGTGCCACCTCCTACAACGCCTACTACTCCACCTTCGGGCATGTGCTGCGCGACACGGCCACCAAGGTCACCGGCGTGACCAGCGGCAGCCCGTTGACCGGGCTCACCAACGGCACCCCCCACAACCTGGTGATCACCGCGGTGAACATGGCCGGCGAGAGCCTCGACTCGCAGGAGGTCAGGGCCACGCCGGTCGCGCTCGGCCGGATGACCGTGGTGATGGGCTTCGACGCCACCCAGGTCCCCATCGCCTCGTCGGAGGTCTACGATCCGGTCAACGACACCTGGCTGCCGGCCGGGAACGACATCCCCTCGCCCGGCGGGCCGATCAACCTGTCGGCGACCAGCGTCGCCGCCTTCGGCGACGGCCGGGTCATGGTCGCCGGGGGGCACCCCGTCACCGGCGCACAGGCCGGCCAGAACCAGGCCAGCATCTGGGATCCCGCCACCTTGAACTGGTCGACCGTGACCCCCATGAACTTCGGCCGTGGGAGCTTCGTCCTGACACCGCTCGCCGACGGTTCCATGTTCGCAGCCACCGGCTGCTCCGGCGGCTGCTCGGGGCCGAACGTGCTGGGCCAGACCCTGGCGCAGGTGTCGGTGAGCGCCGAGCTCTTCGACGGCACCTCCTGGCGCACCGTGGCCTCGCTCACCACGGGGCGCGCCGGCGCCATCCACTCGGTGGTCCTGCAGGACGGCCGCGTCCTGGTCTGTGGCGGCACCGACGGCTTCTCCACCACCTGGAGCTCCTGCGAGCTCTTCAACCCCGACCCCACCATCGCCGGCGGGGCCGGCGCCTGGTCCGCGGCCGGAGCCCCGACGCTCCCCGACCCGGGCAGCCGCCAGATGGTGCTGGTCGGCACCAAGGTCCTGTTCCTCGACCAGGCCGGGCTGAACAGCTACCTCTGGGACCCGGCGGCCGGCGCCGGGCTGACCCGTGCGGTGCTGGCCGTCACCCAGCGGGCCGGGATCCTGGCGCCGCTGTCCGACGGCCGGGTCATGCTGATCGGTGGGTCGGTGGGGGGCATGGCCGCGAGCGCCGCCGTCACGACCGTCCAGCTCTGGGACCCGGCCACCAACACCTGGTCCACGGCGCCCTCGCTCGGGACCGCCAGGACCTTGCCGGCCGTGGCGGTGCTCGGCGACGGGCGCGTGGTGGTGGCCGGGGGCGGCACCGGCACGGACTGGAGCACCATCGTCACCGCGACGGTCGAGATCTGGAACCCGGTCACGCAGGCCTGGACGGCGGCGGCTCCCATGCGCACGGCGCGCAACCGGGCGTACGGCTTCCGCATCCCCTGACCGGCCCGTCCGGCTTGACGCGCCGCCGGGCGCAGGTTGGGATGGCCCCGATGTGGACCCGACCCCTCGCCCTGGCCCGCGCCGCCGGCACCCCGGTGGTGGACGGCGCCGGCTACGCCGTCCGGCTGGCGGCGCTGGTGGGCGAGGTGCTCTGGACGCTCCTCCCCGGCGGCGGGCGACTGCGGCCGGCGGTGCGCCAGGTCTTCTACCGGCAGGTCTACTTCACCGGCGTCAAGGCGGTCCCCTTCGCCCTGCTGCTCGCCCTCATGGTGGCGCTGGTGGTGGCGGTGCAGGCCCCGTGGTCGGCGGCGGCGGGCGGCGAGGTGCTCGGCACCCTGCTGGTGGTGGTGCTGGTCCGCGAGCTGGGGCCGGTGGTGGCCGCCACCATCGTCATCGCCCGGAGCGCCACCGCCATGGCGGCGGAGCTGGCCACCATGCGCGTCGACGGCGAGGTGGACACGCTGGCGGCGCTGGGCATCGACCCCTTCGAGTACCTGGTGGTGCCGCGCCTCCTCGGCACCGCGGTGTCGCTGGTCTCGCTGACCATCCTCTTCCTGGCGGCGGCGCTGGGGGCGAGCGCGCTGCTCTCCCCGCTGCTGGGTGGACCGGCGCCGGCCGACCTGCTGGCGCAGGTGGCCCGCTCGCTCCAGCCCGCCGACGTGGCCGCCCTGCTGGCCAAGACGGTGGTCCCCGGCCTGGTGATCGCCGCGGTGGGCTGCCTGGAGGGGCTCTCGGCCTGGCGCAGCACCACCGACGTGCCCCCGGCCGTGACCGCCACCGTGGTCCGCGCCTTCTCCATCTCCTTCGGCTGGAACACGCTGGTCTCGGCGCTCCTCTACCTCGCGTGAGCACCGCCCCCGCCGACCTGGCCGACCGGCCGGACGCCCCCTTCGCCGAGACCTCCGGCCTCGCCCTGGACCACGCCGCCGGCCTCGGCGGCCTCGACCTGGCGCTCGGGCCCGGCGAGCCCCTCCACCTGCACGGCCCCATGGAGGCCGGCGCCGCCGTGCTGCGCGCCCTGGTCGGGCTGGAGCGCCCGCGGTCCGGCACGGTCCGGCTCTTCGGCGAGGATCCGGCCGCCCTCTCCCGCCGCGCCGCCGCCTCGCTGCTGGTCCGGGTCGGCTGGCTGCCGCGCCACGGGGCGCTGCTCGCCAACCTGACGCTGCGCGAGAACCTCCTCCTCCCCCTCGAGTTCCACGGCCTGGACCACCCGCGGACCCGCTGCGACGTGGCGCTGGCCCGCTTCGGCCTCGAGGAGGCGCCCGACCTGCGGCCGGAGCAGGTGGGGCTGCCGGTGCGGCGGCGGGTGGCGCTGGCCCGGGCGGTGCTGCTCGAGCCCGCCCTGCTCCTGCTCGACGACCCGCTCGACGACCTCGACGAGCCGTCGGCGGCGGAGATGGCCGCCGCGCTGGCCGCCTGGGCGCGGGAGCCCGGCCACGCCCTGCTGGTGACCTCCCCCGACCTGGCCCTGGCCGCGGCGCTCGGCGCCCGACGCCTTTCACTTCCGGTGACCCGACCATGACCTCCGCCCCTCCGCTCCGCCACGTCCGCGAGATCGTCGGCGTCTTCGTGCTGGCCTCGCTGCTCCTCCTGCTCGGCGCCCTGGTGGTGGTCGGCCGCGGGCGCAACGCCTTCGAGCAGCGCGCCAGCCTGGAGATCACCTTCCCGGCGGCGCAGGCCGCGGTGCTGCGGCCCGGGGTGCCGGTGCGGCTGGCCGGCGACGCGGTGGGCAAGGTGGCGGTCGCCACCCGGGAGGGCGGGCTGATCCGGGCGCGCCTCTCGCTGCTGCACGCCGCCCGCGAGGTGCTGCGCGAGGACGCCCGGGCCACCCTGCGGGTGCCGCTGGCCGGCCTGGTGGGCGAGCTCCACATCGAGCTGGACGCCGGCGGCCTGCCGGCCCCCTGGCCCGAGGGGCGCCTCATGGCCGGCGTCGCCGAGGGCGACCCCGCCGTGAAGGCCCGCGAGACCGTCGAGCAGATCCGCGAGCAGATCCCGCTCATGCTCTCGCGCACCCAGTCGATCCTCGACCGGAGCGACGCCATCCTCGAGCAGGTGCAGCGGTCCCGCACCGCCGAGAACGCCGACAAGCTGGTCCGCTCCCTGGACCGGCTGGCCGGGGCGGTGGAGCGGGAGGAGGCGGTGGCCCACGCCGCCGGGGTGCTGGCCGAGACCGAGGCGCTGCTCCAGGGGGTGCGCCAGGGGCGCGGCACCCTGGGGCGCCTCGCCACCGACGCCGCGCTCTACGACCGGACCGCGGTGCTGCTCGAGGACCTGCATGGGAGCTGGGCCAAGCTGGACGCCCTGGTGGGCGCCTCCGCCAAGGTGGCCGAGCGGGCCGGTGAGCTGGCCGACCGGGCCCGCAGCCGGGGCGCCGACCTGGAGCTGCTCTTCGGGCAGGTGCAGGTGCTGGTGCTGCAGGCCAACCGGGCCCTCGACCTGCTCAACGAGCACTGGCTGCTGCGCGGCGCCGTGCCCGAGCCGGCGCGGCCGGTGCCCCCGGCGGTGCTGGACCTCGGGCCGATGCCGGCGTCGACCGCCCCTCCGCCGTCCCCCTCGGCGCCGGAGGGCCGGCCGTGAGCGCCGCCGCCCCGCTCCCGGCACGGATCGCCGCGCTGCTCCCGCTGCTCCTCGCCGCGGCCTGCGCGGCGCCGCGCCCGCCCCCCGCCGAGGCGCTGGCGCTCCGGCAGCGGTCCGCCGGCGAGACGGCGCGCCGGCTCGACGACCCTCGCACCGCGGCCGCCCTCTACGGCCGCGCCTCGGCCAGCGCCGCCGCCGGCGACCGCTCCGCCCTGGCCGCCGACGCCGCCTGCCGCCAGGGGCTGGCCCTGCTCGCGGCCGGGGACGCGGCCGCCGCCATCGAGCCGCTGCAGCGCGCCGCGGCGCTGGCCCGCCAGGCCGGCGACGATGGGCTTGCCGCCCGGGCCCTGCTCGGGCTGGCGCGGGCCCGGCGCACCAGCGGGCAAGGCGAGGTGGCCGAGCCGCTCCGCGAGGCGCGCGCCCTCGCCGAGGCCAGCGGCGACCGGGCGGCGGCGGCGCTGGCCGAGCTCGGCCTGGGCGCCCTGGCGCCGCCCGCGGAGGCCCGGACCCGCTTCGCCGCCGCCGAGGGGCTGGCCGGCGAGGCCCCGGAGGTGGCCGGTCCGCTCGCGCTGGCCCGGGCCCTGGCCGCCGAGCGGGCGGGCGACCTGGCGGCGGCCCGCGCCGGCTACCGGGCCGCCCTGGCGCCTCTCTCGACCGGCGACGACCGGCCTTCGCTCCTCCATGCCCTGGCCGCCGCGGCGCGCCTCGCCGACGCCGATCCCTCGGCCGGCCCCGAGGCCGCCGCGCTCCACCGACGGGCCGCCGGGGTGGCCGCCGGGCTGGGGCGCGCCGAGCAGTCGGCCGCCGAGGCCGCCGCCGCCGAGCGGGCGACGCGGCGCTGAGCCCGGTCCGGGTCCCAGCTCACTTCTTCGTGAAGATGAAGCTGCAGGGCCGACCCTCGAGGCGCCGGCCGGTGCCCGCCGCGCCGTCGAAGCGGGCGCTGATCCCGTAGGTGTAGGCGGTCCCCGCGGAGGCCCGCTTGGCGCTGTAGGCCGGGTTCCCGGTGAGCCCGCGGGCCGCCAGCTGGGCCCGGCCGTCGGCCTGGATCGACCCCTCGATGACCAGCGACGCCGGCGCCCCCTCCTTGAGGTGGCGGGCCACCAGCACGCCGTCCTTGACGGTGGCCGGGAAGGCGTAGGCGTACCCCTTGGGCGCGGTCCCTTCGGCGGTGGCCGGGCAGGTGATGGCCACCTCCCAGCTCCCGTCGAAGCGGGTCACCGGCGGCGGGGCCCCGGCCGGCCCCAGCGAGGCGAGCAGCTCGTCGACGGCGCGCGGGAACTCCTCGACCAGCCCGTCCACCGAGGCGGCCTTGCGGGTGAGCCGGCCCAGCGAGGTGGCCTTCTGGGCGTCGAGCAGCGCCAGGCTGAGGAGCCAGCTGGAGCCGACGCGGGAGATTTCGCTGGAGACCAGGTAGGCCACGCCCAGCGTCCCGCCCAGCTCGGCGGCGCACCCGCTCCCGGCGCAGCCCACCAGCGCCTTCTGCCGCTCGAAGCCGATGAGGGCGCGCAGGTCGGCGCCGGAGACCACCGCCAGCCCGGGGCGGCGCGCCACCTCCGAGGCCAGCAGCGCCGAGAGGCCGTCCACCTCCTTGCGGTCGCCCCCGCCGGCGTGCTGCAGGTCGAGCACGGCGACGCGCACCGGGGACGGCCCGGCCGCAGCGGTGGCAGGTGCTCCGGCCAGAAGCAGCCCCAGCATGGCTCCATGGATCATGTCGGTTCTCCTCGGGTGCGAATCGGGGCGATTCTCCTTCAGTCCGACCGGTTGTCCAACCGGCCGCGGCAGGACGGCGCAGCCGCAGGATGGTCCCGAGGAGGGGCCGGTCCCGGTGGCCCCGCCCCCATTGACCCCGCCGGGTCCTCCCCGGGGTTCACGGCGGAGGCCTAGACTTCCAGTGGAGCGGAGCCCCGGGGGGGGACCCAATGTGGAGAGCGATCGCGGCGGCGGCCAGCCTTGCCATGGCGTTCGGCTGCGCCGAGAGGCGTTCGTCCCAGCCGCTCGAGCCGGTCACCATCGAGCTGGCCATGCTGCCGCACTTCAGCCTGGTCCACGTGGCCGAGGCCAGGGGCTACTTCAGGGAGGAGGGGCTGGCGGTGACGCTCCGGCCCCACCAGTTCGGGAAGGTGGCCCTGGCGTCCTTGACCGCTGGCCAGGGCGACCTCGCCACCAGCGCCGAGACCCCGCTGGTGTTCGCCGAGCTCTCCGGCCACCGGCTCTCCATCCTCGCCTCCATCGGGCTCTCCAGGAAGAACATGGCCGTGGTGGCGCTCACCCGGGCCGGGATCTCCGGCCCCGGCGACCTGAAGGGGAAGCGGATCGGGGTGACCCGGGCCAGCAGCGGCGAGTTCTTCCTCGACACCTTCCTGCTGCGCCACGGGCTGGAGCGCCGCGAGGTTCGCTTCCTCGACCTCAGGCCGGAAGAGATGGAGGGGGCGCTCGCCAGCGGCCGGGTCGACGCCGTCGCCACCTGGAACCCGACCGCATTGCTGCTGCAGCGCCGCTTTGGCGACCAGGCCCTCTCCTTCTACGAGGACGAGCTCTACTCCGAGACCCTGTTGCTGATCGGCCGGCGCGGATTCGCCGAGCAGCGGCCGGAGGCCGCCCGGCGTGTCCTGCGCGCCCTGCTCAAGGCCGAGGGGTACTTCCAGGACCACCCCGAGGAGGCGCGGCGCGTCGCCGCCGCTGCGTTCACCGCTGACCCGGTGGTCCTCGACGCCATGCTGAGGCAGCTGGTCTTCCGGGTGCGGCTGGACCAGGGGCTGCTGGTGCTGATGGAGGAGGAGGCGCGCTGGGCCATCCGGGCCGGGCTGGTGGCGACGCAGGTGGCGCCCAGCTACCTCGAGACCATCGCGGCCGACCCGCTGGCGTCGGTCCGGCCCGACGCCGTCGGGTTCATCAGGTAGGTGGGGCGATGCGGCTGAAGACACGCTTCCGGATCACCACCGCGGCCTCCCTGGTCGCCGTCCTGCTGCTCGGCGCCGTGCTGACCGCCCTGGTCCTGGAGACCCGCCGGATCACCGGGAAGGTCGAGCTGGCCCAGGCCCTGGTGAAGGAGCAGTACGAGCGGGCCGCCGAGTTCCTCCAGGCCTCGACCACCCGCCTGATCGAGAAGCCCATCGAGATCCAGGGGCTCCGCCAGCTGGTGCGCCGGCTGGTGGCGGCCCGCGCCCCCTGACCAGGCTGGGCCGGGGACGGCCGGGCGGCCCGGGCGTCGCGGGGCCGGTCCCATTCCTGACCCGCTGGTCACTCCTGCTTGCCCAGGAACCCCGGCGAGCGCTACAACGCCGGGGTGGCCCGCCCCCCCCGCCCCGACGCCCACCAGGCGCTCCTCGAAGCCGCCCGCGTCGAGTTCTCCCGCCGCGGGCTGGAGCGCGCCCGGGTGGAGGACATCGCCCGGCGGGCCGGGATCTCCAAGGGGGCCTTCTACCTCCACTTCCGCGGCAAGGACGAGGCCTTCAACGAGCTCCTGCAGCGCTTCCTCGGCGCCCTCGAGGCCCTGGCGCAGCGGCGGGTGACCGCCACGGCCCGCTTCGACTCCGGGCCGGGCCACCCGTCCCGCTCGCCGGCCACCGACCCGCAGTGGCTGGCGCTGGAGTGCGCGCTGGACACCGAGCTGCTGGAGCTGCTCTGGGCCAACCGGCTGCTGCAGCGGGTCCTCGACGGCGCCGGCGGCCACCGCTGGTCGAAGCCCATGGACCTCTTCCGCCGCCGCATGCGGGCCCTGGCCGTCGGCCGCGTCGCCGAGCGGCAGGCCGCCGGCGTCCTGCGCGACGACCTCCAGGCCGAGGTGATCGGCGACCTGGTGATGGGGAGCTTCGAGAGCTTCGCCCGCCGCATGGCCGACCTGACCGCCAAGCCGGACCTGGCCGCCTGGGCCGACTCCTTCCTCAAGGTCCTCTACCAGGGGCTGCTGGCCCCGCCGGCGGCGCCTGCCCGGCGCCGTCCTCGCCGCTGACTCGCCGGTCATTCCGCCAGGGAGCCGCCATGCCTCGTCGTCCGCCCCGCCCCGCCCTCCTCGTCGCCATCGCCCTGGCCGCCTCGGCGCTGCTGGCCTGCAGCCGGGCTCCCTCGACGCCGCCTCCGCCCGCCCCCAGGACCACCACCCCCGCCTCCAGCGCCGCCTCCAGGCTGGTCGAGGCCGCCCCGGTCCGCTTCGCGCCGCGTACCGTCGCCACCGGCACCCTCAAGGCCCGCCAGCAGGCGCCGCTGGCGCTGGCCGCCGGCGGCACGCTCACCCGGATCGCCGTGGCCCGCGGGCAGTCGGTGGCGCAGGGGACGGTGCTGGCGACCCTGGAGGACGACGCCGCCCGCGCCCAGCTGGCCGGCGCGCAGGCCGCCCTCGACGCCGCCCGTGCCCAGGCCACCCAGGCCGAGGACGGGCTGGCCCGCGTCGCCGCGGTCCACCAGCAGGGCGGCACCAGCGACTCCTCGCTGGTGCAGGCCCGGGCCGGCCGCGACCTGGCGCTGGCGCAGGTGGCCGGCGCCGAGGCCCAGCTGGCGCTGGCCCGCGTCCAGCTCGCCCACCAGACCCTCACCGCCCCCTTCGCCGGGGTGGTGACCCGCGTCCCCGACGGCATCGGCCTCACCGTCGGCCCCGGCCAGCCGCTGGTGACGCTGGTCGGCGCCCGGGTGCTGGTGCTGGAGACCTCGGTGACGCAGGAGGAGGCGGCCACCCTCCGCCCCGGCGCGACGGTCACCGTGACGGTGCCCGCCAGCGGCGCCAGCTCCGCCGCCGCCCGGGTCTCGGCGGTGATCGCCGTGGTCGACCCGGCCAGCAACCGGGTCCCGGTGGAGATCGAGGTCCCCAACCAGGACGGCCGCTTCCTCGCCAACGCCTACGCCCGCGTCGAGCTGCCGGCGGCCCCGCCGCGCGACGCCTGGCGCATCCCCGCCGCGGCGCTGCTGCAGCGCGACGCCGGCTACGCCGCCTGGGTCTGCGGCGCCGACGGCAAGGCCCGCGCCCTCCCCGTCCGCGTCCTCGGCGAGGACGGGGCCGCGGCGGTGGTGGTCCCGGCCGAGGGCGGCGGCTGGCCGGCCGGGCTGCGCGCCGTCGAGAACCCGCCGGTCGGCATCGCCGAGGGCGTGGCGGTGGCGGAGGCGGTCCGATGACCCTCTCCGACGTCGCCATCCGGCGGCCGGTCTTCACCGCCATGATGTCGGTGACCCTGGTGGTGCTGGGGTTCCTCGGCTACAGCCGGCTCGGCACCGACCTCTACCCGGACGTCGCCTTCCCCTTCGTCACCATCAGCACCGTCTACCCGGGGGCGGCGCCGGCCGACATCGAGCAGTCGGTCACCAAGCCCATCGAGGACGCCGTCTCCTCCATCTCCGGGATCAACCGGGTCTTCTCCTTCTCGCGCGAGGACCTCTCCATGGTCTTCGTGGAGTTCCGGCTCTCGGTGCCCCTCGCCGAGGGGGTGCAGAGCGTCCGCGACAAGGTGGGGGTGGCCCAGGGGCTGCTCCCGCTCGGCGCCAAGGCGCCGGTCATCGCCCAGTTCGACGTGGCCGCCCAGCCGGTGCTGGTCTTCTCGGCGGCCGCCGGCGGCAACCCCATCGGCCTGCGCGAGCTGCTCGACGACCAGGTCCGGCCTCGCCTGGAGCAGCTGCCCGGGGTGGCCGCGGTGCGCATCACCGGCGGCGGCGAGCCGGAGGTCACCGTCGACCTGTTCCGCGACCGGCTGGCGGCGCTGGGTCAGACCCCCGACGCGGTCTTCCAGCGGATCCGCGCCGAGCACCTCGACCTGCCCGGCGGCCGCTTCCCCTCCGGCGACGCCGAGGTGGGGATCCGCGTCCGCGGCGAGTTCGCCAGCGCCGACCAGCTCCGCCAGATGCCGCTGGCCACCGCCGCCGACGGCAGCGTGGTCCGGCTCGGCGAGGTGGCCCTGGTCCGCAAGGGGATGAAGGAGCCGCGCACCCTGGTGCGCACCAACGGCGTCGAGGCGGTCGGCGTCGAGGTGGTGAAGCAGTCCGGCGCCAACTCGGCGGCGGTGGCCAACGCCGTGAAGAAGCTGCTGCCCGAGCTGGAGCGGCAGTACGGCTTCCAGTCCCAGGTGCTCATCGACCAGGCCCTGACCATCGAGGCCAACGCCCACGAGGTCTGGATCGCCATCTACTTCGGCGGCGCCATGGCGGTGCTGATCATCCTGCTCTTCCTGCTCGACCTGCGCGGCACCTTCATCTCGGCGCTGGCCCTCCCCACCTCGGTGATCGGCACCCTCTTCGTCATGTACGTGATGGGGTTCTCGCTCAACCAGATGACGCTGCTGGGGCTGTCGCTGGCCATCGGCCTGCTCATCGACGACGCCGTGGTGGTGCGCGAGAGCATCACCCGCCGGCTGGAGGCCGGCGAGAGCCCGGCCCAGGCCGCCAGCCACGGCACCAGCGAGATCGCCCTGGCGGTGATGGCCACCACCTTCACGCTGGTGGCGGTCTTCGTGCCGGTGGCCTTCATGCAGGGGGTGACCGGCCAGTTCTTCCGCCAGTTCGGCCTCACCATCACCGTGGCGGTGCTGATCTCGCTCTTCGTGGCCTTCACCCTCGACCCCATGCTCTCGGCCAAGCTGGCCAGGGCCCGCGTGCCCGGCGAGGCGCGCCGCGAGCCGGGCTGGGTGAAGCGGATCCGCGACGCCTTCGACGCCAACGACCGGGGCTACGCCTGGACCCTGGGCTGGGTGCTGCGCCACAAGGGGCTCACCTTCGCCGCCGCCACCCTGCTCTTCCTGGCCAGCCTGGCGGTGGGGCGCACCCTGGGCAGCGAGTTCATCCCCGCCGAGGACCGCAGCCAGCTGGTGGTGACCTTCGACTACCCGCCCGGCACCAGCCTGGCCACCACCTCCCGCCGCAGCGCCCTGCTCGAGGCCCAGGTGCGGGCCCTCCCCGGCGTCACCGCCGTCTACGCCATCGTCGGCCCGCAGGAGGACGTCCGCGCCGCTCGCTGGCGCGTCAACCTCATCGACAAGGGGCAGCGCGCCGACCCCGCCGAGGCCTTCAAGGAGCGGATCCGCCGCATCCTGGCCGGCGATCGCGAGATCCTCTCCTCGGCGGTGGCCGATCCGCCCACCATCGAGGGGCTGGGCGACTACCCGCCCATCCTGATGCGGGTGGTGGGGCGCGATTTCGCCGAGCTGCGGCGCGAGGCCCAGTTCCTCACCGACACCATGAACGGCATCGACGCCCTGCGCGACGTCCAGCTCAAGGACAGCCCGGGCAAGCCGGAGCTGCAGGTGGTGGTGAAGCGGGAGGAGGCGGCGCGGGTCGGCCTGACCGCCGGCGCCGTGGCCATGCAGGTGCGCCTCGCCACCCAGGGCGAGATCGCCGGCAAGCTCCGCGAGGGGCGGCGCGAGTCGGAGATCCGGGTGCGGCTGGCCGCCGAGGACCGCGAGTCCCGCGGCGCGCTGGAGCGGCTCTGGATCGCCACGCCGCGCGGCCCGGTCGGGCTCGAGCAGCTGGCCACGCTCCGTTCGGCGCAGGGGCCGGCGGTCATCGAGCACGAGCAGCGGGAGCGGCAGATCTCGGTCTGGGCCCAGGTGGCCCCCGGCCACGACCTCGGCGAGGCCACCGGCAGGCTGCGCGCGGCCCTGGCCGGCCACCAGCTCCCCCCCGGCTACTTCTACGTGTGGGACGGGATGCAGAAGGAGCAGGCCGAGTCGGCCTCGGCCATGGGGCTGGCGCTGGGGATCGCGGTGATCTTCATCTTCATCGTGCTGGCCAGCCAGTTCGAGTCGCTGATCCACCCCTTCACCATCATGCTCTCGCTGCCGCTGGCGGTGGTCGGGGCGCTGCTCGGCCTCTGGATCACCGGGAAGTCGATCAACATGGGCTCGCTGATCGGCCTGATCCTGTTGATGGGGCTGGTCACCAAGAACGCCATCCTGCTCATCGACGGCGCCCTGCTCCACATCCGCGAGGGGGACGACCCGGAGACGGCCATCCGCAAGGCCGGGCCGCGCCGGCTCCGCCCCATCCTGATGACCTCCGGCGCCATGGTGCTGGGCATGCTGCCCACCGCGCTGGGCCGGGGCATGGGGAGCGAGTTCCGCTCCCCCA
>JAULAX010000013.1:0-20000 GCA_032654565.1 Anaeromyxobacteraceae bacterium | reverse complement strand
CCTCGGCCCACTCGGCGAAGGCCCCATCGGCCACCAGCGCCGCGAAGCGCTCCGGGGTCACGAAGTGGTAGTCGACGCCGTCCCGCTCGGCGCCGCGCGGCGCCCGGGTGGTGACCGAGACCGAGAAGACCGCCTCGGGGTGGCCAGCCAGGAAGCGGCGGGCCAGCGTGGTCTTGCCGGCACCGGAGGGGGCCGAGAGGACCAGCAGCAGCCCGGGGGCGGGCCCTCCGGCCGCGGCGGGCGGGCGGTGCGGCCGGGCCTCACTCGACATTCTGGACCTGCTCCCGCATCCGCTCCACCTCGGCCTTGAGCGACACCACCAGCCCGGAGAGCTCGGCGTGCTGCGACTTGGAGCCGATGGTGTTCACCTCGCGGTGCATCTCCTGGACGAGGAAGTCGAGCTTGCGCCCGGCCGGCTCGGCCCCGCCCAGCAGCTGGCGGGCCTGGGCCACGTGGCTGCGCAGCCGGGTGATCTCCTCGGCCACGTCGCTCCGATCGGCCAGCAGCGCCACCTCCTGGGCCAGCCGGGAGGGCTCGAGCGGCAGCCCCTGCGTCAGCTCCTTGATCCGCTCCGCCAGCCGGGCCCGGTGGTGCTCCACGGCCTGCGGCGCCAGCACCTCGACCCGCGCCACCAGCCCCTCCACCGTGGCCAGGCGGGCCTCCAGGTCGGCGGCCAGGGCCGCCCCCTCGCGCTGCCGCATGGTCACCAGCGCCGAGAGGGCCTCGCCCAGGGCCGCCTCGGTGGCCGCCCGGGCCGCCTCGAGGTCGGCGTCGCGCTCGTCGAGGCGGATCACTCCGTCGGCGGCGACGATGTCGGCCAGGCGGATGGGGTCCTTCAGCCCCAGCCGGGCCTGCACCTCGGCGTAGGCGCGGGCGTAGGCCTCGGCCAGCGCCACGTCGACCCGCGGGGCCATGGCGCCCCCCGCCCCGGTGCGGCGCAGCGAGAGGTCGACGCCGCCGCGGGCCAGCCGGTCCTTGATGAGCCGGACCACGACCGGCTCCAGCGCCGCCAGCTCGCGCGGCAGCCGCACCTTGACCTCGCAGAACTTGTGGTTGACGGAGCGGAGCTCGACGGCGATCTCCTCGCCGCCCGACGACCCTCGCCCGGCCCCGAAGCCGGTCATGCTGCGGATCATGGATGCCCCCTCCCCGGCCCGGTCCGGCGGCTCATGGCAGGGGGGTGGCCTCGTCCACCAGCATCACCGGGATGCCCTCCTCGATGCGGTAGGCCAGCCGGCAGGCCAGGCAGTGGATCCGGCCGGCCTCCTCGTGGAACTCCAGCGACCCCTTGCACTTCGGGCAGGCCAGGATCTCCTTCAGCTCGGGCGACAGCGGCATGGTGGTCTCCGTCGGGTGGGCCGGGGGGGCTCAGCGCTTGGGCGCGCTGGCCGCCTCCAGCGCGGCGATGAGGGCGGTGGTGGAGTGGCGCTTGGGGTCGCCGGCCACGGCGACGCGGCCGCCGTAGGCCTTCACCTCGGCCGCCTCGGGGATGGTCTCCGGGGTGTAGTCGGTCCCCTTGACGTGCACGTCGGGGCGCAGGGCGCGGATGATGGGGACCACGTCGGCGCTCGGGAAGACCACCACGAAGTCCACGCAGGTCAGCCCGGCCACGATCTCGGCCCGCTCGTCCTCCGGCACCACCGGCCGCCCCGGCCCCTTGTAGGCGCGGGTGGAGGCGTCGCTGTTGACCGCCACCAGCAGCAGGTCGGCCTCGGCCTTGGCCCCCTCCAGGTAGCGCAGGTGGCCGACGTGGAAGAGGTCGAAGATGCCGTTGGCCAGGGCGATGGTCCGGCCGGCGGCGGTGGCCTGGGCGCGGACCGCCGGGAGCGCCTCGAGCGTGATGCGCTGGGCCATGGCTCAGCCCCCCCGCAGCGCCGCCGCCAGCTCCGCCCGGGAGACCGTGGCGGTGCCGGGCTTCTGGACCTGCAGCGCGCCGGCCACGTTGGCCAGCTGCGCCGCCGCCAGGGCGTCGCCCCCGGCCGCCAGGCCGGCGGTGAAGGCCGCCGCCACCGTGTCCCCGGCGCCGGTGACGTCGACGGCGTCCTGGCTCCCGTGGGCCGGCAGGTGGACCGGCGGCTGCCCGGGGCGGAAGACCGACAGGCCGTGGCGGCCCCGGGTCACCAGCAGCACCTCGCAGGCCACCTTTCGGAGCAGGGCCCGGGCGGCGCGCTCCAGGCCGTTGGGGGCGGCCAGCGAGAGGCCGGTGGCCGCCTCCAGCTCCACCTCGTTGGGCTTCACCATGGTGAGCCCCTTGAACTGGGCCAGCGCGTAGCGGGAGTCGACGCAGACCGGGAGGCCGGCGGCGTGGAGGCGGCGCAGGGCCTCGATCACCTCGGGGACGCAGACCCCCGAGCCGTAGTCGCTGGCCAGCACGGCGCCGGCGCCGCGGCGGGCCCGGCCCAGCTGGGACGTGAGCTTGCGGACCGCGGCCGCCGGGAGCGGCTGGCTGGCGGCGCGGTCGAGCCGGAGCATCTGCTGGCGGCGGCTGGAGCGCCCCCCGGCCAGGATGCGGGTCTTGGCCTCGGTGGCCCGCCCCTTGACCCGCAGCATCCCGCCGACGTCGATGCCGCCCCCCTCGAGCTCGTCGAGCAGCGCGGTGCCGAGGGCGTCGTCGCCCACCACGCCGACGGCCCGGACCTTGACCCCGAGCGCGGCCAGGTTCTGGGCGGCGTTGCCGGCGCCGCCGGCCTTCAGCTCCGACGACTCGTAGCGGACGATGAGCACCGGGGCCTCGCGGCTGATCCGGTCGGTCTCGCCGTAAACGTACTCGTCGGCCACGAAGTCGCCCACCACCACCACCTCGCTGCCGGCGAAGGCGGGCAGGAGCGCGGCGACCTCGTTCAGCGGGGGCGGGCGGAGCGCGGGCACCGGGGTTCCCTACCTCGCGTCGCGGGAGGCGTCAATTCGGGGCGGCGGGCGCCGGGGCGGGGCCGGCGCCGGCGTCCGCGGCGGGGGGCGGCGGGCGCGTCTTCCACCGCCGGTGGACCCAGTACCAGCGCTCCGGGAACCGCCGCACCCAGGCCTCCAGCTTGTCGTTGAGCAGCTGCATGAAGGCCAGGTCGTCGGCCTCGGCGTCGCCGGTCCGGGGCGGGACCAGCGGCCCCTCCAGCACCACCCGGTGGCGCCCATCGCCGAGCGGCACCGAGACCACGAAGATCACGGCGGCGCCGGTGCGGCGGGCCAGCAGGGCCGGCGTCGAGGTGGTGGCGGCCGGGACCCCGAAGAAGGTCGGGAAGACGGGGTGCCCCACCTCGTTCTGGTCGTAGACGAAGCCGAGCACCCGCCCCTGCTTGAGCACCCGCAGCAGGACCCGCAGCGTGTTCCCCTTGGAGACGATCAGGTCCTCCACCCCGGAGCGCTGGCGGGCCTGGCGGAGCAGGTCGTTGAACGGGTTGTCGCCCATCTCCCGCGAGAGCATGGTGAGGGGCACGCCCTTGCGGGTGTGGGCCGAGGCCAGCAGGTCGAAGTTCCCGAAGTGGGCGGTGCAGGCCACCACCCCCTTGCCCAGCGCCATGGCCGCCTCGAGGTTCTCCCACCCCTCGTAGACGAAGAGCCGGTCGAGCTCCGCCGGGGCCATGGTGGGAACGCGGAGGAAGTCGGGGACCATCTGGCCGAGGTGGCGGCAGTTGGCGCGGGCGATGGCGGCGCGCTCCGCCTCGCTCTTCTCCGGGAAGGCCAGCCGCAGGTTGTCGAGGGCGACCCGTCGGCGGATCCGCAGCGTCCAGACCAGCCAGCCGAGGAAGCTGCCGAAGGCCGCCAGGATGCGGCGCGGGATGCGCCCGAGCGCGTCGAGCAGGAAGTTCACGGCGGGCTCCCCGGGGCGCGGCGGTCGCCGGCGGCCAGCGCCGCGTCCAGCACCGCCTGCAGGGTGGCCTCCCCGGCCAGCAGCTCGGCCTCGATGCGCACCACCGCCAGGCGCGGCTCGGCCGCAAAGGCCGGCGGCAGCCGCACCGCGTCCTTCTCGGTGGTCAGGATCAGCTCGGCCCGGGCGGCGTCGGCCGCGGCCCGGGCCCCGTCGAGGTCGGCGGCGGTGAAGCGGTGGTGGTCGGGGTGCTGCCGCTCGGCCACCACCTCGGCCCCCAGCCCCTCGACGGTGCGCCGGAAGGCCCCGGGGCGGGCCAGCCCGGAGAGCAGGAGCACCCTCTTCCCCCGCGCCGCGGCCAGGCCGCGGGAGCGGGTCAGGGTGCCGTCGAGCAGGTCGAGCGGGGCGTGGCGGGACTCGACCGGGCCGCGCTCGGTGTGGCGGAAGGCCAGCACCCGGAGCCGCTCCAGCGCCTCCGGCGCCGCCTGGTCGACCCGGGAGAGCCAGACCAGCCCGGCCCGCCCCAGCGCCCAGCGCGGCTCGCGGTTGGGCCCGGCCGGCAGCAGCCGGCCGTTGCCGAAGGGGTTGGTGGCGTCGAGCACCACCACGTCGAGGTCGCGGGCCAGTGCCCGGTGCTGGAAGCCGTCGTCGAGCAGCAGGGCGTTGGCGCCGAGGGTGCCGGTGGCCAGGGTGGCCAGCGCGGCGCGCCGCGGGCCGCAGAGGACGCGCACCCCCGGGAGCCGCCGGGCCAGCAGCACCGGCTCGTCGCCCCCCTCCTCGGCCGGCAGCAGCACCCGCTCGCCGTCGGCCACCACCCGCGCGTCGGTCCGGACCGCGCCGTAGCCGCGCGAGAGGATGGCCACCCGCCGCCCCCGCGCCGCCAGCCGGGTGGCGATGGCGTGGGTCACCGGGGTCTTGCCGGCGCCGCCCACGGCGACGTTGCCGACCGAGATGACCGGCGCCGCCGCCGAGGCCACCTGCAGCCAGCGCCGGTCGTAGGCCAGGGCCCGCCCCCAGACCACGGCGCCGAAGAGCAGCTCGGCCGGCCAGAGCGCAGCCAGCGCCGCCCGCTGCAGGGCGGTGGGGTGGGAGGTCCACCAGGCGCGCTCCAGGGCGTTCACGCCAGCAGCTCCCGCGCCGCGGCCAGCACCGGCGCCACCTCGAGCTTCGCCAGGCAGTCGTGGTGGCCGAGCGGACAGCGCTCGCCGCCGTGGTTGGAGCAGGGCTGGCAGTCGAGCCCGAGCGCCAGGGCCCGCCCTGGCGGCGGCGGGCGCCAGCGCACCGTGCTGGTGGGGCCGAAGAGCACCAGCGCCGGGACCCCCTGGGCGGCGGCCAGGTGGACCGGCCCCGAGTCGCAGGCCACCAGCAGCTTCAGCTCGCCCAGGGCGGCGGCCAGGGCGTCGACCGGGAGCGGGGTCAGGTCGGCCTCGAGCGGGGCGCGCAGCGCCGCCCGGAAGGCGGCCGAGGCCGCGGCGTCGCCCGGGCCGGCCACCAGCACCAGCCCGTGACCGGCGGCGTGGAGGGCGTCGGCCACCGCGGCGAAGCGCTCCGGCGCCCAGCGCTTGGTGGCCCAGGTGGCCCCCGGGGCGATGCCGACCAGCGGCCTCCGGGCCCCGGCCAGCAGCTGCCGGACCCGGGCCCGGGCCGGCTCCGGCACCGACACCTGGGTGGGTCCCGCCCCCTCGACGCCGAGCGGCCGCAGCACCTCGGCGTAGAGCGCGGTGGCGTGGGCCCGCTGCAGCGGCCGATCCCGCCCCAGCAGCGCCAGCAGGGCCTGCCAGCGGGTGCGCCGGCGGTAGAGCAGCCGGCGCGGCGCCGCCGCCAGGGCCAGCCAGCGGCTCTTCACCTTCTCCTGCAGGTCGATGGCGACGTCGAAGCGGCCACGCAGCCGGCGGGCCAGGGCGCGGGGGCCGTGCTCTCCACCCTTCCCGAGCCGGTGGACGGCGGCGATCCCGGGGATCCCCTCCAGCAGCGGCGCGGCGGCCGCCGAGGTGACCCACTCGATGCGGGCCCCGGGGAAGCGGCGGCGCAGCGGCTCGATGACGCTGGTGGCCAGCACCACGTCGCCGAGCGCCGAGTAGCGGATGACCAGCAGGCGCTCCACGCTCACGGCGCCCCCGTCCCGGCCGCCGGGCCCTGGCGCGGCAGGGCGGCCAGCATGTGGTCGACGTTGCGGGCGCTGGCGCCGCGGATGGCGGTGACCGCCCGCCTCGCCAGGGCGCCCAGCTCGGCCAGCTGGTCGGGGCGGGAGAGCAGCTCGTCGGCGACGCGGAAGAGCTGCTCCGGGGTCTTCACCTGCAGCCCGCCGCGCCCCTGGAGCACCTGCACCGAGTCCTTGAAGTTCTCCATGTGCGGGCCGAAGAGCACCGGCTTCCCCTGCGCCGCCGGCTCGAGCACGTTCTGCCCGCCCCGGGTGACGAAGCTGCCGCCCACGAAGACCAGCGAGGCCAGCCGGTAGGCCGCCGCCAGCTCGCCGATGGTGTCGAGCACCACCACCGGGGCGCGCCCGGCCGCCGCCCCGGCGCTGCGCAGCCGCACCCCCAGCCCGGCCTCGGCCGCCAGCGCCATGATCCGCCCGGCCCGCTCCACGTAGCGCGGCGCCACCACCAGCTGCAGGCCGGGGTGGCGGCCGGCGAGGCGGGCGTAGACCTCGAGGAGCTGCTCCTCCTCGCCCTCGTGGGTCGAGCCGGCCATGAAGACCGGGGCGGCGGGGTCGAGCCCCATCTCCACCCGCAGGGCCTCCTCCTTGCCCGGCGGCGGCTCGAAGACCAGGGCGTCGAACTTGGTGTTGCCGGTGGCCCAGACCCGGTCCGGCGCCGCGCCCAGCAGCAGCGCCCGCTCCGCCTCCTCGTCGGAGCGCATCAGGAAGCAGTCGATGGCCCTGAGGGGGTTGCCCACCAGGCCGAAGAGGAGCCGGTAGCGCCCCAGCTTCTGCGGGTTGAAGCGGCCGTTGGTGAGGGCGATGCGGGCGCCGGAGCGGTGGGCGGCGCGGATCAGCCCGGGCCAGATCTCGGTATACTCCAGCACCAGCAGGTCGGGGCGCAGGGCGCGCATGGCCCGCGCCGTGGCGCCGGGCAGGTCGTAGGGGGCGTAGACCACCACGTCGGCCTCGGCGAGCTTGCGCCGCGCCATCTCCTGCCCGCTGTTGGTGATGGTGCTGACCACGATGCAGCAGCCGGGCACCCGGGCCTTGAGCTCCTTCATCATGGGCTGGAGCGAGAGCAGGTCGCCGGCGCTGGCCCCGTGCAGCCAGATGCGGGGCCGGCCGGCGCCGAGGTCGAGCGAGCGCTTGTAGAAGCCGAGCCGCTGGGCGATGCCGTGGCGCAGCTTGGGGTGGGTGAGCAGCACCGGCAGGCCGAGCAGGAAGAGGGCGAAGCTGGCGAGGACGTAGAGGAGGTGCACCGGGGCGGGCCTTCCTACTCCACGACCGCGGGGTTGGTGAAGATCCAGGGGCGGCCGCCGCGCCGCACCACCGCCCGGTAGATCCCCGGGCCGCACCCGCCGGCGCAGTCGAAGGCCAGCGCCCCCTGCTGGGCGTGGGCCGTGGCCACCACCGCGCCGCCCCTCCAGAGCACCGCCTCGGCGCCGTCGAGCGAGGCCTCGGCGTCGAGCCGGAGGCGACCACCCAGGGTGGCGGCGAGGCGCACCCGGCCGGCCGGGGCCACGCCGTCGAAGACGCAGGCGGCCCGCCCATCCATCAAGGCCGCCAGCACCGCCCTGCCGTCGGCGGCGGCGTCGCCGCTGGGGGTGACCGGGACGTGCATGCTGAAGGCCTCGAAGGCGGCCTGGTAGCTGGGGTAGCCGTGGGCGTCGGCGGAGCAGAGCAGCACCTTGGGCGGGGCCAGGGCGCCGTCGGGGCGGCGCCGTCCGGCCACCGGCGAGCGCAGGCCGCCGTCGAGCACCGCCTCCTCTCGCGAGGTGGAGGGGACCAGGCCGATCACCGTCTGGGCGGCGTCGAAGGGGAGCGCCGCCAGCCCGGGGAGGATCCGCCCCCAGCCCCGGCCCACGGTGATCTCGCCCCAGGAGGTGTCGTTGGAGACCACCTCGATGCCGCGCCACGGCCCGCGCTCCCAGCCGCTCCAGGGGCGCCGGGGGTGGAAGGGGTGGGCCAGCACCGCCTGCCCGCCGCCGGCGGCGATGACGTCGAGCGGCTCGCCGCCGCACTCCTCGCGGGTGAGGGCGCGGGGGAGCCCGACGGCGATGACGTGACCGAAGCGGGAGGAGGCCTCGGAGGCCTCGATCACCAGCACCCCGTCGCGCCAGCCGGCGTCCTCGGGGGCCAGCACGTTGTGGTCGGTCACCACCACGAACTGCAGGCCGGCGGCCCGGGCGGCGGCGACCACCTCCTCGAGGCTGCCGCGGCCGTCGCTGCGGGTGGTGTGGACGTGCCAGGCGCCGCGCAGCTCGCCGGGGAGCGCCGGCGGCCGCGGGGCCCGGGCCGGGCGCACCACCGCCAGCCCCCAGCCGAGCCCGGCCAGCAGGAGCAGCCCCAGCGCCGCCAGCGCCGCCCGCCAGCCCCTTCCACCGCTGGCGCTCATGCCGTGGGGGCCGGCGTCGCCGCGGCCTCCCCCTCCCCCTCGTAGATGGCGTGCAGCCGGGCGTACTCGCCGCCCCGCGCCAGCAGCTCGGCGTGGCGTCCCTCCTCGACCACCCGGCCCTGCGACAGCACCACGATCCGGTCGGCGCCGCGGATGGTGGAGAGGCGGTGGGCGATCACCAGCGTGGTCCGGTGCCCCTCCGACCCCAGCCCCATCAGCTGCTCCAGGGCCCGCTGCACCTCGCGCTCGCTCTCGGCGTCGAGGGCGCTGGTGGCCTCGTCGAGGATGAGGATGGGGGCGTCCTTCAGGAAGGCCCGGGCGATGGCGAGGCGCTGGCGCTGCCCGCCGGAGAGCAGGATCCCCTTCTCGCCGACCCGGGTCTGGTACCCCTCGGGCATGGCGCTGATGAAGTCGTGGGCCTGGGCCATGCGGGCGGCCCGCTCCACCTCGGCCAGCGGGATGTCCGGGGAGCCGTAGGCGATGTTGTTGCGGATGGTGTCGTTGAAGAGGACGGTGTCCTGGGTGACCAGCGCCAGCTGCCCGCGCAGGCTCCGCAGCGTCACCTCGCGGAGGTCCCGGCCGTCGATGGTGATGCGTCCGCCGGTGGGATCCCAGAAGCGCGGCAGCAGGTTGGCCACGGTGGTCTTGCCGCCCCCGGAGCCGCCCACCAGCGCCACCACCTCGCCCTTGCGGATCTCCAGCGACAGCCGGTGGAGCACCGGCGCCTCGCCGTAGGCGAAGGAGACGTCGTGGTAGCGGATGGCCTCGCGGAACGGCGCCAGCTCCCCGGTCCCGGCGTCGGGCACCGCGGTCGGTGAGTCGAGGATCTCGAAGACCCGCTCGCCGGCGGCGGCCCCCTGCAGCGCCATCTGGCTGACCCGCCCCAGCTGCTTGACCGGCTGGTAGAGGAGCATCACCGCGGTGATGAAGGAGAAGATCTTGGCGGCCGGCAGCTCGCCGGCGACGATGCGCGGACCGACCCAGGCGATCACCGCGGCCAGGCCGGCGGCCGCCATCACCTCCATGAGCGGCGAGGAGAAGGCGCGCACCAGGAAGCTGCGCCGCTGGATGCGCAGCCAGCGGCGGTTGGCCTCGTCGAAGCGGCCCGACTCCCAGCCCTCCATGCCGAAGGCCTGGACCACGCGGATGCCGCTCACCGTCTCCTGCACCATCTCGGAGATCTGGCCGATGGAGGCCTGCCCCTGCACGGTGGCCCGCTTCAGCCGGCGGCCCAGCCAGACCACCGGACCGAGCGTGATGGGGATGGCGCCGAAGACCACCAGCGACATCTGCCAGTCCAGGTAGAAGCAGTTGGCCAGCATCACCACCACGGTCAGGCCGTCGCGGATGTAGCTGGCGATGGAGTTGGTGATGGCCACCTCGACGGCGCCGATGTCGGCGGCGAAGCGCGACATCAGGTCGCCGGAGTGGCGGCGGCTGAAGAAGTCCGGCGAGAGCCCGAGCAGGTGGTCGAAGAGCGCCTTGCGCAGGTCGGCCACCACCCGCTGCCCCAGCATCCCCATCAGGTAGAACTGGCCGAAGGCGGCCGCCCCCTTGAGCAGCGACACCCCGACGATGACGAAGGGCACCGCCGCCAGGATCTGGGTCCGGTCGGCCCCGGCCAGCGCCTCGGAGAGCCCCAGCCCGCCCGGCAGGAAGCGATCCAGCACCGCCATCGACCCCGGCCTCCCGGTGAAGAGGAAGTCGAGGAAGGGGCCGACCAGGTTCATGTACGCGGCGTTGGCCACCGCGTAGACGAGCATGCAGAGGATCGCGAAGGCGAAGCGGGCGCGGTACGGGGCGACGAAGTGGAGGAGGCGAAAGTAGGCGTTCACGGCTGGCGCATCCTAACGCCAAACGGGCCGCGCCGCCGCCATCTCCGGCCCGGGCCGCCCGCCCCGGCGCGGCTACTTCTCCTCCTCGACCCCCTTCACCTTGCCGTCGGCGCGCCGCTTCTCGATGATCTTCTGCGCCAGCGGCGGCGGCACCGGGTCGTAATGGGCCGGGGTCATGGTGAAGTAGCCGAGCCCCTGGGTGAGGGAGCGCAGGTCGGCGTCGTAGGTCATGGCCTCGGCGTGCGGGCAGGTGGCGCGGATGGTGACCCCGCGGGCGGCCGGCTCCAGCCCCTGGACCCGGGCCCGGCGCGAGTTGAGGTCGCCCATGACCGGGCCGACGTACTCCTCGGGCACCCGCACCTCCAGCTGCATGACCGGCTCCAGCAGGATGGGGCGGGCCTCGGCCATGGCCTTCTTGAAGGCCATCGAGCCGGCCACCTGGAAGGCCATGTCCGAGCTGTCGACGTCGTGGTAGCTGCCGAAGACCAGCTTGGCCTTGAAGTCGACCACCTGGTAGCCGGCCAGCGGGCCGTTGCCGAGCGAGCCGCGGATCCCCTTCTCCACCGAGGGGATGAACTGGCGCGGGATCGAGCCGCCCACGATGGCGTCCTCGAACTCGAAGCCGGCCCCGCGCGGCAGCGGTGAGAGCTCGACGTGGGCATCGCCGAAGGCGCCGTGGCCGCCGGTCTGCCGCTTGAACTTGCCCTGGGCCTTGGAGGCGGCGGTGATGGTCTCGAGGTAGGCCGGGGACGGGGGCGAGAGCGTGATCTCGATG
This sequence comes from Anaeromyxobacteraceae bacterium, assembly GCA_032654565.1. GTDB lineage: Bacteria > Myxococcota > Myxococcia > Myxococcales > Anaeromyxobacteraceae > JADKCZ01. The sequence goes on along the minus strand of JAULAX010000013.1, from coordinate 9,050 downwards.
CCGTGCTTGCGCTTGACCCGCTCCACCGTCACGTCGATGTGGGCCTGTCCCATCCCCTGCAGCAGCATCTCGCCGGTCTCGGGCGAGCGGGCCAGCTCCAGCGAGGGATCCTCCTCGATGAGCTTGTGCAGGGCGGCCGCCGCCTTGTCGTCGCCGCCCTTGGCGTGGACGGCGTAGGCCACCGGCCGGGTGTGCTGCTTGAAGGGCGGCAGCAGGATGGGCGCCTCGCGGTCGCAGAGGGTGTCGCCGGTGTGGGCGTCCTTGAGCTTGACCAGCACCACGAACTCGCCGGGGCCGGCCTCGCCCACCTCGGCGGTCTGGGCGCCGTCGGTGCGGAAGAAGTGGGCCACCCGCTCCTCGGAGCGGGTGCGGGGGTTCATCAGCGAGGTCTCGGGCTTGAGCGTCCCGGAGACGATGCGGACGTAGTCGACGCGCCCGGTGAAGTGGTCGATGGTGGTCTTGAAGACCTGCCCGCAGAAGGGGGCGTTGGCGTCGCCGGCCCAGAGCACCTCCTTGCCGGCCAGGTCGACCCCGGCCACCACCCGCTCCGCCGGCGAGGGGAAGAGCAGCACCGCCAGGTCGAGCAGCTCGCGGACGCCCAGCCCGGTCTTGGCGGCGGCCACCGCCACCGGCAGGAAGCGCCGGCTCCGGGCCCCGAGGGCCAGGCCGCGCCGCAGCTCGTCCTCGGTGAGGGTGCCGGCGTCGAGGTAGCGCCCCAGCAGCTCGTCGTCGGTCTCGGCGGCCGCCTCCAGCAGCGCGGCGCGGAGCGCGGTGGCCTCGGCAAGCAGCGCCGGCGGCACCTCGGCCTCGCTGTACTTTCCGAAGACCTTGGGGTCGAGCAGGTGGGCCTTCATGGTGACCAGGTCGACCAGCCCGCGGCAGCCGGGACCCTGGCCGATGGGGAGCTGGACCGCCAGCGGCTTCACCTTGAGCGAGCTCTCGATGTCGGCCAGCGCCTTCTGGAAGTCGGCCTGCTCGTGGTCGACGCGGGCGATGACCCCGAGGGCGGGGACCCCGGCGTCGGCCAGCACGTCGTAGGTCCGCTCGGCCCGGTTGTGGCAGCCGTCGGCGGCGGAGATGGCCAGGACGGCGCCGTCGGTCACCTGCAGCGCCCACTCCACCTCGGTGAGGAAGGCGGCGAACCCCGGGCAGTCGAGGACGTGGAAGCTGCGCCCCCCCTCGTCGAAGGACTCGGGGTGGAGGCTGAGCGTGAAGTTGCGCTTCTTCTCCTCCGGCTCGGCGTCGAGCCGCGCGGAGGAGCCGTCGGGGCTGGCGTGGCGCGGATCGGCCAGGCGGAGGAGCGCCTCCACCAGGGCGGTCTTGCCGGCGCCGTCGGCGCCGAGCATCGAGAAGGTGCGGGTCACCCGGGGCGTGGCCATGGTCTCGCTGCCTCCTGCCGCCGCGCGGTGCGGGGCTCGCTGGAACTGCCGAGGAGTCTACTTGAGCTCCCCGAAGTCGTCCTGCCAGAACTCGTGCTCCCGCCGGGTCCCCGAAGGGCCCCGCTGCAGTTCCCGCTTGCGCAGTTCGACGCGGCGGATCTTGCCGGAGATGGTCTTGGGAAGGTCGGAGAACTCCAGGCGGCGCACCCGCTTGTAGGGGGCCAGCCGCAGCCGCAGGAAGCGGAAGATCTCCAGCGCCAGCTCGCGGGTGGGCGCCTGGCCCGGCTTGAGGATGATGAAGGCCTTGGGGACCAGGCCGCGGACCTCGTCGGGGCTGGGGACGATGGCCGCCTCGGCCACCGCCTCGTGCTCGATCAGGGCGCTCTCCAGCTCGAAGGGGGAGATGCGGTAGTCGGAGCTCTTGAAGACGTCGTCGGCGCGGCCGACGTAGGTGATGTAGCCCTCGCCGTCGCGGGTGGCCACGTCGCCGGTGTGGAAGTAGCCGTGGCGGGTCACGAAGTCGTTGAGGTTGGGGTCCCCCTCGTAGCCCGCCATCACCCCGGTGGGCCGGGGCGTGAGCGAGATGCAGATCTCCCCCTCCTCCGGCGCCGAGTGACCCTCCTCGTCGAGCAGGGCGATCTGGTAGCCGGGCAGCGGGCGCCCCATCGAGCCGGGCTTGAGCGGCTGGCCGGGGGAGTTGCCCACCTGGGCGGTGGTCTCGGTCTGGCCGTAGCCGTCGCGGATGGTGACGCCCCAGGCCGCCTTCACCTTCTCGATGACCTCGGGGTTGAGCGGCTCGCCGGCGCTGAGCGCCTCGCGCAGCTTCACCGGGTGCTTGGCCAGGTCCTCGAGGATGAGCATGCGCCAGACGGTGGGCGGGGCGCAGAGCGTGGTCACCTTGTGGGTGGCCAGCACCTCCATCAGCTTGGCGCCGTTGAAGCGGGCGTAGTTGTAGAGGAAGACGGTGGCGCCGGCGTTGAACGGTGCGAAGAAGTTGGACCAGGCGTGCTTGGCCCAGCCGGGCGAGGAGACGTTCATGTGGACGTCGCCCTCCTGCAGCCCCAGCCAGTACATGGTGGAGAGGTGGCCCACCGGGTAGCTGAGCTGGGTGTGGATCACCAGCTTCGGCTTCCGGGTGGTGCCGCTGGTGAAGTAGAGCAGGATGGGCTCGGCCGGGAGCGAGTCGCCGTGCGGGATGAAGTCGGGCCACTCGCCGTAGGCCTGCTCGAAGCTCTGCCAGCCCGGCACCTGGGCCCCCACCACGTGGCGCTGCCAGCTCCCCCCCAGCCCGCGGAACTTCTCGCTGCCGGCGTTGTCGGTGATGACGTGGCCGACCCGGCCCCGCTCGATCCGGTCGGCCAGGTCCTCGGGCGTCAGCAGCGACGAGGCCGGGATCACCGCCACCCCCATCTTCATGGTGGCCAGCATCACCTCCCAGATCTGGATGCAGTTGGGGAGCATCATCAGCACCCGGTCGCCCCGCTTCACGCCGTGGTGGCGCAGGTACATGGCGACGCGGTTGGAGCGGTCGGCCAGCTCGGCGTAGCTGACCTTGAGCTCGCTGCCGTCCTCCTCGACCAGGTGGACGGCGGTCCGCTGGTTCCCCTCGGCGATGACGTCGAACCAGTCGAGGGCCCAGTTGAAGCGGTCGAGCACCGGCCAGGTGAACTCCCGGTAGGCGGTGGCGTAGTCGGTCCGGTGCTTGACGAGGAAGTCGCGCGCGCGGCGGAAGATCTCGGTGGACGACACGGTGGCCTCCTCCCGCGGGGGGGACGCGGGGCTCGCCCGGGGACGGGGCGTGAACGCGGGATAGTGCCCCAGCGCCGGCCGGTCGTCTTGACGCGGCGCGGCGCAGGAGGCAGGGATCGCACGCCCGCCGCCGAAAGAATCAGTTCTGTGGGAAGCGGCCCAGCGCCCCGGCCAGGCCGGGCAGTCCCTCGCCGAGGCCGTCCATCATGAACTGGATGGCGATGGCCACCAGCAGCAGCCCGGCGGCGCGCTCGAGGATGGCCAGCGTGGTCTTCCCGAGCATCCGCTCGGTCCGGGCGGCGCCGGCGAGGATGAGCCAGGCCGCCGCGCAGGTGAGCGCGATGGCCAGCAGCACCGCCGCCGCGTGCCACCACGGGCCGACCCGGGCCCGCGCCATGAGCACGATGGCGGTGGCGATCGAGCCGGGGCCGGCCAGCAGCGGCATGGCCAGCGGCACGATGGCGATGTCGTCCTTGCCCGCCCCCTCCTCCACCTCGCCCTCGGTGATGCGGGTCTTCGAGGGCTGGGTGCGGAGCATGTCGAGCGCCAGCAGCAGCAGCACCACGCCGCCGGCCACCTTGAAGGCCGGCAGCCCGATGCCGAGCAGCTTGAAGATCCAGGCGCCGCCCAGGGCGAAGCCGGAGAGGATCAGCGCCGCCGTGACCGAGGCCCGCAGCGCGGTCTCGCGCCGCTTCTGGACCGAGTCGCTCCGGGTCATGGCCAGGAACATCGGCACCGCCGAGAGCGGATCGACCACGAAGAAGATGGCCGAGAAGGAGACCAGGAAGGTGGCGAGGACCTCGTTCACGGCGCAGAAGATACCCGGGAACCGGTCCGGCGTCGCGCCCCCGGGGAGCGCCCCGCCGTCACCAGCCGCTCAGCCGGATCGACCAGACCCTGGCGATGGCCTCGAGGACGATGCGGCGGGACATCTTGGAGTGGCCGACCCGCCGGTCGGCGAAGACGATGGGGAGCTCGGCGATGCGGAAGCCGCGCCGGGCGGCCCGGTAGGTCAGCTCGATCTGGAAGGCGTAGCCGGTGCACTCCACGGTGGGGAGGTCGATGGCCTCCAGCACCTCGCGCCGGAAGCACTTGAAGCCACCGGTCAGGTCGCGCACCGACAGCCCAAGGATGGTGCGGGCGTAGAGGCTGCCGCCGCGGGAGATGAGCTTGCGCAGCAGGCCCCAGTTGACGGTGCCGCCGCCCCGGACGTAGCGCGAGCCGAGGACCAGGTCGGCCTCCCCGGCGGCCGCCAGCATGGCCGGCAGGTACTTCGGGTCGTGGGAGAAGTCGCAGTCCATCTCCAGCACCAGCCGGTAGTCGCGCGCCAGCGCCCAGGCGAAGCCGGCCAGGTAGGCCCGCCCCAGCCCCTCCTTGCCGGCCCGGTGCAGCACCTTCACCCGCGGCTCGCGGGCGGCGATCTGGTCGGCCAGCCGCCCGGTGCCGTCGGGCGAGTTGTCGTCGATGACCAGCACGTCCAGCTGCGGGGCCGCCGCCAGGATGGCCTCGATCATGGGCGCCAGGTTCTCGCGCTCGTCGTAGGTGGGGAGGCAGAGCAGCGCCTGGCGCGTCGCGTTCATGTCGAGATCACCTCAAGCACCTGGCGGGCCACCCGCTCCGGCGCCCCCGGCTCGCCCAGCGTGGCCCGCACCTCGAGGAGCCCGGCCAGCTGCGCGGCCCGGGCCGGCCCCTCGGCCAGCACCCGCTCCAGCTCATCGGCCAGCCGCCGGCCGGTGGCCGCCCCCTGGATCAGCTCGCGTACCACCTCGCGCCCCACCAGCAGGTTGACCAGCGAGTAGTGGGCCACCTTCACCAGCAGCTTGCCGATCAGGTAGGTGAGCCAGGCCACCTTGTAGGTCACCACCATGGGCCGGTGCATCAGCCCGGCCTCCAGCGCCGAGGTCCCGCTCTTCACCAGCGCCCCGTCGCTGGCCCCCACCACCTCCTCGGTCCGGCCGTCCACCAGCCGCAGGTCGAGCCCGGGGTGGGCGGCGAGGTGCGGGGCCAGCAGCGCCCGGTCCAGCGTGGGGGCCACCGGCAGCACGAACTGGGCGTCGGGGTGGGTGGCGCGCAGCCGCTCGGCCGCCTCCAGCATGGGGGGGAGCAGGCGACCGATCTCGCCGGGCCGGCTGCCCGGCACCAGGGCGATGGTGGTCCGGTCGAGCGGCAGCCCCAGCGCCTCGCGGTAGGCCCGCGGCGGCGCCGGGAGCGGGCGCTCGGCGAAGGGGTGGCCGACGAAGCGGGCGTCGACGCCGGAGCCCCGGTAGGCCTCGGGCTCGAAGGGGAGGATGCAGAGCATCCGCTCCACCACCTTGGCGATCTGGAAGGCCCGCTTCGGCCGCCAGGCCCAGATGGTGGGGGAGATGTAGTAGACGACCTTCACCCCCTGGGCCTTGAGCCGGGCGGCCAGCCGCAGGTTGAAGTCGGGCAGGTCGACCAGCAGCGCCGCCACCGGGCGCCGCGCCGCGGCGGCGCGGGTCAGGCCGGCGAGGATGGCGAGGATGCGGGGGAGGCGCGGCAGCACCTCGAACAACCCCATGACGCTGATCTCCTCGGCGGGGAAGAGCACCTCCAGCCCGGCCGCCCGCAGCGCCGGGCCGCCGACGCCGAAGGCGTGGAGGCCGGGGCGGAGCTTGCGCAGCTCGAGCAGCGCCCGGGCCGCGTGGAGGTCGGCGCTGGCTTCGCCGGCCACGATGAGGAGTTCCTCGGGCACGGAGGGGCCTATAGCACGCCGACCCGTGCGGCGCGTGGAGGGCGGCGCCCGCGAATCCTCCTGGGCCGGCGCGGCTCGATCGGGATGCAACCCGGCCTTGCGCCGTGACGCTGGCGAGTCGCCAGGCAAGGCGCTAGACCCTACCCAGAGGCGGCCGGAGGAGGCCGCGCCGATGTCGAGCACCGAAGGCAGCAGCACCGCACCCGCCCCCGCAGCCCCCGGAGCCCCGGCCATCGACCCGGTCTGCCACATGTCGGTGGATGCGGCGGCGCCGCGGGGGGGCCGCTGGGAGCACCAGGGGATCACCTACGCCTTCTGCAACGCCAAGTGCCGGGCCCGGTTCAGCATGGACCCGGCCCCCTACCTGGCGCGGCCGCCCGGCCCGCCCGCCCCGGCCATGGCCCCCCCGGCCGCGCCGGCCGGCGCCGAGGTGGTCTGGGTCTGCCCCATGGATCCGGAGGTGCGGGAGAAGTCGCCCGTCCCCTGTCCCATCTGCGGCATGGGGCTGGAGCCGTTGGTGGTGGGCGGCATGCCGAGCGCCGAGGAGCCGCCCAACCCTGAGCTGACCAGCATGACCCGGCGCTTCTGGTGGGGGCTCCTGCCCACGCTGGCGCTGCTGGCCGTGGCCATGGGGGACATGGCGGCGGGGATGCGGCTGCAGCACGCCCTCGGCTTCCGCGCCTTCGCCCTGCTGCAGCTGGCCCTCTCGGCCCCGGTGGTGCTGGTGGGGGGCTGGCCCTTCTTCGAGCGGGCCTGGCTGTCGCTGCGCACCTGGAAGCTCAACATGTTCACGCTGATCGGGATCGGCACCGCCGCCGCCTTCCTCTTCAGCGCCGCGGCCACGGTGCTGCCCCCGGAGTTCTTCCCGGCCGCCTACCTGGAGCACGGAGCCCCGCCCATCTACTTCGAGTCGGCGGCGGTGATCATCGAGCTGGTCTGCCTGGGCCAGATGCTGGAGCTGCGGGCCCGCGGCCGGGTCTCCGGCGCCATCCGGGCGCTGCTGCGGCTGGCCCCGAAGACGGCGCGGCTGGCGGCGGCCGACGGGGCCGACGTCGACGTGGAGGTGACGGCGGTGAAGGTGGGCGACCACCTGCGGGTCCGCCCCGGCGAGAAGCTGCCGGTGGACGGCCGGGTGGTCTCGGGCGCCTCCAGCGTCGACGAGGCCATGGTGACCGGCGAGCCGGTGCCGGTGGAGAAGCGGGCCGGCGACCCGGTCACCGGGGCCACCGTCAACGGCACCGGCAGCTTCGTGATGCGCGCCGAGCGGGTGGGCGGCGACACCCTGCTCTCGCAGATCGTCAAGATGGTCATGGAGGCGCAGCGGACCCGCGCCCCCATCCAGCGGCTGGCCGACGTGGTCTCGGGCTGGTTCGTGCCCGGCGTGGTGGTGTCAGCGGTGATCGCCTTCGCGCTCTGGGCGCTGCTCGGCCCCGAGCCGCGCCTGGCCCACGGCCTGGTGGCGGCGGTGGCGGTGCTGATCATCGCCTGCCCGTGCGCGCTGGGGCTCGCCACGCCGATGGCCATCATGGTCGGCACCGGGCGCGGCGCGACGGCCGGCGTGCTGGTGAAGAGCGCCGAGGCGCTGGAGCGGATGGAGAAGGTCCAGGTGCTGCTGGTCGACAAGACCGGCACCCTCACCGCCGGCAAGCCGGTGCTCTCGGGCGTGACGGCGACCGCGACCTTCACCGATCGTGACGTGCTGCGGGTGGCCGCCTCGCTGGAGCGGGGCTCGGAGCACCCCCTGGCCGCCGCGGTGGTGGCGGGGGCGGCGGCCCGGGGCTTGACCCTGGCCGAGGCGGTCGGCTTCGAGGCCGTGCCGGGGCGCGGCGTCCGCGCCACGGTGGACGGCCGCGCGGCCCTGCTGGGGACCCCGGAGTGGCTGTCCGAGTCGGGCGTCGATCCCGCGCCGCTGCTGGCCGCCGCCGAGCAGGCCCGCGCCGAGGGGGCCACGGCCATGTTCCTCGCCGTCGACGGGGCGCTGGCCGGCCTGCTCACCGCCGCCGACCCGATCAGGCCCGGCGTCGCCGAGGCGCTGGAGGCGCTGCGCGCCGAGGGGCTCGAGGTGGTGATGGTGACAGGCGACTCGCGGACCACGGCGCGGGCGGTGGCCGCGCGGCTCGGCATCACGCAGGTGGAGGCCGAGGTCCGCCCCGCCGACAAGGCGGCGGTGGTGGCCCGCTACAAGGCCCGTGGCCTGGCCGTGGCCATGGCCGGCGACGGCATCAACGACGCCCCGGCCCTGGCCGCCGCCGACGTCGGCATCGCCATGGGGACCGGCGCCGACGTGGCCATCGAGAGCGCCGGCCTGACCCTGGTGAAGGGCGACCTGGCCGGCCTGGTCCGGGCCCGCCGGCTCTCCCGCGCCACCATGCGAAACATCCGGCAGAACCTCTTCTGGGCCTTCGCCTACAACGCCGCCGGGGTGCCGCTGGCGGCCGGCCTGCTCTACCCGTTCACCGGGATGGTGCTCTCGCCCATGATCGCGAGCGCCGCCATGAGCTTCAGCTCGGTGACGGTGATCGCCAACGCCCTGCGGCTGAGGCACGTCAGGCTGTAGCGACACCGTGAGGGCGGGCGACGATTCCCGCCGGCTGCCACCGCGACTGGCCTACGACGTGGCCTGGTCGATGACCCGCTCCAGCGGCGGCCCGCGCCAGGCGGCCAGCTGGTCGAGCAGCGCCCCGGGCTCCTCGCCCACCAGCAGCAGCCGGCGGTGGACGGGGCGCAGGAAGCCGGCGCTCACCGCCTGGTCGAAGAACTGGGCCAGCGGCCGGTAGTAGCCGGCCACGTCGAGCAGCCCCACCGGCCGGGCGTGCAGGCCGAGCTGGGCCCAGGTGAGCACCTCGCTCAGCTCCTCCAGCGTCCCCATGCCGCCGGGCAGCGCCACGAAGCCGTCGGAGAGCTCCCGCCATCAGCGCCTTGCGCTCGTGCATGGAGCCGACCACGTGGAGGGTGGTGAGCGAGCGGTGCGCCAGCTCGCGGATCTGCAGCACCTGGGGGATGACGCCGATGGCCTCGCCGCCGGCGGCGAGCGCGGCGTCGGCCACCGCCCCCATCAGGCCGACCGAGCCGCCGCCGTAGACGAGGCCGAGGCCGCGGGCGACCAGCAGGCGTCCCGTCGCCCGGGCCGCCTCCAGGTAGCGGGGGTCGTGGCCGGGGGACGAGCCGCAGAAGACGCAGATCCGTTTCATTGGTAGGGGGTGGCGCGG
>JAULAX010000012.1:0-6773 GCA_032654565.1 Anaeromyxobacteraceae bacterium | reverse complement strand
AGTTCCTCGCTCACGTCGGCCTTGTAGCACGGCCTCCCGCGGGCCGGCGCCCCGGGCCGGTGACGTCAGCGGCCGCAGCGCTCCATGCAGGCCACCAGGGCCTCCAGGTTCCGCTCCACCAGCCGGTAGGTGGCGAAGCCGTCGCTCCGCGTGGCGGCCACCAGCCCGTGCCCGCGCAGGATGCGCAGCTGCTGCGAGACGATGGGCTGGGCGGCGTCGAGCCGCAGGGCCAGCTCGGAGACGTTGGCGTCCTCCTCGACCAGGATGGCGATGATGCGGAGCCGCAGCGGGTGGGCCACCGCCTTGAGCAGCTCGGCCAGGTGGATCGCCCGCCCGGCGTCGTGGACCAGGCGGGGGGGCGCGGCGCGGCGCGCGGACCGGGCGGAGGCGGCGCTCATTCGTCCTTCCTCAGCTCCTTCTCGAGGAGCCGGTCGAACCAGAGCGAGGCGCTCATCAGCCCGCGGCGCTCGATCTCGGCGCGCGAGTAGCCGAGGGCCTGGAAGTCGAGCCGGCCGCCGGAGGGGACGTGGCACTTGTCGCAGCTGAGCGCCTTCTGGCGCGTCACCAGGTGGCTGTTGGCGAAGTAGATGGTCTGCCAGCCGGGGACCGGCTTCACGTTGGTGAGCCCCATGGTCCGCGCCGCGCTGGCGACGCCGGCCAGGCTGTTCCCGGTGGCGGTGGGCGGGGCGAAGTCCATGGCCAGCAGCTGCCCGGACCCCTTGTCGAAGTAGGCCTTCCCCTCGTAGATCTTGAACGGGTAGATCCTGCTCTTCGGGTCGGCGCGGCTCCCCTTCGGCCCGATCAGGTGCGGCTGGTTCACCACCGTGCCGTTGAACCAGGCGTAGGCCGGCACCGCCTCGCCTGGCGCCCGGTTGATGGTGGAGGGCTCCCAGAAGCCGGTCTCCAGCTTCGTCCAGCGCGTGAAGTCCTTGGCCACGGCGCCGCCGGCGCCGGGGATGTGGCAGGTCTGGCAGGCGATGCGGTCGAGGTGCGCGTCGTAGGCCTGGTCCTTGTGCGGCTTGCCGGGGTGGCAGTCGGCGCAGGAGAGGCGCAGGCCGTCGCTGGCCCAGTTGTTGGGATCGAAGCCGGTGGGGATACGGTGGTCCTTGGCCTTGTGGCAGTCGACGCAGACCATCCCCTTGGCGGCGTGGACGTCGTGCTCGGCGTCGAAGGCGAAGCCGCGCTTCACCAGTGGGCCACCGCCGGCCCCCTCGTGGCAGGTCATGCAGGCCTTGATGGTCGGCTTGCCGACCGTCCTGGCCGCCTCGGCGCTCCGGTCCTGTCCCATGGCCACCTGGCCGTCGGCGGTCTTGTAGGGCTTGCGCTTCGAGTAGTCGTACCTGCTGGCGTGGCAGATCAGGCAGTCGATGGCCTGCTCCGCGGCGGGGCCGGTGGAGCCGACGTCGGAGAGGTGGTTGCCGGGGTGGCAGCTGTTGCAGCCGGTCAGCTTGGTCTTCCCCTTCTCGTTGGCCGGGATCTCCTTGAGGTTGTTGACCACGTCGTTGCCGTTGCAGAAGGTGTAGATGCGGTTCTTCATCCCCCATTCCTGCTTGGGGTCGATCCCCTCCACGTTGTCGACCTTGGAGGCGTGCTTCCAGTGGACGGTGTCGAGGAACTTGCGCGCCGTCCCCTCGTGGCAGACCTCGCAGGTCCGAGGCCCGTCGTAGCCGTGCTCGTTGATGTAGGCGATCCCCTCGTGCTCGGCGGCGGTGGCCGTGGAGGCGAGGAGCAGGAGGACGGCGGCGTGGGTCAGGTGGCGCATGGCGGTCACGGGGGTGGGTGTGGACGGTCCGGGGAACGAGTGCCGCGCCCCAGGCGAGGAACTAGCAGCCGCCCGGCTTCTTGAAGAAGGTGGCGACGTTCTTCCCGTCCTTCACCTCGTACTTGGCCTTGATCTCGTCGCCGACGCTGATCCGCTTGTCGGCGAACTTGTCGAGCGTGAGCTTGTCCTGGACGGTGATGACCACCGCCTTGCCGGCCTCGTCCTGCAGGGTGGCGGCGGCCACCTTGGCGTCGGGGGAGGCCAGCTCGATGCGGGTCACCTTGCCGAGGAACTTCTCCTCGGCCCGGGCCCCGGAGGGGACGGCGAGCAGCGCCAGTGCGCCGAGAGCTGCGATGAGGGTCTTCACGTGGTGCTCCTTGGTTGGGGGTTCAAGCCTGCGGGCCGCCAGCCCGCGCGCGGCGGGCGTGGACCAACCGCTCGATGGCGCCGGCGCCCTTGAAGCTGGCGGCGGCCAGCACCGCCACCAGCGCGGCCGTGGCCAATGGCGGCAGGTGGAGGAGCTGGTAGAGGAAGACCCCGCCCAGCTTCCCGCTGTCGTGGAACCCGGCCACGGCCGGCTGGAGCTCGGCGTAGGCGACGGCGCCGATCACCACGCCCGCGACGGTGAGCAGGCCGTCGAGCTTCCCCGACGCCGCCGCCACCACCGAGGTGCCGGGGCAGTATCCGGAGATGACGAAGCCCGCTCCGACCAGCAGGCCGCCGGCCACCATGGGCCAGAGGAAGGTCGGGTAGTTGATGGTCACCGCCTTGAGATCCAGCAGTCCCACGGCGGCCAGCAGCGAGGTGCCGAGGGCGGCGGTGACCACGGCGGTGAACATGACGCGGAAGACGGTCAGGTCGGTCAGCTCGAACTGGGCCACCAGCTTCTGGGCGCGGCCGAAGCCGGAGCGCTCCAGCACGAATCCGAAGGCGGCGCCGAGGACCACCGCGCCCGCCAGCGAGACCGGGGTGAGCGCGTCCTGCGACAGGAGATCGGTCGGGAAGATCATGACCACTGCCTCCGCACCAGGGCGACCAGCGCGTAGCCGCCGACGAAGAAGGACAGGAAGAAGGCCCAGGCTCCGGCGGACATCAGCGCGCCGCCGGAGAGGGCCTGGCCCGAGGCGCAGCCCCGGGCCAGCTGGGCGCCCACGCCCATCACCGCGCCGCCGGCCAGGGCCATGGCCCAGCGCGCGCCGGCCGGGAAGGTCGGCCCCTTGAGCGTCTCGCCGCGCAGCCGGCCGCTGGTGAGGGCGCCGAGGAAGCCGCCCAGCACCACGCCCAGGACCTGGAAGACCAGCCAGTAGCGGAGCGGGGACCCGTCCTCGGTGGTGGCCGCCAGCAAGGGCACCCTCTCCACGTGGGACGGCGCCACGGCGTTGACCAGCGCGGCGCCGAGCCGGAAGCTGGCGCCGCTGGCGCCCAGCCCCTTGCCGGTGAGCAGGTAGGTGGCCAGGAGCACCAGCCCGAGCGCCACGCCGGCCGCGTACGGGTTCCAGTACTTGTTCGCGTCTCTCCTCATCCCGCTCTCCTGGAGCGCGCCCCCCGGATGGAGGGCGCTCACTGATGTAGCAGAATTGCTATGTTGCAATATCTCTCTGCATACGGCCTGCCAGCGCCCCGGTGGTCCAAGCGGGCGATCTCCCGAGGGTGGGATTGCCGCCCACCGGGTCAAATCACGCAGCGCCTGCGCGAGGTGCCCCGCAGGCGCATCGTTGACGCCCCCGGCGCCGGTTGAACCCTGTCCGCCGCAGGTGGGCTCCAAGGAGGCACCCACCGCGCCCGGGGCCGGACGCCGCGGCCGCTGGCGGCGCCGGCACCTCCGGGATAGACCATCAGCCGAGCACGACCCGAGGAGTCTCCAGCGATGTCCGCCTCCAGCCCCGCCGGCCCCAGCGCCGCGCCACCCGCTCCCCCGACCCGCGACCCGGTCTGCGGCGCCGAGGTCGATCCCTCCGCCCCGGCCGGCGGGACGGTGGAGCGCGGTCGCTACCGGTACCACTTCCACGACGCCGCCTGCCGGGCCCGCTTCGAGGCCGAGCCGGAGCGCTGGTTCGCCATCGATCCGGTCTGCGGGATGGAGGTCAACCCGAAGGCGCCCAAGGGCGGCCAGCACGTGCACGCCGGGACCACCTGGTTCTTTTGCAGCGTGAAGTGCCTCGCGAAGTTCCAGGCCGACCCGGAGGGTTTCCTGTCGCGCCGGCCGGGCGAGGCGCCACCGGCGCCACCGGCGGCGCCCCCCGGCGCCGAGGTGGTCTGGGTCTGCCCCATGGATCCGGAGGTGCGGGAGAAGTCGCCGATCCCCTGCCCCATCTGCGGCATGGGGCTGGAGCCGCTGGTGGTCGGCGGCATGCCCAGCGCCGAGGAGCCACCCAACCCGGAGCTGACCAGCATGACCCGGCGCTTCTGGTGGGGGCTCCTGCCCACGCTGGCGCTGCTGGCCGTGGCCATGGGGGACATGGCGGCGGGGATGCGGCTGCAGCACACCCTCGGCTTCCGCACCTTCGCCCTGCTGCAGCTGGCCCTCTCGGCGCCGGTGGTGCTGGTGGGGGGCTGGCCCTTCTTCGAGCGGGCCTGGCTATCGCTGCGCACCTGGAAGCTCAACATGTTCACGCTGATCGGGATCGGCACCGCCGCCGCCTTCCTCTTCAGCGGCGTGGCCACGGTGCTGCCCCCGGAGTTCTTCCCGGCCGCCTACCTGGAGCACGGCGCCCCGCCCATCTACTACGAGTCGGCGGCGGTGATCGTCGAGCTGGTCTGCCTTGGCCAGATGCTCGAGCTGCGGGCCAGGAGCCGGGTCTCCGGGGCCATCCGGGCCCTGCTCCGGCTGGCGCCCAAGACCGCCCGCCGGGTGGCCACCGACGGGAGCGAGGCCGACGTCGAGGTGGCCGCCCTGGTGGTCGGCGACCTGCTGCGGGTCCGGCCCGGCGAGAAGGTCCCGGTGGACGGCCGGGTGGTCTCGGGGAGTTCCAGCGTGGACGAGGCCATGGTCTCGGGCGAGCCGGTCCCGGTGGAGAAGCAGGTGGGCGATCCGGTCACCGGGGCCACGGTCAACGGCACCGGCAGCTTCGTGATGCGGGCCGAGCGGGTGGGCGGCGACACCCTGCTCTCGCAGATCGTCCGGATGGTGATGGACGCCCAGCGCACACGCGCCCCCATCCAGCGGCTGGCCGACGCCGTCTCCGGCTGGTTCGTCCCCGGCGTGGTGGCCTCGGCGCTGGTGGCCTTCGCGCTCTGGGTGCTGCTCGGCCCCGAGCCGCGGCTGGCCCACGGGCTGGTGGCGGCGGTGGCGGTGCTGATCATCGCCTGCCCCTGCGCGCTGGGGCTGGCCACTCCCATGGCCATCATGGTCGGCACCGGGCGCGGCGCCACCGCCGGCGTGCTGGTGAAGAGCGCCGAGGCGCTGGAGCGGCTGGAGCAGGTGAAGGTGCTGCTGGTGGACAAGACCGGCACGCTCACCGCCGGCCGGCCGGTGCTGGCCGGCGTCGTCCCAGTCGCACCGTTCACCGAACGTGATGTGCTGGGGCTGGCCGCCTCGCTGGAGCGAGGCTCGGAGCACCCGCTGGCCGCCGCGGTGGTGGCCGGGGCGGCGGCGCGCGGCCTGGCGCCGGCCGAGGCCACCGGCTTCGAGGCGGTGCCCGGCGGCGGGGTGAGGGGCACGGTGGGGGGCCGACTGGCGCTGCTCGGCACGCCCGTCTTCCTGGCCGGAGCGGGCGTCGATCCGGCCCCGCTGCTCGCCGCCGCCGAGGCCGCCCGCGCCGAGGGGGCCACCGCCATGTTCCTGGCCGTGGACGGCCGGCTGGCCGGCCTGCTCACCGCCGCCGATCCCATCAAGCCCGGCGCGGCCGAGGCGCTGGCGGCCTTGCGCGCCGAGGGGCTCACCGTGGTGATGGTGACCGGCGACGCCCGGACCACGGCGCTGGCGGTGGCCGCCCGGCTCGGCCTCACCGAGGTGGAGGCCGAGGTCCGCCCCGCCGACAAGGCGGCGGTGGTGGCCCGCTACCAGGCCCGTGGCCTGGCCGTGGCCATGGCCGGCGACGGCATCAACGACGCCCCGGCCCTGGCCGCCGCCGACGTCGGCATCGCCATGGGGACCGGCGCCGACGTGGCCATCGAGAGCGCCGGCCTGACCCTGGTGAAGGGCGACCTGGCCGGCCTGGTCCGGGCCCGCCGGCTCTCCCGCGCCACCATGCGAAACATCCGGCAGAACCTCTTCTGGGCCTTCGCCTACAACGCCGCCGGGGTGCCGCTGGCGGCCGGCCTGCTCTACCCGTTCACCGGGATGGTGCTCTCGCCCATGATCGCGAGCGCCGCCATGAGCTTCAGCTCGGTGACGGTGATCGCCAACGCCCTGCGGCTGAGGCACGTCAGGCTGTAGCGACACCGTGAGGGCGGGCGACGATTCCCGCCGGCTGCCACCGCGACTGGCCTACGACGTGGCCTGGTCGATGACCCGCTCCAGCGGCGGCCCGCGCCAGGCGGCCAGCTGGTCGAGCAGCGCCCCGGGCTCCTCGCCCACCAGCAGCAGCCGGCGGTGGACGGGGCGCAGGAAGCCGGCGCTCACCGCCTGGTCGAAGAACTGGGCCAGCGGCCGGTAGTAGCCGGCCACGTCGAGCAGCCCCACCGGCCGGGCGTGCAGGCCGAGCTGGGCCCAGGTGAGCACCTCGCTCAGCTCCTCCAGCGTCCCCATGCCGCCGGGCAGCGCCACGAAGCCGTCGGAGAGCTCCGCCATCAGCGCCTTGCGCTCGTGCATGGAGCCGACCACGTGGAGGGTGGTGAGCGAGCGGTGCGCCAGCTCGCGGATCTGCAGCACCTGGGGGATGACGCCGATGGCCTCGCCGCCGGCGGCGAGCGCGGCGTCGGCCACCGCCCCCATCAGGCCGACCGAGCCGCCGCCGTAGACCAGGCCGAGGCCGCGGGCGGCCAGCAGGCGTCCCGTCGCCCGGGCCGCCTCCAGGTAGCGGGGGTCGTGGCCGGGGGACGAGCCGCAGAAGACGCAGATCCGTTTCAT
>JAULAX010000011.1:0-97823 GCA_032654565.1 Anaeromyxobacteraceae bacterium | reverse complement strand
GTTGCGGGGCCAGGATTTGAACCTGGGACCTTCGGGTTATGAGCCCGACGAGCTACCTGGCTGCTCCACCCCGCGGCAGGTGGGAAGTCGAATGAGGGCGCTTTGTACCGGCAAAGGCCGGAGCGGTCAAGCCTTGGCGCGCCGCAGCGCACCGGGCACCAGCGCCAGCGCCGAAACCAGCACCATGGTGGCGCCGGTGGGGGTCTCGGCGAACCAGGAGACCAGGTAGCCCCCGGCGGCGGCCACCACGCCGAGCGCGGTGGCGGCCACGAAGACGGCACGGAAACGCAGCCCCAGCAGCAGCGCCGCCGAGGCCGGCAAGGTCAGCAGCGCGAAGACCGGCAGCGCCCCCAGGGCCCGGGCCGCGGCGGGGATGGCCAGGCCGACGGTCAGCGAGAGGACCGCGTCCCAGAGCCTGACCTTCAGCCCCAGCGCCGTGGCCGTCTCCGGGTCGAAGGAGGCGAAGGCGATCTCCTTGGCGAAGGCCAGGTGGAGCGCCGCGCAGAGCAGCGCCACCGCGCCGATCATCCAGAGCTCGTCGTCCGGCACCGCCACGGCGTTGCCGAAGACCATGCCGCCGAGGTCGTGGCTGGCGTGGACCAGCTTGGAGATCCCCAGCACCACCGCCGCCGAGGCCGCCACCCAGGCCGCCCCCACCACCGCCTCGGCCGGCAGCCGCCGCGGACGCAGGGCGCCGAGCAGCAGCGCCCCCACCACCGCGAAGCCCATGGCCATGCCCAGCTGGTGGTGGGCGTGCTCGGCCTCGATGTGGAGCCGCTCCTCGAGGAAGAGGCCGACCACCAGGCCCACGGTGGAGATCTGCGTCAGCGCCGCCGAGACGAAGACGGTGCGGCGCAGCACCACGTAGACGCCGAGGAAGCCGAGCAGCGCCCCGGAGATCAGCGAGGCCACCAGCGGCGCCTGCCAGATCTCGCGGGCGGCCAGGAACCCGTCGAGCCCGCTCACGGCCGCCCCCCGAACGCCGGCTGGACCAGCCACCGCCCGCCCTCGCGGCGCACCTCCACGGCTCGGCCGTAGAGCGCAGAGAGCGGCTCGGGACGGAGCATCTCGTCGAGCGACCCGACCCGGAAGATGCCCCGCTCCTGGTCGACGAAGGCGAGCGTGCGGGCGTGGTTGGCCACGGCGTCGAGCCGGTGGGAGACCATCACCACCGCCAGCCCGCCGCCGGCGTGCAGGTCGTGGAGCACGTCCATGGTGGCCAGCTCGGCGGCCGGATCCATGCCGTTGGTCGGCTCGTCCACCGCCAGCAGCTCCGGCTCGGCCGCCAGGGCCCGGGCGATCAGGGTGCGCTGCCGCTGCCCGCCGGAGAGGTCGCCGTAGCGCCGCCCCGCCAGGTCGGCGATGCCGACCCGGGCCAGCGCCTCCTCCACCAGGCGGTGGTCGGCCGGGCCCGGCCGGCGCAGCGCCCCCAGCCCCGGGGTCCGGCCCATCAGCACCACCTCGCCGGCGGTGAGCGGCCAGATGGCGTCCACCTGGTCGCGCTGCGGCACGTAGCCGACCCGGACCGGCCTGGGCAGCTCGCGCCGCCCGGCCAGCAGCGGCAGGGCGCCGAGCAGCGCCCGCAGCACGGTGGTCTTGCCGCCGCCGTTGGGGCCGACCAGGGCCAGGAAGTCCCCTGGCGCCACCGCCAGCTCGACGCCGGAGAGCAGCCCGCGCCCGCCGTAGCCGAGGGTGGCGCCCCGCAAGGCCACCAGCGTGGGGGCCGAGGCCGTGGCCACTACCTCACCGCCGCGGAGATACGCTGCACCAGCAGGTCGATCCAGGCCAGGTAGCTGGCGGCCGCCGGGTCGCCGCCCACGTCGCCGGGGATCGACACCACGGTCCCCCCGACCCGTCGCGCCACCAGCGCGTCGGCCTTGGTGTCGTAGTAGTTCTCTACCACGCACGCCCTGATCCCCTCCTTGCGAGCCAGGGTGACCAGCTCGGCCAGGTGGGACGAGGGCGGCGGCGTGCCCGGACGCGGCTCCATCTCCCCGGCGCTCACCAGCCCGGTCCAGTCGAGGAAGTAGGAGAGGGTCCGGTGGTGGGTGAAGAGCTTGCGACCGGCCAGCGGCGCGAGCTGGGCCCTCCAGCCGGCCAGCGCCGCCTCGAGCCGGGCGGTGAAGGCGGCCGACCGCGCCTGGTAGACCGCGGCGCCGGTCGGATCCAGCTCGGCCAGCCGGGCCGCGATGGCCCGGGCCACCTGGGCGGCGCGCCGGGGATCGGCGAGGAAGTGCGGGTTGCCGCCGGGGTGGAGGTCGCCGCGGCTGCGGTCGACGACGCCGGTGGGCACGTCGAGCACCTGGATCGCCGAGGCGGCGGTGAGCCGGCGCGGACCGCCAGGCTGGATGGCGGCGTTGCGCGACTGGTTGACCAGCGGCGGCAGCCAGCCCACCTCGAGGTCGAGGCCGACGTCGACCAGCAGGTCGGCGTCGCGCAGCTTCACCGCCAGCATGGGGTTGGCGTCGACGAAGTGCGGATCCTGCACGCCGCGGGAGAGCGACTCGACCGAGGCGCGGTCGCCGGCCACCTCGCGGGCCAGCGCCGCCAGCCCCTCGGTGGTGGTGACGACGCGCAACGCCGCGGTGGCCGGGGTGGGCAGCGCCAGCAGGGCGGCGAGGAGGAGCGTCATCGATGAGGTTCTCATGGCGGGCTCCTAGAACGGGTGGGCGCCGTGGGCGCCCATGATGAACTCGAGGTGGAGGATAGCCTCCCAGTCGCTGGCGCCGCCGGGGCGCTGGTCGTGGGCCACCTGCAGGGCCAGCCGGGAGAACTCGGTGAAGTACCAGTTCCCCACCGCCGACCAGCGCTGCTCCACGCCCGGCGCGGCCTCGCCGGCCGAGGGGGCGCGGTCGTAGCGGAGCCCGTAGCCGAACCAGGTGTCCTGCCGCCAGGCCAGCTGGGCGTACCCCCCGGCGCCGTTGGCGCCGTCGCCCTGGAAGGCCGCCTCGGCCGGGATGGCCGCCGGCGGGTGGCCGCGGAACCGGCGGGTGGTGAGCTCGGCCTGCAGGGTCAGGTAGGCCCGCCCGGCCAGCGGCCGGTACTTGAGGAAGAGGTCGACGTTGCCGAGGTCGCGCCAGGCCCCGGCCCCCTCGTCGCGCCGCGCCGCCGAGAGGCCGAGGCCCAGGGTGACGGCGTCGCCCAGCGCCAGGTACTGCTGCAGCTTGGCGATGCCGGTGAGCCGGCCGTCGCCGGCGTCGTACGGATCGGTGGTCTGGGCGGCCAGCTGCAGCTCCGCGAACCAGGGCAGCGGGGTGAGCCAGAGCAGGTCGACGCCGGGGCCGCCCAGGGTCTCGCTGGCCAGCAGCCGCCCGCGCGCCAGCGGGGCGTCGGCGAACTCCCAGGTGTGGGGGTGGAGCAGGTTGAGCCGGCCGAACGGCGCGTACAGCTGCCCGGCCTTGACCTGCAGGCCGCCGGGGAGCGCGGTGGTGGTCAGGTAGGCCTCCTCCACCGAGGCCCCACCCGGCGAGAAGGAGATGAAGACGTTGGCGCGGAAGTACGGGTCGATGACCCCCTGCAGCCCCAGCTCCAGCTCCTGGAAGAGGAAGGTCGGCTTCCCGGCCGGCCCCTGCGGCCCCTCCCGCGGGGAGAAGCGGGCCAGGTCGGCGCTGTCGTGCACCGCCGCGAAGCTGCCCACCGCCGAGATGTCGGGCAGGACCAGCAGGCGCGCCCACGGGGCGGCATCCGAAGCGGGGTCGACGGCGCCGGCCACCAGCGGGCTGGCCAGCGCCACGGCGAGCAGGCTCGCCAGGTACGGGGAACGCATGTGAGGTCACCTCGGCGCGCCCGGGGCGCGCCACGTCACGGAGCATACAGAACTTCGTCGGGACGACCGGCGTCAGGCGCGCGGAGGTGGAGACTGCCCGGGGATGGCGCCGAGCGGCGCGCCGTCCCGAGGGACCGACCGGGGCACCGCCACCAGCTCGCCGAGGGCGAG
Source organism: Anaeromyxobacteraceae bacterium (assembly GCA_032654565.1). Taxonomy (GTDB): domain Bacteria; phylum Myxococcota; class Myxococcia; order Myxococcales; family Anaeromyxobacteraceae; genus JADKCZ01. Next base: position 93,886 of record JAULAX010000011.1, on the reverse strand, counting down.
CGGCAGGGGCGAGAGGACCGGGGTCTGCGACGTGGCCGCCTCGCCGCCGCTGCGGACCACGCACACGCCGCACTCCTCGCCCGGCGCCGCCGCGTGCGCGTGCGGCGCCACCACCACGGCGGTGAGGAGGAGGGCGAGGGTGGCGGCGATGAGGGCGCGCATGCGTCTCCCCCAATCTGTCGCCGCGACGACCCCCCGTCAAGGCCATCGTCCGGCTCCGCGTGAGGGCGGCCGGGGCCGGTGGGGGCGCTACCCGAGCAGCTGCTGGAGCTTCATGGCCAGCCCCATGTCCCCCTGGATCTTGATCTTGCCGGTCATGAAGGCCATCTGGGCGTTGAGCTTGCCGGTGACCAGCTTGAGGAAGTCGGCGTCGGCCATGGAGACGGTGCAGCGGGCCGCGGCGGCGGTGCCGGCGGCGACCAGGCCGTCCGGCTGGGTGCAGTCCACCGACCAGCTGCCGCCCTCGGCGCCGGCGATGTGGAACTGGTAGACGGCGTTGATCTTGCCGATCAGGTCGGGCTTGGCCTTCAGCCGGGCCGGGATGTGGACCTCGAAGACTTCCTTCACGCTCTGCACCGTCTCGGCCATGAACCGCCTCCACCCTTCACGTTGACTCCAGAATCGGTCCCTCCAAATAGGGCGCGCGGTCACGCCGTGTCAAGGCGTGCCGCGCGGGGACGTCGGGGCGGCGGGTGGCGCTACTCGACGTAGAGCGAGTCGAGCAGGGCCTGGTTGTTCTTGGTGACCTGCTTGCGCTTCAGCTTGAGGGTGGGGGTCAGCTCCCCGGACTCCTGCGTGAAGTCGCGCGGCAGCACCACGAAGCGCTTGATCGAGGAGTAGCTGGGCAGGCGGGCGTTGAGGGCGTCGACGGTCTGCTGGAGGCGGGCGTGCAGCCGGGGCTCGGCGTAGAGCGGCGCCCCCGGGGCCACCCCGTTCTCGCTGGCCCACTTGGCCGAGGTCTCCGGGTTGAGGGTGATGAGGGCGGCGATGAACTTGCGCTTGTCGCCGTGGACCATCACCTGCGAGATCAGCGAGTCGGTCTTCAGGTCGTTCTCGATGTTCTGCGGGGCCACGTTCTTGCCGCCGGCGGTGACGATGATGTCCTTCTTCCGGTCGGTGATGCGCAGCGCGCCGTCGGCGTCCACCTCGCCGATGTCGCCGGTGAGCAGCCAGCCGTCGTGGAGCGCCTCGGCGGTGGCGGCCGGGTTGTTGTAGTACTCCTTCATGATGCAGGGACCCTTGATGAGGATCTCGCCGTCCTCGGCGATCTTCACCTGGGTGCCGGGGACCGGGGGGCCCACCGTGCCGATCTTGTTCTTGCCCGGGCGGTTCACGAAGGTGCCGGCGCTCGACTCGGTGAGCCCGTAGCCCTCGAGGATCTCCAGCCCGCAGAGGCTGAAGAAGTGGTTGATCTTGGCGGAGAGCGGGGCCCCGCCGGAGACGAAGTGGCGCATCCGGCCGCCGAAGCGCTCCTTGAGCGCCAGGGTCAGCTTGGGGAAGACCAGCTTGCGCCCCAGGGCGAACTTCCAGTTGGACTGGTTGACGCCCCGCTCCATGCCGGCGGCCCACTCGTCGAAGCCGTCCATGGTCATCTTGAAGAGCTTGCCCTTCAGGCCCGGGGTGGCCAGCCCCTTGCTGACCACGGCGTTGTAGGCCTTCTCGAAGATGCGCGGCACCGACGGCATCACCGTGGGCCGGATCTCCCCGGCGTTGTCGACGATCTTCTCCATCGACTCGACGAAGGCGCAGGCGGCGCCGGTGGCGAACCAGACCGCCTCGATCACCTTGGCGAAGGAGTGGGCCATGGGCAGGAACATCAGCACCAGGTCGTCGGGGCGGACCAGCTCCATGGTGGCCACGGTGGTGGCCTCGTAGGACCAGTTGCCGTGGGTGAGCACCACGCCCTTGGGGTTGCCGGTGGTGCCGGAGGTGTAGATGAAGCTGGCCGGGGCGTCGGCGGGGATGGCGGCCACCCGGGCGGCGTGGGCGGCGGGGTTGGCCTTGCCGTACTCGGCGCCGGCCGCCTCCAGGCTGGCCAGGGTCCGCTCGAAGCCGCCCGCCTTGGCGCCGGCGGCGCAGATCAGCCCCTGCAGCCCGGGGAGCTTGTCCTTGATCTCGCGGATCTTGGCGGCCTGCACCTCGGTGTCGCAGAAGATCAGCTTGGCGCCCGAGTTCTCCAGGATGTACTGGCACTCGTGGTGCAGGTTGGACTGGTAGATGGTGACGGTGATGGCGCCGGCGCCGAGGATGCCGAGGTCGGCGAGGATCCACTCCAGGTTGGTCTCGCCGATCACCGCCACCCGGTCGCCCGGCTTGACGCCCGCGGCGGCCAGGCCGTCGGCGACGTTGCGGGAGCGCCGGGCCAGCTCGCCCCAGGAGACCTGGGCCCAGGCCCCGTTCTTCTTGTGGTGGACCGCGGCCTGCTCGCCGCGTCGCTGGGCGGTGGCTTCGAAGACCGAGACCAGGTTGACAGCCTTGACGTTGCTCTGTGCGCTCATGATCGGTTGACCTCGTCGTGGGGTGAGCTACTTCTTGGAGAGCTTCTCGAGGGCCTGGCGCGCCACCACCTGCCAGCGGCGCTGCTCGGGCGGGTCGAAGGCGCCGGGGACGATGGCGACGGCGCGCTGGTAGGCGGCCCGGGCCTCCTCGGTGCGCCCCTCGTCCAGCAGCAGGTCGCCGAGGTAGAGGTGGGCGCGGACGTTCTCGCCGTTGAGCGCGATGGCCTGGCGCAGGGAGGTCTCGCTGCGCCTGGCGTCGTGCTTCGGCCAGGGCAGCTCGTAGTAGAACTTGCCCCAGCTCATGGCGATGATGCCGCGCTCGAAGCCGGGCTCGATGGCCTCGGCGCGCGCCAGCCGCTCCTTGAACTTCCCCTCGATCCCCTTGGCCAGCGCCGAGAGCACGCCGATGCCGAGCGAGTAGTTCCCCACCCCGCTCATGGCGAAGAAGTGCCCCTCCACCTTGCCGGGCTCGAGGGCGCGGGCCTGGTCGCCGAGCTCCCAGACCTGCTTGCCGATGCGGCTCTTCTCGGCGTCGGGCAGCCTGGGATCCTCGGCCAGCCAGCCGAGGTGGCGGGCCTGCCGCCAGAGCACCGGGTAGCTGGCGGGAGCCTTCTCGGCGGCGGCGGCCAGGGCGGCGGCCAGCGCCTCCAGCTGGCCGGGCTGGTCGCGCACCGCCCAGGCCTCGTCGGCCCGGGCCAGCAGCTTGTCGAGCTCCCCGGCGCCGGCCTCGGCCCCCGCAGGAACTGCGCCCTTCTCGCTGGCCGCCGGCGCGGCAGAATTTGCGGCGGGTCCGGACTGTCCTGATTCCGCGACGATGAAGGCGGTGAGGAGCAGGGGGAGGAGGTGCATGGTCCCTACTGTGACCCGTTCCAGTCGGACCTGCACCTACTTCCAGCAGCCGAGGACCATCCTTTTCCTGATGCGGCGCGTCAGCCGCCGCAGAGGCAGGTGCCCCTGCTCCCGATCGGCGCGCCGGCTTCCTTCTGGCAGACCCAGGGCGTCTTGCGGACCCCCAGGGCCACCTCGCAGTCGACCGCTGAGTCGCAGCCGCCCACCGGCACCAGCCCGAGGTAGTCGGCGGAGTAGGTCTCGCCGGGGTTGGCGGTGCAGCGCAGGACCGCGCGGTTGATGTAGATGAAGCGGCTGGCGCCGGTCGGGACCTGGCTGTGCAGGTCGTTGCCGTCGGTGAACCACCAGTCATAGTCGTTCAGCACCTTGCCGGTGACCGGATCGGCCACGGTGGTGGTCCCGACCGGCGCCGGGGCCGAGCAGGTCTTCCGGGTCCCGCCGTCGGTGCCGACGATGCGCAGGATGGTGAGCGCGGCGGTGGCCGGCTGGGTGGGGAGCTGCAGGCCGTTCGGCTGCTTCACCACCTCGGCCACCCGGTCGAGGATGGAGGAGAAGTCGGGGGCGGTGGTCGCCGTGGCCCTGGAGCAGATCGACCCGGCCACCACGTCAGACCCCTTGGAGGTGAAGGTGGAGGCCAGCTCCAGGTAGCGGATCCCCGCCGCCTGCCCGCCGCAGAGCCCGGGCCCGCTCAGGCAGGAGGGATCGACGCAGAGGTTGGGCTGGCAGGAGGCGTCGGCGCAGTCGTTGGTGTTGACGCCGGACGGGGGGACCCCGGTGGCTGAGACGATGAAGCCGGTGGCCAGCGGCCGGTCGAGCGAGCCGAAGAAGCTGGCGAACTCGTCGAGCGAGAACCGCTTCTGCGCCGCCGCCGGGAGGTCGCCGTCGTTGGCGCAGGTGTCCACGGTGGGGGAGAAGAGGACACCCCGGGAGGCGTCCTCGGGCGAGGAGCAGTCGTCCTCGTCGCCCACCCAGACCAGCACCAGCTTCGACTTCGGGTGCGGCCACTCGGCGGGCAACACGTCGGCCGGCTGCGAGAGGCCGTCCAGCCGCAGCGCCTTCTTCACCGCCCGGCGCGCCGCCTCCAGCCCCTGCTCCTGGCTGGAGCCGAAGGTGCCCACGGCGACGTTGGCCTTGAACCAGTCGATGCGCCTGGTGAGCTCGAGGTCGTTCACCACCGGCGGATCGCAGGTGGTGAGGGCCCCGGCCCCGGTGCAGTCGCACCTGGCGGGATCGGTCCGCCTGCAGAAGAGGTCCTTGTCGAAGTGGATGACCCTCGGCTTCGGGCCGACCGGGGCGGTGGCGTCGAGCGCCTTCACGAAGTCGCCGCGCGGGTAGAGCGTGTACTCGCCGGCGGAGACGCCCGGGTTGCCCTGGAGCAGGTCGACGGCGTTGCTGGCGTCGCAGCAGTAGGTGCCGCCGGCCGGGGCGCCGCTGCAGCCGGACTTGCAGGCGGCGTCGTAGGGGGCGCGGCAGTCGGGGGAGGTGGCGGCCCCGACCGGGGCCGGGACGCAGGAGCGGGGGCCGTGGCGGTAGGCGTAGCGCCGCTGCAGCACGCCGCAGGCCTGCCCCGGCGAGGTGCAGGCCACCGGCTCCTCGAGCAGCCTGCCGGTGGCGTCGACGCAGGTCTTCTCCGGGGCGAACTGCAGGTCCTTGGCCTGGCAGGTCCAGGGGCCGCCCGGCGCCACGCAGTCGGCGTTCACCTGGCAGGGGCGCATGGCCAGCAGCGGCCGGGTGCCGCCGTTGCAGCAGGCCAGGCCGGCCGTCCCGGCGCAGCCGGCGGCGCACACGTAGGTCCGGCCCAGGTCGTCGGCGGGCTGGTTCTGGAAGACCGAGGTGGTGGTGATGGCGATGTGGAAGTCGATGGGCTCGAGGCCGTTCTGCACCCGGACCAGGTTGGTGGAGCGCAGGTTGGTGACGAAGGCGCTGAAGCTCTGCTGCAGCGACCGCTGCTCGCCGCCCATCGAGCCGGAGTCGTCGACCACGAAGAGGATGTCGGCGGTGGAGGTGTCGGAGAGCGTCACCCGCTCGGTGCCGGGCTGGATCAGGCACTGGTTGACCGGGCTGAAGTTGTAGTCCTGGCAGCCGGACAGGGCGGCCAGCGCGACGAGCGCGAGCGGAGCGAGGCGGCGGGAGCGTCGCGTCATCGAGGTGGCCTCCGTGAGGCCGTGATTCTAGCCCCGAATCGGTCCGGCGAGATACAGGGAGCCCGCGTCGGGGTGCGACCTACTCCCACTCGATGGTGGCCGGGGGCTTGGAGGAGATGTCGTAGACCACCCGGTTGATGCCCCGGACCTCGTTGATGATGCGCGAGGACATGCGCCCCAGCAGGTCGTAGGGGAGCCGGGCCCAGTCGCCGGTCATGCCGTCGGTGGACTCGATGGCCCGGATGGCGCAGGTGGCCTCGTAGGTCCGCTCGTCCCCCATCACCCCCACCGACTTGACCGGCAGCAGCACGGCGAACCCCTGCCAGAGCTTCTCCTGCAGGCCGGCGGCGCGGATCTCCTCCTGGACGATGAGGTCGGCCTTGCGCACCACCGCCAGCTTCGCCTCGGTCACCTCGCCGAGCACCCGGATGGCCAGCCCCGGCCCCGGGAAGGGCTGGCGCTGCACGATGGGCGCCGGCAGCCCCAGCTCCAGCCCCAGCCGCCGCACCTCGTCCTTGAAGAGCTCGCGGAGCGGCTCCACCAGCGAGAGCTTCATCCGCTCCGGCAGGCCTCCCACGTTGTGGTGGCTCTTGATGGTGGCCGACGGCCCCTTGAAGGAGACCGACTCGATGACGTCCGGGTAGAGCGTCCCCTGCACCAGGAAGCGGGCCCGCTCCCCGGTGGTGGCCAGCCGCTCCACCTCCTCCTCGAAGACGGCGATGAACTCGCCGCCGATGATCTTGCGCTTCTGCTCCGGGTCGGTGATCCCGGCCAGCCGGTCGAGGAAGCGCTTCGAGGCGTCCACGGTGATCAGCGGCAGGTGGAACATCCTGCCGAAGACCTCCTCCACCTGGGCCCGCTCCCCCTCGCGCAGCACCCCGTTGTCCACGAAGATGCAGTGGAGCTTGTCGCCGATGGCCCGGTGCACCAGCAGCGCCGCCACCGCAGAGTCGACGCCGCCGGAGAGGGCGCAGATGACGTGGCCGTCCTTCACCTGGGCGCGGATCTGCTCGATGGCGATCTCCACGTAGCCGCGCATCGACCAGGCCCCGGAGCAGCCGCAGACCCCGTGGGCGAAGTTCCAGAGCAGCTCCTTGCCGCGCGGCGAGTGGACCACCTCGGGGTGGAACTGCACGGCGAAGAAGCGGCGCTGGCGGTCCTCGATGGCCGCGAAGGGGGCGCTGGGGGTCGAGGCGATGGGCTGGAAGCCGGCCGGGATGGCCTCGACGCCGTCGCCGTGGCTCATCCAGACGTCGAGCTTCCCGGGCAGGCCGGCGAAGAGGGCCGAGGCGGCGCCCACCTCGATGCTGGCCGGGCCGAACTCGCGGTGGTGGGCCTTGCCGACCCGGCCGCCCAGCAGGTGGGCCATGAGCTGCAGGCCGTAGCAGATCCCCAGCACCGGCACGCCCAGCGCGAAGACCAGCGGATCGGGGCGCGGGCTGCCCTCGGCGGTGACCGAGGCCGGCCCGCCGGAGAGGATCACCCCGCGCGGGGCGAAGGCCCGCATGGCCTCCGGCTTCATGGTGCAGGGGTGGATCTCGCAGTAGACGCCCAGCTCGCGCACCCGGCGGGCGATGAGCTGGGTGTACTGCGACCCGAAGTCGAGGATGAGGATCTTCTCGGAGTGGATGTCCACGTGGTCCCCCGGCCGACGGTCAGTCGACCCGGTAGTTGGGCGCTTCCTGGGTGATGATCACGTCGTGGACGTGGCTCTCGCGGAGGCCGGAGGTGCTGATGCGCACGAAGCGCGGCTTGACCCGGAGCTCGGGGATGCCGCGGCAGCCCAGGTAGCCCATGCCGCTGCGCAGGCCGCCCACCAGCTGGTAGAGGGTCATCTCGATGGAGCCCTTGTAGGGCACCCGCCCCTCGATCCCCTCCGGGACCAGCTTGTCGGAGTCGGACACGTCGGCCTGGAAGTAGCGGTCCTTGGACCCCTTCTTCATGGCGCCGATCGAGCCCATGCCCCGGTACGACTTGTAGCTGCGACCCTGGTAGAGGATGACGTCGCCGGGGGCCTCCTCGGTGCCGGCCAGCAGCGAGCCGATCATGACGCTGGAGGCGCCGGCGGCCAGCGCCTTGACCAGGTCGCCGGAGTACTTGACGCCGCCGTCGGAGATGACCGGCACGCCGTACTTCTCGGCGGCGCGGACGCACTCGTCGACGGCGGTGATCTGCGGCACCCCCACCCCGGCCACCACCCGGGTGGTGCAGATGGAGCCGGGGCCGATGCCCACCTTGACGGCGTCGACGCCGGCGGCGCAGAGCGCCTCGGCCGCCTCGGCGGTGGCCACGTTGCCGGCCACCAGCTCGATCCCCTTGAAGTTGGCCTTGCTGGCCTTGACCGCCTCGATGACGCCGCGGCTGTGGCCGTGGGCGGTGTCGATGGTGATGACGTCGGCCCCGGCCTTGAGCAGGGCGTGGATGCGGGCCTCGCGGTCCGGCCCCACCCCCACCGCGGCGCCGCAGAGCAGCCGCCCCAGCTTGTCCTTGGCGGCGTTGGGGTGCTGCTGGACCTTCTCGATGTCCTTGATGGTGATGAGGCCGCGCAGCTCGTAGTTGGCGTCGACCACCAGCAGCTTCTCGATGCGGTGCTGGTGCAGCAGCACCTTGGCGTCCTCGATGGTGACCCCCTCGCGCGCCGTGATCAGCTTGCGGGTCATCACCTCCTCGACCCGCTGCTCGAGGTTCTTCTCGAAGCGCAGGTCGCGGTTGGTGAGGATGCCGACCAGCTTCCCCTGCTGCGTCACCGGGATGCCGCTGATGCCGTTCTCGCGCATCAGCGCCACCGCCGCCGAGAGCTTGGCTCCCGGCTCGATGGTGATGGGGTCGCCGACCACCGCCGACTCGTACTTCTTGACCTTGTGGACCTCGGCGGCCTGCTCGTCGACCGAGAGGTTCTTGTGGATGAAGCCGAGCCCGCCGGTCTGCGCCATGGCGATGGCCATGCGCGACTCGGTGACCGTGTCCATGGCCGCCGAGACGATGGGGATGTTGATGGTGAGGTTGCGGGTCAGGCGGGTCGAGGTCTCGACCGACTTCGGCAGGATGTCCGACTCCGCCGGGAGCAGCAGCACATCGTCGAACGTCAGCGCCAGCTTCAGATCGTCGCGATTGAGCATGCGGACGGATATCGCACCACCCGGCGCAGGTCAAGGCGAGGCAGAAGCGCGTCCTCACTCGCCTTTCGGGTTGCGGGCGGCGGCCTGTGGCCCCAATAATCCGCCCCCGATGGAAGGCGATCCGGGGGACAGGCGCGGGGCGGACCGGAAGCCGGTGGGGCTGCTGGTCCGCCTCGCCTACGCCACGGTGGAGGACTTCAAGCTCCGCTTCGCCCACAACCTCTCGCGCGGCGGCCTCTTCATCCAGACCCGCGAGCCCAAGCCGGTGGGGACCGGCGTGGCCTTCGAGCTGCGGCTCTCCACCGGCGAGAAGCTGCTCCGCGGCGAGGGGCTGGTCCGCTGGGTGGAGGCCGAGGATCCCGGCGCCACCCCGCCGCGCGTCCCGGGCATGGGGATCCAGTTCACCCGGCTCGACGCCGCGTCGCGGGCGCTGGTCGAGGCCGCCGTCTCCGAGCGCGAGGCCCGCGGCGCCGCCTCCCCCCCGGGGCGCCCGGCGGCCACGCCGCGCCCCAGCCAGCTGCGCCCCATGGGCACGCCGGTGCCCTTCCTGGCCCCCGCCGAGCTGGCGCCGCCGACGCTGTCGCGGCCGCTCGACACCCTGGGCCCGGCCGCCCCCGCGTCGACCCCGGCCCAGGCCGACCTCGAGCTCCCGCACCGGGTGGAGCAGCTCCGCGCCGGACCGGCCGCGGTGAAGATCCCGCTGCCGGAGGTCCCGGCCCCCATCACCCGCCCCTCCCGCGCCGTCATCGGCATCGACCTGGGGACCACCAACTCCTGCGCGGCGCTGGTGAAGGACGGGCGGCCCTACGTCATCCCCTCCCGCGAGGGCTACCGGACCATCCCCTCCATCGTGGCGCTGACCTCGCGCCAGACCCTGGTGGTCGGCCACCTGGCGCGGGCCCAGCTGCTCACCAACCCGGCCGGCACCATCCACGGCGCCAAGCGGCTGCTGGGACGCCCCTTCGACTCGGCGGTGGCCGCCGAGATGCGCGGCAAGTTCCCCTACGAGATCGTCGCCGACGCCGACGGGATGGCGGCGGTGACGCTGGGGGCGCTCACCCTGACCGTCGAGCAGGTGGCGGCGCTGATCCTGCGCGAGGTCAAGGAGGTGGCGCAGAACCACCTCGACGAGGAGGTGAACCGGGCCGTCATCACCGTCCCCGCCTACTACAACGAGCGGCAGCGCCAGGCGGTGCGCCACGCCGCCGCCCTGGCCGGGCTGCAGGTGGAGCGGATCCTCAACGAGCCGACGGCGGCGGCGCTGGCCTACGCCTACGGGCGCCACCTGCAGCAGCGGGTGCTGGTCTACGATCTCGGCGGCGGCACCTTCGACGCCTCGGTGCTGGAGCTGCAGGACACCATCTACGAGGTGGTCTCGACCGGAGGCGACAACTTCCTCGGCGGCGTCGACTTCGACGCCCGCATCACCGCCACCCTGCTGGAGCGCTACGCCGCCCAGGTGGGGGCCCCGTTCGGCGGCGACCGGGTGGCCCTCTCCCGCCTCGCCGACGCCGCCGAGCGGGCCAAGTGCGCCCTCTCGGAGCGCTCCGACTTCACCCTGCAGCTCCCCTTCCTGGCGCTCCACGACGGCCAGCCGGTCAGCCTGGAGACCACCCTCACCCGCGAGGAGCTGGAGCGGCTGGTGGAGCCGCTGGTGGACCGGTCGGTGGACGTCTGCCGCGACGTGCTGCTGGCCCGCGGGCTCACCGTGGCCGACATCGACGAGGTGATCCTGGTGGGCGGCCAGTCGCGCATGCCCATGGTGCACCAGAAGGTGGCGGCGTTCTTCGGCAGGGCGCCGTCGCGGGCCGTCCACCCCGACGAGGCGGTGGCGCTGGGCGCGGCGCTGCTGGCCCACTCGCTGGGGAGCGCCGAGGGGGTGGTGCTGATCGACGTGCTGCCGGTCTCGATCGGCGTCGCCCTGCCGGGCGGCAAGGTCAAGACCATCCTCCCCCACAACACCTCCCTGCCGGTCCGCAAGCAGTACGGCCTCTCCACCACCTTCGACGGCCAGACCGACTTCGAGCTGGTGGTGCTGCAGGGGGAGAGCGAGGTGGCCTCCGAGTGCGAGTACCTGGGGACGCTGGCGCTCACCGGCCTGCCGCCCGGGCCGCGCGGCATGGTCAAGATCGGCGTCACCTTCGAGCTGGGGGCGGAGTGCCTGCTGACCGTCACGGCGCGGGAGATGCACACCCAGCGGCAGGTCTCGGTCCACATGTCCACCAGCCCCGGGCCGGGCGGCGCCCAGCGCCAGCTGGAGAGCGGCACCCGCTCGGGCGCGCCGGCGCTGAGCACCGGGATCCACGCCGCGGTGACGCCGCCGCCGGGCTCCCCGGCCACGGCCACGGCCCAGGCGCCGGACGGCCCGGGGCGAGCCGGGGACCGGCTGCTGGGGAAGCTGCGGAGGCTCCTCGGCGGCGAGGAGGGGCCGGGGTGAGGACCGCCGGCGGTCGCGCCCCGCCGCGGCGGCGGCCGGAGACCCGCCTCAGGGCAGCGGGAGCCCCTTCTCACCGCGGCGCTTGAGCCACCAGCGAATGCCCAGCCCGGCCACCAGCACCAGCACCGCCGCCAGGATGTAGTTCCCGAAGCGGGCGGCGTGGCGGGCCGCCTCGCCGATGTTCGAGCCGAAGTAGAAGCCGAGGCAGACCCAGAGCGGCGCCGAGACCGCCGCCGCCACCCCGTCGAAGAGCAGGAACTCCCAGTAGGGGAGCTTCGAGTGGCCCACGGTGAAGTAGGTGGGGGCCCGCAGCCCGGGGAGGAAGCGGGCGATCATCACCACCACGTTGCCGCGCCGCCGGATCAGCTCCTCGGCCTGGGAGAGGCGCTCCGGGGTGATGAAGCGGCGCAGCGCCGGGAACTCGGCGACGTGGGCGCCGAGCTTGCGGCCGGCCCAGAAGATGACCGAGTCGCCCACCAGGATGCCGCCCAGGCCGAACCCCGCCATGACGTGCAGGCCGGGGTGGGAGAGCATGGAGCGGATGGTGACCACCTCCATGTCGCTGCCCATCCAGGCCAGCACCCCGCCGGTGACCAGGACGATGTCCTCGGGCATGGGCAGGCCGAAGCCGCAGAGCACCAGCACCCCGAAGACGGCGGCGTAGCCGACATGGAGGCCGTGGCCGGACAGCATGTCGACGAGTCGCTCGAGCATGGGTCGGGATACTCGCCGCCAAGCCGGCCGGAGTCCAGCCCTACGAGTGCCCTCCCGGTGCCCCGCCGGATGCCCGACGAGGTCACCGCCGAGGTCAGTCGCCGGCGGGCTTGCGGGCGGCCAGCTCGCGCAGCAGCTCGCGGTTCTCGCCGGCCCGCCCCGCCAGCTCGGCGGCGATGGCCAGGGCCAGCTTGAGGCAGGCCTGCGGCTTCTGCGGCTGCAGCCGCGCGAAGTCGCGCTGGGTCAGCTCGATGACCTCGCAGGAGGTGACGGCCACCGTCGAGACCAGCCGCGTGCTCCGGGCCAGCAGCCCGAGGGCGCCGAGGTGCTCGCCGGGCCCCAGCACCGCCAGCTCGCGGTCCCCCTTGGCGTCCTTCTGCGTGACCCGGACCTGCCCGCTGCGGATGATGAAGAGCGACTCGCCGGTCATCCCCTCGGCGAAGAGCGGCGCCCCGGCCTCGACGGCCTTCTCCACGGCGATGGCGGCGAAGATGCGGATCCCGGTCTCGGTGAACTCCTTGAAGAGCGGGCAGCGCTGCAGCGCCTCGATGACGGTCATGGCGAACGCCCCTCGGCGCGGGCCCGCGCGGCGTAGTCGACGTAGTGGGCCGCCGAGGCCCGCAGGCCGGCCACGTCGGCGTCGTCCAGCGAGCGCCTCACCCGCGCCGGCGCCCCCATCACCAGCGAGCGGGGCGGGACCACCATGCCCGGCGGCACCAGCGCCCCGGCCCCCACCATGGCCTCCTCGCCGACCACCGCGCCGTCGAGGACGATGGCGCCGATGCCGATGAGGCAGCGATCCTTCACGGTGCAGCCGTGGAGGACGGCCTGGTGGCCGACGGTGACGTCGTCGCCGATGACGGTGGGGTGGGTGCCGCCGGTGACGTGGACCACCGCCAGGTCCTGGATGTTGGTGCGGGCCCCGATGCGGATCGAGTTGACGTCGCCGCGCACCACCGCCCCGTACCAGATCGAGGCTCCGGGTCCGAGCTCGACGTCGCCGACCACCACGCAGCTGGTGGCCAGGAAGACGGTCGGATCGATGCGCGGGGTCTTGCCGTCGAACGCCCTGATCTCAGCCATTCAGCGGCGGATGCTAGCCCGCGCCCTCCAGCGTCGCAAGATGAGCCACGCCAGCAGCGAGCCCAGCGCCGCCCCCACGGTGTCGGCCGCCCAGTCGGCCACGTCGGCGGAGCGGCGCGGCACGAAGCGCTGGTGGAACTCGTCGGTGGCCCCGTAGAGCGAGCCGATGATCGCCGCCCACCAGGCCGCCCCCGGCAGCCGGGTCAGGTGGGAGATGCCCCAGGTGGCCACCACGGCGAAGGCGGCGTACTCGACGAGGTGGAGCAGCTTGTCGCCGAGGCGGGTCGAGAGCAGCGGCAGCGGGTTGGGCTGGCTGGAGAGGTAGAAGATGAGCGCCGCGTAGGCGATGGCCGGCAGCAGCCAGTAGAGGGCCAGCCACCAGCGCGGGGGCGGCGCCTCCAGCGGCTCGACCCCGGGATCCGGCGGGGTGGACCCGCTCACCGCCCCTCCCCGGCCGGCCCCAGCAGCTCGCCGGTGAGGGAGGCCTGGCCGGCCCGCACCACCTTGACCCGCAGCAGCGCCCCCACCGGCGCCTCGGCCGCGGTGGCGGCCACGTGCACCAGCCGGTTCTCCGGCGTCCGTCCCTGCCGCCGCTGGCCGTCGTCGCCGGTCCCCTCCACCAGGATCTCCACCTCGCGTCCCAGCTCGGCCCGCAGCCCCTCGGCGGTGATGCCCCGCTGCGCCGCCAGCAGCCGGCCCAGCCGCGCCTCGGCCACCGCGCGCGGCACCTCGGCCCACTCCGGGGCGCTCCCCAGCCGGCGCTGGGCCAGGGTGTGGGGGCGCGGGCTGAAGGTGAAGGAGAAGGAGTTGTCGAAGCGGGCCCGGCGCAGCAGCGCCAGCGAGGCCTCGAAGTCGGCCTCGGTCTCGCCGGGGAAGCCGACGATGAAGTCGGTGGTGACGGCGAGGCCGGGGCGCGCCGCCACCAGGGCGTCGTGGCGGGCCATGAACTCCGCCACCGTGTAGTCGCGCCGCATCCGCGCCAGCACCGGGTCGGAGCCGGACTGCACCGGCAGGTGGAAGCAGCCCATCACCTTCGGCACTTCGGCGAAGACCTCCACCAGCTCGTCGGAGAGGTCGTGCGGGTGGCTGGTGACGAAGCGGATCCGGGCCAGGCCGGGGACGGCGGCGACCCGGCGCAGCAGCGCCGCGAAGGTGGCGCCGCCGCGGTAGGAGTTGACGTTCTGCCCGACCAGGGTGACCTCCCGGACCCCCACCTCGGCCAGCGCCGCGCACTCGGCGAGGATCTCGTCGACCGGCCGGGAGACCTCGCGCCCCCGGGTGTGGGGCACCACGCAGAAGGCGCAGACGTTGTCGCACCCCTTCATGGCGGTGACGAAGGCGGTGGCCCGCCCGCGCGCCGCCGCCGGCTCGGCGCGGGGGAAGCGGTAGGCCTCGCCGACCCTCCAGCCGGTCTCGGCGAACCGCTCGCGCCCGGCCGCCCGCGCCAGCAGCTCCGGCAGCCGGTCCAGGTTGTCGGGGCCGAAGACGAAGTCGATGGCCGGCACCAGCCGCAGCAGCCGCTCCTTCTCCTGCTGGGCCACGCAGCCGGCCACGGCGATGAGGGCGCCGTGGCGGGCCTTGACCTCCCGGTAGCGCCCCAGCGCCGAGAGCAGCTTCTGCTCGGCCTTGTCCCGGATGGCGCAGGTGTTGAGGAGGATGAGGTCGGCCTCGTCGGCGCTCTCGGCGCGCACCCAGGCGTGGCGCCCCAGCAGCTCGACCATGCGGTCGGAGTCGGAGACGTTCATCTGGCAGCCGAAGGTGTGGACGAAGACCTTCCGTCGCGCCGTCCCGGCGCCCGCGGCGCCGGGCTCCGGGGTGGGCGTCGCGGCGGCGGGACCCGCGCTGGCGGGCTGGACGAGGTCGTTCACGGCGGCGGCAACCTATGGAACGAGGGCAGGCGCGTCAAGGCGCGCGGCACGGTCCGCGCTACCTGGCCCGCGGCAGCAGCGCCTCGGCCACGCCCTCCAGCTCGGCCAGGCTGGTGACCACCGCCACCCGGTCGCAGCAGGCGGCGTAGCGGGCCATCTCCCCGTCGCCCAGCTCCCAGCGCTGGCGCGGCTCGGGGCAGATCCAGAGCAGGCGGCGGGCGCGGCGGCGCACCTCGTCGAGCACCCAGGCCTGGGGCGGCGCGTAGTTGGTGCGGCCGTCGCCGATGACGATGACCGTGGTCCGGCGGGTCACGGCGGCCAGGTGGTGGCGGTGGAAGAGGGTGAGGGCCCGGCCGTAGTCGGAGTTGCCGAGCATGGGGATGACCCGCGAGGCCACCGCCACCTCGGCGGCCTGCCACGGCTCCTGGGCGCGGCGCAGCTGCTCGGTCACCTCCCCCAGCTCGGAGACGAAGATGAAGGTGCGGGCCCGCCGGGCCCGGCCGTGGAGGATGCCGAGGAAGAGGAGCATGAGCCGGGAGACGTGGCGCATCGACTGCGAGACGTCGCAGAGGATGACCAGATCGGTCCGCTCCCGGCGCCGGTCGCGGAAGGCCAGCCGGGCCGGCACGCCGTCGAGCGCCAGGTTGAGCCGCAGGGTCCGGCGCACCGCCAGCGCCCCCCGCCGGGTGGCCCGCTGCCGCCGCTCCAGCCGGGCCTTGAGCCGCTCCGCCAGCCGCCGCACCGCCTGCTCCACCCGCCGCGCCTCGGCGGGCGAGAAGGGGGCGGCCCCCGGCGCCGGCAGCGCGTCGGCGCGCCCCGACCGCTGGCGCTGGGTCAGCTCGGCCTCGGCGAACCCGCGCGCCGCCCGCTCCACCCCGGCGAAGGCCTCGCGCAGCGCCCCGGAGAGGACGTCGAGCGTGCCCGGGTCGAGCCCGCCGCCGCGCAGCGCCGCCTCGGCGGCGGCCAGGTCGGCGGCCAGCCCATCCCCGCCGGCCTCCTGCAGCAGCCGCCGCGCCGCGAAGCCGCCGTGGGCCTCGAGCAGCAGCGGCAGCTCGATGCGCAGCGAGGCGGCGCGCAGCAGCCGCTGCAGCGCCAGCCGGTCGCCGGAGAGCACCGCCTGCCCCAGCGGCCCCATGGCCACCGCGGCCCGGCCCAGCTGCCGGATCACCATCTCCAGCTCGTCCCCGGTGAGCAGCCCGGCCTCGCGGATCCGGTCGAGCAGCGACCGCTCGGCCGCCTCGACGGTGCGCCCCAGCGCCGAGAAGTGGAGGTCGAAGAGCGCCTCGTAGGTGGGCACGTCGGCGGCCCGCTTCACCAGGGTGGCCCGCAGCGCCGCCCGCAGCCCGGCGCGCTCCCCCACCCCGGTCAGCGCCGCCGCCGCCACGGCGTCCCCCACCTCCGCGGTCGAGACGCGGACGCCGTTGCGCCGGAGCAGCCGGGCGAACTGGACCAGGTGGGACTCCACGCCGGCAGTCTAGAGCAGTTCCCTTGCTCCGCGGGCCGGGCCGGGCTTCACTCGGGTCCGTGCGCCGCGCCCTCGCCGCCTCCGGACACCGCCCCGTCGCGCTCCACGCGCCGCGGCGGCTCGCCGCGCTGGCCGCCGCCTGGCTCGGCTGCGCCGGCGCGCCCCCGGCGCCGACCCCCACGCCCGGCCTCCCGGCCGCCGCCGCGGAGGCCCCGGCCAGGCCGCCGCGCCCGCCCGCCCCACCGGCCCCACCGGCCTCGCCGGCCGTGGAGCGCGCCCTGGCCCGCCTCACCATCGCGGAGAAGGTGGCGCAGCTGGTGGTGGCCTTCCCTCCGACCGGTGATGGGCCCATCCGGCAAGGGGGCGTCATCCTCCTCGGCAAGTCGCTGCGGGACCCGTCGACGCTGCGGGCCCGGGTCGAGGCGCTGCAGCGGCGCGCCGAGCTCCCCCTGTTGGTCGCGGTCGATCTCGAGGGCGGCGAGCTGAACCGGCTCCGCGGGCTGCCCACCCTGGCCGCCTTCCCCTCGGCCCGGGCCATGGGCGAGGAGGGCGGCTGGGAGGCCGAGGCCTGGGGGCGGCGCGCCGGGCTCGACCTCGTTTCACTCGGCGTCAACACGAGCCTGGGGCCGGTGCTCGACCTGGCCTCGACCGGGTTCATGGCCGAGACCGGCCGCTCGCTCGGCGACGACCCGGTCCGGGTGGCCCGGCTGGCCCGCGCCTTCGCCAAGGGGCTGGCCTCGGCCGGCATCCTCCCCATCGGCAAGCACTACCCCGGCTACGGCCCGGCCCAGGGCTCCAGCGACAAGGCCCTCCTGCGGCTGGACCGCTCCGCCCAGGAGATCGCCCGCCACCAGGCCGCCTTCGTCTCGGCCGGCGAGGTGCTGGCCGGCGTCATGCTGGCCAACGTCGCCTTCACCGCCTACGGCGGGGTCCCGGCCATCCTCTCGCCGGAGCTGGTGGCAAGGGCCCACCTCTCCGGCTTCCTCACCGTCACCGACGATCTCGCCGTGCCCTCCCTGCTCGAGGCCACCGGCGGCGACGCCGCCGAGCTCTGGCGCCGCGCCTTCCTGGCCGGCAACGACCTGCTGCTCACCACCGCCCCCTGCGAGTGGCCGGGGCTCCCCGACCCCAGGGCGGTGCTGCTGGCGCTGCTGCGCGACCGCCCCGAGCTGGGACCCCGTCTCGACGAGAGCGTGCGGCGGGTGCTGGCCGCCAAGGAGCGCGCCGGCCTGCTCGCCGACGGTGCCAAGGCCCCGGATCCAGCCGAAGAAAGCCCATCTCGCGGACGTTGAGTCCGGTCGGAAGTCGCCGCCGCATGTCACACCCGGGAGGAAACCGCCCCAACGCCTGTTGATGGCTCTCCCGGTCCACCTCGTCCTCCTCGGCATCTTCGTCGTCGCCCAGGCGGTCGAGCTCGGGCTGGTCGCGCTCAACCTGCGGGAGGCCTCCCGGGCCCGCGGGGTGCCGCCGGCGCTCAAGGGGCTGGTGCCGCGGCGGGTCGCCGAGCGGGCCCGCCGCCACGCCGTCGCCAGCGGCCGGCACGCCCTGGTCCGCGGCCTGTTCGACGCCGCCCTGACCGGCTGGCTCCTCTTCGGCGGCCCCCTCCCCTGGCTGGAGCGGCGGCTGGCGGCGGCCGGGCTGGAGGGCGCGCACCTCTTCATCGGCTTCCTGGCCCTGATCTCGCTGGGGCTGGTGCTGGTCGACCTGCCCTTCGCCCTGTGGCGCGCCCGGGCCGTCGACGGCCTCTTCGGCCTCGGCCCCGGTTGGCTGGCCACCAGCCTGCGCGGCCGCGCCGGGGCCCTGGTCCGCTCGGCCCTGGTGGCCCTGCCGATCCTCTCCGCCACCTGGGCCCTCCACCGGCACGCCGGGGGGGCCTGGTGGCTCTGGCTCTTCGCCGGCCTGGTGGCGCTGCAGGTGGTGGTGACCTGCCTCTGGCCGGCGCTGGTCGGCTCGCCCCGGGCCCGCCCCATCGCCGGCGGCCCGCTCCCGGAGCGGCTGGAGGCCCTGACCGTGGCGGCCGGCTTCCGCACCGGCGGGGTCTTCGTGGTCGAGGGCTCGCGCCGCACCGGACACGCCAACGCCTGCCTGGTCGGCCTCTTCCGCCCCCGCGTCCTGCTCGACGACACGCTGCTGGCCCGCCTCTCGCTGGAGGAGGTGGCGGCGGTCGTCGCCCACGAGCTCGGCCACCACCGGCTCCGCCACCAGGGGCAGCGGCTGGCCCTGTCGCTGGCCTGGATCTTCTCGGCGCTGGCCCTGACCGCCGCCATCCTCCCCTGGGGGGCGCTCCACCAGTCGCTCGGGTTCGGCGCCCCGTCGCTCCACGCCGCCGTGGCCCTGGTCTCGCTGGCCGGCGGCGCCCTCTCCTTCTGGGTCTCGCCGCTCACCGCCGCCTGGTCACGCCGCCAGGAGCTGGCCGCCGACGCCTACGCGGTGCGGCTCTTCGGCCGGGTGGGGGCGCTGGCCTCGGCGCTGCAGCGGCTCTCCGAGGACAACCTCGCCAACCCCTGGCCGCACCCCTGGTACGCCGCCTGGCGGTTCAGCCACCCGCCGCTGGCGGACCGGCTCGTGGCGCTCGTCCGCGCGGGAGCCGCACGGTGAAGGTGGTGCCGCGGCCCGCGGCCGAGTCGACCGCCACCCGTCCGCCGTGGGCCTCGGCGATGCGCCGCACCACGTAGAGCCCCAGCCCGACCGACGCCCCCGGCTCGGCCTGGCCGGCCGGGGTCCCGCGGAACGGCTCGAAGAGCGTGGACTGCTCGGCCGCGTCCAGCGCCCCCCCCTCGTCGGTGACCGACAGCGCCACCTCCTGGCCGTGCCCCTCGATCAGCACCCGGATCGGCCGGCGCGGGGGGCCGTGCTTGAGCGCGTTGGAGACCAGGTTGGCGGCGACCTGCTCCAGCCGGTCGGGGTCCCAGGCGCCGCCGACGTCGCCGCGCCCCTCCACGGTCACCCGGTCCTCGGCGTCGCGCCCCAGGTCGGAGGTGGCCCGGCGGACCAGCGCCACCAGGTCGGTCTCCACCGGCGTCACCGGCAGCTCCACCCCGGCGTGGAGCCGGGTGAAGTCGAGCAGGTCGCGGATGAGCCGCTCCATGCGCCGGGCGTTGGAGGTGATCCGGGCCAGGTCCTCGCGCTGGGGATCGGCGAGGTCGTGGGCGCGCGCCAGCAGCGCCACCTGGGTCTTGATGGCCGCCAGCGGGTTGCGCAGGTCGTGGCCGACGATGGCCATGAGCTGCTGCTGCAGCCCGAGCTGGGCCTCGAGGGCGCCGGCCAGCCGCTCCCGCTCGCGCATCTCGGTCCGGACCGTCCGCGCCGCCGCCAGCATGAGCAGCAGCAGCGCCAGGGTGGCGACGCCGAAGACCACCAGGCCGGTCACCGCGGCGCGGCGCCAGGAGGCCTCGCGCTGCATCAGGATCTCGCTCTCCGCCCCCTCCATCTCCTCGAGCAGCGCCATGGCCAGGTCCATCGACTGGGTCTGGAGCGGCGCCGCCAGCCGCCGGGCCTCCTCGGCCCGCCCCGCGGCCAGGGCCTCCCGGGTGCGCTCGGCCGCCTCCACCATCCCCACCAGCAGCGGCCGCAGCTGCTGGAGCTGCTCCAGCAGGCTGGGCTGCTCGGCCACCAGCTTCTCCAGGGCGTCGAGCGCCGGGACGATGTGGCGGCGCCCGGTGGCCTCGGCGAGCCGCTCCGGGGTCTCCAGCCCGTTGACGGCGGCCTGGGTGGTGGTGACGAGGACCTTGGCCGCCACCTCCAGCTCCTCGACGACCACCAGCGTCGCCGAGGCCCGGATCATCAGCCGCGCCTGCTCGTCGCGCACCGCCTCGAAGGTCAGGGTGACCACCACGGTGGCCGCCAGGCAGGCCAGCGCCGCCACGAAGCCGGCGGTGACCCTGGCGGGGAGGCGGGGGGGCCGCCCCGGCCCCGCACCGGTTCGGCCGCTGGCGAGCGGGGTCTCGATCCCGCCACTCTACCGCAGCGCCGCGCCGCTGGCCCGGGTCAAGAGCGCCACGGCCTCGACGTGGTGCGTCTGCGGGAAGAGGTCGAGCGGCTGCAGCGCCTCGATGCGGAACCCGGCCTCGAGGCAGCCGCGCAGGTCGCGGGCCAGGGTGGCCGGATCGCAGGAGACGTAGACCGCCCGCGCCACCCCCAGCTCCCGGAGCGCCGGGCCGATCCCCTTGGCCCCGTCGCGCGGCGGGTCGAGGAGCGCCCGGGTGAAGCCGGCGCCCCCGCCCTGCCGCTCGCGGGCCAGCGCCAGCGCCAGCTTGAGGGCGTCGCCGGCGTAGAAGCGGGTCCCGGTCCCGGCCAGGTCGGCCCGGGCCAGCTCCAGCGCCGGCCCCTGCACCTCCACGGCCGCCAGCTCGGCGGCCCGCGCCGCCAGCGGCCCGGTGAAGTTGCCGGAGCCGCAGTGGAGCTCCAGCACCCGCTCCCCGTCGGGCTGGAGCAGCCCCAGCGCCAGCTCGACCAGCAGGGCGTTGGCCCCCCGGTTGGCCTGCTGGAAGACGTCGGGGCGCGAGCTGGCCAGGCCGGCGGAGGATCGCCCCGGCACCCGCTGGTGCTGCAGCACCGGGGCGCCCACCACCGTCGCCGGCGCCCCCTCGGCGGAGAGCACCAGGCCGGCCAGCCCCGGCACGGCGCGCAGCAGCGCCTCGGCGCGGGCCCGCTGCTCCTTGCCCGGCGGCGCCAGGAGCGCCAGGTGCGCGGCGCCCCGCCCCTGGTGGTCGGACCACTCCATCGCCACCTGCCCGGGCGAGAGCCGCGCCGCCACGATGGCCGGCCCCAGCGCGCGGCGCAGCCCCTCCAGCCCCTCGGTCAGCAGGTGGCAGTCGGCCACCGGCACCGGCAGGTGGGAGCGGCGCTGGAAGAAGACCAGCCGCCCCTGGCGCCGGTCGAGGTGGAAGCGGGCCCGCGAGCGGTAGCGGTACGGGCTGGGGGAGGCCACCGGCGGGCGCCAGCCGCAGGCGTCGGGGTCGATCCGGCCGATCTTGCGCAGCGCCTCGCGCACCGCCGCCGCCTTGGCCTGCAGCTGGGCCGCTTCGGCGGCGTGCTGCCACTGGCACCCCCCGCAGCGATCGCCGCCAGGGCCGAAGTGGGGGCAGGGCGGGGCCAGGCGGGCCGGGCCGGACCAGACCAGCTCCAGCAGCTCGGCGTGGACCACCTGGCCGCTCCCCCGGGCCTCGACCACCACCCGGTCGCCGGGGACGGTGAAGGGGACGAAGACGGCCTGCTGGCCGGCGCGCCCCACCCCCTCGCCGCCGGGCGCCAGGGCGTCGATGTCGACCTGCAGCCTCACGGAGGCGTCAGGGCGTTTCCAGCTGGCCCCGGAGCCGCTGCACGAAGCTCTCCAGCTCGGCGCGGCGCTCCGGGTCGAGGGCGGTGAACTCCACGCCCATCCCCGGCACCATGTTGTGCAGGTTGTCGTACTCGGTGATGCGGGTCACCTTGCCCTCGATGGCGGCGGCCCGCGGCTCGCCGGGGAGCTGCAGCAGGATGCGCACGGCGGTGCCGACCGGCAGCGGGTTGCGGGTGTTGATGAAGAGGCCGCCCTGGCTGATGTTGGTGGCCCAGTCGGTGAGGAAGCTGCCCACCGAGCGGTAGGCCACGGGGATCTCGTGGTGGAGGCGCGTCGCCTTGCGCTTGTTGTCGTCCCCGGTCTTCATGCCTGGCAAAAGTCTAGCAGGGGCTCCCGGCAGCGCCAAGGGCGCCCGCCCCCCCGAGCAGCAGCCGGACCTCGACGCCCCGCCAGCGGTGCAGGTGGGCCGCGGCGCTCCCCTCCCGGACGGCCACCTCGATCCGGCCTCCGCTCCCCACCAGCGCCAGCAGCTCGCCCGGCTGCCCGTCGCCGAAGGTGCGGACCCAGCGGGCCGGCCGGCCGTCGCAGAGGGCCACCCGCACCTCGGCCCCGGCCAGGTCGGCCTCGCGGATGGAGGTGACCAGGTTCCCGAAGGAGTCGACGGAGAGGGTCACGCCGCGGACCTGCCCGGCGCTGCGCTCGGCCAGCGGCCAGTCGATGCGGACCGGATCATGGGCCAGCGGACCGAGCCGCTCCGGCGGGACCCCCAGCGCCAGCGCCGCGGTCACCGGGGCGAAGAGATCCCGGCCGTGGAAGGTGGCGCAGCGCGGGAGCGGCACCAGCGACGGCTCGGCCAGGTGGTAGACCCGCGAGCCCTCGCCGAGGAAGGGGGTGAGCAGCCCGTTGTCGGGGGCCACCAGCCGGATGCCGGACGGGTCGACCACGCAGATGGCGCGGCGGTCGGTCCCCACCCCCGGGTCGACCACCGCCAGGTGGACGGTGTCGGGCGGGAAGGCGGGGACGCAGGCCTCCAGCAGCAGGGCGCCGGCCATCAGGTCGTAGGCCGGCACCCCGTGGGAGATGTCGACGATGCGCAGGTCGGGGACGGCCGAGATCAGCACGCCCTTGAGCTGGGCCGGGTAGCCGGAGCCGGCGCCGTAGTCGGTGGTCAGGGTGACGAGCGGGCCGGGCACGCGGCCCCTAGACCGACATGGTGGTGAGGTCGGCGGCCACCGCCAGCCGGGGTCCGGTCAGCGCCTGCACCGACTCGACGGTCTCGCCCGGCGCCAGCTCCCGCAGCAGCAGGCCGGTGGGGGTGACGTCGAGCCAGGCCCGGTCGGAGCAGATGGCGGCGACGCAGCGCTTGCCGGTGAGCGGCAGGGTGCAGGCCTCGAGGATCTTGGGCTTCCCGTCCTTGGTGGCGTGGTCCATCATCACCACGGTGCGCCGGGCGCCGGCCACCAGATCCATCCCCCCGCCCATCCCCTTCACCATCTTGCCGGGCACCAGCCAGTTGGCGAGGTCCCCCTGGGCGCTCACCTCCAGGGCGCCGAGGATGGCGAGGTCGATGTGCCCGCCGCGGATCATGGCGAAGGAGTCGGCCGAGGAGAAGAAGGCCGAGCCGGCGTTGACGGTGACCGTCTCCTTGCCGGCGTTGATGAGGTCGGGGTCCTCGGTCCCGGCCACCGGGTACGGGCCGACGCCGAGGATGCCGTTCTCCGACTGCAGCACCACCTCGACCCCCGCGGGGACGTAGTTGGCCACCAGCGTGGGCATGCCGATGCCGAGGTTGACGTAGAAGCCGTCGCGCAGCTCGCGGGCGACGCGGGCGGCGATCTGCTCGCGGGTGAGCGGCATGGTTACTTCCCCTCCCCGGCCGCGGGCCGGACGGTGCGGCGCTCGATCCACTTCTGGTAGCCGGCGCCCTGCACCAGCCGCTTCACGTAGATGCCCGGGGTGTGGACCTGGTCGGGGTCGAGCTGGCCGGGGGCGACGATCCGCTCGGCCTCGGCGATGGTGACCCGGGCGGCGGTGGCCATGACCGGGTTGAAGTTGCGCGCCGTCTTGCGGAACTGCAGGTTGCCGTGGGTGTCGGCGGTGTGGGCGTGGACCAGCGCGAAGTCGGCGAAGAGCGGCTGCTCCAGGATGTACTCGTGGCCGCCGATGGTGCGCGACTCCTTGCCGTCGGCCACCTGGGTGCCGACCCCGGTGCGGGTGTAGAAGCCGCCGATGCCGGCCCCGCCGGCCCGGATCCGCTCGGCCAGCGTCCCCTGCGGCACCAGCTCCACCTCCAGCTCGCCGGAGAGGAACTGCCGCTCGAACTCCTTGTTCTCGCCGACGTAGCTGGCCAGGATCCTCTTGATCTGCCGGGCCTGGAGCAGCGGCCCGAGGCCGAGGTCGGTGGTGCCGCAGTTGTTGGAGATCAGGGTCAGCCCCTTCACCTGCTTGCGGTGCAGCGCCGCGATCAGGTTCTCCGGGTTGCCGCACAGGCCGAAGCCGCCCACCATCAGGGTGGCGCCGTCGCCGATGTCCGCCACCGCGGCGTCGGCCGACTCGACGAGCTTGTTCATCGGCTCACCGCTCCACGATGAGGGCCACGGCCTCGCCGCCGCCGATGCAGAGGGAGGCCACGCCGCGCTTCTTGCCGAGGTCCTTCATGGCCTGGAGCAGGGTGACGAGGATGCGGGCGCCGGAGGCGCCGATGGGGTGGCCCAGCACCACCGCGCCGCCGCGGACGTTGACGGTGGCGGGGTCGAGCCCGAGCAGCCGGTTGTTGGCCACCGAGACCACCGCGAAGGCCTCGTTGATCTCCCAGAGGTCGACGTCCTTGACCCCGAGCTTCGCCTTGGCGAGCACGGCCCGGATGGCGTCGGTGGGCGCGATGGTGAACTCCACCGGGGCGCGGGCGGCGCCGCCCCAGCCGGTGATCCGCCCCAGCACGGTGCGCCCCTCCCGGGCGGCCCGCTCGGCGCTCATCAGCACCAGCGCCGCGGCGCCGTCGTTGATCGAGGAGGCGTTGGCGGCGGTCACGGTGCCGTCCTTCTTGAAGACCGGGCGCAGGGTCCCGATCTTGTCGGGCCGGGCGCCCCGCGGCCCGTCGTCCTCGGAGACCACGGTCTTCTCGCCCTTCTTCCCCTCGATCTCCACCGGCGCGATCTCGCTCTTGAAGGCGCCGGCCTTGGCGGCGGCGATGGCCCGGGTGGTCGACTCGAGCGCGTAGGCGTCCTGCTCGTCGCGGCTGATCTTCTGCGAGACGGCGCAGGCCTCGGCGCAGATCCCCATGTGCGTCTGGCCGTAGACGTCCCAGAGCCCGTCGTGGATCAGGCCGTCGATGAGCTCGACGTTCCCCATGCGCACCCCGGTGCGGGCCGACCGGTCGTAGTAGGGGGCGTTGGACATCGACTCCATCCCCCCGGCCACCACCACCTCGGCGTCGCCGAGCGCGATGGCCTGGGCGGCGGAGATGACCGCCTTGAGGCCGGAGCCGCAGACCTTGTTGAGGGTCCAGGCCGGCGTGCTCTCCGGGAGGCCGGCGAAGATGGTGGCCTGGCGGGCCGGGGCCTGGCCGACGCCGGCCTGCAGCACGTTCCCCATGATCACCTCGCTCACCTCGCCGGGGGCCACCCCGGACCGCTCCAGCGCCGCCTTGATGGCGATGGCGCCGAGGCGGGGCGCGGAGAGCGCGGAGAGGGAGCCGAGGAAGCTGCCGATGGGGGTGCGAGCGGCGCCGACGATGACCACTTCACGACCGGGCATGGGGACCTCGCTGGGGTTGGGAGCGCCCGAACCTTAGTTCGCCTGACGCCCCGCGCCAAGGAGGTCGTGTGGCCGCAGATCCAGCCGCCAGAATCTGGTGGCCGACCGCGGGTGGGCTAGGGTCATTCCCGATACGGGGCGGCTGCCACCTTCGCCGCCCTGCCTGCGCTGGAAAGGAAGACCATGGTGACCGCCCCCCTCGCCATCCTCGCCGCCCTGGCCGCCCTGGCCTCCGGCGCCCCCTCCCAGTACACCGGCGACGTGCCGCTGCCGCCGCCCCCCGGCGCCGCCACCCTCCGCGAGGAGCACGCCTTCTGGGCCGCCTTCTCGGCGGGACAGGGGCGCTGGACCGACACCCTGGCGCAGGACGCCGCGCCGGGCACCACCGCCGGCCTGGCGCTGGCCTGGCGCCTCGCGCCGGCCCACACCTTCCAGCTCGAGCTCGGGCTCGACCGCTACCGCCGCACCTGGGTCGCCGGGCGGCTCGACCCGACCGGCCGCGCCGAGCGCACCACCGCCGCCGAGCAGCGCTGGACCGCCGAGCTGGGCTACGGCTTCGACCTGCTCTCCCTGGCCCGGCCGAGCCGCTGGTCGATCGAGCTGCTGGTCTCCGCCGGCCTGCAGGCCTTCGACGACCCGGTGGTCAAGGAGACGCTCTTCCCGCTCGGCGGTGGGCTGCGCTGCGCGCGCCGCTTCGGCGAGACCACCCGGCTCTTCGCCGAGGTGACCGGCGCCGCCCTGCTCGGCGCCTCCGACCCCGGGCTGGACTCGATCTCCGGCAGCGCCCGGTCGCTGCTCCGCGCGCAGGCCGGGGTCACGTTCTCGCCGGCGCAGGCCCTGGAGCTGCAGCTGGCCTGGCGCGGCGAGCTGATCGCCTTCGACCGGGGCTCCCGCCAGTCCGACACCGTCACCTTCCAGGCCGCCTTCGGCCTCTAGCCCTCCAGCAAGGAAAGGAACCGCCATGCGCCACTCCGCACTGCTCCCCCTGCTCCTCGTCCTCGCCTGCGCCGGCGAGGTGAAGGCCCCCACCGCCGACGCCGGCAGCCCCCGGCGCGTGGTCACCGGCGCCTGGGTGGCGCTCGACGGCACCGCCAGCAGCGACCCCGACGGCCTCCCGCTCCACTACACCTGGAGCTTCGTGGCCACGCCGCCGGGGAGCGCCGCCGCCTTCCGCGACGCCACCCTGGCCTCGCCGAGCTTCCTCCCCGACCTGGCCGGCACCTACGACCTGCAGCTGGTGGTCTCCAACGGCACCAAGTCGAGCCCGCCGGATCGGGTCTCGATCACGGCCGACCCCTCGGTGGGCGCGGTGGTGGCGGTGACCGGCTTCACCGTCCGGGCCGCCTACGCCGGCGACGTCGATCGCCTGCGGGCGCCCCGCGGCCTGGCCGTCAACCCGGCCGGCGGCCTCTACGTCGCCAACGGCGGCGGCGGCGGCGTGCTCCCCTCGGTCAGCTTCCACCAGGGGACCACCTCGCGGCTCTACTCTCCAGGGACCTACTTCGCGCTCACCTCCCCGCAGGACCTGGCCTGGGACGCCGCCAACAGCCGGCTGCTGGCCTCGGCCGGCCGGCGGCTGGTGGCCATCGCCGCCGACGGCGTGCAGACGCTGGCGGCGGAGAACGACTGGACGCTCAACGGCCTGGCCTGGGACGGGACCTCGCTGCTGGCCGCCGAGGGGACCAACCGGCAGGTGCTGACCGGCCTGCCCACCACCCCGGTGGCCCTCGCCGGCCTCAACCTGGCCCTCGGCAACGGCGCCCGCCCCTGGGGCGTGGCGGCCACCTCGGCCAGCGGCGTCCAGGTGGTCTTCGTGGGGCAGCCCAACAACGCCGACGCCACCGTGGTCCGCTTCACGGCCGGCGCCACCGTGGCCATCGCCACCGACTCGATCCTCGCCGGGGTCCGCGACCTGGTGCTCACCCCCTGCCCGACGCCGAAGCTGGTGGCCGCGGCCCGCACCACCGGGACCATCGCCGTCCTCAACGACTGCACCACCACCGGCTGCGCCGGCGGCACGGCGCTGCGCTCGCTGCTCCAGGGGCTGGGCAACCCGGTCGGGCTGGCCTTCGAGGGGACCGGCGACGCCGCCACGCTCTGGGTGTCGGACGAGACGCTCAACACCATCTACAAGGTGACCGGCCCGTTCTGCTCGCTGTAGCGGCCGGGCCGGCCGGGGCCTCCGCGGCCCCGCTCCGTCGCCTCAGCGCCGGGTGATCGAGCCCGAGCCGCTCACCGCGGCCTGCTCGACCTGCGCCTTGCCGTGCCAGACCACGTCGCCGGAGCCGGCGATGGAGACGTTGAGCGGCCCGCCGTCGAGCGTCAGCTCCACGTCACCCGAGCCGGCCACCGAGATGGAGGCGGCCCGGGCGGTCAGCCCGCCAGCCTGGATGTCGCCCGAGCCGGCCACCGAGAGGGTGGCCCGCTCGGCGGTCCCAGCCAGCCGCATGTCGCCGGAGCCGGAGATGGAGGCGTCGATCCGGGCGGCCGCCCCGCGCCAGCGCAGGTCACCGGAGCCCTTGATCTTGAACTCCAGGTCGCCTTGCCCGCCGTCGATGGTGGCGTCGGCCGATCCCTCGATGGCGAAGCCGCGCAGCGCCGGCAGGGTGATCTCGACCACCCCGGTGCCGTCCCAGGAGGCGTCACGGACCTGGATCACCAGGGTCTCGCCGCTGACCTCGGTGGTGACCGACGGCTGGAGGTTCTGGTCGATGGTGACCGCCACCGACGGCGCCCCGCCCACCTTGACGGTGGCGTCGAGCGACCCCACCAGGCGGATCGAGGTGAAGGCCGCGACGGTGCGGGGCTGGGTGACCTTCTTGCCGTCACCGCGGGTGCCTCCCCAGCCCCAGGCGGCGGCGGGGGTCGGGAGGGCGAGGGCGGCGACGAGGGCGAGGCTGGCGGCTGTGGCACGACGGCGCATGGCAGGCTCCTGACGCGGGGAACGCGGTGGCCCCGGACCAGGATGCCCCCGGCCCGGCGCCGCCGCTGTCACTCTCCCCAGAGGGACCTCCATCCTTACGTCCCCGGGGGCGCGGCTATTTCAGGCGCCGGCTATCTCCCCGGGGGCGGCTGGCCCAGCGCCGCCATCACCTGCTTG
This sequence comes from Anaeromyxobacteraceae bacterium, assembly GCA_032654565.1. GTDB lineage: Bacteria > Myxococcota > Myxococcia > Myxococcales > Anaeromyxobacteraceae > JADKCZ01. The sequence continues at coordinate 65,572 of JAULAX010000011.1, read as the reverse complement.
AGGTCCTCCCAGGCCTTCACCTTCTCCCCCGGGCTGCGGAGCAGGTAGGCCGGGTGGAAGGTGGGCATCAGCTTGACCCCCTGGTACTCGCCCCAGGTGCCGCGCAGCCGGGTGATGGGGACAGCGGAGCGGAGCAGGGTGTGGGCGGCGAACTTGCCGAGGGCCACGATCACCTTCGGCTGGACCGCCTCGATCTGCCGCTGCAGGAACGGCTCGCAGGCCTCGATCTCGTCAGGCTCGGGGTTGCGGTTCTCCGGGGGGCGGCACTTCACCACGTTGGCGATGTAGACCTGGTCGCGCCGGAAGCCCATGGCCTCGATCATCCTGGTCAGCAGCTGCCCGGCCTTGCCCACGAAGGGCTCTCCCTGAAGGTCCTCGTCCGCCCCCGGCCCCTCCCCCACGAACATCAGCTCGGCGCGCGGGTCGCCGACGCCGAAGACCAGCGTGGTCCGGCCCCCGTGGAGCTTGCAGCGCCGGCAGTCGCCGAGGTGGTCTCGGATGGCGAGCAGCGCCGGGGAGCCGGTCCCCTTCGCGGCGCCCGGGGCGGTCGCGGCCCGGGGCTGGTCCGGGGACGGCGCCGGTCCCGGGGCGGGGGTGGCGACGGGCGGGCGCAGGGATGGCGGGGGGGCCGGCCGCAGCGAGGCCGGGCGCGGCGGTGGCGGCTCGACCGCCGACGCCCTCCCCGCCTCCGCCGACGGGCCGCCCGGCCCGGGCCGCGACGCCCGGGCGGGGACCGGGGCCGGCACCTCGCGCACCCCGGCGTCGCGCAGCCAGGTGAGGTGGCGGGCCACCTCGCCAGCCACCTGCCGCACCGCCTCGTCCCGCTCCTCGCTCACGCGCCCCGCTCCTGACGACCCGCCTGACCATTGCGGCGACACCCGCGCCGGCCCTAGGATCGATCCGATGTCCTCGCGCACCGCCACCCTGCTCCGCTGGGCCGTCCAGGCCTGCCTGGGGGCCGGCGCGCTCCTCATCCTCGCATGGCCCTCCGACGCGCTGGCCTGGGGGCCGCTGGCCCACCTCTCCTTCTCGGCCCAGGCGCTGGCCGCCACCGGCCCGCTGGCCGGGCCGCTGCGCAACCTGCTGGCCGACTTCGGCAACGAGTTCCTCTACGGCTCGCTGGCGGCCGACATCGTGGTGGGCAAGAACCTGGCCCGCTTCGTCCACCACGCCCACAACTGGCAGGTCGGCTTCGCGGTGCTCGACGAGGCGCGCCCAGGCGAGGAGAAGGCCTTCTCCTGGGGCTTCCTCGCCCACCTCGCCGCCGACACCGTGGCCCACAACTACTACGTCCCCTGGAAGACCCTCTCCTCCTTCCACAAGGCCCGCACCGGCCACGCCTACTGGGAGCTGCGCTTCGACCAGCGGCTCGACCCCTCCTACTCGGAGATGGCCAAGCGGGTCTCCTCCCGGGCCACCATCACCCACGACCTGTTCCTGCGCCGCACCCTGAAGCGCTCCTCGGTGCTCCCCTTCGGCCTGTCGCGCCACCTCTTCCGCTACCTGGTGATGAGCGCCCGGATGAAGCGCTTCCAGCACGTCTCGCGGCTGGCGCTGGCCCGCTCGCGCCGGCTGCCGCTGGAGGACGACCTGGTCGAGGAGGTGAACGACCTGGCGGTGGAGGCCATCCTCGGCCTGCTCCTCGAGGGCCGCGGCTGCGAGGCTGCCCGCGCCGACGCCACCGGTGAGCGCAACCTGGCCATGTCGGAGAAGCTGCGGCGCATGCTGGCCGCCCAGGTCCGCTCCGGGAAGCTGACCGGCATCGAGGCCCACCAGCTGGTGGGCGAGTCGCGCGACTCGTTTCGGCGGGCCATCCACGGGACGCTGGTGCTGCCGCCGCGGGCGGCCCGCATCGCCGGGGCCTGACCACCCGCGAGTCCCCATCCCTGGCGAGGGGTGCGGTGAGGGCGCGGTGCGCGGGCCGGCCCGACCGGGGCGCCGGCCCGGCTACTTGAGCGGCGTGGCGCGGGGGCGCCGGGCCTCGAGCACCGGCAGGATCCAGTCGACGATGGCCTCGGCCACCCGCTCCTTGGGCCCCTCGATCTCGGCCAGCTCGGTGGCCGAGACCAGCGCCACCCGGTTGGTGTCGGCGCCGAAGCCGGCGTTGGGGAGCCCCACCTTGTTGGCCACCACCAGGTCGCAGCGCTTCCCCTTCAGCTTCTCCCGGGCCCGGGTGATGACCTCCTCGGTCTCGGCGGCGAAGCCGACCAGCACCGGGGCGTCGGGCTTGCCGGCCAGGCGGGCCCCGAGGCCGGCGAGGATGTCCGGCGTGCGGGTCAGCTTGAGGGTCTCGTCGCCGGCCCCCTTCTTCACCTTGTGGGAGGCCGAGGTGGTGGGCCGGTAGTCGGAGACGGCGGCGGCCCCGATGAAGAGGTCCATGCCGCCGGCCACCTCGTCCACCGCCCGCGCCATCTCCTCGGCGGTCTCGACGCGGATGGTACGGACCCCGGCCGGATCCGGCAGCGAGGTGGGGCCGGAGACCATCACCACCTCGGCCCCGCGCCGGGCCGCCACGGCCGCCAGCGCGTAGCCCATCTTCCCCGAGGAGGGGTTGGAGATGAAGCGGACCGGGTCGATGGGCTCGCGGGTCGGGCCGGCGGTGACCACCACGCGGCGGCCGGAGAGATCGAGGTTGCCGAGCAGCCTTGAGGCGGCGGTGGCGATCTCCTCCGGCTCGGCCAGCCGCCCCTCGCCGACGTCGCCGTCGGCCAGCACGCCGGTGCCCGGGCCGACCACGTGCCAGCCGCGGGCCACCAGCGCCGCGAGGTTCTCCTGCACCGCCGGGTTCTTCCACATCCGGGTGTTCATGGCCGGGGCGATGAGCACCGGGCAGGTGACGGCCAGCGCCGTGGTGGTGACGGCGTCGTCGCCCATGCCGGCGCGGAGCCGGGCGATCAGGTCGGCGGTGGCCGGCGCCACCAGGAAGAGGTCGGCCTCGCGCGCCAGCTGCAGGTGGCCGTAGCTCCGCTCGGTCTGCTCGTCGAGCAGGTCCACCACCACCGGGGCGCCGCTGAGCGCCTGGAAGGTGAGCGGGCCGACGAAGCGGGTGGCGGCGCGGGTCATGGCCACCCGCACCCGGCCCCGCCCCTTCACCACCAGCCGGGCCACGTCGCAGGCCTTGTAGGCGGCGATGCCCCCGCCCACGCCGAGCACCACCGTCCGGTTCGCGAAATCCATGCGGCGCATGCTAGCCGACCCGGGGCGGGGCGGACACCGGGTAAGATGGTGGCCGTGGAGCCGCCCTCGACAGCCGCCGGGTCGCCGACCGAGCCGCCGGCGCCGCCGCAGGCCGAGGCGCCGACGCCGGTGGCCGGGGACGGGGCCGCCGGAGGGGGGCCGGGCGCCTCGCCGGTCGTCGAGCCCCGGCCCGTGAACGAGCCTCCGTCCCTCGCCACGCTGGCCCTCTTCCTGGCGGCCGCCGTCCCCATCCTCCTCCTCTTCCCCTACTCGCTGCTGGGGCGCTGGTCCGGGCTGGCCCGCCTCCTCGCCATGCAGGCGGCGGTGCTGGTCCCGACGCTGGTCTGGGCCTGGCGATCCGGCTACCGCCCCTCGCGGCTGCTGCGCCTGGCGCCCGCCCCCTCGGCCAGGATCCTCGGCCTCGGCGGGGCGGCCGGGCTGGCCGCCATGGTCGCGGGGGCCGGGCTCCACGGGCTCACCCGGGCGGCCCTGCCGCGGAGCCTCCTCGAGCAGTTCGACGTGCGGCGGGCGCTGGCCCTGGAGCCCTGGAGCCCGTGGCTGCTGCTGCTGGTGGCCGCCATCGTCCCGGCCACCTGCGAGGAGCTGGCCTTCCGCGGCGGCCTGCAGTCGGGGCTGGCCGGGCGCCGCTCCCCGCGGCGGGCCATCGCCCTCTCGTCGCTGGTCTTCGCCCTCTACCACCTCGACCCGGTCCGGTTCCCCGGCGTCCTCCTGCTCGGGGTGGTCTACGGCTGGCTGGCCTGGGCGACCGGCTCGGTCTGGCCGTCGATGCTGGCCCACGCCCTCAACAACGGCCTGGCGGTGATCGGCCTGCTGGCCAGCCCGGGGGCGGAGCCGGCCGGCGATGAGCTGGTGACTCGCCCGGCGGACGCGGCCCTGGTCCTCGCCACCGGGGTGGGGCTCCTCGGGCTGGTGGTCGCTGCGGCGGGGCGCTGGCTGCCGCCGGCGCCGGAGGCCGCGTCGTTCCTCACGGCGCGCGGCGCCGCACCAGGTGGTGTCGAGCCGACCGGGGCCCCGCCCGCACCGCCTAGTGGAGCGGGTACTTGAGCCGGTAGCGGCGCCCCGGGCTGGCGGCGGGCGCCGGGATGGGCCAGCCCCGTAGCACCTGGCAGGCGCAGTTGGCCAGCTCGCGGGTCGAGGTGCCGAGCGACTCGACCGTGGCGGCGACCACGTCGAGCGCGCCGCCCCTCGACTCGAGTTGGAGCACCAGCACCGCCGGGCCGGTCGGCATGTTGTCGGGATCGTAGGTGGGGGCCGGACGGCTGGCGCGCAGCTGCCGGTCCTCCTCGAAGCAGGACTCGATGGTGGCGCGCGCGGCGCGCAGCGCCGTGTTGACCGGCGCCGCCAGCCCGGGGCCGAGCTCGCCCAGCTTCGAGGCCATGGGCACCTCGTCCCAGGGGATGCTGGACGCGGCGCTGGGCCGGGCCCCGATGTTGGGCGGGGTGACCAGCGGCGGGGGCTCGGCGGGCGCGTCGGCGAGCGCCGGGGTCGAGCCGACGCCCGGCGTCGCGCCGGCCACCGGGTCTGCGTTCGACGGCGTGGCCCCGCCCGCGCCCGGCCCCGCCGTCCGGTCCATCCGGTCGAGCACCAGCAGGCTGGCGCCGACGAGGAGGAGCGCGATGGCCACGGCGGCCAGGAGGATCTTGCGAGGGGTCATGGACGGGTTCCTGCGCTCGGCGCGGGGGAGGAGGCCCCGGTGGCCGGCGGCGCCGCGGACGGCGCCGGCGTGGGCGTGGGGGCGGTCGGCGGGGCCGGTTCCTCCCGGTCCAGGAAGGTCTCGGCGTCGGCCACCGCGGCGTCGAGCGCGTCGGCCAGCGCCAGGACCTTGGCCGCGAAGGGGACCAGCTCTCCGGTGCAGCTGCGCGCCTCGGCCCGCACCCTGGGCAGCTCCACCTTCATGGACGGTTCGTCGGGGAGCCGCAGGCGCTGGTCGAGGTGGAGCAGCGTGTACTTGCAGACCCGGACCCGGAGCCCGGTCTTGGGGATCCCCTCGTCGGCCTGGCGAGCCGCCACCTCCAGGCGGGAGCGCAGGCGGCGGGCCTGGTCCGGGACCGGGCCGGGCGTGGTCCCGGAGAGCTGGTCGAGCCGCTCGTAGTAGCGCCCGTAGCGGATCCGGTAGGAGGCCTGGGCGATCCGGCTCATCTGGAGCACGGCCTGGTTCTGCGAGTCGCGCAGCGTGGTCCAGAGCGCGACGTCCTCGGCGGCGCCGGTGGGCGGCTGACCCCAGGGGTTCGGATCGGCTTCCTCGGGCGCGGCGGCACCCCGGCCCGCGGGGGCAGGTGCGACCGCGGAGGCAGATGCGACCGCGGGGGCAGGTGCGACCGCGGAGGCGGCGAGCCCGAGCGCGAGGAGGATGGGAAGGAGGGTCACGGTGGCGCTCCCGGTGGTTCTTCTCAGTTGACCGGCTTCCAGACGTAGCGGCCTTCCCTGTTTACGTAGCCGAGCAGCGTTCCGCTCCCGGCCATATGGGGCGGTCCCCCGACCCCCACGGCGGCGAGGCCGTTCTCGAACGGCTCGGCCGAGTCGAAGGGTGGCGAGGCCTGCGCGCCCTCCACCACCACCTTCCCGTCGCGGTCGATGAAGGCGACCTGCTCCCCGTCGGCCGGATCCCTGGCGAGGTCGACGCGGGCCAGCCCATCCGAGAACGGCTGGCACGCCGCGTAGCGCGCCGGGATGGCGAGCCGCCCCGACTTCTCGATGTAGCCGCACCGCCCCTCCCCCATGGTCACCGGTGCCAGGCCGCCGACGAAGTCACCCGCCTTCTCGAACCGGCGCTGGATGGCCACCTGGCCGCGCCCGTCGACGTAGCCCCAGCTGCCGCGGTAGCGGACCGCCACCAGCCCCTCCGACATCTTCCCGCACCCTTCCCACTCGCCGGGGATGGTGGTGCCGTCGAGCCGTCGCAGCTCGACCCGCTGGTGCCCCATCCCCATGGCCAGGTTGATGCAGGCCACCCCCTCGCTCACCGGGGCCGACCCCATGAAGCCGTAGCCGACGGCCCCGCGGCCGGCCGGATCGAGGTAGCCGCAGCCGGCGTCGTCGCAGGCCATCGCATAACCCTGGGTGAAGTCGCTGGCGGTGGTGTAGCGGGCGGGGAGGGCCAGCTTCCCGCTCCGGTCCATGTAGCCGTGGAGCGCCCCGACCCGGACCGCGGCCAGCCCCGCCGAGAAGGGGCGGTGGATGACGCCGGCCGGGAGGTGGGCGGGGAGCAGGACCTTCTTCCCCCTGGCGTCGACGTAGCCGAACTCGGCCCCGTCCTCGTAGGCGGCCAGCCCCTCCGAGAAGGGGCCGGCCCGCTCGAAGCGCGGCGGGATCACCACCTGGCCGGTGCGGTCGATGTACCCCCACTTTCCGTCACGCAGGATCGGGAAGAGCGCCACGGCCTCGGCGGAGGGCGTGGCGCCGGCGGGCCGTGGACCACCGGCGGACGGCGGGCCGGCGATGGCGAGCGCCAGGAGCGCCGCCGCGGTGAAGATCGTCATCGAACGCTCCCCTCGCAGCTCACGAAACGGCTCGCGGATCGCTCCACGGAATGGCCCACGGAACACGGAGCAACTCGCCGAGGAGGATAGCCATTCCCGGCGCGATTCCACCTCTCTGCCCCCCATTGGGATGTGATGAATGGCTGCAGGGTCCGTGACCTCAAGGAGGGGCGAATCGAAGACGCGACCTACATTGCAGCACATTGTTGCCAATTGTGGCGGTGGTGTGCGTGTACCCACATCACGGTACTTTCCCTTGCTGTTCTATGCGGCTAATTGTCGCTCACGCACTTGATCGTGGTCAACATCTTTTGACTCGGAGTTGAGGGGACAACAGAAGTTGACTCACAGGAGATACCACCGCCGCACCGGAACACCTAGATCGCAGGGGGAATACCAAGTGAACACCATCAATCGAGTCCTCAAGTTTGGCATGGCCGCGGCGGTCTTCGCCGTCACCGCGTGGGCGTCGCTCGCTCACGCCCAGATCGTGCCTGGCGGGGTCCAGCCGCTGCTGCCGGGGACCCAGAACCGCTTCACCCTCGACCTCCCCGTCCCCATCGACTACGTCCCGGATCGCGCCACCTTCCCCGGGTTCGACTACTACGAAGTCCAGATGTCGCCGGTGACCCCGGTCCCGGTCGCCTTCCCGCAGGGTGGCTGCTCGGCCGGGACCCAGTGGCTCGGGCTGCGCACCCCGCCCAACACCCGCAAGGCGCCGGGCCTGCCGATGTGCACCCCGGTCTGGGGCTACTCGCAGGTCAACGCCCCCGGCACCTACGCGCTCAACGGCGCCTCGACTTACCCCTCCATGAGCTTCCGCGCCCTCAAGGGTCGCCCGGTCAAGGTGAAGTGGATCAACAACGCCCCCGACCAGCACCTCTTCTGCCCGCAGCCGCAGAACCCGAACGTCCCCTGCGCCATCGACCGGACGCTGATGGGTGTCCAGGGCGCCGTCGGCCCGTTCGGCAGCCACCAGCAGCCGGACAACGCCATGGTGGTCCACCTCCACGGCGGCGAGATCCCGCCCGACTCCGACGGCCTCGCGGAGCTCTGGTTCGGCAACGTCAACTCTGCCGCCGCCTACACCGCTGGCCAGTTCCCCTCGCTGCCCGTCACCGGCAGCTCGAACGGGGCCGTGCAGAACATCGACCCGATCTTCGACACCGGCGGCGTCGCCAACGCCATCGAGCTCGGCAACCTGGTCCGCCCCGCCGGCAACTCGGCCATCTACAACTACCCGATGGTCCAGGACGCCGCCCCGATCTGGTACCACGACCACGCCCTCGGCAAGACCCGCATCAACGTGGCCGCCGGGCCGGCCGGCTTCTTCTTCGTCGAGGACCCGGTCAAGGAGAATGCGCTCGGCCTGCCGCCGCGCGGTGACTGCTCGGTCGCCGGCGTGCTCAAGAACGCCGGCGTCGCCACCAAGGCCTCGGCCTGCTTCGACCTCCCCATCGCCATCCAGGACCGCGCCTTCAACATCGACGGCACCATCAACTTCCCCAACGGCCTCGGCCAGGTCGCGCCGGCCGGCGTCGCCACCTGGAACCCGCTCACCCCCGGCCCCAACCCGACCATCCACCCGCAGTGGGTCCCCGAGTACTTCGGCGACATCCCGGTGGTCAACGGCGTCATCTGGCCGAAGGTGAAGGTGGAGAAGCGCCCCTACCGGCTGCGCCTCCTCGACGGCTCCAACGCCCGCTGCTATGTGCTCAGCCTGCGCGCCAGCGTCGGCGCCGCCCCGACCTTCCAGGTGATCGGCAGCGACCAGGGCTACCTGCCGGCGGTGCGCAACGTCCGCACCATCACCATGTGCCCCGGTGAGCGGTATGACGTCGTCGTCGACTTCTCCGCGGTCGACTCCAACGCCAAGATCACGATGGCCAACAGCGCCGCCGCTCCGTACCCCGTCGGCATCGCGCCGAACGGCGCCGGGCCCTTCGCCGGCATGGCGCAGATCCTCCAGTTCCAGGTGGTCCCGTACGATCCGACCAACCTCCCGGCCTCGCCGGCCCCGTGGACTCCCCCCGCGGCGCTGGTGGCCCGCCCCGCCCTGGTCGCCAACGCGCCCCCGCGGCAGATGGTGCTCAACGAGGTGCTCGACCCCACCACCCTCTTCCCGCTCCGCGTCCAGATCGACGGCAAGCGGTTCGAGGACGCGGTCACCGAGACCCCGAAGCGCGGCACGGTCGAGGCCTGGACGATCGTCAACACCACCGTCGACGCCCACCCCATGCACCTTCACCTGGTCCAGTTCCAGGTGGTGAGCCGGCAGGCCTTCGACCTGGCCGCCTTCCAGACGGCGCTCGGGGCGACCGACCCGGCCATCAACCCGCAGAAGTACAACCTGGCGGCGAAGCCGACGCTGGTCGGCAAGCTCCGGGCTCCGCTGCCGACCGAGTCCGGCTGGAAGGACACCGCCATCGCCTACCCGGGTGAGGTCCTGACCGTCATCGCCAAGTGGGACGGCGCCTGGGCCGACACCGGCTCCGGCGGCGCCTGCACCGCCGGCACGGTCTGCAACCAGGCCGCGGCCACCTTCACCTCGACCGACCCCAACCCGGCCAGCCCAACCTACGGCACGCCGGTGGCGGTGACCACGCCGGTCACCCAGCAGGTCTGCGCGACGCCCACCATTGGCGCCCCGCTGATGACCGGCTCCACCACGTGCATGTGCACGCCGGACGCGACCGGCCTCGCATGCGCCGTGCCAGAGACCGCGATCACGACCCCGGTGACCGTGGCCCAGGCCGTCCCGACCCCATTCTGGGAGCCGGTCACCGCCGGTCCGTACGTCTGGCACTGCCACATCGTCGACCACGAGGACAACGAGATGATGCGGCCGGTGCTGGTCCTGCCCATCTAGCCGCACCGCTCGGCCGTGCCATCGGGGCGGCGCTCTTCGGGGCGCCGCCCCTCTGCTTTGACGCCGGCCGGCCGCGGCCCATCCTCCCGCTGGCTCCGAGCCGGCATCCCGGTATCATGGCCCGCCAGCATCGCCTTCACGCCGTCCCCGCAGCACCGCCCGTCGCCTGAAGGCGTCGACCCTGCGCCGGACAGAGAGACCACGTCATGCGCCTTCGCCAGACCGCCCTGGCCGCCGTCGCCTCCACCCTCCTGGCCTGCGCCACGCCCACCCGCGCGCCGGACCATGGCGTCACCGCGCCCGATGGCGCCACCGCGCTGGCCGAGGCCGACGCCGCCCTCGCCGTCGCCCGGTTCGACCTCGCCGCCGCCAGGTACGAGGAGGCGGCCCGCCTGGCGCCGAAGGACCCACGCCCCCCCCTCGGGCTCGCCAAGGTGCGCTTCGCCCAGGCCCGGACCACCGACGGCCTGGCGCTGCTCGACCGGTCGATCACCCTCGTCGCGACGCCGGCGGCCCTCCGGCTTCGAGGCCGGATCCTCGGGGTGGCCCGCCGCTTCGACGACGCCGCCCGGGACCTGCAGCGCGGCCTGGCGCTGGAGCCGAGCGACGGTAGCGCCTGGCCGATCCTGGTGGCGGTCCAGGTCAACCGGGGGGACGAGCTGGAGGCGCGGCGCGCCTGGGAGGCCTCGGTCAAGGCGATCGGCGCCACGGCCGCCGCCGACCAGGTCTGGACCATGCTGCTCGCCATGCCGCCGGATCCCCAGGAGCCGCAGGAGTCCCTCGACCGGTGCGCCCGCGGACAGGTCGCCATGTACCTGGAGCGCTGGGCCGAGGCGGCGCACGAGCAGCGCAACGCGCTCCGCAACGCCCCGGCCTTCTCCTGGTGCATCGCCCTCTCCGCCCAGACCACGGCACGGCTGGGCGACCCGGCCACGGCCGAGCGGCTCCTCCGCAGCGCCCTGGCCGGCTTCCCAGAAAGGCTCGCCACCCTGCGCGCCGACACCCAGGCCTGGCTGGCCCGGCACCTCCTCGCCCGGGGCGGGAGCGCCGCCGAGGCCGCCGACCTGGCCCGCGCCTCGCTGGCGGTGCGCGGGGAGCGGGCCGCCACGCTGGAGCTCCTGGCGCAGGCCTGCGCCGCCGGCGGGGACGCGCACTGCGCCCACGAGACCACCGAGCGGCTCCTGAAGCTCCCCAACCTGCCCGACTCGATCCGAACGCCGGCCGAGGAGCGGGTCCGCTCCGGCTGGTGGCGATAGGAAGCCTCGCCGCCTCGGCGGCGCGCCCGGCGCCGGCTAGGACAGCCGGCGCAGCACCATCGCCTTCAGGTACCGCCCCTCCTTGAACTGCAGGCTGACCGGGTGGTCGTAGGGCTGGCGGGTCTCGGCCACCAGCGCCAGCTCGACGCGGAGCTTGAAGGCCGCCTCCTTGACCGCCTCGCCGAACTGCTCGGGCGAGACCCGGGCGCTGCAGGAGCAGGTGACCAGCAGGCCGCCCGGCGAGAGCACCGAGAGGGCGGCGCGGTTGAGCGAGGCGTAGCCGGCCAGCGCCCCCTCGACCGCCTTCTGCGACTTGGCGAAGGCGGGCGGGTCGCAGACCACGAGGTCGAAGCGGCGTCCCTGCCGCTTGTAGCTGGCCAGCAGGTCGAAGGCGTCTCCCTGGGCGAAGGCGTGGTCGGCCGGATCGAGGCCGTTGGCCTTGAAGGTGGCGCGGGCCAGCTGCAGGGCGTCGGCGTCGAGGTCATTGGAGACCACGTGGGTGGCGCCGCCCAGCGCCGCCGCCACCGAGAAGCCGCCGGTGTAGCTGAAGAGGTTGAGCGCCTCCGGCCGGCCGCGGGCCAGCTCGCGCACCAGCCGCCGGTTCTCGCGCTGGTCGAGGAAGAGGCCGGTCTTCTGGCCGCGGCGGACGTCGACGAGGATCTTCATGCCGTACTCGTCGATGGTGAGCTGCTCGGGCGGCTCGGCGCCCCAGAGCACCCGCCCCTCCGACGCGCTGCCCTCGTCGTCGTCGTCGCGGGGGATCTCGTCGCGGCCGTAGACGCCGAGCAGGTCGCCGCACTCGGCGCGCAGGGCCTCGACGATGGCGGCGCGCCACGGGGTGAGGCCGGCCGAGTAGAGCTTGATGACCACGAAGCGGTCGTAGCGGTCGGCCACCACGCCGGGGAGGCCGTCCGACTCGCCGTGGAGCACCCGGTAGGCGTCGGTGCCGCGGATCAGCTCCTTGCGCAGCGCCAGGGCGCGGGCGACGCGGCGGCGCCAGAAGGCCTCGTCGACGGTCTCCCCCTCCTCGCGGGTCAGCACCCGCACGGTGATGGGCGAGAGCGGGTCGTAGTAGCCGCGGGCCACGAAGCGGTTGCCCTCGACCACGTCGACGATGGTGCCGGCCGGGATCCCCTTGTTCTGCTTGACGATGGCCTTGCGGAAGACCCACGGGTGGCCGGCGCGCAGGTGACGCGCCAGGTCCTTCTGCAGCTCCAGCCTCGGCTCTCCGGCCATCTATCGCCTCGTCTTTCGGGTGCGCGCCGCGGTGGCGAGCCGTGCCCGCTCCGGCCTGGCGCGTGAGAAGTTGCCGATGGTGAGGCCCGGCCGCGCCGCCTGCAGCGACCTGACCAGCTGGCGGATGCCGATAGCCGGACCGCCGGCCCCCCGGCCGCGGGCCACGGCGAGGTAGACGTCGGGGTCGATGGCCAGCGGGCGGGTCTGCACCTGGTCCACCTCGGTGCGCCTCACCAGGGCCGCCAGCGCCGCGACCTCGCCTTCACGGTCGGTGACGCCGGGGAAGGTGAGCAGGTTGAGGGCGACGTAGGCGCCGTGGCGGCGGGCGGTCTCGATGGAGCGGACCACGTCGGGCAGGCCGTAGCGGGTGGGCCGGTAGTAGGCGGCGTAGAGGTCCGGGGCGGCGCTGTTGAGCGAGATGCGGACCGAGTCGAGGCCGGCCTCGCAGAGGGCGCCGAGGGCGTCGGGGAGCGAGCCGTTGGTGTTGGCGTGGAGCGAGCCGCGGGGGGTGGCGGCCCGGGTGAGCCGGATGGCGCGGGCGATCTCCTTCCAGCGCAGCAGCGGCTCGCCTTCGCAGCCCTGGCCGAAGCTCACCATCACCTTGCCGGTGGCGGTGGTGAGGTGGTGGATGGCCACCTCGGCCATCTCCTCGGCGGTGGGCGGGGTGTCGATGCGCTCGTGGGAGGAGGGGGGCATGCCGTCGTCCTGCTCGGAGAGGCAGCCGATGCAGGCGGCGTTGCAGCGGGCCGAGGAGGGGATGGCCCCCTCGTCGCGGCCGTAGAAGGTGTTCTGGGCGGTGAAGCAGCGCCACTCGAGGGCGCAGCGGGAGAGCTGGCGGTAGATGGGGTTGGGCGTGGCGACGAGGCGGGCGGCCACCCGGGCGGCGAGGTCGGGGGTTGAGTGGCGGGCCGGGCTCCAGTGGGTGCGGCGATCGGTGCGCAGCGCCCAGGCCACGAAGCCGTCGGGTGTGGCGGCGGCGGCGGTGTAGGCCCACTGCGGCAGGATGGGGGCGTCGGCGGCGATGGCGAGCGCCGGCCTGGCCACGGCCGGGAGGTAGGTGCGGGTGAAGCCAGGGGGGAGCGTGGCGCCGACGGCGTGGGGGACGATGCGGCGGCGTCCGACCCGGACTTCATGGAGGGTGGTGAGGCGCCCGGTGGCGGGGTCGAGGCCGACGGGGCGGCGGCCGGGGAGCATGGCCAGGGTGGCGCCGACCGGGAGGGCGATCGGGCGCTCGGGCGGGGGGAGCAGCTCCTCCCCCGAACGGACGGCTGCCAACAACTCCGGGTGGTCATAGACCACCCCCTTATCGTCGGCGAAGAGGAGCTTCAGCATTCGGGGGAGACATAGCACGGGGGCCGGGGTCCCCCGGCGCGGGCGCCGGGGGGGGCCTGGCCCGCGTCTTCACCCCTCCGGGGAGGGGTATTCACCAACTACTCTGGGACGGGAGTCGAACTACTCTGGGACGGGACTCGACGGTCGATCGGTATTGGCCCTCCGAGGCCGTGCACCAGCCGATCGAACCGTCTATATTCCCTGGGCTTTCCAGTGAGCGGCTGCACCTTGGGCCATGGCGCTGCTCCCGGGGCGCCACGGGACCGACGAGGATGTAGGCAGGCGGGAATCACCTGCGACAGCCAGGGGTTGATGAGATCGCATGGGGCTCTTCGACGACCGCCAGAACGACCTGACCCGCGACGAGTTCGAGGCCCTGGCGCTCCGCCACCTCGACGCGCTGTACGGCGGCGCCGTCCGGCTCACCCGCAACGAGCGCGACGCCGAGGACCTGGTCCAGGACTCCCTGCTGCGCGCCTACCGCTTCTTCGACCGGTTCGAGCGGGGGACCAACATCAAGGCCTGGCTGTTCAAGATCCTCACCAACACCTTCATCAACCGGTACCGGCGCAGCAGCAAGGAGCGGACGCTGGTCGACGGTCCGGAGCAGGAGGCCGTCCAGGGCCAGCTGGTCTCTCGCGACGCCTCGGACGCCGCCGCCGATCCCGAGCGGTGGTACTTCGACCGGGTCCTCTCCGAGGACGTCCTCAAGGCGGTCGACGCGCTCCCGCTGGACTTCCGCATGGTGGTGATCCTGGCCGACCTGCAGGAGTTCTCCTACCGCGAGATCGCCGACGTGCTGGACGTGCCGGTCGGCACCGTGATGAGCCGTCTCTTCCGCGGCCGCCGGCTGCTGCAGAAGGCGCTGGCCGGCTATGCCGTCGAGTCGGGGTTCCTCTCCGAGGACGGCGCCGTCGAGGATCTCGCCGAGCACCGCCGCCGCCGCGATCGCACCGGGTCCGCGCCATGACCACCGACTCGACGACGCTCCGCACCATGGACTGCTCCGAGTTCGAGCGCTCGGTCGACGCCTTCCTCGACGAGGAGTTCGGGCCGCGCGAGCGGGCCGAGGCCGAGGTCCACCTCGACGGCTGCTCACGCTGCAAGTCCCTCGCGGCGACCCAGGGCCGGGCCCACGCCGCCCTGCGGGCTGCCCTGCGAGAGGCCATGGGACCGACCTCGCGATCCGGCCGCGCGCCCGAGGCGCTGCGCCGCCGCATCACCGCCGCCCTGGAGCGGGAGCGCCGGCCGCTGTGGCGACGGCTCCTCGCCCCCATCCCCCTGGCCGCGGCCGCGGCCACGGCGGCGGCCGTCCTGGTGGTGGTGGCGGTCCAGGGGCCCGGCGGGCAGCTGGTCGAGGAGGCGGTGCGCAAGCACCACCGCGACCTGCCCCTCGAGGTGACCACCGCGTCGGTGTCGCCGGAGGCCATCCCGGGCTGGTTCGCCGGCAAGCTCGACTTCAAGCCGAAGGCCCCGCACTTCTCGGCCCAGCAGGCCCGGGTGGTCGGGGCCCGCATCTCCAACCTCCGCGAGCTCCCGGCGGCCTACATCAAGTACGAGCTGCCGCGGGGGCGCCAGGCCGGCCTCTTCATCGTCGACGACCCCGACGGGCGCTTCAACGCCGGGGGGCGCGACGTGGAGATCGGGGCCCGGCACGCCCGGATCATCAACTCCCGTGGCTACAACACCGTGGTCTGGCGCCAGGACCACACGGTCTACTCGCTGGTCTCCGACTCCGGCGAGGAGGACCTGATCCAGATGGTCCGCGCCTCGGCCCCCGAGCCGTAGGACCGCGCCAAAGCGCGTGCGGGGTTTTGACACCCCCTCCCGCTCCCCTTACACTTTCTCCAATCTTTCCCGGGCGCTGCGCGCTTGCCGCCGCGTCCCCGGTCACGTTGGACCTGTCAGGGACGCCCATGTCGAAGACCATCCTCCACATCGAGAACGACGCGCCCTTCGCGGAGGAGATCACCAGCGCGCTCGAAGCGATGGGCTTCAAGGTCCGGGTCACCGGCGATGGGAAGGACGGGCTCGACCTCGCGAGGGACCTGAACCCCGACGCCATCGTCCTCTGCGTCGAGCTGCCGAAGCTCTCGGGCTACTCGATCTGCAACAAGCTCAAGAAGGACGAGGCCCTCAAGTCGATCCCCCTGATCCTCACCAGCTCGGAGGCCACCACCGAGGTCTTCGACGACCACAAGAAGCTGAAGGTTCGGGCCGAGGACTACCTCATCAAGCCGTACGTCCCGGCGGCGCTGCTGGAGAAGCTGGTGGCGCTGATCGGCATGCCGGAGGGCGGCGTGCCGCTGGAGGCCTCCGCTGCGGCGGCCGGCGCGCCCGGAGTCGACGCCGGCGAGGAGGAGGTGGTCAGTCTGGAGGAGGAGCTGGGGCTCGAGCCGTTCTCCGGCGACTCCGGGCAGGAGCTGCCGGCGCTGGATCTCGACTCCCTGCCGGACGAACCGGCGGCGGCGGTCGTCGGCGACGACCTCGATGACGACCTGAAGCTGCTCGACGATGCCTTCGACGGTCTCTCGGCGCCGGCGGCGCCACGACCGGAGGAGCGCTCGGCGCCGGCCGCCACGCTGCCCGACAGGACGGCCGAGGTCGACGCCACGGCGGCGGACCAGGCGATCGAGAAGGCCATGGGCGTCGACCGCCCGGTCACCTCCGAGGATCTCGAGGCCGCCTCGGCCTCGCTCCCCGAGGACGACGAGGCCGGTGCGCGAGCCGACCTCGGCAGGCTCGGAGACGACGCCGACCTGATGCTCGGGTCACTGGACGACACCTCACCGACGCCTTCGGCCTTCGACGCCCTCGCGGCGCTCGATGAACTCGACGAGCCACCGCCGGCGCGGACGCATGGGCCGGCGTCGGAGGCTCATGCCGACGCGGCGGGGGCGATGGCGGCCTTCACCGAGAAGACGGTAGACGAAGAGGCTCCAGGCCTGGCGGCCGTCACGGCCGTGGCCAGCGCGGCTGCCGTGGCTGCCGTGGCGGCGTCGGTCTCGTCGGTCTCGTCGGGCGCTGGTGCCGCAGAGCTGGCCCGCCTGGAGGCCGAGCTGGTCGAGCGGCGCGCCGCGCTCCATGCTCGTGAGACCGAGCTCGGCGAGCTGCGGTCGAAGCTGGAAGCGGCGGCCCGGCGCTCCGAGGAGGCCGACGCGGCGATCAGCGAGAGGGACGCCGAGGTGTCGTCCCTTCAGGCCCGGGCAGAGACCCTGGCGGCCCAGTCGAGGCGGACCGAGGCCGACTCCAAGGCAGCGCGCGAGGAAGCCCGCCGCGCCAACGAGCAGGCTCAGGAGGCCGAGGCTCGGGCCGAGGGCGCCGCGGCGAGGGCCGCGACCGCCGAGTCCAGGGCCGTCGCCGCCGAGGCGCGGAGTCGAGCCGCGGAGTCAGACGCCGCGGCGCAGCGGCGAGCAGCCGAGCTCTCGGCGGTGGCCTTGGCGGCTCGATCGGCCGAGCTGGCCGCGGCCCAGGCCGCTGCCCTCCGGCTGGCCGAGGTCGAACGAGACGTGGAGCGCCTGGAGACCGAGCTGGTGGTGGCCCGGGGCGAAGTCGAAGGGGCCCGGACCGAGGTGGAGAAGCGGGTCGCCGAGCTGAAGCGCCGGATCGCCGAGCTCGAGGCCGCGAACACCAAGAACGAAGAGCGGGTGGTCAAGGCCTACTTGAAGATCAAGGGTGACGAGAAGGTGCGGGACAAGGCCCGGAAAGCGCTGTCGATCGCGCTGCAGTTGCTGGAGGAGGGGTTGCCCGCGGAGCAGGCGGGCGACAAGCGCCCTCGTCCCATCCCCCCCCCTCCCGTCCCAGAGTAGTTTGGCGGACCAAGGTCCGCGGGACGGCCGGGGTGGGGTGGGCGGCGGAGAGGCAAGTGGCTGGAATCGCGAGTGGAGGCGTTGGCACGGGTCCTGCGATGTAGCCCCGGGCCATGACCGCGCCACGCCAGGTGCTCCCGGGCACCACCTACCTCATCACCCGCCGGTGCCTGAACCGGCAGTTCTTCCTGCGCCCCTCGAAGGCCACCAACCAGCTCGTCGGCTTCCTCCTCGCCGTCGCCGCCGAGCGCTTTCGCGTCGAGGTCCACGCCTTCTGCGTGATGTCCAACCACCTCCACCTCGTGGTCACCGACCCCGACGCCTGCCTCCCCGCCTTCGGCAGGTTCCTCGACTCGCTCATCGGCCGCTCCATGAACGCCATGCTGGGGCGCCAGGAGTACTTCTGGGGGCCGCCCACCTTCAGCGCCGTCGCCCTGCAGTCCCCGGCCGACGTCCTCGACAAGGTCGCCTACACCCTCGCCAACCCGGTCAAGGCCGGCCTGGTCCGCCGCGGACGGCTCTGGCCGGGGCTCTGGTCCGCCCCGGACCAGATGGGCGCCGCGCCCCTCGAGTTCACCAGGCCCTCCTCCTTCTTCCGGCGGGCCGGCCAGCGCTCCCTGCCCGACCGGGCCTCCCTGCGGCTCGTCATCCCCCCGGGCTTCGACTCTCCGGCCCACTTCCGCCGCTCCCTCCATGCCGCCCTCGCCGACCGGGAGCAAGCCGCCTCTGCCCACCTCGCCTCGCGCGGGCGTGGCTTCCTCGGCGTCCAGCGGGTGCTCGCACAGCGCCCCTTCGACAGGCCTCCTACCAGGGCGCCCCTCGGAGGGCTCAACCCGCGCGTCGCCAGCCACGACACCTGGCGTCGCGTCCAGGCCCTCCGCGCCCTCGGCTCCTTCATCCAGGATTACCGCCGCGCCTTCGACCGCTGGCGCACCGGCTCCGCCGACGTCCTCTTCCCCGCCGGCACCTACCTCATGCGCGTCCTCCACCGCGCCCCCTGCCTCGCCCCTGGCTGACTCACCGCCCCGTCAGATTCCCTCACTCAGCCTCGTCACCGCTTCGGCAGCCTCAGGCCGCGGTCGGGGACTGCCTGGGGACGGCCGAAGGCGCCGCACGACTGGTGGCTGGATGACATCCGGGCGCCTCTGAGTCCTGCACGGGCGCCTCACCTCCCCGGCAGGGACTCCTTGCCGGTCTCTGTCGCCCCGCCTCCCTACCCACCAGGCGGGCGCCCGATACCGAGATCGTGAACTTGGCCCAACTACTCTCGGACGGGATCGGGCTTCCGGCGCTTCAGAGCCGCGAGCACCTCCCCCAACTCCTCCACCCCGAGCCACCGCGCCACGCCGAAGTAGGCCGCCGCCCCCGCCGCCACCGGCACCAGCCCGACCACCGCCTGCCTCCAGAGCCCTCCCGGAGGGAGCGCCGCGCCCAGCGCCGCCGCCGTGCCCCACGCCACCGCCGCCAGCACCGCCGACGCCGCCGACACCCGGAGTAATTGAGGCACCAGCCCCGCCCCGCCCAGCCCCCCGTACTCCCGCCGCCACGCCACCAGCAGCACCGTCAGGTTGGCCCCCGCCGCCAGCGACGTCCCCAGCGCCACCCCCCTGAACCCGAGCACCGGATAGAGCGCCACGTTCAGCCCGACGTTCACCACCATCCCCAGGATCGACCCCACCACCGGCACCCTGGCCCGGTCGAGCGCGTAGAACGCCGGCGCCATCACCTTGACCGCCGAGTAGGCGTAGAGCCCCAGCGCGTAGCAGGCCAGCGCCTGGGCCGTGGCCTCGGCGTCGGCCGCCCCGAACCGCCCGTGCTGGTAGATCAGCGACACGATCGGCCCGCCCACCACCGCCAGCCCCACCGCCGACGGGACGTTGAAGAACGCCACCAGCCGAAGCGCCGAGCCGAGCGTCTTCTTGGCCGCCCCGAGATCGCGCGCCGCCGCCGCCTGCGCCACCCCGGCCCCGGCCACCGTGGCGATGGCCACCCCGAAGACGCCCAGCGGCAGCTGCATGAGCCGGAAGGCCATCTGCAGCCAGGTCGCCGCGCCCGCCTCGTACGAGGCGAAGGCCTGGTTGACCAGGATGTTCACCTGCGTCGCCGACAGCCCGATCACCGACGCCGCCATGAGCCGGCCGATGCGCCGCACCCCGGGATCCGCCAGCCGGGCCCGGGTGATCCCCAGCATGGGTCGCCAGCCGGTGGCCCGCAGCGAGGGGAGCTGGGCGAGGAGCTGGAGCACGCCCCCCAGCAGCGTCCCCAGGGCCCAGCCCTGCACCGCCCGCTCCGGCGGCCAGCCCGCCCACCAGAGCCCGAGCCCGACCGCGATCGAGCCGACGTTGAAGAGGGCGGGCGCCAGCGCCGGCGCGGTGAAGCGCCCCTGGGCGTTGAGCATCCCCATGGCCACCGCCGAGAGCGAGACCAGGAGGAGGAACGGCATCATCACCCGGGTGAGGCCGGCGGTGATCCCGGCGAACTCACCCAGCCCGGGCGCGGTGACCGCCACCACCTGGTCGGCCCAGGTGACGCCGGCCAGCACCAGCGCCCCCACCACCACCAGCACCAGCGACACCACCGTCCCGGCCAGCCGCCACGCCTCCTCGGGGCCGCGGTTGCGCCGGGCGTCGGCGAAGGTGGGGACGAAGGCGCTGGAGAGCGCCCCCTCGGCGAAGAGATCGCGCAGCAGGTTGGGGAGGCGGAAGGCCACCACGAAGGCGTCCGACCACCGGCTGGCGCCCATGAGGATGACGAAGAGCTGGTCCCGCAGGAGCCCGAGCACCCGCGAGGCCATGGTGGCCGCCGACAGCCAGATGGCGCGTCCGACCTTCACTACTTCTTGTCCATGTTGGCCCGGGCCGCCTGCTCCTTCTTCATCAGGAAGGCCTTGGCCTGCGACTGGATGGTCTGGGGCACGTTGCGATCGCGGGCCAGCTCCTTGATGTCCTTCTCCTGCAGCGTGAACATCATCTTCAGCGCCGTGGGGAGCGGCACCTTGGGGTTCTTCACCAGCGAGGACTTGATCACGTAGGTCCGGGTGAACTCCCGGTTGGAGTAGATGAAGCGCAGCACGTCGGCGTTGACGGTCCGCGAGTTGGCCAGCCCGAGGATCTCGCCGTCGGTGATGCGCGGGCTGGTGACCGCCGCCATGCTGACCAGCTTGTTGGAGTCGCGCAGCAGCAGGGTGCGGGCCTCGCGGTTGCCCAGGGTGGCCAGCTTGATCTTCTGCGAGACCGACATCTGCATGACCCGCTGGGTCATGTTGAGCTTGCGGGTGGCCTCCTCCTTGGTCTCCACCCCCCGCTGGCCCTCGTCGACCGGCTCCACCGCCAGCTCGGCGCGGTACTCGCTCATCAGCGTCTCGGCGGTCTCCGACTCCACCGGCGGGTGCACCGTGGGGTCGACGCCGTGGACGCGCTTGTGCGCCTCGATGAGCTGCGGCACGTCGAGCAGCAGCAGGCCGTTGCGGACGCAGAAGTCGCAGGCGCCGTCGATGGTCGAGGCCAGGGCGCTGGGGTTCTGGCAGAGCGCCCGGATGATGTCGTCGTGGCGCAGCAGGCGCAGCTCGTTCTGGCGGATGATCTCCACCAGCGGCTGCGACACCGCCGGGGCCAGCCGGGCCATGGTCTCGTCGAGCGTCGACGGGTTGAGCAGGATGAGCTCCATGGCCTGCTCCTTCCCGGTGAACCGGTCGGCCAGCCAGTCGAGCACCTGGCCCCGCAGCCCCTCGGCCCGCAGCGCCACCCCGTAGATCTTGTCGGGCAGCCCGGTGGCGGTGCGCGTCGCCGTCTCCCGCACCTCGGCCTCGGGGTCGAAGGCGAGGACGTAGAGCAGGGTCACCAGGTCGGGCGCGGCCACCGCCGGCACCAGCCCCTTGGCGCCCATGAGCCGGAGCGGCAGCGGCGCCTTCTCGTCGGCGTGCTTCTGCAGCGGCTTGGGGAGGACGTCGAGCGCGAGCGGACAGTCGGACATGGTTCAGCTCCGTGGCGGCGCGTCGGCCTCGACGGGGAGGCCCAGCGTCTCGGGGGCGAGGTCGAAGGCCGGCTGCTTGCGCGTCGCCCAGTCGTGGCGCAGCCGGCCGAGCAGCCGGTTGAGCGGGTGATCGCGTGACAGCATGGGGATGAAGGGGCGGCGCCGGGTGCCGAGCGCGTCTCGCGCCGCCCGCAGCCCCGGGTGGTCGGGCCAGGCCACCAGCCCCCGGGTGATGGCCTTGGAGGCCCGCTGCCGCTGGTTGAGGGCGAGGTGGATCCTGGCCGAGTTGAGCAGCAGCTCGGGATCGCTGGGCATCGGGCGCAGCGCGGCGTCGCAGAGCGAGATCCCCAGGGTGATGTTCTTCTCCACCAGCACCAGGGTGACGCCGTACCAGGACATGGCCCGGGGCTCCCGTGGGTCCCGCCGGTGGGCCCGCTCGAAGGCGGCGTGCGCGGTGGGCAGGTCCCGCGCCGCGAAGGCGGCCAGCCCCGCCCGGAGCGGCTCGCCCTCCCCGGCGGCGGCCACCAGCCTGTCGGCCGGGGCGGTCACCGGTTCCGCTCGTGGATGATGCGGAGCCCGTCGAGGGTGAGCTGGTCGTCCACCTCGCTGATGGCCGTGGAGATCCCCGAGATCAGCGAGGCCAGCCCCCCGGTGGCCACCACCTTGGGCGAGGTCCCCAGCTCCTCGGCCATCCGGGCGCAGATGCCGTCGACCATCCCCACGTACCCGAAGACCAGCCCGCTCTGCATGGAGTGGACGGTGTTGCGCCCCACCACGTGCGGCGGCCGCTGGAACTCCACCCGCGGCAGCTTGGAGGCGGCGCGGAAGAGCGCCTCCATGGAGATGGTGACGCCCGGGCAGATGGCGCCCCCCAGGTACTCGCCCTTGGGCGTCACCGCGTCGAAGGTGGTGGCGGTGCCGAAGTCGACGACGATGAGGGCCGACTTCCACTTCTCGAAGGCCGCCACCGCGTTGACCACCCGGTCGGCCCCCACCTCGCGCGGGTTCTCGTAGAGGATGGGCATCCCGGTCTTGACGCCGGGGCCGACGAAGAGCGGCTCGAGCTGGAAGTAGCGGGTCGACATCTGCCGGAGCGTGAAGGCCATGGGCGGCACCACGCTGGACACCGCCACGGCGTGGACCTTCTTGTGGTCCACCCCGGCCAGGCTGAAGAGCTGCCGGACCTGGATCCCGTACTCGTCCCCGGTGCGGGCGTGGTTGGTCTCGATGCGCCAGCTCTGCAGGAGCCGCGCCCCTTCGAAGACCCCGAGGACGGTGTTGGTGTTGCCGACGTCGATGGCGAGGAGCACGACGCGAGGTTAGCCGCGAGGCCGGAGCAGCGCAACGTCGCCCGAGGTGATGCGCTCCAGGCCGGCGGCGGTGCGGACCAGCAGCGCGCCGGTGGCGTCGAGGTCCTCGGCCACCCCCACCACCTCGCGGCCGTCGAGCTGCACCACCACCTCCCGGCCCAGCGTCACCGAGCGCGCCTTCCAGGCCTCGCGGATGGGCTCGAAGCCCTCCTCGGCGTGCCGGTCGAACCACTCCTCCAGCAGCGTCAGGCAGGCGGCCAGGAAGAGGGCCCGCGGCGCCGGCTGCCCGCGCTCCAGCAGCACGCTGGTGGCGTGGGGGCGCAGCTCCGGGGAGAAGTCCTCCTCCCGGGCGTTGACGTTGACGCCCACCCCCACCACCACCCAGTGGACCTGGTCGGGCTCGGCGGCCAGCTCGGTGAGGATGCCGGCGATCTTGCGGCCGTCCACCAGCAGGTCGTTGGGCCACTTGATGCCGGCCTCGACCCCGGACCGGCGCAGGGCGTCGCAGATCGCCAGGGACGCCACCAGGGTCAGCTCGGGGGCGCGGGCGGGGGGCAGGTCGGAGGGGCGCAGCACCACCGAGAAGGCCACGTTGCGCCCCGGCGCCATCACCCAGCTGCGGCCGCGCCGGCCCCGGCCGTCGGTCTGGCTCTCGGCCACGACCACCTCGCCGTGCCCGGCCCCGTCCTCGGCGAGCGCCTTGGCGTGGTCGCTGGTGGAGCCGAGCGACTCGAAGCAGTGGAGCACCTGGCCGATGTCGTGGGTGTTGAGGAGCGGCCGGAGCTCCAGGGAGCGGAGCCGGTCGGGCACCGCCACCAGCCGGTAGCCGCGCGTCGCCACCGCGTCGATGCGGTAGCCCTGGCCGCGCAGCGCCTCGACGTGCTTCCAGACGGCGGCGCGGGTGAGCCCGAGCTTGTCGCTGATGGCCTCGCCCGAGACCACGTCGTCGCCGGCCTCGGCCAGGAAGGTGAGGACCAGCTCGGCGCTCTCGCTCGCTACCAGTTCGGGAGTCACGACGGGTCGATCTTGGTGGCCCGGGGCGAGGGTGTCAATCGGCCCGGCCCGCGCACCCCCGGACCACGACGGCGCGCGGCGCGGCCTGGTCTCCTCTGGCCTGGTCTGGCCTGGTCTGGCCTGGTCTGGCCTGGGGCGGGGCGGGGCGCTAGGACAGCTCGAGCGAGATGTCGACCGCCCGCGC
This sequence comes from Anaeromyxobacteraceae bacterium, assembly GCA_032654565.1. GTDB lineage: Bacteria > Myxococcota > Myxococcia > Myxococcales > Anaeromyxobacteraceae > JADKCZ01. The sequence continues at coordinate 41,913 of JAULAX010000011.1, read as the reverse complement.
CGAGTGGGTCAGCGCCCCCATGGAGACGAAGTCGACGCCGGTGGCGGCCACCCGGGGGAGCCGCTCCTGCGTCATGTTGCCCGAGGCCTCCAGCAGGACCCGGCCGGCGGCCCGCTGGACCGCGGCGGCCATGGCCTCGTCGGTCATGTTGTCGAGCAGGACGATGTCGGCCCCGGCGGCGATGGCGGCGTCGAGCCCGGGCAGGTCCACCACCTCGACCTCGATCTTGAGCATGGCGCCGGCCCGGGTCCGGGCCCGCCGCACCGCCTCGCCCACGCCGCCGCAGGCGGCCACGTGGTTGTCCTTGATGAGCACGCCGTCGCCGAGGCTGACCCGGTGGTTGGTGCCGCCGCCGGCCCGCACCGCAGCCTTCTCCAGCAGCCGCCAGCCCGGCGTGGTCTTGCGGGTGTCGAGCAGGCGGGTCCTGGCGCCACCCGCCGCCAGGGCCTCGACGCAGCGGCGCGTGGTGGTGGCCACCCCGGAGAGCCGCTGCAGGAAGTTGAGCGCCGTCCGCTCGGCCCCGAGCAGCGCCCGGACCGGCCCCGCCGCCTCGCCGAACCACGCCCCGCAGGCCACCGAGGCGCCGTCCTCGACCTCGAAGCGGCAGGTGCAGCCGAGCCGCTCGAAGACGTGGACGGCGACCGCGCTGCCGGCGAGGACCAGCTCCTCCTTGGCGAGGAACCGGGCCACGCCGCGCGCCGCGGCGTCGATGGTGGCCTCGCTGGTGGCGTCGCCGAGGAGGAGGTCCTCCTCGAGCGCCAGCTCCACCAGCCGCTCGGCGTGGGCGGCGAGCCGGGCCATCGGCTACTTCTTCTTGGCCTTCCGGACCACCTTCTTCACGGCCTTCTTGACGGCCTTGGCCCTGGTGGCGGCCTTCTTGGCCACCTTCTTGACGGCCTTCCGGGCCGCGCCCTTCTTCGCCACCTTCGTGCCGCCCTTCCGGGTGGCCTTCTTCACGGCCTTGCGGGCCTTGGCCACCGCCGACTTCACGCCCTTGCGGGCCTTGGCGACCGCCTGCTTGACGTCCTTCCTGGCCTGGGCGATGGCCGGACCGGCCTTGCGCTCCAGCTCGCTGGCCTGGGCCTGGACGGCGTGGACGGCGTCCCTGGCCGCCTCGACGACGGCGGCGGCGGCCTGCTCCACCCGCTCTCCGACCGGCTGCGACGGGGTGGGGGCCTGGTTCGCGTTCGGGTTGTTGGTCTCCATGGTCTGCTCCTCCTGCGGTTGATCCGAGCCCTGCATCACGGCCCGGTGGTTGGTCAGCTTCTGCCTCGTCGACCGCAGCTCTTCGGCGCGGGCGCGATCCTTCTCCACCACCTCCGCCGGCGCACGCGCCACGAAGTTGGGGTTCGACAGCTTCTTCTCGATCCCTTCCAGGTCGGCGTCGACCCGGGCCAGCTCCTTGTCGATGCGGGCCGTCTCGGCGCCCACGTCGATGACGCCGGCGAGCGGGACCCTGACCTCGAAGCCGTTCCCGACGCCGACGGCCGATTGTGGCACGCGCGGGGTGGCGACGGCGAGGTGGAGTTGCAGGTTCTCGACGTTGGTGAGCCGGGCCACCCGCCGGGACTCGCCTGCCAGCAGCAGGGCGTGGGTGGCCGGATCGGCCACGGCGACGTGCACCGGGGTGGCCTGGCCCAGCGCCACCTTGAAGGCGATGCCCATCTCCCCGCGGATGTTACGCAGCGCGTCGATGATGCCGAGGATGGGGGTGAAGGCCTGCTCGGCGGCCTCGTCGACCGGGCCGACGGCCGGGTAGCGCCCCTCCATGATCGAGTCGGGCCAGGCGGCGGCCCCCACCCGGGCCCGCAGCACGCCCCAGAGCTCCTCGGTGATGAAGGGCATGAAGGGGTGGAGCAGCAGGTAGCTGGACTTGAGGCAGTGCACCAGCACCGCCTGGGCCGCCGCCTTCTTCCCGGCGTCGTCCCCGTAGAGCGCCTCCTTGGAGAGCTCGATGTACCAGTCGCAGAGCTCGTGCCAGACGAAGTGGTAGACGGTGTTGGCGGCGTCGTTGAAGCGGAAGGCCTCCAGCGCCTCGACCGTCTCGTTCACCGCCCGCTGCAGCCGGGCCAGGATCCAGAGGTCGGCCGGGGTGCGGGCCGCCAGGCGCGGGTCGCCGCCGGCGTCGAGGTGCCCCTCCAGGTTCATCAGGGCGAAGCGCGAGGCGTTCCAGAGCTTGTTGGCGAAGGCCCGGTAGCCCTCGATCCGCTCGTCGGCCAGCTTGATGTCCCGCCCCTGGGCGGTGAGCGCCGCCAGCGTGAAGCGCAGGGCGTCGGCGCCGTGCTTCTCGGTGACCAGCAGGGGATCGATGACGTTCCCCTTGGTCTTGGACATCTTCTGGCCCTTGGAGTCGCGGACCATGGGGTGGAGGTAGACGGTCTTGAAGGGCACCTCGCCCATGAAGTGGATGCCCATCATCATCATCCGGGCCACCCAGAAGAAGATGATGTCGTGACCGGTCTCCATCACCGAGGTCGGGTAGAAGGTCCTGAGCGTCTCGGTCCGGTCGGGCCAGCCCATGGTGGAGAAGGGCCAGAGGCCGGAGGAGAACCAGGTGTCGAGCACGTCCTCGTCCTGGCGGAGGGTGGCCGTGCCGCAGGTCGAGCAGGCCCCCGGCGTCTCCCGCGCCACCGTGACGTGGCCGTCCGGGCAGTACCAGGCCGGGATCTGGTGGCCCCACCAGAGCTGGCGGCTGATGCACCAGTCGTGGATGTTGCGCATCCAGGCCATGTAGGTGTTGGTCCACTGCTCGGGGACGAACCTGGTCCTCCCCTGCTCCACCGCCTCGATGGCCGGCTGGGCCAGGGGGGCGATCTTCACGTACCACTGGTCGGAGAGCAGCGGCTCCAGGATGGTCTGCGAGCGCTGGCAGCGCCCCAGCGCCATGGGGTTGGGCTTGCTGCCGCGCTCCAGCCCCTGCTCGGCGAGCAGCCGCTTCACCTCGGCGCGGGCCTCGAAGCGGTCGAGCCCGGCCACCGGCCCGGCGGCGGCGGTCATCTTGCCGTCGAAGCCGATGACGGTGAGGAACTCCAGGCCGTGGCGGCGCCCCACCTCGAAGTCGTTGAAGTCGTGGGCCGGGGTCACCTTGACGGCGCCGGTGCCGAACGCGGCGTCGACGAGGATGGCGTCGGCCACCACCGGGATCTCCCGGCCGGTGAGCGGGTGGCGGACCTTCCGCCCGACCAGCGCGGTGTAGCGGGCGTCGTCGGGGTGGACGGCGATGGCGGTGTCGCCGAGCATGGTCTCCGGCCGGGTGGTGGCCACCACGATCTCGGTGAGGCCGCCGATCGGGGTCACCAGCGGGTAGGCGAAGCTCCAGAGCTCCCCGGCGTGCCCCTCCTCGTGCTCCACCTCCAGGTCGGAGAGGGCGGTGCGGCAGTCGGTGCACCAGTTGATGAGCTTCTTCTCCCGGTAGATCAGCCCCTCCTCGTGGAGGCGCACGAAGACCTCGCGCACCGCCCGGGAGAGCCCCTCGTCCATGGTGAAGCGCTCGCGCTCCCAGTCGAGGCAGGCGCCCAGCGCCTCGTGCTGCTGGCCGATGCGCGAGCCGTACTGCTCCTTCCAGGCCCAGACCCGCTTGAGGAACTCCTCGCGGCCGAGGTCGTGGCGGCTCTTCTTCTCGGTCCGCTTCAGCTCCTTCTCCACCACCATCTGGGTGGCGATGCCGGCGTGATCGGTGCCGGGGAGCCACATGGTGTTGAAGCCGGAGAGCCGCTTCCAGCGGATCAGGATGTCCTGCAGCGTGGCGGTGAGGGCGTGGCCGAGGTGGAGCGAGCCGGTGACGTTGGGCGGGGGCAGGACGATGGAGAAGGCCGGCCGGCTGCGGTCGTGCTCGTCCCCGTGGAAGTAGCCGCGCTCCTTCCAACGCTTGTACCAGCGGGCCTCCACCTCGCGGTGTTCGTACCCCTTGGCCAGCTCGGGCTGGGGCTGCTGCTGCGGATCGTTCGGCTGTTCCACGTCGGCTCCTGGCGCCACGAGCACCGGCGTCCGCTCCTGGCGGGGCGCTGGCGGCGCGGGTTGGTTCGGGCGATCGGCTCGGCGGCTCGGGCTCAGCCCTGGCGCGCCCGGGTGAGGCGATCGAGGTTCTCGCGGATGATGGTCTCGGCGAGCTGGGGGACCACTTCCCATACGACGCGCTCGATCACCTCGCGGGAGGCCCGGGAGAGCGCCTCGCGCAGCACCGCCTCGCCGCCGTCGGCCGGCGCCGCCGGGGCCAGCGGGGACGCGGCGACCGGCGCCTCGGCCGGGGCCGGCTGGTGACCGGTGGACTCGGCGGCCGGGACGAACTCGTGCATGGGGGACAGCAGCGGGGCCTCGCCCGGCTCCTCGGCGGGCAGCTCGATCGGCTCGAAGCCGCTGGTCGCGGGCTCCAGCTCGAAGGCCGGCTCCGGCTCCGGCTCCGGGGCCCGGGCCGGTTCGGGCGGAGGCGCGGCCCGAGCCGCGGGGGGCGGCGGGGCCACCGGGGCGCGGGCCGACAGCGGCTCCGACGGCGTGACCTCGATGTCGCTCCAGTCATCCTCGGCCGCGGCGGGCGCGGGCGCGGACACCGGCACCGGCACCGGCACCGGCGCCGGCGGCGGGGGCCGGGGCGTGGCGACGTCGAGGCCAAAGGGGTCGAGCCTGGCCGGCGGCTGGACGGGCGCCGATGGCGGCGGGGTCATGGCGAACGGGCGCGGCGTGGCCGCGGCGGGCGGCGGGGGCATGGAGAACGGGCGCGGCGCCGCCGCGGCGGGCGGCGGAGCCGGCGGGGCGAGCGGACGCGGCGCCAGGTCCGGCGGAGGCGGCCGGGCGCCCGGGGGCGGCATGGCGGCCGTGGGACGGGCCACGGGGGGCGGGAAGGCGCTCAGCGGCGGGCGAGCCCCCGGGGGCGGCATGGCGCCCGGCGGCGGTCGAGCCCCGGGAGGCGGCATGGCGCCCGGCGGCGGCCGAGCCCCGGGAGGCGGCATGGCGCCCGGAGGCGGCCGAGCCCCGGGAGGCGGCATGGCGCCCGGGCCGGGCGAGCCGCCGGCCGGGCGAGCCGCCGGCGGGGCTGCGGAGGCGGGCGGGGGTGGTGGCGCGGCCGCAACCTGCGGCCGGGGCGGGGCGACCCCCGGCCTGCTGGCCGGGGCCGGCGGGGCGGGCGCGGCGCCGGAGGCGCCGAAGGCGAGCGGCGTGGCGCCCAGCGCCGCCACCGGGGCCTTGCCCTCGACCAGCTCGCGGACCTTGTTGATGAGCGCCTGGCTCTCGAACGGCTTCTGGATGAAGGCGTCGGCGCCCGCCGCCGTGGCCCGCGCCTCGTCGAAGGGCTCGAAGGTGCCGGCCAGCAGGATGACGGGGACGCCGGCCATCGCCGGGTCGGCCTTGAGCGCCTCGCAGGCCTCGTAGCCGTTCTTCTTCGGCATGGTGGCGTCGAGCAGCACCACGTCGGGCCGGGCCGCCCGGGCCCTGGCGATGGCGTCCTCGCCGTTGGCGACGACGCTGACGGCGTAGTCCTCGTTGGCGAACGTGATGGCCACCACCTTCTGGATGGTGACCGAGTCGTCCGCGAGGAGCAGGTTCTTGGGCATGGAGGGTCCCGAAGGCTGTGTTGGTGCTCCCATTGGAGTACCGCCGCGCTCTCCCGAGTGTCAAGATTCTCGGGGCTTTACGGGTGCCTAGGCGGAGGCAGCCGCGGACCGTGGGTGGCCTAGCCACGCCCGAACAGCGTGTCCCACGGCGGCCGCAGCACCTCGTCGTCGTCCCTGCCCCGGTCCAGCCCCAGCACCTTGTCGGCCACCACCCCGATGGCCGCGCCGCCGGCGTCGAGCAGCAGCACCTCCGGCGGGATCAGCGACGGGGCCAGCCCGAAGAAGACGCCGACGTCGATGACCGGGTGGATGGCCCGCCCGTGGTAGAGCAGGCCGCGGTGGGACGGGGGCGCCAGCGGCACGTGGGCCAGCGGCGGCGCGTCGCGCACCGCCATCACCAGCGACACCGGCACGCCGAAGGTGAATGGACCACGGGTGAAGCGGAGCTCCCGCTCCGGCCAGGGGCCCATCGAGGGCGGCGGCTCCAGGGGATCCTCCCCCGGCTCCAGCGGCGCGAAGCCCATCGACGAGACCGCCAGCTCCAGCGCCACCTCCTCCTTCACCACCACGGCGCCGGCGAAGGGGGACGGCGCCGGCACCAGGGTGTGGGCGGGCAGCTGGAAGACCTCGGCGTCGCCGAGGTCGACGATGCCGTGGAGCGCCTCCACCCGCAGCGCCGTCTGCGGCGTGTCCTCGGTGACCAGCACGAAGCGCGCCGCCCCGGCCGGCAGGCCGAGCACGGTGGAGACCCAGGCGGTGGGCACCGGCTCGCCCCGCATCACCACCTCCCCCTCCCCCGGCGGCAGCTCGCGAATCTCGCGCAGCTGTGACAGGCGCAGGGCCAGGCGCACGCCGCCGGCCGAGAAGAGCAGCGCCTTCCGCTCCGAGGGGAGAGAGCTCACCGGGCCATGATATCCTGCCTCGCCGTGGCCCACTCGGTCCTGCTGGTCGATGACGAGCGCTTCGCTCGAACCGTCTACTCCGACTACCTGCGGGCGGCCGGCTTCGACGTGGCCGTGGCCGCCGACGCCGAGGCGGCCCTGGCCATCCTCCAGGGCCGCCGCTTCGACGTGCTGGTGGCCGACGTCATCCTGCCCGGCTCCTCCGGCCTGGAGCTGCTCAGCGCCGCCAAGCAGCTCGACCCCAACCTCGAGGTGGTGATGATCACCGCGCTCGACAAGGTCGACCCGGCGGTGCGGGCCATGAAGTCGGGCGCCTCCGACTACCTGATCAAGCCGGTCACGCCCGAGGCGCTCCAGCACGCCGTCCACCGCAGCCTCGCCACCCGCGCCCTGCTGGCCGACAACATGGCGCTGCGGGCCCACCTCAAGCTCTTCGAGGTCTGCCAGCGGCTCTCGGCGACGCTGGATCGCGATCGCCTGGTGCCCATGGGGCTGACCGCGGTGGCCGGGACCTGCGGGGCCAGCGCCGCCCTGCTGGCCGAGGTGGCGCCCGACGGCAGCTGGCTCCTCTCCGGCGCCCACGGGCTGGTCTACCAGGAGGCGGCCGAGCTCCTCGAGGGGGCGCGGCTCCAGCTCGGCGCCCTGCGGGGCAGCGAGCCCCGGCTCCTCGAGCTGGACGAGGCCAACCCCGGGGCCCGGCCCGCCTGGTGCCTGCCGCTCGCCGACGAGGACGGCACGCTGGGGGTGGCGCTGGCCTTCCCCGACGCGGCGCCCAGCCGGGAGATGGGCGAGAGCGCCTCCTTCCTGGCCCGCCACCTGGCCCTGGCGCTGCGCAACCTGGGGCGCCTCAAGCAGGTGGAGCACCTCGCCTACCTCGACGACCTCACCCTCCTCTACAACACCCGCTACCTCGACATGGTCCTCGACCGCGAGCTGGCCGGCGGGCGCCCCTTCACCCTGCTCTTCCTCGACATCGACCACTTCAAGGGGGTCAACGACAAGCACGGCCACCTCTCCGGCTCGCGCATGCTGGTCGAGGTGGCCCGGGTGCTCCGCGGCTGCGTCCGCGACGAGGACGTGCTGGTCCGCTACGGCGGCGACGAGTACATCACCGTGCTCACCGGCCTCGACTCGGGCGGCGGCCTCAAGGTGGCCGAGCGGGTGCGCCGCGCCATCGAGGACCACCGCTTCCTCTCCCGGGAGGCGACGCCGGTGCGGGTCACCGCCACCATCGGCGTGGCCAGCGCCCCCGAGCACGCCACCACCAAGTCGGAGCTCATCGACCTGGCCGACCGGGCCATGTACCGCGGCAAGCGGTCGACGCGGAACGTGGTCTACATCGCCTCCCACGACCTGCCGCCGTCGCGCGAGCGGTAGCCCCGGAGCCCACCGTGCCCCAGCACCCCGACGCCCCGGACCAGCGCTTCGACGAGGCCGCCGCCGACCTCCAGGACGGCGACGCCGAGCGGGCGGTGACGCTGGCGCGCCAGGGGGCGCGGCAGGCGCGCCGGGCCGGGGACGACGCGCTGGCCGCCGACCTCCACTGGCTGGAGGGGGCGGCGCTGCTGGAGCTGGAGGAGGCGGCGGCGGCGCTGGCGGCGCTGGAGGAGGCGCTCCGGCTCGCCCCCGACCACCTCGACGCCCTGCTGGAGCGGGCCGACGCCCTCTTCGAGCTCTGCCGCTTCGACGCCGCCCTGGCCTCGGCGCAGGCCATCGCCGACGCCACCCCCGGCGAGCCCCGCGCCCAGCAGCTGCTGGGGCTGCTGGCGGAGCGGCGCGGCGACGACCGCGAGGCCGAGCAGCGGTTCGCCCGGGCCCGCACACTCGATCCCGAGGGCTTCCCCAGGCCCATCACGTTGTCGCGCCGCGACTTCGACGCCGCCGTGGAGCGGGCGCTGCTGGCCATCCCGGAGCAGGTGCGCCGCTACCTGGCCAACGTGCCGATCACGGTGGAGGACCTGCCGGCCGAGCAGGACCTGCTCGACGCCGACCCGCCGCTGCCGCCCACCATCCTGGGGATGTTCCGCGGCGCCCCCTACGGCCAGAAGCTCTCCGCCGATCCCTGGAGCCACCTCCCCTCCTCCATCGTCCTCTACCAGCGCAACCTGCAGCGGACGGCGGGGAACCGGGAGGAGCTGGAGGAGGAGATCGCCACCACCCTGGTCCACGAGGTGGGCCACTTCCTCGGCCTCGACGAGGACGAGCTCTGGGAGCGGGGGCTGGCGTAGCCGCACTCGTGGTCACGAGCGCCGGCGCGCCGTTCCGGCGGAGTTGCGCCTCCGGTCCGGCCGGCGCCTTCCCCTTCAGGTTCACGGCTGGGGACGGTACGAGGCGCCGGTGCCGTGGTCCGGGCTTGAGCCGGGGATCGGGTTGTGGCGACCTCCCCACACGATCAACTCCGTTCCGCACCAGGTCGCCGAGGCGTCGTACCGAGGGTGCGGAGCTCCAGCGACCGGTGTCGGCAGCCAGGTGTCCCTGGCCGGGTCGTACCGGCCACCCGTCTGCAAGAGGGCCCCGCTGCCGCCGGAGCCTCCCCAGACGATCAGCTCCGTCCCGGTCCAGGCCCCGGAATGCCAGGAGCGCGCCGCCGGCGCGCAGGCCGAGGAGATGGGTCGCCAGGTCTCCGTGGCCGGATCGAAGCGCCCGCCGGAATCCAGGGGGATCCCCCCTTCGCCGCCCCAGACGAGCATCTCCCTCCCCGTCCATGCGGCCACGGGGCGCAGGCGCACGGCCGGCGCACCGAGCGTGGGCAGGACCGTCCAGCTGTCCGTGGCCGGCCTGTAGATCCCTCCAACCTCCGGGGAGCCGCCCCAGATCAGCATGGCCGACCCGGTCCAGACGGCCGCGTGCCAGTACCTCGCCGCGGGAGCGCCTGTCGAGGAGACTGGCGACCAGGCGTCCGCCACCGGATCGTACCGTCCTCCATCGCCCTGTGGCCCTCCGCTGGAATCGGCACCGCCCCAGACGATCATCTCGGTCCCGGTCCAGACCGCGCTCGCCACGTGGCGGGGAAACGGCGACCCGATCGAGGAGATGGCCGTCCAGGTGTCCGTGGCCGGATCATAGCTGCCGCCGGGGCCCTGGACCGGACCGACTCCACCCCAGACGATCATCCTGCGGCCCGTCCAGACCGCCACGTGGCCGGTCCGGGCGGACGGGGCACCCACGCTCGACACCGGGCGCCAGCTCGCCGCGACCGGGTCGTAGCGAGCACCGTCCCCGAGTGCGCCCGTCTCGAGGGATTGACCGCCCCAGACGATCAGTTCGGTGCCCGTCCAGACGGCGGTGTGCAAGGACCTCTGCGAAGGCGCCAGCGTCGTATCCATGGCGGTCCAGGCCCCGGTCCCCGCCAGCGGGGTCGTGAAGGCCCAGGAGTGGCTGCTGGCCAGGGGATTCCCGGCCAGGTCGGTGATCCCGGTCGTCAGCATGGCGGTGTGGTGGGTGGCGCTGGCGAGGCGACTGCCGGGGGTGAAGACCGCACGGCCCGCCGCATCCAGCCCCACCGTGCCCGCCACCGGGAGGTCCAGGGCGTCCCTGACCAGGAACGTCGAGGGGTTCACGGAAGAGCCCAGGACCGGTTCGCTGAAGGTCGCGCCGAGGCTGGCCTCGACGAGGGCGCAGCCGCCGTCCAGGGGCGTGGTGGAGCTCACCACGGGGGGGGTGGTGTCGGGGACCACCCCGGTGGTGAAGGTCCAGGACCGGGTCGTCTCGAGCGCATTCCCGACCAGGTCCTTCATGCCGGAGGTGAGATCGACCTCGTAGGTGGTGAGGCCTCTCAGGCGGGCCGTCGGCGTGAAGGTCGCCACCCGACCGGCGAACCCGACGCTCCCGCTCACCAGGTCGCCCCCGGCCTCCCTCAGCAGGAAGGTGGCGGTGGAGATGCTGCCCGGTTCCATCTCCTCGCTGAACGTGGCGGCGATGGACGTGCCCCCGGCGATCCCGGTGGCTCCGGCGGCAGGGCTCATCACCTTGACCGTGGGCGCCGTGACGTCGACGTAGGTGACGGTCAGGGTCACCGACGCCGAGGTGCCCGCCGGATCTCGGGCCGACACCACGATGGTGTTGAGGCCCATGGCCAACGGGACCGAGGCGGACCAGGCGTGCTGCCAGCCGGTGGCCGTGCCATAGCTGCTGCCGGCCGGGCCGGCCGTGCCCAGCGTGTGGTTGGTCCAGGCGACGTCCACGCCCGGGTAGGCATCGTCGTACGTGCAGAGCAGGCCGCAGACACCGGACTGCCGCACGGCCACGTAGCCGGGCGAGACGAAGGCGGTACCGCCGATGAAGGCATGGCCCCCGCCATCGACGCCCTGGAACAGGGTGGTGGTGGAGGCCTTGAGCCACCCACCATGCCCATCGGGTGGGGCGTCTTCCCCTGCATGGCACCCGGCCAGCGCCAGGGGCATGAAGAGGTTCAGGCCGAGGCAGAGCGCGGCGGCGCGGCGAGGTGTGCAGGGACGGTCCATGAGTGCCCTCCCCTGCAGATCAGCTGGCCAGGGAACAGAGGAACTCGAGCCTGATGGCGGCCAGCATACACGGGCCGTCACGCCCTGGCGAAGGGACCCGACAGGGCGAGCCTCGGGATCTCCATGAGTGACCGCCAGCGATCCCAGGGCCACGGGAGGTGGCCGCCCAGCCACGGGGGCGGTGCGGGCGCCCGTACCGCGAGCGTGGGGTTGGACAAATCGTCGCAGGAGGAGTCTGGTGCCGGACATACCTTGCACGGAACGGGTCGGCCCTGGCTGCGAGGACCGCCTCGGGCAACGCCTCCTGCCTGCGGAGATGAACCGATGAATCGGAGCCTCGCCCTGCGTCCCGCCTTCGCCGCCGCCCTGTCCGCCCTGCTGCTCGCTGGCCTGAGCGGCTGTGGCGGCGCGAGCACGGCCCCCATCGTCCCGATGGCCAACCCCAGCTTCGAGGTGCTGGGCGCCAACCCGGACGGCGGGCAGCCGGAGGCCTGGATCCGCGAAGGGGTGAACGACTGGAGCCTGACCGGCTACGGGGCCAAGCGGAAGACCGCGGTGGGCTTCATGCCCAGCGACGGCCAGTACTTCCTGGAGCTCCCGGCGAGCGACGCCGGGATGCAGCTCTTCCCCGGCCACTTCCCTTTCCTGAGGGTCTACCAGGACAACGTCAACCTCTCGAAGTCCACCACCCTGCTGTTCGATTACGAGGTCGCCGCCCGGAACATCCTGGCCGGGAGCGGCACGCTCGGGGTCGACGGCAGCGCCCTGGTGAGGATCGTCTTCCAGCCGAACGCAGGCGGAGGCGGGACGGTCGTGCTCTGGTCCAAGGCCTTCGGCCCGGGGACGGCCGGGGAGCAGGTGACCGGGGTGAGTGCCCCGCTCAGCGGCCTCACCGTGCCGGGACGGCTCATCATCGAGGCCTCGGCGGTGGCGAGCAGACAGGTCTCCATCGTCTCCCTCTCCACGCTCACCTTCCGGATCGACAACCTCCGGGCGCAGTGATTCGTCGGCCTGGTTGAGGCCGAGCGCGGGGGCGCTCTATTTTTACCCGGACTGCCACCCACCCGAGGTGCCCGCGGCAGCGATCGACCGTCCGACAGGAGACCCCAGGACCTCCAAGACCTCCATGTCCGGCACCGGACCTGCACCGGACCTCCCGGACCTCCATGTCCGGCACCGGGCCACCGGGCCCACGCGTCATCATTCGCCTGGGCGGGCCAGGCGCGACGCAGCGCGAGGACCAGCTGTAGCCTCAAGAATCACCGCAGCCGACCCGAAGGAGTCGGCTCCCTCCCCCAAAAGCGATTCCCGACGTCGGGAATCGCCAAAGAGGGGCCTCGATTGGGTGCACCATGTCCGGCACCGAGACCCGTACCGAGACCCTCAGGAGTGACGTTGAGTACGTGTCGGCAGGAGAACACGGGCGGCCTCCTGGCGCCAGCTCGCCTCGGATCCGCGTGGCGGCATCCAGTTCGCGCGGCACGTTCCAGGGCCCAACGCCGCCGCCTCAGTCCGCCGTCCGAGCCTGCGGTCCCTTCGCCCCGCCGTTCGATCTCCAGGAGTTGGCGCTCGTCCGGACTCGCGACCGCCCGCACTCGCGCCCGGCTCATCCTCACGGCACCGCCAGACCCCGCAGACCTCCTCGCCGCGCCTCTCGGCCGCCGGTCGGAACCGGCCGAGCCTGCGCTCCCTTCGCCGCGCCTCTCGCCCGCCGTCGGAACCGGCCGAGCCTGCAGACCTCCTCGCTGCGCCTCTCGGCCGACGAACGCCAGCGCTCGTCCCCGCTCACGCTGCGGGCCGGGTACCGAGACCCTCCTCTCCGCTTGCGGCGCCGCCACCAGAAGCCGGCGGCGTCGCGATTTGGCCGAAAAATTGACCGGTTGCGACCGATATCGGAACCTCCGGGGACATGCCGACGGTCATCGAGTCGATGGAGCTGCTCCAGGTCCTCAGCGAGGCCGAGGACATCGCACAGAGCGTGAACCAGCCGCTCACCAGCGCCCACCAGCTCCTCGCCTTCTTCACCGTGCCCAACCGGGCCGAGATCCTGCTGCGCGAGAAGCGCGTCGACGAGGACCGCATCCTGGCGGTGATGGCCGGCAAGCCGCGCGAGCCCGACGCGGTGTCGCGGGCCATCCGCGACGGGGCCCGCTCGCTGGCCGAGGGGGCCGGGGCCTCGGAGATCGACTGCCTCCACCTGCTGGCCGCCATGACCCGCGAGCGGCAGGGCTGCGCCCACCAGCTGCTGGCCGCCTGCGGCGTCGATCCCCGCCGGCTGCGCACCGAGACCATCTCCCTCTTCGCCAACGGCCTGCCGCGCAAGTACCAGCAGGTGCGCGCCGTCCCGGCCCCGGCCCGCCAGGCGCCGCGGCGCGCCGAGCCGCCCCGCCCGGCCCCGCCCGCCGACGACGACGCCCGGCTGGCCGGCGACCTCGAGTCGGCCGCCGCCGCCCTGGCCCGCGACCTCGCCGCCGAGCCCGCCTCGCCGCCGAGCCCGCCGCCGAGCCGCGCCACGCCGCCGCCCCGGCCGCCCACGCCCCCCGCTCCCGCCACGCCCTCGATCCCCGCCAGTACCCCTGGCTCTCGCAGCTGGGGCGCAACCTCACCGAGCTGGCCGCCGACGGCAAGCTCGACCCGCTGGTGGGGCGCGAGCGCGAGGTCGAGGAGGCCATCGACGTCCTCGGCAAGCGGCGCACCAACAACCCGCTGCTGGTGGGCGAGCCGGGGGTGGGCAAGACCGCCATCGTCGAGGGGATCGCCCAGCGGCTGCTGCTCGGCGGCGGCGCCGGCGCCGAGCGGACCCTGGTGGAGATCGACATGGCCAGCGTGCTGGCCGGCACCCAGCTGCGCGGCTCCTTCTCCGAGAAGCTGCTGGGGCTCAAGGACGAGGTGAAGCGGGCCGAGGGGCGCATCGTCGTCTTCATCGACGAGGTCCACACCATCATGGGCGCCGGCTCCACCGGCGAGGGGCCGCAGGACGCTGCCAACGAGCTCAAGGCGGCGCTGGCCCGCGGCGAGTTCCCCTGCATCGGCGCCACCACCCACGACGAGTACCGCACCCACATCCAGAAGGACCCGGCCCTGGAGCGCCGCTTCTCGCCGGTGCTGGTGCGCGAGCCGTCGGTGGCCGACACCGTCACCATCCTGGCCGGCCTGGCGCCGCGCTACGAGAAGCACCACGCCGTCCGCTTCTCCACCGAGGCGCTGCAGGCGGCCGCCTCGCTCTCGGCCCGCTACATCACCGACCGCTTCCTGCCCGACAAGGCGGTGGCGGTGCTCGACCTGGCCGGCAGCCGGGCCCGGCGCCAGCACCTGCGCACCGTCGACGCCACCGACGTGGCCCGGGTGGTGGCCAAGATGGCCGGCCTCCCCGAGTCGCGGCTCATCGCCTCCGACCGGGAGCGGATCCTCGGCCTGGCCCAGGCGCTCGGCGAGCGGGTCATCGGCCACGCCGAGGCCATCGGCCGGGTGGCCGCGGTGCTCAAGCGCAACTTCGCCGGGTTCGCCTCGCGCCGGCCCATGGGCTCCTTCCTCTTCCTCGGCCCCACCGGCGTCGGCAAGACCGAGCTGGCCCGCTCCCTGGCCGACGCCCTCTACGGCTCGCGCGAGGCGCTGGTGCAGCTCGACATGAGCGAGTGCGCCGAGCCCACCGGCGTGGCCCGCCTGGTCGGCGCCGCCCCCGGCTACGTCGGCTACGGCGAGGGCGGGCAGCTCACCGACGCGGTGCGCCGCCGCCCAGCCTGCGTGGTGGTGCTCGACGAGATCGAGAAGGCCCACCGCGACGTGCAGATGCTCCTGCTCCAGGTGCTCGAGGAGGGGCGGCTCACCGACGGCCGCGGCCGCCAGATCGACTTCTCCAACGCCGTGGTGGTGCTCACCACCAACCTCGGCGCCGGCGAGGCCACCCGCGCCGGCCAGCCCACCATGGGCTTCGGCGCCGCCGGCCAGGCCGAGCCCCGCGAGGCCCGGGTGCTGGCGGCGGCCCGCGGCGCGGTGCCGCCGGAGCTCTGGAACCGGCTCGACGAGCGGCTGGTCTTCCCGGCCCTCACCCGCGACGAGGTGGCAAGGGTGGCGGTGCTGCTGCTGGCCGAGTCGGCGGCGCGGCTGCACGGCGAGCGGCGCATCCGCTACCTGGCGGCGCCCGAGGTGGCCGGCTTCCTGCTCGACCACGGCGGCTTCGACCCGACGCTGGGGGCCCGCCCCATGCGCTCGGCGGTGCAGCGGCTGGTCGAGGCGCCGCTGGCCGAGAAGATCCTGGCCGGCGAGTTCGAGGCCGGCGACGAGGTCCGCGTCGAGGTGGACGGCGACGCGCTGCGCTTTCGCAGCGCCGCCTGACCGCGCCAGGCCCGGGGCCCGGTCCCGGCGCCCCTAGCGGGTCCGCTTGCCGAAGGCCGAGGCGGCCAGCCCGGCCACGGCGGCCAGCGCCGTCAGCCCGACGATCAACCGCCAGTCCTCGGTCTTCATCGCCAGCCAGCCGCAGAGGAAGACGCCGAAGGCCGACGCGTACATCCCGATTCGCGGGAGGAGGCGGGAGGTCGGGAGCGGCTGGTTCGGGTCCATGCGCGGCATTCCGCCGCATTCCGCGCCAGATCACAAGGGGCATTCACCGGCCGGCGGCGTAGAGCCCCCGCGCCCGGAGGTGCTCGACCACCCGGCGCGGCACCAGCCGGTCCACCGGCTCGCCCCGCTCCAGCCGCTCGCGGATCTGGCTGGAGGAGATGGCGGGCAGGGCCGGCCCCTCCCCTCCCGGGTATCCCTGCCGCCCCACCACCACCACCCGGGCCAGCTCGTTCACCCGGTCCCAGCGGTACCAGCGGGGCGTCTCGGGGAGGATGTCGGCCCCCACCAGCAGCGCGAAGCGACGGTCCGGGTGGCGCTCCACCAGGTGCTCCAGGGTGCGCGCCGTCCGGCCGCAGAGCGGGTCGTCGCGCAGCGCCTCCTCGGCGGTGCAGACGTGGGCGCCGCGCAGGTGGGCGATGGCCAGCTCGCACATCCGCACCCGGTCCTCCCACGGGGCCAGCGCCTTGCCGAACGGGTGGCGCCAGGTGGGGAGCAGCCAGACCTCGCGCACCGGGAGCGTGGCCAGCGCCCACCAGGCCGCCATCACGTGGGCCACGTGGGGCGGGTTGAAGGAGCCGCCCAGCAGGGCGATCTCGGGGCGGGGGTCCACGTCAGCCATGATAGGCGAGGACCCGGGCCCGGCGCCGGGCGAAGGCCCGCTCCTCCCCGGCGAAGGGGGCCACCAGCTCGGCCAGCGTCGCCCCGGCCTCGATGCCGGTCCGCTCCCGCGCCGAGCCGCAGAGCAGGTCGAAGGCCGGGACGCCGTCGACGAACTCGTAGGTCTCGGTCCGCCAGCGGAACCGCTCCGGGGCCTGGGCCCGGGCCTGGAGCACGCAGGCCAGGCCGGCGCGGAAGGGGCGGAAGGCCTCGGCGTCGTGGACGTGGAGCTCGACGCCGTGGCAGCGGACCCCGGCGTGCTTGTCCCAGGTGGGCGTGAAGCTGGCCGGCCGGAAGCGGACGCCGGCGAGCCGCTCCGCGGTGAGCGCCGCCGCCAGCCGCGCCGGGTCGAGCCAGGGGGCGCCGAAGAGCTGGTACGGCCGGGTGGTGCCCCGCCCCTCGGAGAGGTTGGTCCCCTCCAGCAGGCACATCCCCGGGTAGACCAGCGCCGTCTCCGGCGTCGGCATGTTGGGGGACGGCGACACCCAGGGGAGCCCGGTGGCCAGGAACCCCTGCCCGCGCCGCCAGCCCGTGCACGGCACCACCGTGAGGTCGAGGGCCATCCCGCGCTCGGCCACGAAGAGCCGGGCCAGCTCCCCCACCGTCAGGCCGTGGCGGGGAGCGAGATCGTGCAGCCCGCAGAAGCTCTCGAACCCGGGGCGGAGCGCCGGCCCCTCCACCCGCAGGCCGCCGATGGGGTTGGGCCGGTCGAGCACCACGAAGGCGATCCCGGCCCGGGCCGCCGCCTCCATGCAGAGGAGCATGGTGGCCTGGTAGGTGTAGTAGCGGGCGCCGACGTCCTGGATGTCGAAGCAGAGGGCGTCGAGCCCGGCCAGCGCCTCGGGGCGCGGCTGGAGCGAGTCGCGGGTGGCGCCGTAGAGGGAGTGGACCGGCAGGCCGGTGGCGGCGTCGGTCTCGCCGGCCACCGCCACCAGGTACTGGGCGTCGCCGCGGACGCCGTGCTCCGGGCCGAAGAGCGCCGCCAGCGTCACCCCGGGCAGGGCGTGGAGCAGGTCGGCGGCGTGGCGCAGCCGGCCGTCCACCGCGGTGGGGTTGCAGATGAGCCCGACGCGGCGCCCCCGCAGCGGCCCGCCCCGGGCCTCGAGCAGGAGCTCCAGCCCGGCGCGGACCGGCCGGTCAGCGCCCCGGGCGGAGCGTGAAGCTGAACGACGAGCGGCCCGGCTTCTGCGTGGGGTAGGCGGCATCCTTCAGGTTCCAGTAGGCGCAAGCCCGGACGGCGTCGTCGTGGAGGGTGTCCTCGACCACCTCGACGAGCGCGGCGCGCCCCGAGGCGTCGGTGGTCACCCGGATGGTCAGCTTGCCGGAGAGGCGGGGCAGCTCCTTGAGCCGCTGGCGATAGGTGGCGTCGATGAGGGCGCCCACCGCCCGCTGCAGGGCGCCGAGCTCCGGGGTGGTGTGCTTGCGGAGGTTGATCCGCTTCTCCGCCTCCTCGCGCTCGGAGGCCCCGGCCTCGCCGGCGGCGCGCAGGTGCTCCAGCCCGGTCTCGAGGCGCCCGGAGCCGGCCAGCAGCCTGCCCAGCGCCAGCTGGTTCTGCGCGTCCTTGGGGTCACGCGAGACCGCCTGCCGCAGGGCCCGCTCGGCTCCGGCGGGGTCGTTGGCCTGGAGGCGGATCTCGGCGATGCGCCGCCACTCCGAGTTGCCGGGATCGAGCGCCGAGAGCCGCTCCAGCGACCGCTGCTCGGTGGCGGTGTCGCCGCTGAGGCGGGCCGCCTCGGCCAGCGCCACCAGGGTCTCGGCGTCCTCCTTGATGACCAGCGCCGCCTTCCACTGGTCGCGCGCGCCGGCGGCGTCCCCCTGCTGGCGCAGCAGCCGGGCCAGCTTGACCCGCGAGGCCCGGTCGCGCGGGTTGGCCGCGACCACCCGGCCGTAGAGGCTGGCCGCGCCGGGCCCATCCCCGCGCGCCTCGGCCAGCCCGGCCAGCACCCGCAGCGCCGGGGCGTGACCCGGCAGCTCCTTGAGCGCGGCGTCGGCCTCGAGCCGGGCGGTCACCTCGTCGCCGGCCGCCTGCGCCAGCCGCGCCAGGCCGACGTGGGCATCGACGTTGCCGGGGTCGATCGCCAGCGCCGCCCGGTAGCCGGCGGCGGCCGGGCCGGCCTGGCCGCGCCGCTCCGCCACCGCGGCGGCGGTCAGCCCCACCAGCCAGTTCCCCGGGTCCGCCTCGAGCGCCAGCGGCATGGTGCGCTCCACCTGGTCGAGCACGCCCCACTCCAGGTAGAGGCGCCAGATGGCCAGCCAGGGGGCGGCCGACCTGCGGTGCTGCTCGGAGAGGAACTTCAGCTCCGCCCAGGTGTCGTCGGTGTGGGGCAGGGCGTAGGCGGCCAGGATGCGGGCCCCGGCGTCGCCCGGGTTGGCGGCGGCCGCGGCCAGCCAGCGGGTCCGCTGCTCGGGGAGCGTGCCCTGCCGCTCGGCGTCGTCCACCGCGGTGAGGCCGCGGCTCAGCTGGGCCAGCGTGAGCGCCGGGGGCACCGCCGCCGGCGTGGCCGCCGCCGGAGCGGGCGGCGCACCGTCGCCGGGGGCGGCGTGGGGGGCGCCCGGCGCACCGGCGGCGAGGACGAGCAGCAAGGTGGCCGGCAGGGCGGCGAGCTTCATGGAATCCCCTCGGAGGCGATGGCTCCCCGTTCTACCTCGCTCCGGCACGGGGCGCGACGCCGAACACCCCCAAGGGGCGGGGACGGAGGCTAGTTCCTGAGGCAGCGCAGCAGGCCGGGCTCGCAGTGGAAGCCCGGGACCACGCAGGTGTCGGGCGCCGTCCGGCACTCGGCCGTGCAGTACCCCGGGACGTCGACGTCGGGGTCGGCGCCGTAGCAGGTGGATCCGGCCACCGCCCCGCCGGCCTGGCAGCCGTCGTCGCTGAAGCACCCCTGGCCGAACTTGGCGAAGTAGGCCTGGCAGGTCACGGCCGGGAGGCAGCGGTCGATGCCGGCGTCGTCGGCCACGAAGATGAAGCCGGCGGGGCAGGAGCTCCCGTAGCCGGCCGGCGGCGCCCAGGTGCAGAACCCGGTGGCCGACCCGGCCGCCAGCTCGCAGCGGCCGGCGGCGAGCGTCCCGCCGTCGCACTGGGTGTCGACGGTGCAGCTGGAGCAGACCGCCCCGTACCCGGGGCCGCCGGGCGGGGGGGCGGAGCAGAAGTGCTCGCCGAGATCGCAGCTGGCGCCGGCGGGGCAGTCGCCGTCGGCGAGGCACTGGACGCACCGGCCGGTCTCGGCCTCGCAGTGGAGCCCGTTGACGCAGGCGCCGCCGCTGGCCTCGCAGCCGCGCGGACCGTCGCCGCTGGTCTCGATCTCCAGGGGCACGTCGTAGCCGTTGGTGGCGCTGGCCACGTCGATGTCCAGCGTGGCCGGCTTGTAGCCGTCCTCGGCGGCGGTGAGCTGGTAGACCCCGGCGGCGGCCGGGAGCAGCCCGAGCTCCGCCGCCGGGCTGCCGGGCGAGGCGATGGCGGCCAGGGCGGTCCCCACCACCGCGAAGCGGGGGGCCACGGCGAGGCCGCCGCCGTCGGGCGACACCGAGGCCACCACCCGGCCGGCCCAGGCCATCTTGTCGGCGGGCGCCACCGGGGCGTTCTCGCCGTTGCGCACCAGGCGGACCACCCCGGCCCCGGTGACCACCGCCCCGACCAGCTCGGCGCGGCGGGTCCCATCGACGAGGGTGTCGTCGTAGACCAGCAGCCGCAGCGGGCCCACCGGCAGGCCGTCGAAGCGGACGCTCCCGTCGGCGGCCACCCGCCTCGACAGCCCCGGCTGGCCGAGCGGATAGGCGAAGCCATCCGCGCTCGCCCCCACCACCCGCACCTCGACGGCGCCGTGGGCGAGGTCGGGCGTCTCCAGCCCGCCGCAGCCGGCCAGCCCGAGGAGCGCCGCCAGCGCCAGTCGATGCGGTGCGGTCATTGGTGCCATCCCTTCACATGGACCCCGGGTCGCCATCTTCGGTCACGCCCCTACCGGAACCGGTAGCCCACGCCCACCATCCACTCGCCGAAGCCGGTCGAGCGGTCCTTCCCGTCCACCCTCACCATCGCCCAGTCGAGGTGCAGCTCGGTGGAGAACACCAGCCCCTTCCCGAGCGGGAAATCGGCGCCCAGCAGCAGCCCGGGGGTGAGGGTGAACCAGGTCTGCGACGCCGCGGCCAGCTCCAGATCGAACTGCCGGGCCACCCGGAGCGCCGAGAGGCGCGGCCCGGCCTGCAGCGAGCCTCCCCGCAGCCAGGACGGCTCGGCGCGCCAGGCCACCGCCACCCCGGCCGCGAAGAGCTGGTAGTCGAAGCTGGCGCTGCCGCCGGCCCCGGCGTAGCCGCCGCGCCCGGTCGAGCCGGCCACGTCCACCCGCAGCACCAGGTGGCGCCCCGGCCAGTCGCGCAAGGAGGCGGTGGCGCCCACCGTGCCGGCGGGGCCGATGAGCTGGTCCCGGCTGGCCTGGTCGAGGAAGGTGAAGAGGCCGACCCGGGGGCCCACCTCCCACCGCCCCTCCGCCTGCCGCACCAGGTCCTGCAGGTCGACGCGCTGCCCGGCGTCCAGCTCGAGGCGGCCGTCGAAGAGGGCCGGCCCACCCCCCTTGGCCACCTGGACCAGGTGGCGACCGGGGTCGACCGCCACGCCGCCGGGCAGCTCGGCCAGCGGCCTGCCGTCCACCCGGATCTCGAAGCCGTCGAGCACCGGCGCGTAGCTGTAGAGCTCGGGCTTGCCGGCCCGCAGCACCTTGCCCACCAGCACGATGGGGTCGACGCCCACCTCGGTCGACTCGGCGCTGGGGCGCTGCCGGCCGCCGGTGAACTGGTAGGTCATGCGCCGGGCGTAGTCGTGGGCCTCCGAGGCGGTGACGGCGCCGTCGCCGTTCCGATCGGCGCCGAGGCGCAGGGCCTCGACCAGGAAGTGGGTGTAGACGTCGTGGCCGAGCTGCTCGTCCTCCCGCGCCGTCTCGCCCCAGTCGCTGGCGGCCAGCACCACGCTGGCGCGGCTCACCTCCTCGATGGGCCGCACGAAGAAGCCGGCCTTGATGCCGGCCAGCTCCTGCTGCACCCCCTCGGGGAGCAGCGACTTGCCGCCGCCGGAGTGGCAGGTGGCCAGCACCAGCACCTTGCGGCGGGAGCGGAGCCGGTCGAAGTCGCGGCGCAGCTCCTCCATGGAGAGGGCGGTGCCGGGCACGTCGGCCATCGCGGTGTCGGCCAGCACCAGGTAACGCCGCAGCTGCCCGCTGGCGTCGCGCGCCAGGGTGCCGTGCGAGGAGAGGTAGAGGACCACGGTGTCCTGCTCGTCGCGGGTCCGATCGGCCAGCCGCTGCAGGGCCCGGCGGAACCCGTCCCGGGTGGGCGCCCCGCCCAGCACCTCCACCTCGTCGAAGGCGCCCCGCTCCCGGTCGCGCAGCACCTCGCCGAAGGCCGCGGCGTCGGCCTCGGGGAAGCGGAGCGGCCGCCAGCGGGGGTCGTCGAACCGCTGCACGCCCACCAGCAGGGCCAGGCGGCGGGGCTGCAGCGCCGAGGCCAGGGCCTCGGGGGAGACCGCCACCGGGACCAGCCCGCCCTTCTCGCCGGCGCCGGCCAGCGGCAGGCCGGCGCAGCCGAGGCAGAGCAGGGCCAGGGCGGCCGCGAGGCCACCCGCGCACCGCCGCGGTCGCGTCGTCAGCGCCATTCCACCCGTGTCATGCCGCAACCGCGCTTCCCACGCCAGTGTCTCGACCCCGGCGCCGGGCACGATCAGCGGACGTGGACCTCGATGACGTCGAGGGAGATGGGCTGACCAGGCCCGGCGGCGGCGGCGGCGCCCCGGGCGGCGCGGTCGACGTCGGCCGGCTCGACCGGCTGGGCCCCGGCCAGCGCCAGGAAGCGCTGCGGGCCGGCCAGCTGGGCCATGGGGTAGGCCGCCGGCTGGCCCGACAGCGAGACCACGGTGCGGCCGGCCGGGAGCCGGGCGTGGAAGAAGGGCTCGGCGGTGGCGCCGGTGACGCGGGCCAGCACCACGTCGGCTTCGCGCCCCAGCTCCACCTGGAACTGCAGGCTCGACTCCGGCGACACCACCTGCCCGGAGATCCCCTTCTCGATCCCGGGGACGGCGCCGGCGCGGGGGAGGAGCACCAGGAAGCGCAGCCGCAGCGGCACCACCGGCCCGGCCTGGCCCTTGTTCCCGTCCCAGCCGTCCGGGGCGGGGGCAGAGGGGCGCTGGACCAGGCCGGCCACGCCGGCCACCAGCACCGCGGCGGCCACCGCCAGCCCCACCACCCAGCGGCGGCGGGATGGCGCGGCGCCCGCCCCGTCGGCCAGGGCGCGGGTGAGGCGCGCGTACTCGAGATCGTGGCCGGCCCCGGCGGTCGCGACGGAGAGGGCCGCCAGCGCGGCGTCCACCCGCCCGTCGAGCCGATCGGCGCCGGTCCGGTCCGCCAACCAGCCCTCGCAGGCCTCGCAGCCGGCGTCGAGGTGGGCCGCCAATGCGCGCGCCTCCCCCGCCGGGAGGGTCCCGTCGAGGAGGGCCAGGTAGGTGGGTGTCGTCAGGTGCATCACCGTCAAGACCCCTCTCCCCTCAACCTGGCCACTTCGGCCAGCAGGCGGCGCTTCACCTTGGCCCGGAACCGCTCCAGCCGCATGGTGATGGCGCTCTTGCCCACCCCGAGCCGCTCGGCGATCTCCCGGGCCGAGAGCGCCCCCTCCACGTAGAAGAGCTGGACGGTCACCTTCTCCGGCCCCTCGGGAAGCTCGGCGATGATCCGCCGGACCAGCTCCAGCTCGGCGGCGGCGGACGGGTCGGGGGCGGCGGGCGGCTCGGTGGCGGCCACCTCGGCCTCCCGGGCCAGCTCCTCGGCCAGGTCGCCGCCGGCCCGGCGGCGGGCCAGCCGGGAGAGGGCGCGGTTGCGGGTGATGGTGAGGAGCCAGGGGCCGAAGCGCTCCGGCTCCTTCAGCTTGGCCAGGCTGCGGAAGGCCCGGACCAGGCTCTCCTGGACCACGTCGTCGATGTCGTCGGCGTCGAAGTCGGCGAAGGCGCGGGCCACCCGCCAGGCCGCGGGCCGGTGGCGGTCGTAGAGGGCCCGCTGGGCCCCGGCCTCGCCGCGCAGCGCGGCGGCCACCAGCGCGGCGTCGTCGGGGCCATCCGGCATGGCGGGCGCGGGCGGGCGCGGCACCGCGGCACCCTACTACGGCCCCGATCCCGCCGCCGGCCCGGAACACGCCGGCGCTGGCGCGCCACCCCCCGCCCTGCTACGACCGGACCATGCCGCCGCCCGCCCCGCCGCGCCTGGCCAGGCTCGCCCTCACCGCGACGCTGGTCCACCTCGCCTTCGACACCGTGGGGCGGCTCTTCACCGCCACCACCCCGCCCTACCTGCTGCTGCCGTACATGAGCGAGCTCTTCCGCGACATGCTGGGGCTGCTCGGGGTGGACGCCATCTCGGTGGTGACCTGCGCCATCAACGGCCTGATCGCCGGGGTCTTCGCCACCGCCCTCTACGAGGTGGAGCGGCGGCGGCGGGCGCTGGGGCTGCTGCTGGCCGGGATCTGGCTCCTCACCAACGGCGCCATGTTCACGCTCTACCTCTCGGCCCCGTGGCCGGTGGCCCTCGGCAGCCTGGCGTTCGGCCTGCCGCGCGCCGCGGCGCTGGCCTGGGTGCTGGAGCGGCAGCTGGCGCGGGCGGGGGAGCGGGCGGAGGCGCCGGCCCCGTGAGGATCCGGCGCAGCGGCTGGGTGCACCGGCTGCTGCGGCGGCTGGCGGCCCGCGCCGAGGGGGCGGAGAAGGAGCGCGACATGCTGGAGGACGCGCTCGGCAACGCCTACGAGGGGTTGATCATCGTCGACCCGGAGGGGCGCATCCTCAAGACCAACAAGGCCTACGCCAGGTTCCTCGGCCAGCCGGTGGAGGCCATGGTCGGCCGCCACGTCACCGAGGTGGTCGAGAACACCCGGATGCACATCGTGGCCAGGACCGGCGTGGCCGAGATCGCCCACGTCCAGAAGATCCGCGGCCACGAGATGATCTGCAACCGCATCCCCATCTTCGAGGAGGGGAAGCTGGTGGCGGTGGTCGGCACCATCCAGTTCCAGGACATCGACGACCTCTTCGCCATGACCGGCCGCTTCCGCAGCCTGAAGAAGGAGCTCGACTACTACAAGACCGAGCTGAACAGGCAGCTGGGCGCCCGCTACAGCTTCGAGCAGATCGCCGGGCAGGACGAGCAGCTGGGGCGGGTCAAGGAGCTGGCCCGCAAGGTGGCGCGCAGCGACACCACCGTGCTGCTGGTGGGCGAGAGCGGCACCGGCAAGGAGCTGTTCGCGCACGCCATCCACGTCGAGAGCGGCCGGGCCCTCCACCCTTTCCTCAAGGTGAACTGCGCCGCCATCCCCACCGAGCTCTTCGAGTCGGAGCTGTTCGGGTACAAGGAGGGGGCCTTCACCGGGGCCCGGGCCCGCGGCAAGAAGGGCAAGTTCAGCCTGGCCGATGGCGGCACCCTCTTCCTCGACGAGATCAGCGAGCTGCCGCTGGCCATGCAGGCCAAGCTGCTGCGGGTGCTGCAGGAGCGCGAGGTGGAGCCGGTGGGCGCCGACCAGCCCGAGCCGGTCGACGTCCGCATCGTGGCGGCCACCAACCGCCGGCTCGAGCCCATGCTGGAGCTGGGCACCTTCCGGCACGACCTCTACTACCGGCTCAACGTGGTGCGGCTGGAGATCCCGCCGCTGCGGGAGCGGCGCGACGACCTGCCGCTGCTCACCGAGCAGATCCTGCGGCAGCTGGAGCGGGAGACCGGGGTGCCGGTCGAGGGGCTCGACGAGGGCGCCGCGGCGGCGCTGCGGGGCCACGGCTGGCCCGGCAACGTGCGCGAGCTGCGCAACGTGCTGGAGCAGGCGCTCTACGTGAAGACCGGCGGGGTCATCACCCGCAGCGACCTGCCGCAGTCGCTGCTGGCCAGCGACCCGGGGGCCGGCGCCGAGGAGGCCAGCCTCAAGGCCCAGCTCCGCCTCTCCGAGCGGGAGATCCTGCGGCGGGCGCTCAAGGAGCTGGGGGGCGACCGGGCGGCGGCGGCGGCGAAGCTGGGGATCAGCCGGTCGTCCCTCTACGCGAAGCTCGGCCTGCACCGGCTCATCCAGCGCGCGAGCGCCATAGAGTCCAAGACTTCGGACAACTAGTCCGATCTTCTGGACCCAGACCAACACCCCGAAAAACAGATAGATACCTGCCGGGCCCTTGCGCGCAACTCCTTCGCCTGGTCCAGATTCTCGGACTTTGGCTTCCCACTCAATTACTCTGGGACGGGAGTCGAGCGTACAACGTGCTTGCGTTGCTGCTATTTTCATTCGACCCATGGACTGCGACCAGTTGGCACACCTGCTGCTGACAGGAAATGGTTCGGAAAACTTTTCGCGACCGGTCTATAGCTCGTCGAAATCGGACAGCGGCCGGCCGAACCCCGCAAGGAACGCCGGATGAAGAGCTTCTCCATGGTGGAACAGGCGCTCGACGGTCCCGGTCCCCGGGGCCCGCGCTCCCGCCTCGCCGCCGGAGCCGCCGCGTGAGCGCCGCCCTCGCGCTCGAGCCCGCCGGCGCCGGCCCCCTGGTCCTCGAGACCCGCGGCCTGGTGAAGAGCTTCCGCGGCTTCGTGGCCGTGGGCGGGGTCGACCTGAAGGTCCGGCGCGGCACCATCCACGCCCTCATCGGCCCCAACGGCGCCGGCAAGACCACCGTCTTCAACCTGCTCACCAAGTTCCTCCAGCCCACCGCCGGCACCATCCTCTACCGCGGCGCCGACATCACCCGGGCCCGGCCCGCCGACGTGGCCCGCCAGGGCATGGTCCGCTCCTTCCAGGTCTCGGCGGTCTTCCCCAACCTGACGGTGCTGGAGAACGTGCGGGTGGCGCTGCAGCGGCCGCTCGGCACCTCCTTCCACTTCTGGAAGAGCGACCACACCCTGCAGGCGCTCCACGGCCGGGCCGTGGAGCTGCTGGAGTCGGTCGACCTGGCCGCCCACCGGGACACCGTGGCGGTGGAGCTGCCCTACGGCCGAAAGCGGGCCCTGGAGCTGGCCACCACCCTGGCCCTCGACCCCGAGCTGCTGCTGCTCGACGAGCCGACCCAGGGGATGGGGCACGAGGACGTGGGGCGGGTGGTGGAGCTGATCCGCCGCGTCGCCGTGCAGCGCACCGTGCTGATGGTCGAGCACAACCTCTCGGTGGTGGCCGATCTCTGCCACACCATCACCGTCCTGCAGCGCGGCACCATCCTCGCCGAGGGGACCTACGCCGAGGTCTCCACCAACCCCAGCGTGCTGGAAGCCTACATCGGGGTGCCGGAGTGATCGCCCCGGTCGCCGCCCCGCCGGTGGAGATGCTGCGGGTCACCGACCTGCACGCCTTCTACGGCGAGTCCCACATCCTCCACGGCGTGGACTTCCGGGTGAACCGCGGCGAGCTGGTGACGCTGCTGGGCCGCAACGGCTCGGGACGGACCACCACCCTCAAGGCCATCCTCGGCCTCACCAGCCGCCGCACCGGCTCGGTGATGCTCAACGGCCGCGAGACGGTGGGCATGGCCACGCACAAGATCGTCCAGCTCGGCATCGGCTACTGCCCCGAGGAGCGCGGCGTCTTCGCCAGCCTGACCGCCGAGGAGAACCTCACCCTGCTGCCGGCGGTGGGGAGCGGCGGGATGTCGGTGGCCGAGCTCTACGCCATGTTCCCCAACCTCGAGGAGCGGCGGAAGAGCCCGGGCAGCAAGCTCTCCGGCGGCGAGCAGCAGATGCTGGCCATGGCCCGCATCCTGCGCGTCGGCGCCAAGCTGCTGCTGCTCGACGAGATCACCGAGGGGCTGGCCCCGGTCATCGTCCAGGCGCTGGGGCGGGCGGTCGCCACCCTCAAGGCGCGCGGCTTCACCGTGGTGATGGTGGAGCAGAACTTCCGCTTCGCGGCCAAGCTCGCCGACCGCCACTACGTGGTCGAGCACGGCCGCATCGTCGACATGATCGAGAAGGACCAGCTCGAAGCGAGCATGGAGAAGCTGCAGGGTTTCCTGGGCGTCTAGCTGCATCCCCCCGCATGGAAGAGAGGTCCGTGATGAGAGCTTTCGCATCCCTCCTGATGGCCGCCGCGCTGCTCACCCTCCCCGCCGCACCGCGGGCCGCCGACAAGGTCTCCGACGGCGTGGTCCGCATCGGCGTCCTCACCGACATGACCGGCTTCTACTCCGACCTGGCCGGGCCCGGCTCGGTGCTGGCGGTACAGATGGCGGTGGCCGACTTCGGCGGCACCGTCCTCGGCAAGAAGATCGAGGTGGTCTCCGCCGACCACCAGAACAAGGCCGACATCGCCTCCAACACCGCCCGCAAGTGGTTCGACGAGGGCGGGGTCGACGTGGTGGTCGACCTCGTCAACAGCGGCACCGCCCTGGCGGTGATGCCGCTGGCCGCCGAGAAGAAGCGGCTCACCCTGCTCTCCGGCCCGGCCACCACCGCCATCACCGGCGAGAAGTGCAACGCCTACAACGTCCACTACACCTACAACAACTGGTCGCTGGCCAACGGCACCGGCCGCGAGGTGGTGAAGAACGGCGGCAAGAGCTGGTTCTTCGTCACCGCCGACTACGTCTTCGGCAAGTCGCTGGAGGCCGACACCGCCAAGGTGGTGGAGGCCTCGGGCGGCAAGGTGCTGGGCGCGGTCCGCCATCCGCAGAACAGCTCCGACTTCTCCAGCTACCTGCTGCAGGCCCAGGCCTCCGGGGCCCAGGTGGTGGGCATGGCCAATGCCGGCGCCGACACCATCAACACCATCAAGCAGGCCGCCGAGTTCGGCCTCACCCCCAAGCAGACCCTGGCCGGCCTGCTGGTCTTCATCTCCGACGTCCACAGCCTGGGGCTGTCCATCGCCAAGAACATGTACCTGACCACCGCCTTCTACTGGGACCGCGACGAGGCCAGCCGCGCCTGGTCGAAGAAGTTCCAGTCCCACGCCGACAACAAGAAGAAGGCCATGCCCACCATGGTCCAGGCCGGCCTCTACTCGGCGGTGACCCACTACCTCAAGGCCATCAAGGCGGCCGGCAGCGACGACGCCGACGCCGTCATCGCCCGGATGAAGGCCACCCCGGTCAACGACTTCTTCGCCAAGGGGAGCATCGGACCGGACGGCCTCTTCCGCCACGACATGTACCTGGTGCAGGTGAAGGCCCCCGAGGCCTCCAAGTACGCGTGGGACTACTACACCATCGTCAAGACCATCCCGGCCGCAGAGGCCTTCCCCTCGGTGGAGGCCCAGGCCTGCCCGCTGGCGGTGAAGAAGTAGCCGGCCAGGAGGAGGAGGCCGCATGCAGGCGCTCTACGGACAGCTGCTGGTGGGGCTCATCAACGGCTCGTTCTACGCCCTGCTCTCGCTGGGGCTGGCCGTCATCTTCGGCCTGGTCAACGTGGTCAACTTCGCCCACGGGGCCCTCTACATGACCGGGGCCTTCCTGGCCTGGCTGGGGCTGAGCCAGCTGGGGATCGGCTACTGGCCGGCCCTGCTGCTCTCCCCGCTGGCGACCGGCCTGCTCGGCATGGCGGTGGAGCGCACCATGCTGCGCAGGCTCTACCAGCTCGACAACCTCTACGGCCTCCTCCTCACCTTCGGCCTCACCCTGATCATCGAGGGGCTCTTCCACCACGCCTACGGCAACTCCGGCAGCTCCTACCCGGTGCCGGAGGCGCTGCAGGGCGGGGCCAACCTCGGCTTCATGTACCTGCCCAGGTACCGTGCCTGGGTGGTGCTGGTCTCGCTGGTGGTCTGCTTCGGCAGCTGGTTCGTCATCGAGCGGACCAGGCTGGGCGCCTACCTGCGGGCCGGCACCGAGAACCCGCGCCTGCTGCAGGCCTTCGGCGTCAACGTGCCGCTGATGATGACCCTCACCTTCGGCTTCGGCGTGGCCCTGGCCGGCTTCGCCGGGGTGATGGCCGCGCCCATCTACCAGGTGAGCCCGTCGATGGGCTCGTCGCTGATCATCGTGGTCTTCGCGGTGGTGGTGGTGGGTGGCATGGGGTCGATCTTCGGCTCCATCGTCACCGGCCTGGGGCTGGGGCTGGTCGAGGGGCTGACCAAGTTCCTCTACCCGCCGGCCGCCTCCACCGTGGTCTTCGCCATCATGGCGGTGGTGCTGCTGTTCCGCCCGGCCGGGCTGTTCGGGAGGGAGACGTGAGCGGGCCTCCGGGGATCCAGGAGTCCCGCGCCGCCTGGCGCGCCGGCATCATCACCCCGGGGCGCAAGCGGGCCTTCTTCGTCGCCATGGGGCTGCTGGGGCTGGCCATGCCGCTCATGGTCTACCCGGTCTTCCTCATGAACGTGCTCTGCATGGCGCTCTTCGCCAGCGCCTTCAACCTGCTGCTCGGCTACACCGGCCTGCTCTCCTTCGGCCACGCCGCCTTCCTGGGGAGCGCCGGCTACGTCACCGGCCACGTGCTCAAGGTCTGGGGCTGGCCGCCGGAGCTGGGGCTGCTGGCCGGCACCCTGGTGGCCACCCTGCTCGGCCTGTGCATCGGCGGCCTGGCCATCCGCCGCTCCGGCATCTACTTCGCCATGATCACCCTGGGCTTCGCCCAGATGCTCTACTTCCTGGCCGTGCAGCTCCCCTTCACCGGCGGGGAGGACGGCCTGCAGGGGATCCCGCGCGGTGCGCTCTTCGGGCTGATCCCGCTGGAGCGGCCGCTGACCCTCTACTACGTGGTCTACGCCGTCTTCCTGCTCGGCTTCTTCGTCATCTACCGGACCATCCACTCCCCCTTCGGCCACGTGCTCCGCTCCATCCGCGAGAACGAGCCGCGGGCCCTCTCGCTCGGCTACGACGTCGACCGCTACAAGCTGGTGGCCTTCGTGATCTCGGCCGGCCTCTCCGGGCTGGCCGGCTCCACCAAGGCGCTGGTGCTGCAGTTCGCCACCCTCACCGACTCCCACTGGCACAAGTCCGGCGAGGTGGTGTTGATGACGCTGCTGGGCGGCATGGGGACGGTGATGGGACCGTCGGTGGGCGCGCTGGTGGTGGTGACCATGGACAACTACCTCTCCGGGGTCGGCGACTGGGTCACGGTCATCATCGGCAGCGTCTTCGTGGTGGGGGTGCTGGCCTTCCGGCGCGGCTTCGTCGGCGAGGCGCTGCACCTGGCCCGCAACTTCCCCTTCTAGCCCCCCGCGGAGAGCCCGGCATGGCCCAGCCCCACCTGCAGCGCGTCGCCTTCATCACCGGCGCCGCCGGCGCCATCGGCCTGCAGGTGGCCCTCGACCTGGGCCGGCAGGGGGCCCGGCTGGCGCTCTCGGATCGCCCCGGCCCGGCCCTCGACGCCGCCGTCGCCGGCCTGGCGGCGCAGGGGCTCGAGGCGGTGGCCCTCCCCTGCGACGTGACCCGGGAGGCGGAGCTCAACGCCGCCATCGACGCCGCCCTGGCCCGGTGGGGCCGGCTCGACATCCTGGTCAACAACGCCGGCCTGCAGCACGTCGCCCCCATCGAGGACTTCCCCGCCGAGAAGTTCGAGCTGCTGCTCAAGGTGATGCTGGTGGCGCCGTTCCTGGCCATCAAGCGCGTCTTCCCGCACATGAAGCAGCGGCGCTGGGGGCGGGTGGTCAACGTGGCCTCGGTCAACGGGCTGGTCGGCTTCGCCGGCAAGGCCGGCTACAACTCGGCCAAGCACGGCGTCCTCGGCCTGACCCGGGTGGCGGCGCTGGAGGGGGCGCCGCACGGCATCACCGTCAACGCCCTCTGCCCCGGCTACGTCGACACCCCGCTGGTCCGCAACCAGCTCGGCGACCTGGCCCGCACCCGCGGCGTGGCGCTGGAGCGGGTGCTGGAGGAGGTCATCTTCCCGCTGGTGCCGCAGCGGCGCCTGCTCTCGGTGGAGGAGATCGGGGCGGCGGTGGTCTACCTGGCCGGCGAGCTGGCCGGCGGCGTCACCGGCGGCCCCTTCGTGGTCGACGGCGGCTACCTGGCGCAGTAGCGTCGCGGCCGGTTCCTGCGGTCCACCTGGTTCTCGCGGTCCACGTCGTCAGGGAGGTCAACCATGCAGCACGGCCGGCGGTGGGCGGTGGTGGCGATGGCCGCGGTGGGCGCGGGGCTCTGGCCCGGCGCCTTGGCGCTGGCGGCGGCGGACTGGAACGCCTGCGCCATGCTTCAGCAGGCCGACCTGGAGGCCGCCTTCGCGCCGCGCAAGTTCGGGCCCGGCAAGCTCGAGCGGGAGATCGTGAAGGCCACGGGCTCCATGGCGACGCTCTCCACCTGCAACTTCACCTCACTGGAGGCCTCCTCGAAGGCCCGGCTCTCGGTGAGCCTGCTGGCGCGGCGGGCGCCGAGCGACACCACCGGCACCACCCCGGCGGCGGCCAGGGCCGGCGCCGTCCAGCTCAAGGCCACGCCGGTGGAGGTGGCCGGCCTGGGTGACGGCGCCTACTGGGTGAACATGGGCAGCAGCGCCTTCCCGGTGGTCCAGCTCAACGTCTTCCGGGGCAAGCGGGTCTGGCTGATCTTCAGCGCCTCGGGCCGGAGGCTGGAGACCGCGGCGGCGGTGGCGGGGCTGACCCGGGCGGCCACGGCCGCGGCGGCCCGGTAGCGGCCGCTCCACCTCGCCGCCGCCACCGAGACGAAGGCCGAGACCGGGCCCGGCGCCGGGGCACGCAGGCCAGGCCGGCGGGCCCTCACCGGCCGCTGGGGCGCAGCGGCCGCAGCTCGCGCTGGGGCCTGGCCTCGGCGTCGCGGGCCCTGGCCTCGGCGGCCCGGGCGTTCTCGGTGAGCCCCCGGCGGACGTAGAAGGCGGCCAGCCGGCGCCAGCCCTCCGGCCGGCCCGGGACGGCCTGGGCGAGCGCCTGCAGCTCCACCTCGGCCTCGCCGAAGCGCCCCACCGCCTCGTACCGCTCGGCCAGCCGGGCCCGCGCCGCCGCGTGGGCCGGGTCGGCCGACACCAGCCGCTGCAGCTCGGCGATGGCCTCGGCGTCGCGCCCCAGCTGCTCCAGCGCCAGCGCCCGGCGCAGCCGCAGCGCCGGATCGTCGACCCGCTGGAGCTGCCGGGCGCAGGCCGCCTCCACCCCGGCGGGATCCCCGGCCTCCCCCGGGAGACAGTCCGGGGCGGCGACCGGTGGCGACGCCGGGGCCGTGAGCGGCGACGGGGTGGGGGGCGGCCGGACCGGCGGCGCGCCGGCACAGGCGCACAGCGCGGCCAGCGCGAGGAGGCAGGCCGGGCGGCCGGGAGGGGTCATGGGCGCATGATAGCCGCGATGGCCGCGGCGGCCAGCCCGGGTCCCGGCGCGGTGGCGCGGCGCCGGCGGACACGGTACGACCCGGCCCAAGCCCATGAGCCACGACCGCACCCTGGCCCAGCTCGGCTGGCCCGAGATCCTCGCCGCCCTCGCCGGGCGCTGCCGGCTCCCGGCCGGCCAGCGCCGCGCCCTGGCCCTGCCCTTCCTCCCCGACGCCGCCGCGGCGCGGGAGGCGCTGGCCCGCGTCGACGAGGCCCGGCGCCTCTCCGAGTCCGGCACCTCGCTGCCGTTCGGCGGCCTGGCCGACGTCGAGGCCACGCTCGACCGGGCCTCGCGGGGCGGCGTGCTGGAGCCGCTCTCGCTGCGCGAGGTGGCGGCCCTGGCCCGCGCCGTGGCCCGGACCCGGGCGGCGCTGCTGGCCCGGGCCGGGGAGGCGCCACGCCTCGCGGCCCTGGCCGAGCCGCTCGAGCCGGACGACCGGCTGGCCGACCGGATCGAGCGGGCCATCGAGCCCTCGGGCACCGTCTCCGACCGAGCCAGCGTCGAGCTGGCGGCGGCCCGGGAGCGGGGCCGTGGGCTGCACCGGGCCCTGAAGGCCAGGGTGGAGGGCTACCTCTCGGATCCGGAGATGGAGCGCCACCTGCGCGACCGCTACTTCACCATCCGCAACGAGCGGTACGTGCTGCCCATCCTCGCCAACGCCCGCGCCGCGGTGCCGGGCATCGTCCACAACGCCTCGCAGTCGGGCCAGACGCTCTTCGTCGAGCCCGACGGGCTGGTGGAGCTGGGCAACGAGCTGGCCATCGCCAACGCCACCGCCCTCGAGGAGGAGGCCCGCATCCTGCGCGAGCTCTCCGGCGCGGTCACCGCCCGGGCCGCGGCGCTCACCCGCGGCCTGGCGGTGCTGGCCGAGCTCGACGCCCTGGAGGGGGCGGCCCGGCTGGCCTCCGACCTCGACGCCCACGCCCCGGCGCTGACCGCCGAGCGCGACGGCTTCGAGCTGCGCTCGCTGCGCCACCCGCTGCTCTCGCTGCAGGGCAAGAAGGTGGTGCCGAGCCACGTCCGCATGGAGGCGCCGGCCCGCGCCCTGGTGGTCTCCGGGCCGAACGGCGGCGGCAAGACGGTGGCCATCAGCGCCGTGGCGCTCTCGGCGCTGATGCTGCGCGCCGGCCTTCCGGTGCCGGCCGCCGAGGGGTCGAGCCTCCCCTTCTTCCTCGAGGTCAAGGCGGCCATCGACGAGCGTGGCGACCTGCACCAGGACCTCTCCACCTTCACCGCCCACCTCACCGCGGTGAAGGAGATGCTGGCCGGCGCCATCCCCGGCTCGCTGGTGCTGGTGGACGAGATCGCCGCCGACACCGACCCGCGCGAGGGGGCGGCGCTGGCGGCGGCCATCCTCGAGGCGCTGGTGGCCCGCGGCGCCACCGTGCTGGTCACCACCCACCTCGACGAGCTCAAGGCGCTGGCGCTCACCGACCCCACCTACGCCAACGCCCGGGTCGGCTTCGACGCCGAGCGGCTGGCCCCCACCTACCAGCTCCACCTCGGCTCGCCGGGCAGCTCCTCGGCCATCGAGGTGGCGGCGCGGGTGGGGCTGCCGGCGGCGGTGGTGCAGCGGGCCCGGGAGGCGCGCAGCGGCCGCGGCG
The DNA here is from genome assembly GCA_032654565.1 of Anaeromyxobacteraceae bacterium. GTDB lineage: Bacteria > Myxococcota > Myxococcia > Myxococcales > Anaeromyxobacteraceae > JADKCZ01. The sequence continues at coordinate 7,954 of JAULAX010000011.1, read as the reverse complement.
GGGCGCTCGGCGAGGCGCTGGCGGCGCTCGACGCCGAGCGGGGGGCGCTGGCCACGGCGCGGGAGGCGGCGGAGCGGGCCGGGGCGGCGGCGCGGCAGGCCGAGGCGGCGGCCCGGGCGCGCCAGGAGGAGGCCCACCGCGCCGAGCGGGCGGCGGCGGCCCGGGTCGGCGAGGCCATCGTCGAGGAGCTGGAGGCGGCCCGCGCCGAGGTGGCCGGGCTGCTGGCGGCGCTGCAGGCCCAGCCCTCGGTCAAGAAGGCCAGCGAGGCGGCGGCCCAGCTGGAGGCCTGGAAGGCGCAGGTGGGTGGGGCCTCGAAGCGGGCGGCGGTGCAGGCCGAGACCGCCGCCGAGGCGCTGCCCGGCGGCGAGGTCCGCCCCGGGGTGCGGGTCCGCATCGCCTCGCTCGGGCAGGAAGGCGAGGTGCTCTCGGTCGACGGCGCCCAGGCGCTGGTCCAGGCCGGGGCGCTCAAGGTCCGGCGGCCGCTCGCCGATCTGGTGGCGCTGACCGGCACGGCCCGGCAGGCCCGGCTCGGGATCAGCGCCGCCGACCGGCTGGCCCGGGCGGAGGAGGCCCGCCCCGAGGCGGTGCGCGTCGCCGACCGGAGGCTCGACGTGCGCGGGCTGCGGGTGGACGAGCTGCAGCGGGAGGTGGTCCGGTTCCTCGACCGGCTCTACGCCGAGGGGGAGCCGCAGTGCCTCATCCTCCACGGGCACGGGACCGGCGCGCTCAAGCAGGCGCTGCGGGAGGCGCTGACAGGGTCGCCCTACGTGGCGGAACACCGCAGGGGGGACCAGCACGAGGGTGGTGACGCCGTCACCGTGGTCACGCTGGCCAGGTAGGGCGACGCTGGGCCACCAGGGACTGAACTACTCTGGGTGGGACGTTGAACTACTCTGGGATGGGAAGTAGGGACGGGAAGTGCGTTGATTGCACCCCAGTCCTTCCGGTGGTTTGTGATGGATTGCGCGTGATTGCCGCGCCGCGTCGTCTGATTTGCCGAGACCCAGATGAGCCGTGTGCTACCGTTCCCTCCCCCCCCCCTCCCGGGATCCCAACCTGCTTTCAGCCCGGGGCAACCGCTTCAAGACATCCGGAGGATGTGAATGACCGCAACGAGAACGTTCCTCGCCGGCGTGCTGGCGCTGTCCCTGCCGCTCGCCGCCGTCGCCCAGACCGCCCCCGCCGCTCCCGCTGCCGATGGCGTCAAGATCACGCCCTACGGCTTCCTCCTGGCCAACGCCTTCTTCACCGGCAACACCCTCCAGGCCAACGACTACCCGGGCCGCGCCGACCCGGCCCTCCGCGGTGGCGCCCTCCTCTTCAGCGCCCGGCAGTCGCGCGTCGGCTTCAAGTTCGCCACCAAGGAAGACTGGTCCGGCGCCGACATCACCGGCGTCATGGAGTTCGACTTCAACGCCGGCCACGTGCCGGGCAACCCCACCTGCACCCAGGCTGCACCCGTTCCCCCCGCCACCATCGGCGTCATCACCTGCACCCAGGGCGCCGCTGCCTCCACCGCCTGGTACAACGGGCTGATGCGGCTCCGCATGGCCAGCATGACCGCCACCTGGAAGACCGACGCCGGCACCGTCTCGGTGCTCGCCGGCCAGGACGTCGGCATCGTCAACACCCTCTTCGCCGAGAGCATCTCCTGGGTGGCCAGCCCGCTCTTCTGGCAGGCCGGCAACCTCTGGCGCCGCTCGCCGCAGTTCCGCCTCAGCTACGCCAACACCTTCGCTGACATCGGCGTCAACGCCGCGGTGGCGGTCCTCTCCCCGGCCACCGCCGACAGCCCGGTCGACTTCGGCTCCGGCAACCAGTCGCGCATGCCCAACGTCGAGGCCCGGGTCGGCGCCAACGCCAAGTTCGCCGGCGACATCTCCGGCGCCATCGGCCTCGGCTACCACACCAACACCCGCCGGGTCTCCTACCACACCGCCAACCAGCAGGACGTCAGCGGCAGCCTCATCGGCGTCGACCTCGACCTCGGCCTGACCAAGTACGCCCAGGTGAAGGGCGAGTTCTACTCCGGCGAGGGCGCGGACGACTCCTACAACGGCATCGCCGCCGCCACCTACACCCTGGCCGGCGCGCCGGCCGGCACCGCCGTCAAGGCCCAGAAGTCCTCGGGCTACTGGGCGCAGCTGATCGCCAAGCCCACCCCGTGGGTCTGGGTGACGCTGGGCGTGGGCCACGCCGACGCCGACAAGGCGCACGCCGCCGCCGCGAGCCGCATCAACAACGACCAGGTCGCCGGCGGCGTCATCTTCAACGCCGGCAAGGCCTGGCGGTTCGGCGTCGAGTACGCCCAGGTCAAGACCGAGTACCTGACCACCGCCGGCGGCGCCGCGACCACCACGCAGGAGGCGACGCAGATCGCCGTCTCCTCGCAGCTCAAGTTCTAGTCGACATGGCCTGATCGAGGGGCGCCCGTGGCCTTCGGGCGCGGGCGCCCCTCGACGTTTCGTGAACCTCTCCGCCCTCACCTCACCGAAGGAGCTCGCATGCGCCTCGCCCACCGCCTCCTCTCCGTCACCGCCGCCGCCTCGCTCGCGCTCCCCGGCCTGGCCGGCGCCGCGCCCGTCAAGGTCGGCTTCATCAACACCATCACCGGCGCCGAGGCCCCCATCGGCGAGACCATGACCAACGGCCTCGAGCTGGCGCTCGAGGACCTGAAGAAGCAGGGGGTCGACATCAAGGTGATCCGCCAGGACGACACCGGCAAGCCCGACAAGGCCATCAGCGCCATCGAGCAGCTGGCCACCGGCGACGAGGTCGCCGCCATCGTCGGTCCCTACACCTCGGCCTGCGCCAACGCCGTGGCCAAGCAGGCCGAGCTCTACGGGGTCTCCCAGGTCATCCCGGCCGCCTCCAAGGAGGACATCACCCGCCAGGGGTACAAGTGGGTCTTCCGGGTCAACGCCCCCGCCAACGTCTACGCCAAGGCGCTCATCGACGCCGCCCTGGCCTTCGGCAAGCCCAAGAGCGTCGCCTTCATCTACGAGTCGACCGACTTCGGCTCCTCGCTCTCCAAGGTCGGCAAGGAGTACGCCGTCGCCAAGGGGCTCAAGGTGGTGGCCGACGAGGGGTACCAGAAGGGCTCCGCCGACTACCGCTCCACGCTCTCCAAGGTGAAGGCGCAGAACCCCGACCTGGTCTTCATGGTCTCCTACGTGGCCGACGCCATCCTGCTGATGCGGCAGTCGCGCGAGCTCGGCCTCAAGCCCCAGGCCTTCCTCGGCGGCGGCGCCGGCTTCGACACCGCCCAGTTCGAGGGTGAGAAGGAGATCTCCACCAACGTCTTCTCGGTGACGCAGTGGACCCCGGACTCCAGCAAGCCCTCCGAGGAGTTCGCCAAGCGCTACCAGGCCAAGTTCGGCAAGCGCCCGACCTACCACGCCGCCTGCACCTACACCTCGATGATGGTGGTGGGCGCCGCGGTCAAGCAGGGCGGCTCGGACCGGGCCAAGGTCCGCGAGGCGCTGGCCACCGGGAGCTGGCAGACCATCATGGGCGAGGTGAAGTTCGTGGCCTACGACGGCTACAACAACCAGAACCAGAACCCCATGCCGGTCATCCAGTACCAGGCCGGCAAGTCGGTGACCGTCTTCCCGCCCAAGGTGGCCACCGCCAAGGCGGTCTACCCCTTCCCCGGCTGGAAGTAGCGCCGGCGTCCACCGCGACCACGGGGGGCGGCCGCGCCGGCCGTCCCCCGCCCCTCCCCGGTCCACGCACCGCTGGAACGAGGCCCCGATGACCGTGTTCTTCCAATCCCTGCTGTCGGGCATCCTGGTGGGCGGCGTCTACGCGCTCATCGGCATCGGCCTGACCATCATCTTCGGCGTCATGCGGGTCATCAACTTCGCCCACGGTGACCTGCTGATGCTGGGCATGTACGTCACCTGGGGGCTCTTCACCCTCTTCAACATCGACCCGTACCTGTCGCTGCTGATCACTGCGCCGGTCCTCTTCCTCTGGGGGGCGCTGCTGCAGAAGGTCTTCATCAACCGGGTGCTCAACGCCCTGCCGCAGAACCAGATCCTGCTCACCATCGGCCTCGGGCTGATCATGAGCAACGCGGTGATGCTCGGGTTCACCTCCGACTACCGCATCCTCACCACCAGCTACTCCTCCTCCTCATTCCAGCTCCTCGGCATCTCGGTGTCGCAGCCGCTGCTCTACTCGTTCCTGGTGACCGTGGCCATCACCGGGGCCCTCTTCTGGTTCCTGCAGACCACCGACACCGGGCAAGCCATCCGCGCCACCGCCCAGGACCGCGACGCCGCCCAGCTCATGGGCATCAACGTCAAGCGGATGTCGGTGCTGGCCTTCGGCCTGGGCACCGCCCTGGCCGGCATCGCCGGGGCGCTGCTGGCCCCCACCTACTACGTCTTCCCCCAGGTGGGCGGCCCCTTCACCCTCAAGGCCTTCGTGGTGGTGGTGCTGGGCGGCATGGGCAGCATCGTCGGCGCCACCCTGGGCGGCGTCCTCATCGGCGTCACCGAGTCGCTCTCCGCCGTCTACATCGCCAGCGGCCTCAAGGAGCTGGTGGTCTACGTGCTCTTCCTGCTCATCCTCCTCTTCCGGCCCGCCGGCCTGCTCGGAAAGTCGAGGCACTGATGCGCGCCCTGCTCCGCTCGCTCCGCCTCCCGCGCGGCTACTCCACCCCGGCCTTCCTGGCCTACCTGGCGGTCATCCTCCTGGTGGCGCTGGTCCCGCAGGTCTCCCGCAAGCCGCTCATCCTCCACATGTGGATCATGGTCTTCCTGGCCATCGCCCAGGGCTCGGCCTGGAACGTGGTGGGCGGCTACGCCGGCCAGTACTCGGTGGGGCACGCCGCCTACTTCGGGATGGGCGCCTACATCACCATGCTGCTGCTGGAGCTCTTCCAGGTGGCCCCCTGGTACGGGATCCTGGTGGCGGTGGCCGGGTCGGTGGTCCTCTCCCTGATCATCGGCACCATCACCTTCCGGCTGCGCGGCCCCTACTTCGTGCTGGCCTCCATCTCCATGGCCGAGATCATCCGGCTGGCGGCGCTCCACTTCAAGGACGTCACCCGCGGCGCCGAGGGGATCCTGCTCAACAGCATCCCGCCGCTCGAGACCCCGTGGTTCGTGGTCAAGTTCCTCGGCAAGGTCCCCTTCTTCTACGCCTCGCTGGGGCTGGCGGTGATCATCATCTCGGTCAACTGGTTGGTGCAGCACAGCAAGCTCGGCTACACCTTCCAGGCCATCCGCGAGGATCAGGACGCCGCCCACAGCCTGGGCATCAACCCCACCCTCCACAAGAACCTGGCGCTGATGATCTCGGCCGCCTTCACCGCCAGCGCCGGCGGGCTCTTCGCCCTCTACGTCCGCTTCATCGACCCCAACATCGCCTTCGGGATCGACGTCTCGGTGCAGGCGGTGCTGATCTGCATCATCGGGGGCATCGGCACCATCCTCGGGCCGGTGGTCGGCTCGGTGGTGCTGGTGCTGCTCTCCGAGACCCTGCGCAACCCCAAGTGGCTGGTCCAGGCCGGCCTGATGGGAGACGAGTCGACCACCGTGGCCTTCATCGAGGCCCACCTCTCCAACGCCCACGTGCTCTTCTACGGGGTGCTGGTGGTGGTGGTGGTGCTCTTCGCCCCCGACGGCTTCCTCGGGCTGCTCCGCGACGCCACCAACCGGGTGAAGAAGCGCGCCGCCGCCCGGCGTCCCCCGCCCAGCCAACCCGCCCCCGCGGCCGAGTGAGCCGGAGCCCGCACATGCCCCCCATCCTCGAGATCAAGAACGTCTCCAAGCACTTCGGCGGCCTGGCCGCCAACTCCGACGTCAGCTTCGACGTCGGCCTCGGCGAGATCGTCGGCCTGATCGGCCCCAACGGCGCCGGCAAGACCACCCTCTTCAACTGCATCACCGGCTACTACCCGCCCACCAAGGGGGACGTGCTGTTCAAGGGGGCCCGCATCAACGGTCTCCAGCCCGACGCCGTCTGCCGGCTCGGCATGGTCCGCACCTGGCAGAAGGTGCGGCCGCTGGCCAAGATGACGGTGCTCGACAACGTCATGGTGGGGGCGCTGGCCCGCACCCACTCGCTCACGGTGGCGCGCCAGGTGGCCCGGGAGCAGCTCCGGGTGGTTCGGCTGGAGCACCGCACCAGCTTCCTGGCCGGCGGCCTGCCCATCGGCGAGCGGAAGAAGCTGGAGGTGGCCCGCGCCCTGGCCACCCGGCCGGAGATGCTGCTGCTCGACGAGGTCATGGGCGGCCTCAACCAGGCCGAGTCGGAGGAGATCATCCTGCTGATCCTCGACCTCAAGAAGCTCGGGCTCACCCAGGTGGTGATCGAGCACGACATGAAGGCCATCATGCGGCTCTCGGACCGGCTGGTGGTGCTCAACTCGGGCGAGAAGCTGGCCGAGGGGCCGCCGCGCGAGGTGGCCACCAACAAGGACGTCGTCACCGCCTACCTCGGAGAGGCCGTCGATGCTTGAGATCAAGCAGCTCACCTACGCCTACGGCGACCTGCAGGTGCTCTGGGGCGTCGACCTCGAGGTCCGGCAGGGCGAGATCGTCACCGTGGTCGGCGCCAACGGCGCCGGCAAGTCGACCATCCTGCGCAACATCTCCCGCCTGCTGCGGCCGACCGGTGGCTCCATCACCTTCGCCGGGGCCGACCTGGCCCGGCTGCAGCCGCACCAGGTGGTGGCGCAGGGGCTGGTGCAGGTGCCCGAGGCGCGGCGCATCTTCCCGGAGCTGACCGTGGTGGAGAACCTGCGCATGGGCTCCTACCTGCCGGCCACCCGCCCCGACCGGGCCCGCAACATGGAGCGGGCCTTCTCGCTCTTCCCGCGGCTGGCCGAGCGGCGCAAGCAGCTGGGCGGCACCATGTCCGGCGGCGAGCAGCAGATGCTGGCCATCGCCCGCGGCCTGATGGCCAACCCGAAGCTGCTGCTCCTCGACGAGCCCAGCCTGGGCCTCTCGCCGCTCTTCGTGAAGAACATCTTCGAGATCATCAAGGAGATCAACAAGCAGGGGACCACCATCCTGCTGGTGGAGCAGAACGTCTACCAGTCGCTCAAGATCTCCTCGCGCGCCTACGTGCTGGAGACCGGGCGGGTGGTGCTGACCGGCACCGGCGCCGACCTGCTCGGCAACGACCACGTCCGCAAGGCGTTCCTGGGGATCTGAGCGCGACGCCGGCCCGCCCCTCGCCGCTCCCGGCGGGGCGCCGCCGCTACCAGAGCATGCGGGCGGCGGCGTAGAGGCCGACCCCGATGGCCACCCAGCGCATCGCCGCCGGCGGCAGCCGCTGGGCCAGGTGGGCGCCGGCCCAGCCCCCCAGCCCGGCGAAGACCGCCATCAGCGCCGCCTCCGGCAGCCGGGCGGCGCCGAAGCCGAGGAAGATGAGCGCCGCCACGCCGTTGATGAGGAAGGAGAAGAGCACCTTCAGGGCGTTGGCGTGCTGCAGGCTCGACTTGAGCAGGATCCCCATGGCCGCCAGCATGAGGATCCCCATGCCGGCGCCGAAGTAGCCGCCGTAGATGGCCACCGCCAGCTGGATGACCCAGGCCGCCGCCGGGTGGTCGCTCCCCGGCACCTGGGCCAGCAGCCGCTTCAACGGCCCCTGCAGCGCCAGCAGCAGGCAGGCGAAGACGATCAGCCAGGGGACCACGGCGGCGAAGACCTTCTCGGGAAGCCAGAGCACCAGCAGCGACCCGAGCACGCCGCCCACCAGCGAGGGGATGGCCAGCGCCACCGCCAGCTTCTTCTCGTCGGCGAGGTGGCGCCGGTAGGCCCAGGCGCCGGAGAGCTGCCCCGGCCAGAGCGCCACGGTGTTGGTGGCGTTGGCGGCCACCGGCCCGATCCCGATGGCCAGCAGCGCCGGGAAGGTCAGCAGCGTGCCGCCGCCGGCGATGGCGTTGACGACGCCGGCGCCCATGGCGGCGGCGGAGAGCAGTCCTGCGTCGGCCAGG
>JAULAX010000010.1:0-279103 GCA_032654565.1 Anaeromyxobacteraceae bacterium | reverse complement strand
GCCCCGGCCCTGGCCGCCGCCGACGTCGGCATCGCCATGGGGACCGGCGCCGACGTGGCCATCGAGAGCGCCGGCCTGACCCTGGTGAAGGGCGACCTGGCCGGCCTGGTCCGGGCCCGCCGGCTCTCCCGCGCCACCATGCGAAACATCCGGCAGAACCTCTTCTGGGCCTTCGCCTACAACGCCGCCGGGGTGCCGCTGGCGGCCGGCCTGCTCTACCCGTTCACCGGGATGGTGCTCTCGCCCATGATCGCGAGCGCCGCCATGAGCTTCAGCTCGGTGACGGTGATCGCCAACGCCCTGCGGCTGAGGCACGTCAGGCTGTAGCGACACCGTGAGGGCGGGCGACGATTCCCGCCGGCTGCCACCGCGACTGGCCTACGACGTGGCCTGGTCGATGACCCGCTCCAGCGGCGGCCCGCGCCAGGCGGCCAGCTGGTCGAGCAGCGCCCCGGGCTCCTCGCCCACCAGCAGCAGCCGGCGGTGGACGGGGCGCAGGAAGCCGGCGCTCACCGCCTGGTCGAAGAACTGGGCCAGCGGCCGGTAGTAGCCGGCCACGTCGAGCAGCCCCACCGGCCGGGCGTGCAGGCCGAGCTGGGCCCAGGTGAGCACCTCGCTCAGCTCCTCCAGCGTCCCCATGCCGCCGGGCAGCGCCACGAAGCCGTCGGAGAGCTCCGCCATCAGCGCCTTGCGCTCGTGCATGGAGCCGACCACGTGGAGGGTGGTGAGCGAGCGGTGCGCCAGCTCGCGGATCTGCAGCACCTGGGGGATGACGCCGATGGCCTCGCCGCCGGCGGCGAGCGCGGCGTCGGCCACCGCCCCCATCAGGCCGACCGAGCCGCCGCCGTAGACCAGGCCGAGGCCGCGGGCGGCCAGCAGGCGTCCCGTCGCCCGGGCCGCCTCCAGGTAGCGGGGGTCGTGGCCGGGGGACGAGCCGCAGAAGACGCAGATCCGTTTCATGGTCCCCCCTCCCCTCTCTCCCCCTCTCTCCCCCTCCCTCCCTCTCTCCTTCCCTCCTCTCTCTCCTTCCCTCTTCCCCCTCCTCCTCTCCCCCTCTCTTCTCTCCCTCCCCTTCCCACCCGCGCACTGCCGCTCCCACCGGTGTCGAGGAGGTCCAGGTAGACGTTCGAGAGCAGCGGGGAGATCACCCCGCCCTGCGGCGTCCCCGAGACCGTCTCGGCGAGCCGCCCCTCGTCCATCACCCCGGCCTCAAGCCACTTGCGCAGCAGCTTCAGCACCCGCCGGTCCGTGATCCTCCGCTCCACCCGCTGCATCAGGAGCATCCTGTCGATGCTCCCGAAGTAGTCGCGGATGTCTGCGTCGAGGACGTGGTTGCACCCGGTGTTCACCGTCTCCCGGATGGTCTCCAGCGCCTGCGTCGCGCTCCGGCGAGGCCGGAACCCGAACGACGAGACCTTGAAGCCGGCCTCGAAGATCGGCTCGATGACGAGCTTCATCGCCATCTGCGCAACGCGATCTTTCACCGTCGGTATGCCGAGCGGCCGCAGCTTCCCATCGGCCTTGGGAATCCAGCGCCGCAGGACGGGCGGCGGCTGGTAGGTACCTGCGTGGAGCTCGTCGCCCAGCTCCCGGAGGAGCCGATCGACGCCGTACTGCTCCACCGCCGAGAGCGTGATTCCATCCACGCCCGCAGCGCCCTTGTTGCGTCGGACGCGGCTCCACGCTTCCCACAGGACGTCAAGCCTGTGGACTCGGTCATACAGCGCGTGGAACCGGCGCTCCCGATGCTGCTTGGCTGCTCCGTAGAGCTTGCGTTGGAGTCGTCGGACTTTGTCGATGGGCGGTCGCCCACCGGGGTGGTTGGGTCCGGCGGTCCGGACCATGCCCTCGCCCTTACCTCTTCCGCCAGCGTGACCAGAGCAGGGGCCCTTCCCTCCGGCGGCGTTCTTCTTCACCGCCATCAGCGGTACTACGGCCCCCTCGGACTCCCGCTGCGCTCCGCCCGCTTTCGCACTCGGCTTATACGGTCGGTCTTTGCCGGACGTCGGCTGCGCAGACGGGTCTCTCGTGTTCCGTACCTCTCCTTCAGCGCGTGCTGCTCCCCATACCCCGCCGAGACCTCCCGCCCAACCGGATTCACGGGCGCGAGACATGGCCTTCGCCGCGACATGCTCGGCTCGGCTCTCGGATTGTTTATCTGACGAGGCGGCAGGCTTCACTTGATGTTGCGGCCCGCGCTGTTGCTCCCCTCCCACGGCTTTCGCCATTGAGGGCTTTCGACACCGCGCTTCGCCCTTCGGCCTCTCGACCTCGGGCGGCGGTCTGCTACCGGGCTCTCCGGCGATTACCCGGACGGGACTCTCACCCGCTGGAGTTGCACAGCAAGGCTCGGCTCCGTTGGCCGCTTGCGCGACTTCCTCGGCTTTGCCGTCACGACGCACCATGGTTGGACGATGATACCGCCGACATGGCATGAAGCGCCCGTGCGCCTGTCCCGCCCCCGCGTCCTGCTGCGCCTGGTCCTGCTGCTGGTGGGGGCCGGCTTCATGGCCTGGAGGGGCTGGGAGACCGCGCTGGCCTCGCGCCTCAGCGGGCTGGCGCCGGGGGACGCCCTGCTGCTCCAGCGCGTCGCCGCCATCGAGCTGCTGCTGGCGCTGCTGGCGCTGGGGACCGCGCTGGCCGCCGGCCTGGCCCTGCGCCGGCGCTCCCCCCGCCGCCGGCTCGGCCTGGTGGAGGAGGCGGCGCCCCCGGTCGACGGGGACGGCCGGCCCGGTCAGTAGATGCGCGCCACCTCGGCGCCGGAGAAGTAGGCCCGCAGGATCTGGCGGTAGGGCTGCCCGGCCTCGGCCCGCCCCACCGCGCCCCACTGGCACATCCCGGCGCCGTGCCCCCAGCCGCCGCCGTGCAGCACCACCTCGTCGCCCTCGAGATCGATCACGAACATCGCCGAGGGGAGGTTGCGCAGCAGCCGGCGGATGCGCAGCTCGCCGGCGACGTCGGCGCTGCCGGCCGTCCCCTCCACCCGCAGCGCCGTGGCCCGCCCCGAGACGCCCCGGGACAGCACGGTGAGGCGGCGCACCTCGCCGACGCCGAGCGGCTCGGCCAGCAGCTCCAGGTCACCGGCGGTGAAGCGCCGCTCCCAGCGGAACCGGTCCTTGCGCGCCGCGGCTGGCCGCCGGCACCAGGCGTCGACCGGGGCGGCCAGGAAGCGGCGCACCGCCCCCTCGTCCCTGAGCCCGCCGGCCCACACCCCCGCCCCGCCGTTGGCCAGGTCGGGCTGGCCGCGCAGGCTGGCGCTCGGGGTCACCGGCCAGACCGCGTCGTTGTCCTCGCCGTGGCCGCCGCAGAGCGCCGAGTAGACGCCGTCCACCAGCGTCCGGTCGGCCTTGCCGAAGAGGGCCTCGCCGGCGGTGGCCCGGATGGCCTCGTCGGTGCGCGGGTGCACCGCCCCGGCGCCCCGGTAGGCCTGGCAGTGGACCTCGGCGCAGATCACGTAGGGGTCGGCGAGGTGGCGGGTGCCGAGCTGGGCCAGCACGTTGGAGCGGGCGGTCACCGCCTGGGCCTTGAGCGCCTCGAGGTGGGACAGGGCCGGCATCTCGGCTGGCACCAGCCCGCGCAGCAGCTCCTCGAGCGGCACCACCGCCACCAGGGCGAGGCGGCCGGCGGCGTCCAGGGTGGCCACCAGCCGGGAGCGGTAGCGCCGCTCCTCCCGCGCCGGCCTGCCGTCGAGGGCGTGCTCGACCGACTCGACCGCCAGCTCGCCGCCCTCGCCGGGATCGACGACGGCGGCGCTGTCGGCCTCGCCGAGCGCCCCGCCCTCGCTGGAAACCGCGAGGCGGCCGCGCGGCCGCGCCGTCACCTCCACGTCGAGCGGGAGCCGCTGCCCGGAGATGGCCTGCAGGGCGTCGGCCCGGGCCTGGGCGCCGCGCGGATCGCGCGCCCCGTCGGCCACCAGCTTCTGGCGCCGCGTGTCCACCACCCGCCCGGCGATGCCGTAGACGCCGCCGATGGTCCGCAGCCGCACCGCCACGCCGCGCGAGGTCCAGTCGCTCCGCGCCGCCTCGATGGTGGCCCGGTCGGCCCAGGCCGCCTCGGCCAGCAGCGGCGCCGCGTCGAGCCGGGCCGGCGAGGTGTCGCGGGCCCGCACCACCAGCCGGGTCCCGGCCGGCAGCGGGACGCTCGGCCCGGAGCGCAGCAGCAGCCGGGCCGGGCCGAGGGTGCGGACCACCAGCTGCTCCTGCCCCTCCATCAGCCGGATGGTGACCAGCGGCTGGCCTCCCGGCCCGAACTCGATGCGGTGGCCCCAGAGCAGATCGAGGACGTCGGCGCCGGTGCTGGTGGCCGGGAGCGGCGTGGCGTGGGGAGGGGCCTCGGGTGGAGGCGTGGGGGGCGGCAGCGGGGGCGGGAGCGCGGCGGAGGACGGCGCGACGATCGCGGTGGCCGGGCCGGGCGGGCCGGCGGGACCCGCGGTTTCGGCCGGGCGCGGCGGCGGATCGGGAACGGCGGCGACCGCGGCGGCGCCGGCGAGGGACACGGCGCCGAGGAGCGCGGCCAGCCAGCGCCGGCCTGCCCGAACCTGACCGGGGGGTTGAGCCATCCGGCAACACCCTACCTCGCCGCTCCGTCATGTCCGGCACCGAGGTGTCGTCATGCCCGGCACCGAGGTCGCACCGAGGTCTCCTGGTGCGACAACGCGCCGGATACCCGAATGATCCCGAAGGGTTTCTTGACCGATCGAGATCGGGTGATATCACCGTCGGCATGGAAGCCGTCGAGTGCACCCACTGCCAGGTGACGATGACCAGCTGGTCGACGGCTGGGAGCCCGGTGCACTACTTCCAGTGCCCGCTCTGCGCCCGGACCTACTGCTCGCAGTACGACGAGGTCTTCCGCGCCCGGGCCGGCGCCCGGCGCACCGGCGTGCCGGCCCACCAGGCCACCCCGGCCACCCTGCCCTTGGCCAGCCCGGAGGACCAGCGCTGGGCCACGGTTCGGGCCCGCGCCACCCGCTGGTTCTCGCGGCTGGAGACCGACCAGCGGCTGGTGGCCCGGGCGCTGCCCCCCGCCCCCCCGGCGGCGCGCTACCCCTCGCGCCCCGAGGTCGCGCTGGCCTCGGCCCGGCCGGCGCGCCACAGGTAGCTCCAGACCGCCGCCGCCAGGCCGAGGCCGAGCCCCACCCGCGCCGCCAGCGGGAAGCGATCGCTCGGCGACACCGTCGCCTCCACGGCCGCCACCAGCAGCAGCAGCGGCGCCACCAGCACCAGGATCCGGGCCGCCTCCCGGCCGCGCCGCGCCAGCGCCTCCCGCCGCGGCCACTCGCCGGGCCTGACCAGGCCGCGGGCGAGCACGAAGCCGGCCTGCCCGGCCAGCACCAGCGCGCTCAGCTCGACCGGCCCGTGAGCGGCGACGAAGCCGGCCAGCCCGGCGCCGAGCCCGGCCCGCCAGGCCGCCACCAGCACCGCCCCCAGCACGGCGCCGTTGCCGACGAGGAGCAGGGCCGTGCCCACCCCGCCGGTGAGCCCGGCCGCGAAGCAGAGCGCCGCCACCGAGATGTTGTTCCGGGCGATGGCGCCGCCGGCCAGCCCGGGCGCGGCGCTGAGCAGCGCGTCGGTCCAGAGCCGCTTCTGGGCCAGCGCCTCGCGCACCCCCGACGGGATCAGCCAGGCGAACCCCTCCGGATCGAGCGCCGTGCCCAGCGCCCCGCCCAGCAGCCCCGCCGCCAGCAGCCCCGCCGCCAGGGCCAGCGCCGCGCCGTGGCCGATCACCTGGGCCGGCCCGTCGCGCCGCAGCAGCGCCACCGCGGCACGCCAGCTCCCCCGGCGCCGCCGATGGAGCGCGGCGAAGGTCCGGGCCGCCAGCTGGGCCAGGTAGCCCTCGGCGTCGGTGCCGGGGAAGGCGGTCCGCGCCAGGGCCAGGTCCGCGATGGTCCTGCGGTAGAGCCGGTCGAGCTCCTCCACCTCGGCCACCGCCAGCCGGCCGGCCTCGACCTGGTCGAGCAGCGCCCCGAGCCGCTCCCACCCGCTCCGGCGGGCCCGGACGAAGGCGGCCACGCTCCGCGGCCGGCCGGCGGCCTCCCGCGCCGGGCCGGTGGCCACGCTCACGTCCCCTCGGCGGCGAAGGCGTGGAGCGCCTCCAGGAAGGACTCGGCCTCGGCCGCCGCCGGAGGGGCCACGCCGGCGCGGGCGGCCAGCACCTCGGCCAGCCGCCCGGCCAGCCGGGTCCGCGCCCCGGCGTCGAACTCCTCCCGCCGCCGCAGGAAGTCGAGCAGCCGCTCGAAGTCGGCCGGGGCCAGCAGCCCCGGCGCCCGCCCCTGCAGGTGGCGCCAGCGGGCCTCGGCCGCGGCCGGGGCCCCGTAGCGCGAGAGGTCGAAGCGGCGCTCCTGCACCACCAGGGTGCCGGCCACCAGGTCGCCGAGCCGCTGCCGCCGCCCCGAGAGCGCCACCGCCAGCACCGCCGGCGCGTAGCCGAGCGGCAGCTCCACCACCCGCAGCGCGTTGCGCACCAGGGACTCGGGGAGCCCCACCGGCGCGCCGTCGAGCTGGATGACCCGCAGGCCGAGGGCGCGCTTCCCCGGGGTCTGGCCGCGCCACGCCACCTCCCAGGCCACGTCCCAGCCCCAGCCGGCGGCCAGGATCCCGGCCACCAGCAGCAGCTGGCCGACCCAGGAGAGCCCCTGCCAGCGTCCCAGCAGGTCGCCCCAGATCGAGTAGAGGAAGAGCCCCACCATCCAGCAGAGGAAGACCGCCAGCAGGTCCAGCAGCGCCGCCAGCCCGCGGGCCCCGACGCCGGCGAGGGGCAGCGAGAGCGCCACCTCCCCGGGGGCCTCCACCTGCCACTGGTCCCAGCTGCCTGGCGCGGCGCTCACCGGCGGAGCATAGCGCGGGCCCGTGGGGGCGCCACGCGCCTGGCCCGCTGACGCCTGCGGCGCCAATGGCGCGGGACGGCGCGGCGCGGTGGGCCCTCAGCCCTTCACCACCGCCCGGTTCTGCTCGCGCAGCTCGTTGACGGCGTAGATGCCGTGGGCCCAGAGCACCCCCTGGGTGAAGCCGAGCCAGCGCCTGGCCCGCTCGCTCTCCCCGGCGTCGAGCGCCTGCTGGATCTCCTGGCACATCCAGGCGGTGTGCTCCAGCTGCCGGCTGCGCGGGAAGCTGGCGGTGGTCCGGTCGAAGTCGATCTGCGCCGGGCGGTACCCCTCCCGCTCCAGCCGGTCCTGGTAGGCCTTCACCACCTGCTTCACCTGCGCGTCGGTCACGGCGTGCTCCTGGCTGGAGATCCTGGCGCCTCGACCCGGGCACCGGAGCGCAGGATAGCAGCCCGACCGCGATCTCCAACCGGCCCGTCGGCCGTGGTATCAACCGACCGCGGCGAGCCGCCCCGAGGCGCTAGCTCAATGGTAGAGCATTGGCCTTTTAAGCCAGTGGCTGTGGGTTCAAGTCCCACGCGCCTCACTTCACCCTCCCCGCAGGTCGGCCACCACCGGCCGGTGGTCCGAGGCCGCCGCCACGTCGGGGCCGTCGGCCACCCAGCCCGCCAGCACCCGCCCGGCCTGCCCGGCGCCGACCGCCAGGTGATCGAGCGCCTGGCGCAGCCGGCCGTCGCTCCAGGTCCAGGGCGGCGGCCCGTAGGTGGCCGGTGCGGCGTCCGCGGCGCGCCCCACCTCGAGCCAGCGCCCATCTCCGAAGAGCGGCGCCAGGGCCGGCGCCGAGGCCTCGTCGTTCAGGTCGCCGCCCGCCACCACCAGCGCCCCGGGATCGGCCGCGGCGGCGAGATCGGCCAGCTCACGCAGCCGGGCCGCCTGGAGGCGACGCCGGGCGCCGTCCGGATCGGAGAGGTGCGAGGAGAGGTGCGTGGCCACCAGCACCAGCCGCAGGCCGCCGACCGACAGGCCGGCCTCCACGGCGTCGCGCGGCCAGAGCGGCCGCCCGTCGGGGGACCGCTCCTCCCCGTGCCCCTGGTAGCCGGTCACCGGCCAGCGCGAGAGGAGCGCCACGTCGATGCCGCGCGGATCGTTCCCCTCCAGGAGCCGGGCCTCCGGGTAGCCGGCCCGGGCGGCGAGCCGGCGGAGCAGCGGCAGGTGCTCCACCTCCTGGAGCAGCACGGCGTCAGCGTCGAGCCGGCGCAGCACCGCCGCCACCGCCTCCAGCCGTGCCTCGACCTCGGCGGGTGCCACGGCCGGGTCGAGCGTGCCCGGGTCGGCCACCTCGTCGAAGAGGTCGTGGACGTTCCAGCTGACCACCCGGACCACGGCGGGAGGGTCCGCGGATGAGGCGGCGGTCCGCGGCGCGGACGGCCCGCAGGCGAGCAGCGCAAGGAGGAGGAGGGCGAGCGGGCGCATGGCCGTGGTCGCTGCAAGCCGCGGCCCAGCGCCCCGTCGACACGGCGCGCCGTCAGTAGAGGGCGTAGATCGAGGCCAGCGCGTTGTAGCCGAACGGGGTGGACTGGCCCTCCCCGGCGAGGGCGACGGCCCCACGGGCCAGCACCGAGAGGCGCAGCCCGAGGTGGCGGGTCAGCTCGGTGGAGGCGGAGAGGTAGGCGCCGAACTCGTCCTGGTCGACGCCGAGGTTGGCCTGGTAGGCCCAGCTCAGCCGGGCGATGAGCCGCACCGAGTCCCAGGGGCGAGCCACCGCCTGCAGCCAGGCGCTGCGGCCGTTGAGCCAGCCCAGCTCCTCCTGGAAGCCAGCCGAGAGCGCCAGGCGCGGCGTGAAGACGCGCGGCACCATCAGCTCGGGACCGGCCCAGGCGCGCTCCATCCCGGTGGAGAGGTCGCGGGCGCCGCCGCCGGCCACCCCGACCCGCACCAGCCCGAAGTCCCAGGCGAGGGTGGCGTCGGCGTGCCGGGAGCGGCCCGGCCAGGCCATGGGGGTGAAGGCCTGGGGGATGATCAGCTCGCCGTAGTCGAAGGAGCCGGAGAGGGAGAGGCGCGCCAGCGGACGCACCGCCGCCTCCAGGCGCGCGCCGTCGAGCCCGGCCGCGGCGTGGGCGGCGCCGCCGAACCCGAAGCGGGCGTCGACGAAGAGGTCGAACCAGGCCCCGGCGTGGGCCGAGCCACCGGTCTGCAGCTCGACCCGGTTGCCCAGCTCCGGCGAGCGGACCAGGGCGAGCCGCCCCTCCTGCCGGACCAGGATGCCCTTCCCCAGGGTGCCGTCCCAGCCCCAGAAGGCGCCGGCGGTGGCCCGGGTGGTGGTGGGCGAGCTGGTGTCCGGCTGCGGGACCAGGCCGCCCAGCAGGCCGCCGGTGAAGGCGCCGCGCCGCCAGCTCACCGAGGCCCCGTCCATGGAGGTGGCGCCGGGGACGTTCCAGGCCAGCACCCGCCCCGCCGAGACCGAGAAGGAGCGGGCCTCCGGCGCCCAGGTGAGCTGGGCCTGCCAGACCTGCAGGCGGGCCTGCGAGGCGGGGCGGAAGACCGCCGCCGCCGGTTGGGTCGACCAGTACTCGGCGCGCAGGTCGACGTCGGCGGTGAACGGGCCGACCGGGGCCCCGTGCAGCGCGGCGTCGACGCGATCGGCGTGGTAGGCCCCCTGGTCGATGCTCCACCAGCTGACGTCGGAGAGGACCAGCTCGCCGAAGCCGTCGCGCGGCGCCTCCAGCGGCCGGGTGGTCACCGGCCGGGCCTTGGCCTCGACCAGCGCCACCGGCGCCGCCGAGACCTGCTCGGCGCGCCGGGCCAGCTCATCGTCGGAGGGGAGCGGCGGCAGCGCCACCGCCTTGACCTCGGCCCCGCCCCGGCGCGCCAGCTTGAAGGTGTCGCCCGGCCTGGCCCCGCCCCCGGCGCAGGTGGCGTGGTTGGGCGAGAGGGCCTCGATGGTGCACGGCCCGGTCTCCAGGGCGCCGCGCTGGAACACCAGCACCTGCCCCATCACCAGGCCGTCGTCGGCCCCGGCGTCGAGGTAGGCGCGGGCGCCGGTCACCTGCACCACCTGGGCGAGCCCGCGGATCTCGGCGCGGGGCCTGGGCGGCGCCTCGAGTGGGCTGGCGGGGGTGATGGCGGCGAGCGCCAGGGCGAGGAGGAGCGGGGTCATCAGGGGTTGTTGCTGGTGTGGCAGGTGAGGCAGCTGCGCCTGGTGAAGTCCTGGGCCGGGTAGTTGGCCTGCACCGTCCGCGAGGTGTTGTGGCAGTCGACGCAGCCCACGTTGACGTGGTTCAGGGAGTTGATGGAGCTGTCGTCGTGGGCGTGCAGGGCCACCTGGATGGGGATGATCGGGCCGGCCCGGTTGGTGGTGGCGGGCGCGTGGCAGCGCAGGCAGGTGGCGCCGCTGGCCATGTTGAGCAAGGTGAAGGTGTTCTGGCCGGTCGAGGTGTGGTTGAGCGGCGCGGCGTGCTTGCTGTTGAAGGTGGCCACGCTCAGCGGGGGGACGGCGCTGGCCGCGTTGGTGACGTGGCAGGTGTAGCAGGCGAGCGCGGTGAGGTTGGTCTTGACCCCCAACCCGTGGCACTGCACGCAGCCGAGCCCGGCGTGCTTGGTCCCGGCCCCGCGCGGGAAGAGCAGCTCGTGGTTGGAGGGGGCCCCGGCGGCGCCGTCGGTGTGGCAGGAGAGGCAGGCGGCGGAGAGCCCCAGGCTGGCGACGGTGCTGGTGAAGGTGGGCACCGAGGCGTGGAGCGTGGTCAGGGTGCCGTCGCTGTCGTCGTGCTGGGCGGTGCCGCCGACGGTGACGTGGCAGCCGATGCAGGTGGTGACCTTGAAGTCGGCCACGAAGGTCCGGGGGACGGTGGTCTTGTTCTGGGCGTGGCAGGTCAGGCAGGCCCCGCCGGCGGGGCCGGCGTGGGTCCCGGCCCCGACGATGAACCCCTTGGCGCCGGCGGCGTGGGCGGTGACCCGGACCGGGACCTTGCCGTCCTCGTGGCAGCGGGCGCAGAGCATGGAGTCGGTGGCGACGAAGCCGGGCACCATGGCGTGGGCGGTGGTGGTGGGGGCGAGATCGTGGGGGTGGCACTGGGCGCAGCCCAGGACCTTGCGATTGCCGGGGACCACGTGGCAGTCGGCGCACCTGGCCACGACGGTGGCGGCGGCGTTCTGGTGCGGCAGCACGAAGCGCACCGAGTGGTTCACGGCGATGCCGGACTGGTGGCAGGACCGGCAGGCGGCGTCGAGCGGGGCCACGCCGCCCACCACGTTGGGCATGGCGGCCACGGTGGCGTCGAACTGGCTCACCCCGGCCCCCACGTGCCAGGCGCTGAAGAGCGCCTGGGAGTCGTCGTGCCAGAGGCCGCTCTTGAGCAGGACGTGGCAGTTGGTGCAGCTGAAGTGCTTGAAGGTGGACGAGGGGACCGAGGGCGTCTTCGAGGTGTCGGCGTGGCAGCCGTTGCAGCTGCCGAGCGGGGCCACCACGGCGAGATCGTGGGTGTCACCGACCGCGATGGGGAACTTGGCGGCGTGGGTGGTGGCGTCCTGCATGGTCAGCCAGGGGCCGGTCTGCGCGGTGTCGGCGCAGCCGGTGGCCAGCACCACGGCCAGTGAGAGCGACGCGAGCGGGAGCTTCTTCATGGACGGACTCCTCTACCCAGCGGCACCAGCTTCGGTGCGCCGGTGGCGAAGCGGTGACACTCGTAGCAGCGCTGGTCGGACGACGAGAAGCCGGAGACCGGCTTGTGCTCGGCGGGGTTGTGGCAGCCGGTGCAGTGGGCCGGTGGGCTGGCCACGCAGGTGAGCGGGCCGGCCGGGACCGGCGGCAGGCCGGAGGTGTGGCAGTCCTTGCACTTGATCCCGGCGTGGGGCCCGGAGCGGATCGAGAAGCAGGCGTCGTGGGCCGCCCAGGTCCCGGGCGAGAAGCGCCAGGTGGAGTGGCAGCCGCGGCAGTCGGTGGGGAAGGTGCCGGCGTGGGGGATGGAGGCCAGCGCGGTCCGATCGTAGTCGGCCTGGTGGCAGGCGATGCACCGGGTGGTGGGGCGGGAGAAGGCGCGGTCGCGCCGGTCGCCGTGGCACTGCTCGCAGGGGATGACGGCGTGGCGGCCGGTGAGCGGGAAGTTGGTCCGGCGGTGGGCCTCGGGGCCGAAGCTGGCCTCCTTCCACGAGCCGGTGTCGTGGCACCGGTCGCAGCGGGCCCCCATGCGGCGGGCGTGGACGTCGCGGTGGCAGGCCGAGCAGGCCTTGGCCACCGGCTCGCCGAAGCGGCCGCCGACGTGGCAGGCCTGGCAGGCCACCACCTGGTGGCGGCCGGTGAGCGGGAAGCCGGTCCGCTCGTGGGAGAAGCTCACCTTCTTCCAGTCCTCGGCGGTGTGGCAGCTGCCGCAGCGGGTCTCGCCCCCGGCGTGGAGGCCGGGGCGGGGGGCGAGATCGACGGCCGGGGCGTGGAGCGCGTTGCCGGCGTGGGCCGGCGCCTGGGGCGCACCCTGGGCGGCCGGCGCCGCCAGCAGCAGGGCCAGGAGGGTGGCGATCACGGCTGGTACCTCTTGAAGGCGCCGCGGTGGAAGTCGGCGTGGCACCCCTCGCAGGTGAGCGGCAGCGGCTTGTAGCGCTTCACGATCACGCCCTTGCCCACCGTCACCGGGGCGTGGCACTTCTCGCAGGCCAGCGGCTTGTGCTTCCCCTCCAGCTTGAAGCGGGCGTCCTTCTGGTGGTCGAAGCGCAGGTTCTCCTTCCAGCTGGCGCCGTCGTGGCAGCGGGCGCAGTCGGTCCCCTTCCCCGCCACCGCCAGCTGCCCGGCGTGGACGTCGGCGTGGCACCCGGCGCAGGTCACGGCGAGCGGCTTGTAGCGGACCGCGCCGCCCTCCCCGGGCTTGTGGCAGGAGGCGCAGGCGGCCTTGGCGTGCTTGCCGGTGAGGGCGAAGCGGCTGTCCTTGCCGTGGTCGAAGCGGGTCTTCTTGAACGAGTCGAGCCCGTGGCAGGCGACGCACCCTTCGGCGTCGGTGCGGGCCTTGAACTGGCCGGCGTGGGGATCGCGGTGGCAGGTGCGGCAGTCGTTGGCGCGCGGGATCTTCAGCAGCGCCAGGCTGGGCTTCACCGGCCGGCCCTGGTACTCGAGCCGGGCGCGGGCCGCCGCCGGCACCCTGGCCTCCAGCCGCTGGTCCTTGGGGTGGCAGGTGGCGCAGGCCACGGCCCGGTGGGCCCCATCCAGCCGGTAGGCCAGCTTGTCGTGGTCCTCGAGCTCGAAGCGGACCGGGGCGAACCCCTCCATGCCGTGGCAGCGGTCGCAGGTCCTGGCCGGGGCGGCGGCGAAGGCCAGCTGGCCGAGGTGGGCGTCGAGGTGGCAGTCGGTGCAGCGGTCGAACTTGAGGCCGCGGAAGACCCCCTTCTCCTTGCCCCACGGCCCGTGGCAGGCGTCGCAGCGCGCCTGCAGGTGGGCGCCGCGCAGGGGGTAGCGGGTCTTCTCGTGGAAGAGCTTCTCCCTGGAGACGCCGTGCATCTTCTTCCAGTCGTCCGGGGCGTGGCAGGACTGGCAGGCGGCGCCGAACCGCCCCTGGTGCGGGTCCTTGTGGCAGTCGCTGCAGGCCTGGAAGGGGATCCCCTTGTACCTGGCGAAGAGCGCCGGCCGCACCGGGGGGGTGCGTGACCCGAGGTCGCCAGCCGGCGGCGCCGGCTGGTCGGCGTGGCACTTCATGCAGGCCACCTTGGCGTGCTTGAGCTCCAGCTTGTAGGCGGCCTTGGCGTGGTCGAAGCGGGCCGGCTTCCAGGCCTCGGCGCCGTGGCACTTCTGGCAGTCGGCGCCGAGCTGGCCGCGGTGCTCGTCGAAGTGGCAGGCGGCGCAGGCGGTGGGCTGCCCCAGCATGCTGTCTCGCCCCTTGGCGATCACCTGGAGCACCTCGCCGTCGCCGATGCGGCGGGCGTCGTGGCACTTGGCGCAGTCGGGCTTGCGGTGCTTGCCCTCCAGCGGGAAGCCGGTGCGGGCGTGGTCGAGACTCTTCTTGCCGCCCGGGCCCCACTCCACCAGCTTGGTGTCGCGCCCCTGGTGCTCGTGGTGGCAGGTCTGGCAGGTCCGCTCCTCCGGCTTGATGCGCCCGTGGAGCCCTGTGCCGGCGGCCATCCGGACCTTGACCTCCTTGTGGCAGCCGAGGCAGCGCTCGGAGCTGAGCTGCTCGCCGGCCTCGTGGCACTTGGTGCAGTTGGAGAGCCCCTCCAGGGCGGCGTGCGGCCTGGAGAGCTCGCCGGGGGAGAAGACGTCGGCGCCGGCGCTCGAGGCCAGGGCCACCGCCAGGAGCGTCAGGGCGCCCCGCTGGGAGGTGCGGGAGATCATTGCAGGCCGTACCCGAGGTAGAGGGCGACGCCGATGTGGGCGGAGAGGGCCAGCACCAGGAAGACCGCCAGGGTGGCGTGGAAGAGCCGCCACCCCCGCAGCAGGGTCTTGAGCGAGCCGTAGAAGCGGAGCTGCCAGCGCAGGCGCGCCAGCTTGATGAGGGCGGCGCGCAGGTCGGGGAAGTGCTCGGGGTGGTCGATGACCAGGCGCAGCGCCAGCAGCCGGACCCGCAGCGCCACCGCCTCGAAGGGGAAGCGGAGGAACAGGACCAGCAGCGAGCCGGCGTGGACCGGCGCCACCACCCGCTCGAGGAGGGCGGCGCCGCCCCGGGTGTGGCCCAGCTCGGGCGCCGCGAAGGCGCGGAGCCGCTCGAAGTTGGCGGCCAGGTCCTCGATCTCCTCGACGTTCTCGCCGTGGACCGGCACCAGCCCGTAGATGTAGCGCCCGACGATGCCGGTGCCGACCACCACCCCCAGCGCCGCGTAGGTGCCGCTGGCCAGCTGGTTGTTCATCTGGAAGGCGGCGTGGAAGGCGATCACCAGTGGACTCATGAAGCCGACGAAGACGTGGAAGTCGATCCAGCCCTTGATGTTGCCGAACCCGGTGAGGACCCGGGCCCGCTTGCGGACGGCGTAGAAGAAGTTGGAGAGCATGAAGGCGGTGGCGACGATGCCGACGCCATGCCCCCACGGGCCTGCCGAGCGGAGCTCCCTGTGCAGCGGCGAGAGCTTCCGCTCCAGCCGCGCCAGAGGATAATACTCCCAGCCCTTCCAGGCCAGGTAGGCCAGCACCGCCACCCCGGCCACGGCGTAGAGGATCCGCAGGGCGTTGAGCCTGCGGCGCTCGGCGCGCTGGCGGGAGGCGCCCGGCCGCTTGGCCGGCTCGCCGACGACGCTGACCCCGTACGCCGGGGTCAGGGTGCCCGGGGCGTCACCGTGGAAGCGCCGCATGGAGACGCCGGCCTTGGCGAGGAACTCCAGCGGCAGCTCGCCGCCGATGTTGACGATGACGAAGTCGTTGTCGAGCCGGACCGCCTTGCCGCCGGCGTCGAGGTGGACGGCGTCCTTCTCCACCGACTTGACCTGCGAGGGCAGCAGCGACCGGATCTTGCCGGCGGCGATCAGCGCCCCGATGCGCGCCCGGTTGGCCTCGCGGCAGCTGGCGAACTCGGCGTTGCGGTAGGAGATGGCCACCGTGGCGTTGGACTCGGTGGCCAGCTGCACCGCCGCCTCGACCGCCGAGTCGCCGCCGCCCACCACCAGCACCCGGGTGCCCTGGTACTGCTCCGGCTCGGTGAGGGCGTAGACCACCTTCTCGCTCTCCTCGCCCGGCACCCCCATCTTGCGCGGCGTGCCGCGCCGGCCGATGGCCAGCACCACCTTGGCGGCGCTGATCTTCCCCTTGCTGGTGATGACGGTGAAGTTCCCGTCCGCCCCTTCCAGCCCGGTCATCTTCACGCCCTGCTCCACGGTGAGCCCGGCCTTCTCGATGATCCTCTGCCACCCCTCCAGCAGCTCCTCCTTGGTGATGAGCGGCTTGCCGAACTTGCCCACCAGCGGCAGGTCGACGGTCTCGGTCATGGCCACCTTGCGGCGCGGGTAGTGGGCCACCGTGCCCCCCACCGAGCCCTGCTCGAGGAGCCGGTGGGCGACGCCGTGCGACTTGAGCGCCAGGCAGGTGGCCAGCCCGGCCGGCCCCGCCCCCACCACCACCACCGTCCCGCCCTTGGGCGTCACCTCCACCAGCCGGTCGGCGGCCTGCAGCCCCTGGGTCACGGCGTTCTTGATCAGCCCCATCCCGCCCAGCTCGCCGACCACGTGGACGCCCGGGCGCGACGACTCGAAGTACTGGTCCACCTGGGGCAGGTCGATGCCCCGCTCGGCCGAGCCGAACACCAGCTTGATGGCGTTGACCGGGCACTCGGCGGCGCAGCGGCCGTGGCCGATGCAGTGGTCGGCGTGGATCAGCTTCGCCATGTGGTCGACGATGCCGAGGATGTCCCCCTCCGGGCAGGCCTTCAGGCAGGAGAGGCTGCCGATGCAGATGTCGGGGTCGATGATGGGATGCAGCGAGCGGGCCAGGTGCTGCTTCTTCTTCACCTTCTCGGCCAGCGTCTCCACGTCGCGGCGCTGCCGGCGGCCCTTGCGGACGTAGTTGACCGCGCCACCCAACACAGCCACGGCGAGCGAGGCGCCTACGATGAGCGATCCCTGGTCCATGCGCCGCGCGTCACCTCAAGAGCCTACCCATGCTGCCCTACCCGCTGCCTCGGAGATTCTCACATATCGCAGTGCGCCGTCAGATGCCCCTCATCGTGCGGAGCCTATTCGGTTTCCGCACATCAGACGACAACTCCAGACATCTGGGTACGACCCTCCGGTCGCCTTGCCTGGGAAGAAAAGATTTGGCTGGCCGGGAGGGTCGGGCGCCGGCATCGGCCCGTCACAGGACGACCGGCGCCGCTCGCGACTTTGACACCGGCCCGGCCATTGGGTACGAACCCCCCCGACCCCATCGTCTAGAGGCCCAGGACGCCGTCTTTCTCAAGGCGGAAACCAGCGGTTCGAATCCCTGTGGGGTCACTGGATGCTCGGCCCCATCGTCTATCGGTCAGGACGCGAGCCTTTCAAGCTTGCAAGGCGGGTTCGATTCCCGCTGGGGTCATCACCGCCGCGCCGCCGTGGCGCTGCGCCGCAGCGCCGCCCTCAGCGGCCGTCGCGCCAGGGCTCGGCCGCGCGCAGCGCCGCCACGATGGCGCGCGTCGAGGTGGAGCGGTTGAGGGTGTAGAAGTGGATCCCCGGCGCCCCCCGCCGCAGCAGGTCCTGGCACTGGAGCGAGGCGTAGGCGACGCCGAGATCGCGCGCCGCGTCCGGATCGCCGCGCCGCACCTCCATGGCCGCCTGCAGCCGCGGCGGGAGGGTGGCGCCGCAGGTGGCGGTGAACCGCTCCACCTGCTCGACGTTGGTGAAGGGCATGATCCCGGGCAGCACCGGCACCTGGATGCCGGCGGCGCGGGCCCGGGCCACGAACCCCTCGTAGGCGGCGTTCTGGAAGAAGAGCTGGGTGACCAGGAAGTCGACGCCGGCGTCCACCTTGGTCTTCAAGTGGCGCAGGTCGGTGTCGAGCTGGCGGGTCTCCGGGTGCCCCTCGGGGTAGGCGGCGGCGCCGAGGCAGAAGTCCCAGCGCCCCGGCTGGTCACGGATGTAGGCGACCAGCTCGGAGGCGTGGCGGAACCCCTCGGGGTGGGGCGTGAAGCCGCTCTCGCCCTTGGGCGGATCGCCACGCAGCGCCAGCACGTTTCGGACCCCGGCCTCGGCGAACTCGTCGAGGGTGGCGGCGATCTCGTCGCGCGAGGCCCCCACGCAGGTGACGTGGGCCATGGCCTCGATCTCGGTCTCGCGCTTGAGCCGCTTCACCAGCTCCACGGTGCGGGCCCGGGTCGATCCCCCGGCCCCGTAGGTGACCGAGACGAAGCCGGGGGCCAGCGGCCGCAGCGCTTCGACCGTCTCGAAGAGCGCCTTGACCCCCTCGTCGGTCCGCGGCGGGAAGAACTCGAAGCTGAAGACCGGCTCGCCCCGTTCGCGGGCGAAGCGCAGGAGATCGCTGATGGTCACGCCCCGGTTCTAGCCCGGGGCCGCGCCGCCGCGCCAGCCCCGCCCCACCGTCGGCGGCGCCGGTCTTGACGCCGGGGCCGCGAGCGGCGATGGAACTCCACGCCGCCATGTCGCCGCCCCGCTACATCACGCCCGAGGGCTTCCGCCACCTCTCCGAGGAGCACTGGGACATCTGGACGGTGCGGCGTCCACGCATCGTCCGCGAGGTGGAGGCGGCCGCGGCCATGGGCGACCGGAGCGAGAACGCCGAGTACATCTACGGCAAGCGCAAGCTGCGCGAGCTGGACCGGCGGCTGCGCTTCCTCTCCGAGCGGATGGACGCCCTCACCGTGCTGGAGCCGAAGGCCGACCGGAGCGGCAAGGCCTACTTCGGCGCCTGGGTGACCGTGGAGCAGGAGGACGGCGAGACCCGCACCTGGCGCCTGGTCGGCGCCGACGAGTTCGACGTGGCGGGCGGCCTGCTCTCGGTCGACTCGCCCATGGGCCGGGCCCTGCTCGGCAAGCGCGAGGGGGACGTGGTGACGGTGCAGCGCCCGGCCGGACCGGCCGAGGCCACCATCCTCGAGGTCCGCTGGAAGGCGCCATGACCTCGAGGATCACCGACCGGGCGGCCCAGCGGGCCCTGGTGGCGAGGTTCGTGGCGGCCCGCCCCTTCGCCCTCGGCTTCGACGCCGAGGCCGGGCTGCTGCTCGACGTGCCGGCGCAGAAGACGCTGCGGCTCGACTGGGCCGCGGTGGCCTGGCTGGAGGAGCGGACCGACGCCGACAGCGGCCGGCCCTACCTGGCGGTGGCGTTCGGCGACGGCGCCTCGGTGGCGCTGGCCGACCAGGGGCTGGCCTTCGCCCCCTCGACCGCCTCCAGCGGTCCCCTCCCCGGCCTGCCGCGCGCCGTCTGCCTGCGCGACCTGCAGGCGGCCGAGGCGCGGCTCACCCACTTCCTGCTCGACCACCCCGACGACCCGCCCGAGCGCGGCCACCTCGAGACCTTCCTCTTCTGCCTGGCGGTGGTGGACGGGGCGCGCGCCGTCGGCTTCGACGTCGGCCCCGAGGAACGCCGGCTGGAGCGGATCCTCAACGAGCTCGAGGCCCGCAAGCGCGGCTGAGCAGCGGCAACCCGGAGCCGCTGGGCCACGCCTGCCGCGACGGCCGGTTCGGCCGGAGCCGGACCGGGCTCAGGCCGGCTCGGGCTCCTCGGCCTCGGCGGCGGAGAGCCGGTTGATGCGGGCCCAGAGCGCGTCGGTGCCGGTCCCCTCCTCGGCCGAGAACGGCTCGGCGCCGCCCGGCCCGAGCCCCAGCTCCTTCTCGGCGGTGCGCAGGGCCTGGACGCGCTTGGTGCGCGCCAGCTTGTCCATCTTGGTGGCCGCCACCACCACCATCCGGCCCGCACCGGAGAGGAACTGCAGGGCGTCGTGGTCCGACTCCATGGGCGGGTGGCGGGCGTCGACGATGAGCACCACCGCCCGCAGGGTGTGCCGATCCCTCAGGTAGTCCTCGATCATCGAGGTCCACGTGGCCCGCTCGTCCTTGGAGACCTTGGCGTAGCCGTAGCCGGGGAGGTCGCAGAAGCGGACCACCCGGGGGCGCGCCGCCGGGTTGGGGCGGTAGCGGACCTCGAAGAACTGCAGGGCGCGGGTCCGCCCCGGCGTGTTGGAGACCCGGGCCAGCCCCTTCTTGCGGGTCAGGGCGTTGAGCATCGACGACTTGCCGACGTTGCTGCGCCCCACGAAGGCGAACTCGGGGAAGTCGCCGCGCGGCCACTCCGAGGGCTTGGTGGAGGTCTGGAGGAACTCTGCGGAGACGACCTGGATGGGCACGGTGACCCCTGGCGCGGCGGTGGTGCTGCGGTGGACCTACTTGGCGCCCGGCGCCCCGGCGGTGGGGTGGGCGATCAGCTTCACCTTGCGGGCGTAATCGAACTTGCCGAGGCTGGGCGTGCTCTCGGTGTGGCAGCCGAGGCAGGTCCGCTCGCCCTGCTCGACGAGGCCGACGGCGCGGGCCAGCTCGGCGTCGCGCATCACGTAGGCGGCGGCGTAGCGGCGCCCCGACCCGTGGCAGGCCTCGCAGCCCACCCCGACCAGGCCGGACTCGGCCGCCGGGGCGTGGCAGGAGAGGCAGCGCTTGTCGGCGCGGCGGGCGGCCGGCAGGCTCTCCAGCGCCCGGGCGTGGGGCCCGTCCCTCCAGCTGGACCAGGCCGCCGGGTGGCACCCCTTGCAGGTCTCCGGCCCGACCAGCTCCCCGGCCCCGACCAGGACCGGCAGGCACGACGCGATGACGATGAGGAAGCGCACGGGTCGCAGTATAGTGCGCCATGGCCTCGACGCGACTCGCCGCCCTGATCATCGCCCTGCTGCTCCCCGCCGTCGTCCCCGCCAAGGCCTGGCAGGGGGTCGACCCGGGCAAGTCCACCGTCGACGAGGTGGTCTCCCGCTTCGGCGAGCCGACCAGCCGGGCCAAGCGCGGGCCGCGGCAGGTGCTGGCCTACAAGGGCGAGCAGGCCCTCCCCGGCACCAAGGAGGCCCAGTTCCATGCCCGCGCCGACGGCGTGGTGGAGGAGATCACCGTCTTCCTCTCCACCCCGCTCGACGGGGAGTCGATCGAGGGGACCTACGGCAAGCCCACCACCCGGACCTTCACCGACTCCTTCCAGAAGGTCTGGCAGTACCCGGTGAAGGGCGTGACGGTCTACTTCGACAAGGACGGGGGGGTGCTGGCCATCTCCTTCGGCCCCGGGTCGGTCGCCAAGCCGGCCGACAAGGCCAGCGCCGGGAAGGCCCACCCGGCCGAGCCGAAGGGGCGCCCGGCCGCCGAGCCGGCGACGCCCGCCGAGGACGCCGAGCCGACCGCCCGGTAGCTGGATGCGGCTGGTCGGACTCACCGGCGGGATCGCCACCGGCAAGAGCACCCTGGCCGCGGCCCTGCGCGACCTGGGGATCCCGGTCATCGACGCCGACCAGCTGGCCCGCCGGGTGGTCGAGCCCGGCACCCCGGCGCTGGCCGCCATCGGCGAGGCCTTCCCCGGGGTGATCGGCGCCGACGGCCGGCTCGACCGCAAGGGGCTCGGGGCCCGGGTCTTCGGCGACGAGGCGGGGCGGCGGCGGCTGGAGGCCATCACCCACCCGGCCATCCGGGCGGCCATGGTGGCGGAGACCGCCCGGCTGGCGTCCCAAGGCCACGACCTGGTCTTCTACGACACGCCGCTGCTCTACGAGGTGGGGCTCGACCAGGCCATGGCGCTGGTGGTGGTGGTCTCGGCCCCGCGGGAGGCCCAGCTGCGTCGGCTGGCGGCGCGCGACGGCCTCTCCACGGCCGACGCCGAGGCCCGGCTCCGCGCCCAGCTGCCGGTGGAGGAGAAGGCGGCCCGGGCCGACGTGGTGGTCGACAACGCCGACGAGACGGCCCCGCTCGCCCCCCGGGCGGCCCGGCTGCTGGCCGATCTGCGGGCCGGCCTGGGCCGGAGGCTTCCCGGGAGCGCGCCGGCGCGCTATTGAGCCACTCATGGACGAGCGGCTCCACCTGGTGACCGGCTCCCCCGGCCTGCTCGGCACCAAGCTGGTCGAGCGGCTGGCGGCGATCCCGGGCGACCGGCTGGTGCTGCTGGTCCAGCCGCCCCACGCCGCGGCGGCCCGCCAGGCCCTGCGCCACCGCCCCGACGCCGAGGTGCTGGAGGGGGACGTGGCCCACATCCACCTCGGCCTCTCCGGCGCCGAGTGGCGCCACCTCACCGGCCGCCTCACCCACGCCTGGCACCTGGCCGCCAAGACCCGGCTGGGCGCCGACGACCGGCTGCTCCGCAGCGTCAACGTGGACGGCACCCGCAGCGTGCTGGAGCTGTGCGAGCAGGCGCCGCGGCTCTCCCGGCTGGTCCACTTCTCCACCGCCTTCGTCTCGGGGACGCGCACCGGCGTGGTCCTCGAGGAGGAGCTGGAGGCCGGCCAGGGGTTCCACAACGGCTACGAGGAGTCGAAGTACGACGCCGAGCGGCTGGTGCAGCGGGCCCGCGGCGCGCTGCCGGTGACCGTGCTCCGCCCCAGCCTGGTCATCGGCGACTCGCGCACCGGGGTCATCGATCGCTTCGACGGGCCGTACGCGCTGGCCCTGGCCCTGGCCAACGCGCCGGTGACCGTCCCCCTGCCGGTGCCGGAGGATCCGCAGGCGCCGCTCAACGTGGTGCCCATCGACTTCGTGCTCGACGCCGCGCTGGCCATCGGCCTCCACCCGGCCGCGGCCGGCCGGACCGTCCACCTCGTCGATCCGGCCCCGCTCCCGGCCCGGCGGGTCTACGAGCTGATCGCCAACCGGCTGGGGCGGCGGCTGGCCACGGTGCCCATCCCGGGGCGGGCGCTCTCCGCCCTGCGCCGCCTGCCGCTGGTCCAGCGCTTCGGCGGCCCCACCGCGCAGGCCTTCCAGTACGTCGACCACCTGGCCAACTACGACGCCCGGCACCTGCTCGAGCTGCTGGAGGGGACCGGGATCCGCTGCCCGCCCATCACCGACTACCTCGACCGGATCATCGAGTTCGTCCAGGCCAGCCTGGCGCGGCGGCGGGAGGCGGCGGCCGAGGCGGAGTCGGACGGGCCGATCGAACCCCCGGCCCCGCGCTGACGGCCCCTCGCGCCTGGCCGGGTCCCTGCTGGAGCGCCGGGCGGCGACGAGCGACGAACGACGAGCGGCGTGACACTTCGCGTCAGCCCGGCCGCCGCGATGGGGCGCACGCCCCTTGTGCCTCGGCGGCGCCTCCCGTACACCACCCACCCATGTCCCCGCCCCTCTTCACGCCCGGCGAGACCTTCGAGCGGGTGCGCGAGGTCGACACCTACCGGCCCATCTACTACGCGGCCGCCTCCGGGGACTTCAACCCCATCCACATCGACCCGGCGGTGGCCACCGAGGCCGGCTACCGCGGCGTCATCCTCCAGGGGATGTGCACCTTCGCCTGGCTGGCCGACGCCTGCGCCGCCTACGTCGGCGACCCGGCCCGGGTCCGCCGCGTCTCGGCCCGCTTCACCAAGCCGGTCGAGGTCGGCGACGTGCTCACCTTCCGGGGGCGGTGCGCCTCGGTGGAGGGCGGCCTGGCCCGGCTCGAGGTCTCGGCCACCAACCAGCGCGGCGAGGAGGTGCTCAAGGGCGCCTCGGCCGACGCCCTGCTCCCGGGAGCCTGAGGGTGGCCGTCGACAAGGCCCACCTGGGCCGGCGCTACGGCCCGTACCTGTTCACCGTCGGCGTCGAGCAGCTGCGCGACTTCACCGCCGCCGTCTGCGGCGGCGTCCCCGGGCGCGTCTACGCCCACCCGCCGCTCGACGCCCACCCCTGGACCTGGGACCCGGCCGCCGCCGCCTCCTCCCCGTACGGCGGGCTCATCGCCCCGCCCGGCTTCGCCACCCTCTTCGCCATCCAGCCCTTCTCCTTCGCCTGCAAGGACCCGGCGCTGGGGCTCAACGTGCTGCGGCTGCTCCACAACAGCCAGGAGCTGGAGCTCCTCGGCGCGGTGCGGGCCGGGGACGTGATCCAGACCACCGGCGAGATCACCCGCCTGCAGGAGCGCGGCCCGCTCGACTTCATCGAGGTGACCACCGAGTCGGTGAACCAGCACGGCGAGCTGGTGGTGCGCGGCACCTGGGGCGCGGTGATCCGGAACTGACCGGGCCGTCGGGGCCGGGCCCGGCCGGGCGCGGCTCGGTCGCGGCCGGGCGCAGCGCCGGCGCGGCCGACCTCGGGGTGGGCTCAGGCGGCGATGACGCCGTCGAGCAGCAGCGCCGCCAGGATGCGGGCGGTGTCGAGGCGAGGCAGGCCGGAGAGCGCGAAGAGGTTCTCGTAGTCGACCGTCCCGTCGATCTGCGAGAGCAGGAACCCGGCCCGGTGGTCCAGGTTGAGCCACATGATCTCCTCCGGCTTGATGGCCAGCCGGGGGACCCGGCCCAGCGGGCCGAGCTTGGACTCGTACATCGCCACCAGCGTGGTCTCGTTCTGGCGCAGGTACTCGCGGGCCTCGGCGTGCTCCGGGTCGACCTTGAGGATCTTCTCGATCATCTCCAGCGAGCCGGAGAAGTCGCCCAGCGCCAGCAGGTCCTTGGCGGCGGTCATCCAGACGGCCGCGTCCTCCTGCGGCGTGGTGGGGCGGGCCGCCCGGGGGACCAGGGTGCGGAGGTCCGACTTCTCGGCCACCGCCCCGAGGTCGAGCCCGCCGTCGCTGCCGAGCAGGATGACCGGCGCCGAGGCCGGGCCGTCGTCCCACGGCGACGGGGCGTACTCCAGCTCCACGGAAGCGGGGGGCGGGGTGAGCGCCGGGGGGAGCGGGGCGGGAGCCGGGGCGGCGACGGCCTCCGGGGGCGGTGGCGCCGGGTCTGCCTGGGGCGGCGTCGGGGCCGGCGCAGGTGGTGCCGCGACCAGGGCCGGCGAGGGGGACGCGGCGGCCAGGGAGGCCGCGGAGATCGCCGAGGACGGGACGGGGGTGAGGCGTGGTGACGGTGACGGCGCGACCGCGGCGACCGCCGGGAACGGCACCGGCGTGGCGCGTGGCGCCGGGGGGGGGGTGGACGCCGCCGGCCGGGCCCGCGGCCTGAGGTCCGGCTCCGCCTCCAGCCCGCCCGGCAGCAGCAGCAGGTAGGAGCGGGCGCGGGAGTTGGAGGGATCGACCCGCAGCGCCTCCTCGAGCAGGCGGCGCGACTCGTCGAGGCGCCCCTCGACGTAGGCCCTGATCCCCTGCTCCACCATCTCCTGGGCGGTCGCCATGGGTCAGGCCTCGTCCGGCGGCGGCGCCGCCGCCAGCCCCTTGAAGAGCTGCAGCGTCCGCTCCAGGGCCTCGTCGACCAGCGCCAGCTCGTCGGTGTCGCGGCCGTCGAGCGCCTGCCGGGCGCGGGCCAGCACCCCCTCGGCCTTCTGGATGGCGTCGCGGCCGAACCGGGAGCGCTCCAGGGCCGCCTGCACCGCCGGCACCAGCCCCTCGATCTCGGCGACGGCCGAGGCGATCCGGGCCCGCGACCGCTCCACCTCCACCGTCGACTGCTTCTTCTCCAGCAGGTCGTCGAGGTGCTCGTCGAGGATCCGCTTCAGCTCGTCCTCGGTGAGGCCGGAGGTGGCGGTGACGTTGATCGACTGCTCCTGCCCGGTGGCCACGTCGCGCGCCGACACCCCGACGATGCCGTCGGCGCTGATGTCGAAGGTGATCTCGATCGACACCTCGCCGCGCCGGGCCGGGCGGATGCCGGCCAGCACGAACTCGCCCAGCAGCTCGTTCTCGGTGGCCTTCTCGCTCTCGCCCTGCAGCACGGCGATGCGGACCGAGGTCTGGTTGTCCTGCACGGTGGTGAACAGGTGGGTCTGGTTGGTGGGGACGGTGGTGTTGCGGGGGATGACGGTCTGGAAGTAGCCGCCCACCACCATGATGCCGAGGTTCTGCGGCGTGACGTCGAGCAGCAGCACCTCGCTGCCGGGCCGGGGAGGCGCCGCCAGGGCCTGGGCCTGGATGGCCGCGCCCAGCGCCACCACCTCGTCGGGGTGGACGCCCTTGCACGGCTCCCGGCCGAAGAACTCACGCACCGCCCGCTGCACCCGCGGCATGCGGGTCATGCCGCCCACCAGGATCACCTCGTCCACCTGGGCGGTCCGCACCCCGGCCTCCTTGAGGGTCTTCTCGGTGACGGTGATGCACCGCTCGATGAGGTCCTTGGTCAGCTCCTCCAGCTTCTCGCGGGTGAGCTGCTTGGTGAGGTGGATGGCCGCCTTGCCGTCGCCGCCGGCGGCGAGGAAGGGCAGGTGGATGTCGGCGGTGGGGGTCCCGGAGAGCTGGCACTTGGCCTTCTCGGCGGAGTCGCGCAGCCGCTGCAGCGCCATCTTGTCCTGGCGCAGGTCGACGCCGCCGTTCTCCTTGGCGAAGTTGAAGGTGAGCCAGTCCATGACGCGCCGGTCGAAGTCCTCGCCGCCCAGGTAGGTGTCGCCGCCGACGCCGACCACGTCGTAGACGCTCTGGCCGATGTCCAGCACCGAGACGTCGAAGGTGCCGCCGCCGAGGTCGAACACCACCACCTTCTTCTCCAGCTTCTTGCCGAAGCCGTAGGCCAGGGCGGCGCTGGTCGGCTCGTTGATGATGCGCATCACCTCGAGCCCGGCGATCCGGCCGGCGTCCTTGGTGGCCTGGCGCTGGCCGTCGTTGAAGTAGGCCGGGACGGTGATGACGGCGCGGGTGACCGGCCCGCCAAACCAGGCCTCGGCGTCGGCCCGCAGCTCCACCAGCACCTGCGCCGAGATCTCCGCCACCGAGACCGGCGTGCCGCCCAGCATGACCCGGACGTCGTTGCCCTCCGGCCCCGGCACCAGCTCGTAGGGGAGGACGCGGCGGGCGTCCTCGACCTCCTTGGAGCCCCAGCGGCGGCCGATGAGCCGCTTGGCCGCGTAGACGGTGTTCTCTGGGTTGGTGATGGCCTGGCGCCGGGCCAGCGCGCCCACCAGCGACTTGCCGTTCTTGGCCACCGCCACCACCGACGGCGTGAGGTGCTGGCCGCTGCGGTTGGGGATGACCCGCGGGACGCCGTCGCGCACCGTGGCCACCACCGAGTTGGTGGTGCCGAGGTCGATGCCGATGACCGGATCCTGGTCGCTCATCCGAGGAAGCTCCAGCGCAGCCTCTTGAGCCGCTCCTTGGCGGACTCCAGCCGCGGGTCGATCTCCACGGCCCGCTCCAGCGCCTTGCGGGCGTCGGAGCGCTTGCCGGCCGACTCCAGCGCCAGCCCCAGGGCCTCGTGGGCCGCGGCGTTCCGCGGCTGCGCCTTGACGGCCTGCTCGGCGAAGTCGCGGGCGGCGGCGGCGTCACCCACCTCGCCGGCGGCGCGGCTGGCGAGGATCAGGGTGCGGGGGTTGGCGGGTTCGATCTCCAGCGCCGCGCGGTAGGCGGCCAGGGCCCCCTGCCAGCTCCCCAGGGCCTCGGCGGCGTGCCCCTTCTCGACGCACTCGGCCGCCCGGACCGCGGCCCCCTTGCGCCGGGCCTCCAGCGCCAGGGCGCTGGCCTCGGCGTGGCTGGGATCGAGGCTGGAGACCAGCTGGAAGTCGTTGCTGGCCTGGGCGAAGTTCCCCGCCGCCATCAGCGCCCGGCCGTGCTTCATGAGCTCGGAGATGCGCTCGGCCCGGGCCAGCAGCGGGTTCTGCCGGCCCAGCCGGCCGCGCCGCTCCACGGCCCGACGCTCGTCCTCCAGGCGCCGCGCCTCGATGCGGGTGCGCTCCAGCGCCGGCGCGGTGGCCAGGACGTACTCGTCGCGCGCGGTGCTCGAGGCGAGCACGTCGCGAGCCTCGGTGATCCGTCGGAAGACCCGCTCCAGCCGCGACCGGAAGGTCCCCAGCTTCTTGCCGGGGTAGCGATCGGGGTGGAAGACCTTCACCTGCTCGATGTAGGCGGCGCGGACCTCGTCGACGCTGGCGTTCCAGGTGAGGCCGAGCACCTGCCAGTGGGTCCACTCGGCCAGGTGGGCTTCGGCGAAGAGGATGGTCTTGCGCCGGTCGAGGTCGAGGTCCACCACTTCGGCGAGATCCGCCGGGTTGAAGAGGTGGTCCTGGTACCGATCTCCACTCACTCTTGGTGCTCCCGCGCGCTGCTGGGCCTCGCCTGATGAAGGACGATGAATGTAGCCATCAGGAGCAGCACCGGTCAATCGCCGCCCAGCAGCGACTCCAGCAGGGCCTTCTGGACATGGAGGCGGTTCTCGGCCTGGTCGAAGACCGCGGAGCGGGGCCCCTCCAGGACCCCCTCGCTGATCTCCTCGCCGCGGTGCGCCGGCAGGCAGTGGAGCACGATGACCTCGGGGCGGGCCCGGGCCACCAGCGCCTCGTCGACGATGAAGCCGGCGAAGTCGCGCTGCCGCCGGGCCTGCTCGGCCTCCTGCCCCATCGACGCCCAGACGTCGGTGTTGATGACGTGGGCGCCGGCGGCGGCCTCGGCCGGCGAGCGGACCACCCGGGCCCGGCCGGCGCAGCGGGCCAGCAGCGCCGCGTCCGGATCGTAGCCCGACGGGCAGGCCAGCAGCAGCTCGAAGCCGAGCAGGGCGCAGGCCTCCAGCCAGCTGTTGGCCATGTTGTTGCCGTCGCCGATCCAGGCCACCCGCAGCCCGGGCCGCTGCAGCGCCTCGGCGCCGAAGCGCTCGGCGGTGGTGAGCAGGTCGGCCAGCACCTGGCACGGGTGGGAGTCGTCGGTGAGGGCGTTGATGACCGGGATGCGGGCGTGGTGGGCGATCTGGGCCAGCTTCTCGTGCTCGAAGGTGCGGACCACCAGGGCGTCGAGGTAGCGGGCCAGCACCCGGGCGGTGTCCTGGATGGGCTCGCCTCGCCCGAGCTGGGTGTCGCGCGGCGAGAGGAAGACGGCGCCGCCGCCGAGCTGTCCGGCCGCCACCTCGAAGGAGACCCGGGTGCGGGTGGAGGCCTTCTCGAAGACCAGGCCGATGGTCATGCCCTCCAGCGGACGGGGCCCCTTGCGGCCGAGGAGCTTCCACTCGGCGGCCCGCTCGACCAGCTCGAGCAGCCCCCCGCGGTCGAGGTCGGTGATGCGGAGGAAGTCGCGCTTGGCCCTGGCCATGGTCTACCTCGCCGGCGCCGCGGCGATGGCCGCGCCCAGCTTCTCGACGGCCTCGTCGGCCTCGTCGTCGCTCAAGGTCAGCGCCGGGGCCAGGCGCACCACGGTGTCGCCGATGGCGTTGCAGAGCAGGCCACGATCGCGGGCCAGCCCCACCACCGCCGCGGCGTCGATCCCCTTCACCACCACCCCCAGCAGCAGCCCCCGGCCGCGCACCTCGACCACCCTGCCCCCGGAGCGGAGCGTGGTCAGCCGCTCGGTGAGCCGGGCGCCGACCCGGAGGGCGTTGGGGAGGGCCTCCTCGATGAGCTGCAGCGAGCGGAGCGCCACCGCGGCGCCCAGGGCGTTGCCGCCGAAGGTGGAGGCGTGGCTGCCGGGCGTGAGGTGGAGCCCCACCTCCTCGGTGGCCAGCAGCGCGCCCATGGGGTAGCCGTTGGCGAGCGCCTTGGCGGCCGACATCAGGTCGGGGGTCACCCCGTCCCACTGGTGGCCCCAGAGCTTGCCGGTGCGCCCCATGCCGACCTGCACCTCGTCGAAGAGCAGCAGGGCGCCCCGCTGCCGGGTCAGCTCGCGGGCTCGCTGCAGGTAGCCGGCCGGCGCCGCGAAGACGCCGGCCTCGCCCTGGATGGGCTCGACGATGAAGGCCGCCGTCCGGTCGGTGAGCGCCGCCTCCAGCGCCGCCACGTCGCCGAAGGGGATGTGGCGGACGCCGGGGACCAGGGGCTCGAAGCCGTGGTGGTACTTGGGTTGGCCGGTGGCGGCCAGGGCGAACATGGTCCGCCCGTGGAAGGAGTTGTGGCAGGCGACGATCTCGCTCCGCTCGGGGTGGCCGAGGTCGGCCTGGTACTTGCGGGCCAGCTTGAGCATGGCCTCGTTCGACTCGGCGCCGCTGTTGCACAGGAAGACCCGGGTGGCGAAGCCGGAGCTCCTCACCAGCGCCTCGCAGAGCTCGACGGCCCGCGGGTTGTAGAAGAGGTTGGAGACGTGCCAGAGCTCGCCGGCCTGCCGGGAGAGGGCCTCGACCAGGGCCGGGTGGCAGTGGCCGAGCGCGCAGGTGGCGATCCCGGCGATGGCGTCGAGGTACTCCCGCCCCTCGGCGTCCCAGACCCGGCTGCCCCGGCCTCGCACCAGCACCACCGGCGCCTGCCGGTAGTTGGGGGTGAAGACGGCCTGGGCGCGCTGGACCAGCGATTCGGTGAGCGTCATTGCGAGCTTGTATCAAGTGCCGGGCGGGTGATCCAGCGGCGGGCCGGCCGGCCCGGCGGGGCGGGGCGGCGGGCGGTGGTAGAGGACCCGGCGGCGGGGGCGGCGGTCAAGGCTTGTGGGCCCGCGGGTGGGCCTGGTCGTAGACGGTGGCCAGCCGCTTCCAGTCGAGGTGGGTGTAGCGCTGGGTGGTGGAGAGCGAGGCGTGGCCGAGCAGTTCCTGGATGCCGCGCAGGTCGGCGCCGTTGGAGAGGAGGTGGGTGGCGAAGCAGTGGCGCAGCACGTGGGGGTGGACGTGGCGCGGCAGGCCGACCTGCTTGACCCAACCGTCGATGAGCCGGGCCACCGAGCGGCCGGTGAGCCGGCCACCGCGGAAGTTGAGGAAGAGCGCGTCACCGGCGGTGCGTGCTTGCGGCCGGGAGGCCAGGAGCGGACGGGCCCGGTCGAGGTAGCGGGCGATGGCCTCGAGCGCCGGTCGGCCCACCGGGACCACCCGCTCCTTGCGCCGCTTGCCGAGCACGCGCACCAGCCCCTGCGCCAGGTCGACGCCGCTGACGTCGAGGCCGGTCAGCTCGGAGACGCGCAGGCCGGAGGCGTAGAGCAGCTCCATGAAGGCGCGGTCGCGGAGGTGGAGCGGCGAGCCGTCGTCGGTGGGGGCCTGGACCAGGGCGGCGGTCTCCTCCTCGGGGAGGACCTCGGGGAGGCGCTTGGGTTGGCGGGGAGAGGCCACGGCCCGGGCCGGGTTGGAGGGGGCCAGCCCCTCCTTGACGAGGTAGCGGTAGAAGGAGCGGACGGCGGAGAGCTTGCGCGCCAGGGAGACCGGCCCGGCGCCTGCGGCGGCGCTGGCGACGAAGCCCCGGACCAGCGTCGGCGACGAGGGGACGAGCGGCGCCTGGTGGGCGGCGAGGTAGGCGGCGTACTGGGCGAGGTCGGCCAGGTAGGCCTTGAGCGTGTGGGCCGAGGCGCGCCGCTCCACCCGGAGGTGCGCCTCGAAGCGCAGGACCTCGGGAGGGAGCGGCGGGGCGGCGGCGGCGGGGACGACGGCGACCATGGTGGATGGGTAGCATCCCGGTGGGGAGGGGGCGAATTCCCGGCGGCCAGCAGGCTCCTGGGCTCTTCCCGTCTTCTTCCAGTCCAGTCCGGGAGTAGTTGTGGACCCGCCAGTCATTCGCGGGGTACCGGCGCTAGTCCGGTCCTAGTCCGGTCAGTCCGGTCCGGGAGTAGTTGAGACCTCGCCAGTCGCTCGCGGGGTACGGCTGGGTCAACTTGGGTCGCCAGGTAGTGAACCGTCGCCCGAACACGCTCAGAAGGGTCCACCTGACGCCTGAACCGAGGCGTCGAAGCGGGAGGACCCCCTGGACTCAGGCTGGAAAGCCGTCCCCAGGCAGTCCCCGACCGCGGCCGGAGACGACTGACGTGGTGACGAGGCTGAGTGGGGGAAGCTGACGGGGTGGTGAGTCAGCCAGGGGCGAGGCAGGGGGCGCGGTGGAGGACGCGCATGAGGTAGGTGCCGGCGGGGAAGAGGACGCCGGAGGAGCCGGCCCGCCAGCGGTCGAAGGCGCGGCGGTAGTCCTGGATGAAGGAGCCGAGGGCGCGGAGGGCCTGGACGCGACGCCAGGTGTCGTGGCTGGCGACGCGCGGGTTGAGCCCTCCGAGGGGCTCCCTGGTAGGAGGCCTGTCGAAGGGGCTCTGTGTGAGCACGCGCTGGACGCCGAGGAAGCCACGCCCGCGCGAGGCGAGGTGGGCAGAGGCGGCTTGCTCCCGGTCGGCGAGGGCGGCGTGGAGGGAGCGGCGGAAGTGGGCCGGAGAGTCGAAGCCCGTGGGGATGACGAGCCGCAGGGAGGCCCGGTCGGGAAGGGACCCCTGGCCGGCCCGCCGGAAGAAGGAGGAGGGCCTGGCGAACTCGAGGGGCGCGGCGCCCATCTGGTCCGGGGCGGACCAGAGCCCCGGCCAGAGCCGTCCGCGGCGGACCAGGCCGGCCTTGACCGGGTTGGCGAGGGTGTAGGCGACCTTGTCGAGGACGTCGGCCGGGGACTGCAGGGCGACGGCGCTGAAGGTGGGCGGCCCCCAGAAGTACTCCTGGCGCCCCAGCATGGCGTTCATGGAGCGGCCGATGAGCGAGTCGAGGAACCTGCCGAAGGCGGGGAGGCAGGCGTCGGGGTCGGTGACCACGAGGTGGAGGTGGTTGGACATCACGCAGAAGGCGTGGACCTCGACGTGGAAGCGCTCGGCGGCGACGGCGAGGAGGAAGCCGACGAGCTGGTTGGTGGCCTTCGAGGGGCGCAGGAAGAACTGCCGGTTCAGGCACCGGCGGGTGATGAGGTAGGTGGTGCCCGGGAGCACCTGGCGTGGCGCGGTCATGGCCTGGGGCTACATCGCAGGACCCGTGCCAATGCCTCCGCTCGCGATTCCGGCCACTTGCCTCACCGCCGCCCACCCCACCCCGGCCGTCCCGCGGACCTTGGTCCGCCAAACTACTCTGGGACGGGGGAAGGGACGGGAGGAGCGGGAGGAGGGGGGAGCGCCGCGACATAGGCTCCAGCCCTGGCCACCTGCGTCACCGCAAACGCCACCCGCCTCGAATCGGGAGCCAGGAACCGAACGCTCC
Organism: Anaeromyxobacteraceae bacterium; assembly: GCA_032654565.1. GTDB lineage: Bacteria > Myxococcota > Myxococcia > Myxococcales > Anaeromyxobacteraceae > JADKCZ01. The sequence continues at coordinate 246,998 of JAULAX010000010.1, read as the reverse complement.
CAGGCAACGCGCCGCGATCCACCCTCGTCACCTTCCCCCCGCGCCAGATCCCGAAGTCGAGCGCCGGCACGTCCGCCCGCTGCCAGCTCAGCAGCAGCTGCCCCGGATCGCGCGGATCGAACTCGAAGCTCTTCACCGCCGACGCGACCACCAGGGCGCCACCCTCCCCGCCGCCCGTCGCCACCCGCTCCAGGTCGCAGGCCTCACCGTTTCGAACGCAGCGGGTCCGGTAGTAGAGCCACCGGCCATCGGGCGAGAAGGAGAAGCCGAAGACGCCTCGCGCGATCCGGCCAGGCTCCCCGCTGACCTCGCCAGCCCAGAGGTCCACCGAGTAGCCGCCTTCCACGGAGTGGCGGAGGAAGGCCACCCGGGAGCCATCCGGGGACAGCTCGAAGTCGGTGACGTTCCGGCCAAAGGTGCGGGGCTTCGTCCCCAGGCCGCCCACGCCGAGCACCCCGGCGCGGCCGCGCGGGTCGTACTGCTCGAGCCAGGCCAGTCGCGGCGCCGCCGCGGCCCAGCGATGCTCTCCGACCTCGCGCCCCAGCCGCTCCGGCGCACCTCCACCCGCGGCCACGAACAGGTCCCCCTGCTTGCCAGGCGAAGCGTCGGAGATCCAGGCCAGCGCCATCCCGTCCCGCGCGAACACGAACGAGCGAACGCCCTCGGCGACGCGGACAGGCCGCTGCGCCACGCCACCCGCCACGTAGAGCTCGGTCCCCCGCTTCCCGGTGACGCTGTAGGCCATCGCCCTCCCCTCGCTCGCCAGGGCGAAGTCCGCCGTCCCCTCTGCGATCGGCCTGGCCTGGGCGTCGAGGCGGCCGAGCTCGAAGCCGAAGAGCGCGCCGCGCTGCGAGGCCTGCGTCCGGCCCAGCCCCACCACCGTCCCGTCCCCTCGCCTGCTCAGCTCGAAGCTCCCGAACCCGGGCGCGGCGTGGCGCCCGACCACGGCGCCATCGGCCCCGGTCACCACCAGGCGCCCCTCGGCCACGGCGACCACCGCCCCGTCGCCCCCCGGGACGAAGCCGTGGAAGGTGACGCCCCGGGCCACCTCCCGGGCCACCCCCCGGCGGGCCAGCATCAGGGTCCCTGCCCCGCGCTCGAAGTCGTAGTCGCCCAGCGCCGCCAGCGCGTCCCCCTCCGGGGCGAAGACGGCACCGTGCGGCAGCGTCGGCACCGCCCGCGCCACCAGGCGCGCCTCGCCGCCTTCGGCCGGGATCATCTTCAAGTCGCAGGTCGAGGTCCCGGGCGGCAGGAACCGCCCCTTCACCTCGACGCACCCGTCGAGCACCGCCAGCCACGATCCATCCGCCGAGGCCAGCAGCGCCTTGACCGGTCCGGAGAGGACCCGACGACCCAGCCCGCCCTGCTCGGCCGGACCGCCGCGCTGGCAGGCAAGCAGCCCCACCGCCAGGATCACGGCGGCGAGCCGCACCCCGCCCGCCCTCCTCGGCCACGCTCCACCCGCTCCCATCAGGAGATCCACGCGCCAAGCTCCTTTCGCGCCCGCTCCACGTGCGCCATCTTGCGCCCTTCCTTCCCGCCACGCACCCGCTCCGGCAGCGGCGGGAAGAGCGCGAAGATCACGTTGCTGGGCTGGTGCCGTGTCCCGGGCGGGTGCGCCTCGCCGGTGAGGTGACGATGGAGCCCGCCCAGGGCCGTGGCCGGCGGCGGCGACTGGAAGGCCCGCCCGGCCAGCCGGTCGAGGATGGACCGCGCCGCCAGGTGACCACAGGCCGCGGACTCCACGTACCCTTCGACGCCGGTGATCTGTCCGGCCAGGAAGAGGTGCGGGCGTGAGCGCACGGAGAGATCCGGCCCCAGCACCTCGGGCGCGTCGACGAAGGTGTTGCGGTGGACCTGTCCGAGCCGCTGGAACTCGGCGTCGGCCAGCCCGGGGAGCGCCCGGAAGATGCGCCGCTGCTCCGGCCAGGTCAGCCGGGTCTGGAACCCCACCAGGTTCCACGCCGTCCCCGACACGTCCTCCCGCCGCAGCTGCACCACAGCGTGCGGCCGCCGACCGGTTCGTGGATCCTCGAGTCCGACCGGCTTCAAGGGGCCGTGGGCCAGCACCTCGCGGCCGCGCTCGGCCATGACCTCGATGGGGAGACACCCGTCGAAGTAGCGGGCCTCCTCGAACTCCCTGGGCACCACCTTCTCCCCGGCCAGGAGCGCCTCGACGAAGGCGCCGTACTGCGCCTCGTCGAGCGGAAGGTTGAGATAGTCGGGACCGCTCCCCTTGTCGTAGCGGGACTTGGCGTAGGCGATGTTCATGTCGATCGACTCGGCCGAGACGATGGGGGCGATGGCGTCGTAGAAGTAGAGGCGGCCGCCACAGAGCGCCTGCAGCTCGGCGGCCAGCGCGTCGCCGGTGAGCGGGCCGGTCGCCACCAGCCCGAGCCCCGGCCCCTCGGGCAGGGAGGCCACCTCGCCGGCGTGGAGCCTGATCTCCGGCCGCTCCGCCAGCCGCTCCGCCACCCGCCGGCTGAACCGCTCCCGGTCGACCGCCAGGGCGTCCCCTGCCGGCACCCGCGTCTCGTCCGCGGTCGCCAGCACCAGGCTGTCGAGCCGTCGCAGCTCCTCGTGCAGCAGGCCGACGGCGTTGAGCGGGTTGTCGGAGCGGAGCGAGTTGGAGCAGACCAGCTCGCACGGGCCGTCGAGGACGTGGGCCGGTGAGCGGCGGTCCGGCTTCATCTCCCAGAGGTCGACGCCCACCCCGGCGCGCGCCAGCCGGTAGGCCGCCTCGCACCCGGCCAGCCCTGCACCGATGATGGTCACCCGCTGCGTCATCGCGTCACGCCCCCGGCTCCGCGGCGGCTCCGCCCCACCGGGGCCTGACGCTCGCGCCGCCCGGGGTATACGCTCGGAGTCGAAGGGAGCGCAACGTGACCACGAGCAGACAGCAGAGGGCGAAGAAGGAGCTGGAGCGCCGTCGTGCCGGGGTCCTCCAGGCCACCCGTGGCGCCGAGGCCGCGCTCGACGGACTGCGGTCCGCGGAGCGCGCCCACGAGTTCGAGGAGGCGGCGCAGGCGGAGCAGGGCTCCGCCGACCTGGCCAGGCTCAACGAGGCGGAGCGGCTGGAGCTCCAGCGCATCGAGGCGGCGCTGGTCCGCATCGACGAGGGGCGGTGGGGGGTGTGCGCCGAGTGCGGCCGGGACATCGAGACCCGGCGGCTCGACGCCCTGCCCTGGGCCATCCGCTGCTCGGCGTGCGCCGAGGCCAGGGAGCGCGCCGGGGCCGGCTAGGGCACCTCGCCCACCCCCCGGCCCCCGCGGCTAACGCTGAGTTCGATCGCGGGTCGGCCTCGCACCCCTCGCTCCGGCCGGGGGTGACGAGACCGGTCCTAGTCGTTCTTCATCACCATGAACTTGTACTCGCCCAGCTCGGCCTGTCCGGCGGTGTAGAGGATCTCCATCAGCGTCCGGTAGGTGATCTTCCTGTCGGCGATGACGTTGATCCGCCCGCTGAACGGCGCGCTCTTGTTGTACTGGGCGATGTACTTCTGCTTGTCGACCTCCTTCTTGAGCGCGTCGAAGACGGCGCCGACGTAGAAGGCCTCGGGGCGGCCGCCCTCCTTGTACCTGGGCGGGATCACCCCACCCTGCATCGGCACCACCGCCTTGTCGTTCACCGCCACCTCGCTCATGGAGACGGTGACCGAGATGTTCTCCTGCGGCACCAGCTGGGTCGACGAGACCGGGATGGTCAGCCCCTCGCTCATGTTCACGCTGAGCGTGGAGGCCTGGTACGACTTGAGGAGGAACACCAGCAGGATGGTCATCATGTCCATCATGGCGACGATGTTCAGCTCCTTGATCTCCCCGGCCCGCTCGCGCGCCTTGCGTCGGGCGCGCCGGTAGTTCCGGACCTGGCGCTCCCGCTGGAACGCCGCCTGCTCGGCGTGGCGGTTGGTCTCAGGGGTGGCCATGGCTCATCCGATCACCGACAGCGAGACGTCGAAGAACAGCGCCTTCCGCTCGGTCTTGCCGTCGGCGGCCTTCACCACCTGCTCGCGGCAGGCGTCCATGGTCTGGATGAGGATGTCGTAGACCACCGTCCCGTCGGCGGTGAGGATCACCTGGGTCTCGCTGGGGAACTTCTCCTTGATGGTGAGGAGCTGCGCCGAGAGCGCCGCGAAGTCGTACTTCCCGTCGGCGCGAAGCGGGATGGTGGGCGGCCGGCTCAGGTCGGCGGCGTTGGCGTCGGGCCCGAGCACCCCACCGGCCCCGGCGACGTAGAACCCCTGCCGGCCCACCGCCACCGTGAGCAGCAGCTTGGGCCCGGCCTCCTGCGCGGCGGCCGCGCTCCCCTCGCCCCCGATCTTCGGGGCCGAGACGTTGAGCACGCCCAGCGTGATCAGGCCGGTCATGCTGAGCAGCATGAACATGACCAGGTTCACGACCACGTCGAGGTACGGGACGATGTTGAGCTCGCCCGTCTCCTCCGCTTCTCGGATGCGCCGTCGCATCGAAGCTCCTGGCCGGGCCGCGCGGCACCAGCCGCGAGGCTAGGCGCCCGCCGACTCGAGCGGGTTGGTCTCGCCGGCACCGCGGCGGCTCAGCAGGTTCTCGAGCTTGAGCGCGCTGTACTCGATCTCCTCGATCATGGCCTTGGACTTCGAACTGAGCAGCAGGTGGGCCACGATGCAGACCACCGCGATGGTCAGCCCGAAGGCGGTGTTGTTCATGGCCTCGGAGATGCCCTTGGAGAGCATCACCTGCTTCATCTCCGGGCTGGCGGCGCCCAGCGACTTGAAGGTCCCGATCAGGCCGGTGATGGTGCCGATCAGCCCCACCAGGGTGGCCACGTTGGCCAGCGACCAGAGCGGCTGGATCCGCTTGCCCACCAGCGGGCTCACCTCGAGCACCGCCTCCTCGAGGGCCCGGGCCACCTCCTGCTCGCCGCGGTTGGCGCGGGAGAGCCCGGCCTTGACCACCCGGGCCAGCGCGGCGTTGGGCGCGGCGGCGCAGAGCTTCACCGCGCGATCCACGTTGCCGGCCAGGACCAGCTTCTGGATCTGCTCCATGAAGGGGGGGGCGTTCAGGTTGAGCTTGAACGCCAGCACCACGACCCGCTCGACGATGATGGCGATCGCCACGGCGCTGGTGGCGACGTTCACGAACATGAACGGACCGCCCTCCTTGAAGAACTCGGCCAGGGTCTGGATCATCTCTTCCTCTCGGCGACGAGGGGTGGGGAAGGCGCGCACCATGTGCGGCCTTGTTGGCGAATAGACAGAGGAATTTCCTATCAGCAGGCCGCTCGGAGTGTCAAGCAACCACTGCCCCCAGGACCCTCTCGAGCGGGCTCCAGGCGATCGTCACGGCGTCGCGCCAGGCCATCCTCCCAGCCTCCACCTCGTCGAGCCGGGCCTCCAGGTCGGCGGTGAACCGAGCGTCCAGGGTCCCGGGAAAGGTCCGGTCGAGCCACCCCACCAGGCGATGGCCGGTGGGCGTCACCCGCAGTCCTTCGCGGGAGCGGAGCAGGAACCCGCGCGCCACAAGGCTGTCGCCGATGGAGGCATAGGTCGACGGGCGCCCCACCCCGCGCGACGCCACGGCCTCGATCAGGGAGGCGTCATCGAGCCGCTCCGGGCGCGGCCCGGGGCGAAGGCGGCGCGCCTCCGCCAGGTCGCGACAGCCGGCCGCCGACAGGCTCGACTCGATGCACCGGTCCCAGACCAGGGCATAGAGCCTGGGGAGGTCGCGCCCTCCCGCGGCGCGGAGAGGCGCCTCGGCCCGGTCGGGCGGCCAGTCGAGCAGCGTCGGCCGGATCGCGCCGTGCCCGGGGTGCGGCGGCCTCCCCGCCTCGCCCGGTGCCGCCGGGCCCATCGCGGTCGGTCCATGGCGCTCCACCGCCAGGGCCCGCAGCGCCACCTCGATCGCGGGGGAGACCCGGGACGACCCGGAACGCGGGTAGGTGATCAGCCCGACCCGCCCGCCCTCGCCGAGCTCCACCCCTTCGTAGAGCCGCTGGGCCAGCGCCATGGTCTTGCGCGGCAGGAAGCGGAGCCGCTCGGCGGCGGCCCGGAGCAAGGTCTCGGTGGTGAAGGGCGGCGGCGCCGAGGCCGGTGCCCCGGCGAGGGCCAGGCCCGCTTCGCCTGGCTTCCAGGCCGCGGCCAGTCGCAGGGCGGCGACCTGGACTCGCCCCGCGCTGAGGCCAGGGCGCAGGGCGGAGGAGAGCCGCGCGCTCAGCCGGAACCCGATGAGCCGGTCGATCACCCTGCGGGCCAGGTGGGCCTCCCAGCGTCCGCGATGGAGCGGCCCCGGATCGGAGAGGGCGTGGGTGATGGCCTCGGGCGTCAATTCCCCGAGCAGCACCCGGACCACGCGCGCGGAGCCGCCCTCGGCGCCCAGCTCGACCGCCAGCTGCCACGCGATCCCCTCTCCCTCCCGGTCCGGGTCGGTGGCCAGCAGCACGCGATCGACCCTCCGGGCGGCGCGCTTCAGGTCGCTGAGCGTCCGCGACCGGCCCCGGACCAGCTCCCACGCCGGCGCCAGGCTCCTGGCGAGGTCGAGCCCCTCACGGTTCCGCGGGAGGTCGAACAGGTGACCGGAGGTGGCCTGCACCTCCCACCCCGGCCCGAGCCATCGGCGCAGCGTCAGCACCTTGGCCGGGGACTCGACCACCAGCAGCGAGGAGGCGGCGGGACGGGAGCTCATCGGCGGGGCACGACACTAGACCCCGCGCCGGACGAAGCGCTGCCCGGGGCGCTGCTCGCACAGGCCGTCCAGCTCCAGCGCCAGCAGGCCCGCCAGGGCCTCCCCGGTGGTCTTCCCGGCGTGGCGCGCCACCTCGCCGAGGTGGCGGGGTGTGGCGGTGAGCGCCTCGAGCAGCGACCTCGCCGCAGGGGTCAGGTCACCCAGCGGCAGCTCCGCCTGCTGGCCGGGGGCCAGTCCGAGGCAGCCGAGGATGTCGGCCGGCTCGGCGGCCAGCCGGGCGCCCTCCCGGAGCAGGCGGAGCGGCCCCTCCGACAGCGGGTGGCCGGCGTCCCCGGGGACCGCCAGCAGCGGCCGGTGCTGCTGCCGGGCCAGGCCGGCCGTGATGAGGGCGCCGCTGCCGCGGCCGGCGCGGACGATGACCACGGCGTCGCTCAGCCCCGACACGATCCGGTTGCGCTCCACGAAGCGGAAGGGGAGCGCCGGCGTGCCGTCCTCGTACTCGGAGAGCAGGGCGCCGCCGGAGGCGAGGATCCGCTCGAAGAGGTCGAGGTTGCTGCCCGGGGTGGGCTGGTCCACCCCGCTGGCGAGGACGGCGACGGTGTGGCCACCGGCCTCCAGCACCCCCTCGTGGGCTTCGGCGTCGATGCCGCGGGCCCCGCCCGAGACCACCGACACGCCGGCCCTGGCCAGACCCCTCGCCAACCTCCGGGCCATGTCGCGGCCGTACTCGTCGGCGTCGCGCGAGCCCACCAGGGCGACACGCGCCACCGGGGACCCCAGCGACCCTCGGAGCCGGAGCGTCGCCGGTGGGCCGGGGATGCAGGCGAGCGGCTCGGGGTAGGTCCCGTCGCCGGGACGGAGGGTCTGCGTGGAGTCCATGCGGCGGCGATTCTCCATGCTGGCTCCGACACGCCGCGGCGCGAGGGGCGCTTTCGGGGGAGGGGATACTCCGTGGGAGCAATTACTCTGGGACGGGTCGGGGATGCGTCCAACCCCCTGAAATGACAGCGGCCGCCACCCGGGCGACCGCTGGTCCAGCTCTCGGGGAGCGCCTCCCCGAACCCGCTCCCGGCTCCGATTCAGCGACCGCCGCTCCCGGTGTCCGGCTTGACCGCTCCGGCCGCGCGCATCTCCACCACGTCACCGATCAACAGCTCGCGGAGGCTCTTCATCACCAGCGCCGTCGAGGTGGTCTCCTTCGCGTCGATGACCATCAGCTCGCCCAGCACCTCGGAGGGAAGCTCGGGATCATTGGGCGGCGCCAGTTGCCTGGGATCGAGCGGCAGGCCGTAGGGATCTCCGCTGCGCACCACCCTGAAGATGTTGCCTTCCTCCACGCCGTCGGCCTTCCCCTTGTCGATGAACACCACGGCCTGCTCGGCGATCTGGGTGAGCACCTCCTGCCTCGACCCCACGATGTGACCGTCGAGGTCCTTGCTGGCGGCGCGAGGGCTGACCGGGCGGAACGGCTTCTCGGTCCAGGGGCCGAGCAGCGCACCCCGCTCGATGGGCGCCAGCGACTGGGCGATCACCAGCGTCACCGCCTTGGGCTCCTTGGCCACCACCACCGCGCTGCCGAGGATGCGCGTCTGGTAGCCGAGCAGGTCGCCGCTGACCGGGTGGCGGATCTTCCGGACCGTCTCGTAGACCACGTAGGTCTCACCGAGCCGGCTGGGCGGCTCTCCCTTGAAGTGGGCGTAGGCGCGGTCGGAGGTGGCCAGCATCATCTTCTCCTCGAAGGCGGCGACGATCGCGCCGGACTCCTCCACCTGCGCCGGCGTCACGAAGCTGTCGCGCCGGATCATCACGGTCCTGGGGGGCACGTAGCCGATCCTGTACGGCCCGACCACCGCCACCTCGTCCCGGTCCTCGACCGGGACCGGGGCCTTCATGTCGGCGCGGGAGAGATCCTCCAGCTCGCGCGGACCCTCCAGGTCGGTCGGCTCATCGACCGCGGGCGCCGCGGCGACGCCTGGACCGGTCACCGGCTCGACGCGGGTGGGGGACTCCTCCTGCGACGGGTAGAACCTGAGCAGGTTGCCCGGCTCGATCCAGTGCGGGTTGGTGATCTCCGGGTTGAACGACCAGACCTTGGGCCAGTACCAGGGGTTGTTGAGGAAGCGGCCGGAGAGGTCCCAGAGCGTGTCACCGGGACGGACCGTGTAGGTGTCGGGCGGCGGTACCGCACCCATCCCCTGGTCGGCGGTCGCGGCCGAGCCCTCGGGGCGGCGGCCGGTGCTGGGGAGCGCCTCCGGCGCATCGACGGCGGCCGGGTCGGTCGGGCGGTCCGCGCCGGTGGCCGCGTCCGCGGCCTTCTGGATCCGCAGGTTCCCGGCCTCGGAGGCCTGCCCAGCCCCCTTGGCCGCCTTCACCGCTTGCGACTGGGCGCCGGCGAGCAGCGGCAAGAGGGCTGCGACGACGACGCTGATGGTGCGGATCATGGACCGCTCCTTGCTGGGCCGTCCGGCGACGGATCGGCGCCGGGACGACCTGGAATGGACGCGAGCCGCTCGCGGGCCCGTCGGGCCGCTGGCGAACTCGAAAAGTCATTGACGACGCGGCTGAGGAGGCGGCGCTCCTGCTCCACCGCCCCCTTGCGACCCTCGCAGCCGGCCAGCTGAAGCAGCGCCTCGCTCACCTGCTCGCACGCCGGGTACTCATCGATCACGCGGCGATCCAGCGTGCAGGCCGCCTCCGCCTTGCCCACCTCGGCGTAGGCGGTGGCGGCCTCGAGGAGGGCGCCGCCGGCCATGGGGTGGCGCGGGTAACGGGAGACGAAGTCCTCGAGGGCATGGGCGCGCGCCAGAGGATCGCGGCGACGCGCCGCCTTGAGCTCGCTCTCCGCGTCCCCGGCCAGATCCCGGCCGCTCTTGCGGGCGATGGCGTCGAGCCGCGCCGCGTCCGGCTCCACCAGCGCGGTGTTGACGGGAACCGGCGGCGCCCGGCTGGCCTTGGTCGGCTCGACCTTCACGATCGAGAGCCCGTCTGGCACCACCACCATGTCGGCATAGGGCGCGGGCGCGGGCGCGGGGGTGGGCGGCGGCGGGGCGCGGGGAGGCTCGCTGGCTGGCCGCGCCGTGCGGGCCGCCGCAGCGTCGACCCGGGTGGTGAGCCGCTCCATGGCCCTCGTCAGCTGGGTGTTCTCCTGCCGGAGCGCCTGGACCTCGACGCGCAGGTTCTCCAGGTCGCGACGAGCCACGGCATCCGCCCCGGCGCAGCCGGACAGGATGAGGATCGCGGCGAGGGCGATCGCTGGACGAAGCGTCTTCAAGACCTTGGAAATTCTAGGTCGGATCCGGCTCGGGTCAAGGAAGGGCGACCTGCCGATATCGGCTTCGGCGCGATGAACCCGACCATCCTCCCGGTCCGACCACCGTCGCGGCGGTGGGAGAAGAAGAGTCGCGGCTCGCAGGCGGTGCAGCGTCGCAGGACCGCGACCCGGCTCACGCCGGCGTCGCGCAGGGCCCGCTCGTTGGCGACCCAGAGATCGAGGGAGGGCCCGTGGGGGCCGCGCTGGATCACCCGAGGCCCGAAGGCGGCGGCGAACTGCGCGGCCAGCTCCTCGGAGACCTGGTAGCAGCAGGGACCGATCGAGGGGCCGATCACCGCCAGCGGGGCTTCACCGTTGGTCCCCTCGGTCAGCGCCCGGACGCCCTCGGCGGCGATCCTCGCCAGCGTCCCGCGCCAGCCGGCGTGGAGCGCGGCGACGGCCGATCCGTCGGGCCTCGCCAGCAGGACGGGGACGCAGTCGGCGACGGCCACGCACGCCGCCACGCCGGGGGTGGTGGCGACCACGCCGTCGGCCTCGTCGCACGGGGGCGTCGGAGCGGCCCCGGTGATGACCCTGGCGCCGTGGACCTGCCGCACCCGGGCGAACTCGAGCCCGGTGGTCTCCTCCAGGAGGCGCCAGTTCCCGGCCACCGCGGCCGGAGCGTCCCCGACCAGGTCGCCGAGGTTGAGCGAGTTGAAGGGCGGCTCCGAGGCGCCGCCGGCCCGGGTGGTGAAGCCGTGGGGGAAGGCCGCCAGGAGCTGGCTGCGGAGGAGTTCCATCGTGGTCCCGGCTGAATAGCGCGAACGGGGAGCCTTGTCGCCCTCCAGGCCGATGCCCCGCGGCGCGGGGTCGACCCCGGTGTGTGCGCGGCAGGATGCCGCGGTCTGCCGACCCGACGCCTCCGGTCAGGCCTGGTCGAGCGGCCCGTCCAAGGGGGCGGTCGTCAGGGAGACCAGCGGGCCGCCGGGCGGACCCGGAGTTTCAAGGGGTTGGAGAAAAGCGGTCGCGCCGCGGACCATCCGCCCCATCCGCCAGAACTACTCTGGGACGGGCTTTGGGCCGAGGCGCTCCAGGACGGTGGGCTCGTCGCTCCCCCCCTCGACCCGGTTCCTGACCGCCTCCAGCTCCGCCCCCAGCGCCGCCGACTCGGCCCGTGCCCCCGCCAGGTCCCCCTCCAGCGTCACCCCCCGGGCCAGCGCCTCGTCCCGCTCGCGCGTGGTCTGCGCCAGCAGCCCGCCGACCTCCTCCACGTCGAACCGCGCCCGGGTCACCTCGCCACGCAGCTCCGTCTCCCGCAGCATCAGCGCCTGGCGGGCCGCCGACAGGTCGCCCTGCAGCCGCTCCACCTCCCGCCGGGCCCCGCGCAGCAGCGCGTCGCGCGCCTCGATCTGCTCGGCCAGCTCGGCCGCCCGCTCCTCGATCCCCAGCGTGTTCCGCTCCAGCCCCTCGATCTTCCCCTCCAGCTCGGCCACCTGCTGCCGCAGCCCCCTCGCCTCCTCGGCCCCCGCCTCCAGCCGCGCCTCGAGCCCGGCCGTCCCGGCCGCCGCCTGCTCCAGCCGCTCCTCCCGGCTCCGCAGCTCGCGCGCCTGCTCGTGCAGCCGGCGCTCGGTGCCGGCCACCACCTCGATCAGCTCCTTCTCCTCCTTGAACTTCTCCGAGAGCAGCCCCTCGATCGACGCCCCGTGCTCGCGGTCCTTGTCGCCGAGGCGGCGGTGGGCGTCGGCCAGCTTCCGCAGCGCCTCCTCCGCCTCCAGCCGGGCCCGCTGCACGTCCACGTCCCTGGCGTGGATCCGCTCGTCGACGCTGGCCACCTCGCGCTCCCGGATCTCCCAGATCTCCGACAGCCGGGCCAGCTGGGCCTCCCGCCACTTCAGGTCCTCGCGCAGCAGCGCCAGGCGCCCCTCCGGCGTCGCCAGCAGGTCCCGGCGCGGTGGCGGCCGCCGCCGGTCGGCGTCGGCCAGCAGGGCGTCTCGCCGGTCGGCCACCGACTGGAAGACCCGGTCGGCGAAGAGCCGGTCCTCCTCGGTCAGCAGGTCGCGACGGGCCCGGCGCGGCACCGGCGGCGGGGCCACCCCGGACCCACGCGGCGGCGGCGCCGGGGGGCGCGGCGGCGGTGAGATGGCCTCGAACTCCTCGTCGCCCACCGTGCCGGGGTCCAGCGCCTCCCCCTCCCCGGCCGCGGGCGCCACCTCGAGCAGGTCGGGGTCGTCGTCGGCCAGCTCCACCGGCTCGGCCCGGTCCAGCAGGCGGCGGGCCAGCGTCGTCAAGGCCTCGGTGTCCAGCGGCATGGCCAGGTATCCGCTGGCGGCGGCGGCGGTGCGGGCGTGCTCGGCCAGCGAGGCCGGCTCGATCTCCGAGCTGTAGAGGATCACCGGCAACCCGGCCGTGGCCGGGTCGTGGCGCAGCCGGGCGCACAGCGAGAAGCCGGAGAGGTCCGGCAGCTCTGCCCGCAGCACCACCAGGCCGGGCCGACGGGCGGCGATCTCCAGCCCCGCCTCGGCGGCGCTCCCGGCCACGGCGCTGGTCCAGCCGGCGTCGCGGACCACCGCGGCCAGGGAGAGGGCCAGGGCGGAGTCGGGCTCGACGACGAGGACGCGCGGCGTGGTCATGGGCCGCCGATCCTACCTCAGGACCTCGCCGGCCCGTGACCGCACCCGCTCGGCGTCGGCCTCGTGCTTCACCACCACGTCCAGCGTCTGCAGCAGGGCCGCGGGGTCGAGCCGCTCCAGGCCGAGCGCCACCAGCGCCCGGGCCCAGTCGATGGCCTCGGCCACCGACGGGGCCTTGCGAAGGTCCATGGTGCGCAGCCGGGCCACCGCCGCCACCACCTGCCTGGCCAGCGCCTCGGAGGCCTCGCCGGCCCGCGACCGCACGATGGCCAGCTCCCGCTCCTGCCCGGGGAAGTCGACGTGCAGGTGGAGGCAGCGCCGGCGCAGGGCGTCGGAGAGCTCGCGGGTGGCGTTCGAGGTGAGCACCACCCTCGGCACCACCTTGGCGCGCAGCGTCCCCAGCTCCGGGACCGTCACCGCCCAGTCGGAGAGGATCTCGAGGAGGAAGGCCTCCAGCGCCTCGTCGGCCTTGTCGATCTCGTCCACCAGCAGCAGCACCGGCCGCTCGGCGCGCACCGCCTGCAGGATGGGTCGCGGCAGCAGGAAGCGCTCGCTGAAGAAGACGTTCCCCTGGGCGGCGATCCGGTCGGCCGCCTCGGCCAGCGAGGCGGCGCCGGCCACCGCCTCCCCGACCCGGTCCTTGAGCAGCTGGGTGTAGAGGAGCTGCTTCGAGTACTCCCACTCGTAGATGGCCTTGGCCTCGTCGAGCCCCTCGTAGCACTGCAGCCGGATCAGCTCCCGCCCGGAGGCGCTGGCCCAGGCTCTCGCCAGCTCGGTCTTGCCGACGCCGGCCGGCCCCTCCACCAGCAGGGGCTTCTCCAGCCGATCGGCCAGGAAGACCGAGGTGGCGATTTCACGTGACGGCAGGTACCCCTGCCCGGAGAGCCCCTCCTCGACCGCCTCGACGGTGGCGAACATGGCCGACACCATAGGGACGCTTGGGAAAAAGCGGGAGGCGAAAACGCGCGGGTACCCAGGCCGGGGTCTCCCTTGACCCTGTGGTTCCCGGACCCCTGCGCGGTCCTCGCTTCCCGGCCCGGTGACGCCGGGTAAGACCTCGATCTTGCTGGCACCCTTTCGACAGGGGGTCGTGGCACGCGGCTCGCAAAGATCGGCCCATGTTCCCGCCGGAGGCCGTTCACCGACCACGTGATGACGATGCTCCACTCCATCAGCTCGAGTCGCGAGGTCCACCTCCAGTCGTACGTCCATGTGGAAGTGAGGACGGAGCTTCCACACCTCCCACCCGTCCCGGCCTGATCCCAGGCCTGGCGGGAGTCCGAAGTGGCGCGTCCGCGCCGGGTTGGAGAGGCCGAACGGGAGACCGTGCGGCCTTTCGCTTTTCCGCGGGCCGGGTCCCGCGTAAGCTGCGGGCACCATGGAAGGTCAAGGTCCCCTCACTGAGGAAATGTTCCACTCGCTGCTGCAGCTGGCGGTGAAGCGCCAGGCGAGTGATGTCCACTTCGAGGTCGGCTATCCCCCCACCTACCGGGTGTTCGGGGAGTTGCTGGCGGCGAAGTACCCCCCGCTCACCGAGGCCGACACCGAGGCCATCGCCGGCTTCGTGCTCCAGGCGCCCGGCTCGGGCTACACCCCCCTCGACTTCCGCGAGGTGGACCGGAGCTACTCGCTCACCGGGGTCTCCCGGTTCCGGACCTCCATCTTCAAGCAGCGGAACCGCTGGGGCGCGGTGATGCGGACCATCCCCTTCGCCATCCCCGACTTCGACCCGCTCAACCTGCCCCCGGTGATCCGGACCATCTCCGAGGCCCGCCGCGGCCTGGTCATCGTCACCGGCGCCACCGGCAACGGCAAGTCGACCACCATCGCCGCCATCATCAACCACATCATCCAGCAGGAGCGGCTGCACGTGGTGACGGTGGAGGACCCCATCGAGTTCATCTTCCCCGGCGGCAAGGGGCTGGCCATCCAGCGCGAGGTCGGCTCGGACACCGCCAGCTACTCCGACGCGCTCCGCGCCGCGCTCCGCCAGGACCCGGACATCATCATGGTGGGCGAGCTGCGCGATCGGGAGTCGGCCGACATCTGCCTGAAGGCCGCCGAGACCGGCCACCTGGTCATCACCTCGCTGCACACCCCCGACGTGCCGCGCGCCATCGGCCGGCTGGTGGGGCTCTTCCCCTCCGACGAGCACGAGACGGTGCGGGCCCGGCTCGCCGACAACCTGCAGGCGGTGGTGGCGCTGCGCCTGCTGATGCGGGCCGACGCCTCCGGGCTCATCCCCGCGGTCGAGGCGCTGCTCTCCACGTCCACGGTGCGCGAGCTGATCCGCAACGGCTCCAAGGTCGACGAGCTGCGGGCCTACATGGAGGGCGCCGGCACCGACCTGGGGATGCACTCCTTCGACCAGTACCTCTACCGCCTGCACGAGGCCAAGAAGATCTCCCTCGACACCGCGCTCGGCAACGCCACCAACCGCGCCGACCTGGAGCGCCGCATCATGATGGAGACTGGAGGCCGCACCGCGTGAGCCCCGCCGGCGCCCCGGTGGCGTCGCGCGTCCTGGTCGTGGGCTCGGACGCCGACGTCTCGACCGCGCTTCACCTGCACCTCGAGCGTGCGGGCTTCGCGGTCTATTGCCTGCCGGGTCCCGCCGACCTGGAGCCCTTCATGCGGGTGGTGGCCCCCCACGCCGTGGTGCTGGTGCTCCCCTCCTCGCCGGACTCGACCTGGGGCACCGCCCTGACCGCGGCGGCCGGCGCCGCCCGGGTCGGCGTCCGCATCGTCATGGTCGGCCCGTCGCGCGACCTGGTGGAGCCGCTGGCCGCGGTGGCCGGGGCCGAGCGGGCCTTCTCCCGCGCCGAGGTGATGGCGCGCCCGCTGCTGGTGGTGGAGCGCGCCGTGGGCGGCGGCCTGGTCGGCCAGGCGGCCACCCCGCCCCGCCCGCCCCCGCCCCCGGGTCCGCCCTTCGACCCGGTGGCGCTCTCCGAGTCCGGATCGCCGCAGCCGGTCCGCAACACCCCGGTGCCGACCATCGACCTGATGGCCCTCATCGACGAGGAGCTGGTCGACGAGCCCAAGTCGCGGCCGCAGCCGACCCGGGTCGAGGTCAACGTCTCGCTGGTGTCGGAGCACAACTTCTACGTGGGCCCCACCCGCCGCATCGACTCCGGCGGGGTCTTCATCGCCACCGCCCTCCCCCCGACCCTGGGCACCCGCCTGCAGGTGCGCCTGGGGCTGGCCGACGGCCGCAAGGTCGACCTCGACGGCGAGGTGGCCTTCATCCGCGAGAAGAGCGCCACCACCGGCCGGCAGCCGCCCGGCTGCGGCGTCAAGCTCTTCGGCCTGCCCGGCTGGGCCATCGAGAGCATCGACCGCTTCACCCAGGCCCGCCAGCCCATCGTCTTCACGCCGCGGTAGCGGGAGGCCCGAACCCGGTCACGGAGTGGCCGGGCCAGCCGGGCTGGGGAGCTCCTAGTCCTCCACCGCCCGGTCGGTCCGCCGCACGCCCATCAGCCAGGGCCGGATCAGCCCCTCCAGGTCGCCGTCGAGGACGTCTTCGACCTTGCCGGTCTCCACCCCGGTGCGCAGGTCCTTGACCATCTGGTAGGGCTGCAGCACGTAGCTGCGGATCTGCGAGCCGAAGTCGATGTCCTTCTTCTGGGCCTCGGCGGCGTCGAGGACCACCTGCCGCCGCTTCTCCTCGTACTCGTAGAGGCGGGAGCGCAGGATCTTCCAGGCCATGGAGCGGTTCTTCTGCTGGCTGCGCTCGTTCTGCATGGCCACCACGATGCCGGTGGCCAGGTGGGTGATGCGCACCGCCGAGTCGGTCTTGTTGACCTTCTGGCCGCCGGCGCCCGAGGAGCGGTAGGTGTCGATGCGGACGTCGGCCTCCTTGATGTCGATGACGATGTCGTCGTCGATCTCCGGGGTGACGTCCACGGCGGCGAAGCTGGTCTGGCGCCGGGCGTTCTGGTCGAAGGGGCTGATGCGCACCAGCCGGTGCACCCCCTTCTCGGCCTTGAGGAAGCCGTAGGCGAACTCGCCGCGCACGAAGAAGGAGCCCTGGCTGATGCCGGCCTCCTCGCCGGCCACCATGTCGGCCGGCTCGATGGTCCAGCCCTTGCGCTCGCAGTAGCGGACGTACATCCGGTAGAGCATGGCGGCCCAGTCCATGGCCTCGACGCCACCGGCGCCGCTCTTCACCTCGACGATGGCCCCGGCCCGGTCGTGCGGCCCGGAGAGCATCTTCTCGAACTCCAGCCCCTCCAGCTCGCCGGCCACGCCGGCGGCGGCGGCGGCGGCCTCCAGGCGGACAGTCTCGTCCCGCGCCTCCTCGGCCAGCTGGTGCAGCGCCGCGGCGTCCTCGAGGGCGCGGGCCACCCGGTCGCTGGCCCCCACCACCTGCTCCAGCTGGGCCTTCTCCTTCAGCAGCGCCTGGGCCCTGGCGTTGTCACCCCAGAACTCGGCCGACTCGGAGAGCTTGGCGATCTCGGCGACCCGGTGGCGCTTGCGCTCGACGTCAAAGCGACCCCCGGAGCCCATCGAGGCGGCGGGTCAGGTCGGCGAGCAGCTCGGCGGTGGGGGCGGCCATGTGGACGACTCCTAGCGTGAGGCGGCGGCGCGGCGGGCCCGCCAGGCGGCGGCCAGCGCCGCCAGGGAGAGGACGGCGCAGGCGCCGGCGAAGAGATCGCCGACCCGGGCATACGGCGTCAAGCCGTGGAGCCGGGGGAGCCGCCCGCGCAGCACCCGGGACGGCTCCTCGGGATCCGGGGCCAGCTCCGGGTCGACCGGCCCGATCTCCAGGGCGCCGGGGAGCAGCTCCCCGGAGGGGAGGATGAGCGCCGACACCCCGGAGTAGGCGGGCCGGGCGATGGCGCGGCCGGTCTCCACGGCCCGCAGCCGGACGATGTCGAGGAACTGGTAGGGGCCCGAGGAGTACCCGTACCAGGCGTCGTTGGTGGGGTTGACCAGCAGGTCGGGGTCCTGCCGCGCCAGGGCCACCCCGATCTCCGGGAAGATGGCGTCGAAGCAGATCATCGAGCCCACCCGCACCGGTGCCCCGTCACGACCGGTGAACTGGAGCAGGTTGAGCGCCCCGCCCGGGCTGGACGGCGCCATGCCCGGCACCACCTGGCGCAGGAAGGGGAGCCAGTCGGCCAGCGGCACGTACTCGCCGAAGGGGACCAGGTGGTGCTTCACGTAGCGCCCCTTGACCGCCAGGTCGGGGCCGACCAGGAAGGTGCTGTTCTCCACCTTGAGCAGCGACTCCCCGCCGGGGCCGCGCAGCTCCTCCAGCGTGGCGGCGCCCAGCAGCAGGTGGGCCTGCCGCAGCGGCGGGAACCGGGCCCGTCCGCCGGCGAAGCTGGTGGTGGTGGGGCGGGCGTAGGCCGGGAAGGCCGCCTCCGGCCAGGCGATCAGCTCGGCCCCCTCGGCGTCGGCCTGCTGGGTGGGCGGCAGCAGGCGGCCCAGCACGCTCTCGACGTGGTCGCGGGCCCGGTTCTTGGCCCCCTGGTCGAGGTTGACCTGCACCACCGCCACCTCGATCGACGGCGCGCCGGCCATCTCGGCGCGGAGCGTCCGGAGCCGCCAGGCGCCGCCCGCCGCCACCAGCGCCAGCGCCGCCCCGACGCCGCCCAGCAGCCGCCAGGGGAGCGGCCTCCCGGCCAGGCGCGCCCCCAGCGCCTCGGCCAGCGCCGCGTTCACCAGCGCCACCAGCCAGGCGATGGCGTAGACCCCTCCCAGCGCCGCCAGCTGCGCCACCGGGAGGGTGCGCACCTGGGTGTACCCGAGGTTGGCCCAGGGGAAGCCGGTGATGAGGTGGTTGCGCAGCAGCTCGGCCGCGGTCCAGGTGAAGGGGAGGTGGACCCAGAGCGGCCAGCCCAGGGCGCGCCGCACCGCGAAGGAGACCGCCGCCACCAGGGCCCAGTGGGCCGCCATGAAGGCCACCAGCGCCGAGAGGCCGATGAAGGCCACCCAGCCGGGCAGGCCGCCGAAGGCGGTCATGGCATGGCTGACCCAGTGGATGGCGGAGTAGAAGCAGGCCAGCCCGGCGGCGAACCCCAGCCCGGCCGCGGCCCGGAGCGTCTCCACCCGGCCCAGCGCCCAGAGCAGCGGGACCAGCGCCACCCAGGCCAGCGACCCGGCCCAGCCGGCCGGATCGAGCTCGCGCAGGGAGATCCAGGGCACCACCAGCGGGAGCGACAGCGCCACCGCGGCGCCCGAGCCGATGGCCGCGAGGAGCGGGGCGAAGCGGCGCATCAGGGCCTCAGGTCCGCTTGGGGTCGCCGCCCTCGGCGGGCCGGGGCGCACCGGCCTGGCCCGACGTGGCGCCGGCCTCGGTCGCCGCGCGGCCCTGGGCCGCGCCGTAGGCGGCCGCGGCGGCGAGGTAATAGGCGATGGCCTCGCGGATGAGGTGGCCCACCGGGCGCCCCAGGCGATCGGCGGTGGACTGGGCGGCCTCGGCCAGGTCGGACGGCATCCGCACGTTCACCACCTGGGCCTGCCCGAGCGCCGCCTCCAGCCGCTCCAGCGCCTGCGACGGCCGGGCCACCCGGAAGTCGCCGGCCTCGATCATCTCCTTGATGCGCTGCGCGAGGTGGTCGCGCGCGTACCAGGTGCCGTCGAGCCAGACCGACTCCGAGTCGAGGTCGATGTCCGCGAAGGGATCCATCCGGTCGTGCCCTGCTCCTTCAAGGTTTCGCCCACCAGCCCGTGGGCCCCCATCAACGCGGCCTCCTGCGCCGCCATCCGCCTCGCCTCCCCCGGCTGCTCGTGATCGAACCCGAGCAGGTGGAGGAGGCCGTGGGCGAGGTACCGATCCAGCTCGGCGGCCAGCGGCCGTCGCTCCGATCGGGCCCTGCGGCTGGCCGTGTCGAGCGACACTACCACGTCGCCCAGGTGCGGCCCACCTCCGGGCGGCTCAGCGAAGGGGAAGGAGAGCACGTCGGTGGCCTTGTCGTGCCCCCTCCAGCGCCGGTTCAGGCCGCGGATGACGCCGTCGGTGACCACCAGGATGGAGAGGCCCGCCTCGGGTCGAGCCAGGAGCCGGAGGTACCGGCTGGCCCGCCCGGCCAGTCGCCGGGCCTGGGCGGCGCCCCGGGGGTGGCTGCTGCGGCTCTCGATCACGGGGTCCGCACCAGGTGGATGGCCCCGGGCGGCTCGAGGGGCGCCCGCGGCGGCCGCTCCGGCCGGGCCTGGACGTTGGAGCGGAGCGCCCGGGCCATGGCCTCCGCCGCCAGCACCAGGTCGCGCTGGGTCAGCTCGCAGTCGTCCAGTTGCCCCTCGGCGACGATCTCGGCGAAGCGCTGGTCCACCAGGGCCCGGAGCCCCCCGGCGCCGGCCGGGTCGGCCAGCTGGGCGCTGGCCTCGCAGGCGTCGGCCAGCATCACCAGCGCCACCTCGCGGGTCTGCGGCTTCGGCCCCGGATAGCGGAAGGTGCTCTCGTCGGCGGGCGCCCCCCCCGCCTCGGCGAGGCGCCGCTGCTTGGCCCAGAAGTACCCGACCAGGCGGGTCCCGTGGTGCTGCCCGATGAAGGCGCGGATCTCGGCCGGCAGGCGCCAGCGCCGCGCCACCTCCTGGCCGTCGTCGAGGTGGCGCTTGATGGCGATGGCGCTGGTCGGCGGCGGCAGTTCGTCGTGCTCGTTGTGATCGCGCTGGTTCTCGGCGAAGAGGAGCGGCGTCCGGATCTTGCCGAGGTCGTGGTAGTAGGCGCCCACCCGGGCCAGCAGCGGGTCGGCGCCGATGGCCAGCGCCGCCTCCTCCACCAGGGCGCCGACCACGATGGAGTGGCGGTAGGTGCCGGGGGCCTGGACGATCAGCTCCTTGAGCGCCGGGTGGTTGAGGTTGGCGAGCGCCAGCAGCTGCCGGTCGGTGACGAAGCCGAGCAGGCGGGCCAGGGGCGGCAGGGCCAGGGTCACCGCCAGCGGCGCCAGCAGGGCGCCGCCGATCAGCGCCGCGCCCGCCGAGAGCAGCAGCTCGGGGGTGCGGGTGCCGGCGTGCAGCGCCATGGCCACCGCCACCAGCGCGCCGGAGAGGCCGGTGGCGGCGGCGCCGCGAACCAGCGCCCAGGGCTCCCGCCGCCGGCCCCCGAAGCCGAGGGCGGCCAGCGAGGTCACCGCGGCGTGGAGCGCCAGCGGGATCGAGGCGCCGGCGGTGAGGCCGAGCACCAGGCTGGTGACCAGCGCCAGCAGGATGGCCGCCGAGGTGCCGAGCAGCTCCCGCGCCAGCACCGCCACCGCTGCGGCCGGCACCAGGTAGAGGAGCGGCGGCCGGGGGAGGCCGGGGAGGTGGTCCTGCAGCAGGCCGGCCAGGGCGTTGACCCCGAACCCGGCCAGCAGCGCGCCGGCCAGCAGCGCCGCCGCCAGCAGGCCGTCGCGGGCTCCCACCCGCGGGCGGGCCCCGGCCCGGGCCGCCGCCGCCAGCCGCCACGCCACCGCCAGCAGCAGCGCCACGGCCAGGGCCCCGGCCAGCCGGATCCGCCACGGGTCCCGCCCGGCGTGCGCCGACCGCAGCGCCTCGAACACCGCCAGGTGCTCGGGCTGGAGCCGCTCCCCCTCGGCGGCCACCCGCTCGCCGCGCCGCACCGTCACCCCCACCGGCTTGACCCGGGCCGCGGCCTCGGCGCGCCGCCGCTCGGTCTCGCCCTGGTTGTGCACCAGCGTGGGGTGCACCGACTCCGAGGCCAGGTGGAGCAGGGCGGCGCGCAGCGACGGGGGCTGGCCGGCCAGCCGGGCCCCGGCGGCCGCGGCCACCTCCTGCCGCGCCGTGGCCACGGTCCTCACCTGCGCCAGGTCGGTGAGCATCCCCTCCCCGGTCAGGCGGCCCGAGCGGACGGTCCGGACCACGAAGCCGGCCTCCCGGTCGTCGGGGAGCAGCGCCTGGTCCAGCACCACCAGCCCGCTCAGCCCCTTGCGCGCCAGCCCGGCCAGCTCGCGCTCCACCGGCTCGGAGAAGCGGGCCGCGGCCAGCGCGGCGAAGTCGGGGTCGCGGACCAGGAGCTGGAGCCGGGCCACGAAGGCGCCGCGCTGCGCGGCGAAGCGGGGGAGCAGCTCGGCGAGGCTGGCGACGGCCTGCTGCTGGCGGAGGGCGGCCTCCTCCTCCCGCATCAGCGAGAAGGCGGAGCGGATGCGGGCCGCCGCCTCGTCGTCGGCCGCCTCGTCGTGGTCGTAGACCGGGCGCTCCTGGTCGGCCGCCTCGGCCCGGCGCCGGGCGGTGGCGTCGAGGTCGACGACGTCGACGTCCTGGTCGGCGCGGAAGGTGGCGGGGGACGGCGCCCCGAGCGCCTCGGGGCCGGGGAGCCGGTCCATCCCCGGGGGGGCCAGCAGCCAGCCGGTCCCGGCGCTCAGCCCCAGCAGCAGGGCGAGGAGCAGGAGCCGGAGCGGCGCGGCGCGGGGGCGCGGGCCGGGAGGCGGGGTGGGGGGCACGGGGGGGAGCCTGCACCCATCGCCCGGCCTTGGCAACGGCCTCGACCGGTGCTCTCCGGGCGGGAGACGGGGGCGATATCAGGCCGGACCGCGCCGCGCCGCCTCGTAGGTCTCGTAGGCCCGGACCACCTCCTGCACCAGCGGGTGGCGGACCACGTCGATCTCGGTGAAGGCGCAGAACTCGATCCCCTCGACCCCCTTGAGCACCTTCTGCGCCTCCATCAGCCCGGAGGCCCGGCCGCTCGGCAGGTCGACCTGGGTCACATCCCCGGTGACCACCGCCTTGGAGCCGTAGCCGAGCCGGGTCAGGAACATCTTCATCTGCTCGGCGGTGGTGTTCTGCGCCTCGTCGAGGATGATGAAGGCGTCGTTGAGCGTCCGTCCGCGCATGAAGGCCAGCGGCGCCACCTCCACCGTGCCCCGCTCGATGAAGGCGTTGGCCTTCTCGTCGTCGACCATGTCGAAGAGGGCGTCGTGGAGCGGCCGCAGGTAGGGGTTGACCTTCTCGGCGATGTCGCCCGGCAGGAACCCCAGCCGCTCCCCGGCCTCCACCGCCGGCCGGGTCAGCACGATCCGCTTCACCTTGCGCTCCACCAGGAAGGAGACCGCCATGGCCATGGCCAGGTAGGTCTTGCCGGTCCCGGCCGGGCCGATGCCGAAGACGATGTCCTGGTCGCGGATGGCCTGGACGTAGCGCTTCTGCGCCAGCCCCTTGGGCGTGATGACCCGGTGGCGCGCCGAGACGAAGACGGTGTGGCCGAAGACCTCGCGCAGCGCCACCCCCTGCTCGGCCAGCTTGGTGGCCTGGTCGACGTCCTCGAGGTGGAGCGGGAACCCCTCCTCGAGCAGGCCGTAGAGCTCGCGCAGCAGCCGCTCCGCCAGCGCCAGCCGGGCCGGGTCGTCGCCGGCCACCATCAGCTGCCCGCCCCGCAGCCCGATCTGCAGCCCCAGCCGCTTCTCGATCAGCTTGAGGTGCTCGTTGTGGGCGCCGCAGAGGGCGCGCACCCGGTCGTTGTCGGGCAGCTCGATGCGGAGGGTTCCGGGCGGCACCGGGCTCACTCCACGGGCGAGAGCAGCACGAAGCCGCCCTCCGGCTGGCGCCGGTAGTGGTAGGGCTGGCTCCACGGGTGGCGCAGGTCGCGCGCCCCCACCAGCCCGGCGTCGATCAGCTCCTCGAGCCGGGCCGGATACTCGCCCCGCTCCACCCGGTAGACGTCGAGCGCCCCGCGCAGCCTGGCCAGCTGGTAGCGCGCCAGGGTGCGCGGGGCCAGGTTGTCGCCCAGGGCCACGGCGCTCCCCCCCGCCCCGGCGTCGAGGCCGCGCTGGTCCACCCAGAAGGCCAGCGCCGCCAGCGCCACCGCCAGGGCGCCGGTGGTCACCCCGCGCACCACCCAGGTCCGGCCGCGGTGCCGCAGGTCGCGGGCATAGGCGCCGACCGTGCCTCCCCGCGCCCGGGTCGGGGCCTCGGCGCGCAGGTAGCCGAGGTTGAGCAGGTTCTGCAGCGCCTTGCAGGTCTCGAACTCGCCCAGCCTGGAGAGATCGACGATGCGGTCGACGGTCCGGCCGGGCACCGCCAGCTCGAAGGCCCGCCGCTCGGAGCGCCCCAGCGCCACCTCGGACTGGTCGGTCCCCTCCCCCTCCTCCTCGGGCGAGAGCCCGTCGCCGAGCGCGTCGAAGGCGGCGTCGACGTCCTGCTCCACCGACCCCTTGCGGACCCGCTCCGGCTCGGGGGTCCGGATCCGCGAGAAGGTCATCTCCCGCGAGGTGATCCGCTTGCGTACCAGCGGCCACTCGTCGACCTGCCGGAACCCCTCCATCAGCACCGACTCGGCGCGGACCGGGGTCACCGTCTCCGGGTCCCACTCCACGTCGCCGGGCTCGAAGGCGTAGGTCCCGCTCTTCCAGTGGAAGAGCTTGTAGACCGTCTCGGTGGTCTGCAGCGCCGTCATCTCCCGCAGCCGCGCCACGCTGACGTACTCCAGCTCGACGAGGATGTCGCCGAGCCGCCGCAGCGTCCGCTGCTGGAGATCGAGGGCGGCGTCGAGCTGGCGCTGGGTGATGACGTCGGCCCGCACCAGCAGCATGCCGAGCTTCTCCCGCGCCTTGCGCCCCGCCGACTCGGCGCGGACCACGTTGCCGTCGGCGATGGCGATGTGGATGACGTCGTCGCGCGACTCCAGGTGCAGCACCCCGCTCTTGGCCTGCTGGCCGATGAGCTGGAGGATCTCTGCGATCCCGAAGTCCTTGAGCGTCCCCTTCAGCGCCACGCGTCGCTCCTAGGGCCGGGTGCGGCGGAAGAGGTCGCGCACCGCGACCAGGTAGATGACCAGCGCCGCCGGGAGGATGGTGACCAGCTTGCCGACCAGCAGGTAGGGGGTGGGGAGCGGCGGCGGCATCAGGCCGCGCCAGAACCAGGTGAGGAAGGCGAAGAAGAGCAGCGCGGTCAGGAGCACCAGCCCCAGCCACGGCTGCCCCCCGTAGAGGTGGCCGCCGCCGCCGCTGAGCAGCGCCAGGGCCCGCGCCAGCAGCAGCTGGACCTGCCCGTGACGCTTCACCTCGGCGTCCTTGCGCAGCCGGTCCCGGGCGTCGACCACGCCCTTCTTCACGTAGACGTTGACGCACTGGCCGCAGAGCGGGCCGCTGCCGGCGTCGCAGCGGCGGCAGGCCGGGCGGCCGCACTTCTGGCAGGGGTGGGACGGATCGAGCCGGGCCTGGAGCAGCGCCAGCCCCCAGAGCAGGGCCGCCAGCCCCAGCGGCACCCAGGGCCAGGTCCAGGGCGGCAGGGCCCCGGCCAGCCGGTGCCGGAGCTCGTCGCGGACCGCCTCGGGCATGCCGTCCACGCCGGCCAGCGCCAGCACCTTGGCCGCCGGCACCGGCACGTCCACCAGGTACCGGTTGGCGGAGAAGTCGTCGTCGGCCCCGAAGCGGCGCAGGTAGGGGCCGTCCTCCTGCTCGGCCCGGTCCCGGGCGGCGCTGGAGCGCTCGATGTCCGACGACCGCAGGTAGAGCTTGGAGAGGTCGTAGTGGGCCGCCGCCTGGATGGTCCGGTCCCCCGCCGAATGGTCCACCGCGGCCAGGTAGGAGGCCTTGGCCCCGGCCAGGTCACCCTGCAGGAAGAGGACGTTTCCCAGGTTCACCTCCACCTCGGCCGCCCGCGGATCGATCCGCAGGGCCTCGGCGTACCAGCGCGCCGCGGCCGGCAGGTCGCCCAGCCGCTTGGCGTGGCGGCCCAGGGCCGCGGCCAGCGGCGACGGGGCGCCGCCCTGGGCGGCGAGGGCGGTCAGCGCCGCCACCTCGGCGTCGCCGGGGGCGCCGTGCTCGAGCTCGTGGACCGACTCGGCCAGCGTGCCGGTCCAGGCGATGGAGCGGGCCGCCTCCTGCCCCGCCCATGGGATGGCGGCGACCACCAGCAGCGCCACCGTCATGGCCAGCCGCTCGGACACCGAGAGGTAGAGCCAGGCCGCCACCAGGGCCACGGCGATGAAGGCCAGCGGCCCGAGGCCGAAGGCCACCGGCGTCGCCAGCAGCACCAGGCCGAGGAAGCCGGCCTGGATGCTCGCCGAGCCGCGCAGCAGCGGCAGGTGGTGGAAGTCGTGGAGGAAGAGCCGGAGCGAGCGGAGCAGCAGCACCGCCAGCGCCGCCGCCGCGGCCGCCAGCACCGCCGCGAACAGCGCCGCCACCAGGTCGGCGAGGAAGGCCCGCCGGGTGTGCGGCTCACCGAAGGCGGCCCGGGCCGCGTCACCGAGCGCCGCCAGCACCGCCCCCGGCTCGCCCGGCGCCCGGGCGAAGCGGACCCGGGCCAGCGCGGCGTGGGCGTCGGCCAGCTCCGGGGCCAGCTGGACGGCCAGCTCGGCGTGGGCCAGGGCATCGGCCAGCACCCCCGCCTCCAGCGACCGGTTGGCGTTGCGCACCTCGCTGAAGGCGAAGGGGACCAGGTTCTCGATGGCCAGCTCACGCCGGGCGGCCAGCACCGCCGCCGCCGCCGCCGCCGCCCGGGCCGGGTCCTGCTCGCGCAGGGCGGTCCGGCGCTCCGCCCACCGCTCGAAGAGGACCTGGGGGCTGGTGGCGACCGGGAGGATGGGCCGGGCGGCCGGGAGCGGCGCCGGCTCCGGGGGCCGGGGCTGCTGTGGCGCCGGCAGGCTGTCCGGGGCGTTGGCCGCCGAAGGATCCGGCGCCGGAGGCTCGGGGACGGGTTCGCCGACCTTGCCGGCCCCTGGCGGGACCGGCCGGCCCGGCTCGGTGGCGCCGTCGGCGGCCTGGCCCGGCGGCTCCCTCCTGGCCTTGCGCAGCGGCGACGGCTCGTCGGGGAGCGGCGCCTCCCGCTCGTCGTCCACCGGGGCGGGCGACGAGACCTGCGCCCGCGCCAGCGAAGGGAGGAGCGCGAGGACGGCGATGGCGAGGAGCGTCTTCCGGGTCGGCACGCGAGGAAGGGATGCTAGCACGCCCTCCCCTGGGCTAAACACGTCCAATGTCACGCCCCTCCGAAGCCATCGAGCGCCTCCTCGCCATCATGGCCCGCCTCCGCTCGCCCGGCGGCTGCCCCTGGGACCTGGAGCAGACCCTGGAGACCCTCCGCCCCTACGTCCTCGAGGAGACCTACGAGGTGCTGGAGGCCATCGACTCCGGCGACGCCGCCGCCCACCGCGAGGAGCTGGGGGACCTGCTGCTGCAGATCGTCTTCCAGGCCCGGCTGCGCGAGGAGGCCGGAGCCTTCGCCTTCGCCGACGTCGCCGACGCCATCTCCGACAAGCTGGTCTCCCGCCACCCCCACGTCTTCGGCGACGGCCAGGTCAAGGACGCCGCCGAGGTGCTGACGCAGTGGGCGGCGTTGAAGCGGGAGGAGAAGCGGAAGAAGGGCGGCGGCCTGAGCGCGCTGGAGGGGGTCCCGCGCGAGCTCCCGGCCCTGGCGCGGGCCGACCGGCTCACCGAGAAGGCCAGCCGGGTCGGCTTCGACTGGCCCGACGCCAGCGGCGCCCGGGCCAAGGTGACCGAGGAGCTGGGGGAGCTCGACGAGGCCATCGCCTCGGGGCGGCGGGCCGAGATCGAGCGCGAGCTGGGTGACACCCTCTTCGCCCTGGCCAACCTGGCCCGCAAGCTGGGGATCGCTCCCGAGGAGGCGCTGCGCGGCACCGTGGGGCGGTTCATCTCCCGCTTCACGCACGTCGAGGCGGAGCTGGCCCGGCGCGGCGCGGCCCCGGGCACCGCCACCCTGGCGGAGATGGACCTGCTCTGGGACGAGGCGAAGGGGCTGGAGGATCAAGCGAAATCGTCAGCCCATACCCAGCCGGGGCGCGGGGCGGCGCCATTGGGGAAAGAACGTGGATAACTCCCGGCGGACCTCGCCGCAGCGGGCCAATGTCGCCGAACCGGCACCCCCCGGGAACATATAGTCACGCCGTTTTGCTCCATGATTCCATGCAGATAGGTGGCGGTATCTCCACCCTTCGACACACCTTCGGTGCATTCCTGCGCTCCGAGGGCCCGGCGGATGGCCAGCGGTGGATAACTCTCCGGTTCAGTGGCGATCTTCCGCAGGTGCGGCGCGGGAGCGCGCAGCACCCGCGCGGGCTTCCATTGCGCCGCTAAGCCGGGCCGATCGGCTCGCTGGCTGGCCGTTGTGTCGCAAGGCTGCGGCGCTCAACTGGCGAGCGCGGCCTTGTGGCTCTAAGGCCCGCGCGCCATGCCCATTGATCCCACGACGGGCCCCCGGCACCCTTCCCGCCCGGCCTTCCGGCGCGCCGCCGGCCCGGCCACGACGCAACCCCTTGACTCTCCAAGGCGCGGGCGGTACATAGCGCGCCCTCAACTCGCAGGGAGAGTCTGCTTTGGCGAACACCGTCTCGGCCCAGAAGCGCAACCGTCAGGCGCAGAAGCGCCGCACCCGCAACGTCCAGGTCCGCACCGGCGTGAAGAGCGCCGTCAAGAAGGTGCGCGAGGCCCTGGAGAAGGGCGACACCACCGGCGCCGCCGTGGCCCTCAAGGTCGCGGAGCGGACCATCGCCAAGGGCGGGTCGAAGGGCGTGGTCCACAAGAACGCCGCCTCCCGGAAGATCTCCCGCCTGGCGCACGCCCTGGCGAAGGCCTCCAAGAAGTAGCCCGGTGGGCGCGCCGCCCGGCGCCGCCTACTCCAGGAACGCGCTCAGGACGTCGCGGGCCGCCTCTCCGGCGAGCCGCCGCAGCGCCTGGGCGCGCCTCGCCTCGCCCTCCAGCGCATCGGCCCCGGCCAGGTAGTCGGCCTCGCGCCGGGCCTGGCGCTCCACCACCAGCACGCCGTCGACCAGCAGCCGGGCCCGGACCACCAGGGACACCCGCATGGTGGCGCCGCTGCCGAACGAGGGGGCCACGCTCTCGGTGAGCACCTCCCCGTCGATGACCGCCCCGGCGCCGTCGCCGACCGCGCCCCGCCGCGCCAGCGCCTCGCGCAGCGCCGAGGTCACCTCCACCCCCACCGAGGGATCGGTGGAGTGGTTCTCGAAGACCCGGACCTCGGCGCGCCCGGCGCCGCCGCGGAGCTTCAGCCCCGCCGAGACGGTGTAGCCGCAGCCGCCCAGCGCCAGCGCCGTGGCCGCCAGCAGCGCCCCGCCCCAGCCCCGGCGACGTGCCACCGCCCTACCCCCCCACCACGTAGTTGATGAGCCGGCCGCGGACGTAGACCACCTTCTTCACCGGCTTGCCGGCCAGGTAGCCCTGCACCTTCTCCTGCCCCTCGGCGGCGGCCCGCACCTCGGCCTCGCCGGCGGCGGCCGGCACCTGCACCTCGCCGCGCAGCTTGCCGTTCACCTGGACGGCGATGGTGACGGTGTCGGAGACGATGAGCGCCTCGTCGAAGCCCGGCCAGGGCTCCTCGGCCAGCAGCCGGTCCCGGGCCGGCGCCCCCAGGACCTCGTGCCAGAGCTCCTCGGCCACGTGGGGAGCGAAGGGCGCCAGCAGCGTGGCCATGGCCACCAGCCCCTCGCGCACCGCCGCCTGCTCCGCCTCGGTCTTCGGCTCCAGCCCCTGCAGCTCGTTCATCAGCTCCATGAGCGCGGCGATGGCGGTGTTGAACTTCAGGTCCTCCTGCATCCCCTCGGTGACCTTCTTGATGGTCCGGTGGGTGCGCCGGCGGAGCTCGAGGAAGGGGCCGGTGGCCTGGGCCGCCGCCGCCGCGGGCGCGGCGAAGCAGCCCTGCCGCGCGTGGAAGAGGCGCCAGATCCGGGTGAGGAAGCGGAACAGGCCGTCGACCTGCTCGTCCGACCAGTCGATGTCCTTCTCCGGCGGGGCCGCGAAGAGCATGAAGAGCCGCACCGTGTCGGCGCCGAACCGGTCCATCATGTAGCCGGGCGCCACCACGTTGTTCCAGCGCTTCGACATCTTGCGCCCGTCGGGGCCGTTGACGATCCCCTGGGTGACCAGCCGCTTGCAGGGCTCCGGCTCGGCGGTGAGCCCCAGCTCGTGCATCACCCGGTGCCAGAACCGGAAGTAGAGCAGGTGCATGACGGCGTGCTCGGGGCCGCCGACGTAGACGTCGACCGGCAGCCAGCGGCGCGCCGCGGCCGGATCGAAGGGCTGGGTCTCGTCGCGGGGCGAGAGGTAGCGGGCGTAGTACCAGGCCGAGTCGACGAAGGTGTCCATGGTCTCGGTCTCGCGCCGAGCCGGCCCCCCGCAGGTGGGGCAGGTGGTGTTGACGAACTCCGGGACCTTGGCCAGCGGCGGCTCGCCGGTGCCGGTGATGATGGCCTGGGGCGGCAGCTTCAGCGGCAGCTGGTCGAGCGGGACCCCCACCGCGCCGTGGGTGTCGCAGTAGACGATGGGGATGGGCGTCCCCCAGTAGCGCTGGCGGGAGAAGCCCCAGTCGCGCAGGTGCCAGCGGACCGTCGGCCCGCCGAACCCGTCGGCGGCCGCCCGGGCGCCCATCCGCTCGCGGGCCACGGCCGAGGGGAGGCCGGAGAAGGCCCCGGAGCCCTCGGTGACGCCGTCCCCGGTGGTGGCGGCGGCCAGCCCGTCACCGGTCGGGGTCCGCTCCCCGGCGACCGGCTGGATCACGGTGCGGATGGGGAGGGCGTACTTCCGGGCGAACTCGAAGTCGCGCTGGTCGTGGGCCGGGACGCTCATCACCGCGCCGGTGCCGTACTCGGCGAGGACGAAGTTGGCGATCCAGACCGGCACCGCCTCGCCGTTGAACGGGTTGACGGCGAAGGCGCCGGTGAAGACGCCCTCCTTGGGCGCCCCCTCCCCGGTCCGCTCGGCCGCCTCGGTCTTCCGCATCCGGGCCACGAAGGCCTCGACCTCGGCCCGCCGCTCCGGCCGGGTCACCGCCACGGTGAGCGGGTGCTCCGGCGCCAGCACCACGTAGGTGCAGCCGAAGATGGTGTCGACCCGGGTGGTGAAGACCTTGATCTTCTCGGCGCCCCCCTGCACCGCGAAGTCGATCTCGGCCCCGGTCGACTTGCCGATCCAGTTTCGCTGCATGGTGGTGATCCGCTCCGGCCACGCGGTGAGCGTGTCCAGCCCCTCCAGCAGCCGCTCGGCGTAGGCGGTGATGCGGAAGGCCCACTCGCCGATCACCTTCTCCACCACCGGCGAGCTGCAGCGCTCGCAGAGGTTGTCGTCCACCACCTGCTCGTTGGCGATCACCGTCATGCAGCCGGTGCACCAGTTGGCCTTGCCCTGGCGGCGGTAGACGATCCCCTTCTCCAGCATCTTCAGGAAGAACCACTGGTTCCAGCGGTAGTAGGAGGGGTCGGCGGTGACCACCTCGCGGTCCCAGTCGAAGGCGTAGCCGAGCCGCTTCATCTCGGCGCGGAAGCTGACGATGTTCTCGGCGGTCCGCTCGGCCGGGTGGCGGCCGTCCTTGATGGCGGCGTTCTCGGCCGGCAGCCCCAGGGCGTCGAAGCCGATGGGGTGAAGCACGTCGTGGCCGCGCATGCGCAGCCAGCGGGCCAGGGCGTCGCCGATGGTGTAGACCCGGGCGTGGCCCATGTGCATGGCGCCCGACGGGTACGGGAACATCTCCAGGACGTAGCGGGGCTCGGCCTGGGGACGGCGGCCGGCCTTGAAGACCCCGGCGGCGGCCCACCGCTCCTGCCAGCGGGACTCGATCGACTGCGGTTCGTAGCGCTCGTTCATGCTCATAAGGGGGGCGGATTGTAGCCGAGAACCGGGCGCTTTTCCGCACCGTCGCCGCGCGGTATGGTCCGCCCCCATGTTCCCCCCCGTCCACGTCGCCGACATCGCCACGCACGAAGGCCAGGAGGTCACCCTCCACGGCTGGCTCCACCACCGCGCCTCCAAGGGGAAGCTCCACTTCCTCAAGCTGCGCGACGGCACCGGGATCATCCAGTGCGTGGTCTTCAAGGGGAACGTCACCCCGGAGGTCTTCTTCGAGGCCGACCACCTGCCGCAGGAGACCTCCATCTCGGTCCGCGGCCTGGTGAAGAAGGACGAGCGCTCGCCCCTCGGCTACGAGCTCGACGTCCGCGACCTGACGGTGTTCGCCAAGCCGTCGCAGGAGTTCCCGCTCGGCCACAAGGAGCACGGCGTCGCCTTCCTCATGGAGCAGCGCCACCTCTGGCTCCGCTCGCAGCGGCAGACCGTGGTGCTGCGGGTGCGGGCCACGGTGGTCAAGGCCATCCGCGACTTCTTCGACGAGCGGGGCTTCACGCTGGTGGACGCCCCCATCTTCACGCCGGCGGCCTGCGAGGGGACCAGCAGCCTCTTCGAGGTCCCCTACTTCGACCTCGGCAAGGCCTACCTGACGCAGTCGGGGCAGCTCTACATGGAGGCCGGCGCCATGGCGCTCGGCAAGGTCTACTGCTTCGGCCCCACCTTCCGCGCCGAGAAGTCGAAGACCCGGCGCCACCTCACCGAGTTCTGGATGGTGGAGCCGGAGGTGGCCTTCATGGACCTGGAAGGGGACATGGAGCTGATGGAGCAGTTCGTCTCCTCGGTGGTGGAGAAGGTGCTGGCCAAGCACGAGCAGGAGCTGGCCACCATCCTGGAGCGGGACGTGTCGAAGCTGAAGAACGTCAAGCCCCCCTTCCCGCGCATCACCTACACCGAGGCGGTCGAGGTGCTGCAGAAGGCCGGCCACCCCATGACCTGGGGCGACGACATCGGCGGCGACGAGGAGACGGTGCTGGCCAGCGCCTACGACCGTCCGGTGATGGTCCACCGCTACCCGGCCGCCATGAAGGCCTTCTACTTCAAGAAGGACCCCCATGACCCCACGGTGGCGCTCGGCTGCGACGTGCTGGCGCCGGAGGGGTACGGCGAGATCATCGGCGGAGGCCAGCGCGAGGAGGACCTGGCGACGCTGGAGGCGGCCATCGCCGCCCACGGCCTGCCCAAGGAGGCCTTCGAGTGGTACCTCGACCTGCGCCGCTACGGCACCGTCCCGCACGCCGGCTTCGGCATGGGCGTGGAGCGGTGCGTGGCCTGGGTCTGCGGCCTGCACCACGTCCGGGAGACCATCCCCTTCGCGCGGATGATGGAGCGGATCTCGCCCTAGGAAGTCCTCACCCTTCCCGCGCGAACGCCGCCAGCCTCCCCGCCATCTCCGACAACCCGAGCGACTGGTCCACGCTCCCCGTGGCCACCGCCGCCCGCGGCATCCCGTAGATCACCGCGGTCAGCTCCGACTCGGCCAGCGTCAGCCCGCCGGCCGCCTTGACCGCCCGGACGCCGGCGGCGCCGTCGTTTCCCATCCCGGTCAGCACCACGGCGCAGAGCCGCCGCGGCATGGCCAGGGCCGCCGAGGTGAAGAGCCGATCGACGCTGGGGCAGTAGCGCGCCGAGTAGCCCCCGGCCTCGGGCGGCGCCAGCGCCACCCGCAGCTCGCCGCTGCCCCGCTCCCGGCGCAGCTCCAGGTGGTGACCGCCCGGCGCGATCAGCACCCGGCCGGCCGCCACCAGGTCGCCCTCGGCCGCCTCGGCCACGGTGAAGGCCGAGGATCGGCCCAGCCGGTCGGCGAAGGCCCGGGTGAAGGTCTCCGGCATGTGCTGCGCCACCAGGATGCCGAGGGGCAGGTCGCCAGGCAGCGCCCCCAGCAGCTCCTGCAGCGCCTGGGGCCCGCCGGTCGAGGCCCCGATCACCACCAGGCGCGTCGGCGCCACCGGCGGCCGCGGGGCGGCCGGCTCCTGCTCGGGCCGGGCCCGGGCGGCGAGGTTCTCGATCCGCAGCGCCCGGATCACGCCGCACTTGGCCAGCAGCTCCTCGCGGACCGACTCCAGGCCGCCCCGCTCCGGCTTGGCCACGAAGTCGAGGGCGCCCAGCTCCAGGGTCTTGAAGACGTCGGAGCGCCGCGAGTTGGAGGAGAGGACGATCACCGGGGTGGGCCGCCGCGCCATCAGCAGCCGCAGGAAGGTGTACCCGTCCATGCGCGGCATCTGCAGGTCGAGGACGATGGCGTCGGGGCGCAGCGTCATCACCTCGCGGAGGGCCTGCTCGCCGTCGCGGGCGTGGCCGACCACCTCGAAGTCGCTGGAGCTCTCCATCACCCGCTGCAGCTCGCCGAGGCTGAGCATCGAGTCGTCCACCAGCAGCAGCCGCAGCCGGCCCGAGGGGAGCGGCGCGGTCACGGGGCCCCCGCGGCGGCGCGCGGCTTGCGGAAGACCAGCTCCCGCTCCAGGCGGACCAGCTCGAAGTCGGCGCTCAGCTGCAGCAGCGACTCGGCGTGGCCCAGCAGCAGCCAGCCGCCCTCGCCGAGGCGGGCGTGGAGGTGGCGCAGCACCCGCCGCCGCGCCGGCGGGTCGAAGTAGAGCAGCACGTTGCGGCAGAGGATGACGTCGAAGGGGCCCGGCGGCAGCCCCACGCCGTCGAGCAGGTTGGCGGGGCCGAGGTGCACCAGCCGCCGCAGCGCCTCGTCCACCACCCAGCGCCCGTCCTGGAGGTGGAACCAGCGCCGCAGCGCCTGCCCCTCGGTGCTGCGGAAGGCCTGGTCGCCGTAGGCGCCGGCCTCGGCCCGGGCCAGGCAGCGCCGGGAGAGGTCGACGCCCCGCACCTCCAGCTCCCAGCCGTCGAAGCGCCCGGCGCCCAGCAGGAGCGCGGCCAGCGTGTAGGCCTCCTCGCCGGTGGAGCAGCCGGCCGAGAGCAGCCGCAGCCGCCGCTCACCGCCCCGCTCCCGGGCCAGCGATGGGAGGATGTCCCGCTCCAGGGCGCGCAGCTGCTCCGGCTCCCGGTAGAAGTAGGTCTCGTTGGTGGTGAGCACCTCGACGGCGTCGAGCAGCTCGGCGGGGCCTCGCGGATCGAGCCGCAGGAAGCGCTGGTAGGCGTCGAAGTCGGGCAGGCCGTGCAGGGCCAGGCGCGGGCCGAGCCGCAGCTCCAGCAGGAAGCGCAGGTCGTCGTGGAACCAGAGTCCGAAGCGATCGTGGAACTGCTCGCGCAGGAGGCGGAAGGTGGCCTCGACCAGGACCGGGCGTCGTGCGACGGCGTCCATTCAGGGTCGGCGCCCCCCCGCCAGCCCCAGCGCCGCGTCGGCCAGGGCCCGGGCCACCAGCGGATCCGGCTCGGCCGCGGCGGCCCGCGCCGCCTCGTCCCGCAGGCCCGGGTCGCGGCGCTCGACGATGGCCCCGGCCACCGCCAGCCGCACGTCCCAGCGCCCGCCGGAGAGGGCGAGGCGCAGCAGCTGGCGTCCCGGCTCCCCCGGTACGCGGGCGGACGCGGCCACCACCGCCTTGGCCACCTCGGCGTCGGGGTGGCCCAGCAGCGCCCGCAGCAGGGCGGCGTCGGGCGGTCCCAGCAGGGCCAGCGCCCGCAGCGCCGCCACCACCACCAGGGCCGGGGCGGAGCCATCTTCGGCCAGCGCCACGATGGCGGGTCGGTGCTCGGGACGTCCGCAGGCCCCGAGCGCCTCGGCCGCGGCCGCGCGCACCGGCGCCTCGGGGTCCTCGAGCGCCCCGCGCAGGCCCTTCATGGCCGGCGCGCAGAGCGGGTGCTCGCCCTGCTCCGGGTCTCCCAGCCGGGCCTCGAAGTTGGCCTCGGCCAGCTCGGCGAAGGCCCGGGCCGCCGCCACCCGGGCCGGCCAGGCCGGATCCGAGAGCGCCGCGATCAGCTCGGCGACGTGCTCGCCTCGCAGCAGCCGTCGCTTCCCCAGCGCCGCCACCGCGGCCGCCGCCGCCACCCGCCGCTCCACGGCGCCGGCGCCCAGCCCGGTCCGCACCAGCCGCAGGTCCTCCCCCTCGCCGCAGGCCCCCAGCACGCGGAAGAGCGCCGCCGAGCCCCCGGCGGCGGCGCGGGCCCGGCACTCCAGGAGCACCACGCGCCGGCCGGCCTCGGAGCGCCGCCCGATCCCGATGAGCGCGTCGGCGGCCAGCCCGGCCAGCGCCGGCGCCCCGTCGTCGAGCAGCCCACCCAGCACCGTGGCGCCGGCCGGCAGGCCCAGCCGCCCCAGCGCCCCGATGGCCTCGACCTGCACCAGCGGATCCGGGTCGGCGGCCCTCTCCAGCAGCGCCTGGAGCGCCGACGCCTCGCCGGCCCGGGCCATGGCGGCGAAGGCGGCCACCCGGGCCACCGGCGACAGCTCCACCAGCACCTGGCCGAGCGCCGCCACCAGCCCGGCGCCGCCCGGGAGCGACTCCAGCGCCTGCTCCACCAGCGGACGGAGCCGGTCGTCGGCCGCCCGCCGGGCCACCGCCGGGGCGTGGTCGACCTCGCCGATCCAGCCCAGCACCAGCAGGGCCCCCTCGGCCACCTGCGGCTCGCTCGACTCGAGCGCCGCCACGCAGGCGTCGGCCACCGCCGTCGACCCGGCGCCGACCCGGCGCACCTCGCGCTCCAGCGGGGCCAGCGCCGCCACCGGGCGCCGGGCACGCTGGGCCCCGATGGCCGCCAGGGCCGCCAGCCGCGCCGAGCGCCCCGGCTCGGCCAGCCCCTGCCCCAGCAGCGCCAGCGCCGCCGGCTCGTCGCTCGCCGCCAGCGCCCGGTAGGCCCCGGGGCGCAGCGCCGGCTCGGTCATCAGCGCCGCCACCCGCGCCGCCGGCGGCGAGACCCGCTGGGCCCCGAGGGCGTCGAGGGCGGTGGCCCGCAAGGTGACGTCGTCGGAGTCGAGGGCGGCCACCAGCGCCCCCACCGCCTCCGGCCCGCCCAGCTTCCCCAGCCCCTCGGCGGCGGCGGCGCGCAGGGCCGGATCCGGCTCGGCGAGGCAGGCCACCAGGGCCGGGACGGCGCGGCGGCTGCCGATGGCACCGACCGCCGCCACCGCCGAGAGCCGCCGATCGCCGCGCGCCGAGGCCAGCCGCACCAAGATGGCCGGCAGGGCCACGGCGCCGAAGCTGGCCAGCGCCGACTCGGCCGCGGCCCGGCCGGCGATGGACGCGGCGTCGTCGAGCAGCTCGATGAGCCTGGGGATGGCGCCCCCCGGATCGGCCAGGGCGCCGATCCGCTCCACGGCGGCGGCGCGGACCCGCCAGCTGGCGTCGGAGAGCCGGGCCAGCAGCTCCGCCAGCTCGGGCTCCCGGGCGCCGTCCAGCTCCAGGACCGCCCGGTAGCGGGTCTCCTCGTCGGGGTGGTGCGCCCGCCCCAGCGGCGTGCTCTCGCGGGTCATCCGTCCCTCGTCGCCGCCAGCAGCGCCCGGGCCGCCGCGCCGTCGTCGGCGCCGGCCGGGTCGAGCAGGGCCTTGACGTTGAGCAGCAGCCGGAGCCGCCCGGCCCCGCCGCGCCGCCCGCCCCGGGCCGGGCCGCGCTCCCCGTCGCAGACGCCGAGGAAGAGACGGAGCCCGGTGGCGTCGATGGCGGGGGGGGCCGGCCGGAGCTCCTCGCGGGGCAGCCGCAGCACCTCGCAGACCTCGTCCACCATGAGCCCCAGCAGCCGACCGGCCACCTTGACCACCACGTACTTGGACCGCCGGGTGGGCTCGGTGGGGCGCAGGCCGAGTCGCTGGCAGAGGTCCACCACCGGGACCACCTCGCCGCGCAGCCGGAAGACCCCGGCGAGGTGGCGCGGCGCCTCCGGCACGGAGGTGAGCGGCGCCGGCGGGATGACCTCCCGGACGCGCATGATGTCGATGGCGAAGTCCTCGCCCGAGACCCGGAAGGTGCAGAGCTGCACCTCGGCGCTCCCGCCGCCGGCCGTCGCCGCCTCCCCGTGGGGCCCGATCATGCCGGCCTCGCCTCGGCCGACCGGCGCAGCGGCCGGAGCAGGGCCCGGGTGTCGAGCACCAGGAAGAGCCGCTCCCGCTCCCGCCCGATCCCCAGGAACAGGTCGCCGCCGGCCCCGCCCAGGGCCTGCGGGCAGGGCTCCAGGCCGCCGCGGGGCAGCCGGACCACGCCCAGGACGCGGTCGACCAGCAGGCCGCACGCCCCCTCGCCGTCGTCGACGATCACCACCCGCCGGGCCGGCGGCCCGTCGGTGCGGGGCAGCCCGAGGCGGCCCCGCGGATCCACCACGGTGACCACCTCGCCGCGCACCGAGATGACGCCGGAGACGTCGGCGGGGGCCCTGGGCACCTCGGTGATCGACGGCGTCCGCAACACCTCCAGCACCCGCCCGATCTCGACGGCGTAGGCCTCGCCGGCCAGGCGGAAGATCAGGTACTCCTCCAGCACCTCCGGCGCCACCAGCCCGGCCGCGCCCGGCAGCTGCAGCAGCCCGGCCCCCGGCGCCGCCTCGGCCTCGTCGAAGAAGAAGTCGTCGAGGGGCGCCACCGGGGCCAGCGCCCAGGCCGGCTCGGCCACCGGGGGCGGGGACAGCTCCTCGCCCTGCAGCGGCTCGATGGCCGCCAGGTCGGGGAGGCCACCGCCGTCGGGTCGCCAGGTGACGAAGCGGGAGTCGGCCGCCGCCGGGAGCGCCGCCACCCGGCTGCCCAGCTCGGCCTCGGCGCGCAGCTCCTCGGGGCTGACCGAGGGCGGCCGGTTGGGGAGCGGCGGGCGGGCCGGCGCCCGACGCGGCGCCGGCTCGATCCGGCTCTCCGGGGCCGCCTCGGCGGGGTGGTCGGTGACCGGCGGCTCGGCCGGCGGCTCGGCCGGCGGCGCTGGCGTCGCCGCCCGCGCGGCCCGCGCCGCCCGCTCCTTCGCCTTGCGCCGGATCTCCAGGAAGTCCATGGCCCGGGTCGGATGCTACTCCGCCGCCCCCAGGCTTCCCAAGTGGGCCCGCAGGTCCTCGGCCACCGCCTCGACCACCGCGGCGTCGATGCGGGTGACCTCCCGCACGAAGCCCTCCAGCAGCGCGGTCGACGCCAGCTGGTTGACCCGGCGCGGCAGGCCGCCGGAGCGGCGGTGGAGCGCCGCCACGCCGTCGGCGGTGAAGAGCGGCGCGGTCCGGCCCGCCACCTCCAGCCGGTGGGCCAGGTAGCGCCCCACCTCCTCCTGGTCGAGCGCGCCGACGTGGTAGGCGACGCCGACCCGCTGGGCGAACGGCTCGCCGCCGTGGGCCCGGAGCCGCTCGCGCAGCTCCGGCTGTCCGATGAGCAGGAGCCCGACCAGCGGCCGATCGTCGGCGGCCAGGTTGGTGAGGAGCCGCAGCTCGTCCCAGGCGGCCCGCCCCGACAGCAGCTGGGCCTCGTCGATCACCACCACCGGGAACTGGCCGGCCTCGTCGAGGGTCTCGAGGTGGCTGGCCAGCGCCGACCATGTCTCGCTCTTCTTGCCGGCCGCTGGCAGGCCGAAGCCCTCGGCGATCGAGGAGAGCAGCTGGGCGGCCGGGAGGGCCGGGTTGATGACGAAGCTGAAGCGGCAGCGCTCGGCGAACTCGTCCACCAGCGCCCGCGACAGGGTGGTCTTGCCGACCCCGATCTCGCCGGTGAGCACGGCGATCTCCCGCTCCTCGACGGCGTGGGAGAGGCGGGCCAGCGCCTCGGCGTGCTGCCGCGACAGGTAGAGGAAGGCCGGGTCGGGGGTCTTGGAGAAGGGGCGCTGGCGCAGCCCGAAGTGCTCGAGGTACATGGCGAGCCCCTACCCGGTCGCCTCGGCCGGGGCCTCGCCGCCGACCACGTCCTCGATGATGGCCCCCACGTCGAGCACCAGCACCGTGGTCCGCTGCCCCAGGTCGGTGGCGCCGGCGATGCCGCGGACCCCCGCCAGCAGGCTCCCCAGGGGCTTGACCACGATGTCCTGCTGGCCCATCAGCTCGTCCACGGCCAGGCCGAGCCGCTCCTGGGCCAGCCCGGTGACCACCACGAAGAGCGGCTCCGGCGGCGGCTGGTCGCCGGCCGCGAAGAAGCGGCTGAGGCGGATGAGCGGCAGGGTGGCCCCGCGCAGGGTGATGGCCTCCCGGGCCGAGACGCTGCGGATCTCGGCGGCGCGCACCTCGAGGATCTCCAGCACGCTGTTGAGCGGCACTGCGTAGGTGCGCCCCGAGGCCTTGACCACCAGGGCCCGGATGATGGCCAGGGTCACCGGGAGGGTGATCTCGAAGCGGGTGCCGGCCCCTCGCTCGGACTGCAGGTCGATGATCCCGGAGAGCGCGGCGATGTTGTTCTTGACCACGTCCATGCCGACGCCGCGGCCGGAGAGGCTGGTGACCTGGCGCGCCGTGGAGAAGCCGGGGACGAAGATCAGGTTCATCACCTCGCGGCGCGACAGCCCCTTGACCGACTCGGCGGTGGCCAGCCCGCGGGACACCGCCACCTCGCGGATGCGCTCCTCGTCGATGCCGCTGCCGTCGTCGGCCACGGTGAGCTGCACGTGGTGCCCTCGCTGCAGCGCCGCCAGGGTGATGCGCCCGGCCCGCGGCTTGCCCTTGCGCTCCCGCACCTCGGGGGTCTCGATGGCGTGGTCGATGGCGTTGCGGATCAGGTGCATGAGCGGGTCGGCCAGGTCCTCGACGATCAGCTTGTCGAGCTCCACCTCCCCGCCGGAGATCTCCAGCTCGACCTCCTTGCCCACCTCCCGGCCCAGCTTGCGCACCATGCGGGTGAGCTTGTCGAACACCTGGTCGAGCGGGACCATGCGGACCTCGAGGATTCCGCTCTGCAGCTCGGCCAGCCGCCGCTCCAGCGCCCGGCTCACCTGGCGCAGCTCGGCGGCCAGCCCCGGCTCGATCCCCTCCCCCTTGAAGCGCTCGGCCAGGGACTGCAGCGAGCTCTTCACCAGCACCAGCTCGCCCACCACGTTCATGAGCCGGTCGAGCTTGCGGATGTCGACCCGCACCGCCTGCGACGCCGAGCGCAGCGAGCCGGTGTCGGCCTCCACCAGCGGCTCGGGGGCCGGGGAGCGGGCCAGCGCGCCGCCGGGGGCGTCGGCCCCGTCGGGGAGCGCGTCCAGCTCGGGGGGACGCGGCAGCGGCGCCCGCTTGGCCGGGCGGGGCCGGTGGTCGGCCGAGCCCGGGGCGCCGGCGGCCACCACCGCCACCGGATCGACGGCGGCGTGGGGGCCGGCCTCGAGCACCACGTTGGCGCGCGGCGCCGCGGTGGCCAGCAGCAGCTCGAAGGCGATGGTGGTGGGGTCCTTCATGTCCGAGGAGGGGAGCGTCGAGACCACCTCGCCCAGCTCCTTGAGCCGCCCGGACAGCGAGGCCAGCTGCTCGTCGAAGGAGGCCAGCTCGAAGGCCACGCGGATCCGGTAGATGGCCAGCCCCTTGCGCAGGGCCGAGCTCAGCCGGTGCTCCTCGTACTCGGTGAGGAGCCGGCGGATCTCCGGGCCGAGCGCCACGGTGGCCAGGGGATCGTCGCCGGGGGCCGCCGCCTCCTGCTCGGCGGCACGGAGCCGCTCGGTGAGCCCGGCGGCGGCGTCGTGGCTGGCCTGCGGCGCCC
This sequence comes from Anaeromyxobacteraceae bacterium, assembly GCA_032654565.1. Taxonomy (GTDB): domain Bacteria; phylum Myxococcota; class Myxococcia; order Myxococcales; family Anaeromyxobacteraceae; genus JADKCZ01. Next base: position 206,412 of record JAULAX010000010.1, on the reverse strand, counting down.
CGGACGCCTCCTCGGAGATGATCCGCGAGAAGACCTCGGGCGCCTCCAGCAGCAGGTCGAGGGCGCCGGCGTCGAGGGGACGGCGCCCCATGCGCAGGTCGTCGAGGGCGTCCTCGAGGGCGTGGGCCAGGCGCGAGAGCCGCTCCACGCCGAACATCGAGGCCAGCCCCTTGAGCGAGTGGGCGGCGCGGAAGACCGAGTTGAGCACCTCGGGGTCGGGATCGGCGCCCGCCCCCTCCAGCCGCATCAGCCCCTTGGCCAGCGCGTCGATGGTCTCCTGGGCCTCGGAGACGAAGTCGGAGAGCGCCTTCTGCGATCGGTCGGCCATGGGCGGGGGCGGCGCAGCGGCGCCGCTCCCATCATCGTACCATCGCCGCGGGGAGGACCGAGAAAGGCGCCACCTCGATCTCGCTGTGCGCCTCGATGCGGGCGGCCACCAGCTCGGCGGAGAGCGCCCGGGTGTCACCGAGCAGCACCAGCCGGTCGCCCGGCACCGCGGCGGCGGCCAGCAGCCAGGCCCGGCAGGCCGCGGCGACGCCGGCGCCCTCCACCGGCAGGGCCGCGGTCGCGAACGAGGCCGCCCCGGCCCGGGCCACCACCTCGCAGAGCCGGCCGGCCGCCTCCGCCAGGCCGACCTCGCCGCCCCCCGCGGGCAGGCCGACCGCCACCACCCGGCCCACCGCCAGCCGCCCCGCGGTGGGCAGCAGCAGCGCCTCACCGGGCCCGGCGGCGTAGATCCCGCCGGCCAGCGCCCGGGTCAGCGCGCCGGCCAGCCGCCAGTCCACCAGCCCGGCCCACCCCTGCAGCGGCCGCTCCGCGCCGATCAGCAGGGCCAGGGCGTCGACGTCGAGCGCGTCCAGCGTCGCCAGCGAGAGCTCGGCCACCTCGATGCGGCGCATCAGCTCTCCCTACCCCTCGCCGCGCCGCGCCGCCGGGAGCCCCTGGGCGATCTTGTCGAGCACGCCATTGACGAAGGCGCCGCTCTGCTCCGAGCCGTACTTCTTGCCCAGCTCGATGGCCTCGTTGATGACCACCTTGACCGGCGCGTCGCTCTTGAGCAGCTCCCAGGTGGCCAGGCGGAGCACGTTGCGGTCCACCTTGGCCATCCGGTCGAGCCGCCAGTTGGTGGAGACCCCCTCGATGAGGTCGTCGACCTGGCGCCGGTCGACGGCCACGCCGCGGACCAGCTGCTCGGCCAGCTGCTGCACCTCGCGCTCGGTCGGCTCGAAGCTCTTCCAGAAGCTGGCCAGGGCGTCCTCGATCCCGGCCGCGGCCACGTCGATCTGGTAGAGCGCCTGCAGGGCCCGCTCACGCGCCTTGGTGCGGCGGCCGGTCATCCGCGCCCCGCCTTGCCGCGCTTCCCGCCGGCCAGCTTGAGGACCTGGGCCTGCTCGATGGCGGCCATGGCCGCCTCGGCCCCCTTGTTCCCGGCCTTGACCCCGGCCCGCTCCAGCGCCTGCTCCATGGTGTCGCAGGTGAGCACCCCCATGGTGACGGCGCAGCCGGCCTCCATGGCCACCTGGGCCACGCCCTTGGTGGCCTCGCCGGCCACGAACTCGAAGTGGGGGGTGCCTCCGCGGATGACGGCGCCGAGGGCGATGACGGCGTCGTGGCGGCCGCTGGCCACCACCCGCTTCAGCAGCGCCGGGAGCTCGAAGGTCCCCGGGCAGCGGAAGACGTCGAGGTCGCCGTCGTCGACGCCGTGGCGCCGCAGGGTGTCGGCGGCCCCGGACAGCAGCTGCTCGGTGATCAGCGAGTTGAAGCGCGAGACCACCAGGGCCACCTTGAGGCCGGTGGCGATCAGCGAGCCCTCGTAGACGTTCATGGCTTCCTTCCTTTGCGGCCGGCCGCGGCCGGACCAGCGGTGCGCCGCGCGCGGGGCGCCGGCTTGAGCGTGAGCAGGTGGCCCATCTTGTCCCGCTTGGTGGCGAGGTAGGCCTGGTTCCTGCGGGTCGGCGCCATCTCCAGCGGGACCCGCGCCACCACCTCGAGGCCGTAGCCCTCGAGGCCGACGATCTTCTTGGGGTTGTTGGTGAGCAGCCTCATCTTGCGGACGCCGAGGTCGCGCAGGATCTGGGCCCCCAGGCCGTAGTCGCGCAGGTCCGGCTTGAAGCCGAGCTTGAGGTTGGCCTCGGCGGTGTCCAGCCCCTGGTCCTGGAGGATGTAGGCCTTGAGCTTGTTGACCAGGCCGATGCCGCGCCCCTCCTGGTCGAGGTAGAGCAGCACGCCCTTCCCGGCCGCCTCGATCTGGGCGAGGGCGGCGTGCAGCTGCGGCCCGCAGTCGCAGCGCTCCGAGCCGAAGACGTCGCCGGTCAGGCACTTCGAGTGGACGCGGACCAGCACCGGCTCGCTGGGCTTCCACTTGCCCTTCACCAGGGCCACGTGCTGGAACTTGTCGACGTCGTTCTCGTAGGCCACCGCGGTGAAGCCGCCCCGGGTGGTGGGGAGCGGCGCCTCGGCGGCGCGGTGGACCAGGGCGTCCTTGAGCATCCGGTAGGCGATCAGGTCGGCCACCGAGACGATGGGGAGGTCGTGGGCCTTCGACAGCACCTCCAGCTCGGGGCGCCGGGCCATGGTGCCGTCGTCGTTCATCACCTCGCAGATGACCCCGGCCGGCCGGAGCCCGGCCAGCCGGGAGAGGTCGACCGAGCCCTCGGTCTGGCCGGCGCGCACCAGCACTCCGCCGCGCCGGGCCCGCAGCGGGAAGACGTGGCCGGGCCGGGCCAGGTCCTCGGGCCGGCAGTCGTCGCGCACCGCGGTGAGGATGGTGTGGGCCCGGTCCTTGGCGCTGATGCCGGTGGTGACGCCCTTCTTGGCCTCGATGGAGATGGTGAAGGCGGTCCCGAAGGAGGAGGTGTTGGAGCCCTCGTCGACCATCAGCGGCAGCCGCAGGCGGGCCACCTTCTCCTCGGTGAGCGACAGGCAGATCAGGCCGCGGCCGTGTGTGGCCATGAAGTTGACCGCCGCCGGCGTCACCAGCTCGGCCGCCATGCACAGGTCGCCCTCGTTCTCACGGTCCTCGTCGTCGACCATGATGACCTGCTTGCCGGCGCGGATGTACCCGAGCGCCCGCTCCACCCGCTCCACCGACTTCTCCGTCGACAGCGTCACGTTCCTCCTCCGCCCGGGTAGCCCCAGGCCTGCAGCGTCCCCGGCTCGAGCGGCGCGAACTCGCGCAGCCGCGCCACGTGGCGGGCCACCAGGTCGGCCTCGAGGTTGACGGGGTGGCCCGGCGCCGCCTCTCCCAGGGTGGTGCGGGACAGGGTCTCGGGGATGAGCGCCACCTCGAAGCGGTCGCGGCCGGCCGAGGCCACGGTCAGCGAGACGCCGTCGATGGCGATCGAGCCCTTCTCGGCCACCAGCGGCGCCAGCGCCGCCGGCAGCGAGATGGTGAGCCGGGCCCCCTGCCCCTCGGCCTTCCGCGCCAGCACCTCGCCGACGGCGTCGACGTGGCCGGCCACCAGGTGGCCACCCAGCCGGTCGGCCAGCCGCAGCGCCCGCTCCAGGTTGACGCGGGTGCCGGGGCGCCAGCCGCCGATGATGGTCCGGGCCAGCGTCTCGGGGATGGCGTCGAAGGCCACGAGGCCGCCGCCGCGCTCCACCACCGTCAGGCAGGCCCCGGAGCTGGCCACGCTCTCGCCCAGCGCCAGGTCATCCACCGGGAGTGACTGGGGGCGGATCACCAGCCGCACGCCGCCCTGGCGCGGCGTGATCCGCTCCACCACCCCGATATCGCTGATCAATCCCGTGAACATGGGGGCCGGATCCTAGCCCCGTCTCGTCGCGGCCGCCAGCGCCGGTGTCCCCTGCAGCAGCAGGTCGTCCCCCAGCCGCGTCACCTCCAGGTCGCGCAGCTGGAGGGCCGCCGACATCCGCGCCGGCCCCACCGCCCCGCTCCAGGAGAGGCCGGCGCCCAGCACCTTGGGGGCCAGCACCAGCGCCAGGCGGTCGACCAGCCCGGCGGCGAGGAAGCTGGCCGCCACCGCGGCGCCGCCCTCCACCAGCAGGTGGACCACGCCGCGGGCCGCCAGCCGGGCCAGCACGTCGGCGAGATCGAGCCCGCCCGGGCCGCGAGCGCAGCGCAGCAGGTCGGTGCGCGGCCCGAGGTCCCGCCCGCCGCGGGCGGCGTGCAGCACCAGGGTGCGGGCCGTGGAGCGCTGGCGGAAGAGGCGCCGCGAGGCCGGCAGCTGCAGGTCGGTGTCGAGCACCACCCGGAGCGGATCCCGCCCGGCCCCGGCCGGCAGCCGGGTGGTGAGGCGCGGGTCGTCGGCCTGCACCGTGCCCCGGCCCACCAGCACGGCGTCGACCCGGTCGCGCAGCTGGTGCACCCAGGCCCGCGCCGCCGGCCCGCTCACCCAGCGCGAGTCGCCGGCGCCGGTGGCGATGCGGCCGTCGAGGGTGGCGGCCAGCTTCAAGGTCACGAAGGGGCGACCGCTGGCCACGAAGCGGAACCACGGGGCGTTGAGGGCGTCGCACTCGGCCTGCAGCGGCCCGGCCACCACCACGATGCCGGCCCGGCGCAGCCGGGCGCTCCCCTTGCCGTTCACCACCGGGTTGGGATCGCGGGAGCCGACGAAGACGCGCCGCACCCCGGCCTCGATCACCGCCAGGCTGCAGGGCGGCGTCCGGCCGAAGTGGTCGCACGGCTCCAGCGTGGTGTAGAGGTCGGCGCCGCGGGCCCGTGTGCCGGCCAGGCGCAGCGCCTCGATCTCGGCGTGCGGGGCGCCGGCCCGGGCGTGGTGGCCGCGCCCCACCACCCGGCCGCCGCGCACCAGCACCGCGCCCACCGCCGGGTTGGGGGCGGTGCGCCCCAGGCCGCGCCCGGCCTCCTCCAGCGCCAGGCGCATGAAGCGCTCGACGCCGTCGCCGCGCCCGGCGGTCACGGGCGGCGACCGCCCTTCTCACCGGTCAGCCCCTGCAGCTCGCTCATGAAGTCGCCGACGTCCTCGAAGGCCCGGTACACCGAGGCGAAGCGGACGAAGGCCACCGGGTCGAGGTCGCGCAGCCGCCGCATCAGGCTCTCGCCGATGACCCGGCTCTGCACCTCCTTCTCGCCCAGCTCCTGCACCTGCCGCTCCACGTCCGAGACCAGCGCCTCCACCTGCGCCGAGGAGACCGGCCGCTTCTGGCAGGCCCGGGTCAGCCCCTCGAGGATCTTCCGGCGGTCGAAGGGCTCGCGCCGCCCGTCCTTCTTCACCACCACCGGCAGGCTCTCCTCGGTCCGCTCGTAGGTGGTGAAGCGGCGGGCGCAGGCCAGGCACTCCCGGCGCCGGCGCGTGCTCTGCCCGTCCCCGGTCTCGCGGGAGTCGACGACCTTGTCCTCGAGGTGGCCGCAGCCGGGGCAGCGCATCAGGTGCTCAGAAGCGATCCGCGTACATGGGGAAGCGGGCGCAGAGCGCCTTGACGTCGGCCCGCACCGCCGCCAGCGAGGCGGCGTCGGCCGGGGCGTCGAGGGCGCGGCCGATCAGGGTGGCCACGGTGGCCATCTCGGCCTCGCCGAAGCCGCGGGTGGTGAGCGCCGGCGTGCCCACCCGGATCCCCGAGGTGGTCATGGGCTTCTCGGGGTCCCAGGGGATCATGTTCTTGTTGACGGTGATGCCGGCCTGGCCGAGCGCCTCCTCGGCCACCTTCCCGGTGAGCTTCTTGGGGCGCAGGTCGACCAGCATGAGGTGGTTGTCGGTGCCGCCAGAGACCAGCCGCAGCCCGGCGGCGATCAGCCCCCGGGCCAGCGCCTGGGCGTTCTTGACGATGGCCGCCTGGTAGTCGCGGTACCCGGGGCGCAGCGCCTCGCCGAAGGCCACCGCCTTGGCGGCGATGACGTGCTCGAGCGGCCCGCCCTGGATGCCAGGGAAGATCTGGCTGTTGAGCTTCTTGGCCAGCTCGGCGTCGTTGGTCAGGATCATGCCGCCGCGCGGGCCGCGCAGCGTCTTGTGGGTGGTGGTGGTCACCAGCGCCGCGTGCGGCAGCGGGCTGGGGTGCTGGCCGCCCGCCACCAGGCCGGCGATGTGGGCCATGTCGACCATGACCTTGGCGCCGACCTCCTCGGCGATGGCGGCGAACCTGGGGAAGTCGAGGAGGCGCGGGTAGGCGCTGGCCCCCACCACCAGCACCTTGGGCCGGTGCTCGCGGCAGAGCCTGGCCACCTCGTCCATGTCGATCTGCTCGTCCGACTGGCGCAGGCCGTAGGGGATCACCTTGAAGAGCCGGCCGGAGAAGTTGACCGGGGAGCCGTGGGTGAGGTGGCCGCCGAAGTTGAGGCTCATGGCGACGATGGTGTCGCCGGGCTGGGCCAGGGCGAAGTAGGCCGCCATGTTGGCCTGCGAGCCGGAGTGGGGCTGCACGTTGGCGAAGCCGGCGCCGAAGAGCTGCTTGGCGCGGTCGATGGCCAGCTGCTCCACCTGGTCGACCACCTCGCAGCCGCCGTAGTAGCGCTTGCCGGGGTAACCCTCGGCGTACTTGTTGGTGAGCGTCGAGCCGGCCGCCTCGAGCACGGCCGGGGAGACGAAGTTCTCGCTGGCGATCAGCTCCAGCCCCTCGGCCTGGCGGCGGGTCTCCTCGCGGATGAGCCGGAAGATCTCGGGATCGGCCTCGGAGAGGCGGGCGGTGGGCATCATGGTGGGGCTCCTGGTGTCGCGACCGGAGGCGCGTTCATAACGCGCCCGGCCGTGGAACGGCAACCGCGCCGTCAGCGCTGGTCGAGGGCGTTGAGCTTCTCGACCCGGCGGGCGTGGCGCCCCCCTTCGAAGGGCGTGGCCAGGAAGGCCTCGACGATGGCCGCCCCCAGCCCGGCGCCGGTGACCCGCTCGCCGAGGCAGAGGACGTTGGCGTCGTTGTGGGCCCGGGCCATGCGGGCCTCGTACTCGGTGCGACAGAGCGCCGCGCGGACGCCGGGGAGCTTGTTGGCGGCCATGGAGATGCCGATGCCGGTGCCGCAGACCAGCAGGCCGAAGCGGGCCCGCCCGGCGCCGACCGCCTCCCCCACCTTCACCGCGAAGTCGGGGTAGTCGACGCTGTCGGCGGTGAACGGGCCGAGGTCCTCGACCTCCAGGCCGCGGCCCCGCGCCGCCTTGACCGCTTCCGCGCGCAGGGCGAGCCCGGCGTGATCCGACGCGGCGACCAGCTTCTCGGCCATGGCGTTCCCCCCTCCCGGCGGCGTCCCCGCCCCTAGACGGCCTTGAAGATCAGCACCGAGTTGGTGCCACCGAACCCGAAGCTGTTGGAGGCCGCCGCCGTCATCCGCGTCTGGCGGGCCACGTTCGGCACCACGTCGAGCGCGCACTCCGGATCCTGGTCCTCGACGTTGATGGTCGGCGGGATGACGCCGCGGTGGAGCGCCAGCACCGTGACCACGGCCTCGAGGCCGCCGGCGGCCCCCAGCAGGTGGCCGGTCATCGACTTGGTGGAGGAGACGCAGAGCCCCTTCCTGGCGTGGTCGCCGAAGACCGAGTTGATGGCCTGGCACTCGGCCACGTCGCCGGCCGGCGTCGAGGTGCCGTGGGTGTTGACGTAGCCGATCTGGTCCGGGTTGAGCCCGGCGAACTTGAGCGCCATCTTCATGGCCCGGGCGCCGCCCTCCCCCCCCGGCGCCGGGGTGGTGACGTGGTAGGCGTCCGCCGAGGCGCCGTAGCCGACCAGCTCGGCGTAGACCCGGGCGCCGCGCTTCCGGGCGTGCTCGTACTCCTCGAGGATCAGCAGGCCGGCGCCCTCGGCGGCCACGAAGCCGTCGCGCCCCTTGTCGAAGGGCCGGCTGGCCTTCTCCGGCGCGTCGTTCCGCTCCGACATGGCGCGGGCCGCGCAGAAGCCCCCCACGCCCAGCGGCGTGATGGTGGCCTCGCACCCGCCCGCCACCATGACGTCGGCCAGGCCGCGCTCGATGTAGAGCAGGGCGTCGCCGATGGAGTGGTTGCCGGTGGCGCAGGCCGACACCGTGGAGAAGTTCGGCCCCTTCATCCCGTAGCGCATGCTGATCTGCGCCGGCGCCAGGTTGATGATCAGGCTGGGGATGAAGAACGGGCTGATGCGCTTGACCCCCTTCTCCCGAAGGACGTCGCGGTTCTCCTCGATGGTGCCGAGGCCGCCGATGCCGGCCCCGACGATGCAGCCGACCTGCTCCGGGTCCTCCGTGGCCATGTCGAGGCCGGAGTCCTTCATCGCCATCTCGGCGGCGGCCAGCGCGAACTGGATGAACCGGTCGTTGCGGCGGGCCTCCTTCTTGTCCATGAAGTCGCCGGGCTCGAAGCCCTTCACCTCCCCGGCGATGCGGGTCGGATAGGTCGAGGCGTCGAAGAGGGTGATGGGGCCGATGCCGCTCCGCCCCTCCACCAGCGACTGCCACGATGGCTCCACGCCGATCCCGACGGGAGAGACGAGGCCCAGCCCCGTGACCACCACGCGACGCCTGCTCATCGAACGCACCTCACGCCGAGGTTGAAGGCACACCCACGGGGCGCGGTCCCGCCGCGCCCCAGCCCTGTCCGCAGCCGCCCCGGCCAGCCCGGGGCGCCGTGGCCACGCCTACTTCTTGTGCGTGGTGATGAAGGTGACGGCGTCCTGGACGGTCTTGATGTTCTCGGCCTCTTCGTCCGGGATCTCGACCTCGAACTCCTCCTCCATCTGCATCACCAGCTCGACGATGTCGAGCGAGTCGGCGCCCAGGTCGTCGATGAAGCTGGAGGTGATCTTGATGTCGTCGGCGTTGACGCCGAGGTTCTCCGCGATGATGGCCTTCACCTTCTGCTCGATGTTCGCCGACATGGTGCTCCTCCTGGTTGGGGGGACTGCCTGGTGCTGCCAAACTCCGGTGACCGGCCCGGTGCCGTGCCGCGGGTCGCCCGCGACTACATGTACATGCCGCCGTTGACCTTCAACACCTCGCCGGTCACGTAGGCGGCCTGATCGCTGGCGAGGAAGCAGACCGCGTTGGCGATGTCCCCGGCCGAGCCGAGGCGAGCCAGCGGGATCGACTCCATCATCTTGGTGCGCGCCGCCTCGGGCAAGGCCGAGGTCATGTCGGTGTCGATGAAGCCCGGGGTGACGGCGTTGCAGCGGATGTTACGCGAAGCCAGCTCCCGTGCCACGCTCTTGGTCAGGCCGATGAGCCCGGCCTTGGTGGCGGCGTAGGCCACCTGCCCGGCGTTGCCCATCTCGCCGACCACCGAGGAGAGGTTGACGATGACCCCGCCGCGCGCCTTCATCATGGGGCGCGACACCGCCCGGGTCAGGTTGAAGGCGCCGGTCAGGTTGACGTCGAGCTGGCGCTGCCAGTCCTCGTCCTTGAGCCGCATCAGCAGCTGGTCGACGGCGATGCCGGCGTTGTTGACGAGGACGTGGAGCCCGCCGAACTCGGCCACCACCGCGTCGACCGCCGCGCCGCAGGCGGTCGGGTCGGCGACGTCGAACCGGTAGAGCTTCGCCTTCGGTGCGCCGGCCGCCAGCACCAGCGCCAGGGCCTCCTGGGCCGCCGCCTCGTTGCCGGCGTAGTTGAGCGCCACGCTGGCGCCGCCCTGGGCCAGCGCCACCGCGATGGCCCGCCCGATGCCCCGCGACGCCCCGGTGACCAGCGCCACCTTGCCCTTGAAGTCGTGCATCGCCCTACGCTCCCTTCAGCGCGGCCAGGGTCTTCTCCAGCGACGCCGCGTCCTCGACGTTGAAGGCCTCGATCGACGGGGCGATCCGCTTCACCAGCCCGGACAGCACCCGCCCCGGCCCCACCTCGACCACCCGGGTGACGCCCTGCCGGGCCAGCTCCTCGACGCACTCGATCCAGCGGACCGGCGCCGTCACCTGCTGCACCAGCAGCGGGATGACCCGCGCCAGGTCGGCGTTGGGCCGGGCCTCGACGTTGGTCACCACCGGGCAGGCCGGGGCGCGCCAGGCGCAGCCGCGCAGCACCGGCTCCAGCCGCGCCGACACCGGGGCCATGAGCGCGCAGTGGAAGGGGGCGGAGACCGGGAGCGGCAGCACCCGCTTGGCGCCCGCCTCCTTGAGCCGGACGCCGGCCTGCTCCACCGCGGCGGCGGCGCCGGCGATGACGGTCTGGGCCGGCTCGTTGAAGTTGGCGGGGGAGACCACCAGCCCGGTGGCGGCCGCCACCTCGGCGCAGATGGCGGTGACCCGGGCCGGATCCAGGCCGAGCACGGCGCTCATCGCCCCCTGCCCGGCCGGCACCGCCTCCTGCATGAAGGTGCCGCGGGCCCGCACGGCGCGGGCGGCGTCGGCGGCCGAGACCGCCCCGGCCGCCACCAGCGCCGAGTACTCTCCCAGCGAGTGGCCGGCCACCAGCGCCGGCACCACCCCGGCCCGGGCCAGCACCGCCGCCGCCGCCGCCGAGACCGCCAGGATGGCCGGCTGGGTGTTGGCGGTCAGCTTGAGCGCCTCGTCCGGCCCCTCGAAGCAGAGGGTGGAGAGCGGCTCGCCCAGGGCGGCGTCGATGGCCTCGAAGACGGCGCGCGCCTCGGCGAAGCGCTCGAAGAGCTCGCGCCCCATGCCCGCCTTCTGCGCGCCCTGCCCCGGGAAGATGAATGCCAGCTTGCCCATGTGGTCCTTGGAGGCGCCGAGCCTACCAGCGCAGCACGCCGGCGCCCCAGGCCATGCCGCCGCCGATGGCCATCATCAGGATGACGTCGCCCGGCTTGAACCAGCCGGCCCGGTTGGCCTCGTCGAGCGTCATGGGGACGCTGGCCGAGGAGGTGTTGCCGTACTTCTCCAGGTTCATCCAGCACTTCTCGGCCGGGATCTCCAGCCGCTGCAGGGTGGCGTCGAGGATGCGCTTGTTGGCCTGGTGGGCGATGACGTGAGTGACCTGCGAGGCGGTGAGCCCCTCGGCGGCCAGCACCTCGTGGCAGACCTCGGCCAGGGCGCGGACCGCCACCTTGTAGACCTCGGTCCCCTTCATCTTGACGTAGTGCCGGCCGGCCGCCACCACCTCGGCGGAGATGGGGTCGCGCGAGCCGCCGCCGGGCTGCAGCAGCATCGAGACCATGGAGCCGTCGGCGTGGAGGCGGATGGTGGAGAGGCCGCGGCGGGGGTCGTCGGTCGCCTTCAGCACCATGGCCCCGGCGCCGTCGCCGAAGAGGATGCAGGTGTTGCGGTCCTTCCAGTCGGTGATGCGGGTCAGGGTGTCGACGCCGATCACCAGGGCGTTGCGGCAGGCCCCGGAGGCCACGTAGCGGTCGGCCACCGAGAGGGCGTAGATGGAGCCGGCGCAGGCCGCCGAGAGGTCGAAGGCGAAGGCCTTCTTGTTGCCCAGCTTCCCCTGCAGCACCGCCGCGGTGCTGGGGAACGGGTAGTCGGGCGTGACCGTGCCGATGACGATCAGCTCGAGGTCGGCGGCGTCGAGCCCGGCCATCTCCAGCGCCCGCTTCGAGGCCTCCAGGGCGAGATCGCTGCTGGCCTGCTCAGGCGCGGCGATGTGCCGTTCGCGGATGCCGGTGCGCTCCCGGATCCACTGGTCGTTGGTCTCGACCAGCTTCTCCAGGTCCGCGTTGGTGAGGACCTTCTCCGGGACGTAGCTGCCGGTGCCGACGACGAGCGAGCGCATCATGTCTCCTGGCTGGGGTCGAGCAGCGCCTCGGCCGGTGCCACGGCCAGGGCGAGGTCGTCCACGAAGTGGGTCCGGGCGGCCGCCGCGGCCTTCCGGATGGCGTTTTCGATGGCGAGGGCGTCGGAGCGGCCGTGGCTGATGAAGCCCACCCCGTTCACCCCGAGGAGCGGCGCGCCCCCGACCTCGCGCCAGTCCATCTTCTTCTTCATTCCTTCCAGGGCCTTCTTGGCCAGCAGGCCGCCGACCGAGGAGACCAGGGTGCTGCGGATGGCCCGCTTGAGGTGCTCGCCGACCACCTTGGCGGTCCCCTCCATGGTCTTGAGCGCCACGTTGCCGGTGAAGCCGTCGGTGACGATGACGTCGAACTCGCCGGTGAGCAGGTCGCGCCCCTCGCAGTAGCCGCGGAAGTCGATCCCGGAGCGCTTCAGCGCCGCCGCCGCGGCCCGGGTCAGCTCGGTCCCCTTGGCCTCCTCCTCGCCGTTGGAGAGCACCGCCACGCTGGGGCGGGCCACCCCCAGCACCTTGCGGGAGTAGACCTCGCCCATCAGGCCGAACTGCACCAGGTGGATGGGCTTGCAGTCGACGTTGGCCCCCATGTCGAGCATGAGCGGCGTGCCCTTGAGGCCGGGCAGCACGGTGACGATGGCCGGCCGCTCCACGCCGCGGGGGCGCCCGAGCACGAAGATGGCCCCGGCCATGACGGCGCCGGAGTTGCCGGCCGAGACCATGCCGCAGGCGGTCCCGGCCTCGACGAGATCGAAGCAGACCCGGATCGAGTTGTCCTTCTTGCGGCGCATCGCCTGCCCGGGGTGGTCGTGGAACTCGACCACCTCGGAGGCGTGCCTGACCTCGATGGGGAGCGACTTGCCGGCGTGCCGGCGCGCCAGCTCCTCGCGCACCACCGCCTCGGCCCCGACCAGGATGACCGGGACCCCCTTGCGCGCCGCGTCAATGGCGCCCTGCACGATCGCGCCGGGGGCGTGATCACCCCCCATCGCATCGACGGCGACGGGCGCGAGGTGCCTGGTCATCAACCGTTACGTTGCGTCGAGGACCTGCGCGCCCTTGTACGTCCCGCAGGACGGACAGACGCGGTGGGACATCACCGGCTCCTGGCACTTGGGGCACTTGGTGACGTTGACCCCCTTCAGCTTGAAGTTGGCCGAGCGGCGGCGATCACGACGCATGCTGCTGGTACGCTTCTTGGGGACGCCCACGGTGATGCTCCTTCGGCTGGTACGACGAAAGGGACTACGTCAACTTCACCTTGGCGAGGCCGGCCCAGCGCGGGTCGGGCACCTTGCGGTCGCAGCCGCACTCGCCTTCGTTCATGTTCTTGCCGCAGACGGAGCAGAGCCCCTTGCAGCCCTCCTGGCAGACCGGGTACTCGGGCAGCTCCAGCAGCACCTGCTCGCGCAGGATGGGGTCGAGATCGACCACCTTCCCCTGGTAGGCCTCTTCCTCGGCGTGCTTGAAGTCGAAGCTCCCGGCCACCGGGTGGTGCCCCTTGTCCTCGGCGGCCACGCTCTCCTGCTCGGCGTACTCGTCGGCCGGCACCAGGGTCAGGGCGAAGGCGACGGGGAGCTGGGCGGCGATGGGGGCCAGGCAGCGGCTGCACTCGCCGGCCAGCGGGGCGGTGGCCCGGGCCTTCACGAAGACGCGCCGGTCGAGCTTCTCGAACCGGGCCTCGACGTGGGCGTCGCCGCTGGCTCGCCAGCCCGAGCGATCGCCCATCACGATGGCGTCGAGCGCCTCGCGCGGCAAGTCCCAGTGCCGGTCGATGCCGGCTTCCTTGATTTCGTCAATGTTCACGCGCATTTGCGCACTTCTTCCGGCACTCAAAGGGGGCTCATTATAGGGAGCGACCCCCGCAAGTCAAGGCCACCCTCCGCCGGGGCTTGACCGCTTGCGTCATCGGCCCCGAACCGGGGAGATCTCCAGGGCTTCTAAGGCTTCACGAGCCCCCGGGCCACGGCAAGCAGCGCCGCCTCGGCCTTGGTGGAGACGTCCATCTTCTCGTAGATCCGCTTCACGTAGGTCTGGACCGTCCCCTCCGCCAAGCCGAGCGCCTGCGCCACGTCGGCGTAGGTGTGGCCGTGGACCAGGAGCCCCAGCACCTCCAGCTCGCGCTTGGAGAGCGCCGGGCCGGACGAGGGCTTCTGGTCGGGGGCGTCGCCGCGGAACTCGGAGAGGAGCACCTTGGCCGCCCTCGGGCTGATGGGGGCGGCGTCGCCGGCCAGCACGTCGTCGAGGGCGCGGGTGAGGTCGGCGGCGTGGAAGGGCTTGAGGATGTAGCCGGCGGCCCCGGCCCGCATCGCCCCCAGCACCCGGGCGGGGATGTCCACGGCAGTGAGCGCGATGCAGACGGTCTTGGGCTGGTCGCGGCGGATGGTGGCGATGACGTCCTCGCCGCTCATTCGGGGGAGGCCGAGGTCCACCAGGGCCACGTCCGGCCGGGTCTCGCGGGCCAGGGTCACCCCGTCCTCGCCGGTGGCCGCCGTCCCCACCACCTCGATGCCATGGTTGGTGAGGATCTGGACGATCAGCCTGGAGACCGCCTCGTCATCTTCGACCGCGATCGCCCGAACCGTCATGAGCCCACCCGTCACCTGTTGGTCCAAGGCCCTGGAGACAGCGCCCCCACATTCGTAGCAGGCAGACGGCGGACCGGCAAGGCGCCTCGCGGCGTGGCTGCCCCGCCGCTACTCGGCGCCGGTGCCGGAGCCGGCCGATCCGGCGTTCCCCAGCTCGTCGTGCTCGCCGTACCCCTGCAGGTCGAGGGCGATGGCCAGCAGGTAGAGCACCAGCGAGGCGATGCCGAGCGCCTGCCCCATGCTCATGGCCACCACCAGGAGCAGCGGCCCCGGGAAGATGATGGAGGCGACCATCAGGAAGAGCGAGATCAGGGTCATGACGATGGAGATCAGGACCAGCCGGCGGATGGTGATCTTGGTGACGTTGAACATGGTCCCCTCCCTACTTCTCGCCTGCGTGGGCCGGGGCGGCGCTGCCGGCCGCGGCGACGCCCTTGCCGGTGCCGCCGTGCGCGAAGGCCCGCGGGTGGATCTGGTCGCCGGTGTGGCAGTCGATGCACTTGGCCTCGCCCTTGCGGAGGTCCTCGAGCAGGCCAGCGTGGTCCTCCACCGCCCCCCAGCGCGGCGCCTCGGTGGAGTGGCAGCGCGTGCACATGGTGTTCTGGAACTTCTTGTACATGTGGATGGGCTTGCCCCCCTCGCCGTAGGGGCCGGTGTTCGAGTACTCGGTGAGGTAGAAGTAGAGGTGCTTCATGCCGTTGGCCTTGGTGGTCATGGCCCCGAAGATCTGGTAGTCGGCGTGGCAGGTGTAGCAGGACTCGTGGCCGAAGGTGCTGTTGCGGCTGTGGATCGAGGCCAGCGACTTCGAGGTCGGGTCGGCGGCGTCCTCCACGTAGGGGCGCATCACGTGGCAGGAGCCGCAGAAGTCGGTCTTGAGCGTGTACTCGAAGCCGGAGATGTTGCCGGCCAGCGAGACCGCCAGCGGCATCACCCCGAGCCCGAACAGCAGCACCACCTTGGCGGAGCGGCCCAGCGGCGGGCGAGCCACCAGGTAGTAGACCAGGATGGCGATGGCGATGACCGCCGAGGCGAGGGCGGCGAGCCGGAGGACGTCTTCGGTAGTGTGTATTTGGAACACGGTGCGGCGGTTTGTAGCAGTTCGACCCCGATGGGCTCAACTGCTTCCGAGCACTTTTTCCGTCCGCTCCTGGACTTCACCAGACCACGAAGTCCAGGTCCGTGAACCGCCTTGCCTTTCCGGGGTGGATGCCCTAAGTACCCTTCCCGCACGCGCGGTTAGCTCAGCTGGATAGAGCGTCAGCCTCCGGAGCTGAAGGCCACAGGTTCGACTCCTGTACCGCGCGCCATTTCTCCAGGCCGGGACTTCCGAGGGATGCCTCGAGGAGCCCCGGCCTTTCCATGCGTACGCTCGGACTGCATGGACCTGGGAGGCGCGACCAGCGGCTACCTCCGGTTGTAGCCGCCCCGGTTCCCGTGGCCGTAGTCGTGGCGCTCCCGGTCACGGTGGCCGCCTCGGCGATCGCGAAGGTACCTGGGCTCGTCACGATAGGCGTGCCACCTGTTCCCCTCCCGGTACTGCCAGCGGTTCCCGTACCAGTAGGCCGCGTGGCCCTCGTAGTAGGTGGGCCTGGAGGTCGCGATGTACCAGGCCGGCGGCCCGATCCGGATCTCGATCTGCGCCTGGGCCGGAGCGGCCGCGAGCGCGGCGGAGATGGCGCCCAGCAGGAGCGCGCCCTTCAGCATCGTCACCAGAGTCTTGTTCATGGGGTCCTCAGTTGGAAGAGACGGCGGGGTTGTGATCGGCGCGGTTCCGCAGCTGGCCGGCGAGCGCCGCCTGCTGGCTCGGCGTCAGGAGCGGGGTGACGGTCTCGTAGAAGACCGACATGCGGGCGGCCCCGTGGCCGGCGAGTCGGGTGCTCTCGACGCCGGCGACCGCCCGGGCATCGAAGGAGGCCCGCACGAAGGCCTCGGTGAACCGCTGCACGTCGACCGACGCCTTCTCGCGGTCGAAGGTGCCGCCGCGCCCGGCCCGCGCCAGCTGGAGGGCCGCCGAGATCCGGTCGACCTGGCCCGGCGCCAGGCCCAGCTCCTGGGTCAGCACGGCGAGCCGGCCGCCCGGTCCGCGCGCTCCGGCCTGCTCCTCGGCGTTGACCTGCCGCCAGACCTCCCAGTGGGCCCGGACCTTGTCGGTCAGGTCCTCGCGCTCCACCGGCGAGAGCATGGCGTGGAGCCGGTTCAGTGCGTCGGCGCCGCAGGCCTGGATGGCGGCCCCGGCGGCGTTCAGGTCCTCGATGATCGGCTGGATCCTCTGCGCGTCGACGGCCCCGGCCGCGACGCCATCGGCGATCGCCGTGAGCAATCTCCGGTGGAGGCCGCTGGTGGGGGCCATGCAGGCGTGCAGGTCGCCATGGATCCGCTCGACCTGCGGCTGGCGGGCGTCTTCGGTGGCCAGGGTGTCGAGGCTCATGGCGGTGAACTGCAGGACCCCGGCGCGATGCTGATGCCGGTGGTGATCCCGCAGCCCCATCGCCGCCTGGTCCTGGGCGCCGTCGTCATCGGCCGTCTCGGGACGGGTCGCCACCGCGGGGGCGACGCAGGCGCTGGATCCAAGGGCGGCCAGCAGGAAGAGTCCGTTCAGCGTGAGCTGTCTCATGTGACCTTCGATTGTGGCGAATGGGTGGTGTTCGGCGTGTCAGGGCTCGTGGGTTCGTGGTTCGTGAGCCACCACGTGCATGGACCAGACCCGCGCCGCGGGCCCGCGGGCCGCCACGGCAGGGGCCGCCGGGCCCGTCGACCCGACCTTCGAACGTTCGTCGAACGGTCGCCGGCGCCTCGTTCCTCCCCGGGGCTTCCCCGTTCTAGGCTAGAATCACCCCACGCCACGAGGAGGCCAGATGCCCGTCAGCAAGAAGCGCAAGAAGGATGGAAAGCCGGTCCACCGGAGCGAGCCGGTCCAGCAGGGGCCCGAGCACGCCATCCACCTGGAGACCAAGCCGGGCGTGGAGCCGCTGCCGCGCGGCGGCAAGCCGAGCAACCCGTTCGTCGCCAAGCGCACCGCCCGCAGCGCCCAGCGCGGCCGCTAGGCTGGGGCGCGACGTGGCGGCGCGGCGGACCGGAGGGTGGCGCGTCTACATGCTGCGCTGCCGCGACGGCTCGCTCTACACCGGCGCCACCAACGACCTGCCG
This sequence comes from Anaeromyxobacteraceae bacterium, assembly GCA_032654565.1. Taxonomy (GTDB): domain Bacteria; phylum Myxococcota; class Myxococcia; order Myxococcales; family Anaeromyxobacteraceae; genus JADKCZ01. The sequence goes on along the minus strand of JAULAX010000010.1, from coordinate 189,129 downwards.
GCGAGGCTGCTGGCCCACGCCGCCGGGCGCGGAGCCCGCTACACCCGCTCGCGCCTGCCGGTGACCCTGGTCTGGAGCGCCCCGGCGCGGGGGCGGAGCGGGGCGCAGCGCCGGGAGGCGGCCCTGAAGCGGCTGACCCGGGCCCAGAAGCTCGGGCTGGTGGCCGGCGAGGTGCGGCCCGGGGCCGGCCGCCGGAGGTCCGAAGCGCATTGACACCCACACGGCGCCCCCCGGTACCATGGCACCTCGCACGACGGGTCCAGCTCCGGCTCCCGGGGGATGGAGCGCCCGCGCGGGCGTCCAGGTGACATGAGGCTCTGTTCGGCACGACCGCTCACCGCCGCCGTCGCGGCGCTCGCCGCCCTCGGCTGCGTGGAGCGTCCGGCGTCGGCCTCCACCCCGGTCGACACGGTGATCTCCATCGGCGTCATCGCCGAGGGAGGGCTGGTGCCGCAGAGCTCGGGGCCGGTCACCCTCGCCTTCGCCGGCTCGGGCGCCGGGCCCGGCCGGGTGCTGGCCCGCCGCTTCGCCACCCCGCCGGTCCTCGACGGCGACGCCGGCGACTGGTCCGGCTGGCCCGCCACCGAGGTGGCGCTGGCGCCGGCCGGGGAGCGGGTGGGGCTGACCGCGCCGGGCTGGTACTGCCGTTGGAGGACGCACCACAGCCAGGTGATCGATCCCACCACCGGCGCCCCGGCCTGCCCCGCCCCCTGCGCCCCCGACGCGCCGCCGGCCACCGCCGCCGCCGGCTCGGCCGGCTGCACTCTCCCGCTCCCCCCCTTCGACCACGGCGTGGCCAGCGTCTCGGTGCGGGCCGGCTTCGACGACCAGGAGCTCTACCTGCTGCTGCAGTGGCGCACCCCGGCGGCCCACCAGGTCCACCAGCCGTGGAGCTGGGACGCCGGCGGGGCGGCCTGGCGGGCCGACCGGACCCGGTCGGAGGACGCCGCCTACGTCTCCTTCGCCATCGGCGACGGCGCCCCGGCCCACGCCGCGCTGGGCTGCGCCACCGCCTGCCACCTGGCCTCGGCGCCGCCGCTGGTCACCGCCCCCTCGCCGGCCCCCTCCCCCTGGCCGCCGGCGAGCTACCTGGCCAGCTTCACCTGCCGCACCGGCGCGGCCACCGAGCGGCTCGACGCCTGGACCTGGCGGGCCGCCTCCACCGCCCCGTACGGCCTGGCCGACGACCTCCGCATCGAGAGCACCGGTCCGGCCGGCGATCGCTGCCGGGCGGGCGACGGGCTCACCTGCGCCCGGGCCTGCGCCGAGAAGGACGCCTTCGGCCAGGCGGTCTACCCCTGCAGCCGCGGCACCTCGACCGCCAACCTCACCGCCGGCCTCCCCGGGCAGCCCTTCGCCCGGGCGGCGGGGGCGGGGGGCGGCGACGACACCCTCAACCCGCCCTACCTCTACCGCCAGCCGGTCGACCCCGAGCCCGGCTGGGACCCTCGCTTCCTGGCCTCGCCGCCGCCGCCGCCCCTCGGCACACCCCCGGCGGCGCTGGCCCCGCCCACCGGCGCCGGCCCCTTCACCCTCCCCGGCTTCCTGCTCCACCGCCCCAGCCCCCACCGCGACGACGTGCGCGCCCGGGCACGCTGGGCCGACGGGACCTGGACGCTGGAGCTGGCCCGGCGCCGGCTGACCGGCGACCCCGACGACGCCCAGTTCCTGCCTCGCCAGGGTGGCAGCCCCGGCGGCGGCGGGGGCGGCGCCTGGTCGGCCCTCAGCGCCAACCTCTTCGTCCCGCGCTGCGCCACCACCGCCTGCCACTCCGGCGGCCCGCCCCCGCCCAACGGCGTGCCGGTCTCGCTCGACGCCCCCGTCGGGTGGTCGCAGCTGGTCTCGGTCCCCTCGGTCCAGGCCCCGCTCGGCCTGGTCGAGCCGGGACGCCCCGAGAAGAGCTACCTGGTCAACAAACTCCGCGGCACCCACGCTTCCGTGGGAGGATTGGGGGACCGGATGCCGCCGCCGAGCGCGGGGGAGCCACTCACCGAGGAGGAGATCCTGTCCATCGAGGCCTGGATCGGCAGCGGAGCGCCCAATGACTGAGCGAGGCGCCCCGCGCCTGGCCGCGGCGTTGGCGGTGGCCGCCGCCGTGGTGGGCGGGGCGCGCGCCGTGGCCGCCCCCAGCCTGCAGTTCTCCGGGTCCGCCTACGTGGACAGCTGGGTCATCCCCACGCAGCAGCGCGACGGCGACCAGGTCAAGGCGCCGGGCGGGGTCACCATCGACGCCTCGATGCGCTTCGGCGTCGACGTCCACGACACCCTCTCCTTCTCCGCCAAGGCCTGCATCAGCTGCCACGGCATCGAGATGGACCACGTGGTGCTCGACTGGCAGCCCAAGCCCTGGTTCAACGCGCAGATCGGTCGGCTCAACGTCCCCTTCGGCGAGTACGGCAACCGCGGCGACCAGTCCGGCCACAAGACCACCTCGGCCCCGCTCATCTACGACATGGGGCGGATGGCCTACGCCGACCGGACCTCCTTCAACTCCGGCGTCATCATGCTCCCCTACGTCGACACCGGCCTGATGCTCTACGGCCAGGCCTGGCTGGGGAGCCTGCTGCAGATCTGGTACTCCGGCTACGCCGTCTCCGGCCTCAAGGGGACCAACGACGTGGAGTGGATGGCGCTGCGCGGCTCGGCCTACACCGACAACAACAAGGTCCCATCCTACGGTGGGCGGATCACCGTCACCTACTCCAGCGACCCCGGCGCCGCCCTCGGCGACGTCAGCCTGGGGGGCAGCTACACCGGCGGCCGCTACGACCGGGCCGCCCGGCTGCAGTACGACGTGGCCGGCGTCGACCTCTCCATCCAGCTCTGGAAGGCCACGCTGCGCGGCGAGTACGCCCTGCGCCGCACCGCCCTGGACCCCGCCGCCACCGGCTACCAGTGGACCCTGGTGGACCCCTTCTTCGACAAGCGGGGCTTCTACGCGGAGCTGGAGCACCCGCTGGGGCGCTACCTCACCATGGTCTACCGCTACGACAAGCTGGAGCGGCTGGGCGTCCCGCTCCCCGGCTCGGTGGCGGCCATGACCCCGAGCAGCGCCATCGAGCGGTTCACGGCCGGCACCGTGATCACGCCCGCCTCGGGGATCTACATCAAGCTGTCGTACGAGTACTGGAAGCCGACCAGCTTCGTGGTGTTCCAGTCGGGCCACGTCGGTTTCGGGGGAGCCTTCTGATGACCTTCACGTTGGGAGTGGTGCTGGCGGCGGCGCTGGCCCTGGGAGCCAAGGATCCGGCCAAGGCGGAGTGGGACCCCCGTGACGACGGCCCGGACCGGATCGACGTCTCCTCCTGGCCGCCGGCCATGCAGAAGCGCTACCCGGTCTTCGCCACCAAGTGCGCCAAGTGCCACCCGGTGGCCCGGCCCATCAACTCCCGGTTCGATGCCGCCGACTGGAAGCGCTACATGAAGAAGATGATCCGCCGCCCCAACTCCGGCATCAACGAAGAGCAGGCCGCCGACATCTACGAGTTCCTCAAGTACTACTCGGCCAAGCAGGGCACCAAGTAGTGCTGGAGCGGATCACCAACTCGCTGCGGCTGCGGCTGCTGGCCGCCACCCTGGCGCTGGTGGCCGGGGCCCTGGTGGTGGCCGCCTTCGGCTTCGACTGGGTGGCCCGCGGCGTGGTCGAGTCGGCGGTCAAGGACCACCTCCAGGCCCGCTCCCGCGAGGTCCACGAGGCGGTGCTGCGCTTCCAGCGGGAGCGCGCCCTCACCGTGCGGGCCTGGTCGGAGGCCGAGGCCATGCAGCTCACCCTCGACTCCGGCGACCCCAAGTTCGCCGAGGACTTCCTGCGCCGGCTCATCCAGGACCAGGCCGGCTCGATCGTGGCCGTGGCCCTGACCGGGCCGGAGGGGACGCTGCTGGCCGGGGTCCGCACCGGCGCCCAGGGCGAGCGCCGCGGCGTGGCCCTCACCGCCCAGCACGGCCGTCCGCTCAAGCTGCGGGTGGTGGAGAAGGCGCTGCTCGACGACCCCGGCACCGTGGAGCTGGGGACGCTGGCCCAGCTCGACCGGGAGGGCGGGGACGAGGCGGTCATCCTGGTGGCCTCGCCGGTGCGCGACTTCGCCAGCGACATCGTCGGGACGGTGGTGGCGGCCGTCTCCACCAACGCCATGAGGCGCCTGCTCGAGGAGATCGGCGGGGCCGACGGCGAGCTGGTGCCGGTGGTCTTCGACGGCGCCCGCACCCTGGTGCTGGTCCCGCCGGAGCTGGACGCCAGCCTGGTGGCGCCGGTGGTGGCGACCCAGGCCGCCATGGGGGTGCTGACCCGCACCGCCGGCCCCGGCATGGCCCCGCTGCTCTCGGTGCGCACCGACCTGTCGCCCAACCCGCCGCGCTGGACGGCGATGATGGTGGAGCCGGAGGCCTCGGCCTTCGGCCAGCTGGGCTCGCTCCGCCTCCTGCTCGGCCTGCTCTTCCTGGCGGTGATGGCCGGCGCCGTGCTGGTCAGCATCGGGGCGCTGCGGGCGGCGGCCCGCCCCCTCTCCGAGGTGACCGGGTCGATGGCCCGGGTGGCCCACGGCGACCTCTCCACCCGCATCCCCGGCACCTACGCCGACGAGCTGGGGGCGCTGGTCGGCTCCTTCAACACCATGGTGGCCGAGGTGGCCCGCTCCCACGTCGAGCTGCAGCGCACCGAGGCGCTGCGCAAGGAAGTGCAGATCGCCCACCGCATCCAGACCGCCATCCTCCCCAACAGCCCGGCGGTGCCCGGCTACGAGGTGGCGGCCCGGATGAAGCCGGCCGAGGACGTGGGCGGCGATCTCTACGACATCCTCGCCTTCCCCGAGACCTTCTGGGTGCTGGTGGGCGACGTCTCCGGCCACGGCATCAACTCCGGGCTGGTGATGATGATGGCCCAGGCGGCGGCCTACGGGACCATCGCCGACGACCCCAACCGCGACCCCCGCGACGTGGTCTCGGCGGTCAACCGGGTGGTGCACGAGAACGTCCGGCAGCGGATGGGGCGCGACGACTACCTGACCCTGATGGCGGCCCGGCACATGGGCGGCGGGCGCTTCCTCGCCGCCGGCGCCCACCAGCCCGTCTTCATCTCCCGCCGCGGCGGCGTGGTCGACGTCGTCGAGCCGGCCGGCCCCTGGGTGGGGCTCACCGCCGACCTCTCCTCCCAGATCGTCTCCTACGAGTTCCAGCTCGGCCCGGGCGACGCCGTCTGCTTCATCACCGACGGCGTGGTCGAGGCCCAGGACGCCGCCGGGGCCCTCTTCGGCGAGGACCGGCTCACCGACCTGCTGCGCGCCGAGGCGCCGGCCCCGGCCCCCGAGATCCTGACCAGGGTGTTCAACGAAGTGGAAGCGTTTGCCGCCTCCCAGGCGGACGACATCACCGTGGTGGTCCTGAGACGGAAGACCGATGACAACTGAAACCATCGATACCAACCGCCCCATCTTCCTGATGCTGCGGATGAAGCCGCCCTGGGTCTTCGTCGACGAGATCCGGAGGTTCGTCGAGTCCTTCTGCTCCTGCGCCTGCCCGGGCCAGAGCCGGGAGGCGCAGGTGGCGCTGGCGGTCCACGAGCTGATGCAGAACGCCATCCCCCACGCCGGCGGCGAGAGCGTCGACCTGACCCTGCAGGTCGACCCGACGGCCGACCGGATCGAGATCGCCGTCTCCAACCCGGCCTCCGATGAGCAGTTCCAGGACTTCAAGGGCCGGCTCGATCGCATCAACCAGGAGCCCGACCCGCTGCAGAGCTATCTCCGGGCCATGGCCGAGGCCCCCATGAACCAGCGCGGCGGGCTCGGCCTGGCGCGTGTCCGCTTCGAGGCCCAGCTCGAGCTCTCCATCACCCGCGAGGGGAGCCGCATCACCGTCCTCGCCTGGGGCCGCCTGCGCGCGCCCCAGATCCAGATCCCAGGAGTCACACATGGCTAACCCGTCCCCGCCCGGCGCCCGCGCCCCGACCATCCAGGTCTCCGAGGAGAAGTACTCGGCGACCATGCACGTGGAGCCGCTGGGCGCCCGCGTCCAGTTCCGCGGCACCATCAGCACCGTCAACCCGGCCAGCGTGCTCAACCCGTTCGTCGACCAGGTCCACGACCACCTGCTCAAGGCCGGGGCCAAGGACGTCCGCGTCGACTTCACCGAGCTGGAGTTCTGCAACTCCTCCGGCTTCAAGAGCTTCATCTACTGGATCCAGAAGATCCAGGCGGCCGGCGACAAGCAGTACCGGCTGCGCTTCATCTCCAGCCCGGCGCGCAAGTGGCAGCGGACCAGCCTGCTGGCCCTCTCCTGCTACAGCCCGAACGCCGTCGAGATCGGCTGACCGGGGCCGGCCCGCCGGCGTTCGCGCCGCTTCCCGACCAGCGAAAACGAGAAGGGGTCCGCTCCTCGAGGAACGGACCTCTCTCCATTCCGGGCGGCGCGAGCGCCGCCCGATCTACATGAGCCCGGGCTTGCCCGCCTGCCAGCGCTTCAGCTCGGTGGTGAGCAGGTCGACGTGCTCCTGCTCCTCGGCGGCCAGCTCCTTGTAGAGCAGCTGCTCGGGCGTGCCCGCGGCCACCGCGACGCCGCGCTCGGTGAAGAACTTCACCGCCCGCTCCTCGAAGGCGATGGCGATGCGGAAGAGGTTGGCCGGGTCCTCGGGGCGGTTGGGGATGCCGGCGTAGATGGCGGCCCGGTCGACCTTGAAGTCACCGGCGGCCGGCACCTGCACGTGGTAGCGGCGTGACAGCGTCGCCATGTGCTCCTTCTCCATCTCGGCGAAGCGGCCGAAGAGGTCGCGGAGCATGGGGTCGGTGGCCTCCTGGGCGGCGCGGCCGTAGAAGGCCATGCCTCCCAGCTCGATCTCGAAGGCGATGCGGACGGCCTCGAGCGCGGCGGCGTCGGCCACCTTGGCCGGATCGGCCACCTTGAGCTTGCCGCCGCAGGAGGGGCACATCCCGTAGGGGAAGGCGAAGCCCTCGCTGACCTTGGCGCAGTCCTGGCACTTCCAGGTGAGCTTGGAGGTGGCGCAGCAGACGTACTCCTCCTCGCCCTCGAGCGGCTGCCGGCACTTGGGGCAGAGCTTGGCGGCGCCGGCGGCGGCCGGGGTCGACGAGGCGCCGGCGGCGCCGGCCTGGCCCAGCGCGGTGGGCGGCGTGAAGGTGGCCATGTCGTCCTCGGTCATGGGCCACTTCGCCTTCTTGCCCTTGAGGTAGGCGCCGATGGAGCGGGCCGCCCGGCGCCCGGCCCCCATGGCGAGGATCACCGTGGCGCCGCCGGTGACGATGTCACCGCCGGCGAAGACCCCGGGCAGGGAGGTGCACTGGGTCTTGCCGTCGTCGGCGACGATGTTGCCCCACTTGTTGAGGGTCAGCCCGGGGGTGGACTGGGTGATGACCGGGTTGGCCTTGGTGCCGAGGGCGTAGATGACGGTGTCGCACTCGAGGTCCTTGAACTTGCCGGTGGCGATGGGCTTGCGGCGCCCCTTCTCGTCCGGGTCGCCCAGCACCATCTCCTCGACCTTCATCCCCTTCACGTTGCCGTCGGGGTCGACGTAGATCTCCACCGGCGAGTGGAGGAAGAAGAACTCGATCCCCTCCTCCTTGGCGTGGCGGATCTCCTCGATGCGGGCCGGGGCCTCGGCCTCGGTGCGCCGGTAGACGCAGCGGACGGTGGCGGTGCCGAGCCGCTTGGCCACCCGCAGGCAGTCCATGGCGGTGTTGCCGGCGCCGATGACCACGGCGCTGGAGCCGATGGAGACCGGGGTGTCCTGCAGCGGGAACTGGTCGCCGCCCATGAGGTTGACGCGGGTGAGGAACTCGTTGGCCGAGTAGACCTGGCCGGCGAACTCACCGGGGATGCCGAGGAAGGCCGGGGCGCCGGCGCCGACGCCGAGGAAGACGGCGTCGTAGCCCTTCTCGCCCATCAGCTGGGGCACCGTGAAGGTCTTGCCGATGACCTTGTTGGTCTCGATCTTCACGCCCAGGTCGGTGAGCCGCTTCACCTCGCGGTCGATGATCTCGCGGGGCAGGCGGAAGGAGGGAATGCCGTAGCGGAGCACCCCGCCGACCACGTGGAGGGCCTCGTAGACCGTCACGTCGCAGCCGAACTTGACCAGATCGGCGGCCACCGCCAGGCCGGCCGGGCCGGAGCCGCAGACCGCCACCCGGCCGAGCTTGTCGCCGGCGGCGAAGACCGGCGGGACCACCGGCTTGGGCCGGGCGTTGTCACCGACGAAGCGCTCCAGCCGGCCGATGCCGACCGACTCGACCTTCTTGGCGATGATGCACTGGGCCTCGCACTGGGTCTCCTGGGGGCAGACCCGGCCGCAGACCGAGGGGAAGATCGAGGCCTCGTTGATGACCTCGAGGGCGCCGTCGATGTCGCGCACCACCAGGTGGCGGATGAAGCGCGGGATGTCGATGGCCACCGGACAGCCGGCGATGCAGGTCGGCTTGGAGCACTGGATGCAACGCTCGGCCTCGAGGAGGGCGTCCTGGATGGAGTACCCCAGGTTGACCTCCTTGAAGTTGCGGGCGCGCTCCACGTGGTCGCGCTCCGGCATCTTGGCCTGGTGGGGCGTCAGCTCCTTGATCTTCTTGTAGTTGCGCTTCTGCTCCTGGAAGAGCTGCTTCTCCAGGTTGCAGACGTGGGCGTAGTCCTCGGTGGCCGCGGTCTCCTGGATCTTGAAGCGGCGCTGGCGCGCCAGCAGCTCCTTGAAGTCGACCTGGTGGCCGTCGAAGTCGGGGCCGTCGACGCAGGCGAACCGCACCTCCTTGCCCACGGTGACGCGGCAGGAGCCGCACATGCCGGTGCCGTCCACCATGATGGCGTTGAGCGACACCATGGTCTTCACCGCGAAGGGCCGGGTGGTCTCGACGCAGGCGTTCATCATGGGCAGTGGGCCGATGGCCACGGCCAGGTCCGGCTTGTCCTTCTCGCAGAGCTCCTTCAAGGCCTGGGTGACGAAGCCGGGCTTGCCGTAGCTGCCGTCGTCGGTGCAGACGATCAGGTCGTCGCAGTACTCGGCGAACTTCTTCTCCCAGAAGACCAGGTCCTTGTTCCGGAAGCCGATGATGCCGGTGACCCGGTTGCCGGCCGCCTTGAAGGCGCGCAGCTGCGGGAAGACCGGGGCGACGCCGAGGCCGCCGCCCACCAGCACCACGTGGCCGACCTTGCCGATGTGCTGGGGCAGGCCGAGCGGGCCGACGAAGTCCTCGAACTCGTCCCCCTCCTTGTAGTCGGTCATCATCTGGCGGGTGGTCTTGCCGAGCGCCTGGATGACCATGGTGATGGTCCCCTTCTCCCGGTCGAAGTCGGCGACCGTGAGCGGGATGCGCTCGGCGCCGGTGCCGAGGCGCAGCATCACGAAGTGCCCTGGTTCAGCGGCCTTGGCCACGTCGGGGGCGTGGACATCCCAGAGGAAGGTCGTGTCGGAGAAGGCCTCGCGGCGGACGATCTTGTACATCGGGGACGTACCCTCCGTTGTAGTGGATGAACAGGGCGGCCCGCCGGGAGTACCAATGCGGGGCGGATCAGTCAAGACCGGTCGGATCGTGGATTTGACCAGTCCGGTCCACAATTTACGTCGCCTGGGACCCGCGGCGCGGCGCGCGGACCCCTCCACGCCCCCGCCCCTCGCTCCTGCGAGGACCGGGGTCGCGAGCCGGGCCCTACCCGCCAGCCATGGCGCGGCCGATGGTGGCGGCGATCTCGGCGTCGCCCGGGGCCAGCTGCAGGGCGCGGCGCAGGTGGGCCATGGCGCTGCTCCCCCGGCCGGCCGCCAGCTCGGCCCGGCCGATGTCGAAGCACTCCTGCGCCTCGCGGGAGCGGAGCCGGACGTCGCCGCGCCAGCCGGTCCCGGCGGTCGAGGAGCCGGGAGGAGGGGCCGGCTGGACCGCGGCCATGGGTCCCGGGGTGGGGAACGACGTTGGCGGCCGCCCATTCGCCGCCGGGGCCGCGGGGGCCGCGGGCACCGTCATCAGGCCGGGGCCGGGGGCGGGCGTGAAGCGGGGGTCGAGCTCCATGTCGATGGGCCCGTCGGGGAGCGACGGTCCCCGCGCCCGCCGCTCGATCACCGGCTCCGGCCGTATCGCCCGCGCCACCTCGAGCACGAAGTCGACCTCCAGGTCGGCCATCACCTTCTTCCAGGCCGACGGGTGGACCGCTGCGCTCCCGGAGACGGTCACCGCGCCGCGCGCCAGCAGCGAGAAGACCGCCCGCTGGGCGGCGCTCCAGTTGCTGGAGAGCCGGCGGCGCAGCGAGGACACGGTGGTCCCGCTGGCCACGTGGCGCAGCACCTCCACCTCCTCGGCGGTGAAATCGACGAGGTAGGTGGGGGGCGGGGCGAGGAAGATCATGGCGTCGACCGGGAGCCGGTCGGGCACCCGCCGGAAGCCGGTCAGGCCGGGGTGGGCGGCCACCAGCTGGGCGATCCAGCGCTCGGCCTGTGCCCGGCTCGCGTCGCCGAAGGCCACCCCGACGCGCCACGGCGACCGCGAGCTGGCCCAGGCCACCTTGCCGTCCACCTGGAGCGACCCCTGCACCTTGGGGTTGGCGAAGACCAACGTCAGCGGCAGGCCGCGCGCCATCGCGCCCGGCGCCACCAGCTGGCAGCCCATGGGCCCGATGTCCTCGGTCTCCGCGCTCCAGGCGGCGTCCGGGGTGTGCACCAGCGCGGCGCAGCGCGACGGTGCCCGCGGCGCGCGCCGCGGGTTGACGATGTACTCGGTCACGATTTCCATGGTAGCCCGGCCGGCGACTTCGTGACGCAGGAGTTGCATACCCTTTCCGGGCCCTGCGCCCGCGTTAAGGTGAAGTGATGGAGCAGGAGCCTCGCCAGCCAACCCCACGAGAGCAGCCGTTTACGCCCCCGCCATGGCCGGGGGTCACGGCGTCGCCCCCTCCCCCACCACCCCGCCCCTCCCGGCTGGCCACCCTGGCCGAGGCCCCGGCGGCGGCCGCCCTGGTGGCCCTCAACGTCGCCGTCCTCGCCCTGCTCTCCTGGCACTTCGACGACCCCACCAGCAGCGAGGCGCTCATCGCCGCCGGAGCCCTGGAGCGAGGGCTCATCGGCGCCGGGCAGTGGTGGCGCCTGCTCACCGCCGTCTTCCTCCACATCGGCTGGGTCCACCTGCTGGCCAACTCGATCTTCGGCTTCGGCTGGTGCCGGATGGTGGAGCGGGTCTTCGGCCACCGTCGCTTCCTCGCCCTCTACCTGCTGGCCGGGGTGGGGGCCTCGGCGGCCTCGATGGCCACGCACGACGCCGTCGGCGCCGGGGCCTCGGGGGCGCTCTTCGGCATGATCGGCGCCACCCTGGTGGTCCACCGCCGCCTGCTGCCGGGCTGGCGCCCCTTCCTGCGAAGCCCGTCGACGCTCTCCATCGCCGGGCAGCTGGCGGTCTGGACGGTGCTGGCGCTGGCGGCCGACCTCCCCATCGACCACGCCGCCCACTTCGGCGGGCTGCTCACCGGCGCCGCCGCCGCCTGGCTCATGACCCGCCCCTTCCCCCGCCGGCCCGGGGCCTGGCTGCCCTTCGGGCTGGTGGCCGGCGCGGTGCTGGTCGCCGCGGTCTGGCCGCGGCCGGGCCTGTCCCGGTACGGCGCCGAGCAGTCGCTGCGCCAGGCCCTCGACGCCCTGGAGCGGGAGGACGTGGCCACCGCCGAGCGCGAGCTGGCCCGGCTCGACGCCGCCGGCGTGAAGCTCGACCAGGTGGAGCTGGTCCGGGCGGTGGTGGCGGTGGGGCACGACGACCTGGCCGCCGCCGCGGCCGGCGCCGACCGGCTCCTCCGCGAGACCCGCAGCCCGCCCATCCGCCTCGCCGCCCGCTCGGTGCTGGCCAACGTCGGCTACCGCTACTACCGCGGGCAAGGGGTCTCCGCCGACGCCGGCCTGGGCTACCGGTACATCCGCCAGGCCTGCGACGCCGGCCTCGAGGAGGCCTGCCGCGCCGAGCAGGTGATCCGGACCGGGGTGGAGCCGGCGGCCGGGGCACCCCCTCCACGTCACGCACCGAGCGTCACAGATGACCCCGGCGCCGTCAACGGCCGCTGACGCGGGCGCCCGGACCGGTTGCCCCCGGGGGCGCCCGCCAGTAGGTACCCTGTGGTGGTGCCCCTCCGCCCCCATGTCCTGGTCGTCGACGACGACGCCGCGCTCCTCGAGAACATCACCGAGTGCCTGGAGGGGGAAGGGTTCGAGGTCTCGGTGGCCCGCGACGCCACCGCCGCGCTCCTCCGGCTCGGCGAGGCCCCGGTCCCGGCGGTGGTGATCGTCGACCAGCAGATGCCGGGCCTGACCGGCACCGAGCTGCTGGCCCGCATCCGCCAGCAGCCGGCGCTGGCCGGGGTCCGGCTGGTGCTGGTCTCCGGGCTGCTCCCCGGGCGCGGCGCCTCCCCGGGCGACGCCGACGCCGTGCTGGAGAAGCCGTTCGGCGTCGAGCGGCTGGTCCAGACGGTGCGGGCGCAGCTGGCAGCGGCGACCCGGGGCGACGGGACCCGGACGTGAGAACGGCGGGGGATCGCCCCGCCGCTCCACTCAGGAAGCCGAGGCCCCGGCTACGGGACGATGTAGATCTTCTCCTGGCGAGCCCGGTTCTTGGCGGCGTCGTAGACGGTGACGCTCCAGGTGTAGGTGCCGGTGGTGAGGTTGGTGGCCGAGGCGGTGCCGTCGACGTTGTAGCGGACCCCGGTCACGCCGCTCGGGACCATCCAGGCGTCCCTCGGGTAGTACCAGTTGGCGCTCCCCCAGACCGACAGGCTGTAGCCATAGTTGGCCGGCGGCGAGGCCGGCGCCGACCAGGTGAAGTAGGGCTGGGCCGCCGTGCCGAGCGTGGTGGTGTCTTCGCCCAGGTTCCGGGCGAAGCTGCTCAGCACCGCGGTCACCGTCGAGGTGAGCAGCTCGGTGCTGCCGTCGGCGTAGGTGACCTGGAAGGTGTAGGCGTCACCGACGGCCGGCACCGCCGGGGAGGCCAGGTTCGACCAGGCGTAGAACTCCCGGCTCCCGCCCAGGTCGGCGGGGACGGCGATGTGCTTGCCCGCCACCACGGCGGCCTTCACCACCCGCTGCAGGTTGCCGGCGACGGTGTTCTGGAGGCCGTAGCCGTGGCTGGTGCCGCCCTGGTTCAGGGAGTGCTCGGTGGCGGTGGTGGCGAACCCCTTGGTCGCGGTGAGGGCCACGGTGAGGCCGGCCTGGCTGGGGCCGACCGTGACCATCGGCGCGTCGCCGCCGTTGACGTTCTTCAGGTCACCGTCGTCGATGGTGCCGTTCCCGTTCTGGTCGAGGATGGCGTAGACGCCCCAGGTGCCGGCGGGGAGGCCGGTGACCGTGAACGAGACCGGGCTGGTGAGCGGCGTGGCGTAGGCGGAGACCTGCAGGTTGCCGGTGTTGCCGTCGCCGATGGCCAGGTAGAGGGGGCCGGTCGCCGGCACCGGGAAGCTCACCGTCCCGGAGACCGTGAACCCGCCCGCCACCGGGCCGATGGTCCCGGCGGCGACCGGCGAGTAGGTTCCATTCGTGGCGCCCACGTTGGAGCGAACCTTGAAATGATACGTGGTCCCGGTGACCAGCCCGGAGCGGAAGTAGACCCCGTCGTCCCTGGCCGGGACATTGACGACCGTGGTGTCGGCCGTCGAGGTGGCGCCGAAGGAGACGTCGTAGCTGGTGGCCTTCTCCCGCTGGCTCAGGTCCTTGTCGACGTTCCAGAAGAGCAGCACGCCGCCGTTCCCGGGCAGGAGGTTGGGGGCGGCGAGGGTGGCCGGCGTCGGCGTGGTCATCGGGTCGGAGAGCGCCACGTTGACGCCGGGCACGTCGGCGTTGTTGACGTTGACCGAGCCGGCGGACATCCCGGTGGGATCCGAGGCGTTCTGCGCCCCCTGGCCGCCGCTGTCGAGCCTCGCCGAGACCGCGTAGGTGCCGTTGAGGAGCCCGCGGAGGGTGTAGGCCCCGGGGGCGGCCAAGCTGGTGATGGCCTGCGGCGAGCAGTTGTTGGAGCAGCCGCTCCAGTAGGCCGAGACGACGACCCGCCCGAGCTTGCCGCCGCCATAGGTCACCGTCCCGGAGATGCTGTGGGAGGGGATGGCGGAGGTGGCGGTGAAGTGCTGCGTCTTCGCTGCGCCGGCCATGGTCACGGTGGGCGCGGCCGGGCTGAAGGTGTAGCCGTCCAGCGACGGGGTCACCGTCACGGTGTCGTTGGGGATGCCGGAGATGGTGTAGGCGCCGTTGACGTCGGTGGTGGTGGTGGCGGTGGAGGCGCCGGAGAGCGCGATGGTGACACCCTGGACCCAGGGGCCGGTCACGGTGCCGGAGAGGGTGAAGGTGGAGGAGACCGCGCCGGTGAAGTTGGGCACCGTCACGCTGGCCCCCGCCACCACCACGGCGGCCGAGGCCGGCGTGAAGGCGTACCCGGCCTTCGACGGGGTGATGGTGTACGAGCCCCCGGGGAGGCTGAAGCTGTAGTTGCCGGCGCCGTCGGTGACGGCCGGCGGGGGCGCCGGGGAGCCGGTGACGGTGACGGTGACGGCGCTGGCCCCGCCCACGTGGCCCGAGACGGTGTAGGAGATGGCGGTCGCCGCGAAGGTCTGGGTCGGGGAGTTGGCGCCGGCCACCGTCACGTTGGAGCTGGCGGGTAGGAAGGTGTAGCCGGCCAGGGAGGGCGTCACCGTGTAGCTGCCGTCGAGCAGCCCGGCGAAGGTGTAGAGCCCCCCGGTGCCGGTGATCGCGGTCCCCAGGGTGGTGCCGGCCTGCGTGAGCGTGAGCGTGACGCCCGACTGGACGGCGCCGGTCACCGCGACCGGGATCGACCAGGTGGTGGCGGCCGCCGTGGCCGTGAAGTTCCTGCCCGTCGAGCTGGCGCCGGCCACGGTCACGGCCGTGCTCAGCGGGCTGAAGGCGTAGCCGGCCTTGGAGGGCGTGACCGTGTAGGCCCCGTTGGCCAGCCCGGTGAAGGTGTAGCCGCCCGCCCCGTCGGTGGTCGTGGTCGCGGTGGCGGCCCCGCTGAGCGCCACGGTGACGCTGGCGGCGCCGCTGATGGTGCCGCTGATGGAGTAGGTGGTCGCGGGGGGCGGCGGCGTGGTGCTGCCACCGCCGCAGGCCGCGAGCGTGCCGAGCAGGCCGCCGAGGGAGAGAACCGCGAGGAGACGCGTCGAGAAGCGCATGGGCCACCCCAATCGCGGCCAACTCTGGTTGTCCGACCGGACCGCGGGCCGCCAGCCTAGCGCCGCCCCGGTGGGAGGAGCCGACCTAAAGCCGTGTGACCCAGATGAGATAGGACGTTGACCTGCGCGGTCCTGACCGCCCCTTGAACGCGGTACGGGGTCGGCGCCTGGAGCCACGGCCCCGCGCCCCGGCTCCGGCTCCGGCTCCGGCTCCGGCTCCGGCGCGCCCGATCAGGGAACCACGTAGACCTTCTCCTGGTGGGCCCGGTTCTTGGCGGCGTCGTAGACGGTGACGCTCCAGGTGTAGGTGCCGGCGGAGAGACTTGCGGGCACGGCCTTGCCGTCGGCGTTGTAGGGGACCGAGGTGACGGCGCTCGAGACCATCCAGGCGTTGCTCGGGTAGCCCCAGTAGGCGCCCGGTCCACGGAGCGCCAGGCTGTAGCCGTACCGCCACGGCGGGGAGAGCGGCGCCGACCAGGAGAAGTTCGGCTGACCGGGCGTGTACGGGGCCCCCGGATCGGCGGTGAGCCCCTGGGCGAAGGTGTCCAGCACGTCGCTCACCGACGAGGTGAGGACCTCGGAGGTGCCGTCGTCGTAGAGGACGTCGAAGGTGTAGGTGTCCCAGATCGCCGGCCTGGTGGTCCCCAGGTCGCCCCAGGTGAAGTGGTCCCGGTCCCCGCCCAGGTCGGCGGGAACGGCGATGCCCTTGCCCGCAACCACGGTCGCCCGCACCACCCGGCGCAGGTTGTCGCTGATGTTGCTCTGCAGGGAGTAGATGGAGAGGTCGCCGGCCTCGTTCCTGGTGTGCTCGGTGGTGGTGCTGGCCAGGCCCCTGGCCGCGGAGAGGTTGACGATGACGTCGATGACGTCGCCCCGGACCTGGACCAGCGGGGTACCGGCGCCGCCCACGTTCTTCAGGTCGCCCTCGTCGATGACGCCGTTCCCGTTCTGGTCGAGGATGGCGTAGACGCTCCAGTCGCCGACAGGGACGCCGCTGACGCTGAAGGCGGCCGGACTGGACACCGGGAGCGGGTAGGCGGCCACGTTCATGCTGCCGGCGTTGGGGTCGCCGACGGCGATGTAGAGGGGCCCGGTCGCCGTCTCGGTGAAGTTCACCGTCCCGGAGACCGTGAACCCGCCCGCCACCGCCCCGGGCGTGCCCGCGGCGGCCACCGACCAGGCTCCGTTCACGCCCCCCACGACGGAGCGGACCTTGAACCAGGTGGGGGTCCCGTCCACCAGCCCGGACCTGAAGTAGTGGGCGTCGTCCCGGGCCACGACCCTGGCCGTCGCGTCGTTGGCCGACCCGGTGATCCCCCAGGAGACGTCGTAGCTGGTGGCCTTCTCGAGGTTGTTGCCGTCCTTGTCGGCGGTCCAGAAGAGCAGCACCCCATTCCTGCCGGCGATGACCGTGGGCGGGGCGAGGGTGCCCGGCGACGGGGTGGCCGGGGTGACCAGGGCCACGTCGGCGCCGGAGACGTCGGCGCCGGCGACCGTGACCGGGCCGCCGGTGACCCCGCTCGGATCCGAGGCGTTCGCCTTCCCCTGGCCGACCACGTCGCGCCGCGCCGTGATCACGTAGGCGCCGTCCCGGAGCCCGCGGAGGGTGTAGGCGCCCGGCCCGGCGATGCTGGTCCTGGCCTGCATCGAGCACCCGTTGCAGCCGCTGGGGATGGCCCCCACGTAGACGCGCCCGCTCGAACCGGCGGCGCCGCTGATGGTGCCGGAGATGCTGTGGGAGGCGATGGCCGGGGTGCCCGCGAAGTCCTGCGTCCGGTCGGCGCCGTTCAAGGTCACGCTGGGCGCGGCCGGCGAGAAGGTGTACCCGTCCAGCGACGCCGACAGGGTGAACGCCTCGTTGGGGAGGCCGGCGAGGCGGTAGGTGCCGGTCGGGCCGGTGGTGACGGGCGCCAGCCCGCTGCCGGCGGCGGTGACGGCGACGCCCTGGACCCATGGGCCGGTCACCGTCCCGGAGATGGCGTAGAGGACCGAGGCCGAGGCGGTGAAGCCGGAGACCGCCACGTCGCCCACACCCACGCTCACGGTCACGTCGCGGCTGGGCGGCGTGAAGGTGTAGCCGGTCTTGGACGGCGTCACCGTGTAGGCACCGACGGGGACGCCGATGGCGTAGTTCCCGGAGCCATCGGTGGTGGTGGTGAACGGCGCGGCGCCGCCGGCCAGGGTGACGGTGACGCTGGTGGCGCCGCCGACGTTGCCGTGGACGTTGAAGAGTCGGGCCGCGGAGGTGAAGGGCGCCACCACCTCGTCGCCGGCCAGCACCACCACGGTGCGGCTGGCCGGATCGAAGGTGTAGCCGGGCTTCGACGGCGTCAGCAGGTAGGTGCCGGCGGTGAGCCCCATGAAGACGTAGGTGCCGGGCTGGGTCCCTTCCCGGTAGGTCTGCGCGACGCCCAGCGTGGTCCCCAGCCGGGAGATGGTCACGTCGACGCCGTCCTGGACGACGCCGGCCACCGTGCCGGTGATCATGAAGTTGGCCCCCGCATCCGCGGTGGCGATGAAGTCGACGTTGCGCAGGTTGCCGCCGCCCACCGTCACCACCCTGCTCAGCGGCACCGAGACGAAGCCGGGTTCCCAGGGCGTGACCGTGAAGGTGCCGCTGGTGGCCGTGAACTCGTAGTAGCCGGCGGCGTCGGAGAAGACGAAGTCGATCGCCGGGCCGCCGGTGAGGACGACGCCGATGCTGACGCCGGCCCCGGCCCCGTTGGTGATGTGGCCGGAGATGGTGAAGGGGATCGCCGTGGCGATGAAGTCCTGGCCCGGGACGTCGGCCTCGGCCACCGTGACCGTGAGGCTGGTCGGGTTGATGGTGAAACCGCCATGGAGGGGGGTGACCGTGTAGCTGCCGTTGGCCAGCCCGGAGAAGGCGTAGCTCCCGTCGGCGGCGGCGGTGACGATGCCGCCGGAGGTGCCGCTCAGCGTCACGCTGATGCCGCCGCCGCCGGCGATGGTGCCGCTGATGGTGTAGGTCCTGGCCGTGGCGATGAAGTCCTGCTGGATCCGGCTGGCGCCGGTCAGGATGACCGGGCGGACGGACGGACCGAAGGTGTAGCCGGTCTTGGACGGCGTCACCGTGTAGCTCCCGTTGGTGAGCCCGGTCAACGAGTAGGTGCCATCGGCCGCGCTGGTGGTGGTCCTGGAGGAGTCCCCGCCGAGGGTCACGGTGACGCCGGCCATCGTGTCGCCCACCACCTGGCCGCTGATGGAGTAGCCGGCGAAGGCGGCGCTGAAGTCCTGGCCGGTCTGGTTGGCGATGGTGAGGGTGACCGGGCGGCTGGCCGGTGTGAAGAGGTAGGTGGCCTTGGCGGGCGTGACCGTGTAGCTGCCGGGGGCCAGCCCGGTGAAGGCGTAGGCCCCGGTGGCGCTGGTGGTGGTGGTGGTGGCCGTAGCGCCTGTATCCAGCGTCACGGTGACGCCGGCGACGACGTCGCCCGTGACCTGGCCGCTGACCGTATAGGTGGCCACCGGCGCCGGCGTGGAGCTTCCGCCGCAACCACCGACGGTGAAGACCAACCCGACCAGCGAGAGCAGGGAGAGGCGTCGCGTCGCGAAGCGCATGTGGTGACCCCAGTGCGCGGCCGCGCAGGGAGTCGGTGCCGGCCGCGAACCAGCACCCTAGCGCCCCGGGAGGGTACCGACGCCTCCACGCCCCAAGTGGGAGCGTTCTTTTACCTCTGGAAGATCAGCCTCTCCCGTGAATAAGGGACAGGAGTCGCTCCCGGATGCCGGGCGGGCCCCGGGCGGATCGCGGGTGAAGCCGGATCCGCCGTTGACCCCTCGGGGGCCCCTCAACTCCCGGCCCGGGCCCCCTTCCGCAGCCGCTCGGTGTCGACCACGGCCAGCGTCATGTTGAGCCGCGCGGCGTGGGAGCCGTCCCCGGAGAAGACGTCCACCTCGGATGTGGTGAGCCGCCCCCCCGGCCGCAGCACCCGGGCCCGGCAGGTCAGCGCCGGCCCGCTGGCCGGGTTGAGGAGGTTGATCTTGAACTCGACGGTGAGCACCGTCTGCTCGGGCTTCACCAGCGTCCAGGCCGAGGCCCCGCCGCTGTGGTCGGCCAGCGTCGCCACCACGCCGGCGTGCACGAAGCCGTCCTGTTGCAGGAACCGCTCCTGCAGCTGGAGGCGCGTCACCACCTCGCCGGGCGAGACGCTCACCAGCTCGATCCCGAGATCGCGGATGAAGGCCGCCTCGTAGAACCGCTTCTTGATGAGGTCGAGGACCTCGTCGGCCATGGACGCCTCGCTCGCTCCCGGTGGACCGCCCGCGCCCTGGCGCCCGTCGTCCCGCTAGAACGGGTGCACGAAGAGCCCGGACCGCAGCTTCGGCTCGAACCAGGTGCTCTTCGGCGGCATGATCAGCCCGGCGTCGGAGACGCTCATCACCTGCTCGACCCGGGTCGGGTAGAGGTGGAGCGCCAGCGCCCAGCCCTCCCCGTCCACCCGCCGCTCCAGCTCCTCGTGGCCGCGGATGCCGCCCACGAAGTCGACGTCCTTCGAGGTGCGCGGGTCCTTGATGCCGAAGAGCGGCTCGAGCAGCTGGTCCTGGGCCAGCGAGCAGTCCAGGCTGGCCACCGGGTCCTCGGCCGGAAAGGTGCCGGGCCGGACGTGGGCGTGGTACCAGCGCTTGCCGAGGTAGATGCCGAAGGCCTGCGGGTGGTCGGGGGCCGCCGCCGAGGCCGGCTCCAGGTCGAGCACCTCCTGCAGGGCTTCGAGCAGCGCCATGGGGCTGCGCCGCTGCGGATCCCGCACCAGCCGGTTGTAGGCCAGGATCTGCATCTGGTCGTGGGGGAAGACCACGGCGAGGAACTGGCCGTGGTCGCCCGGCTGCCCCGCGCGACGGGCGTGGACCCGCGAGGCCGCCGCCGAGCGGTGGTGGCCGTCGGCCACGTAGAGCGCCGGCACCTCGCCGAAGAGCGCCTCCAGTTTGGCCGCCGCCGCCTCGGGCACCACCCAGAGCTGGTGGCCGACCGCGTCGCCGGTCACCAGGTCGTACTCGGGGGTGGCCCGCTGCACCTCGGCCACCAGCGCGTCGATGGCCGGCGCCGCCCGGTAGGTGAGGAAGACCGGCTCGTCGTGCGCCGCCAGGGTGTCGACGTGGCGGACCCGGTCCTCCTCCTTGTCGGCGCGCGTCTTCTCGTGCTTCTTGATCAGGTCGCGGTCGTACTCGTCGACGCTGGCGCAGGCCACCAGCCCCACCTGGCGGTGCTTCCCCATCTTCTGGGCGTAGACGAAGAAGCGCGGCGCCGCCTCGGCCACCAGCACGCCCCGGCGCGTCAGCTCGTCGAGGTTCTTCTTCCCCTGGGCGTAGACCTCGTCGGCGTGCTCGTCGGTCCCCTCCGGCAGGTCGATCTCGGGCCGGGAGACCCGCAGGTAGCTGTCGCGGTTGCCGGCCGCCAGGGCCCGGGCCTCGGCGGTGGAGACCACGTCGTACGGGGGCGAGGCGACACGAGCAGCCAGCGCGGCCGGCGGGCGGAGGGCGCGGAACGGTCGGAGGATGGACATGGTCGGGTGGGGTCCGGACCCTAGCCCCAGAGCTTGTCGTCGCGCCCCTTGAGCATCCCGCCGCAGATGGCGCAGATCTTGGTGCTGCCGCCGGTCGCCGCGGCGCGGCCGTCGGGGTAGGTGTGCTCGCAGCCGACCAGCGTCTTCTCCGCCTCGGCACGGAACTCGGCCAGCGCCCCCTCCAGCCGCTTGATGACGTCGCGCAGCACTTCTTGGCGGGCAACACGTTCGGCCTGGGTCATGGGGGGCCTCCGAGGTCAAAGGGTGAGGTGGAAGCGGATGATACACCGCCGCCGCGCCGCCGTCCCGCGCCGTCATGACCGCCCCACCCCCGCCGGCCCCGCGTGCTAGAAGCGTCCGTTCAACCGGAGGATCCGATGCGGAAGCTCCTCGCCCTGGCCACTGCGCTCGCCCTGTCCGCCCCGGCGTGGCCGGGCGCGGCCCCCCAGCGCGCCGCGGCGCCGCCGCCCCGGCCCCGGGCGCTGACCGACCTGGAGAAGGAGGCCTGCCAGGCCGAGCTGGACGTGCTGGACAAGCGGGCCCGGCTCTTCCAGGGGCAGGGGTTGGGCGCCGCCGAGATCGCCCGCAGGAACGCCCTGGCGCAGGCGACGCTCGACGAGTGCCTGGGCGCCTTCCGGCTGCGGCGGACCGCCGAGCTGGAGCGGCTCGCCGACATGAAGGAGCTGGACCGGCGGGTCGGCCCCGACGCCTCGGAGCCGGTCCGGGCCGAGGCCTGGACGCAGATCAGGCGCGAGCGGCTGGCGGGCAAGCCGCGCTCGCAGCTCACGCCCGAGGAGAAGGCCGAGCTGGCCGCCGGCTCCCGCGCCGAGGTGGCGGAGACCCACGCCACGCTCGACACCCACCACGCCCGGGACCCGGCCTTCATGCGACGGGTCCACTCGGCGCTGGCCTGCTACCACGGCGTGCGGCGCGACCGGCTCCGCGACCAGCTGGCCGCCGAGCAGGCGCGGCTGCAGCGAGGCGCCGGCGATCGGCAGAAGGTCTACGCCCTGCAGAGCGAGCTGAAGCAGTCGGACGAGGTGCTGGCCCGCTCGCGCGAGGCGGCGCGGCAGTGGAAGGACGGCCTGTCCCGCTGCACCGAGGAGCAGGTGGCCATCCTGGCCCGCTGCCTCGCCGTGAAGCTCGAGGAGCGCCGGGCCGAGCCGGCCTGCGACTCCGAGGAGATCCAGCAGTACATCCGGTTCATCCAGTAGCGCGCCGCCCGTGACCCCGGGCCGCGGCGAGATCTCCGGGGCCGCGGACCTGACCCCCGGTGGCGCGGCGCCTCCGCCGGTGTCGCGCCGTGTCGGGGGATGTCGCAGGGTGTGGCACGGCCGGGCCGATGTGACCTCGCCAGCGACGATCCGGGGGCCGCGCCGGGGTCTCAAGTAGCCGCGCCGAGGTTCGCCACACGGACTCCGGGACCGGCCTCCGGTTGGTATTTTGGGACCAACTTTCGCTTATTGATCCCGGTCAATCAAACGCTCGCAGAGAACCGGCATCCTTGGGCATCCGTCAGACCGGGCCCGGCTCCACGACCACGGCTCGACGACTCACCGAGGTCATCCGCATGCGTTCGAACCACCTCCTGGTTGCCGCCGCGTTCGCGTCCGCCGTCGCCCTGGCCGGTTGTGACAAGTCGAGGCCCCTGCCGGCCCCTTCCGACCCGGCCCGCGGGTGCACCACCTGCCACGGTGGCCAGGACAACCAGACGGGCGCCCCGCCCTTCAGCCTGCCCCGGAACGGCGCCGGCGACATCGTGGCCAGCGGCAACCGGTTCACCAGCGCGAACACGCTGACGGCCATCGAGGTCGGCGCCCACACCCGCCACATCGCCCGCGGCGTCGCCTGCGGCTCCTGCCACGTGGTCCCGGCCAGCATCATGGCCCCCAACCACAACACCGGCCGGCGCGCCACGGTGATCTTCGGCGGAGTGGCCGCGGCCGGCAACGCCATCGTCTCCGCCTGGAGCCCGGTGGCCCACACCTGCTCCAACTACTGCCACGGCAGCTCGATCAACCACGGCGGCACCAACCACACCCCCAACTGGCTGGGCGGAACGCCGGCCGGCGCCTGCGGCACCTGCCACTTCGCCAGCGGCGTGACCCCGCCCGCCGCCCACCCCAAGGGGCTCGGCGCCAGCGGCGCCTTCGCCGACACCAAGGAATGCGCCGCCTGCCACACCGAGACGGTGGATCCGCTGACCGGCGACATCAACGTCACCGGCGGCAAGCACGTCAACGGCCAGCTCGACGGCGGCGGCGGCCACACGGCCGGCTGGGTCGACCCCACCAAGCACGGCCCCGCCGCCTCCGGCAACCTGGGCGGCTGCAAGGTCTGCCACGGCAACGACTTCGGCGGCGGCAGCTCCGGCGTGAGCTGCACCGCCTGCCACACCACCGCCGGCCACCCCAACTGGCAGACCGAGTGCACCTTCTGCCACGGCAGCGCCGCCCGGACCGCCGACACCACCTTCCCCTCCGTCGGCACCGGCACGGTGGTCCGCGCCAACCTGGCCTCGCCGCCGCTGGGCAGCCAGGGCGAGAACACCATCACCGCCTACGCGGTCGGCGCCCACGACGCCCACGTCGGTGGCGGCGCCTTCGCCCGCCCCGCCCAGTGCAGCGAGTGCCACGGCCCGACCCTCCCGACCAGCCTGGTCCACGTCGGCGGCACGGTCCTGGTCGGCTGGGGCGTCACCGCCTCCAACGGCATCACCCCGGCCCCCGCCGCCGGGAACCTGGTCCGCTGGAACGACACCTCCGGGGTGGTCCCCAACTGCACCAACTTCTGCCACGGCGCCACGCTGGCCGGCGGGTCCCACACCTCGGTGAAGTGGAACGAGGGGGCCACCGGCGCCACCTGCGGCAGCTGCCACGCCATCCCCCTCCCCTACACCGCCGGCGGCAAGTGGCACGTGCCGCGCCAGGACTGCAACGCCTGCCACACCGGCTACACCAACAGCTCGGTCAACCTGGCCGACCACATCTTCGTCGGCGCCAAGCCGTCGGCCCTGACCTGCACCTCCTGCCACGGCACCAGCACCACCAACGCCGCGCCGCCCAACGACATCACCGGCGCCACCACCGGCGGCAACGCCATCGGCGCCCACCAGAAGCACGTCGCGTCGATCACCTTCCACCAGGGCAACTTCGCCTGCACCGAGTGCCACCCGGACAACACCGGCAACAACGGCCACGCCAACGGCCTGGTGAACATCGCCTGGGGCCCCACCGCCTCGGCCAACCTCACCTACGCGGTGGCGCCGGCCGCCGGCACCTTCACCACCGGTGCGGCCTTCCCCACCTGCACCACCTACTGCCACAACCCGCGCAAGACCGACACCGCGTCCACCAACCCGGCCCCGTCCTGGACCGGGCTGGCCTCGACCGTCACCTGCGGGAGCTGCCACGGCCTGCCGCCGGTCGGCACCGGCCACAGCACCTCGACCGCCTGCGGGACCTGCCACGACGGCTACGCCAACGCCCCGTCGGCGGCCAGCCCGGCCGCCTCGGTGAGCCTGGCCAACCACATCAACGGCGTGGTCAACGTGGCCAACCTGGCCTGCACCTCGTGCCACGGCACCGCCGGGCGCACCCTGGCCGGCGCCGATCCGCTGCTGGCGGCCGCCCCGCCGGTCGCCTACACCGGCATCAACGCCGTGGGCGCCCACCTGGCCCACGTCTTCCAGGGCGACACCGCGGCGCCCGGCTTCCTCTCCAAGCCGCTGCTCTGCGCCAACTGCCACACCGGCATGCTCTACACCTCCGCGCCGCACACCTACCCGGTCAGCCCGGTGGCCTTCGGCAACCTGGCGGTCGCCGCCAGCGCCGCGCCCGCCGCCTATGACCAGGCCACCCAGACCTGCGCCAGCACCTACTGCCACGGCCAGTTCGCCGGCGGCAAGCCGGGCAACAGCATCTCCTGGAACAGCGCCGGCAAGCTGGCCTGCAACGCCTGCCACGGCCAGGCCACCGCGGCGGCGCCGCAGCCCACCTACCCGCACCCGCAGAACACCGCCTGCGCCAACTGCCACGGCGCCGGCTACGCGGTGGGCGCGGTGGCCGCGGCCACCCACGTGGACGGCCTCACCACCGGGATCACCGCCGGCTGCACCGCCTGCCACGGCGACCGCTCCAACACCGCGGTGACGCTCACCGCCAGCACCGCCAGCGCCGCCCCCGGCGTCGGCAACGCCGCCACCAGCGCCGACACCACCGGGGCCCTCACCGGCGGCGCCGTGGGCGCCCACCTGGCCCACCTGGTCGGCGCCGGCGGGACCCCGCGCTGGCGCTCCACGCCCATCGCCTGCACCGAGTGCCACGGGCTGCCGCTCACCAACGGTGACACCTCCCACGCCACCGGCGGCGGCACCGGCGGCGCCCGCGCCACCCTGGCCTTCGGCAACGTGGCCCAGAGCACCGCCTTCGAGACCAAGACGGCCACCTACACCAGCCCGACCTGCTCCAGCACCTACTGCCACGACCCCAAGAGCACGGACACGCAGACCAGCGTCCCCCAGGTCAACGCCCCGTCCTGGATCGGGGCCACCACCCAGGCCCAGTGCGGCTCCTGCCACGGCCTGCCGCCCCTGACCGCCTCGCACCCGGCCAACGCCCTCTGCGGATCGTGCCACCCCGGCTACACCGCCACGGCGCCCACCTCCGCCAGCACCATCACCGCGGTGAACGCCGCCACCCACCTCAACGGCCAGCTGGAGGGCGGCGGCGAGTCGACCGGCGGCAGCGCCTGCACCGGCTGCCACTCCGGCACCGTGGCCCTGATGACCGGCGCCGCCAGCAAGCACTCGCTGGTGGGCTGGACCGACACCGCCACCGACTCGGGCGGCGCCTGGGGCGCGGCCGCCACGCTGTCGTCGGTGCTCCCGGCGCAGCGCAGCTGCGTCAACATGTGCCACTCCGATCACCCGCACACGCTGACCACGCCGGCCACCACCACCCACCAGTACAACCTGGTCGCCGACCCCTCCAGCGCCACCAGCCGGAGCGCCGGCAGCGCCACCAGCACCACCCGGGTGGCCACCGACTTCGACACGGCCACCAACACCGGCATGTGCACCAAGTGCCACGCCAAGCCCATCACCGCGGGTGGACCGGTCATCACCGACGTGGTCTTCGGCGCCTCGGCGCACGACTTCACCTCCACCACCACGCCGGCCGTCACCTGGAGCTACGCGCTCCACGACGGCAGCCTCTTCCTGCGCAACTGCACCAAGTGCCACGCCAGCAGCGCCGAGGGGACCACGCCGGCCTCCTCCGGCAGCGGGCTCACCGCCGTCCACGGCCAGGCCAACCCCGACCTGCTGGCCGGCACCAAGAACCCCGGCGCCTCGCCGGCCACCTTCATCTGCTACAACTGCCACGGCAGCGCCACCATCGGCGCCAACCTGTCCAACAAGGACGTGGCGACGCGGGTGGCGGCGGCCTTCAACCACCCGGCCAGCGCCAGCAACACCCACGACACCACGCTGGAGGCGGCCGCCACCTTCGCCAGCGGGCGCTTCAGCGGCGCCAACCGCCACGCCAACTGCATCGACTGCCACGGGCCGCACGCGGCCGGGCCGACCAAGGTGGTCCGCACCGCCACCGCCACGGCGACGCGCAACCAGATCCCGGCCGGCAGCCCGCTGCTGGGGGCCACCGGCATCACCTACGGGCCGACCTACCCGACGCTGGTGACCACCGCCTGCGGGACCGGCGTCGACGTGCCCACCGCCTGCGTCATGCAGACCACCGCCGCCAACTACGGGGCCAGCCCGGTGGCGGCGACGCTGGAGTACCAGGTCTGCTTCAAGTGCCACACCTCCTACGCCTTCGGGGCCACCTACCCGACGGCGCCGGCCACCGGGGCCTCCGGGATGAAGCAGACCGACCTGGGGTCGGAGTTCAGCCCCACCAACCGCTCCGGCCACCCGGTGGTGGTCGGCCTCAACAGCTACACCGGCAGCACCGCCCCCAAGGCGCTGGTGGCCAGCCAGCTGCTGACCCCCTGGAACGTCAACGTCGGCACCCAGACCATGCTCTGCACCGACTGCCACAACACCGACGCCGCCGCCCCGGCGGTGCAGGGGCCGCACGGCTCGGCGGTCCGCTTCATGCTCGCCGGCGCCAACAAGGCCTGGCCCTACACCGTGGCCGGCGCCACCACCGGCACGCTCTTCAAGCTGACCACCTCGGAGACCGGCATCGGCACCACCAACGGCCTCTTCTGCCGCAACTGCCACCCGGTCATGAACAGCGCGGCCTCGAACGCCATCCACCGGGACGGCGACCTGGTGGGCGGCCAGCACGGCGGCAACGCCACCGTCCCCTCCTGCACCGGCTGTCACATCCGCGTGCCGCACGGTGGCAAGGTGAGCCGGCTCATCGTCACCACCAACGCCCCGGCCCGGTACAAGCTGGGCACGGTCAACATGGCCGGCTTCACCAAGGGGACCAAGGACGCCTACACGGTGGACACCAACTTCAAGTCCTCTTGCGGCGAGCACAGCGGCTTCACTTCCGCCGAGGCCTGGTAACCCTCCCTCTCACCTGATCCACCCCCGGGGCCGGCGAGCATTCCTCGCCGGCCTCGTCGTTTCCGGCCACCGTCGGGTGCCGGTTGACCGGTCGCCCGCCGCGCGGTAGCCACGACCAGCGTGCGCCCACCTCGATCCATCTCCGCCACCCCCCACCTGCTGCTGGCCGCGCTGCTCGCCGCCGGCTGCCGGGTGGCGCCGGCGCCCCCGCTGGCCACCGCCCCCGACGGCCCGACGCCGGCCTGGGAGCTGGACAACCCGGTCCGCCCGCTCCCGGTCCCGCCGCTCGGCAGCCCGGCCGACTTCGCGGCGGTGCCCTGGGTGACGCCGGAGAAGGTCCGGCTCGGTCGCTGGCTCTTCCACGATCCGCGCCTCTCGGCCGACGGCACCGTCTCCTGTGCCACCTGCCACCGGTCCGCCCACGGCTACTCCGAGCCGACCGCCACCTCCACCGGCGTCCGCGGCCAGCATGGGAACCGCAAGGCGCCCCCCATCCTCAACGCCGCCTGGCCCATCTACCCGGCCTGGTTCTGGGACGGTCGCGCCGCCAGCCTGGCCGAGCAGGCCAAGGGACCGCTGGCCAACCCCATCGAGATGGCCATGCCGCTCGAGGCCGTGGTGGCCACCGTGGCCGCCCGCCCCGGCTACCGGCGCGCCTTCGCCGCCGCCTCCGGGGACGACCGGCTCGACATCGACCGGATCGCCGAGGCGCTGGCCGCCTACGAGGCGACGCGCCTCTCCGGCAACTCGGCCGCCGACCGGTTCGACGCCGGCGACGAGGCGGCCCTGACGCCGGTGCAGCGCCAGGGGCGCGACCTCTTCTTCGGCCGGGCCGGCTGCAACAAGTGCCACCTCGGCCCCAACTACACCGACTCCCGCTTCCACAACCTCGGCGCCGGCTGGCGCTCGCCGCCCCCGGGCGCGCCGCTGGAGAGCGGCTTCGCCGACCCGGGGCGCGCCGCGGTGACCGGTGACCGGCGCGACACCGGGGCCTTCAAGACGCCGACGCTCCGCGAGGTCTCCCGCCGCGCCCCGTACATGCACGACGGCTCGCTGGCGACGCTGCGCGACGCAGTGGCGCACTACCGGCTGGGCGGGATCCCCAACCCGTGGCTCTCCGAGCTGTCGAAGCCCATCCCGCTCTCCGCCGCCGAGGTGGACGCGCTGGTGGCCTTCCTCGGCGCCCTCGACGGTGAGGGGTTCGAGGACCGGCCGCCCCGGTCCTTCCCCCGCTAGCGCCCCGCACCGCGCGCGCCGGCGTGCCCCGGTGTCAGACCGCCCTGCAACACTTCGGGTGTGCGGCGGTACGTGACCATCGACCTGGAGACGGTCCCCGACGAGGAGCTGGTAGCCTCGGTCGGCCGCCATGGCGGCGTCAGCTACGCCGAGCAGCTGCAGCGGGTGGTCGCCGACCGGCGGGCCCGCACCGGCGGCCGCAGCGACTTCCTCCCCCTCCCCTTCCACCGCCCGGTGGCCGCCTGCCTGCTCGAGGCGGTCGAGGAGCGCGGCCTGGTGACGCTGACCGACGCCGCCTGCTGGACCGACCAGCAGGAGCCGGAGGCCCGCTTCCTGGAGCGGCTCTGGGCCCGGCTCGACGGCGCCACCGTCATCACCTTCCACGGCGGCGGCTTCGACCTCCCGGTGCTGGCGCTCCGCTCGCTCAAGCTGCGGGTGCCGGCGCCGGCCTGGTTCGCCGAGGCCCGCCGGGCCGGCTCCACCGCCCACGTCGACGTCAAGGAGCTGCTGGCCGGCGCCGGCTCGGGCGGCGCGGCGCCGCTCGACCTCTACGCCAAGCTGGTCGGCCTGCCCGGCAAGGTGGACGTGGCCGGGGAGGACGTCGGCGCCCTCTACGCCGCCGGGGCCCACGACCGGATCGGCGCCTACTGCATGACCGACGTGGTCCAGACCTGGCTGCTCTGGCTGCGCCACCGGCTGCTGGACGGCTCGCTCACGCTCGACGGCTACGAGGAGAGCGCCGCCTCGGCGCAGGCGCGGCTGCCGGGGCTGCTGGCGACCCGCCTCTCCCCGGGCGAGCTGGCCTCGCTCTCCGGCTTCCTGGAGCGCTGCGCCCCGTACTTCGGCGCCCCGCGCGCCACCCGGCGGCTGGCGCTCCAGGCGAGCCTGTAGCCCTCGCCCTTCGCCTGGCTGGTGGTCCGGTGCGGCGTCACCTACGCCGCGTTGCGCGAGCTTCAACCGGGGCGCCAGGCCGGCTCGGCGCCCCCCTCGACCGACACCGCCAGGGCTGGCAGGCCGAGCAGCGCCGCCGCCGCCGCCGCCAGCCCGTTGACGTCGTCGCGACTCCACCCCTCCGCCGCCGCGGCGATCCGCCCGCCCCGCTCCACCAGCACCCACGTCGGCGTCACCCGGGCGCCGAGCGCGTCGGAGGCGCGCCACGGCTCGGGGTCGCGCAGCACCCGCACCGCCCCCGCCCAGCCGCAGGCCTCGGCGAAGCCGGCGGTGTCGGCCTCGTCGTCCTGCGAGATGGCCACCAGCGCCAACCCGGGGAGGCGGGCGAAGCGCGGCAGCACCGGGCCGGCCAGCGCGGTGGCGGGGCAGTCGGCCTTGTAGACGAAGAGCAGCACCGGGCCGTCGTCGGCCAGGCCGGGGAGCGGCACGGCCGCCCCGTCCTCGTCCCTGGCCCGGGCGGCGGGGAGGCGGCGTCCGGCGTCGAGCTGGGGCGGGGCGGTCACCGCGTCATGTTGCCCGGGGTCGAGGGAGGTCCGCAACCTACAGCCCCGGATCGGGCCTCCGGAGCGGTCCGGCGGCACACCCCGGGTCATCGGCGCGGCGAGCAAACCCTCGACATTGCAAGGCGCCGGCGCTGGCATCGCGGCTGCAATACCCAGGGGCATGGCAGCTCGTCCCCTCCACGCCGCGGTCCCCTTCGCCGACGAGATCCGGCTGGTGGCCCGGCGAGTCGAGCCGGCCCTGCTCCTCGATCGGCGCGGCGTCATCCTCTTCGTCAACGAGGCGTGGGAGCGGTTCGCCCGGGCCAACGGCGGCGACGACCTGGTGACGGCGCGCGGCCTCACCGGGACGCGCTGGTTCGACCAGATCTCCGGGGAGGAGCCGCGGCGGCTCCACCGGCTGCTGCTGGAGCGGGCGGCGCGGCGACTCGGCGCCGGGTCCGACGGCGCCGTGGTCCAGCTCAACGAGTCGAACACCCCGGAGCTGGCGCGGCTGGTGGCCACCGAGCTGACGCCGCTGGCCGGCCCCGGCGGCGAGGTGACCAGCCTGGCCATCGTCCACCGCACCGTGCGTGAGCGGCCGCTGGCCGACGTCTACCCGCCGGTGGAGGGGGGGCCGGAGCGCTGGCGCGGCCCGCAGGGGATCGTCCAGTGCAGCTGCTGCCGGCGCGTCGAGCGGCCCGAGGAGCCGACCGAGTGGGACCTGAGCGTGGCCCTGCTCCTGCAGCCCAGCGCCGACACCCGCTTCGCCTACTGCCCGCTCTGCCTCGCGCTCCACTACCCGGGCGGCACCGGCGTCGAACAGGACGCCGAGGCCGACGCCGAGGCGGCGCTGGAGGCGGAGCGGGGTGTCGCCTCCCCGGTCTAGACTAGCGGGGACCCTTCTTGGCGCGGCGCTTGCGCTTGATGGAGAGCGCGCGCTTGCGCTTCACCTGGGCGCGCTTCGGCTTGCTGCGGTGCGAGGCGCTGCGCTTCGATCGGTTGCCCTTGATGGCGGCCATGCGGTCTCCTTGGGTGGTTGAAAAGCGGCCGGAGACTACTCCAGCCAGTCCTTGTCGCGAAGCTTCTTCGGCAGGTACTCCTCGGTGATGAAGCTGATGCCCCTCCGGGAGAGGGCCTCCAGCTCGAACTTCACCCCGGAGCGGACCATCTCCTGGATCTCCCGCTGCCAGCGTTTGTCGGCGAACCAGGGGTAGGCCAGCATCTGCTTGGCCCGGGCCACGTCGCCGTCGTCCATCTTGATGGCCACGTTCATGGGCAGCTTGTACTTGTCCTTGTCGAAGCTGGAGAGCCCCACGAAGCGGGCCGACGGCACCGCCATGCGCATCGACTCGTAGGCCAGGTTGATGGAGCCCTGCTTCATCACCGAGTAGATGTAGAAGCCCCAGGGATCGTTGTCGACCAGCACGTAGACCGGCAGGCGCAGCTCGGCGTGGAGCCGCTGCACCATGCGCCGCACCCCGCGCGGCGGCTGGCCCCCGCCCTGGATGATGATGCACTTCTCCCGCTTCCAGAACTTGTCCTCGTTGAAGCGGCTCCAGACGGCGTCCTTCTCGATGAGCAGGATGTACCTGGCCTCGTGCTTGCCGAACTGGACGACGTTCTCCTCGACGATCGACGGCACCGCCCAGCCGCCCGAGCCCATGCGCCTGAGATCGATGGTGTCGCCGGTGTCGCGGATGGTGACCGGGCCGACCATCGAGCCCTTGCGGGAGGCGAAGAGGTGCAGCTCCTCGCGCAGGGCGTCGAGCGAGACCTCGAGGTCCTCGATGATGGGGTCGGACTCGTCCTGCTCCTCGAAGGTGTTCTGCTTCGAGTCGCCGATGGTGTGCTTGGTGATGTAGTAGAGGTCGCGGATGCTGGTGGTCTTGCCGCTCTCCACCAGCTCCTTGCAGGCGTCGGAGACCAGGAAGGTCTGCATGAACTTCTTGGCCATCGAGACGTTGAAGAAGTAGCGCTTCTGCTTCTGGGACCCGAGCTGCACCACCCCCTTCTTCTTGTCGAAGTGGACGTTGGCCAGCGAGCGGATGGGGATCTCGACGAAGGGGTTCTTCCGCCCCTTGACCGCCTTGATCACGCTCTCGGCCAGCCGCTCGATCTTGCCCACCGTCTTCTTGGAGACCGCGTCCAGGCGCGCCATGGCTACTCCCCCTCCTCTGCGCCGCGCCGCGGCCGCTTGGTGAGCTTCTCGCTGGCCTCTTCCAGCTTCTTGTCCTCGGCGGCCAGGTCGGCCTCGGTCACCTGCTCGGCCACCCGCAGGAAGTCGCGCTTGATGGCGTCGCGGCTGTTCCCGGTGATGCGGTGGATGGCGTCGGCCACCTCCTCGATGTAGAGCTCGAAGATGGAGCGGCGCTGGGCCTGGTAGTCGGCCTGCTGCTTCTTGCGGATGAAGGTGGCCAGCTTGCGCCCGCACTCCTGGGCCGCCAGCTGGATCTCCCGGATGATCTCCGGGTAGTGGGCCAGCGCCTCCTTGGCCTCGCTGGTGAACGGCACCCAGACCGAGGCGATGTGGACCAGCAGGGCCATGGGCCCCACCGGCAGCGAGCCCTTGGGCTGGCTGAGCATGTAGTTGCGCCAGTCGGTCTTGACGATCGACTCGGTCATGCCGCAGGCGCTGCGCTGGAAGAGCAGCGGCACCCGGTTGGCGAAGCGGAAGAGCTCGATGGTCTTGTCGGCGGGCCAGGAGCCGCCGAAGGCCAGCCCCACCTCCACCTGGAAGGGGTTGCCGCGGTAGACCTTGGGCGGCCGGGTCACGGTGGCGATGAAGTAGTCGTGCCCCTTGATCCGCTCCACCCCCTCCTCGCCGGGCGTCACCGCGGGCGGGGGCGGCGGGGCGGCTGTGCCCTTCTTCCCGGCCCGGCCCTTCACCGGCGCCAGGTCCAGCTGGGGCTCGTCGACCTCCGGCCCCTCGCGCTCGATCACCGAGAGGAAGCTCACCAGCCCGCGCCGCATCAGCTCGTCGCCGATGGGCGAGAGGCAGTTGGTGGGCGGCGCCATGATCCTGGTCTCCTGCAGCGCCTTGTGGAGCCGGGCCGCCAGCTGCCGGTCGGCGCCGATCTCGCGCGGGCGCAGCCGGTCCCTCAGCCCGGCGGCCTTGAGGATGGCCCCGGCCACCGGCGGCGAGACCCGGCTGAAGGCGGTCTGCAGGAACCCCTTGACGTCGTGGCTCTTCGACTCGGCCGCCATCAGCATCAGCGCGCCCAGCTCGACGCCGTGGGGGTGCGGCTTGATCTCCAGGGCCTCCTTGGGGAGCTCCTCGGTGGAGCGCGGGAAGGTGAGCCTCGACTGCTTCGGCCTGACGTAGTGGACCGTGGCGTGGGGGTTGGCCAGCGCGGTGTGCTCGACGTAGCGGTTGACGAAGCGCTGCCCGGTGCGCCAGTCGGCGACGATCTCCAGCTCCACCCGGGTGCCGTGGGCCTGGTGCCAGTCGGCGAGCTGGTCGTCGCGGGTGACCACCGGGTTGTTCTTGCGGGTGTCGATCTGGATCTCGAAGAAGTGGGCCGGCTTGCCCTTGCCGGTGCGCGAGGTGATGCGGATGGGCTGGCCGGTGGTGAGCTGGCCGTACATGGCCGCCGCCGAGATGCCGATCCCCTGCTGGCCGCGCGACTGCTTGAGCCGGTGGAACTTGGAGCCGTAGAGCAGCTTGCCGAAGATCTTGGGGACCTGGGCCTTGACGATGCCCGGGCCGTTGTCCTCCACCACCACCACGAAGCGACCTTCACCCTTGGTCAGCTCCCCCTCGCCCCGGGCGTCGAGCCCGAGGTCGCGGACCTCGATGGTCAGCTCGGGGAGGATGCCGGCCTCCTCGCAGGCGTCGAGCGAGTTGTCGACCGCCTCCTTGATGGTGGTGAGCAGGGCCTTGGAGGGGTTGTCGAAGCCGAGCAGGTGGCGGTTCTTGGTGAAGAACTCGGAGATGGAGATCTCGCGCTGCTGGGTGGCCATCTGCTCGGCGGTGGCCCGCCGCTTCGGCTTGCGCTCGGACGGCTCCGGCGCCTCGGCGGACTCCACCGGCTCGAGCTCGACCAGCGCCGCCTGCCGCTCCACCGGGGCCCTGGCCCTGGCGGCCTTGCCGGCCGGCGGCTTTCCGGCCGGCTTCGGCGACACCCGGCCCGGCCGCGCCGGCGCCTTGGCCGGCGCCGTGTCGAGCAGCGACAGCTGCCGCTCCGCCCGGGCCGGACCCTGCTGCTTCCCCTTCGCCGCCGCCGCTTTCGTCGCCGCCATGGTCGGTTAATCCCTCGCGATATCGCCCGCTTCCGGTCTAGCACGCGAGGCCGGAGGGCGCGACAAAACGGCCGCCGGGATTGACCTTTCCCGGGGGGTGGTTACAGGGGAACCATGCCCTTCGACCCCGCCCGAACCCCCCGGAGTCCCGCCCCACCCCCCCTGCGCCCGGCCCCGGTCCCGTCCCCCGGCCCGGCCTTCGTCCCGCCCCACGGCGCCGGCCGCAACTACGCCCGCACCGCCATGCTCATGGGCGGCCTGGTGGCGCTGCTGGCCATCGGCGGCGCCGCGGTGGGCGGCACCGGGGGCATGCTGGCCTTCGGGGCCCTCGGCCTGGTCTTCAACTTCCTGTCCTACTGGTTCTCCGACAAGCTGGCGCTGCTGGGGAACGGCGCCCGCCCGGTGGAGCGCGAGCAGCTGCCGGAGGTCTACGAGATCGTCGAGCGGCTGACCCGCCGGGCCGGGCTCCCCATGCCCCGGCTCTACGTCATCCCCAGCGACGCCCCCAACGCCTTCGCCACCGGCCGCGACCCGGCCCACGCCGCGGTGGCGGTCACCGAGGGGATCCTGCGGGTCCTCGACCGGCGGCAGCTCGAGGGGGTGCTGGCCCACGAGCTGGCCCACGTGCAGAACCGCGACATCCTCATCGCCACCATGGCCGGGGCCATCGCCGGCCTGATCTCCTCGCTCGGCTACGTGCTGCGCTGGGGGGCCATCCTGGGCGGCGGCCGCGGCGACCGCGACGACGGGCCGGGACTGCTGGAGCTGCTGGCCTGGGCCATCGTGGCCCCGCTCATCGCCCTGGTGATCCAGCTGGCCATCTCCCGCTCGCGCGAGTACGGGGCCGACGCCACCGGCGCGGCGCTGGTGGGCGACCCCGAGCCGCTGGCCAGCGCGCTGCTGGCGCTGGAGGCGGGGAACGACGCCGCCCCCATGGCCTCGGCGGGCCCGGCCACCGCCCACCTCTTCATCGTCAACCCGCTGCGCGGCACCGGGGCCCGGATGATGTCGCTCTTCTCCACCCACCCGCCGGTCGAGGAGCGGGTGGCCCGGCTGCGGGCGCTGCGCGGCCAGGTCCGGTAGCGGACGGCAGGCGGACTGCGCCGGCCTCAGGGGACCAGCACCACCTTGCCGAAGAGGGCCCGGTCGGCCAGCAGGGCCTGGGCCCGGCGCGCCTCGGCGAGCGGCAGCACCTGCGCCACCACCGGCTTGAGCTTCCCCTGCCCGACGAACTGCAGCACCTGGAGCAGGTCGGCGGCGGTCCCCATGGTCGAGCCGAGGATGCTGAGCTGCCGGAAGAAGACGTGGCGCAGGTCGGTGAGCGGGTCGAAGCCGGTGGTGGCTCCCACCGTGACGATCCGGCCGCCGATGCCGGCGCTGAGCAGGCTCTTCTCCCAGGTGGTCTTGCCGACGTGCTCGAAGACCACGTCCACCCCCTGCTTGCCGGTGAGCTTCTTCACCTCGGCGAGGAAGTCCTGGGTCTCGTAGTTGATGACCTCGTCGGCGCCGAGCGCCCGGGCCTTCTCGAGCTTGGCGTCGGAGCCGGCTGTGGCGATGACCCGGGCGCCGAGCAGCCGGGCGATCTGCACCGCCGCCACGCCGACGCCGGAGCCGGCGGCGTGCACCAGGATGGTCTCGCCGGGGCGGAGCGCCGCCCGCACCGCCACCGCGTGCCAGGCGGTCATGAAGGTGAGCGGCACCGCGGCCGCCTCCTCGAAGGAGAGGTTCTTCGGCTTCGCACAGAGGTTGCGGGCCGGCACCGCCAGCTTCTGCGCCTGCCCGCCGGAGACGTGCTCGCCGAGGATGGCGAAGTGGCGGCAGAGGTTCTCGCGCCCGGAGAGGCAGCGCTCGCAGCGGGTGCAGCCGAGCGAGGGGTTGACCACCACCTCGTCGCCGGCCTTCCAGCCGGTGACGCCGGCGCCGACCGCCTCGACCACGCCGGCCACGTCCGAGCCGAAGACGTGCGGGAAGGCCAGCTTCAGCCCGGGCCAGCCCTTGCGGACCCAGATGTCGAGGTGGTTGAGGGCGGCGGCCTTGACCGCCACCACCGCCTCCCCCGGACCGGCCACCGGCTCGGGCAGGTCGAGCAGCTCCACCACCTCGGGACCACCGTGCGCGCGCATCGCTGCGGCCTTCATGCGGACCTCCCGGTCGACGTGGCGGAAAGCCTAGGCCAGCGCCGCGCCGCAGGCCAGCGTCACCATCGGGGGAGGCCCCGCCGATCTGCTTGCCCGGGGGGCGGGGCGCCGCTAAGCGGTCGGGATGACCACCACCATCCTCGCCCTCGTGCTCGCCGCCGGCCTCAAGGCCGGCGACAAGGCCCCCGACTTCACCCTCCCCGACACCGAGGGGAAGCCGGTCACCCTCTCCAAGCTGCTGGCCCAGGGGCCGGTGATCCTGGCCTTCTACCCGAAGGCCTTCACCTCCGGCTGCACCAAGCAGAACTCCAACTTCCGCGACAAGTACGCCGAGGTGGAGAAGAAGGGGGCCCAGGTGTTGGGCATCTCCACCGATGACGTGGAGACGCAGAGGAAGTTCAAGGCCGAGTACAAGCTCCCCTACCCGCTGCTCTCCGACCAGGGCGGCGCGGTGGCCGGGAAGTACACCGGCACCATGCCGGTGGTCGGCTACGCCAGCCGCTCCAACGTGGTCATCGACCAGGACGGCACGGTGGTGAAGATCGTCGAGGGGGGCGACGCCGTCGATCCCAACGGCGCCATCGCCCTCTGCCCGCTCCGGAAGAAGGGGTAGCGCCGCCGGCCGGGGCTCAGCCCGGCCGCTCCTGCTCGCCGGCCACGGCGCGCAGCACCTCGGCCTCGCCGACCGTGGCGGTGAGCCGGGTGCCGGCGGCCCAGTGGGCCCGCCTCAGGTAGCCGAGCCCGAGCCGACCTGCGGGCGTCGCCGCGGCGCTGGTCACCACCCCGACCTCGACGCCGCCGGCCAGGAGCGGGCTGCCGGGCCCCGCCCCCTGCGGCAGCCGCAGCAGCACCAGCCCGCGCTGCACCTGGCCGCGGGCGGTGGCCCGGGTCACCACCTCCTGGCCGAGGTAGCAGCCCTTGGTGAAGGAGACGGCGTCGGCGATCAGCCCGGCCTCCATGGGCAGCCGCGAGCCGTCCAGCTCCGCCCCCCAGCGCCCCACGCCGCCGGCGACGCGCAGCGCCTCCAGGTCGTCCTCGTCGAGCGGCGCCGCCCCGGCCGCCAGCAGCGCCGCCCGCAGCGGCTCGGCCTGCGCCGCCGGCACCAGCAGGTCGAGGGCCGGCACGCCGCGCCGCTTGTTGACCCAGCGTGACAGCCCGGCGGCGTGGGCCTCGGCGGCGGCCGCGGCGCCGGGGCCGAGCAGCGGCAGCACCCGCCAGGAGGCCGACAGGTCGGTGAAGGTGACGTCGTCCATGATCACCTTGGCCTCCAGCTGGGCGCGCAGCTCCGCCGCCGCGGCCGGATCGACGTCGAGCAGCACGCCGTCGGAGCGGAGCAGCAGCTGCCCCTCGGCCACCAGGTGTCCCTTGACCTCGAGCAGCGCGAAGTGGGCGGCGCCGCCGGCGGGCAGCCCCTTGACGTCCTGGGTCAGCATCCGGTGCAGGAAGTCGACGGCGTCGGGGCCGGCGGCGTGGAGCAGGGCGCGCGGCCGCAGCGGCCCGGCGGCCAGCCCGGTGCGCGCCGCCTCGAACTTCGCGGTGGAGGTCATCGGGGGGGGAAGATAACGGCGGCGCCACGCCGCCACAACCGCGCCGGCCAGCGCCTCACCCCGCTGCGTCAGCAGCACCCCGGAGAGGACCATGGCCCCGCCCACCAGCAGCCCGGCCCCGAGCGGGTCGCCGAGCAGCGCCCAGGCCAGCGGCGCCGTCAGCACCGGCTGCAGGTTGGACCAGATGGCCACCCGGCTGGCCTCGGTCCGGCGCAGCGCCCAGTAGTAGAGCAGGTAGGACAGCACGCTGGTGATGAGGACCAGGTAGGCGAGGCTCCCCCACCCGGCCGGCGAGAGCCGCTGGAACGGCTCGGCGCTGGAGAGCAGCAGGCCGAAGGGCAGGTAGACGAGGGTGCCGAAGATGACCGCCAGGCCGGTCGAGACCAGCGCCCCGTACCGCTCGGCGTAGCCCTTGCCCAGGACGGCGAAGACCGCCCAGGCGATCACCGCCAGCAGCACCAGCAGGTCTCCGAGCAGCGACCCGTCGGCGAGGCCGATGGCTCCGGAGGGGCGGACCGCCAGCACCACCACCACGCCGGCGAAGGCCAGCGCGATGCCGGCCAGCTTGGTCCAGGTCGAGGGCTCCCCCAGCCGCCAGCGGGCCAGCAGGAAGACGAAGATGGGGGTGAGGGCGTAGAGCAGCGCGGCGTGGCTCGGCGTGGTGCGGGCCAGCCCGGCCAGGAAGAAGCCCTGGTTGAGCGGGATGGCCACCACCCCGAGCGCCATCAGGCCGAGCAGGTCGCGGCGGGGGATGCGGACGCGGTGGCGGGCCAGCAGCGCCGCGTAGCAGGCGGCCGCCAGGACGAAGCGCGCCAGCGCCACCTCCCAGGGCGAGAGCTCGCCCAGCACCCGCTTGGCGGCGAGGTAGGTCCCGGCCGAGAGGACCGAGTGGAGCAGCATGACCAGGTGGACGGCCACGGGGCGCGGAACCTACTCGCCTTCCCCGAGCTCCGCCATGGCCCAGGCCGCCGCGGCCCGCACCCCGTCGTGCGGGCTCCCCAGCCAGGCGGCCACCAGCGGCCGCCAGCGCCGCTCCCCGGTGCCGCCGGCGATGAGCAGGGCGTTGCGCACCAGCCCATCGAAGCGGGCCCGGGCCAGCGAGGTGCCGTGGAAGCGGCGGGCGTACTCGGCCTCGGTGAGCCGCAGCAGCCCCTCCAGCGGGATGGCCGACTGCCCCTCCCGCGGTCGCAGCTCCGGGTCGGAGCCCGGCGCCACCTCGCCATTCCAGGGGCAGCAGGTCTGGCAGTCGTCGCAGCCGAGCAGGTGGTTTCCCAGCTGCGCCGCGATGGGCGGCGGGATCTCGCCGCGCCGCTCGATGGTCCAGAAGGAGAGGCAGCGACGCGAGTCGACGAACCCCGGCGCCACGATGGCGGCGGTGGGGCAGGCCGGCAGGCAGGCCTCGCAGCGGCCGCAGCGCTCCGGGTGCGGCGGGTCCGGCTCCAGCTCGCGGTCGAGCAGCAGCGTGGCCAGCAGCACCCAGGAGCCGTGGCGCGGCGTGATCAGGCAGCCGTTCTTGCCCACCCAGCCGAGGCCGGCCCGCGCCGCCCAGGCCTTCTCCATGGTGGGGGCGAGGTCGGAGGAGGCGAAGCAGCGCAGCCCGGGATCCCGCCCGGCCAGGGCCGCGGCCAGCGCCTTGAGCTTCTTCTTCATCACCGGGTGGTAGTCGCGGCCGCGGGCGTAGCGCGCCACCTCCCCCTCCCCCGGGCCAGGCGGCGGCTGCTCGGCGTCGCGGTAGGAGAGCGCCAGGGCCACCACGCTGCGGGCGCCGGGGAGCAGCCGCGAGGGGTCGAGCCGCTCGGCCCGCTGCGTCCCCAGCCAGGCCATGTCGGCCTCCCAGCCCTCGGCCAGCACCCGGTCGAGCGGGCCGGGATCGAGCGGCTCGGCCCGGGCCACGCCCACCTCGTGGAAGCCGGCGGCCCGCGCGGCCGCCTTGACGAAGCCGCTGTCGAGCGGCGCGGTCACGCCTTCGCTTTGGCGCCCGGCGTGGCGTTGCCATGGACCAGCAGGCCGTAGGTCAGCGCCACGGCGGTGGCCACCACCACCGCCAGCACCGCCGAGGCCAGCCCTTCGGAGAGCAGCCCGGCGAGGTGCGCCTCGAGCCAGCTGGCGAAGGGAGACTGCGGGTACGGGGCGGGCATGGCCGCGCAGTTTAGGCCAAAAACTCGACGGGATCGATATCGCCCCTAGCATGACCAGCCATGGCACGAAGGCTCGATCTCCACGCATGGGACCGTCTCCCCGGGACCGCCGAGCGCGGCGCCGGCTGGGCGCTGGCGCAGGGCGACTGCCTGGCTTCGCTCGAGAAGCTCCCCCCGCACTCGGTCGACCTCTGCTTCGCCGACCCTCCCTACATGCTCTCCAACGGCGGGACCTCCTGCCAGTCGGGGCGGCGGGTCTCGGTCGACAAGGGCGACTGGGACGTCTCGCGCGGCGTGGTCGGCGACCACGCCTTCCAGACCGAGTGGCTCAAGGCGGTCCGCCGGGTCCTGAAGCCCTCCGGGACGCTCTGGGTCTCCGGCACCCAGCACGTCATCTTCTCCATCGGCTTCGCCCTGCAGGAGCTCGGCTACCACCTGCTCAACACCGTCACCTGGTACAAGCCGAACGCCTCGCCCAACCTGGCCTGCCGGATGTTCACCCACTCCACCGAGATCCTGCTCTG
The DNA here is from genome assembly GCA_032654565.1 of Anaeromyxobacteraceae bacterium. GTDB lineage: Bacteria > Myxococcota > Myxococcia > Myxococcales > Anaeromyxobacteraceae > JADKCZ01. The sequence continues at coordinate 148,700 of JAULAX010000010.1, read as the reverse complement.
GGCCAGCCCCATGAAGTCGAAGCCGCTGGCCCACCGCTTCAACTACAAGACCATGAAGCAGGAGAACGGCGGCAAGCAGATGCGCGACCTGTGGGCTATCAGCGAGCAGCCGGTCCCGGGCGGCGAGCAGGTGATCTGGCCGCTGCCGACCCCGCCTCCGCGCGAGAAGGTCCACGGCCGGCACCCGACGCAGAAGCCCATCGCCCTGCTCGACCGGGTGCTGGCGGCCAGCGCCCAGCCCGGCGACCTGGTGCTCGACCCCTTCTGCGGCTCGGGGACCACCGGCGTGGCCGCGGTCCGGGCCGGCTGCCGCTTCCTCGGCCTGGAGCGCGACCCCGAGTACGTCGACCTGGCCGCCCGCCGGCTCCGCGCCGTGGCGCCCGAAGCCCGCTGAGACCGGCCTCCCCGGCGCCGTCCGCCGGCGCTTGGCCGCCCCCGGCCCGCGTGGTACAGCCACACGCGTGAGAGGCCAGCCCCCGCGCCATCCCGATGACCCGAAGGCCGAGCTCTCCGAGCTGGAGGGGACCATCGCCGACGCCTCGGCGCTGAAGCCCGGCGACCGGCTGGTCTACCCGGCCCAGGGCGTCTGCGTGGTGGTCGGCCCCGAGACCCAGGAGATCGCCGGCCACCGGCTGGAGATGGTCCGCATGCGGCGCGAGGAGGACGGCGCCGCCGTGCTGGTGCCGCGCGGCAAGGTGGCCTCGGTGGGGCTGCGCCGCGTCGCCTCGGCCGAGCTGATGGAGGGGGTCTTCCACTACCTCGCCGCCGACCTGGCCGACCCCGAGCTCAACTGGAAGATCCGCCACCGCGACAACGCCGACCGCATGGTGGCCGGCGGCGTCCTCGGCATCGCCGAGGTGGTCAAGGGGCTCCACGCCCTCTCCCGCCTGCGCCCCCTCCCCACCAAGGAGCGCGGCCAGTTCGACAACGCCCGCCACCTGCTGGTGGCCGAGGTGGCCGCCTCGCTGGGCGTCTCGCCCGGGCTGGCCGAGGACCTCATCGACTTCGCGCTGATGCCGCCGGCCGGCACCCGCTTCAAGCTCAAGCCGCCGCCCAAGCCCATCCTGCTGCCCAGCCGCCCACCCCGCCGCCGCCTGGTGGTCGACGACGAGGGCGACGGGCTCGACGACCTCGGGCTCGACGAGCTGGGGATCGAGGGGCTGGGCGAGGAGGCCGCGGTGGAGGGGGGCGCCGAGGCCACCGGCGACGCCGCCGAAGGGGACGGGGCCGACGCCTCCGAGGGGGTCGAGGCGCCGGTGACCGGCGCCAGCCCGGCCCAGGCGTCGGGCGCCCCGCTCAAGCTGGTCCCGGCGCTGGCCGCGGCGGTGAAGGCCGCGGTGAAGCCCGCGGCGGCGGCGAAGAAGGGCCCGGCCCCGAAGAAGGCGCCCGCCAGGCCGGCCAAGGCGCCTGCGAAGGCCGCGGCGAAGAAGGCCTCCGGGAAGCCGGCGGGCAAGCCGGCGACCAAGAAGAAGACCGCCAAGCCGTCCGCCACGAAAGGCGGGAAGAAGAAGTGATCCGGATCGCCACCCTCAGCCCGCTCGACCCCACCGACACCGTCGCGCTGGTCAAGACCTTGCGCGCCATCTTCGGCCTCGGGACCGAGCACGTCGGCGACCTCCCGCTGCCCCGCGGTGGCGCCAAGGACGGCTCCTGGGACGCCGAGGAGCTGCTCGCTGCGGCCGGCCCGGTCCGCGGCGTGGCCGACGACAAGCTGCTCTTCATCACCGCCGCGCCGCTCACCCTGGCCGCCGGCCCGCTGGGGGCCCCGCCCAGCTGGGGCTTCGCCCGCTACGGCGGCGACCGCGCCCTCCTGACGCTCGACCAGATGCCGGCCCGCGGCGTGACCGAGGCCTCGATCGAGGCCTGGCGGCGCCGGCTGGCGCGCGAGGCGGTCCACGTCATCGGCCACCTCTGGGACCTGCACCACTGCTACGACGTCCGCTGCGCCATGCACCCGTCCTGGTCCCCGCACCTGGGGCCGGCGCCGGACTCCAGCCTCTGCACCTTCTGCCGCGAGAAGAGCGAGCGGAAGATCCGGCTGGCGAAGTCCTAGCCGCTCGCCATGGCGGCACGCCTCCTCGTCCGCCTCCTCGTCCACCTGCGCGACGTCCTGGTGGCGCAGCTTCGCGGCTGGCGGGAGGGCGGCCTGGCCGGGCTGCGGCGGGCCTGGGCGGCGCGCCCCCCGAAGCGCCAGCTGGCCGCGCAGGGGCTGGTGGCGGCGCTGCTGCTGCTGGGTCTCGCCTCGCTCGACGCCCGGGGGCGCTTCGTCCACCGGCTCCCCTCCCCGCGCGACTGGGCCGCCCTGACCGCCCTGCTGGAGCGCGACGCCCGCCCCGGCGACCTGGTGGCCATCCTGCCCCCCTGGCTGGAGCAGGCCCGCCAGGCGGTGCCGGCGCGCCTCCCGGTGCTGGGCACCAGCGCCCTCGACACCGAGTGGCTGCCCGGCGTGCGGCGCGTCTGGCTGGTGGCGGCCACCGCGGTCACCACCGTGGGGGCGCACCCGCCGCTGGAGGGGCGGACCGCCGCCGCCGACGCCCAGCAGGTGGGCCGGCTGCAGGTGACCCGGCTCGACCTCGCCGCCCCGGTGCTCCCCTCGGCCTGGCTGGCCGAGCGGGCCGGCGCCCCCACCCGCTGGCGCGACGTCGACGGGGTGGCCCGCCGCTGCCTGGAGCTGTCGCCCGTCCCCGGAATGCCGGCGCGGCTGGTGGTGCCCCCCCTCGCCCTGGGTCGCGCCCTGGCCGGCCACGTCTCGCTGCGGCCGGCCACCGCCGCCGGAACCGCCCGCCTGCTGGTCCGCGTCGGCGACGGCGCGCCCCTGGCGGTCGAGGTGACCGGCCGCTCCGGCTGGCAGCCGTTCCGGGTCGACACCACCGGCCTCGCCGGAGCTTCACCGCCGGTGACGCTGGAGGCGGACGCCCCTCCCGGCGCCGTCCTCTGCGTGGAGGCGGTGGTGCTGCCATGACCGGGCGCGCCCGCATCGCCCTCGGCTGGGGGACGGCCACGCTGGCGGCGGCGCTGCTGCTCTCCGGCCAGCCCGGCCTCTCCGGCGTGGAGGCCGCCGCCATGTCGGCCGGCGAGCGGACCGCCGGCTGGCTGGTGGCGGCGCCGCGCCTCCCCGCCGAGGCGGCGCGCGGCCTGGCCGGGCTCTCCAGCGAGCGCGGGCGGCCGCTGCTGGCCGAGGCCTTCCACGGCTTCGCCGGCGCCGGGGGCGAGCGGCTCGGCCTCGGCCCCGTCGGCGGCCTGCGGCTGGGGGTGGCGCTGGTGGCCGGCCTGCTCTCGGCGGCGCTGGCGCTGGGCGGCTTCGCGCTGGGCGGCGCCCCGGTGGCCCTGCTGGCGCCGGCGGCCTTCTGGTTCACGCCGCGCACCCTGGCGCTGGGGCTGCTGGCCACGCCCGACCTGCTCGGGGCGCTGCTCTGGCTGGTGGCGGTGCAGGTCTTCGCCCGGGCCCTGGGGAACCCCACCCCGCTGACCCGCACCCGCGACGGGCTCTGGTGCGGCCTGCTCTGCGCCGCCGCCGCCGCGGTCCGCCCCGACCTCGTCTCCCTCTGGCTGGTGCTGGCCCTCCACTGGGGGCTGGGGCGCTTCCACCTGCGCTGGCTGGCCCACCACCACCGGTCGGCGGCCGCCGCCTGGTCGGTGCGGCTGCGGCGCACCCCGACCGCCATCGGGGCGGGGCTCCTGCTCATCCCGGCCGCGGTCCTGGCCTGCTGGCCGGCCCACTGGCGCGCACCCCTCGCCGGACTCGGCGCCCTGCTGTCCGCCGTCGGCTGGGGCCAGGCTTCACCTACCGTCAACCCGGCGCTGGCGCTGCTGGCCGCCCTGCCGATCCCCACCGTGGCCCTGCTGGCGCTCGGCCTCGGCCACGCCGCCCTCCGGCTGGCCCGGGCGCTGCGCCGCCACGACGGCGACGCCGCCTGGCTGGAGACGCTCTGGCTGCTGGCCGGGACCGTCCCCCTGCTTCTCGCCGCCGTCGGCCTGGCGCCACGCCTCCCCGGGCTGGCGCCGCTCCTCCACGGCCTGGCCCCGCTGGCCCTGCTCGGGGCCCGGGCCCTGGTGGCCCTGGCGACGCAGGCCTGGCCGGCGCGGCGGCTGGCGGTCACCGGGGCGCTGGGGCTCCTCCTGCTCTACCCCGGGCTGCGGGCGGCGGTGACCACCTTCCCGCTGGGCGGCTCGGCGTGGGGGGAACCGCTGGGCGGGGCGGCCGGCGCCGCCTGGCGCGGCTGGCCGAGGCAGGACGGCGGCGAGGCGGTCCGCGGGCTGCTCGGCGACGTGGCGCTCCACGCCGCACCCGGGGCGCGGGTCGCCTGGCTGGGGGTGGCGCCGTGGGCCATCGAGCGGTACCGGCGGGCCGGGCTGGTCCGCGCCGACCTGGTCGACGCCGCCGGCCTGGCCGAGGCCGACCTGGCGGTGGTGGCAGAGGGGGGCGGGCGCGACGCGGAGTATGACGCCTGGACCGCCTTCGGCAGCTCGCGGCCGGTGGCCGGGGTCTACCTCGACGAGGTGGCGCTGGCGTTCGTCTACACCCGTCCGGGCGCCTGGCGGTGAGCGGCCGCCCTCCTGTTCCCCGGTGGCGGCTGGTAGGATGCGGTCCGCGGTGGCGCGCGGCGGGGAGTGATCGCCGGCTGGCACCTCGAGGTGAATCGTGATCCTGCTGCTCTCGCTCGGCAACGGCTCCCGCGGTGACGACGGCGTCGGCCTGGCGCTCGGCCGCGCCCTGGTGGCCCGGCTTCCGCCCGGCTCGCACCAGGTGGTGGAGGCGGTGCAGCTCCAGCCCGAGCACGCCGAGCAGGCGGCCCGCGCCGACGCCGTGGTCTTCCTGGACGCCGCCGTCTCCGGGGCGCCGGGCGAGGTCCACGCCAACCAGGTGACCTCGCGGGCACCGCGTGCGGCGCTGCTCCACGCCCTGACCCCGGAGGAGATCCTCGGGCTGGCCCGCACCAGCTACGGCCACGCGCCGCAGGGGCTGCTGGTGACCGTGGCCGGCAAGGACTTCTCCTTCGTGGAGCGTCTCTCGGCGGAGGCCGAGGCGGCGCTGCCGCTGGGCGTGGAGAAGGCCCTGGCCTGGCTGGCGCCGTACCTGGCGCGGTAAGCGGGGGCTCCCGCGGCGGCGCCCGCGGCGGGCCGCTCCGAGCCACGCCTCCTGGCTCGCCCATCGGCGGCAGGCCGGCTTGACCATGTCCTTCCCGGTCATATGTTGGTATGGACTCACGCAGTTCACCTGTATGGGGGCGAACTGGCTTCGACGGAGGATGGAAGACGATTGGTGCGCGCCGAGGTTGGTCAGCAGGCCTCGTTAAAAGCAGACCACGCAGAAACGCGAACGAGCCCATGGCTCTCGCGGCCTAGAGATAGGCCTCGACGTCCTCCCGTGATCGCCGGGTAGCGGATCAGGACGACAGCACCGGCTGGACCTGGGCAGGAGGCGAACCGCCTTGCCCGGGTCGAGATCAAAGGGTGAGAACGTGAGGGGTGGCAGGCCCGGAGGCAGCCACTCACGTAAAATCTCCGGGACACGCGCGTAGGGCCAATAGTTGAAAATCTTTCGGACCCGGGTTCGATTCCCGGCGCCTCCACTTGAAAGCCCCCGAGACCCGGGGGCTTTCTCTTTTTCAGCGCAGCGGGCCCGCAGTCCGGGTCCCCATGCGCCACCCGGACCGACAGTCGCTTTGGGCGCCCAAAGCGACCCTGAGTCCGTATGGCTGCGGCGCTTCCCGATCATGAGCAGGACTGCGGCGGCTCTCCTCGGCGGTCTGGTCATTGCCGGTGATCGCCCAGTACCCGCAGCACCCTGGGGGCTCCTGGGTCGCGGACGTTCGGGGCATGGGACGACCCCCTTGCGCGACGCCGCCCGACCAGCTATATACTGAACCATATGGTTCAGTATACGCGCGCTCCCCTCGACACCTCCTTCGCCGCGCTCTCGGACTCCACCCGCCGCGGCGTCCTCCTGCAGCTCGGCCGCGCCGACGCCTCGATCACCGACCTCGCCGAGAAGTTCTGCATGACCCTGACCGGCATGAAGAAGCACGTCGGCGTCCTGGAGCAGGCCGGGCTGGTGAGCACGGAGAAGGTCGGCCGGGTGCGGACCTGCAGGCTCGGGCCCCGCCGCCTGGAGGACGAGACGGCGTGGCTCGAGGGGTATCGCCGGCTCTGGGACGCCCGCTTCGAGGCGCTGGACGAGGTCGTTCAGGAGCTGAAACGAAAGGAGAAGGTCAGATGAAGAACCCGACCATGGTGGAGAGGACATCCGAGCGTGAGCTGGTCGTCTCGCGCACCATCGACGCCCCCCCGCGCCTCGTGTTCGAGGCGTGGACCAGGCCCGAGCTGTTCAGGAGGTGGTGGGTCCCGAAGTCGGCCCCGGTCACCCTCCTCTCCTGCGAGATGGACGTCCGCGTCGGCGGGACCTACCGGCTGGAGTTCGGCTTCGGGGAGCAGACCATGGCGTTCTTCGGCAGGTACCTCGAGGTGACGCCCTGCTCGCGCCTCGCCTGGACCAACGACGAAGGCGGCGAGGCCGCCGCGGCCATCACCACCGTGACCTTCGAGGAGCGCGACGGCCAGACGCTGCTGACCACGCGCGACCTCCACCCCACCAAGGAAGCGCTCGACGCCGCCATCGCCTCCGGGTCGACCGACGGGACGCCCGAGACGTGGGACCAGCTCGAGGAGCTCGTCGCCACCCTGCAGCGGTGACGGGCGGTCCCAGGATCTCGCCGGCGCACAGCTTCGGCCCTCCAGGGAAGTTGGTACCTGTGGGTCGCCATGGTCACACCGGCGCCACCCCGTAGCCTCTCCTCCTGGTACCCGCTCAGGAGGTTGAATGCTCGCCCACTTCGTCCGCTGGCCCGTACCGTACTTCTGGCTTGCCTCGCCTCCTTCGCTGCCTGCGGGGGCGGTGGCGACTCCACGCCCACGACGCCTCCACCCCCGCCCGCACCAAGTGGCCTGCATTGGCGCCAGGGGAGGTGATAGTGCGAACGGGTCAGGCCTCTCGACGGCGGGGTCGATAGGATTTCGCCCTCACCAGCCCACACTACGGGAGAACACCTTGCGCCAGCGCATGCTCAACACCCAGTCCATCCGGACGCCGGGGCGCCGGGGGTGGATCCTTGTGCTGGCGATGGGCCTCCTCGGTACGGGTTGCACCTTCACCCATAACTTGAAACTCGAGCCGAAGCTGGACCGGTTGGACGTCCCGGCCAAAGTGACCACGCCGGTCTCCATCTACTACAGCCCGGAGTTCAGAGACCGGGTGGCGATTCGGAGAGGGGGCTCGCACCGGTGGGTCTACGCCATCGGCCAGGGCAGCGTGGCCATGCTTGATGTGGTCGCAGCGAAGACGTGCGCTTCGGTCACTACCATCGACGCCCTCCCGCCCTTTGGCCCTGCTGCCCCGGGGGGCGGGGTCGTCGTCGAGCCGGACCTGGACTGGTTCACCTTCCAGGCGGGGCTTGAGAAGGACACGCCGGAGCACAGCATCCGCTACCGACTGCACTTCTACGGCCCCGACGGGGCTCCGCGCGGCTCCAGGCTTGTCGTCGGCAAGGAGGTGCCGGTGAAGGAGCACTTCGTAGTCTTCGACCGGGTCGACGACAACATGGACGATGCCGCGAAGAAGGTGCAGCGCCTGTTCCTGGCCATGGACCAGCTCCCGCCCGCGCCGGAGGTGGTGCCGGGGGCGCCGCCAGGGCTGGCGGTGCAGGCGGCGCTGGTGCGCGGCCCGCTCAAGCTCGGCGACGGCTTCGCGATACCGCTCTCCAAGAGCCGACTGGTCGCGGTGGCGATCACGATGAAGAACGGCGGGGACCACGCCCTGGCCGTGAGCGCCTTCGACGTCCGTCTGGTCCTGGCGGGGAGCCGGACCATCTCGACGGCGTCGTTGCCGCTGGTCGAGGCCCAGTTGGGAATGGGCTCGGATCTGGTCATCCGCGACGCGGAGTCCGGAGCGGTGGGGAAGCGGCTGAACCTGCAGGACGCGCTCAAGGCGCGCGCCTTGGGAGAGTGGAAGCTGGCGCCAGGCCAGGCGGCCGAGGGGCTGGTCTTCTTCGCGCCTGCGGAGGCCCTGACACCCGCCGGCCTCGCGCTGTCGCTCTGGGCGATGGACGAGGGCGAGCGCCGGGCCTGGCGGGTCGCCGTGCCGATCGCCTTGCCAGGCCCCGTGCTGGCGGAGAAGGCTCCCTAGGCTCGCGGGACCGCCCGCCGGTCGCCCCGCGGGGGCTGCCACAGGCCAGGTTTCAGCAGCATGTCCAGGCCGAGCCGATGCTGGGGGATCCTGGTTCGGGTGCGAGATGCGCGCTACCGCCTCGGCTTCGCGGGCGAGCTGCGGCTCGCCTGGCTTGGCCCGCCCCGGCCCGGCCGGACGACCTTCGGCGCGACGGATAGGCCGAGATATCGGCGCTGGATCCCCCGGGCCCGCACGCTGCGGAGTGGAGTGATCCCAGGGCGAGGAGCAGCGGGACAATGCGGCGCGTCGGACGGACCGACCTGGTCGGCATGGCGGACCTCATGCCCGCCCTTACGAAAAGGGGGAACCGTGGTTACGCCGTCGCACCACCGGCGTGGCGCGAGCTTCTCCGAGGCCACTCACCCCACTCCGGGTGACCCTCCGCGGGGTGGGCCGGAGTGGTCTTGCCTGTCCTCCTCGGGAGGTTGACGGTGAGTCCCACGGGAGATCGAACATGGCCGCTGGTCCGGCGACAGCCGTCGACCTCGCATGCCAGGTGCGCCGGTGCCGGCGGCGCGCCCCGCTCCCCCTGCACCTCGCCCCGCTCCTGCTGCTGCTCTGCGCCTGTGGCTTCGCCCACAAGAGCTACAGCCAGGCGGGCGGCGCCTTCACCCACCCCAACGACTTCGTCATCCAGGTGGACGACAACGGGGCCTTCTGGGATCCCGAGGTCCCGGCCCGCGCGCTCGACGCCATCGCGGCCTCGGCGCGAGGCGCCAACACCATCGTCGTCATCGCCGTCCATGGCTGGCATCACAGCGCCGCACCCGACGACGAGTACGCCGTCGGCTTCGCCAGGACCCTGCAGGCCATCCGCGCCACGCTCGACGACAACGTGGGCGGCGAGCCGGGCGCCTATCGGCGCTCCAGGCAGATCCTCACCGGAAGCGGCGACACCAACATCTTCGGGATCTACGTCGGCTGGCGCGGGGCCTCGCTCCCCGGGCCACTCAACTACGCCACCTTCTGGAACCGGAAGAGCGCGGCCGAGCACGTCGGCGACGGTGACCTGCGTGAATTCCTGCTGCGACTGAACGGCATCTACCGCTCCAGGTACCAGGACCGGAAGCCATCGTCGCCGTACATGGGGATGGCCAGCATCGGCCACAGCTTCGGGGCGCAGGTGCTCTTCAAGGCCATCTCCAGCACGCTGGAGAAGGAGCTGATCGAGGCGACCAGGGGCAGTCCCGGCCCACCCGCGCCGGCCCAGCGACTCGCCAGGCCGCTGGAGGGGTTCGGCGACATCGTCGTCCTGGTGAACCCGGCCCTGGAGGCCTTCCAGTTCGAGCGCATCCGGAAGCTGGACGCTCTGCTGACCTACGACCGGCGGCAACCGCCACTGCTGCTGGTCCTGTCCGCAGACACCGACACCTCGCGCCACTGGTTCTTCCCCCTGGGGCGATGGGTCGACAGCCTGCTGCTCTCGCCGGTCCGCGACGAGCAGTCCGCGGCCTGGTCGCGCGCCCTCGGGGAGTTCGAGCCGCAGCGCACCCACACCATCTCGCTCCTCCCCGGGCCGCAGGCCTCCGCGGCTCGGTTCTACATCAGCGACTCGCCGGGCCAGCCCTGTGACATCGCCAACTTCGACCTCTCCGACATGCCGACCATCGGACGAGTTCGCCTCGATCCGCTGGTGGCCCGGCACAAGCCGCACAGCCCGTTCCTCATCGCCTACGGCGGGAAGGATCTCATCCAGGGCCACAGCGGCGTCTTCGACGCGGAGCTGCGCAACTTCATCAACGACTACATCGGGATCACCCGGGGCAAGCGGCTGCTGCTGGCGGATCCGGGGATGAAGGACTGCCCCGACCCGGCGGAGGAGGCGCTGAAGCAGTCTCCCTGATCCCTGGCCCGCTCGTGGGTGCGCTCGGTTGCCTCGTGGACGTCTCCGCGGGGAATGCGATCCTCTCCACGGTCGGCCACCTCGAAGCCGTTCTGCAGCCGGGAGGACGCCATGAAGGCGATGGTCCACGACAGCTATGGCCCCCCCGAGGTCCTTGCGCTCCGGGAGATCGACAGGCCCGCCTTCGGCGACGACCAGGTGCTGGTGCGGGTTCGCGCCGCCGCCGTGAACCCCCCGGACTGGGCCGGCGTCCATGGCGTGCCCTACATCGTCCGCGCCGCCTTCGGGCTGCGCCGGCCCCGGCACGGCGTGCGGGGCACCGACCTGGCGGGCACCGTCGAGGCGGTCGGAAGGAGCGTGACCGGGCTCCACGTCGGGGACGAGGTCTTCGGCCGGGGCACCTCGGGAACCTTCGCCGAGTTCGCGGCCGCGCCCGCGCAGCACCTGGTGCCGAAGCCGGCCAACGTCACCTTCGAGCAGGCCGCGGCCGTTCCCATGTCCGGGCTCACCGCGCTCCAGGCGCTCCGCGACGCGGGCCAGCTGAAGCCCGGCCAGGAGGTGCTCGTCGTCGGCGCCGGCGGAGGCATCGGCACCTTCGCCGTGCAGATCGCCAGGGCCATGGGCGCGATGGTGACCGGCGTGTGCGGCACCTCCAAGGTCGACCTGGTCCGGTCCCTCGGCGCCGACCAGGTCATCGACTACACGCAGCAGGACTTCACCGAGCGCCCTGGCCGCTACGACCTGGTCCTCGACAACGTGCTCCAGCACCCGCTCCCGCGGCTCCTGCGGGTGCTGAAGCCGAAGGGGACGCTGGTGCCCAACGGCGGCCAGTTCCACAAGCGCTGGATCGCCAGCACCGGCGTCCTGCTGGTCCGGGCGCCGCTCCTCTCCCTGGTGGTGTCGCAGCGGATCCGCACCTGCAACGAGGCGCCCTGCCAGGCGGACCTGCTGGTCCTGCGGGGACTGCTGGAGTCCGGGAAGGTCACGCCGGTGGTGGGCGCCGTCTACCCGCTGGGCCGGGCCCCCGAGGCGATCCGCCACCTCGGAGCGGGGCACGCCCGGGGGAAGATCGTCCTCGTCACGTGAGGCCGCCCCGGCGCGACGGCCCGGTCAGCGCCTCGCCCGCTGGTCCTCCAGCACCATCGCCGCCCCCTTCTCGGCGATCATCACCGTCGGCGAGGCGGTGTTGCCCGAGGTGATGGTCGGCATGATCGAGGCGTCGATGACGCGCAGCCGCCCCACCCCGCGCACCCGCAGCCGGGCGTCGACCACCGCCTCGGCGTCGTCGACGCGCCCCATCCGGCAGGTGCTGACCGGGTGGAAGATGGTGGTCCCCACGTTGCCGGCCGCCTTGACCAGCTCGGCGTCCGACTGGAACGCCGGGCCGGGCACGAACTCCTCCGGGGCGTACCGCTTCATGGTCTCGGTGCCGCTGACGATCCGCCGCGCCAGCCGCAGCGAGTCGACCGCGACGCGCTGGTCCTCGGCCGTGGAGAGGTAGTTGAGCTGGATGGCCGGCGCGGCGCGCGGGTCGGGCGACTTCAGGCGCACGTGGCCGCGCGAGGTCGGCCGCAGGTTGCACACGCTCACCGTGAAGGCGGGGAAGGTGTGGAGCGGCTCGCCGAACTTGTCGAGCGAGAGCGGCTGGACGTGGAACTCGATGTTGGCGGTGGGCTGGCCGGGGTCGGATCTGGTGCAGGCGCCCAGCTGCGAGGGGGCCATGGTGAGCGGCCCGGTGCGCCGCAGCGCGTACTCGAGCCCCATCTTCGCCTTGCCCCACCAGGAGTTGGCCAGCGTGTTGAGGGTGAGGACGTCCCTGACCTTGTAGGCGGTGCGCAGCTGCAGGTGGTCGTGGAGGTTGCCGCCCACGCCGGGGAGGTCGTGCAGCACCGGGACCCCGTGGGCCTGCAGGTGGGCGCCCGGGCCGACGCCGGAGAACTGGAGGATGTGGGGGGAGCCGATCGACCCCGCCGCCAGGATGGTCTCGCGCCGCGCCTCGGCGAAGACCACCTCCTCGCCCCGGTAGAACTCGACCCCCTGGGCCTCGGTGGCCCCCGAGGCGCCGCGCCCGAGCCGCAGCCGCCGCACCGACGCGCCGGTGAGTACGGTCAGGTTCCTGCGCCCCGCCGCCGGCCGCAGGAAGGCCTTGGTGGCGTTCCAGCGGACCCCGCGCCGCTGGTTCACCTCGAAGCGCGAGCTGCCCTGGTTGTCGCCGCGGTTGAAGTCCTCGATCCGCCCGATGCCCACCTCGGCGGCGGCCTCGCGGAAGGCGTCGAGGATCTCCCAGGAGAGCCGCTGGTGCTCGACCCGCCACTCGCCCCCCGCGCCGTGGAGCTCGTCGGCGCCGCGCCAGTGGTCCTCGGTCTGCTTGAAGACGGGGAGCACCCGCTCCCAGGACCAGCCGGGATCGCCGCTGAGCCGGGCCCACTCGTCGTAGTCGCGAGCCTGGCCACGCATGTAGAGCATGGCGTTGATCGAGGTGCAGCCGCCCAGCACCCGGCCGCGGGCGTAGAGGACGGTGCGGCCGTTGAGCCCCGGGTCGGGCTCGGTCCGGTAGCACCAGTCGGTGCGTGGGTTGCCGATGCAGAAGAGGTAGCCGACCGGGATCTGGATCCAGATCCCGGTGTCCTTCCCGCCGGCCTCCAGCAGCAGGACCGAGACCCCGGGATCCGCCGAGAGCCGGTTGGCCAGCAGGCAGCCGGCGGTGCCGCCGCCGGCGATCACGTAGTCGAACGGTCCGACGGTGTTCACGGCGCCTCCTGGCGTGGGCGGGCTGGGGGCCGGAGGATACCGGGACTTCCCGGCCGGGTCACGGGCCGTCACCGGCTCCTCGCGCACGGGCGCCTCGAGAAGCAGGGGACCTGGGCGACCGCGGCAGCGCTCAGGCGGGGGCGGGACTCCCGGCGTCCGGCGCGACCGCGTCGACGATCACCGGCTCCTTCCCCTTCCAGGCCGCCCACGCCGCCGGGCTGGTCGCCAGCTCGCACATGAAGTGGGCCGCGTTGGCCATGCGGGTCTGGCCGGGAGCGAAGAGGCCGTTCACCAGCCCCTCGTGCAGCGTGTACCTGGAGACCTCGCCTTCCAGCAGCGTGTCGGGGCGGACCACCGCCCACTCCACGAACGGGTGGGCCGGCCCGAGCTGCTCCTCCAGGAAGTCGGCGGCCCGCTGGTTGTCCCCGGCCGGCGGGAGCAGCGCCCGGAGCAGCCACATGAAGGCCCGCTCGAAGGTCCCGCGGCGGGTGTCGAGCCCCCCCGGACGGTGAACCGAGACGCTGGTCATGAGGATGAACCTGGCCGGCGTGGCGGGGCGCAGCGCCTCGATCGCCCGGCAGAGCCGGGTGGTGGCCCTGGCGACCAGGTCGCGGGGCGGCCCCAGCACGCCCCGGAGGGTGAGGACGTGGCCGAGGCAGGAGATGACGGCGTCGCAGCCGCGGACCTGGCCCTGCAGCTCCAGGTCGGAGAGCGAGAGCAGGCTGCCCTCGACCAGGGCCACGCCCGGATCCCCGGTGATCGCCGCCGGGAGCCCCCGGGCGGAGCGGACGATGGCCCGGACCCTCACGCCGCGGGCGAGGAGCTGCGCGAGGACCCGCCGGCCGGTCCGACCGGTGCCGCCGACGAGGAGTACGGTCTGCTGGTGGGACATGACGTGGCCTCCGCCTGAGGGTTCGCTCGTGGCAGCGCGACGGGTCGCCTGCTCCTCCCGGGCCGTGAACGTCTCTTGACCCGGTGAGGGGTCCCTTTCCCCTCCGCCGCGCTTCCCTGGAGGGGCAGACCTCCCCTAATATCGCCCTTCCAGGCGGCCGTGGCCACGGGCTCGGGTTAGATCGAGACCTTCAGCCGCAGCGCCACCGCACCAAGCGATCGGATACCAGGAACGTGAGCAGGATCCTCTTTGTCGGCCCGCCGTACCTCTGCTGGGGTGTCCAGGTCATCGGCACCTGGCCGCCGCTGCAGCTCGCCTACCTCGCCGGCGCCGTCGAGAAGACCGGGCACGAGGCGCGCATCTACGACGCCATGAACAAGAACACCACCTTCGACGACGTCCGCGCGGAGGTGGAGCGCTTCCGGCCCGACGTGGTGGTGTCGCTCGACTACCTGCCGGTCACCGGCGCCATCAGCACCGCCACGGTCCCGGCGGCCCTCCGGGCGCTGGCCATCGCCAAGGAGGTCGACCCGAAGATCGTCACCATCATCGGCGGGCCCCACCCCACCTTCATGTACGCCGAGATCTTCGCCGACCCCGCCAACCGGGTCGACTTCGTGCTCTGCGGCGAGGCCGAGGAGACGCTGCCCGAGCTGCTGGCCACCCTCCCCGGCGGCGACCTGGCCGCCGTGCAGGGGATCGCCTACCAGCGGGACGGGCGGGTGGTGGCCACCCCGCTGCGCCCGCACATCGCCGACCTCAACGCCCTCAAGCCGGCCTGGCACCTGCTCGACTGGCGCGACTACCACTACAACATCGAGCCCTGGGGGCGCATGGCCTCCATGCTCACCTCGCGGGGCTGCATGATGGGCTGCTCGTTCTGCAGCCATCGCCAGTTCTGGCGCGGCGACTGGCGCTCCCGCGACCCGAAGGACGTCATCGAGGAGATGCACCAGCTGGTCGACGTGCACGGCGTCCAGTTCATCACCCTCATCGACCCCTACCCCACCCACGATCCAGTCCGCTGGGAGGCGCTCCTCGACCTGCTCATCGCCGAGAAGATGGACGTGAAGCTGCTGATGGAGACCCGGGTCGAGGACATCATCCGCGACGAGGCCATCCTCCCCAAGTACCGGGAGGCCGGGGTCATCCACCTCTACCTCGGCGCCGAGGGGAGCACCGACGAGATGCTGGTGACCCTGAACAAGGGGACCAGCGTCGACCAGAACAAGCGGGCCGTCGACCTGGCCCGCGACCACGACATCATGACCGAGGCCTCGTTCATGATCGGCGGACCCATGGAGACCTGGAAGTCGGTGGAGCACACCATCGCCGAGGCCATCCGGGTCAACCCCGACATCGCCGTCTTCCCGGTGCTGACCCCCATGCCGTTCACCCCCATCTACCAGCAGTTCAAGGACCGGGTCCGGGTCACCGACTGGTCCAAGTACAACCTGGCCACGCCCATCGTCGAGCCCTACGACATGACGCTCGAGGAGGTCATGGTGGCGCTGGGCAAGTGCTACATGACCTTCTACGCCAGGAAGATGCCGGAGGTGATGAAGCTGCCGGACGGCTTCAAGCGCCGCTACATGATGAGCGCCTTCCAGGAGATGATGAAGGGCTACCGCGAGCACTTCTCCTTCCTGGGCATGAAGATGCCCAAGATGCACGGCGGCCCGCACCCGATGTAGCGGCGGCGGCCGTGCGCCGCGCCCTAGCCCCGCGGCAGGCCGGCGCTGGCGAGCCCCTCCGCCAGCCGCTCCATGACCTTCGGGGGGAAGGGCCACGCCCGGCGGGCCACGCCCACCGTCAGGCCCGGGTCCCGTCGCAGCATCCCGCGGACGATGCGGCGTGACTCCTCCCGCGCTCCGGCCAGCGCCGCCGACGCGGCCACCACCCGCTCGCCCCAGAAGGAGTCGGGGCTGGCCTCGACGCCCGCCCGCGCCCATCGCGCGGCCCGGTCGTAGCGGCCGGCCACGAAGTGGGAGCAGCCGATCCCGATGAAGGCGAGGTGGCGGATGGGCTCGAAGGGCATCAGGTGGAGCGTGGTGTCGAACTGGCGGAGCGCGGTGGTGGAGTCACCCGCGTAGGCCGAGGCCCAGGCCCGTCGCACCCAGGCCCAGGGTGACGCCGGGTCGAGCGCCAGCGCGCGGGAGAGCACCCCCTCGGCCTCGTCGAGGCGATGCGCCAGGGTCAGGGCGCCGCTGGCCAGCGTCAGGACCAGGGCGTCGGTCGGCGCCAGGCGGCACGCCTCGGCCGCCAGCCGCACCGCCCGGGCAGCGTCGTCGTGGGGGGCCGAGCCGAAGTGGTGCGCGGCCCGCTGGCTCCAGCACCAGGCGGCGATGGCCTTGGGCAGCCCGTAGCCCGGCGCCAGCTCCTGCGCCTGCTCCAGCTCCTCGAGCGCCAGGGTGCAGGGCCCCGGCGCCACCGCGAAGGCGGCAGGCAAGGCGCGCCAGGCGAGGCGGATGGCCTCGTCGTCGAAGCCGTCGGGGGAGCCGGGCGTGGCCTTCCGGATGCGCCTGAGGGTCGCCGAGGGCAGCTCCTCGAAGCGTCGGCCGTACTGGGCGGCGAACCGGCCGAGCTGGCTGAAGCCGCAGTCCAGCGCCACCTTCGAGACCGTGGTGTGGCTCCCCGGCGAGAGCAGGGCGCGCCGGGCCTGGGCCAGGCGGGCCTCGCGGACCCAGGCCGTCGGCGACAGGCCCAGGAACTGCTTGAAGTGGGTCTCGAGCGTCCGCGGCGGAACGCCGGCGACCCGGGCCAGCGCGGCCAGCCTGATCGGCTCGCCGAGGTGGGCTCGCGACCAGGCCAGCGCCCTGACCAGGTCGCGCGGCAGCGCCGTCCCCGCCTCGCCCACTCCTCCCTCGGAGGTCGATCGCCCGTCCATGGATGCCCCTTCCGGGTCGTCGGTCACTGGCCAGGCCGACGTGCCGCGGACTCTCCCTAACCGGAACCGGCGCGATCTGCACAGCGCAGCGGGATCTGGATGGCCGCGGCGGCACCGGTCGCATGAAGAGGGAGGTGCGGCACGACAACCAACGACGAGGAGGCAGTTCATGCGCGTGGCCAAGGACCAGATCGAGGTGAAGCTGCAGATCCCGGGCGCCGTCATCCGCCAGCGGACCGGGCTGGGGGATGCGACCGGGCTGGGGAAGATCAGCGGCGAGTACTCCTCGCTCGCCGCCGGGGTGGACACCACGCCCCTGTTCCAGGGGCTGGACGGCGACCTCTGCCAGTGCCCGCACTGGGGCTACGTCCTGCGTGGGGAGCTCACCACCACGGACGCCCGGGGGCTGAAGGAGACGGTCAAGGCGGCCGACCTGTTCTACTGGCCGGCGGGGCACAACGTGAAGGTCACCGCCGACGCCGAGATCATCATGTTCAGCCCGCAGCGGGAGCACACCCAGGTGATCGACCACATGCGGGAGAAGCTCAAGGCCAGCTAGGGCCTGGCTTCCCCCGGCGCCCTGTTGACGGGCCCGCGGCGCCCTGCGAACTTCGGGTCCCGTGCCCACGCTCCGCGCCTCGACCCTCCTCGCCTCGCTGCTCACCGCCGCCGCGCTGGCCTGCGGCGGCGCCGCGGCGAAGCGCCCCGCGGTGGCGGTGGCCGTCCTCGGCTCCTCGACGGCGGCCGGGGTCGGCGCCTCCCTCGGCAAGGGCTGGGTCGACCGGGTCCGCGCCGCCGCGGCGACCCGCTGCCCCCATGTGGCCGTCAGCAACCTGGCCGTCTCGGGGACCACCACCTGGCAGGGGCTCCCGGCCAGCGCCGGCCCTCCGCCGGCCGGTCGGCCGGCGCCGCGCGCCGACGCCAACCTCGACGCCGCGCTGTCGCTCAAGCCGGCGCTGGTGCTGGTGCAGTACCCGTCGAACGACGCCGCCAACTACTACCCGGTGGCCGAGACGCTGGCCAACCACGCCCTGCTCCGCGACGGGATCCGGGCCGCCGGGGCCGCTGACGTCATCCTCGGCCCCTTCCCGCGCAGCTTCACCGACCCGCCCCAGGTGGCGCTGATGGTCGCCCTGCGCGACGCGCTCCCGGCCGTGGCGGCGCCGCGCTCCCTGGCCCTCTGGGCCGACCTGGCCGCGACCGACAGCAGCGTGCTTGGCGCCTACGCCTCCGGCGACGGCGTCCACCTCAACGACGCCGGCCACGCCCTCATCGCCGAGAAGGTGCTCGCCAGCCCGGCCTGGGCCGCGGTCTGCGCGCCCTGACGGGCGGTCCGCTCAGAACGTGGTCAAGGCAGGACTGTTGATCTGCGCGTCGAGCCAGGCGTAGCGGAGGTCGGCCCAGTCCCGGACATAGGCCACCACGTCGGCGAAGCTGGTGATGACCACCGGGTACTGCTGCTCCGGGGTCCAGATGTTGAGGTGCGCCGACAGCTCTCCCCAGCGGTCATGATTCCTGGCGGCCGCGGTCCTCAGCTGCACCTCGTGGAGGTCGATGCCGTCGAGCACCTTCGCCCGCACCAGCGACTTCACCTGGTTCCAGCGAGCCCGGAGGCCGGCGGCGAACTCGGCGTTGTCGCGGACCAGGGCCCTGAGCCAGGGGTTGTGGTCCCGGACGTACCACTCGGTCGGCGATCGGACGCTCTCCAGCCAGCCGAAGGCGATGTCCTGATCCCAGATCGGACCCATGGCGAGCTTCCCCGCCTTGGGCCTGTTCACGTAGATGCTGGAGTAGCTGGCGGCGTCGGTGTTCTTGGTGAACTCGTTGACGATGAAGTAGTCGTAGAAGGAGGTGACGTCGACCAGGGCCTTGTAGCGGTCCTGGCCGGCCGTTCCGGTCTTGCAGTCGAGCAGGGCGGCGGAGGCCTCGGCCATGAAGGCGGCGATGGCCACCCGGGCGGCGTCGCCGGGGACGCCGTTCAGTTCCTTCACCTTCGGCCCCTTGAACGCGAAGGCCTGGCCGATGTCGGCGACCAGGAAGTAGTCGATCCCGGCGACGGCGGGATCGCCGGTCCCGTCGATCAGCTTGTGATCCCACTCCAGCAGGAAGCCGGGGTCGGGGTCGGTGGCGGGGCTGACGGTCCCGGTCTTCACCCGCAGCGTCTCGTCGACCTCGATCTGGTCGGTCACCAGGTAGAGCCCCTTGTAGTCGCCGTTGAGGGTGAGCTCGGCGAGCCGGTAGCGGTTGGTGAAGCCGAAGCTCAGCCCCTGGGCCAGATCGAAGGCCAGCATGTTCTTCATCAGCGACTTGTCGAAGCGGTTGGCCAGCAGCACCCACTTCCTCGCCGGCCCCATCCCCATCAGGTCCACCCGGCTGGCGAACTCGATCTTGTAGGGCAGCTTCCGGTTCGGGTACTCGAGGAAGCTGTAGTACCAGGTCGAGTGGCCGCGCCCCTCGATGGTCATGGGGGTGCTGGCCAGCACCACGCCGGTGCCATCGCTGACCGAGAGCGCCGCCGCGGCCGGCACCAGCGGATCCTTGACGATGACCACGCCAGGGTCGACCTGGTCGATGCGCAGCTGGAAGATGGTGACGGCGGGGATGACCGGCGGCACCTCCGGGGCGGGGTCCGTCCGGCCGCCGCTGCACCCGGCCAGCAGGAGGAGCCCCAGGGCCAGCGGGATCGCGGTCGGCGTCGTGGTCGTCATGCGCACCCCGCGGACTGTGCCCCCTCTCGATGGACCGCGGGTGGCTACTTTGGGGGTTTCGGCGGCCAGCCAGGGCGGCGGCCCCGGCCCCCTCACCCCTCCCAGATGACGCTCTGGCCGCTGGCGTACCAGCGCGGGAGCGCCGGGGCGTAGCGGGCCTCGATGACCGAGCGCTTCAGCTTGAGCGACGGCGTCAGCGACCCGTCCTCGATGCTCCAGCGGTCGCCGGCGACGGCGATGAAGGCCAGCCGCTCGTAGGCCGGCAGCTCGCGGTTGACGGCGTCGAGCAGCCCGCGCAGCGCCGCGGTCACCTCCTGGCGCACCGACGCCTCGCGGATCCGCTGCTGGACGTGCTCGGCGAGCTGGACCACGGCGTGCGAGGCGGACTGGCTGGCGCCGGCCACGCAGGAGAGCTCGATGTAGCCGGAGCGGTTGAGCAGGTTCTCGATGGGCGCCGGCGCCACGTACTTGCCCTTGCTGGTCTTGAAGAGCTCCTTGAGCCGCCCGGTGATGAGGAGCCGGCCGTCGGCCTCGATGAACCCCAGGTCCCCGGTCTTGAGGAAGCCGTCGGGCGTGAAGGCCTCGCGGGTCAGCTCCGGCTCCTTGAAGTAGCCGACCATGGTCCCCGGGCTCTTCACCAGGATCTCCCCGCCCTCGCCGAGCTTGCACTCGACCCCCTCGTAGGGCTGGCCGACGTAGCCGGGCACGCCCCGGCCCGGGCGGGTGGCGTGCGAGTAGCCGACGTTCTCGGTCATGCCGTAGCCCTCGAGCAGCTCGAGGCCGAGGTCGCGGTACCAGGTCATCAGCTCGGGCGGGATGGGGGCGGAGGCGCTGGCGGCGAAGCGGACCCGGTCGAGGCCGAGGCTCCGCAGGATCAGGCGCTTGACCAGCCCGGAGAGGACGGGCACCCGCAGCAGCCGCGCCAGCCGCCGCTCCGGCACCTTGGCGAAGACCCCTCGCTGGAACTTGAGCCAGAGGCGCGGCACCGAGACGAAGAGCGTGGGGCGGGCCCGCTTGAGATCGGCGAGGAAGGTGTCGACGCTCTCGGCGAAGGAGACCCGGTAGCCGGTGACCAGCGAGGTCCACTCGGAGACCCAGCGGTCCATGATGTGCGCCAGCGGCAGGTAGGAGAAGCCGCTGTCGCTGCCCCGGATGCCGAGCAGCTT
Source organism: Anaeromyxobacteraceae bacterium (assembly GCA_032654565.1). GTDB lineage: Bacteria > Myxococcota > Myxococcia > Myxococcales > Anaeromyxobacteraceae > JADKCZ01. The sequence continues at coordinate 128,229 of JAULAX010000010.1, read as the reverse complement.
GACGATGCCGTAGACCGCCGCCGAGATCGACGCGAAGGTGTGGACCACCCCCTTGGGCTGGCCGGTGCTCCCCGAGGTGTAGACGATGAGGGCCCAGTCCTCGGGCCGTCGGCGCGGCTCGTCGGCGATGGGCGGGTGGCGCGCGACGAGGTCGTCCCAGCGTGGCAGGCCGGTCGGCGGCGCCAGCGGGAAGGCCACGCCCGGCAGCCCGGCGGGCACCCCTCGCGCGATCTCCGGCCAGTCGTCGAGCTTGCCGACGAAGAGCAGCTGGCAGTCGCTGTGCTCGAGGACGTAGCGCACGGTGGCGGCGGAGTAGGTGGGGAAGAGCGCCACCGGGACCAGCCCCGCCATCCAGATGGCCAGGTCGGCGAGGAAGAAGTGGGCGCAGTTCTTGGAGACGATGCCGACGCGGCTCCCCGGCGGCAGGCCGAGCGAGCGCAGGTAGGCGGCCATCCGCTTCGACTCGTCGAGCGTGCGGTCGAAGGAGAGGTCATCGACCCGGCCGCCACCGACCGGCTGCGAGAGGTAGGTCTCCCCGCGTCTCTCCCGCACCACCCGGTAGAAGGCGTGCAGGACGTTCTGGTCCTCGCCGGTCTCCATGCGCACCTCCCCTGCGGTTCCGGTGCTTCGGGCGACCAGCCCGCGAGGAGCTGCGACGCCGTGTCCTTCCCGCAGATGACGAGGCTGCGACGTTACACCTCACCCCAGATCCCGTCCCAGAGTAGTTCGCTGACCGATCCTGCCGCGGCGCGTCAGCCTTGACGCAGCCAGCTACCAGGCCAGCGAGGCGCCCAGCGTCAGGACGTGCTTGCTCCAGCGCTCGACGGCGCCGACCGGAGGGCAGGCCGGCTGCGAGGCCGGGCACATGACGCCTCCGGGCACCGCCTGGAGGGCGGAGCGGCTGTCCAGCCAGTCGTGCCGGAGGCTGAGCGAGAGCCAGGGGGCGACCCGGAACGCGGCGGTCTCGCCGGTGAACCAGCGCCGCTCGTGCCGCTGCCTGGCGCCGACCAGCACCCCGGCGCCATCCGGGCCTGTCAGGATGGTCCCCATGGTGTCGTCGTAGAGCCGCCACTCCAGGCCAGCGTCGAGGTCGAGTCGCAGCCAGGACCACGGCTCCAGCCGCGCCGCCAGCCAGCCGGTCTGGCCGAGGTAGCTGAGCGGCTCCCGGTCGGTGACCGCGCAGCCCAGCGGACAGGGCGCCGCCCCGAGCGGAATCGGCGGGCGCGACGTGGAGACGATGCCGATCCGCTCGAGCCGAAGCCGGTAGCCGGCCTCGAGGGCGAGCCGCTCCCAGCGGACCTCGTGCGAGGCGTCGGCCTCCCAGCGATCGCCGGTGAGCGAGGCGAACTCGCTGCCGACCCCCTGCTTGGCGGTGAAGGAGCCGCCGGCGCGGCTGGTCTGCGACGGCGACAGGTCGTAGGAGGCGGCCAGCCGGGCCCCACCCGCCGCCTGCAGGCCGCGCAGCTTGGAGAGACCGGCCAGCGCGTACTGGCCGAAGAGCGAGAGCTCGAGCTGGAGCTGCGGCGTCGGGGCCACCCGGGCCGCCAGGCGGAGGTCGTGCTCCTGGTCGCTCCGGTCCCGGGCCTGCGGCTTCAGGTAGGCGACCTGGTTGAAGGCGTAGCTCGCCTGGGCCGTGGCCCCGAGCACCGGGCCGCGCCAGGCCAGCGCCGCGGCGGCCGCCACCAGGGGGCTGCCGGCGCCGTCCGACTGGTGGGGCCGCTCCAGCACGCCGGTGCCGGAGCGCAGGGCGTCGCTGTCCCAGCCGGCCTCCAGGTGGGCCTCGGCGGTGAGCTGGGAGGTCGGCGTCGCCGCCGGCGCCGGGGGCTTCGCTGGAGATCCGCTGGCGGGAGGCTCGCCGGTCCGGCCCGGGCCGGCCTCGAGCGCCTGCTCCAGCTCCTCGACCAGCTCCAGGGCCGGGCCGGTCGCCACGCCACGAGCCCGCGCCGCCAGCTCGCCGGCCCGCGTCGCCTCGCCGGCGTCGAGCGCGGCGAAGCCGGCGTTGACCAGCGCCAGCGGCGCGAAGGCCGGGTCCGCAGCGGCGACCAGGAAGGCGGCCTCGGCCTCGGCGTGACGCGCGAGCTGGTAGAGGCAGGCGCCGCGGTTGAAGTGCCAGGCGGCCGCGGAGTCGGCGCCGGCCTCGGCCCGGTCCAGCGCCTCCAGCGCCTCGGCGGGGCGGCCGGCCCGGAAGCGGGCCAGGCCGGCGAGGTAGAGCGCCGCCGCGGGCGGCTCGGCCTGCCCCTCCAGCGCCAGCCGCTCGGCGAGAGCGTAGTCCCCGGCGGCGAAGGCGCCGCGGGCTCCGGCGAGGGGGTCGAGGGGTGCCGTGGCCAGGAGCAGCGCCAGGGCGCTGGCGAGCGTCATCGGCGAGGGCGATCCGCCGAAGGTGGACCGCCAAGGCCCGGGCCCATCCCGGGTCCGGGCCTCGATCCAGGACCGCCAGGTCCAGGTCCTGTCGATGGTCCAGCGCCCGGCGGTGGGCCACCTCCTGGTCCTTGTCCTGGTCCTGATCCCGGTCCTTGCCCCGGCCCTGGACCTGGACCGCCACCCGGTCCGCGGCCGCCGTCGGGGCCTCCGGTGGCCGGTCGACCGGCGCGGACCCGATCGATGACGGTATCGACGCGCTCACCGGGCGCGATGACGTCGACCCGGTGGGAGGAGCGGACCCGGGGCCCGACCGTCGCCGGTCCGGTGGCCCGGGGCGAGGTGCTCGCCGACGTCGGCGCCGGCGAGACGGTGGCGGCGCCGGGCCTGGCCTCCTCGGCCCGGCCCGTCACCGGGCCGGCCAGCAGGAGCACCGCCATGGTCATGAGGAGCCGCCTCATCCGCCCGTCACCTCGATCATGATCTCGTCCTCGATCCGCTCCCCGCCGATGCGGGTCTCCACCCCGATGCGGTAGCGGCCGGGCCGCTGGCCTCGCACCGCGATGGGGATCTCATTGTCGCCCGCGGTGAGCGCCTGCGTCCACTCGAAGTCCCGCTGCGCCAGCTCCTTCCCCTCTGCCCAGAAGGACAGCCCGGCCGGCAGCGAGACCCGGATGCGGGCGGCCTCCACCGGGCCGTCGGCGCTCAAGGTGAGCCGCACCACCGCCACCTGGCTCGCCGGCAGCCGGGTGGCGAGCCGGGCCACCTCGGTGCCCACCGGCGCGGGCGTCGGCGAGGCGAGCAGCAGGAAGGCGGCCACGCCCGCGGCAGCCCCCAGCGCCGGCCAGAAGAGCTGCCGCGCCTGGAGGAGCTCGGCGAGCCGGCGCCACGGCGAAGGGTCCACCGGCGGCCCGGCGGCCTGCAGGCGCCGGTGCAGCGCCAGCTTGAAGTCCCCCTCGGGCAGGTCGGTGCGCAGGGCGGCGAGCCGCGCCCGGAGGTCCCCATCCCCGCTGTCGACCGGCTGGCTCATGGTTCCACCTGATCAGACGACATGGTCACCGTCGATGTTCCCGGCTCGACGAAAGTCCCACGTGGGGCGCCCTCCCCGTCGGCCTCGAGGAGCCGGCGCAGGTGGGCCCTGCCCCGCGAGAGCCGCGACTTGACCGTCCCCACCGCCACCTCCTCGATCGCCGCCACCTCGTCGTAGCTGCAGCCTTCGATGTCGAAGAGCACCAGCGCGCTGCGGAACTCGGTGGGCACCTGGCGCAGCGCCGCCCAGACCCGGCGGCGGTCCTGCTCGGCGGAGAGCCGCTCGTCGGGTCGCTCCCCGCCCTCGAGCTGCGCGTGGGCCTCGCTCCAGGGCTCCTCCAGGGCCCGCCGGGTGCCGGCCCGACCCTTCATGGCGTCGAGGAAGGCGGAGCGGACCACGGCGAAGAGCCAGGTGGAGAAGGCCGACTGCCACCGGAAGGAGCGCAGGCTCTTGTAGACACGCACCAGCGCCTCCTGCGCCAGGTCGTCGGCCTCGTGCTCGGCGCCGGCGAAGGCGCGGGCGTAGCGGCGGATGCGGGGGAGCTGCCCCTCGATGAGCGCCTCGAAGGCCCGGACCTCGCCGGCCTGGGCACGCTCCACCAGCTGATCGAGATCGGTCCGCCCCACTCGTCGAGGATAGCGCATCACCCCGGGAACAAAAATCGACGCCCCTCCTTCCCACCGTCAGGAAGGGCGCGATGGCGCCACCTCCAACGAAAGGTGAACCGCAGTGACCGACCGGATGCAGCGCCTCAAGGACCTCGCCGTCAGCGAGAGTGGCTTCCTCTTCGACCCCTACACGGGGCTCACCTTCAGCCTGAACCAGACGGGCCGGTTCATCCTCGAGAAGCTTCGGGACGGGCTCTCCGAGCCGGCCATCCGCCAGGCCCTCGAGTCCGGCTACCAGACCGGGCCCGGCGACGACCCGCTCCGCGACGTCCGCGAGTTCATGCAGCAGCTCCGCGAGAGCGGCCTGCTCCCCGCCGAAGAGCGCAGCTAGCCCCACGCCTCCCCGAGAGCACCCCATGTCCAGGCACGACCTCACCATCGCCGTCACCGGGCTCAACGCCACCGACAACCCCGGCCCCGGCGTCGCCGTCCTCCGCTCCATCCGCCACGAGCCCCGCTTCACCGGGCAGCTCATCGGCCTGGCCTACGACACCCTCGACCCGGGGCTCTACAGCGAGGAGCTCGGCCTGGCCGCCTCCTTCCTCATCCCCTACCCGAGCCAGGGCGTCGACGCGCTGCGCGAGCGGATCCGCTACGTCCACTCGAAGTTCCCCATCGACGTCATCATCCCCACGCTCGACTCCGAGCTGCCCTCCTTCATCGCCCTCGAGGAGGAGCTGCGGTCGCTCGGCATCGGCATGTACCTGCCCACCCGCGAGCAGTTCGAGCTGCGCTCCAAGGTCCGGCTGGCCGAGCTCGGCCAGAAGGCCGGCATCGAGGTCCCGGCCTCGCAGGTGATCTCCGACGCACGCGAGCTCTACACCGTCCACGAGCGGGTCAGCTACCCCTTCATGCTCAAGGGGATCTTCTACGGCGCCCACCACGTCGCCTCGCTCGACGAGGCGCTGGGCTCCTTCCACGCCACGGTGGCGAAGTGGGGCGTCCCGGTGATCGCCCAGAAGTTCCACGCCGGCGAGGAGTACGACGTGGTGGCGGTGGGCGACGGCCTGGGCGGCCTGGTCGGCGCCGTGCCCATGAAGAAGATGTTCCTCACCGACAAGGGCAAGGGCTGGGCCGGCGTCGCGGTCAACGACCCCAACCTCATCGAGATGACCCGCAAGTTCATGGCCGCCACCCGGTGGCGCGGCCCCTGCGAGGTCGAGGTGATGCGGACCCCGGAGGGGAGGTACTTCCTCATCGAGGTCAACCCGCGCTTCCCCGCCTGGGTCTACCTCGCCGCCGGCGCCGGGCAGAACCTGCCCTACGCCACCGTGCAGCTGGCCGCCGGCCAGGCGCCGACCCCGCTCCCCGACTTCAAGGCTGGCACCATGTTCGTCCGCATCTCGCTCGACCAGATCCGGAGCATGAGCACCTTCCAGGAGCTCGCCTCCACCGGCGAGCTGCTCGCCGGCTGACCTCCACCCCTCCCCCACCCCACCCGCAGAGGCTTCGCATGTCACTCGTCCGCTACGAGCGCCCCACCTTCGTCCGCCACCAGCCCGGGATGATGAACAAGTTCGCCCGCTCCCAGGCCACCCGCCCGCTCACCGAGCTCGAGGGCGTCCCGGTCCGCGACCTGGTGGCCAGGTACGGCTCGCCGCTCTTCGTCTTCAGCGAGCGCTCCCTGGTCTCCCGCTACCGCGAGCTGCGCGACGCGCTGGCCCTGCGGCTGCCGCGGGCCCAGCTGGCCTGGTCCTACAAGACCAACTACCTCGACGCCATCTGCAAGGTCTTCCACCGCGAGGGCTCCTGGGCCGAGGTGGTCAGCGCCATGGAGATGGAGAAGGCCCTCCACCTCGGCGTGCCCGGCACCCAGATCCTCTTCAACGGCCCGTTCAAGCCCGACGCGGCGCTGGAGAAGGCCTTCACGGTGGGGGCCCGCGTCCACCTCGACAACTTCGACGAGATCCTCCGCGCCGAGCGGGTCGCCCAGAAGCTCGGCCTGCGACCCAAGGTGGCCATCCGGCTCAACATGGCGGTGGCGGGCACGCCGGCCTGGTCCCGCTTCGGCTTCAACCTGGAGAGCGGACAGGCCGCCGACGCGGTGCGGCGGCTCCGGGCCGGCGACCGGCTGGTGCTGGCCGGCCTGCACTGCCACATCGGCACCTTCGTGCAGGACGTGGAGGCCTACCGGCAGGAGGCGGCCAAGATGGCCGAGTTCGCCAACCAGCTGGCGCGCGAGCACGGCGTCCACCTCGACTACCTCGACCTGGGCGGCGGCTTCGCCTCGCGCAACACCCTCCACGCCCAGTACCTCCCGGGCGAGCAGACCACGCCGGCCTTCAGCGCCTACGCCGAGGCCATCGCCGACGGCCTCGGCGCACTGCAGTACCCGCCGGAGAAGGCCCCCACCATCTTCCTGGAGACCGGCCGGGCGCTGGTGGACGAGGCCGGCTCGCTGGTGGCCAGCGTCCACGCCAACAAGCGGCTGCCCGACGGCCGGCGCGGCGTGGTGCTCGACGCCGGCGTCAACCTGCTCTTCACCGCCAACTGGTACAAGCACGACGTCATCCCCGCCCAGGAGCTGAGCGGCACCCCGGAGCCGACGGTGATGTACGGCCCGCTCTGCATGAACATCGACGTGGTCCGGGACAACCTGCTCTTCCCGCCCATGAACCCGGGGGACCAGCTCGTCTTCCGCAACGTCGGTGCCTACAACGTCACCCAGTGGATGCAGTTCATCCAGGAGCGGCCGGCGGTGGTGCTGATCTCCCGCCAGGGAGAGGTCTCGGTGATCCGCAAGCGCGAGACGGTCGACACCCTGCTCAGCCAGGAGGAGGTCCCGGCGTGGCTGTCGTGACCGCCGACCGCGCCGGCCTGGCCGAGGGCGTCGGGCCGTCGCCCCGGCCGGCCCTGCCCCCCACCGCCGCCGCGGCGCTGGTGGCCTACGCCCAGGTGCTCTTCTCCGACCACCCCGGCGTCGGCGCGCTGCTGCTCCTGGCCACGGCGCTGTCGCCCCGCCTCGGCCTCTCCGGCCTGACCGCGGTGCTCCTCGGCCAGGCCCTGGTGCGGCTGCTCTCCCTCGGGGAGGCGGCCTCGGCGCGCGGCCGCTACGGCTACAACCCGCTGCTGGTCGGCCTGGCCATCGGCGCCCTCTTCGAGCCCGGCGCCGGGGCCGCGGCGCTGCTGGCGCTGGCCGTGGTGGCGGTGGTCTTCCTGGAGGCGGCGCTGGAGTCGGCGCTGGGGGCGGTCTTCGCCTTGCCGCTCCTCTCGCTCCCGTCGGTGCTGGTCACCTGGCTGGCGCTGGCCGCCGCCCCGGTGGTCGGCGTGGTGTCGCGGACGGCGCCGTCGCTCCTCCCGGAGCCGCCGCCGGCCTGGCTCCCGGAGCTGGCGGCGCTCTACCTGCGCAGCCTGGGGGCCATCTTCTTCTCCCCGACGGTGACGGCCGGCGCGCTGGTGCTGGCGGCGCTGGTGCTGCAGAGCCGCATCGCCACCCTGCTCTCCCTGGTCGGCTTCGGCGTGGCCGCGGCCCTCGCCGCCGGCGTGGTGACGCTGGCCAGCGACGCCTCGCTGCTGGTGCTCTGCGCCAACGCCATGCTCACGGCGGTGGCGCTCGGCGGCGTCTGGTTCGTCCCGCAGCGCGCCGCCTTCCTGCTGGCCGCCGGCGCCGCCCTGCTCACCGGGCTGGCCACCGCCGGCGCCACGGCGCTGCTCCGGCCCGTCGACCTGCCGGTCCTGCTCCTCCCCTTCAACGTCACCATGCTGGTGGTGCTGCTGGCGCTGCGGCAGCGGGTGCGCGACGCCGCGCCCAAGGCGGTGGACTTCGCCGCCGGGACGCCGGAGGCCAACCTGGCCTACTACCGGACCCGGGTGGCCCGCTTCGGCCCGGGCTACGGCGTCCGCTTCGCCCTCCCCTTCGCCGGCCGCTGGCTGGTGACGCAGGGGGTGGACGGCCGGCACACCCACCGCGGCCCCTGGCGCCACGGCCTCGACTTCGAGGTGGCGGACGCCGCCGGCACCACCCACGCCGCGGGCGGGCTGGAGCTGCGCGACCACCGCTGCTACCGGCTGCCGGTGCTGGCGGCCGCCGACGGCACCGTGGTGAAGGTGGTCAACGACGTGCCGGACAACGCCCCCGGCACCCGCAACGCCCGCGAGCCCTGGGGCAACGTGGTGCTGCTGCAGCACGGCGTCGGGCTCTACTCGCTGGTGGCCCACCTCTCCCCGGGGACGGTGGAGGTGCGGGAGGGCCAGCTGGTCCGGCAGGGGGCCCGGCTCGGCCTGTGCGGCAACAGCGGCCGGTCCTTCGTCCCCCACCTCCACTTCCAGCTGCAGGGCAATCCCCGCCTCGGGGCGCCGACGCTGGAACCGACCTTCTCCGACGTGCTCTCCGGTGACGAGGACCAGCCGGTGCTCCACCGCTGGCTGCTGCCGGCCGAGGGGCTGTCGGTCCGGGCGCTGGTGCGCCGCGAGGAGGGAACCACCCCCTTCGCCTTCGGGATCGGCGCCCCCCTGGCCTTCGAGGTGACCGGGGCGAGGGGGCGGACGCTGCGCGAGGAGGTGGCCTCGCGCATCGGCCTCTTCGGCGAGCTCTTCCTGGAGTCGCGGTCGATGGGCGCGACGCTCTGGTTCGAGAACCAGGGGCGACAGTTCGTGGTCCACGACCAGCTCGGGCGCCGCGAGAGCGCGCTCCACCTGCTGGCCACCGCCGCGCCGCGGGTCCCCTACGAGCTGCCGGCGGGGCTGCGCTGGGACGACGTGCTCCCGCGGCGGCGGCTCCGGCCCCGCTGGGTCCGCTGGCTCTCCGACCTGGCCGAGCCGTTCCTCCCCGAGGGCGGCGTGGCGGTGGCCTACACGGCGGGGCGCCGCGGGGCCCGGCTGGAGATCCGCGGCGCCGGTCGCGCCGGCGGCCGGGCGCTGCAGACGCTGGCGGTCTTCGACGCCGCAGGTCCCCTGGAGCTCGAGGTCCGGGTGGGCGACGAGGTCAGCCGGGCCCGGCGGGTCGAGGAGGTGGCCCGTGGGTAGCCTGCCTGCGGCGCGGCTGGTGGCCCTCCTGCTGGCGGTCTCTCCGCCGGCCGCGGGCCTGGCGGCCCAGGCCGAGACGGCACCACCGGTCCGGGCGGTGCCGGTCGAGCCGGCGCCGCCGGAGGCGCCCCCGGCCGACCCCTACGACGCGGCGCTGGCCGCGGCGCGGAAGCTGGCCGCGGCGGGCCGCTTCGCCGAGGCGGCCAGGCTGCTGGAGACCCCGGCCGCCACCTGGCCGCAGGACTTCCCGCTGCAGCTCGACCGGGCCTTCTTCCTGCTCCGCGCCGGCAACTACGCCGAGGCCGCCCGCGCCTACCGGCGGGCCCTGGCGCTCTCCCCCGACTCGGCCGAGGCGCAGCGCGGCCTCGAGGACGCCCTGAACCGGCGCGGCTCGCCCGACCAGCTCTGGCTCGGCCTCTCCGCCGGCGGCACCAGCTGGCGCGGCAACCCCAGCCGCGGCTCGCTCGGCTCGGGGGCGCTCTCCCTCGACGCCGTCCTGCGCGACCACTGGACCATCGGCGCCACCGCCCGCGGCTTCGCCGCCCCGGTGGCGACCCCCGGCGGAGGCCGCGCCGGGATCAGCGACCTGGCGCTCGAGGGGCAGCTCTCCCTCGGCTACGCCGGGTCCGGCTGGAGCCTGGCGCTGCAGGGCGTCGCCGCCTCCAGCTCGACCTCGGCGACCGGTGGGGTGAAGAAGATCTATGCGTACGGCGGGGCCGGCGCCGGGCTGGCCGCCACGCTCCGGCTCGGGCTCGAGTGGCGGGCCTCGGCGGCCGTCGTCTCCTGGGAGGACCAGTCGAGCGCCCAGCTCGAGGTCGGCGCCGCCCTGCCCATCGGCCGCCACCTCTCGCTCGAGGCCGGCTGGCGTGGCCAGCGGCTCGACGGCACGGTGAGCGGCGCGGCCCTGGCCGGGGTGGCCTGGAAGGGCCCCTGGACGCTCTCGCTGCGCGGCGAGTACGGCAGCCAGCGCCGCCCCTGGGACCTCGGCGAGCGGACCCTCTACGGCCTCCCCGAGGAGCTGCGTGGTGCGCTGCGGCTGCAGGCCGGCGTGCCGTTCAGCAGCTCGGTCCGCGGCTGGCTCGGTGCCGACCTGGAGCGCTGGCGAACCGCGGCCAGCGGCGCCACCCCCGTCGACTCCACCGCCACCCGGCTCACCGCCGGCCTCACCTACGCCTTCTAGCTCTCTCAACCCGAGGTGAACACCATGCACACCGTCCTGCTCCGCACCGCCCTGCTCCGCGCCGCCCTGCTCCGCGCCGCCCTGCTCCTCGCCGCCCTGCTGGCCGCCCCGGCCGTCCGGGCCCAGGGGGCCGCCGCCGATCTCTACCGACAGTCCTACGCCGCGGAATCCCGCGGCGACTACACCAGCGCCCTCGACCTGATGGAGAAGCTCGGCCCGGCCGGAAGCGGCTACGTGGGGGTGCTGCGCAGGGGCTGGCTCCACTACCTGGCCGGCCGCCACGCCCTCTCGGCCAGCGCCTACCAGAAGGCCGCGGCCCTGGAGCCGGCGGCGGTCGAGCCGCGGCTCGGCGCCATGCTGCCGCTGATGGCGCTGCGGCGCTGGAAGGACGCGCAGAAGCTGGGCGAGGAGGCGCTGCTGCTCGCTCCCAACGACTTCACGGCCGTGAGCCGGCTGGCCTGGATCCACTTCAGCCAGCTCCAGTACAGCGAGGCCGAGCCGCTCTACCGGAGGGCGGTGGCCGCCTGGCCGGCCAACGCCGAGATGCGCACCGGGCTCGGCTGGACCCTGCTCAAGCTGGGGCGCAACCGCGAGGCGCGCGAGGCCTTCGAGGCGGTGCTGGCCTTCGCCCCCGACCAGCTCTCGGCCCGCGAGGGGCTGGGGCAGGTGCCGTAGCCGCAGTGCCTACTTCAACGCCCGGACCGCCGCCATCGCCTCGGGGAAGATGGCGTCGGCGGTCTCGGCGGCGTGCAGCAGCTTGACGCTGCCCGCCGGGAGGCGCCCCAGCTCGGCCAGGTAGGCGGCCCGCTGCTGCTTGAGGTCGTCGAGGGTGAAGAGCCCGGTGAGCTTGTCGCCCAGCTCGCGCACCGCCGCCTCGGGCGGGAGGTCGACGAAGACGGTCAGGTCGGGGGCGAGCGGCGCGGCGCCGAGCATGCCGCGGGCCCGCGCCTCCAGCACGTTGAGATCCTCGCGGAACCAGTCGTGCCCCTTCAGGCCGGCGTAGACCACCGAGGAGAGGGTGAAGCTCTTGCAGAGCACGGTCTTGCCGCTGCCGAGCTTCTCGCGCGCCACCGCCGAGACCCGCGCCCGGGAGGCCAGCTCGAAGAAGAAGTCGGCCTCGAACCGGCCGTACCGCCAGCTGCCGTCGAGCCCGCCGGCGCCCATCAGCTGGGCCCGGCCGCTGTCGGGGCTGTCCAGCTCGTAGACCTCGACCCCCTCGGCGGCCAGCGCCGCGCGCACCTTGTCGACCAGCGCCACCACCAGCCGCCCGGCGCCGTAGATGCCCTCGAAGACGATGAACTTGCCTGGCTTCATCCGTGTGCCCCCAGCGCCGATGATCGATTGCCGCCGAACCTACTCCAGGATGGCCTTGAGCGCCTCGCCGGTGGTGACCCGCCGCTGCTTCTCCAGCTCGCGCGGATCGACCTCGACGTGCTTCTCGTCCGGGGTGATCTTGAAGAGCGGCTGCCCCTTCTGCACGATGGTCCCCTCCCCGCCCTGGATGACGATCTTGTCGAGGGTGCCCGAGAAGGGGGCGCGGATGGTGTTGAACATCTTCATCACCTCGACCACGTAGAGCGGCTGCCCCTTCTCGAAGTGCATGCCCTCGGTGACGAAGCGCGGGCGGCCCGGGGCCTCCTGCCCGTAGTACATGCCGCCGCTCACCGCCACGATCTCGTCGGCCTTGGTCTGCGGCGGCGGGACCAGGATCTTCTTCATCCGGGCCTGCAGGTCGGCGTCGTTGAGGTGGACCGGGATGGTCACGTCGAGGTCCTCCTCGACGCGGAAGGCGAAGAACTTCACCTTCTCGGCGATGGTGAAGAGCAGCCCGAGCAGCTCGTTGCCGGCCTCGAAGCCGAGGTGGGCGGCCCGGATCTGCTCCCAGGTCGCGGCGTCGTACCCGCCGGCGGGCGCCTCCTTGCGCAGCACCTCGTCGAGCTCGTTGAACTGCTCCTCGGAGAGGCCGAGCTTCTTGCGCACCTCGGCGTAGAAGCGGATGGCCCGCGACAGCAGCGCCTGGTCGTGCTCCCAGATGACCTCGGCGGCCGGCGCCGCCGGATCCCAGGCCATGTTGAGGTAGTCGTAGGTCTCCTGGAGGATGGCCAGCGGGTTGCGCCGCCAGGTGAGCTTCTTGCCTTCGAAGGTGGCGTCGTTGCGGTGCAGGCTGAGCCAGCCGGAGAGCAGGTGCGGGTCGTCGATGAGCCGGTCCATGGGGCGGGTCAGCAGCGTCCCCTTGCGGTCCAGCACCTCCGACATGGCCTTGGCCAGGGCCGGATCGTCGGGGTTGGCCGCGGCCACCTGCTTGGCGTAGTGCTTCTTCATCTCCAGGAAGGCGACGACGGTGTCGATCTTCCCGGCCTCCTCCTTGAGCTGGCCCACCAGCGTCAGGTACGGGACCACGAAGCGGGTGGTCGGCTTGGCCATGACGTTCTGGCCGATGAACCAGTTGACCAGGCCGTAGTGGAACTCGAGGTTGGTGGCGACGTCCTGCCCGCGCAGGCTGGTCCTGGCCAGCACCGTGGAGAGGCGCTGGTAGCTCTGCAGGCGGTGCTCGCCCTGGGTGAGCAGCAGGGCGATGTTGGAGTCGTAGGCCCCGGCCACCCGGTAGCGCATGAACATGCCGGTGTCGGGGTTGGGCAGGCTGATGCCCTGGTCGTCGCGGATCTCGCCCTCGATGGGCTTGGACCAGAAGCGGATGACGCCGCCGGCGTGGGGCGAGAGCGAGGCGTCGGTGGCGTTGAGGCGGGCCTCGGCGGAGGCGCCGAAGCGGGGGATGCGGACCGGCTTGGGGAGTCGCTTCTTGTGGCGGGCCAGCAGGGCCATGGCCTCGACCAGCGACTCGACGACGAAGAAGTCGCTGGCGTCGTCGGGGTTGGTGAACTTGAGGCTGTAGCAGAGCTCGGAGACCCGATGCTCCACCTGGATGCGGGTGTTGACCTCCATGAAGTAGTAGCGGTCGCGGTCGACGATGCACTCGAAGGTGGAGGCGGAGTCGAGCCCCACCGCCTGCCCGAAGCGGGCGGCGTCGGCCTCCATGCGCTTGAGGATCTCGAGATCGGTGGCCAGCGACCTGGCCTCGGCCTTCCGTCCGGCCTGCTCGGCCCGCTCGATGGCGGCGGTCAGCCCCTCCTGCGTCACCGAGATCTCCAGCAGCTTCTGCTCGTGCATCTGCAGCGAGCAGTCGCGGCCGCCCAGGGTCACGCACCACTGGCCGTTGCCGAGCAGCTGGATCTCGTTGTGGCGGGTCTGCTCGATGTTGAGCTCGACCAGGACGTTCTTGTTGTCGCCGACGCCGGTGGCCTTGACCTCGTTGAGCACCTCGCGCACCAGCGCCGGGGCGTCGACCGAGGCCGCGGCGATGTCCTTGTCGGTGGCCTTCTCCATGGTCAGCAGCGAGCCGCCCAGGAGGCGCTGCCCCTTGCCGCCGCCGCCGCCGATGGCCTTGAGGCGCACCCGGCTGCGCGGGTGCTCCCTGAACATGGCGGCGACCTCCTTCTCCACCTGCGCCCCCAGCTCCTCGATGGTGTAGAGGTCCTGGCCGCTGGCGTAGCAGGCGGCGAGGATCTGGTCGGCGAGGTCCTCGAGGGAGAGCTTCTCGTTGGCCACCACCTTGGGATCGACGGTGAGCTTGCGGGCCTCGATGACCGCCAGCAGCTGCTTGCGGCTGGGGAACTTGGAGACCACGGTGCGGGCGGTGACGTTGTTGATGCCCGGGGTGACGCTGACCTTGACCTCCAGCGCCGTCCGCTTGGCCTCGTCCTTCTTTCCGGCGCGGGCCTGGGTGGTGGAGTTGGGGCCGATGAACTTGAGCCCGGCCTTCTCGATGGTGGCGACGAACTCCTCGTCCTCGGCCATGAACCCGTAGCCGGCGAAGACCGAGTCGTAGCCGTTGTCGTGCGCGATCTGCACGATCTGGTTCATGCGCTCGACGCGCTCCTCCTTGCTGGCGCCGGAGTAGTCGGGCACCCGGTGGACGCGGCTGGAGTCGTTGAACTGGCGCAGCTCGGGGGCCAGTGCGTTGGGGTAGACGATGGAGTCCTTCTCGGAGAGCAGGATCCCGTAGTGGCTGATCCCCATCTCCTCGAAGACGTCCATGGCCTCCTTGCGGATGGGGCCGCGGCAGACGATGAGCGGCTTCAGGTCGGTGCAGGCGAAGGAGCGGACCCACTCCGACTTCGACTCGCCGAGGCGGCGGTCGCGGTGGATGAGCGGGTTGTGGCGATACAGGTCGGTGGGCTGGGCCATCGGTCTCTCTCTCTCGACGAGTCGCGGGTCTCTAGGGGATGGGGCCAGGCTCAGTGGAACTCGCGCTGGACGCCGGTCATCGGGGAGGGCTGGTAGTGGCGCATCAGGAAGCCGATGTTCTCGGCCAGCGCCTGGCGCAGGTCGGTGGGCATGACGATCGAGGAGATGGAGCCGAGCGAGAGCCCCTCCTTCGGGTTCATCAGCTCGCGCTCGTAGCGCTGGTTGAGCGCGGTCTCCTGCACCTTCACCCAGTCGGCCGCCTCCTTCTCCGAGTCCCGCTTGGCCTCGGCGCCGTCCATGCCGGCCGTGGTGCGGGTGGCGATGCCCTTCTTCACCATCTCGGCGACGGCGCCGCGGATCTTGCGGAGCTCGTCCTTGTAGACGAACTCCTTGCCGGCCGGCCCCATCACCGCGAGGCGGGTGGTGGGGAGGGCCAGCACCAGGTCGGCGCCGGTCGGGTAGTTGTTGTAGGAGGCGTAGGCGCCGCCGAAGGCGTTGCGCAGGATGAGCAGGATGCGCGGGGTCCGCACGTCGACGATGGCGTCGAGCATGGAGCGGCCGGCCTGGACGATGCCGCGGGCCTCCTGCTCCCGGCCGGGGAGGAAGCCGGTGGTGTCCTCCATGAAGACGATGGGGATGTTGTAGATGTTGCAGAAGCGGACGAACCTGGCGATCTTCAGCGCGCTGTCGCAGTCGATCTGGCCCGAGCCGACGGCGCTGTTGTTGGCCACGAAGCCGACCACCTGCCCGCCGATGCGGCCGAAGGCGGTGACCACCTCGCGGGCGCGCTCCGGCTGGATCTCGAAGTAGTCGCCGTAGTCGCAGACCCCCTGGATGACGATGGAGACCTCGAAGGGGGTGTTGAAGCCGGTCGGCGAGTTGAAGGCCTTCTTGAGGAGGGTGTTGATCTCCCAGGTCTTGCGGTCGAGGGGATCGCTGGTGTTCTGGAACGGCGCCGCCACGCGGTTGTTGTCGGGGAGGTAGGAGAGCAGCCGCACCGCCTGGCGCAGCGCCGCCAGCTCGTCCTGGACGGTGAGGTCGGCGACGCCGGAGGCGCCGTGGACCTTGGGGCCACCCAGCTCCTCGGGGGTGATGTCCTCGCCCAGCACCGACTTGACGACGCCGGGGCCGGTCAGGCCGAAGAAGGTGTCGCCGGGCTGGATGACGAAGCTGCCCTGGCGCGGCAGGTAGGAGCCGCCGCCGGCGTTGAAGCCGAACATGCACATGATCGAGGGGACCACGCCGCTGATCTTGCGCAGCGCGGTGAAGGCCTCGGCGTAGCCGTCGAGGCCGCCGACGCCGGCCGGGACGAAGGCGCCGGCGGAGTCGTTCATCCCGATGAGCGGCATGCCCTTGTCGCCGGCCATGCGGAAGAGGCGGGCCAGCTTGTTGCCGTTGGTGGCGTCCATCGAGCCGGCGCGCACCGTGAAGTCGTGGCCGTAGACGGCCACGTCGCGGCCGCCGATGTCGAGCACCGCGGTGACCAGCGAGGCGCCGTCGAGGTTCTTGCCCCAGTTCTGGTAGAGGACGTTGGGCGGCTTGGCGGAGAGCACCTTGAGCCGCTCCCAGACGGTCATGCGCTTCTTGAGGTGCTGCTTCTCGATGGCGTCGACGGGGACGGAGCGGACCGGGCGCTGGATGAGGTCGTAGCCCTCCTTCATCGCCTCTTCGTACGGACCGGTGGCCCGGGAGATCTCGCCGGGGATGGTGAACTCGACCTTCTCCTGTGGATCGAGCGGGTTGATCAGGGACGGTCTGATGGCCTTCGTGGTCATTTGGCGCGTTCCTCTTTCCTTCCGGCGAGCGCGGGTGTAGTCGAGCGGATAGGTCAATTAACCCGCGCGGTTGCGGCGCTGAATGTTCCCGATTGGGGAGGCGCATCCTGACAAGGCTGGGGCGACGAGGCAAGCCATTCGAAAGCCAATTCGCCCAATGATTGCTGGCTCGTCGCGTCATTTCGGGATGGCGCGACGGCCGCTCGCGCTGCATCCGCGCGAGACTTCTGCTATATGTGTCGCGGTCTCGCGGCCGAAGCGTCAGCCGCGAACCGAGTCACCGCCAGCGCTTACGCAGCCATGCGAGCCTGGCCGCCGCCACAGCGAGCGAGCGCCATCCCAGGGTCGTCGTCGAGCACCATGTGCACCATCCCAAGCGCCATCCCAGAGTAGTTCGAAGCCCATCCCAGAGTAGTCATTCGGAGCATCGGAGCACCGGAACTTGAGCCAGCCACGTCACGCCAAGCCTCGCCACGACCGCCCCGCCAGACGCCAGCGACGCGCTGGACGTGGCGCCGGTCCCCAACCCCTCGTCATTCCGGTCACCGAAGAGGGCTTCCCAGCCGCGGTCCCGGACGTTCCTCCCCCGTCCCCGGCCGTCTTCACCACCGAATCGGCTCGCGCTTCCTACCCTTGGCTCCCGGCCAGGGTCATCGCTGGCAGCATCTGGCGCGGGCCGGCGCACGTGAAGGTCCGTGTCGATGAGACGGGGAACGCCGCCCCCTGGCCACCCTTGCGCCCCTAGGAAGCGGTCACCGGGATCCTCCTTGAGAGGGGGGCGTCGAATTACTCTGGGATGGTTGAAGCCCGGCAACTACTCTGTACGGCGGGGACGGGTTACGTGCGCATTCTGGACAGGGCCAGTCCTCGCATTTCTTGCGAGTTGGTCCCTGGACCGCGCACGAGACGCGCGACCTGTGGCCGGCGATTCTCCCACCTGTTCTCGCAACCCCCTCACGATCCGCGATAATCCTCCAAAGGTTCGGCTGGTGCGTTCCGTGCATCTCCCCGTAAGTTCAGAGGAATCAGACCGGCTGACTCCATTTTGGCGCTCCGGGCAGACCTCGACCAACCCAAGCAACGGAGAGACCCGATGGCCAACAAGATCACCGAGGATTGCACCAACTGTGGAGCCTGCGCCGCCGAGTGCCCGAGCGAGGCGATCGCCGAGGGCGATGACACCTACATGATCGACGCCGCCAAGTGCGACGAGTGCGCCTCCAACGGCGGCAAGTCGGCCTGCCTGGAAGTCTGCCCGACTGAGTGCATCGTCAAGCTCTAGCCTGAGCTGGCGCCGAGGCCACGGCCTCGAAGACTCTCGAGACCCCGCTTCTGGCGGGGTCTCGGCGTTTTCGGGCGGCTGCGCCAGCGCTGGTTATTGAAGACTGGCCGCACTACCGTGGGCCATCGATGACGACCCGTCCTCCCCACCTGCTCCCGCGGGCCAGGAGCGCATTCCAGGCGCTCCTGGTCCTGGTGTTGGCACTCGCCCCCGCCGGGACCATGGCGACCGGGGCGGTTCGAGGACCACCCACCTGCGCAGAAGCCTGGAGGATGATCGACTTCGCGGTGGCCCTCCACGTGGTCCACGATCGCCTCATCCCGGAGCTGGCTGCCCGGGCGCGCGACCTGCTGGCCGGTGCCTTGATCGACGACCACCCCTGGTTGACGAGCGACGAGGTCGCCGCCATCAAGGAGCGCGCCTCGAGCACCACGGGCGCCAGCCTGCTGGCCGAGCGCGCCGCCGGCCGATGTGACCACCTGGAGGCGCAGGTCTCCCAGGTTCGGTCGTCCCTGGCCAGGACCGCGAGCCTCGTCGTCTCGGCAGAGGCGCTCACGTCGCTGCTGCCGGACGAGCCTCCCGAGGCAGAGCCCCCGGCGATGGCGAGACCGCCGCGGGACTCCGCGGCCTTGCGAGCGCTCCTCGCCAACGACGCGCTCGGCGAGGCCTGGCGAGTGCGTGGCCAGGCGGAGTGGCCGATCGCCAAGGCCTTCGGCGCACGCCGCGCCATTCGGTGGCTCGAACTCTCTCGGCGCAGGCTGGCCGGCCGGGGAGCCGCCGACCTGGTCAATGCCTTCGCCCACGCGCTCGATCCGCACAGCCGCTACGAGACCGAGGAAGAGGCCAACCACTCCGACCGCGAGCTCAATCCGCCGGTCGGCATGCTCGGACTCGAGCTGGGCGATCCGGTGCCAGGTGGGATGCCGATCGCCGGGCTCCACCCCGGCTCTCCGGCGGCTCGGCAGCGCGGCCTCCGCGTCGGTGACGTGATCACCGCCGTCGGAACCACGCCCATCGCAGACCTCGATGCCATCGACGTCTCTGCGCTCCTCGACACCTTCGAGGGTTCGGTACCCCTGAGCATCGCCCGACGGAGCGGCCGCAGGCTGGGGCCGCCGCGTCTCTTCCGGCTGGACCGGGAGGTCCTGCAGGACCGCAACATGTCGGTGACCGCCACGCCGCGGGTGGAGCACGGGCGTCGGGTGTTGGTGGCGCGCGTCGACGAGGTCGACGAAGACACGGCCGACGGAGTCGAGCGCGCCCTTCACCTCGGGCGCAGGCCGCCCGACGCGGTGGTGCTCGACCTGCGGGGCTGCACCGGCGGCTACCTCACCACCTCGGTGGCCATCGCCGGCCTCTTCCTCACGGGCGGGCCGGTGGTGCGCATTCAGAAGCGAGGAGCACAGGACGAGGTCGTCCATGACCCGGCCCCGACGCGAGCGTACGCCGGGCCCGTGCTCGTCCTGGTGGACGAGGAGACGGCCTCGGGCTGCGAGATCGTGGCCGGCGCGCTCCGGGCGCGAGGGCGGGCGCTGGTGGTGGGAACCGCGCGCACGTTCGGAAAGGGGACGCTGCAGGACATCTTCGACAGCGAGCTGCCCACCGGCGCCTTGTACCTCACGACGGGGCTCTTCTTCCTTCCGGACGGCACCTCCCCGCAGGGCGTGGGTGTCCAGGTGGACCTGGTGGTGGCGGGGCCGACGGAGGGCGCAACGACGGAGTCCTCACTCCCCTGGGCGCTTCCCGCGCCTCCGCCAGGACCGGCGCTCGAGGGCGGCGCCGCGGAGCGCGCCGACCGAGATCCGACCCTGGTTGGTGCGGCCGAGCGGCTCGGGGTTCCGGCGCCGGAGGGGCGGAGAGCCCAGCGCGCAGGAAGCGACGCCGCGCTGGGGCGGGCGACCGAGCTGGCGGCACGGTTGGCGACGGAGCGGCGGAAGCGTTAGCCTTCTTCCCGTCCCAGAGTAGTTTTGCGGACCAAGGTCCGCGGGACGGCCGGGGTGGGGTGGGCGGCGGTGAGGCAAGTGGCCGGAATCGCGAGCGGAGGCATTGGCACGGGTCCTGCGATGTAGCCCCAGGCCATGACCGCGCCACGCCAGGTGCTCCCGGGCACCACCTACCTCATCACCCGCCGGTGCCTGAACCGGCAGTTCTTCCTGCGCCCCTCCAAGGCCACCAACCAGCTCGTCGGCTTCCTCCTCGCCGTCGCCGCCGAGCGCTTCCACGTCGAGGTCCACGCCTTCTGCGTGATGTCCAACCACCTCCACCTCGTGGTCACCGACCCCGACGCCTGCCTCCCCGCCTTCGGCAGGTTCCTCGACTCGCTCATCGGCCGCTCCATGAACGCCATGCTGGGGCGCCAGGAGTACTTCTGGGGGCCGCCCACCTTCAGCGCCGTCGCCCTGCAGTCCCCGGCCGACGTCCTCGACAAGGTCGCCTACACCCTCGCCAACCCGGTCAAGGCCGGCCTGGTCCGCCGCGGACGGCTCTGGCCGGGGCTCTGGTCCGCCCCGGACCAGATGGGCGCCGCGCCCCTCGAGTTCACCAGGCCCTCCTCCTTCTTCCGGCGGGCCGGCCAGGGGTCCCTTCCCGACCGGGCCTCCCTGCGGCTCGTCATCCCCACGGGCTTCGACTCTCCGGCCCACTTCCGCCGCTCCCTCCACGCCGCCCTCGCCGACCGGGAGCAAGCCGCCTCTGCCCACCTCGCCTCGCGCGGGCGTGGCTTCCTCGGCGTCCAGCGCGTGCTCGCACAGCGCCCCTTCGACAGGCCTCCCACCAGGGAGCCCCTCGGAGGGCTCAACCCGCGCGTCGCCAGCCACGACACCTGGCGTCGCGTCCAGGCCCTCCGCGCCCTCGGCTCCTTCATCCAGGATTACCGCCGCGCCTTCGACCGCTGGCGCGCCGGCTCCTCCGGCGTCCTCTTCCCCGCCGGCACCTACCTCATGCGCGTCCTCCACCGCGCCCCCTGCCTCGCCCCTGGCTGACTCACCACCCCGTCAGCTTCCCCCACTCAGCCTCGTCACCACGTCAGTCGTCTCCGGCCGCGGGTGGGGATTGTCGGGCTTTACTTATCGTGAATTTGGTTCGGGGCGCTGGCATCTTGGCTGCCCTACTTGGCGATCGAACGCTGGTTCCCGAGGCAAAGATCTCCCAAGGTACTCGCCGGCCAACGACCTCCTGCCCCGCCGGAGGCGTCGCCCACACCCCCCTCAGCTTCCTTGATCCAATTACTCTCGGAGGGGAAAGCGATCGATCGGGAACTTGCCCTCGTGGAGTGTCCCGTCCACCACGAAGCTCGGCGTAGAACGCAGCTTCGCCTTGATCCCCTCGTCGATGTCCGCGGCCAGGCGGGCCGCGGTCGAGGGCGCCACCAGGCAGGCCCTGAAGCGCCCCAGGTCGAGCTTGAGGCGCGCCGCCAGTTCCTCCACCGGCGCCGGCGCCTTCTGGCTCGCGAAGAGCGCGTCGTCCATCGCCTCCCCCTGTCCCTGGACCTCGGCGCAGATGGCGGCCCGCGCCAGCTCGCAGGACCGCTGGTGAAAGGGGCGCTTGATCAAGGGGTTGCAAGCCTGGTCGAGCGGGAAGTGGCGCCGCACCACCCGGATGTCCGGCCTGACCCGGAGTAATTCCTTGAGCTCGACGTGCGTCAGCCCACAAAAGTGGCATTCGTAGTCGCTGAACAGCACCGCCGGACCCGTGGCCGCCGGCAGCCGCGGCGGAAGCGCCAGCGCGTTGGCCCCCGCGTTGGTCCCCACCGCCGGTACGCCGACCGGCGGCCTGGCCCGGGCCTCGAGGCGAGGGTAGGCCGCGACCAGCAGCACCACCGCCCCCAGCCCCGCCACCGCCACCCCCGCCGTGCGGCGCGGGTATCGCCCCAGCGCCTTGCGGTCGGCGCGCCAGGCCGTCCCCACGCCCGCCGGACGGCAGGCGAACCAGGCGGCGACCAGCAGCCCCAGCGACGCCGCCCAGGAGCCCATGCAGAGCAGGCACCAGGCCCCGATCAGCGCCTTCGAGATCCAGGCCAGCGCCACCGAACCGGCGGTGGCGAACCCGCCCAGGGCCAGCAGCAGCCCGGCGGGCCAGCGCCCGTGAAGCCGGCGCGACGACAACCCCCAGGCCGACAGGGCCGCGGTCACGGCGTACCCGAAAAGGCCCCAGGCGGCCACCGGCACGCCCCACACCACCGACCAGGCGCTCAGCGCCACCTTGTCGCAGTTGATCTCTTCACTGATGGTACAGAAGCTGGTCAGCCCGGCCGCGGCGTCATGGTGCACCCGGACCAGCATCGCCGACAGCACCAGCCCTGCCAGGGACAGCGCCAGCGACACCGCGAAGGCGGCGCGCGGGGTGGGCGGCGGGGGAGCTGGCTTGGGGGCCATCGAGGAGGCGGGGCGCTAGTCGATCGAGCAGGGCTTGACCGGCTCGCAGGGCTTCGGGTCGGCCGGAACGGGAGCCGCCGCCCTGGGGGCCGCCGGCTTGGCGCCCGCCGGCCTGGGGCCAGGAGCCCGGGTCTCCGCCCCACCCGCCGCCACCGGAGCCGCCACCGGAGCCTTCGCCGGCGCCGTGGCCGGCCCCGCCGCCTTGACCGGGACCGCCGCCTGGTTCGCGGCCGCCGGCTTGCCCTGCTCCATGGCCTGGGGCGCCGTCGCCGCCTTGGCGGCGGTGGCCCGGGGCTGCTCGACGGCCGCGCTCACCGCGCTGGCCGGCCTCTCGGCCGGGCCATCGGAGAGCGTGAAGAGGGCCAGGGAGGCGGTGACGGCGTGGGCGATGACGTTGTGCATGTGGTCTCAGACCTCGCAGCGGGAGTTAACCCGGACCACGCCCGGCGCGCAACCATCCTGTCACCGTCCCGGCTCGCCGCCGCTGCCCGCGGCCCCCGCGCCGACCCCGTGCCGCGCCCGCAGCGCGTCCCGCTCCCGCTCGGCGGCCGCGGCGCGCCCCGCCTCCCGCTCCGCCGCCGCCTTCGCCGCCCCCAGCGCCGCCGCGTTGTCGCGAAGCTCCTTCTCCAGCGCGGCCCGCCGCCCCTCCAGCCGGGTCGCCTGCCCCTCGGCGTCCGCCACCCGCTTGCGCGCCTCGTCCCGCTCCCCGCCCACCCGCCCCGCCTCCTTGTGGGCCGCCGCCTCGCGCCGCTCCGCCTCGCCGGCCGCCTCCCTGGCCCCCGCCAGCTGCGCCTCCACCGTGGTCAGGCGCCGGCCCGCCGCCCTGGCCTCGGCCTCGGCACGGGCCACCAGCTCCTTCCCGTGCTCCGCCTCCTGGCGCGCCGCGCCCAGCGCCTGCTCCAGCTTCGGCAGCTGCGCCAGCCGGGCCTCGACGCGCTTCAGCTCCTTCTGCTTGGCGTCGGCCGCCCCCTCCAGCCGGGCGATCTCGGCCTCCAGCGAGCGCCGCGACCGCTCCAGCTCCTCCAGCTTCAGCCCCAGCGCCGCCTCGCGCCCCGTCAGCTCCAGCAGCTTCCCGGTCAGCAGCTGGTAGCCGGCCACCACCAGCGGCAGGACCAGCGCCACCACCGCGGCGGCGGCGATCAGCTCGCGCCGGTGGCGGAGGAGGAAGAGCGCGGTGCGCCGCAGCCCGGAGCGGCGCTCGTGCCAGGTCGGCTCCAGCTTCCTGAAGCGGCGCAGCTCGTCGGCCAGGGCGCCCGCCGAGCTCGGCCGGTCCTCGGGCCGCTGCGCCAGCGCCCGGGCCACGATCTCCCGCAGCCGCGGCGGGACGCCGCTGGGCAGGGGCGGCGGGCTCGGGTCGGCGTCGCCGATCCGCCCGGCGTGGGGCGCCGCGCCGGAGAGCAGGAAGTAGAGTGTTCCACCCAGGGTATAGACATCGGAGGCCGGCGTGGGGGGCAGCCGGTCCCGCCACTGCTCCGGCGCCATGTAGGCCACCGTGCCCATGGGGAGCGCCCGCGAGGAGGCCGGCCCCGAGGCCCGGCGGCCGGCCGGCGCCGACCCCCAGGGCTCGGTGGCGGCGCCCAGGCCGGAGGGCTGGGTCGACGCCAGCGAGGTGGCGATGCCGAAGTCGGCCAGCATGACCCGCCGGCTCTCCGGGGTGAGCAGCACGTTCTCCGGCTTGACGTCGCCGTGGACGATGCCGGTCCGGTGGGCGGCGTGGACCGCGCCGGCCAGGTCCTCCACCAGCCTGGCCGCCTCCAGCGGCGAGAGCCCCGGCTGCGCCTCGCGGAGTGATCGGCCGATGCGGATCGAGCCGGGCGCCTCCTCGTCGGGATCGGCGCAGACCGCCATCTCCACGTAGAACGGGCCGTTCTCGATCCGGCCGGCGTCGAAGACCGGCACCACGTGGGCGCTGGGGATGCGCCGGGCCCGGCCCGCCTCGCGGCGCACCTGCTCCACGAACTGGCTCATGCCCGGCCCGGGGCGGAGCAGCTTGAGGGCCACGAAGCCATCGAGCGGCGGGCGGCGCGCCAAGTAGACCTTGCCGTGGGCCCCGGCCCCCAGCTCGCGCTCCAGGGTGAAGGGGCCCAGCTCCACCGGGTAGGGCCCCGAGGGCAGCGGGCCGTCGGGCCTGTCGTAGTGCGCCAGCAGGGCCTGGACCAGCTCGGCCAGCGCGGCGTCGCCGTCGCACAGCTCGTCGATGAGCCGCGGCCACTCCGAGCGATCCTGCTTCAGCACCAGCTCCACCACCACGTCGGCGCCCAGCCTGGTCATGTGCCCTCCTCCTCTCCCGCCCCGCGCCTGGCCTGGCGCGCCGCCACCCAGGCCGCGAAGAGCCGCAGGTCCTGCTCCACCCTCGCCGCCGTCGAGCCCAGGGCCCCGGCGATGGCCGTCCGCGACTCACCGTGAAGGTAGTACCTGCGGGCCGCCTCGGCGATGGCCTCGCGCCGGCCCAGCCGCGGGTCGACGGCCGCCGCCGCCGCCGCCCGCTCCACCAGCCCGAGGTCCGGGGCCACCGCCAGCCGCGCCCAGGCCAGGAAGAAGGCGATGCGCTGCTGCACCATCCCCTTCGACTCGCCCAGCAGCTCGGCGGTCTCGGCCTGGGTGAAGCCGGCCACGACGTGGCACTCCACGGCGCGGGCGATGCGCCGCCGGCGCGAGATGTTGGGGTCGGCGCGAAGCTGGGCCAGCAGCTCCAGCACCGCCAGCGACTCCTCCCGTGAGCCCGCCACCGGCTCGCCGTGGAGCAGCGTCAGCACCGGCAGCAGCGAGTCCGCCTCGCGCCGCCGCCGCCGCGCCGTGGCCCGCCACCGGGAGATCCAGAGCCGGCGGATGAGGAAGAGGCAGTAGGCGGTGAAGTGGCGGGCGTCGCGGAAGGTGGTGCGCCGCCGCAGGATCCGCTCCAGCGCCGTGTGCAGCCCGGCGGTCCCGGCCAGCGTCGGCGGCGCGCCGCGGCTCATGGACCGGACCCGCTCGCGCAGTTCGTCGTAGGCCTCGGCGACCAGCCGCTCCGTGCTCGGGCCCTGGCCCGCTGTCGCCGATCTCTCCATGGAGGCCCCGGAGGGTACCCCGGCGGAGAGTTCCGGGGCAGGGGCGGCGGAGGTTCCCGACCCGCCGAGAAGAAAGATTCCAGAGTGACGGCGGCCGCTTGGAGCGGCTCCCGGCCAGCCGGTGGTAGCCGGGAAGGCGGCCGGCGGCGTTTGAGGATCATGGGGGCACGCCGCCCCCGGGAGATCACCTCGATGCCGAACCTCCAGGCCGTCCGCCCCGCGCTCGCCGCCCCGACCACCGCCGACGACGCCGCGCGCTGGGCCCACCTGCTCGACCACGCCCGCGCCGTCGCCGCCCGGGTGCTGCGCCGTCCCAAGTCCCACCCCGACGTGGAGGACCGGGCCCAGGACGCGCTGGTGGCCTTCCTCTCCTCCGGGATGCCGCGCTTCGACGCCGCCCTGGGCACACCGGAGGCGCTGCTCGCCACCATCGTCCGCAACGGCGCGCTCTCCCAGCTCCGCGACGGCGCCACCCGCACCCGGCTCCGCGCCCAGCTGGCCAACGAGTCCCCGTCCTCCAGCACCGGCTCGCACCGCCGGGTCGAGGCGGTCCGCGACCTCGACCGCGTCCTCTCCCGCCTCTGCCCCGGCCACGTCGAGGCCCTGGTCCGCATCGACCTGGCGGGCGAGGGGATCGCCGCGGTGGCCCGCCGCCTCGGCAAGAGCTACCAGGCCATGAACGGCCAGGTGGGCCACGCCCGCGCCGCCGCCCGGCGGGTTGCGCTGGAGCTCGTGGCGGCCTAGCGCTGGCGCCGCCACGAGCCCAGCCTCCCCCCCCCTCCCCCTAGCGGTTGGCCACCTTGAGCCCGTCGGAGCGCTGGTCACCGGGCAGCCGCATCTCGGCGCGGCGGTTCTGGCTCCAGGCCTGCTCGCCGGCGCCGCTCACCAGCGGCAGCTCCTTGCCGAACGAGACGGTCTTCAGCGACGCCCCCACCCCCAGGTCCTTCAGGTAGCCGCGAACCGAGTCGGCGCGGCGCTGGCCGAGCGCCAGGTTGTAGGCGGTGGTGCCGCGCTCGTCGGTGTGCCCCTCGATGACCACCGCGGCCGGCCGCTTCTGCTCGAGGCAGGCGGCCACCCCCTTGAGCCCGGTGCGGGCGTCGGCGTCGAGCTGGGCCGAGTCGAAGGCGAAGTGGATGCGGGAGATGGAGCAGCGCTGGTCGGCCACCGCCGCCGGCGGCTCGACCGCGGGCGCCGGGGTCGGCGAGGCCAGCGGCGCCGCGGCCACGGCGTCGCGCACATCGGTCTCCGGCTTCACCACCTTGGCGGGGGAGGCGCAGCCGGCGGCGAGGGCGGCCAGCAGCCCGCTGGCGATGAGGGGGGTGACGGCACGGGTGAAGCGCATGTGGAGCCTCCGGGGAAAGGTGGCGGGATGGGCCCCGCACCCAGTCCTACCCGCGACCCTCGTCCTTCTCCCGCGCCCCCTTCGGCAGGGCGTCGATCACCGGCCCCTCGTCGTCGGCCGGCCCGCCCGGCCCGCCCCCGGACCAGCCGGGGTCGATGCGGACGGTCCGGAAGGTGGCGCCACGGGGCGGCGACGGCGGGGTGCGCCCGGTCAGCCGGTACCAGAGCGAGCGGGCCAGGCCGAGCACCAGCAGCGCGCCCGCCACCGGGAGGGCGACCGCGAGGCTGGCGGAGATCACCACCCCCACCAGGCCGGCGAGCACCACCAGCAGGAGGATGGCGGGGAGGCAGCCCTGGACCTGGACCTGGCGCATGCCGGCAGTATACCGCCCGGCGCAGGCGAGCCGGCTCGAGGCCCGGCTCCGGCGGGCGGCCAGGGTCGCCGCCGGGCACGCCGCACCTGGGCAAAGCCCGGGTCAGAGCTGGGGCGAGAGCAGCCGCGCCAGCGAGGAGAAGACCCGGCCCAGGAACCGCTGCCGGCGCCCCTCCCGCGCCACCGGGCGAGCCCGCTCCAGATCCCGCGTGAAGAAGGCGGCCAGCGCCCCCACCGCCGGCCCCCCGTGGATGGCCGCCACCACCTCGAAGTTGAGCCGGAGGCTGCGGTTGTCGAGGTTGGCGGTGCCGACGATGGCCAGGTCGTCGTCCACCACGCAGGTCTTGGCGTGAATCATGGGCGGCCCGTAGAGGTGGATGCGCGCCCCGGCCGCCAGCAGGCCGCCGTGGAAGGTCCTGGCGGCGGCGTCCACCAGCCGGGAGTCGGTCCGGGCCGGGACCAGCAGCCGCACATCCACGCCGCGGAGCGCCGCGCTCGCCAGCGCCGCCGCCAGCGGCTCGCTGGGCAGCAGGTACGGCGTGGTGATCCAGACCCGCCGGCGGGCCCCGGTGATGGCGGCGAAGTAGAGGGCCTCCACGGCGTGACCGGCCTCGTCGAGCCGTGCCAGGCGGGGCCTGGCCTCGTCGGGCCCGGAGGCCACGATCTGCACCAGGCCGGGGCCGCGCCCGGTCTCCGGGAAGTAGCGGGCCCGCATGGCCTCGTTCTCCGGCGGCGGCTCGCCGGGGCGGGCGAAGTACCAGTCCTCCAGGAAGGCCAGCTGCAACCCGTGCACGGCGTTGCCGGTGATCCGCAGGTGGGTGTCGCGCCAGGCCGCCGGGCCCACCGCCGAGCTGCTGTGGCTGTCGGTGATGTTGACGCCGCCGGTGAAGCCGGTGAGCCCGTCGCAGACCACGATCTTGCGGTGGGTGCGGAAGTTGAAGAACCGGGCCGAGGCCTTCCCGCCGAAGGCGGGGTTGAAGTGGGCCACCTGGCCACCGGCCTCGACCAGCGGGGCCACGAAGGCGGCCTTGAGGCGGGAGGAGCCCGAGGCGTCCACCAGCAGCCGGACCTCGACGCCGGCCCGGGCCCGCTCCACCAGGGCGTCGCGCACCCGGGCCCCGGACCGGTCGGGCGCGAAGATATAGAACTCCAGGTGAACGTGATCGCGCGCCGCGGCGATGGCGGCGATCATGGCGTCGATGGTCTGGTCGCCGTCGTCGTAGAGGGTGAGCGAGGTGGCGGTCTCGGCGGGGACGCCGGTGAGGGTCCGGGCCAGCTGGAGCAGCTGCCGCGACTGGATCGGCGCCTCGGCCTCGAGCGCCTCCCACGGCTCCGGCTTCCCCGAGACGTTCTGGCGGGCGGCGGCGCGGCGCAGCAGGCGGCGCTTGAGCCGGCGAGGGCCGAGGAAGAGGTAGATCGGCACGCCCACCACCGGCAGCAGCGAGAGCCCGAGGATCCAGGCCAGGGTGGCCACCGGCGGCCGGCGCTCCTGCAGCATCCAGCCGGCCATGAGCAGGATCCAGAGCACCTCCAGCCCGGCCAGCGTGGCGGGGGATTCGAACAGCTGGCCGAGCCAGGCCCCGTTCATTCCCGGGCTCCAGCCTGGGTGGGGCGGGAGTCGATGACCACCTCGAGCCGCAGGGTCACCGCCCAGACCGACGTCCGGTCCATCCCCGCCAGGCGCGGCCAGGTCATCTCCGGCTCCAGCCCCATGAAGACCCAGCCGTTCCAGACGTCCTGCCGGACCCCGGTCCAGACCCGCCAGAGATCGAGCCCGGGGTGCGGGGTGCCGAGGCCGCTGCAGCTTCCACCTGCGAAGAGGCCGGTGCGCGGGTGCACCATCCAGTCGCCGCCGACCAGCGTCGACCACTCGATGCCGCGGGTCCGCTGGGCGAAGACGCCGTGCCCCTCCCACCTCACCCGCAGGAAGGGCGTGAGGAGGCGCCCCACCTCGAGGTCGGTGGCGGTCCCCAGGCCCCGGCCCCAGAACTCCACGAAGACCGCCTCGGTGGCGCGCAGGAAGACCTCCCCTCCCAGCCCGACCCGGAAGTGGGCGCGCAGCCGCGTGAACGGTATCAGCGGCCAGGCCAGGGTGACGCCGGCCCCGCTGTCGAGGATCACCAGGGGGCGCCGGAGCAGGTCGAAGCGCAGCTCGGCGTTGCCGCGCCCCCGGGAGAGGAAGGCGACCGACGGGGCGCCCACCGGGGCCTGGGCCGGGTTGGCGCCGGCCAGGTCCTGCCCGGCGGGCGGCGGCGGCACCCCGTCCGGCGGCCTCTCGCCCACCAGCACCAGGCGGGCGTTGCCGAGCCAGTGCTCCAGCCGGGGCAGGTGGATCGAGGTCCCCAGCGAGCCCCCCATGGCGAAGTCCCGGTCGGCCGCGGTCCTCACCCAGGTCCGGAACCGCAAGCGCGAGGAGGGGGCGTCGGCGTCCATCTTCCGGTCGTCGCCGAAGAACTGGTCGAAGCGGGCGGTGACGGCGCCGAGCTCCAGCTCCACCGCGATGCGCTGGTCGTCGAGCCAGTCCTTCCCCTCGGGGTCCAGGTCGAGCTCGGGCGGGCTCTCCTGCGCCACCGCCGTGCAGGCCAGGGCGCCCCAGAGGAGCAGGCCGAACACGGCCCTCGTCCAGGTGGCGCCGCGGCCTCGGCTCGCTGTCCCGTTCACGCCGCGATTCTCCACGTCTTCGTCTCCGCCCGCCATCCCTCGGCCGATCCCCGAGGCCGTTCCCTCCGATTTCCGCCGGCCGATCATTGTGCAATCGGCGGCTCGTATGGGTACATTCGGCGGACATGGCCACCACGGTTCACTGCCCACGCTGCGGCCGCGACGTCCCGACCCCGCGCGGCCCCAACGCCCGATGCCCCGCCTGCCAGGGGCTGCTCCCGACGTCGTCCAACGACGCCTCGCCCCCCGGTGCGCCGGACGGCGGCTACGAGGAGCTCCACCTCGAGTCCGAGGCCGACGCCCCGGCGGCCCCGGCGCCCCGCCGGCCCCAGAGCGAGTCGGCGCGCGCTGCCGCCCGCATGGCCAACGCCCCCAGCTTCAAGACCACCACCGCCCGCAGCGGCATCCCGGTCCTCCCCATCGTCGCCGGCGTGGTCCTGGTCCTCGCCATCACCGCCTTCGCCTTGATCCGGAGCCGGCGGTCGCCGATCTCGACCCCGGCGCAGTCGGCGAGCGATCCCCAGGTGACCCGGATCGGGCGCCCGCCCGAGCCCACCACCCCGCCGGTCGCGGAGCCCGAGGCGGCCGAGCCGGTGGTGACCATGGACCTCCCCTCCGACGGGGCCCCTCCGCGCCAGCGGCGCAAGCCGCCGGAGCGCGAGGCCGCGGCGCGCCAGGTCCGCCCCGCCCCGCCCCCGGCCCGCGAGGTGGCCCGCGCCGAGAAGCCGGCCGCTCCCGCTCGCCCGGCCCCGGCGCCGGCGCCGGCCCCGCGGGCCGAGCCCGAGACCCCGCCCCCGCCGCCGCTGCCCCCGCCGCAGTCCGTGGCGGCGCCGGCCGCGGCGCCCACCGCCTCCGCCCCCATGGCCATCGGCCCGGCCTACGCCCGCGACGGCTACCAGAAGGCGCGGCAGACCGTCCCCGGCTGCGTGGTCAATTCGCTGCGGCTCCCCCGCGACGTCCTCGAGTTCGAGGGCGAGAGCGCCACCGTCAAGTTCGCCATCGACGAGACCGGCGCCGTCTCCCAGTTCAGCTACCTCTCCGGACCCAGCGACCAGCGTGTCGCCAACGCCATCTGGGCGGCGGTGCAGCACTGCCAGTGGACGCCGGGCGCCACCGCCCAGGGGCGGCCCATCTCGCTCTGGGTGACCATGCCCATCCGCTTCGGCAAGTAGCCGGCTTCACCCGGGGTGAACACCGGCCAGGTCGGTGCCCAGCATCCCGGCCCGGAACGAGCGCTCGTCGAGCCGGGTCAGCCGCCGCTCCTGCGCCGCCGTCAGCAGTGACCGGTGCGGGGCCCGGTCGAGCCGCGCCGCCAGGTGGGGCGCCGCCGCCTCGTCGAACTCCCAGCCCAGCCGGTCGAAGCGGCGCAGGTCGAGCGGCCGCGCCGAGTAGGCCCGCAGGGTCCTCCGCCGCTTCATGCTGTAGTAGGGATCGAAGTAGCTGAGCGCCAGCTCGCGCAGCGTGCGGTGGACCGGCTCGCGGTAGCGCAGCCCCACGAAGTTGGACTTGGCGACGGCCCCCCAGGCCCCGTCCACACGGAAGACCGCGAGGACGTGGTCGTCGTCGTGGATGGCCCGCAGGTCGAGCAGCAGCGGCGGGTGACCGTGGAAGCGGAGGGCGGCCGCGGCCAGCAGCGCGCCGTCGAAGCAGTGGGCGCGCCGCTCGGCGAGGGCCCGGCGCGGCGAGGCCGGGTCGTCCTCGGTCCGGTAGGCGAGCTGGTCGAGCAGGTCCTGGATGCGGCGCGGGGTGGAGAGGCGGCGCAGGGCGGCGCGCTCGGCGGGGCTCCAGGCCGGTGAGGCGGGGGATCGGCGGGTCATGGTCCGGGGCGGCAACCTACCTTCCCCCCGGGGGGGCCGTCGAGCGGCGCCTCGCCGCCGCCGGGCGCCACACTCCGGGGGCGAGGTGTGTCAATATCCGCGGCCGTCGCGGCGCCCTCCTGGCGCCCTGGAGGCTTGCGCACCATGAACAAGAACCTGATCCTCGGGGCCGTGGGTGGCCTGCTCATCGGCATCCTGGTGGGTTACACCATCGGCCTCTCCAAGGGGATGAGCGAGGCCCAGAAGCTGCTCGGCTCCGCCCCGCTCCCTGCCTTCGACGCCTCGCCGCCCATGCCGGCGGGGATGCCGGGCCAGCCGCCGCCCGGCATGCCCGGGGGGCTGCCCCCGTCCGGCCCTTCGCCGGAGGTCTTCCAGCGCATCGAGATGAACCAGAAGCTGGTGGCCCGCGACCCGAAGCTGGTCGGCGTCTGGATCCAGCTCGGCAACGACTACTTCGACTCCCGCCAGCACCAGAAGGCCATCGACGCCTACGGCAAGGCCCTGGCCCTCAACCCCAACAACCCCGACGTGCTCACCGACCAGGGGGTCATGTACCGGGACACCGGGCGGTTCGACGAGGCCATCGCCAACTTCGAGAAGGCCAACAAGGTCGACCCCAAGCACGTGCAGAGCGCCTACAACCTGGGCGTGGTCTGGTCCGCCGACAAGCACGACGCCGCGCGGGCCGCCGCCGCCTTCAAGAAAGTGATCGCCATCGCCCCCAACAGCCCCCAGGCCGGCGAGGCCCGGCGGGCGCTCACCGACCTGGGCCAGGGGCCGAAGTAGTGGCCGGCCCCGGGGACGCGGCGCCGCCGCCGCGCCCGGTGGCGGGGCCGCTCCTGGTCTACGGGGCCAACGGCTACACCGGCGAACTGATCGCCCGGCGCGCCGTGGAGCGCGGCCTGCGCCCCATCCTGGCGGGGCGGACCGAGGCGCCGGTGGCCCGCCTGACGGCCGAGCTCGGGCTCACCTCCCGGGTCTTCGCCCTCGACGACGCCGCCGCGGTCGACGCCGGCCTGGAGGGCGTCGGCGCCGTGCTGCACGCCGCCGGACCGTTCTCGCGCACCTCGCGACCCATGGCCGACGGCTGCCTGCGCCGTGGGGTCCACTACCTCGACGTCACCGGCGAGGGGGCGGTCTTCGCGGCGCTGGCGCGGCGCGACGCCGAGGCCCGGGCGGCCGGGGTCACGCTGCTGCCCGGGGTCGGCTTCGATGTGGTCCCCACCGACGGGCTGGCGGCGCACCTGGCCCGGCGGCTCCCCGGCGCCTCCCGCCTCGTCCTCGCCTTCAGGGCCCTCGGCCAGCTCTCCCGCGGCACCACGCTGACCGCCCTGGAGGGGATCCACCGGGGCGGGGCCATCCGGCGCGGCGGGAAGATCACGCCGGTGCCGGCGGCCTGGCGCACCCGCGACTTCGACTTCGGCCGCGGGCCGGTCCGCTGCATGAGCCTCGCCTGGGGCGACGTCTGGACCGCCTGGCACTCCACCGGCATCCCCGACATCGAGGTCTACATGGCGGCGCCGCCGGCCCTGCGCGCCTTCTCGCTGGCCTCGCGCTACCTCGGGCCGGTCCTCGGTTCACGCCCGGTGCAGCAGGGGCTGGCGGCGCTGGTCCGCTCCCGCCTCACCGGCCCCGACGCCGCCGCCCGGGGCCGGGGGCGATCGCTGGTCTACGGCGAGGTGGAGCACGCCGACGGCCGCCGGGCCACGGCGCGCCTCTCCGCGCCCGAGGGGTACGCCTTCACGGCGCTGGCCGCCGTCGAGTGCGCCGAGCGGGTGCTGGCGGGGCGGGCCCCGACCGGCTTCCAGACCCCCTCGCTGGCCTTCGGCCCCGACCTGTCGCTCTCCATCGCCGGCGTCGAGCGCGTCGACCTCGACTGATCGGCCGGGGGCCCCGCGCCCTCTCCGGGGGGGGGCCGCGGCTCGCCTTGCCGGGGCGGACCTGCTAGTACCGCGCCACCATGCGCTCCCCGGCACGCGAAATGCGGCGGGCGCGCCACCCTGGAGCCGTCGTGTCGACCTTCGCCGAGCTGGGCCTGTCCGAGAAGTCCTTGCAGTCGCTGGCCCGCGCCGGCTTCGAGCACCCCACCCCGATCCAGGCGCGCGCCATCCCGCCGGCGCTCGAGGGCAAGGACGTCATCGGCACCGCCGCCACCGGCACCGGCAAGACCGCCGCCTTCCTGCTCCCCATCATCGAGCGGCTGGCCGGGAAGCCCGGCACCCGGGCGCTGGTGCTGGCGCCGACCCGCGAGCTGGCGCTGCAGATCGGCGAGGAGCTGGAGCGCTTCGGCAAGGGGCGCCACGTCCGCGGCGCCGTGGTCATCGGCGGCGTGGGGATGGGGAACCAGGAGCGGGCCTTCCGCGAGAAGATCGAGGTGATCATCGCCACCCCGGGCCGGCTGGTCGACCACCTGCAGCAGGGGACCGCCAAGCTCGATCTCGTCGAGGTGCTGGTGCTCGACGAGGCCGACCGGATGCTCGACATGGGCTTCAAGCCGCAGCTCACCAAGATCCTGCAGCGGCTCCCCAAGCACCGGCAGACCCTCCTCTTCTCCGCCACCACCGCCGGCGAGGTGGCCGAGTTCGCCACCTCCCACCTCAAGGCGCCGGTGCGCGTCGAGGTGGCCCGCAGCGGCACCACCGCGGCGCGCGCCGAGCAGCGGGTCTTCCTCTGCGCCCAGGAGGAGAAGACCCCGCTCCTGATGACGCTGCTCGCCGAGGACGACCTCTCCACGCTGGTCTTCACCCGGACCAAGCGGCGGGCCGACCGGGTCGCCAAGGGCGTGGAGCGGGCCGGCCACAAGGTGGCGCGCATCCACGCCGACCGGTCGCAGGGGCAGCGCAAGATGGCGCTCGATGGCTTCAAGGACGGGCGCTACCGGGTGCTGGTGGCCACCGACATCGCCGCCCGCGGCATCGACGTCGCCGACATCGGCCACGTCGTCAACTTCGACCTGCCCCACGTCCCCGAGGACTACGTCCACCGGGTCGGCCGGACCGCCCGCGCCGAGGCCAGCGGCAAGGCCTCGGCCTTCTGCGCCCCCGAGGAGATCGACCTGCTGCGGGCCATCGAGCGGCTCACCCGGGTGCTGCTGCCGCGCGCCGAGGTGCCGCGCGAGGCCGAGGTCTTCAAGTCCGAGCACGCCCGCGCCGAGGAGGGGCGCCAGCACCAGGGGACGCCGCCGCACAAGCGCCCCGGCGCCGGGAAGAGCGCCGGCGCCCGCGGGGGCTGGAAGGGCCGACGGCGGCCGGCGTGACCCCGGATGACCAGCTGGTCCGCTGGCGCGACTTCGTCCGGCGGCAGACCGCCCCGGCCCCGGTGGCGCTGGTCCCCGAGATCTCGCTCTACCAGGCCACCGAGCTGACCCCCCTCTGGCACGCCACCTCGGCGCAGCTGGAGCGCTACGACGCCTCGCCCTTCTGGGCCTTCCCCTGGGCCGGAGGCCAGGCGCTGGCCCGCCACCTGCTCGACCGGCCGGAGCTGGTGCGGGGGCGGCGGGTGCTCGACTTCGCCACCGGCTCGGGGCTGGTGGGGATCGCCGCCCTCAAGGCCGGCGCCGCCAGCGTCGACTCCACCGACCTGGCCCCGTTCTGCGAGGTGGTGGTGCCGATGAACGCCGCCCTCAACGGCGTGACCCTCACCCCCCGCCTCGTCGACCTGCTGGGCCAGCCGCTCCTTGGCGTCGACGTGGTGCTGGCCGGCGACGTCTTCTACGAGAAGCCCTTCGCCGAGCGGTCGCTGGCCTGGTTCCGCGCCCTGGCGGCGGAGGGGCTCACGGTGCTGGTGGGTGACCCTGGCCGGCTCTACTCGCCGCGCGAGCGGGTCGCCGACCAGGCCTGCTTCGAGGTGCCGGTCTCGCTGGAGATCGAGGAGCGGACCCCCATGCGCTCCTGGGTGTTGCAGATCCTCCCTTGAGCGCGGCGCCCCAGGGGGGCCGCCGAGGTCCCAATCGGGGTTTGGCCACCGTCGGCGAAGCGTCCTAGAAGGGAGTCCATGGACCCCGCGACCGCCCCGTCCCCCTCCCCCTCCCCGTCCCCTCCTCGCTCCCGCTGGCGCCGCAGGCTGCCGCTGATCGGCGCCGTGGTGCTCGCCCTGGTGACCGCCTGGGCGGCGTTCGGCTTCCTGCTGGCCCCGAAGCTGATCCGCGCCACCATCGAGGAGCAGGGAAGCCTCCGCCTGAAGCGGCGCGTCACCGTCGCCGAGGTGAAGGTCAACCCCTTCACGCTCACCGTCGACGTCAACGGCCTGCGGGTCGCCGACCGGGATGCTCCGACGCTGGCGTCCTGGGAGGCCCTCCACGTCCGCCTGGCCCCGTGGCGGCTGCTGCAGGGCTACGCCGGCGTGGCCGAGGTGCGGCTCGCCCGCCCCTTCCTCCGCGCCGCGCTCGACGCCCACGGCCTGCTGAACATCCAGGACCTGCTCGACGCCGGTGACACCACCCCCACGCCGGCGGCCGGCCCGCCGTCGCGGCGGCTCGGCGTGGCGCTCGACCTGCTGGAGATCGTCGAGGCCCGGGTGGCCTTCGCCGACGCCACCCGTCGCCCGCCCTTCGAGACCGCGCTCGGCCCGCTCACCGTCCGGCTCGAGGACTTCCGCACCACCGGCGACGTCGACAGCCCGTACACCTTCAAGGGGAGCACCGAGTCGGGCGAGACCTTCGAATGGAAGGGCACCGTCCACTCCGAGCCGCTGCGCTCCGCCGGCGCCATCGCCTTCAGGGGGCTGCAGCTCCCCAAGTACGGCCCGTACCAGGTCGACTCGACGCCGTCGCTGCTGGTGGAGCGCGGCACCGCCGCGGTCGAGGCCACCTACGCCCTGGAGCTGGGGACTCCGAAGCCGTACTTCCGGGTGAGCGGGCTGCGGCTGCTGGTCGAGAACCTGCAGCTGGCCCGACGCCGCGACGCCTCGCGCGCCGTCGACCTCCCGCGCCTCGAGGTGAACGGGGTCGAGGTGGACGTGCTGGCCCGGGAGGCGACGGTGGCCGAGGTGAAGGTGGTCGGCGGCCGGCTCACCCCTCGCCGCGAGCCCGACGGCCGCGTGGCCCTCCTCGAGCTGCTCGAGACCAGCCCCGGGCCACCGTCCCCCTGGCGCTGGACGGTGGGGACGGTGGCGGTGGACGGGCTGGCGGTCGACGCCGAGGACCTGCAGTCCCCCCGGCCGGTGCGCCTCTCGCTCTCCGGCCTGCAGCTCAGGCTCACCGGGCTGAAGCAGGATCCGGCCGTGGTCTGCCCGCTCACCGCCTCCTTCCGCTGGGGGGAGGGCGGGACGGTCTCGCTGGTGGGGAAGGTCCGCCCCCTGGCCGCCCAGGGTGAGCTGACGGTCGAGGCCGCCGGCCTCGACCTGGTGCCGGTCTCCCCCTACGCCGACGCCGCCTCGCCGCTCCGGCTCGCCGCCGGGACGCTCGGGTTCAAGGCCCGGACCAGCTTCGACGGCTCTGGACCGGAAGCCCGCTGGACCTTCGCCGGGGATGTCCGGCTCAATGGTTTCACGATGCGTCACCCGACGCGCGACGAGGCGCTGGTCCGGTGGCGCTCGCTCGAGCTGCTCGGCCTGGAGAGCGCCTCCACCCGGCGGGCCAGCATCCGCCTGGTCCGCCTCACCGAGCCGCGGCTGCGCGGGGTGGTCTTCGAGGACGGGAGCTCCGGGCTCGGCCCCAGGGGCTCCCCGGGCGCGGAGGCCGGGACCGCCGGCCCGGCGGCGACCCTTCGGACCGACGGTGACGCCCCTTCGAAGCCCCCGGCCGCGGCGGGTCGGCCCGGCGCGGGGGCGCCCCCGTGGCGCACCTCGGTGGCGCTCCTGCAGGTGATCCGCGGCCAGGTCTCCTACACCGATCGGTCGACCACCCCTCCGGTGGTCGCGGCGCTCACCGATCTCGAGGCCCGCATCAGCGACCTCTCCTCCGACCCGAAGGTTCGCTCCAGCGTCGACCTGAAGGGCTCGGTGGACGGCGCCGCCCCCTTCACCGTGACCGGCACCGTCAACCCCCTGCAGCAGGAGGCCTTCACCGACCTCGAGCTCCGGACCCGCGGCGTCGACCTGACGCCGCTCGCCCCGCTGGCCGGGAGGCACCTCGGCTACCTGATCCGGAAGGGCAAGCTCGACCTCGCGCTCAGCTGGAAGGTCGAGGCGCGGAAGCTCAGGGGCGCCAACGTCATCCGCTTCGACCAGTTCACGCTGGGTGATGCAGTTGACAGCAAGGAGGCCACCTCGCTCCCGGTCCGCCTGGCGCTGGCCATCCTCACCGACAAGGACGGCGTGATCCTGCTCGACGTCCCCGTGGAGGGAGACCTCGACGATCCGACCTTCCGCCTCGGCCGGGTCATCTGGCACACCTTGACCTCGCTCCTGGTCAAGGTGGCGGCCTCCCCGTTCAGCGCCCTGGCCTCGCTGGCCGGTGGCGCCACGGAGGACCTCTCGCTCATCGAGTTCACGCCGGGAGGGGCCGCCCTGGACGAGGCGGCCGGGAAGCGGCTCGCGCTGCTGGGCAAGGCGCTGGCCGAGCGCCCCCGGCTCGGGCTGGAGCTGGACGGGTCGGCCGACCCGGGGCGCGACGGCGAGGCCCTGCGCCGGGTCGAGCTCGAGCGGTTGCTGCGACGGACCAAGGGGGCGGCGCAGCGTCCCCCCGCCGCAGAGGAGGCGGTGACGGTGTCGGCCGAGGAGCGGCCCCGCTGGCTGGCGGCCGCCTGGGCCGCGACCCCCCCGCCACCGGCGCCCGCCGCCGGCAGGAGGGACCCGACCCCGCCCGACCCGTCGGCCCTGGAGGCGGCCCTGCTGGGGGTGGTGACCATCCCACCCGAGGCGCTGCCGGCCCTGGCCACCGCCCGGGCCCAGGCGGCGCGCGACGCCCTGCTGGCCGCCGGGCTCGACCCGGCCCGCATCTTCCTCGTGGAGGGAGGTGAGCGCTCCCGGAAGACACCGGGGCCGCGGGCCTACTTCGACGTCAGGTAGGCTTGACAGCAGGGCGCGAACCGATGATAACGCGACGCGAATGAGCGTTCGCGTCTCGCCGTCGCCGGCCCAGACCCGGCAGCAGAGGACCCACCAGCGGGTCCGGCGCGAGATCCTGCTGGCCGCCGCCGGGGTCTTCGCCCGCCACGGCTACGCCGCGGCCACGCTGGCCGACCTGGCCGAGGCCGCCGGCTACGCCCCGCCCTCGCTCTACCGCTACTTCGAGAGCAAGGAGGAGATCTTCTCCAGCCTCATCGAGCTGCTCGAGGCGGAGCTGCACGCCACCTTCGAGCTGCCGGTGGACCGGGCCCAGCCGCTCCCGGCCCGGCTGGAGGCGCTGCTGCGGGCGCAGTTCGAGCTGACCCGGGAGCGGCGCGAGCTCTTCGCGGTGCTGCTCGACAGCCGCCCCGCCGCCGGCTCCGACGCCGCCCCGCTCCCCGACCTGCGCGCCGGGATGGCCCTCTACGAGGCCGACATGACCGCCTGGCTGCGCCGCCACGTGGGCCGCCGCGAGCTGCGCTGCCCGGTGGAGCTGGCGGCCCGGGCGCTGGCCGGCATCTCCCACGCCTTCCACAATGGTCACGTCGCCGGCACCGACCTGGCGCCCGTCGCCGAGCAGGCCCGGCTGGTCGTCGACCTCGCCCTCCACGGTTCCCGGGCCACCGGCCCCGCCTAGTTCCGAGTCGCGCAACTCCAGGAGTCACCTCATGCACGCCCGCCCGCTGGTCCCCGCCCTCGTCGCCGCCCTCGCCCTCGCCGCCTGCGGCCACAAGGCCGAGAAGGCCAACCTCCCCGAGACCGGGACCGCCGCCCGCGCCGTCAAGGTCGGCAAGCCGGCCACCCGGCTGGAGACCGGCCTGGCCCGCGCCACCGGCCCCATCCGCGCCAGCCAGGACGCGGTGCTGGCGGCCAAGGGCTCCGGCCAGATCCGGCGGGTGATGGTCCAGGTGGGCGACCGGGTCAGGCAGGGCCAGGCGCTGGCGGAGATGGACAACGCCCTGCAGGCCATCGGCGTCGAGAACGCCCGGGCCATGGTCAAGGTGGCCGAGGCCAACCTGGCCTCGGCGGAGCGCGAGCTGAAGCGCGGCCAGTCGCTCAGCGACCAGCAGGTCCTGGCCGACGCCACCTTCGACCGGGTCAAGACCGGCGCCGAGCTGGCCGCCGCCCAGGCCGACCAGGCCCGGGCCGGCCTGAAGATGGCCGAGCAGCAGCTGGCCGACTCGGTGCTGACCGCCCCCTTCGCCGGCGTGGTCACCGGCAAGTTCAGGAATGCCGGCGACTCGGTCACCGCCATGCCCCTCACCCCCATCGTCTCGGTGGCCGACGTCGACCACCTCGAGGCCCGGCTGGCCGTGCCCGAGGGGGTGGAGCCCTTCGTCAAGGTGGGCCAGAAGGTCACCGGCGTCACCACCCCGGGCGGCCAGAAGTTCGAGGCCACGGTGCGGGTCAAGAACGCCGTCATCGACCCCGGCACCCGGACCATCGAGGTGCTGGTGGACGTGGTCAAGGTGGAGGGGGCGCCGCTGCGCCCCGGCACCCTGGCCAACGTCGACTTCGGCGGCTTCGGTGACAAGGACGGGCTCTACGTGCCGGCCACCGCGGTCAGGACCGCCGGGGCCGAGAGCTGGGTCTTCGTCATCGTCGGGGGCAAGGCCGAGCGGCGGGTGATCACGCCGGTCCAGGTCAACCCGGGCACCGTGGCGGTCTCCGCCGGGCTCGACGCCACCACCGCCATCATCCTCGATCCCGGCACCCTGGCGGCCGGCGACCCGGTCGTCCCGCTGGTCGACTGACCCCGCCCCACGCCGCCCCGGGAACCGCCATGAGCCCCATCCGCACCTTCATCACCCGCCCGGTCTTCACCGGGATGCTCACCCTGACCTTCGTCGTCTTCGGCCTGGTCGCCTACCCCAAGATCGGCGTCGACCAGATGCCCGAGGTCGAGTTCCCCATCGTCACGGTCCTCACCGTGCTGCCCGGGGCCGATCCCGAGTCGATCGAGCGGAACGTCACCAAGCCGCTCGAGGAGGCGCTCAACACCCTCTCCGGCCTCGACACCCTGCGCTCCATCAACGTCGACAACGTCTCGCAGATCGTCATCCGCTTCGACCTGGACCGGCGGGTCGACGTGGCCGCCCAGGACGTCCGCGACAAGGTGCAGGCCACCCTCTCCAGGCTGCCGCGCGAGATCCAGACGCCGGTGGTGCAGAAGTTCGACATCGGCGCCGCCCCGGTGGCCACCCTGGCCTTCTCCGCCCCGGTCCCCATCGAGCGGCTCACCAAGCTGGCCGAGGACGTCATCAAGCCGGCCCTGCAGCAGATCCCCGGGGTCGGATCGGTGCAGCTGGTGGGCGGCCGCAAGCGCGAGCTGACCATCGTGGTCTCGCCCCAGTCGCTCAAGAGCTACGGCCTGTCGCCGGTGGACGTGGTGGCGGCGGTGCGCGGCCAGTCGATCGACGTGCCCAGCGGCCGCACCCAGGAGGCGGACGTGGAGCGGTCGGTGAAGCTCTCCGCCGAGGCCAGGAGCGTCGAGGAGCTCCGCGCCGTGGTGGTCATGAGCCCCAACGGCACGCCGGTCCGGCTCGGCGACGTGGCCCAGGTGCTGGACGGCCCGGCCGAGGCGCGGAGCTCCGCCACCCTCAACGGGCGGAGCGCCATCGGCCTCATCGTCATGAAGCAGTCGGGCTCCAACACCGTGCAGGTGGCCGAGCGGGTGAAGAAGGCGCTCCCCGGCGCCGAGAAGCTGCTCCCCGGCGGGTCCCGCCTGGAGCTGGTGGTGGACGGCGCCAAGTTCATCCGCTCCTCCATCGGCGCGGTGCAGGAGGACCTGCTGCTGGGCGGCGTGCTGGCGGTGCTGGTGGTGCTGCTCTTCCTGCGCAACTGGCGGTCCACCATCGTGGCCGCGGTGGCGCTGCCCACCTCGATCATCGGCACCTTCGCGGTGATGCAGGCCCTCCACTTCACCTTCAACATCGTCACCATGCTGGCCCTGACCCTCTCCATCGGCCTGCTCATCGACGACGCCATCGTGGTCATCGAGAACATCGTCCGGCACCTCGAGCACGGCCAGTCGCCCCTGCGGGCGGCCGAGGACGGCACCGGCGAGATCGCGCTGGCGGTGCTGGCGGTGACCATGGCGGTGGTGGCGGTCTTCGTCCCGGTGGCCTTCATGGAAGGCATCATGGGGCGATTCTTCTACCAGTTCGGCGTCACCGTCGCCGTGGCGGTGCTGATCTCCTACGCCGTCTCCATGACCCTGACCCCCATGCTCTCGGCCCGCATCCTCAAGGAGCACACCGAGCCGGGCCGCGTCTCCCGGGCCATCGAGCGGGTCCTGACCGGCGTGGAGCGCACCTACCGGTCGATGCTGGCCTGGCTGCTCTCCCACCGGCTCATC
Organism: Anaeromyxobacteraceae bacterium; assembly: GCA_032654565.1. Lineage (GTDB taxonomy): Bacteria > Myxococcota > Myxococcia > Myxococcales > Anaeromyxobacteraceae > JADKCZ01. The sequence continues at coordinate 86,769 of JAULAX010000010.1, read as the reverse complement.
ACCGTGGGCGGCGCCCTGGCGGTGCTGGTGGCCACCGTGGCCATGGCCAGCCTCCTCAAGTTCACCTTCATCCCCCAGCAGGACATGAGCATGGTCAAGGTGACGCTGGAGCTCCCCTCCGGCACGCCGCTGCTCGAGACCCAGCGCAGCCTCGACGACCTGGTCCACCAGGCGCTGGCCGTCCCCGGCGTCACCGGGGCCTTCGCGGTGGCCGGCGGCGGCGCCCAGGAGGAGGTCAACAAGGGGGAGATCACCGTCGACTTCGTGCCGCTCTCCGGCCGCAGCTACGGCCAGCAGCAGTTCAAGCAGTTCCTCCGCCAGTCGCTCCGGGTCAGCCCGGCGGCCACCCTGGGCGTGCAGGACTTCAGCCCGGTGGCCGGTGGCGGCAACCGGCCCCAGCCCATCCAGTTCAACCTGCGCGGCACCGACTGGGACCAGCTGCTGGCCGCGGTGGAGAAGGTGCGCGCCCACATGAAGAAGCAGCCCGGCTTCGTGGACATCGACACCACCTACCGCGCCGGCAAGCCGCAGCTGGAGATCGCCCTCGACCGCGAGCGGGCCGCCGCCGTCGGCGTCCCGGCCGCCGCGCTCGGCCAGGCCATGCGCGCCCTGATGGGCGGCGACAAGGTCACCGACTTCCACCAGGGTGGCGACACCTACGACATCAAGGTGAAGCTCCCCGACGGCGTCCTCTCCGACCCGTCGGCGCTGGGCGGGGTGGCGGTGCGCACCGCCTCCGGCCAGCTGGTGGAGCTCCGCTCCATCGCCACCGTCCGCCCCTCCTCGGGCCCGTCGCAGATCGACCACCAGGCCCAGATGCGCCAGGTCACCATCCTCGCCGACCTGCGCGGCTACGCCCTCGGCGACGCCATGGGCTACCTCGAGAAGTTCGCCGCCAGCGAGCTGCCCCAGTCGGTGCGGACCGACTTCGAGGGACAGGCCCGCGAGCTGGGGAACGCCGGCCGGGCCTTCCTGCTGGCCCTGGTGCTCGGCGTCCTGCTCGTCTACATCATCCTGGCCGCCCAGTTCGAGAGCCTGATCCACCCCTTCACCATCATGATGTCGCTCCCCTTCGCGGTCATCGGCGGCATCGCCGGCCTGCTCATCGCCCAGCAGTACCTGTCGATGATGGCGATGATCGGCTTCATCATGCTGATGGGGCTGGTGACCAAGAACGGCATCCTGCTGGTGGAGTTCACCAACCAGCTCCGCCACGCCGGCAAGGGGACCGTCGAGGCGCTGCTGGAGGCCGGGCAGGTGCGGCTCCGCCCCATCCTCATGACCACCATCGCCATGATCGCCGGCATGGTCCCGGTGGCCCTGGCCCGCGGCGACGGCGCCGAGACCCGCGTGCCCATGGCGGTGGCCATCATCGGCGGCCTCATCACCTCCACGGTGCTGACGCTGGGCATCGTGCCGGTGGTCTACTCGCTGCTCGACGACCTGCGGAGCCGGTTCTGGACGCCGGCCAGGCTGGTGGACGAGACGACGACCGCTCCCCCGCAGGAGGCCGGGGCGCCGTAGCGCCTGCCGAGGCCCGCCCCGGGGCCGGGGCCTGGAGCACATCCCGTGCCCCCCTGGCTCCTGCGGCCGGGGGTGACCGGCTGCGCTCTACCGCTTCTTGTGGGCGTGCGCCTTCGGCAGGAACGAGGCGTCGGCGGTGGGGTGGCACTTCTCGCAGAAGGCGGCGGTCTGGAAGATCAGGCCGGCCGCCTTGGCCGCGGCCGGGTCCCTCATCACCCTGGCCTTGGCGTACTCCGACCCGTTGCCGTGGCACCCCTCGCAGTCGAGCCCCTTGCGGGCGTGGCCCGACTTGACCCACGAGTCGTACTGGAGCCGGTGGCAGCCGCGGCACTGGCCGGCGCCCAGCTTCTCGTGCTGTGTCGCCACGGGCGCCTTCGCCGGTGGAGGCGGCAACGACGGAGGGACCGCCCTCTCCTTGTCGGGGGACGGCGGTGGCGGTTGCGGCACCGGTTTGGTGGGCGGCGGGAGCGGCTCCGGGGCTGGCGGCGGAGAAGGCGCCTGGGCCGTCGGCTTCGGCGGCACCGGATCGCTGCAACCGGATGCGAGCAGCGCGAGCAGCGAGACCGCAGCGACCTGGGCAGGGAATGAGATGCGCATCAGGAATGCCGGTCCTTTCGCGACCATCGGCTGGGTGAGTTGAGCTTATCCGGTCAAGGGCCGCCCCCAAAGCCCGCAGCGATTCGCCCGGACCGACCAGTGAACCACGACGCACTGCGTCCGACGATTCCCGCTGCCTCGTGACACCGGCATGACACCACCTCCCTAGGCTCCTCCCCCTCGACGCCCGATGCATTCCCCCCGCGGGCCCCCGGAGCGAGTCCATGAGCCCCACCGCCGCCGCCGTTGCCGTCGCACCCCTGGAGCCGAGCCCGCTGCCACCGCTCGCCCGGCTCGACCGCGCCGCGGTCCAGGCCATCGTCGCCTCGGGGCGGCGCCTGCTGGTCCAGGGCGCCATGGGCGTCCACGCCTCCGACGGGCTGGCCGGCAAGGTGGCCGCCCACCGCGGCGACCGGCTGGTGGGCGTCGGCACCATCTCGGCGGTGGTGAAGACCCCCGACCACCTGCGCCGCGAGATCCGGCGGGCCCGGGCCGAGGCCCCGGGCGGCTACGTGGGGCTCAACCTGATGGCGGCCATCAACAAGTCCGAGTTCGAGGCCTCGGCCCGCATCGCCATGGAGGAGGGGATCTCCTTCATCGTGCAGGGCGCCGGCATCTCGCGCGAGATCATCAAGTGGTGCCGCGCCGGCAACACGCCGTTCGCCGGCATCGTCTCCTCGGGGCGCCTCGCCGCCATGTACGAGAAGTGGGGCGCCGACTTCGTGGTCGCCGAGGGGGCCGAGGCTGGCGGCCACATCGGCGACATCGGCCACCCGCTCCCCGGCCTGGTCGACGAGGTGGTGGCCGCCACCTCGCTGCCGGTGGTGGCGGCGGGCGGCGTGGACGCCTCCGACGTGGCCCGCTACTTCAAGGCCGGCGCCGCCGGCGTGCAGCTGGCCTCCCGCTTCCTGGCCTGCTCGGACGGCGACGTCCACCCCAACTTCAAGCAGATGCACCTCGGCAAGACCGACGCCGAGATCACCCTGATCACCAGCTGCGTGAAGGGGATGAAGGCCCGGGCCGTGCGCAACCCCTTCACCGACGCCCTGGCCCGCGGCCAGCGCTTCCCGCCGCGCAGCAAGGCCTGGTACTTCGGCGCCGAGGGGTTCCACGGCCGCAAGAAGGCCTGCGTGGAGTGCCTGGCCGAGGAGCTCTGTCTCTGCCGCGCCTCCCAGTTCCGCGAGAGCTTCTGCATCACCGACGCCCTGCTGGCGGCGGCCATCAAGGGCGACACCGAGCACGGGCTCTTCTACACCGGCTCCTCCATCACCCGGATCCCGGAGCGGACCGTGGCCGAGCTGCCGACCGCCCGGGCCCTGCTGGAGGATTTGGAGGGGCGGCTGGCGGTCGCCGAGCCGGCCCTGCGGGTCGCCGCCGGCTAGGCCACCTCCGGTACCCCCGCGCCTCCCCGCCGTCCCGCAAGCGTCCCCCGCCCGCGGGACGAAATCGGGGGTGATTTTTCCGCGTGCCTCTCCCCACGCCGCGCGGTATGACGCCCCCTTTGCCGCCCCGGGCCCTCCCTGGATCCGGATCGCGGCAGCCTGAACAGCGCTTGGAGACGTCATGAAGGTGGGCAACGGCAGCGTGGTCTCGTTGGAGTACAAGCTGCACCTCGGCGACGGCGTGGTCGTCGACTCCTCGGAGCCCGGTGATCCGCTCGTCTACCTCCACGGCCAGTCGCAGATCGTCCCGGGGCTGGAGCGGGCCCTCGAGGGGCTGGAGGCCGGCGTTCGCACCCAGGCCACCGTGGCGCCGGTCGACGGGTACGGCGAGGCCGATCCCACCGCCCTGCAGCAGGTCCCCACCTCCGCCTTTCCCGAGGGCTTCGAGCCGAAGGTCGGCCTGGAGCTGGTGGCCCAGGGGCCGGACGGCGAGCCGCTCCCCTTCACCATCCGCGCCGTGATCGGCGAGACCGTCACCGTGGACTTCAACCACCCGCTGGCCGGCCGCACCCTCCACTTCGACGTGACCATCACCGAGGTCCGGGCCGCCTCCTCGGAGGAGCTGGAGCACGGCCACGCCCACGGCGCCGATGGGCACGGCCATGACCACGGCCACGATCACGGCCACGGCCACGATCACTAGCCGGCGCCACGGCCTGGCGGCGGGCCTCCTCTCCATCGCGCTGGTCGCCGCCGCCCCGCGGGTGGCCGGCGCGGCCCCGGTCGACGGCTACCTCGGGCTGCTCATGGCCGGCGGTCGTCCCGCCGGCATGGCTGGGGCCTACGTCGGCCTCGGCGAGGGGATCGCCGGTGAGCCCTTCAACCCCGCGGCGGTGGCCCAGTGGGATCGCCGGCTGGAGCGGGGCTGGGACTGGGACGGGACGCTCACCTGGTTCGTCCCCACCCCGGGCGCCCTCTCCCGGATCGACGTCGACAACGACGGCCGGAACGACGGCGGACTCTCCGGGTTCGGCAACGTCCTCGGCGGCCTTTCCGGCCAGTACGGCAGGCTCGGCGCCGGCCTGACGGCCCAGTCCGTCCTGCTCAGCCAGCGGACCACCGGCCTGGCGACTCAGCAGGTCGGGCTGAGCCGCGTCTCGCTCTCACTCGGCTGGTCGGGGTGGCGAGGCGCGCTGGTGCTGGGGGGAGGCCTGGTCAGCCACCTCGGCACCTTCGAGTGGCTCCCGCCGGGCAGCGCCACGGCGCGAGACCAGGCCAGCTACGCGGCGCTCACCTTCCGGCTGGGTGGGCTCTGGCGCCCCCGCGGGCGGGCGTGGCGGGTGGGCGGCTCGCTCCAGACCGGGAAGTCCTCGGGAGTCTCCGGCCTGCGTGGGACCCTCCCGGTCGGCGCCCCGACCGCCTTCGAATTCCCTTGGCAGGTGGCGGTCGGCGCCTCCTGCTGGATTGGCCCCAACGCCCGGCGCTTCAACGAGCCGCCGCCGCTCCACGTCGCGGAGCACCCGGAGCGGGTCGAGGGGCCAGCCTGGGAGCCTTCCGACCGGGCCCCGGTGGTGCTCTCGGTCCAGCTCGACCTGGTGGGCCGCTCGACGGGCGCCATCTCCCTCGCCAGCGCCCTCGACGGCAGCTCGGTCCGCTCGGGTGCGCGCGCCAGCCTGGTGCCGCGCGCCGGCGCCGAGTGGGACTGGATCCCCGACCGCTTCCGCATCCGAGCCGGCGTCTACCTCGAACCCTCGCGCACCGGCGCCTCACCGCGGCCCCACGGGACCCTGGGGCTGGAGCAGCGGATCCCCTTCTGGCCCTGGGATCTCCAGCTGTCCGGCGGCGCCGACCTGGCGGATCGGTTCAACAACGTCTCGCTCTCCATCGGCTTCTGGAGCAGCCTCGCCCCGGCGCCGCCGATCACCTCCGGCGCCACCGGGACGCCCTGACCACCGCCCACGCCGCGAGCGCGGGGACGCTCAGGGACGGGGCGCCCAGCGGTTGGTGAGCGCCTTCCAGAGGCGGGCGATGACCAGCTCCGCCTCGCCGGCCTCCTCGTCGGGCATCCCCGGGGCCGGTGAGACCCCGTGCCGCCGCGCCAGCGACTGGATGGCGTACTTGAGGATGGCGTCCTCGGCGATGGAGGCGTCGCCGAGGTGGTCGCCGATCTCCTGCTCGGCCTCGCCCGGCGCCAGCACGCAGGCGGCGGTCCAGTCGTCGTCGCCGCTGACCCGCCGGACGGCCAGGTAGCGACCGCCCGGCTCGCCGGGCGGGTCGAGGTGGAAGCGCCGCTCGGCGCCGTGATCGATCCAGCTGAAGGTCCCGGTCATGCCACCCTTCTACCGCGGCGCCGGCCGCCTGGCCCGACCCGGGCCCCGCCCCGTCACCCCGGCAGCCGCTTGCCGACGGCCTTCAGCGCCGTCTCCCAGAGCCTGGCCTCGCGGGGCGAGGGCTGCCCCCGCCGCAGCACGTCGGCCAGGTCCTGCACCGCGTGGCGCTCCGGCCCGGCCAGGAACTTCCCGGCCCGGAGCAGGTCCCGGAGCGCCGCCGACACCGCCTGCAGCTGGGCGTCGGTGGCCAGGGCGCCGGCGCCCCGCTTCGCCGAGGGGGCGCGCCCCTCCGGCCGCCCCGCCGCCGGCTCGCCCCGCCCGGCCCGGCGGACCTCCCAGGCGTAGAGCAGCACCGCCTGCGCCAGGTTGAGCGACGGCTGCGCGGCGCCGGTGGGGATGGCGGAGAGGTCGTGACAGCGGTCGATCTCGGCGCCGGTCAGGCCGCTGCGCTCGTCGCCGAAGACGATGGCGGTCCGTCCCGGGCGCCGGGCCAGCGCCTCCCGCCCCACCTCCTCCGGCCCCAGCCGGTGCTTCCCGCGCACCTTGCGGGCGCTGGTGCCCACCACCCAGGCGCAGTCGGCGACCGCCTCGTCGAGCGTGGCGCAGAGCCGGGGCCGGTCGAGCAGCTCCTCGGCGTGGACCGCCACCCGCCTCGCCGTGGCGAAGTCGTGGGTGCCGAGCTCGACGATGGCCCAGTCGTCCAGCTCGAAGTTGCGCATGGCGCGGGCCACGGCGCCGAGGTTCTCCGGGTTGCGGGGCCGGACCAGGACGATGCGGAGGTGGTCCACGGGGCCGAGGATAGCCCAGGGACCACCGGAAAACGCCCGTTGACCGGATCGCTTGTCCCACGTCAAGGCGACGGGTCGATCGGAACCACTAGAGTCCCGCCGTTTTCGACCTCATCCCCCAAGCAGGGACCGCTGTCCCCCCGGAGCACCCATGCCTCGCGCCTCGCGTCTCCTCCTCGCCCTCGCCCTCGCCGCTCCCCTGTCCGCCTTCGCCGCTGGCGGCCACGACTCGGTCGGCTGCGTCGGCTGCCACTCCATCCACACCGCCAAGGGCGACATCATCTTCGCCGTGGCGCCCAACAAGTCCGGCGTCAACCCCAAGACCAAGCAGGCCTTCAGCGGCACCACCGCCCTCTGCCTCGGCTGCCACGAGGAGTCGGGCAAGGGCGGCCAGGGCTACGCCCCCATCCACGCCAACATGAGCCACCCGTACGGCCTCGCCAACGTCGACCCGAAGATCGCCAAGGTCCCCGGCGAGCTGCTCCGCGACGGCGGGCGCTTCGAGTGCCTCGGCTGCCACGACCCGCACCCGTCCAACCCCAACTTCAAGTACCTGCGCGTCGACACCGGCGCCAAGGGCCAGAGCATGGACGGCTTCTGCGCCGTCTGTCACCCCATCAAGGCCGACGCCAGCACCGTCGCCACCCGCGCCTCGCTCTTCACCTCGATGGACGAGACCGGCAACCGGGTGCTCAAGGCGGCCCCGGCCGCCGGCGCCGCCAAGCCGGCCGCTCCGGCCGCCCCGGCCAAGAAGAAGTAGCCCGCCCTCGGCGCGGTCCGAAGCCCCCTGGCCGCCAGGCCGGGGGGCTTCCTCGTTCCGGGGGGCCCTCGCGGCGCGGCCCGCCTGGCCCGGTCACCGCGGCCGGGCAGGGCCGGCGTCAGTTCAGGTACTCGCGCTTCCCACCGCGGGTCGCCCGGTGCGGCGGCGGCGACACGCCCAGCAGGTCGAGCCCCTGGCGGGTGAGCAGGTAGCGGACCTTGCCGCTGCCGCGGGCGGTGTCGATCTCGGCCTCGAAGGCCGGCCCGGCGATGGCGCCCAGCGCCAGGCTCTTCTTCAGGTTGACGACCCGCCCGGAGATGACGTCGCCGGCGACCGGGCCAGCGCCGACGTCGCGGCGGTAGAGGTCGACCGCGGCCAGGTGGAGCGTGGCGGCCAGCGTCGGGTCGAGCGGGAAGGTGCTGAAGAGCACCGAGATCAGGGTCGAGCCCGGTGGAGCGGCCTGGCGTGCCATGGCTCCAGTGTAGCGCGACGGGCGCGGCGGCGCTGGTTGACTCGGGCCCGGGCCCGGGCCACCCTCCGGCGGCGTGAACCTCCTCCTCCTCGAGCCCTCGGAGCTGGACGCCGGGGGCGAGGCGCGGCTCGACGGCCGGCGGGCTCGCCACGCCCGGGAGGTGCTGCGCTGCCGGGCCGGCCAGACCATCGCCGTCGGCGTGGTGGGGGGGCGGCTCGGGACCGCCGAGGTGCTGGCCTGCAGCGAGGAGGCGCTGGCCCTGCGCGCCACCCTCGGCGCCGCGCCGCCCGCCCCCTCGCCGGTGACGCTGCTGCTGGCCCTCCCCCGCTCCAAGATCCTCAGGAAGGTGCTCCAGGCGGTCGGCGCCATGGGGGTGAAGCGGCTGGTGCTGGTGGGGAGCTGGAAGGTGGAGAAGGCCTACTGGGGGTCGCAGCTGCTGGCCCCGGAGGCGCTCGGCGAGGAGCTGCGGCTCGGCCTCGAGCAGGGGCGCGACACCGTGCTCCCCGAGGTGCTGCTGCGTCGGCTCTTCAAGCCGTTCGTGGAGGACGAGCTCGACGCCCTGTTCGGCCCGGCGCGGCTGCTCCTCGACCCGGCGGCCACCGCGCCGCTGGCGGCCCTGGCGCCGCCCTCCTCCGGCGGTGTCACCCTGGCCATCGGGCCCGAGGGCGGCTGGACCCCCTACGAGGCGGACGCGCTGGCCCGGCGAGGCTTCGCGCCGGTCACCCTCGGGCCACGCCCGCTCCGGGTCGACCAGGCCGTCCCCTTCGCCGTCGGGCAGGCCGAGCTCTGGCTGGCCCCCCGCCGCGCCGGGACCGGGATCGGGTAGCGCCGGTGGACCGCCGCGACGTCGCCCTCCTCTTCGCCACCCGGGTGCTGCGCCTCTTCGCCTACGGCGCGCTCTCGGTGGTGCTGGTGCTCCACCGAGGCCTCCACCGCTCCCGGGCCACCGTGCTGCGGCTGGCCGGCCTCTTCGCCGTCGACGCCTTCGCCGGCGGCTTCATCGTGCAGAGCTTCCTGCGCTTCTCCATCTCGCAGCTCGACGTGCCGACCCGGCAGTCCTTCACCATGGCGGTGGTGGCCTCCGACGAGCGGGCCGCGGCCGCCAGAGGAGCGGCCGGGGTGAGCCGCAGGGCCGACTACCCGGGCGGGGTCGGCGCCGACCCGGCCAGCAGGAGGGACACGGCGTCGAGCAGCGCCGCCTCGCTCCAGGGCTTGCGCAGCGCCACCGCCGCGCCGGCCGCCAGCAGCTCGCGCTCGCCGCTCTCGTAGGCGGTGAGCCCGATGGCCGGCACCCTCCGCAGCCGGGCGTCCGGCGAGGCGTGCAGCTCGCGGATCAGCTGGGCCCCGCTCATCCCCGGCATGAAGAAGTCGATGACGCAGAGGTCGGGCGGCTCGAAGGCGGCCGCCTCCAGCGCCGCCTCGCCGGACTCCGCCGCCACCGTCACGTAGCCGTGCTCCTCGAGCGCCTGCGCCACCATCAGGCGGAGCGGGAGGTTGTCGTCGACGACCAGGATGCGCGAAGGGCGGCTCACGGGCTGCAGCAAGCTACTGCCGACCCGTCCGGAAGACGAGTCCCGCGCTCGGGCGACGCCTCCACACCGGGAGTCCTGCCTGCCCTGGGCGACCTCGCTGCGCCCCGGGCCCGCCCCGCGGGCGCCCCCGGCCCCGTGGACGTGAATCCCGTCCGGGGTGTCGCTTTTGGTGGCGCCGGGTCCTCCCCGGCGTAACCACCCCCTCACCAACCAGACGCGGAGGCCCCATGTCCAGCATCCGGAAGCACGTGGCACGCAAGGTCGTCACCCTCGCAGCCGACGTCCCCTGCCGGGAGGCGGCCCGGCTCATGGCCGAGAAGAAGATCGGCTCGATCGGCATCCGGGTCGACGGCCGGCTCACCGGGCTGGTCACCGAGCGTGACCTGGTGATCGCGGTGGTGGCCGGCGGCGGCGACGGCTCGCTGCCGGTCGGCGAGGCGGCGCGGCCGCTCCCCCGGGTGACCCCGGAGGCCACCGAGACCGAGTGCGCGGCGCTGATGCGGGATCACACCACCCGCCACCTGCTGGTCGAGGAGGGGGGCGAGGTGGTCGGCCTGGTCTCGATGCGCGACATCATCGCGCTCATGCTCGACGAGAAGCAGTTCGTCATCGAGCAGCTCAACACCTACATCTCCGGCCGCTGACCGCCCCCGCGCCGGGCCGGGCCCGGCGCGCTAGGGGATCAGCAACAGCGAGCCGGTGGTGGCCCGCGAGGCCAGCGCCCGGTGGGCCTCGGCCGCCTGGGCCAGCGGCCAGCGGCCGCCCACCGCCACCTGCACCTTGCCCGAGCCCAGCATGGCGAAGAGCGCGCCCGCCGCCGCCTCCAGGTCGACCCGGCTGGCGATGTGCTGGAAGACGGTGGGCCGGCAGACCGCCAGCGAGCCCTTGCGGGAGAGCAGGCCGACGTCGATGGGCGGCACCGGCCCCGAGGCGTTGCCGTAGGTGACCATCAGGCCGAAGGGGGCCAGGCAGTCGAGCGAGGCGTCGAAGCTGGCGGCGCCGACCGAGTCGTAGACCACCCGGGCCCCGCCCCCGCTGAGCGACTTGACCCGCGCCGGCACGTCGTCGACGCCGGTGACCAGCGCCGCCTCGGCCCCCAGCGCCCGCACCCGCTCCGCCTTGCCGGCCGAGCCGACCACGCCGATGACGCGGGCCCCGATCGCCGCCAGCCACTGCACCAGCAGCTGCCCCACCCCGCCGGCGGCCGCCGTCACCACCACCCACTCCCCTGCCTTCACGGCGTGGACCCGGGTGAGGAGCATGTGGGCGGTCAGCCCCTTGGCCAGCGCCGCGGCGGCCAGGTCGAAGCCCACCGCGGCCGGCACCACCACCAGCCGGTCGGCCGGCAGCAGCCGGGCCTCGGCGTAGGCCCCCGGGCCGGCCATGGAGGCCACCCGGTCGCCCGGCTTGACCACGGTGACGCCGGGGCCCACCGCCTCGACCACGCCGGCCGCCTCGACCCCGAGCCCGCTGGGCATGGCCAGCGGGTAGAGCCCGCTGCGGTGGTAGATGTCGACGTAGTTGACGCCGATGGCCTGGTGGCGCACCCGCGCCTCGCCCGCCCCGGGCGCGCCCACCTCGACGTCCTCGAGCCGCATCACCTCGGGGCCGCCCGCCTGCTGGATCCTGATGGCCTTGGTCATGTGGCCAAGCTTGCCGCGCCGGGCCCGGCGGCGCCACCGAATCCGCCAGCCGCCCGATCAGGCCAGGACGATGATCAGGTCCTCCTTCTCGACCTTGTCACCCTCCTTGAACTTCACCTCGGCGACGATGCAGTCGGCCTTGGCCTTGACGTTGGTCTCCATCTTCATGGCCTCGGTCACCATCAGCACCGCCCCGGCCTTCAGCTTGTCGCCGGCCTTGACGAGGACCTTGAGCACCTTGCCCGGCATGGGGGCCGCCACGTGGGCGGCGTTCCCCTTGTCGGCCTTCTGCCGGACCGCGGCGCCGCTGACCGCCGCCTGGTCACGGACGGTCACGGTGCGCCCCTCGCCGTTCAGCTCGAAGTAGAGGTCGCGGGTGCCGTCGGCGTGCAGCTTGCCCACCGTCACCAGCTTGACGATGAGCGTCTTGCCCGGCTCGATCTCGATGCTGGTCTCCTGCCCCGGCTCCAGGCCGTAGAAGAAGACCGGCGTGGGGATCACCGAGGTGTCGGAGAACTCCTCGCGGTGGCGGGCGAACTCCGGGTAGACGTTGGGGTAGAGCAGCCAGGAGGCCAGGGCCTTGTCGTCCACCGGCGCCCCGGTCTTCTCGACGGCCCTGGCGCGCTCCGCCTCCAGGTCGGCCGGCTCGATCAGCTCGCCGGGCCGGTAGGTGATGGGCTCGACCCCCTTGAGGATGATCTTCTGCAGCGCCGGCGGGAAGCCGCCGTAGGGCTGGCCCAGCATCCCCTTGGCCAGGCCGACCACCGACTCCGGGAAGGCCAGGTCGCTCCCCTTCTCGGTGAAGAGGTCCTCGGGCTGCAGGTTGTTCTTCACCAGGAACATGGCCATGTCGCCCACCACCTTGGACGAGGGCGTGACCTTGATGAGGTCCCCGAAGAGCAGGTTCACCTTCCGGTACATGTCCTTGCACTCCTCCCACCGGTCGAGGAGGCCCAGCCCGGCCACCTGCGGCTTGTAGTTGGAGTACTGGCCGCCCGGGATCTCGTGGCGGTAGACCTCGGCGGTGCCGCTCTTCAGCCCCGACTCGAAGGGCGCGTAGAACTCGCGCACCCCCTCCCAGTAGTTGGCCAGCTGCTGCAGGCCGTCCTGGTCCAGCCGGGAGTCCCACTCGCTGCCGGCCAGCACCGCCACCAGCGAGTTGAGGTTGGGCTGGGCGGTCAGCCCGGAGAGCGAGGAGAGCGCGGCGTCGACCACGTCCACCCCGGCCCGGGTGGCCTCGAGGATGGTGGCGGCCGAGACCCCGGCGGTGTCGTGGGTGTGCAGGTGGATGGGGATGCCCACCTCCTGCTTGAGCGCCTTGACGAGCTGCGCGGCCGCGAAGGGCTTGAGCAGGCCGGCCATGTCCTTGATGGCCAGCATGTGGGCCCCCATCCGCTCCAGCTCCTTGGCCAGGTTCACGTAGTAGGCCAGCGGGTACTTGGTGCGGGTGGGGTCGGAGATGTCGCCGGTGTAGCAGAGCGCCGCCTCGAGGACCTTGTCCTCCTTGCGCACCGCCTCGCAGGCCACCGTCATGCCCTTGGTCCAGTTGAGGGAGTCGAAGACGCGGAAGACGTCGACGCCGCTGGTGGCGGCCTCGTGGACGAACTTCTCCACCACGTTGTCGGGGTAGTTGGTGTAGCCGACGGCGTTGGAGCCGCGCAGCAGCATCTGGAAGAGGACGTTGGGGATCTCGGCCCGCAGCGCGTGGAGCCGGGCCCAGGGGTCCTCGCGCAGGAAGCGCATGGCCACGTCGAAGGTGGCGCCGCCCCAGCACTCCAGGCTGAAGAGGCCGGCGCCGAGGCGCGCCGTGGCCGGGGCGATCTTGAGCAGGTCGTGGGTCCGCACCCGGGTCGCCAGCAGCGACTGGTGGGCGTCGCGCATGGTGGTGTCGGTGAAGAGCAGCCCCTTCTGCTCCAGCACCCACTTCGCCAGCCCCTCGGGGCCGCGCTGGTCGAGGATCTGCCGGGTGCCGGGCGGCGGCGGCCGGGTCAGGTCGACCTGCGGCGCCCGCGCCTCGCGCAGCTCGGTGGGCTTGAGCGGCCGGGCCACGCCGGGCGAGCCGTTGACGGTGACCTCGGAGAGGTACTTGAGCAGCCGGGTGGCCCGGTCCTTCTTCTGCGGCACCACCATCAGCTCGGGGTGGGCCTCGATGAAGGAGGTGTCGCACCGGCCCTCGAGGAAGACCTTGTGGCGCATCACGTTCTCCAGGAACGGGATGTTGGTCTTGACCCCGCGGATGCGGAACTCGGCCAGGCAGCGGCGCATGACGCTGGCGGCGGCGTCGAAGCGCAGCCCCCAGGTGGAGACCTTGACCAGCAGCGAGTCGTAGTGCGGGGTGATGACGGCGCCGCCGAAGGCCGAGCCGGCGTCGAGCCGCACCCCGGCCCCGCCCGGGGAGCGGTAGGCCTTGAGCACCCCGTAGTCCGGGGCGAAGCCGTTCTGGGCGTCCTCGGTGGTGATGCGGCACTGGATGGCGAAGCCGCGCATCTGCACGTCGGCCTGGCTGCCGATGGCGATCTCCGGGTCGGAGAGCTTCTTCCCCTGGGCCACCAGGATCTGCGCCTGCACCAGGTTGCGCCCGGTCACCAGCTCGGTGACGGTGTGCTCCACCTGGATGCGCGGGTTGACCTCGATGAAGTAGTGGCGCCCCTCCTGGTCGAGCAGGAACTCCCAGGTGCCGGCGTTGCGGTAGCCGACCGAGCGGGCGATCTTCAGCGCGTCGCCGCAGATGGCCTCGCGCTGGGCCGGGGTGATGGCCAGCGAGGGGGCGAACTCCACCACCTTCTGGTGGCGCCGCTGCACCGAGCAGTCGCGCTCGAAGAGGTGCACCAGGTTGCCGTGCTGGTCGCCCAGCACCTGCACCTCGATGTGCTTGGGCCGCTCGATGTACCGCTCCAGGAAGACGGCGGCGTTGCCGAAGGAGGCCTTGGCCTCGCTCCTGGCGCTGGTCAGCCCCTCCAGCAGCTCCTTCTGGTTGCGGGCCACGCGCATGCCGCGCCCGCCGCCGCCGCCGGCCGCCTTGACGATGATGGGGTAGCCGTGCTGGCGGGCGAAGACCAGCGCCTCCTCGTCGTGCAGCACCGGCTCGGCGGTGCCCGGCACCACCTGCACCCCGGCGGCGGTGGCCGCCTTGCGCCCCGCCACCTTGTCGCCCAGCTTCCGCTGCATGTCGGCGGTGGGGCCGATGAAGACGATGCCGGCCCGCTCGCAGGCCTCGGCGAAGTCGGCGTTCTCGGAGAGGAACCCGTAGCCGGGGTGGATGGCGTCGATCTCCAGCCGCTTGGCCAGCCCCACCAGCTCCTCGATGCCGAGGTAGGCGTCGATGGGGGCCTTGCCCTTGCCGACCAGGTAGGCCTCGTCCGCCTTGTAGCGGTGCAGCGAGAGCCGGTCCTCCTCCGAGTAGATGGCCACCGTCTGGATGCCCAGCTCGGTGCAGGCCCGGAAGATGCGGATGGCGATCTCGCCGCGGTTGGCGGCCATGACCCTGCGGAACGGGACCGTCATGACGACTCCAGGTGGTGGGCCGGGGGGGCCGGCGCCTTCGAACGGGTGCGACCAGGGAGTCCAAGGAGAGCACGGCGGCTCGCGGGAAGTCGAGGACTTCGCGACGCCGCGCGGCGATTCGGCGCACCGGCCCCCCGGCGGGACCGGCGCTCAGGGTGACGGCGAGGCGCCGTGGGTGGTGGCCCAGCGCCCCAGCATCCGGTCGTCGCCGCCGATGTGATCCCGCAGCCAGGCCTCCAGCCAGACGTGGAGGGTGTCGGCCACGGCGGCGGTCGGCCCGTGACGCCGGTACTCCCCGGTCACCCGGTGGAGCCGGTCGGCGAAGTCGCGGTGCTGCTCGCGGTGGCCGTCCAGCGCCGGGAACTCGGCCCGCCGCATCCAGCGCTCCTCGAACTCGAAGTGGGAGAGGACGAAGTCGCGGAAGGAGGCCAGCATCAGCTCGGCGCCGGCCGGCTCCCCCTGGCGCATGGCGTGGTAGAGCCGCTCACCGCGGCGGAAGAGCTCGCGGTGCTGCTCGTCGATCTCCTCGATCCCGAGCTCCAGGCTGGACGACCAGACGAACGGCATGCGGGCTCCCCGTGCCCAGGATCAGACCACCGCCGGCCCCGGGATGGCAAGCCCCCCGTGGACGGCGGCGCCACGCCGGCGCGACGAGCCCCGGGAGGCGATGGTATCCTCCGCCCCCCGGCCCCATCCCGGCGGCCCGCCCCCCAGACGATGACCGAACCCGCCGCCACCCTCCGCGAGATCCCGTTCAACTACACCTCGGCGGACGACCGCCAGGCCGTCACCTTCCTGCTCGGCGCCGAGGTCTGGACCAGGCTGGAGACGCTGCGCGGCCGGCGCGTCACCGGCCGCTCGGCCCGCCTGCTGATGCGGGTGCTGGGCGAGATCCTGGTCCACCGGCGCAACGCCTTCCTGCTGCAGGAGCTGGTCGACTCGCCGCGGCGCCGCCGCCGGCTGCTGGAGAACATCGACAAGGACCTGGCGGTCATCGACCGGAGCGCCGCCGGCGAGCCGCTGGTGCAGGAGGTGCTGACCGCCTGCCGGGCCCTGGTGACCCGCTTCCGCGCCGAGATCGACGGCCTGCCCGAGCTGCGCCGGCGGCTGGTGCGCGAGCTGGGGGCGGTGCTGGGCAAGGAGAACGTCCTCCTCGATCCCTTCACGCTGGTCTCCCACGCCACCGACGCCACCGACTGGCGGCTCCACCTGCCGGTGGCGGTGGTGATGCCCGACGACGAGGCCCAGGTGGCCCCGGCGCTGGCGGCCCATCCAGCGGCTCGGCCTCAAGGCCATCCCCCGCGGCGCCGGCACCGGCCTGACCGGCGGCGCCGTGCCGCTGCGGGCCGACTGCGTGGTGGTCAACACCGAGAAGCTCAACCGCATCCGGGGGCTCACCACCCGCGAGCTCCCGCTCCACGGCGGCGGCGCCGGCCGGGCCCACGTCCTCGAGCTGGAGGCCGGCGTCATCACCGAGAAGGCCATGGAGTACGCCGAGCACCGCGGCCTGGTCTTCGCCACCGATCCGACCAGCGCCTGGGCCTGCACCGTGGGCGGCAACATCGCCGAGAACGCCGGCGGCAAGGACTGCGTGCTCTGGGGCACCTGCATCGACAACCTGCTCTCCTGGCGGATGGCCATGCCCAGCGGCCGGCGCTGGACCATCCGGCGCACCGACCACCAGCTCCGCAAGATCCTCCCCGAGGACACCGTCACCTTCGAGGTGGTCGACGAGGCGGGGGCCGCGCTGCGGCGCATCGCCCTCTCCGGCGGCGAGATCCGCAAGAAGGGGCTCTGGAAGGACATCACCAACAAGGCCCTGGGCGGCGTCCCCGGGCTGCAGAAGGAGGGGACCGACGGGGTCATCACCTCGGCCGAGTTCATCCTCTACCCGGAGTACGAGGCGAAGCGGACCCTGTGCCTGGAGTTCTTCGGCCCGGACATGGAGGAGGCCAGCCGGGTCATCCTCGACCTCTCCCGCGCCTTCCCCTTCCCCAACCAGGGGAAGGAGGCGCTCATGGCGCTGGAGCACTTCGACGACGAGTACGTCCGGGCCATCGGCTACGAGGTCAAGGCGCCGCGCGCCGAGACCCCCAAGGCGGTGCTGCTCATCGACGTGGTGGGCCACGCCCCCGAGGAGGTGGCCCGCGGCGTGGCCACCATCCGCGCCATCCTCCTGCCCCACCCCAACACCCTGCTCTTCGAGGCCCGCGACGCCGCCGAGGGGAAGAAGTTCTGGGCCGACCGCAAGAAGCTGGGCGCCATCGCCCGGCGCACCAACGCCTTCAAGATGAACGAGGACGTGGTGCTGCCGCTCACCGCCCTGGCCGAGTTCGCCCGCTTCACCGACGCCCTCAACGTCGAGGAGGAGCGCTACGCCCAGGGGCGGTTCGTCGACCGCGCCGAGGCCCTGCTGCAGGAGCCCAGCGCCGGGCGGGACGACCCGGAGTGGCTGCTGGCCAAGATCCCGGCCGCCCTGGCCCGCTGCCAGCAGGCCCGCGCCGCGCTGGCCGGCGCCGACGTCCAGGTGCTGCGGGCGGTGACCGTGGTGGCCGAGCTGCGCCGCGACCTCGCCGAGCTGGTGCGCGGCTACCCCAAGCTCTCCGCCGCCCTCGACCGCATCCACGGCGAGGTCCGCGACCGGCGCATCGTCATCGCCACCCACATGCACGCCGGCGACGGCAACGTGCACGTCAACGTGCCGGTCCTCTCCAACGACCGGCCCATGCTGGATCGCTGCGACCAGGTCATCGACACGGTGATGGCCCGGGTCATGGCCCTGGGCGGGGTGGTCTCCGGCGAGCACGGCATCGGCGTCACCAAGCTCAAGTACCTGGAGCCGCGCCGCGTCGAGGAGCTGCGGGCCCACCGGCAGCAGGTCGATCCGCACGGGCTGATGAACCCGGGCAAGCTCGACGACCTCGACGTGCTCGACCGGGTCTTCACCCCCTCCTTCAACCTGCTGGAGCTGGAGGCCCGCATCCTCCAGCACGGCCAGCTCGAGGAGCTGGCCCGGTCGATCGCCCACTGCGTCCGCTGCGGCAAGTGCAAGCCCGACTGCTGCGTCTACCACCCGGCCCGGGGGATGTTCTTCCACCCCCGCAACAAGAACCTGGCCATCGGCGCCCTCATCGAGGCGCTCCTCTACGACGCCCAGCGCGAGCGGTCGACCCGCTTCGAGCTGCTGCGCTGGCTGGAGGAGGTGGCCGATCACTGCACCATCTGCCACAAGTGCCTCAAGCCCTGCCCGGTGGACATCGACACCGGCGAGGTCTCGGTGCTGGAGCGGTCCATCCTCGGCTCGCTGGGGAAGAAGCGGACCGCCGGCGCCACCGCCGCCACCCTGCGCTACCTGGACAGCCGCTCGCCGGCGCTCAACGCCGCCTTCCGCGCCACCGTGGTGCGGCTGGGCGGGGCGGCGCAGCGGGCCGGCTGCGCCCTCTCCCGGCCCTTCCAGCCCGCCGACCGGGCCCCCGACTTCTACCCGCTGCAGCTGCTGCGCTCACCGGTGCCGCCGGTGCCGGCCGAGACCCTGCACGACGTGCTGCCCGGCTGCGAGCCGGACCAGGTGCTGCTGCTGGAGCCGGAGGGCGAGGCCACCAGCACCGTCTTCTACTTCCCCGGCTGCGGCTCGGAGCGGCTGCACAGCCAGATCTCCATGGCGGCGCTGCACGTGCTGCTCGCCACCGGCACCCGGGTGGTGCTGCCCCCGCCCTTCCTCTGCTGCGGCTTCCCCCACCACGCCAACGCCCGCGAGCACCAGCACTCGCGGATGGTGCTGCGCGACACCATCCTCTTCAGCCAGATCCGCGAGATGTTCTCCTACCTGCAGTTCGACGCCTGCGTCATCACCTGCGGCACCTGCCGCGAGGGGCTGGAGCAGATGGGGGCGGCGACCCTCTTCGGCGGCCGGCTGGTGGACGTGGCCGGCTTCGCCGCCGAGCGCGGACTGCGCGTCGAGGGGAGCGGCGATTACCTGTACCACGCCCCCTGCCACGACTCGCTCGACGGCCAGGCCACCGCGCTGATCTCCCGGCTGGGCGGCTTCACCTCGGTGGAGCCGGTCGGCCACTGCTGCTCGGAGGCCGGCACCCTGGCCCTCTCCCGCCCCGACATCACCGACGCCATGCTCCACCGCAAGCGCGGGGCGCTGGCCGAGGCCATGCACGGCCAGCGGTCCGCCACCATCCTCACCAACTGCCCGTCCTGCGTGCAGGGGCTGGGGCGCAACCAGCCGCTCGGCGTCACCCCGCAGCACCTGGTGGTGGCGCTGGCGGAGCGGCTCTCCGGCGCCGGCTGGCTGGAGCGCTTCCGGGCCCAGGCGGCCGGGGCGCGCGCCATCCAGTTCTGAGGGTGGGGCCGGCTCAGTTGCCGCTGAGGATCAGCGGCACCTCGTAGTGGTAGGGATCCCCCTTGAACTTGGGGAAGATCATCAGCCGCGCCGCGCTCTTCAGGCACTGGCCCATCTCGGTGGTGTTGAGCGACTGGTCGTCGAGCGTCGGGTAGGTGACGGTGCCGTTGGTGTTGACGGTGATGCGCAGCGCCACCCGGCGGCCGTCGAGGGTGACGTCGGAGGCGCTGGCGTTGGCGATGCAGCTGCTGAAGGCCTTGCGGTTGGCCCCCACCACCTTGTCGACCACCGCCTGGGTGAGCGCCGCGTCGGCCTCGGGCAGGTCGACGTCGCGGGTCTCGGTGCGCGGCTCGGGGGCGGGCGGGGGGCGCGGCGGATCGGGCTTGCGCTCCACCACCCTGGGCTCCGGCTTCTTCTCCACCTTCCGCTCCGGCGCCCTCGGCCGGGGCTCGGCCTTCGGCTCCGGCCGCTTCTCCTCCGCCCGCGGCTCGGGGACCGGCTCGGCCTTCCGCTCCACCACCGGCGCCGGCGGCTTGACCTCCGGCGGGGGCGGCGGGGGGGGCGCGGGCCTCGGCTCGGGCCGGGGGGCCGTGGCCACCGGCACCGGGGGGGCTCCCCCGTGGCTCAGCAGGGCGTAGGCGGTGATGGCCACCAGCGCCACCATGCCGACCCCGACGATGGCCAGGGGGACGCCGCCGAGGCCGCTCCTGGGCGCCTTCTGCCGGGCCAGCGCCGGCGCCGGCGGAGGGGGCGTGGGGACCCGCGGCGGGGGTGGGGGGGCCGCCATGCTCGGCGTGGCCCCGGACCAGGTGTCGGGGAGCGAAGCGCGGGCGGCCGCGGCGAAGGTCTCCCCGGCCGGCTTCATCACGCCGCTCTCGCCGAAGATGTCCACGTAGCCGGGCACCGCCGGCCGGTGCTGGTCGTCGAAGGGAGGCGCCGCCATCACCTCGGCGGCAGCGGCGGCGAAGTCGGCCAGCTCGTCCTTCTCCGGCGGTGGCGGCGTCAGCGCCGGGTCGAGCGACGCCGCCGGGGGCACCGGCCCGTCCTCCAGCTCCAGGGAAGGCGACGGCGGCTCCGACCCGGTGGTGCTGGCGGCCAGGTCCACGGCCTGGGCCACCTCGGGCGGCAGCGGCGCCGGATCCGGCGCGGCGCCGGGGGACGGCATGGGCTCGATGGCGTCGTCGGTGACCGGCTCGGGCGGCAGCTCGCCCCAGGCCGGGGTGGCGCCGGGCAAGGGGGTGGCGATGGCCTCCACCGGGATCGGCTCGGGCTCGATGTGCAGCTCGATATCGCGGCCGGGCTCGGAGGACGAGGCCTGGGCCTGCGTGGCGGCGGCCAGCTCGGCGGCGGTGATGGCCGGGATGGCCGTCATGGTCCCCGCCTGCCCCCGGACCACGATGAGGTGGCCACAGGACTTGCACTTGAGCTTGTAGACCTTGCCCGGCGCCGGGTCCCCCGCGGTGGCGTACTTCTTCCCGCACCGGTCACAGACGAATTTCATTTTGGAATCGTAACGTTGCGCTCGCCACCTGTGCAAGAAATCGCGAGCCGCGGCCGTCCCCCGAACCCCCGACGCCGGGGGTTCGGGGTGAAGCCGCGGACCCCCGCTGGCCCCCGTCCGTGCGGCGAGTAGAGTGGCCGCATGGACGCCTCCGCCCGGCGGGTCGCCGCCTCCCTGATCTCCGCCCTCCTGGCCGCGCTGCCTCACCCGGCCCTGGCCGCCGGCAGGCGCCCCGGCGCCCCCGGCCACGTGATACTCGACGGGCAGCCCACCGCGGTCCGCTGGACCGACGGCGACTCCTTCAAGGTCGACTCCGGTCCGCTCAAGGGGTTCGGCGCCAGGCTGCAGGGGTACAACACGCTCGAGGCCTTCGGGCCGGTCCACCGCATCGCCGCCCTGGGGCCGGCGCCGCTGGAGGCGATCGCCAGCGGCTCGGCGGCGCTGCTGGCGGGCACCGCCTGGACCTGCACCACCGAGGGGAAGCGGGACGGCTACGGCCGCGCCCTGGTCTCCTGCCCCGAGGCCGCGGCCGCGGTGGTCCGGGCCGGCCACGCCATGGTCTACGCCGTCGACGCCCGCCCCGCCCCCGCCCTGCTGGCGGCGCAGCGCGAGGCCCAGGCGGCCCGGCGCGGGATCTGGGCGGGGGGCGTGCCGCCGGAGATCATCACCAGCCTCCACTCGGCCGGCGAGCAGGACCTGAAGGGGAAGTCCCCCTATGACCGGCTGGTCGACACCCGCACCGGCCTCACCCGGCTGCGGGCGCACCGCTCCAGCTACGCCACCTGCCAGGAGGTCTGCGTCGGCGAGGGGAGCGAGCGCAGCTGCATGGTCTACGTCCCCTTCGAGCGGCGCTACCGCGACCGCCCGTCCTGCCTCGGCCCGAAGCGGGACAGGTAGCCGTCCAGCCCGAACCTGCGGGCGGCGTTCTCGCTGCTCATGTAGCGGACGGTGCCGAAGATGGGCCGCTCCGGCCCCCAGGCCCGGTCGTGGCGCCCCAGGCACCAGAGCAGGCCGCTGGCCGAGTTGGGGTCGCGCCCGTCGATCGCCCAGCGGTCGTTGAGCGCCAGCAGCGTGGCCAGCGCCTCAGCGGCGTCCCCGCTCCACTCCAGGATCTTCTTCCCCCAGAGCATGCGGAGCCGGTTGTGGATGACCCCCTGCTCGAGGAGCTGGCGCTGCGCCGCGTTCCAGAGCGGGTCGTGGGTCTCGGCCCGCTCCAGCGCCTCGCGGCGGTAGCGGCGCGGGCGGGGATCGGCGGCGTGGCGCTGCAGCGTGGCCCGGGCCCAGGCGGGGAGCGAGGAGAGCTCGCGGTGATCGGCGCGGAAGGCGGCCCAGCCGAAGCCCAGCTCGCGCCAGGTGATCAGCTGGTCGAGGAAGGCCTCGAGCGGGGGCGGCAGCCCCCACCACCCCTCCCGCCCGCCGCTGGCCTTCTCGCCGAGCCGCCCCGGGCCCCAGCCCTCGCGATCGAGCAGCGCCGCCACCACCTGCTCGGCGGCGAGGTGGCCGTGGTGCAGCGCGGGCGAGAGGCCGCTGGTGCCGTCGAGGTCGGGCTGGTCGCGATCGGTGAGGTAGCGGTCGAGCGGGCCGGCCAGGAACCGGGCCAGCCGCGCCTCGGCGGCGGCCGAGCCCCCTTCCCCCGCCGGGGCCACGGCGTGGTCGATGGGCAGCTTCGCCAGCAGCGGACCGGGCGCGGCCAGCTGGGCCGGGTCGGCGGCCGGCCAGCGGCGGGTCAGGCCGGGCGGCAGCGGCGTCGGAGGCGCCAGCCGGACCCCGGCCAGCGGGTCGGCGGCGGGGCGGCGGTCCAGCCAGGGCGGCAGGTGGCGCTGCAGCTGCTTGCGGAAGAGGTAGGCGGTGAGGAACTCGCGCCCGCTGAGCCGGAAGGGGAAGACGGTGGCGGCGTCGACCGCCTCGAGCCGGACGTCCAGGTCGCGCCCCAGCGCCTCCACCGCGCTGGCCGGCTGGCCCGGGACGTCGTCGGTCACCACCGCCGACGCCAGCGGCCCCAGCGCCCGCAGCAGGCCGGCCACGCCGCCGGGGGCGCCCTCCACCAGCGGGAGGTAGTCGACCGGCCGCCTCGCCAGCCGGCGCCGGTTCTCCGCCATGCCGGCCAGCACCTGGGCGTGGTGACGGTCGGAGGCCCAGGGCTCGTCGCAGGCGATGGTCTCGACCACCAGCAGCGGCCGCCCCAGCTCGACGGCCAGCTCGACCGCCCGCTCCAGGGCGTGGCTCCAGCGGACCCGGCGCTGGGCGTGCATCCAGTAGACCACCCGCGAGCGGCCCGGCCGCGGCGGCGCGGCGTTGACGACCCGGATCCGCTCGGCGGGGACGCTCACCGGGTGGCTCAGGCGTGGTTGCGGAGCATCAGCTCGCGCGGATCGGGGTCCAGGTAGGCCTGCCCGAGCAGGTAGTCGACGCCGTGGCGACGGGCCGCCGAACGCAGCAGCGTCTGCGGCACCACCAGCGGCACGTGGCCGCGCCCGAAGTCGGCGATCACCTCCTCCAGCTCGCGCCGCTCCTCCCGGGGGGCCTCCTTGAAGTAGCCGGCCACGTGCTGAAGCACGTTGACGTGGCGCCCCCGGGTGGCCGGGACCGCCAGCGACTCGAGCAGCAGCCCGGCGTAGGCCTGGCCCAGCTCGGCGAGCGGCTTCCCCTTCACGCCGGCCACCAGCTTGCCGAGCTTGCGGTAGCCCTCCGGGCTGTGGGCCAGCACCGCCAGCTTCTGGGCGGTGTGGAAGGCCACCAGGCCGCCGCGGGTCAGCCCTTGCCCGACCAGCCGTCGCCAGCGGGCGTGGGCGAAGATCCGCTCCACGAAGCTCTCGCGCAGGATGGGGTCGTGGAGCCGCCCCTCCTCCTCGACGGGGAGCAGCGGCAGCCTGGCCCGCAGCACCGCCACGAAGGCGCCGACGCCGTCGCGGGTGGCCGGCCCGGCCTTGGGGCCGTAGACCCGGACCCGGGTCAGGCCGCAGGAGGGCGAGTCCTTCTTGGTGACCCAGCCGTCGAGCTCGAGCCTGGCCAGCTGCGCCACCTTGCCGGCCGACCAGGTCGCCATCCGCTCGGTCCAGTCCTCGCCGGTCTTCTGGGCGATGAGGCGCGGCGCCTCGGCCTTCCCGGTCAGGCGGATGGACGGCCGCGGCACCGGCATCCCCACCTCCACCTCGGGGCAGACCGGGACCCAGTCGACCAGCGGGCCGAGCAGGTCGACGCAGAAGGGATCTCGCTTGTGGCCGCTGTCGTAGCGGACCGCCTGCCCGAGCAGGCAGGCGGAGATGCCGAGGCGGGGGCGCGGGCGCTGGTCCATGGACCGGGAGGTTACCCCCGCGCCGCGGTGGACGCCGCTGCCGCTTGGGGTGCCCGAAAAGGAAAAGGGCGAGCCCGGAGGCCCGCCCTTCCCTTGCCGTCACCGGGGCCGCTGGCGGCCCGGCGCTGGCGAACGGCTACTGGCCGTGGACCGCCTTGATGTCGGCGATGGCGCCGGCGCCGTGGCAGACCATGCAGGACTCGCGGACGCCGAGGATGCCCGACGGCATGGAGCTGCGCGGGGCGTAGAAGGCGCCGCCGTTGAGATCCATGTGCGAGAAGGCGGCGTTGCTGTCATGGCAGGCGACGCAGGCCGCGGTGATGGGCGAGGTGACCAGGGTGGTCGCCGCCGGCGAGGTGACGGCGCCGGCCAGGGTGTTGGCGTTGTAGCTGTAGCCGACCCCGTAGTCGACCGACGCCACGTAGGGCGAGGTCGAGGCGGTGACCGCGATCAGGTTGCCCGAGGCCACGGTGGACCAGAGCATGTTGTCCATGGCCGCCGCGGAGGCCGGCGCGCTCAGGTCGAACGTCCCCGGGGCGTGGCAGGCCAGGCAGTTGTTGATCCGGTTGGGGAACTCCACCTCCCAGTACTTGAGGGTGGACTGCCAGTTGAGCGGCGTGGTGCGGACCCGGCCGGCGTGCAGGGCGTGGAAGACGTCCTTGGAGTTGACCGCCCAGCCGCTGCTGGAGCGGTTGGCGGTGTGACAGACCGCGCAGAGCGTTCCGTCATTCCGCCCGCCACCGTGGAAGGTGGGGGAGATGCCGAGCTGGGCGTGGCAGTCGAGGCACTTGGCGTTGTCGACGATGGTGCGCCGGCCGGCCTTGCCGATGGCGGTCTTCGCGACGTTGTTGACCACAACGGCCAGTCCGCCCAGGCTGCCGGTCGGTGTGTAGGTGTAGCCCGGGACATCGGTCTGCCGGAAGGTGGCGCTGACGCCGATGGCCCCCGTGAGGATGGTGTCGGTGGCCGGGACGAAGACGGTCTGGGCGGTGAGCTTGTAGAACCCGTTGGCGTCGGGACCGGTGAAGGCCGCGGTGGTGGCCGCCAGCGACTGGTTCCAGGCGTTCACCAGGTCGATGTTGGCCGAGTAGTTGAAGTCGGCCGGGGCGACGGTCCCGTCCTGCGGCGCGCCGAAGGCGAAGTAGACCCGGCTGGTGCCCACGAAGTTGGTCATCAGGACGGTGTCGGTGGGACCGGTCGGCGTGTTGAAGACCACGTCAGCGCCGTTCTTGAGCAGCTTGAAGTTCATCGACGGGTTGCCGTTGGCCTCGACCAGCACGTTGCCGATGACGAAGGCCAGGGTGGCGCCGCCAGTCGGGGTCACGCCCGCCGCCGGGAGGAAGCTCCCGTTGGTCTGGGTCACGCCCGGGATGTGCTTCTTGGCGACGTCCCATCCCTTGCCGGTCCCGTGGCAGGCCAGGCACATGGTGTCGTCGGTCTGTGCGCCACCGGCGTGGTTGCAGGGCACCGGGATGCCGCCGACGGCGGTGACCGGGTTGGTGCAGGTCGCCGCCTCGCTGGCGTCGAAGGCCACGTAGTCATGGCAGGAGCCGCAGGCGACCCGGGACTGCCGGGTGGAGATCTGCCCGCCCTGGGCGGCGCCGGCGTGGCAGGCGGCGCAGTTGCGCGTGTCCTGCGGGTAGGTGGCCGAGATGTTGTGGAAGAGGTTGGTGCAGGGGTTGGCCACGGTGCAGACGCAGGGCGTGCCGACCGAGCAGGTGCGGAAGCCTGCGGGGACGATGGTGACATCCACCTGGCTGCCCACCGTCCGGTTGCCGGTGGTGTAGGACTGCAGCGCCGGGCCGTTGTGGATGCGGTGGATGAAGACCGCGGAGTCGGCGGTCTTGTTGGTGCGGGCCGGGTTGTGGCAGACGTTGCAGCCCTCGGGGGCGACGCGGGCGTAGCTGTGGAAGCCGCCCACGTTGGTGGCCGACTCGGGCTTGAAGCCGCCGTGGCAGCTGGCGCAGGCCGCCTCGGTGACCAGCTGGCGGACCACGGGGACGCCGACGCCGGACGGGATCCAGCTGTAGGGCTGGTTCACGGCGGTGTAGGTCCTGGCGTTGGTGGTGTTGACCACGTCGGTCTGCCGGGAGGCCAGGATCCAGACGGTGTAGGTGGCGCTGCTGGACGGGTCGAAGGGGGTGTTGAGCGTGCCGAAGCTGTAGGTGTAGGTGCCGGCGCCGGAGCCCACCTCGGTGGGGGCGGCGGTGACGGTGCCCGGCGAGGTCAGCGCGCCGGTCAGGACCGTGTAGGGCAGGACGTCGCCGTTGGCGTCGGTGGTCACCTTGGCCAGGCCGAAGCGGAGGGACGGGGTCGCGGTGTTGAGCGAGTACTTGCCGGCGATGTCCACCGGGTAGCCGCGGTCATCGGTCAGCGAGAAGGCCACGGTGGGGACGGCGCCGGAGACGGTGACGCCGGTCACGGTCACCTTGAGACCGGAGGTGACGGCCGAGAGTCCGTTGGTGCCGTTGGTCCCGTTGGTGCCGTTGATGCCGTTGGTCCCGTTGGTCCCGTTGATGCCATCGATGCCGTTGGTGCCGTTGGTCCCGTTGATGCCGGCGGTCCCGTTGGTGCCGTCGGCGCCGTTGAGGCCATTGATTCCGTTGACCCCGTTGGTCCCGTTGGTCCCGTTGGTCCCGTTGATGCCGTTGGTCCCGTTGGCGCCGTTGGCCCCGTTGGAGCCGTCGGAGCCCGAGCAGGCGGTGAGCACGAAGAGGAGCGACGCGGCCAGCAGCACCGTGCGTCCCTGGAAAAAGGCGTTCCTCATATAGGTTCTCTCCTCGAGTCGTACTTCCGTGTGGGTGTGGCGGCTCCCTCCTCAGCATCAGCCGTGCCAAAGTCCGAAGCGCCGCGGGCCGCTCTCCTGCTTGGTGTTTCGCGCGTTCGCTCCCGAACGGGTCGCACACGGCCGGGTCGTATTGGCTCAAATCACTCACCCACCCCGTGCGCCACCCCACCCACTCCCGTCGCCACCAGGCCAATTCTTACGAATTCGTACGACCCTTCTGGAACACCGGGCGACCCAAGTGGACCGGCCCCGGTGGGAACGGAGGTAGAGTTGGCCATGCTCCGTCTCGGCTGGCCGACGATCCTGGTGCTGGTGGCGCTGGTGGTGCTGCTGGCGCGGCGACCCGGACTCCTCGCCAATCGCGCCTTCCTGCCGGTGCTGCTGGTGGCCGGGGCCCTGCTGCTGGTCGGATACCGCCGCCGGCCGCCGCGCTGAGCCAGGCCCACGGGCCCCGGCGAAGTCAGACCCCTCGCCTAGGGTCTCCGCCGGGGAGCGTGAATGGGGAGCGAGCGCGCGGCGGTGGCAGGGCTGACGGCGGCGCAGGTGATGGACTTCTGGCTCTGGCTCTGGCTCGGCTTCGCCGAGCGGGAGCTGGCGCTGGCCGGTCTGGGCGCAGCCCCCGGGCTGGCCGGGGGCCCGGCGACCCTCAGCGCCGAGCTGGCCGCGCTGGAGGCTGTCTCCTCCGGCCTCTCGGCCGAGCTGCCGGCCGGCGCACCACACTCCCCCGAGACGCCTTCCGGGAAGACCTTCGCGCGGCTGCAGGGCGGGCTGGACGCCGCCTCGTTGGCCCGTCTGACCGCCCGGCTGGCCGAGCCGGCCCCGCCGCCCGCCTCCCGCCTCCGTCGCCGCGCCGCCGAGGTGCTCGAGCAGGCCCGGCGGGCGCCGCCTCCCTCCCCGGCCCGCGCCGGCGCCGTCGAGCTCTGGGCCTGGCTCACCGGGGCCGAGGCCGACCGCAGGCGTCTCCTGGCCGCCGCCGAGAACGACCGTCGCGCTGGCCGGCGGCTGGGCGACGAGCTGCGGCTGCTGCAGACGGTCCAGGCCGGGGTCCGCCGCGGCCAGCCCGACGTCATCCCCTCCCACCAGCACGAGGGGCACTGGCTCTCGGCGCGCCAGCCGTTCCAGGCCAGCGCGGCCGCCGACCTGGCCCGGGTGCTGCGCCGGGCGCTGCCCGAGATGAGCGCTGGGGCCGGGAGCTCGCAGGTGGGGCCGCTGGTGGAGGCGACCGCGTCGCGGCTCGAGGCGCTGGCCGGTCCCGACGCGGTGGCCGGCGCGCGGGTCCGCGAGGAGGCCGGGACCGCGGCCTCCCCGGTGCGCCGCAAGATCGCGGCCGGGCTGGTGGCCGCCGAGGCCGGCGAGGCGCGGCCGGTGACCGCCCGGTACCTCGGCCGGACGCTGGCCGCCGACCCCTCGCGGCTGGGGGCCACGCTGGTGGACGCCGACCTCGGCGAGCAGGTGGCCTGGCGGGCCCTGGTCACCCCGGGCGGCTTCGACGAGGCGGCGGAGTTCAGCGCCGCCGGCGCCGTCTCCTACGAGCTCTTCCTGCTGGTGGGCCCCCGCGGCACCCTCGAGGCCGTCCACCAGCGCATCGACCGGTCTCCGCATGGCCGGCGCTGGTTCGCCCCGGCCCCGGCGCCAGGCTGGCTCCACCCGCAAGGCGCCACGCTGGACGTGGCCTGGCAGGACGTGGCGGCGCCGGCCCGGGACCGGATGCTGGCGCTGCTGGCCGCGGTCACCAGCGGCGTCATCCCCTCGGCGACGCCGGCGCGGCCGCTCGACCTGGCGGTGGCGGCGCGGCGGAGCCGGCGCTCCCGCCACTGAAGCACCCCCGCCCCGGTGGTATGGTGCCCCCCTTCTTTCCTTCCCCGCCGGCGGCGCCGGTCGCGCCCGGAGGACTCACCACGTGCTTGAACTGATCTCGCAGCCCGAGACCTGGGTCTCACTGGCCACGCTCACCGCCATGGAGGTGGTGCTCGGCATCGACAACGTGGTCTTCCTCACCATCCTCACCGGCCGGCTCCCGGCCGCCCAGCAGCCCAGCGCCCGGCGGCTCGGCCTGGCCCTCGCCCTGGTCACGCGGCTGGGGCTGCTCTTCGCCATCTCCTGGGTGATGGGGCTGACCGCGCCGCTCTTCACGGCGCTGGGGCGGTCCGTCTCCGGGCGCGACCTGATCCTGCTTTGCGGCGGCCTCTTCCTGATGGCCAAGGCCACCACCGAGATCCACGAGAAGCTGGAGACCACCGGCCACGCCCCGGCCGCCGGCGGGCGCGGCGGCTACTGGCTGGTGATCGCCCAGGTGGCGCTGCTCGACATCATCTTCTCGCTCGACTCGGTCATCACCGCGGTCGGCATGGCGCAGCACCTGCCGGTGATGGTGGCGGCGATGCTGGTGGCGGTCGG
The DNA here is from genome assembly GCA_032654565.1 of Anaeromyxobacteraceae bacterium. Classification (GTDB taxonomy): domain Bacteria; phylum Myxococcota; class Myxococcia; order Myxococcales; family Anaeromyxobacteraceae; genus JADKCZ01. The sequence continues at coordinate 57,905 of JAULAX010000010.1, read as the reverse complement.
GGTCATGCTGGTCTTCGCCGGGGCGGTGGGCGAGTTCGTGGAGCGCCACCCCACCATGAAGATGCTGGCCCTCTCCTTCCTCATCCTCATCGGCGTGATGCTGGTGGCCGAGGGGCTGGGGAAGCACATCGACAAGGGGTACATCTACTTCGCCATGGCCTTTTCGCTGCTGGTCGAGCTGCTCAACCTGCGGCTGCGAAGGCCGTCGAAGGCCTGAGGGCGCCCCCGCGCCGGCGGCTCATGGAAAACGAGCGGTGGGTGCTGGCCTGGATCGCCAAGGACACCCACCGCTTCCCCCCCGTCGTCACGTCGGCCCAGGTGCGTCTCCGACCACGAGCCGCGGCTGACCCCCCGGTCGCCGCGAGGCACGGACTGACGTGCGACTCATCCACTCTTTGCAACTACCGTGCACCGGAGGGTTGCGCCGAAGGGCGCATCAACCGCGGCGCTTGTGCCCAGCTCGCGTGACTCGGAGTCCTTCGCCGCGAACGCTTTGTTGATGTGGGTCAAGCAACTCCCAACAAAGGGTGGGTCCCTGATGACGACCCGGGGCAAAGTAGACCCTGACAGGAAGGCGCCCCCGCACTAGAACTCCTTCGTGCCGATCGCCACCATCAGCTGGTTCCTGCTCCCCAACCTCTCCCTCGGGCCCTTCACCCTCCAGGCCTTCGGCCTGCTCTCGGCCGCCGGCATCCTGGTGGGCATGCAACTGGCGGCCCGGGCGGCCCGGCGGGACGGGCTCGACCCCAGGGTGGTGCTCGACTTCTCGGTGATCGCCGTGGCCGGCGGCATCGTCGGCGGCCACCTGGTCCACCTGGTCTTCTATCACCCGGAGGAGCTGGCCGACCCGGTGCGGATCCTCAAGGTCTGGGAGGGGCTCTCCTCGATGGGCGGCCTTTCGGGCGCCATCATCGCCGCCGCCGTCTGGTTCCGGCGCCGCGGGCTGGCCTTCGCGCCGTTCGGCGACGCCTGGGCGCTGGGGCTGGCGCCGGGCTGGGGGATCGCCCGGCTGGGCTGCTTCTCGGTCCACGACCACCCCGGCGTGCGCAGCGACTTCTGGCTGGCCGTCGACTTCCCAGGCGGGGCGCGCCACGACCTCGGCCTCTACGAGGCCATCCTGCTCTTCGCCCTGGCGGCGCTCCTCTACTCGCTGCGCCGGGCGGGGCGGCTGCGCGGGCAGTTGCTGCCGCTGCTGGCGGTGGCCTACGGCGCCGGCCGCTTCCTGCTCGACTTCCTCCGGGCCCGCCCCGGCGACCTGGTCTATGCCGACGGCCGGCAGCTCGGCCTGACCTTCGCCCAGTGGTTCTGCCTCGGGCTGCTGGCCTGGGGCACGGCGCGGCTGGCCCGCGGCGCGCCGCCGGTGGCGACGTGAGCCAGAGGCTCCCCCCCACCTCGACGCCCGGACCGAAGCCGGGCTGGCGGGCGCGGCTGGCGGCGCTGGAGCAGCGGCGCTGGTTCCGCTGGGGCGGCGAGGCGGTGGTGGTGCTGCTCGCCGTGCTGGCCATCGGCGCCATCCAGTCGCGCCACCACCTCTCCGGCGGCGAGCGCCCGGCCGCCACCTTCCGCACCCTCGACGGCGCCCCGGTGACGCTCGCCTCGCTGCGCGGCCGGCCGGTGGCCCTGGCCTTCTGGGCCCCCTGGTGCGGGGTCTGCGCCGCCCAGTCGGACAACCTCTCCCGCGCGCTGCGCTGGGCCGGGAGCCGGGCCCAGGTGGTCTCGGTGGCCAGCGCCTACGGCGAGGTGGCGGAGGTGCGGGCCTACATGGCGGAGCACCACGTCGAGTACCCGGTGCTGCTGGGCGACGACGCCACGGTGCGGGCCTTCCACGTCGAGGCCTACCCCACCGTCTACTTCCTCGACGCCGACGGCAGGATCAAGGGCTCGGTGGCCGGCTACACCACCACCGGCGGGCTGCTGGCGCGGCTGCTGCTCTGAGTCGCCGGCCCTCCGGGCCGGCGTGGTGTTGGCCTCCACCACCGTGACCGGTGCGGTCACAGTGTGGCTCCTGCCGGCGCCACCGGCCGGCGCCCGGCCCGGATTTCCCCGTCAATCCGGAGCGCGCCAGGCTCCGGCGGCGGCACGCCCCGTGCTTTACGGTCCTGCAGACGGCGCGCCTCGTCGACGGGGCGCCCCGCACCACCCGGAGACACCCGACATGCAGAGCAAGCTCCTCGCCGCCGCGCTCGTCATCGCCATCGCCGCGCCCATCGCCTCCCTGGCCGCGCCGCCGCCGGTCCAGGCCATCGAGATCCAGGTCACCGGCGAGGGCTTCGTCCCGGCCAACATCAAGGTCAAGAAGGGGCAGCCGGTGCGGCTCGTCGTCACCCGCAAGACCGACCGGACCTGCGCCACCGAGATCGTCATCCGCGACCAGGGGATCAACCAGAAGCTGCCCCTCAACAAGCCGGTCACCGTCGAGTTCACGCCGGTGAAGAGCGGCCAGCTCCGCTACGCCTGCGGCATGGACATGATCTCCGGCGTCATCGTCGTCGAGTAGGCGAGGCGAGCCGTTCTCAGCGCCCCTTGAAGTCGTCGGAGCGGACGCCGTAGCGCTTGAGCAGCCGGTGCAGGCTCTCTCGGGCCATGCCGGCGCGCTCGGCCGCCCGGGTGACGTTGCCGTCCAGCTCGCGGAGCAGCGCCACCAGGTAGTCGCGGGTGACGCGATCGCGCGCCAGCTCGACGGCCTCGCGGTAGGGCAGCCTGGCGAGCTGCTCGGCCGGCAGGGCCCCCTCCTGGCTCCCCCTCACCTCGGCCGGCAGGTCGCGCAGCTGGACCGCCGGCCCCTGCGCCACCGCCACGGCCCGCTCGACGGCGTTCTCCAGCTCGCGGACGTTGCCGGGCCAGGGGGAGCCGGAGAGGGCCCGCAGCGCCTCGGGGTCGAAGGAGGCCAGCGGCCGCCCCAGCACCCGGGCGTGCTTCTCCAGGAAGTGGCCGGCCAGCAGCGGGACGTCCTCGCGCCGCTCGCGCAGCGGCGGCAGCACCACCGGGAAGACGTGGAGCCGGTAGAAGAGGTCCTCGCGGAAGCGACCGGCCTGGACCTCGGCCTTGAGGTCGCGGTGGGTGGCGGCGATGACGCGGACGTTCACCTTGATGGGCGCGGTGTCGCCGACGCGGCGGAGCTCACGCTCCTGGAGCACCCGGTTCAGCTTCACCTGGACCGCCAGCGGCAGCTCTCCGATCTCGTCGAGGAAGATGGTCCCGCCCTCGGCCTCCTCGAAGAGGCCGCGCTTCATCCCGGTGGCGCCGGTGAACGAGCCGCGGGCGTGGCCGAAGAGCTCGCTCTCCACCAGCTCCGCGGGCAGCGCCCCGCAGTTGACCGGCACGAAGCGCCGCTCCCGGCGGGCGCTGTGGTAGTGCACCGCCCGCGCCGCCAGCTCCTTGCCGGTGCCGGTCTCGCCGCTGAGCAGCACGGTGATGTCGAGCCGGCTGGCCTGCTCCAGCAGGGTGTAGACCGCCCCCATGGCGGCGCTCCGGCCGACCAGGTTGTGGAACGAGGCGGCGCCCTCCCCGTCCCGGTGGACCGCCACCGCCTGCTCCCCGAGCCGCTTGCGCTCCACGGCGCGGGCCACCACCAGGCTGGCGTCGTCCGGGTCGAAGGGCTTCTGCAGGTAGTCGTAGGCCCCCTGCCGCATGGCCTCGACGGCGTCGCCCACCGTGGCGTAGGCGGTCATCATGATCACCTCGGTCTCCGGGGCGCGGGCCTTGGCGGCGCGCAGCACCTCGAAGCCGTCCGCGCCCGGCATGCGCAGGTCGGTCACCACCACGTCGAAGGGCTGGGCGGCCAGCAGCGAGATGGCCCGGCCTCCGTCGGCGGCGGTGGTGAGCTGGTAGGCGTCACCGAGGAGCCGCTCGAAGAGCTTGAGGATGTTCTCCTTGTCGTCGACGACGAGGATGCGGGGACGTTCCATGGCCCTGGTCCTAGACCTTCCCCGGCGGTGAGGCCGGCAGCCGGATGGTGAAGCGGGCGCCGCCGTCCGCCGGCGAGGCGGCCTCGAGCGTGCCGCCGTGGGCCTGGACGATCCCCAGCGAGACGGCCAGCCCCAGCCCGGTGCCGGTCGGCTTGGTGGTGAAGAAGGGCTCGAAGAGCCGCTGGCGGGCCTCGGGGGGGAGCCCGGGGCCGGAGTCGGAGACCTGGAGCTCCGCCCCCTGGCCGGCGCCGGAGGCCAGGGCGACCCGCACCGTCCCCCCGGGTCCGGCCGCCTCGACGCCGTTCTTCACCAGGTTGAGCAGGACCTGGCGGAGCTTCTGCGGGTGGCCCTCGACCCGCGCCGCGCCGCTCACCTCGACGGTGGCGCCGCCGAGCTGGCCGGAGGCGGCCAGCCGGGCCACCACGTCGTCGCACAGCTCCTTCAGGTCCACCGGCTCGGCCGCGCTGGCCAGCGGGCGGGACAGGTCGAGCAGCCCCTCGACGATCTCCTTGGCCCGCAGCGACTCGTCCTCGATGATCCGCAGGTCGACGGCCAGCTGCCCCTCGGCCTTGCGCTGCAGCAGGTTGGCGTAGCCGAGGATGACGGCCAGCGGGTTGTTGATCTCGTGGGCCACCCCGGCCGCCAGGCGCCCGATGCCCGCCAGCTTCTCGCTCTGCACCAGCCGCGCCTGGTGGTCCTTGATCGACTGGGCCATGGCGTCGAACTGCCGCGCCAGGGCGCCGAACTCGTCCGGGCTGTCGATGTCGATGCGGGCGTCCAGGTCGCCGGCCGCCAGCCGGGCGGCCCCCTCGCCGAGCCGCGCCATGGGGCGGGCCACCGAGCGGTAGATGGAGAGGCCGATGCCGCCGGCCAGCAGCGGCGCCCCGGCCAGGAAGAAGAGGGTCCAGCGAAAGGCGGCCTGCTGCACCGCCCGGACCTGGCCCTGGATGTCGCCGATGGAGGTCTCGAAGCGGTCCACCAGCCGCTCGGTCATCCCCTGGATCTGCGTCACCTGGACCTGGGCCTGGCCGTGCTCCTCCATGACGTCGGCCGCCTGCCGGCGCAGCACGGCCGGGACGATGCGCTGGCGGAAGATCCGGTCGAGCTCGCTGGTGGCCTTCTCGATCTCGGCCACCCAGGCCAGCTCGTCGGGTTCCCGCACCCGCCGCTTCACCGCCGCCGTCAGCTCGACCACCCGCCGCTCCGCCTCGGTGTAGTACGGGAGGTGCGAGTCGTTGCCGAGGATGATGGTGTGGGCCTGGTGGGCGTACTGGTCGCGGACGGCGCTGGCCAGGGTCAGGGCCAGGCGCACCCCGTCCTCCCGCTCCTTGATCTCGGTGAGGCCTCCCTGGATGTCGCGCAGGCTGGAGAGCGCGAACCAGGAGGAGACCGCGAAGATGGAGAGCAGCCCGGCGAAGGCGACAATGAGGCGGCGGGCGGTTCCAGACGGCGTTCGCATCGGCATCCTCTTCCGGGAAGCAACCGTCGCACCCGCGCCAGGTCCCCCGCCGCGTGGTCCGGGCGGCCGCGCGCCGGCGGGGAGCCTGTGACCTCGGCGGCCACAGTGTAGCCGCCCTCGGCCCCCACCGCTCCTTCGAGGCCTCCGTCCCCACCCCCGGGGGGGCAGCCCCTGGCTGGCCCGTCGCCGTTGCGTTCCAGGCGGAGCCCGGGCGGCGCGGAATGAACGCTTTCCGCCCAGGCTCCAGCGGGAGAGCTGGCACGGCAGGTGCTTTGGAGCAGCCTGCCATGATCGACCACCTGCTCCGAGCCCTGCCCGCGCTGCTCCTCGCCGCGTCCGCCCAGGCCCAGCCCCTCCCTGCCCCGGTGGCCGACCCCATCCTGGCCGGGCTGATCGACGAGAGCCTGGCCCGCCGCCCCGAGCTGCGCCAGGCCGAGGCGCTGGTCCGCGCCGAGCGCGAGCGGGTCCCGCAGGCCGGCGCCTTCCAGGACCCGGTGCTCTCCCTCGGCCTCCAGAACGACGGGTTCAAGGGGATCCAGATCGGCAAGATGGAGACCAGCTACTGGCAGGTGATGGTCACCCAGCCGATCACCTGGCCGGGCAAGCGGGGGCTGCGCTCCGACGTGGCCAGCTCGGGCGTGCGGCTGGCGGAGGCCTCGGCCGCCCGCGCCCGCCTCACCGCCGAGGCCGACGTCCGGCGCGCCTACCTCGACCTGCTGCTGGTGCGGGACCGGCTGGCCCTGCTCACCAAGCTGGAGGCGCTCTGGCTGAAGGCCGAGGGGCTGGCCCGGTCCCGCTACGAGACCGGCGAGGGGGCGCAGTCGGACATCCTGCGCGCCCAGCTCGAGCGCAACCGGCTGCGGCAGCGGCGCTGGGCCCTCCTTGCCGAGGAGCGGACCCGGCTGCAGGGGGTCAACCGGCTTCGGGCCCACCCGCTCGACGAGCCGTTCCCGACCTCCGCCTCCATCGCCACCCAGGCGCTCCCCGAGCTGCCCACCGCGGAGGCTGCCCTGGCCGACGCCGAGGCGCGCAGCCCGGAGCTCTCCCAGGCGCGGATCCAGGCCGAGCGGTCCACCCAGCAGGTGGCGGTGGCCCAGCGGGACCGGTACCCCGACCTGGCCCTGACCGCCGCCATCATGCCGCGCGGCGGCCTCGACCCCATGTGGTCGGCCGGCCTCTCGCTGACCCTGCCCCTCTTCTCCGGGTCGAAGCAGTCGCGGGTCGTGGCCGAGAGCCAGGCCCGGGCCGCGGCGGGCCAGGGCGCGGCCGAGGCGGTGCTCCAGGTCCTGCGCCTGCGCGTCCAGGATCGCCTGGCCCAGCTCGCCAACCTCCTCGAGTCGGCCACCCTCTACAGGGAGGGGCTGATCGTCCAGTCGCAGGCCACCGCCGACAGCACCCTGGGGCAGTACCGGGTCGGGCGCGTCACCTTCGCCTCCGTCCTCGAGGCCATCGCCGGGGTCATCGGCGACGAGGACGGCTACCTGCAGACCGTCGCCGAGGCCCGGCGCGTGGCCATCGCGGCCGCCGAGGTCAGCCTCGAGCCGGCCGGCGGCGGCGGCGGCGGCCTGTCGAGCGGAGCCGTCCCGGGGACCGGATCGAGCGGCGGCGCCTCGGCCGCGGCCGGTGCGGCCTCCACCGCCGGCGGCGACAGCGGTCCTTCCTCCTCCTCCATGAACAAGATGTGACCCCGGGACACCGATGACCAACGAGCACGAGACCGAGCAGCGCTCCACCCCCCGCCCTCCGCAGCGGCGCCTTGCCTTCGCCCTGGTGGCGCTGGCCAGCCTCGCCCTGGGCAGCGGCGCCACCTTCCTCGTCACCCGGCCCGTCGGGGACGGCCACGGCCACGCCGGCGAGAAGCCGGCGGAGGCCAAGGTCCAGTACCAGTGCCCCATGCACCCGACCATCGTGCAGGACCACCCGGGCGACTGCCCCATCTGCGGCATGAAGCTGGTGGCCATGGCCGGGGGCCCGGCCTCGCCCTCGGCGCCGGCCCCCTCGGCCACCGGCCCGGCGCTCTACCAGTGCCCCATGCACCCGACCGTCCAGGCGGATCACCCGGGCGACTGCCCGACCTGCGGGATGAAGCTGGAGAAGGTCGACCCGAGCGGCGCCTTCGAGGTCCCGCCGGGCGAGCGCAAGATCGTCTTCTACCGCTCCCCCATGGACGCCAAGCAGACCTCGCACACGCCGCGCAAGGACGAGATGGGCATGGACTACCTGCCCGTCTACCTGGACGAGCTGCAGGGTCCGGGCCCGGTCGCCGGCCTGGTCACCGTGAAGATCGACCCGGCGCGGCAGCAGCTCATCGGTCTGGTGACCGCCCGGGCCGAGCCGGGCGCCATCGGCGGCGCCTTCCGGACCACCGGCCGCGTCGCCGTGGACGAGACCCGCGTCCACCGCGTCAACGTCAAGTTCGGCGGCTTCGTCGAGCAGGTCCAGGCCGACTTCGTCGGGCAGCAGGTGCGGCGGGGCGAGCCGCTCTTCACCATCTACAGCCCCGAGCTGCTGGCCGCGCAGGAGGAGCTGCTGCTGGCCCTGCGGACGCAGAAGGCCCTGGCCTCGTCCCGCGGCCTGTCCGCCGACGGCGACGACCTGGCCGCCTCGGCGCGCCGCAAGCTGCAGCTCTGGGACGTCCCGGCCGCCACCGTGGCGCGCATCGAGCAGGCCGGCCAGGCGGAGCGCACCATCACCGTCCACTCGCCCGTCAGCGGCGTGGTGGTCAAGAAGGAGGTGGTGCCCGGCATGAGGATCGAGGCCGGCGGGATGCCCTACGAGCTCTGGGACCTGACCTCGGTGTGGGTCCTGGCCGACGTCTACGAGACCGACTTGCGGCACCTCGAGGTCGGCGCGCCGGCCACCCTGACCTTCAAGGGGGTCCCGGGCCGGGAGTACCAGGGGCGGGTGGCCTTCATCGACCCGGTCCTCGACCCGAAGACCCGCACCGCCAAGCTCCGGGTCGCCCTCGCCAACCCCGGCGCGGTGCTCAAGCCGGAGATGTTCGGCGAGGTGGTCCTGAAGACGGCGCCCCGCCGGGCGCTGCGGATCCCCGCCGACGCGGTCATCGACTCGGGGACGCGCAGCGTGGTCTTCGTGGCGCTGGGCGACGGCAAGTTCCAGCCCCGGGTGGTCCGCCTGGGGGCCAGCGACGGCGACCACGTCGAGGTGCAGGACGGCCTGGCCGCCGGCGACCAGATCGTCACCCGCGCCAACTTCCTCGTCGACTCGGAGTCACGCCTCAAGGCCTCGCTGCAGGCGCTGGGCGGGGGGAAGTAGGTCATGATCAAGGCCATCATCCGCTTCAGCGCCGAGAACAAGTACCTGGTGGTGGCCGCCACCCTGGTGGCGCTGGCCGGCGCCTGGTGGTCGATGCGGAACATCCCGCTCGACGCCCTGCCCGACCTCTCCGACACCCAGGTGATCGTCTACTCCAAGTGGGACCGGAGCCCGGACATCATCGAGGACCAGGTGACCTACCCGATCACCGCGGCGCTGCTGGGGGCGCCCCGGGTCAAGGCCATCCGCGGCTTCTCCGACTTTGGCTTCAGCTACGTCTATGTGATCTTCGAGGACGGCACCGACCTCTACTGGGCCCGCAGCCGGGTCCTCGAGTACCTCTCCAAGATCCAGCCGCAGCTGCCGGCCGGGGTCTCCACCGAGCTCGGCCCCGACGCCTCCAGCGTCGGCTGGGTCTTCCAGTACGCCCTGGTCGACAAGACCGGCACCCACTCCTCCGACGAGCTGCGCTCCTTCCAGGACTGGAACCTGCGCTACGCGGTCCAGAGCGTCCCTGGCGTCTCCGAGGTGGCCACCGTGGGCGGCCAGGTCCGCCAGTACCAGATCACCGTCAACCCCAACGCCCTGGCCGCCTACAAGCTGCCGCTCGAGGCGGTCATCACCGCGGTGCGGCGGGGCAACAACGACGTGGGCGGGCGGCTGGTCGAGCTCTCCGGGCGCGAGTACATGGTGCGCGGCCGCGGCTACGTGAAGAGCATCGCCGATCTCGAGTCGCTGGTCCTCAAGGCCGACGGCGGCACGCCGGTGACCGTCAAGGACGTTGCCTCGGTGGCGCTGGGGCCGGAGATGCGCCGCGGCATCGCCGACCTCGACGGCCGGGGGGACGTGGTGGGCGGCATCGTGGTGATGCGGTCGGGCGAGAACGCCCTCAACGTCATCACCCGCGTCAAGCAGAAGCTCGAGGAGCTCAAGCCCTCGCTGCCCAAGGGGGTCGAGGTGGTGACCACCTACGACCGCTCCGAGCTCATCAACGAGGCCATCGAGACCGTCAAGTCGAAGCTCATCGAGGAGATGATCGTGGTCTCGATCATCATCCTCATCTTCCTCTGGCACATCCCCAGCGCCATCATCCCCATCGTCACCATCCCGGTGAGCGTGGCGCTGGCCTTCATCCCCATGTACTTCATGGGGCTCAACGCCAACCTCATGTCCCTGGCCGGCATCGCCATCTCCATCGGCGTGCTGGTGGACGGCGCCATCGTCGAGGTGGAGAACGCCTACAACAAGATCCACCACTGGGACGCCGGCGGCCGCAAGGAGGACTTCCACACCGTCCGGCTCGAGGCCCTGCTGGAGGTGGGGCCGGGCGTCTTCTTCTCGCTGCTGGTGATCGCCGTGGCCTTCATGCCGGTCTTCACCCTGGTCGACCAGGAGGGGCGGCTCTTCCGGCCGCTGGCCTACTCCAAGAACCTGGCCATGGCCATCGCCGCCTTCCTGGCCATCACCCTCGATCCGGCCATGCGGATGATGTTCGCCCGCATCGACCCCTTCCTGTTCCGCCCGCGCTGGCTGGCCTGGAGCGCCAACCAGCTCTTCGTCGGGAAGTACCACTCGGAGGAGAGGCACCCCATCAGCGCCTTCCTCCACAGGCTCTACGAGCCGCCCTGCCGCTTCGTGCTGCGCCACCCCCGGGCCACCATCGCCGTCAGCCTGCTGCTGGTGGCCACCACCATCCCGGTCTACCTGAAGCTCGGCTCCGAGTTCATGCCGCCGCTCCGCGAGGGGACCATCCTCTACATGCCCTCGGCGGTGCAGCCGGGCATGTCGGTGGCCGAGGCCCAGAAGGCGCTGCAGGTGCAGGACAAGATCCTCATGACCTTCCCGGAGGTGGCGCGGGTCTTCGGCAAGGCCGGCCGCGCCGGCACCTCCACCGACCCGGCCCCCTTCACCATGATGGAGACCACCATCATCCTCAAGCCGGAGCTGGAGTGGCGCGAGCGGGCGCGCTGGTACTCCTCCTTCGCCCCCGGCTGGGCCAAGGCCGTGCTGCGCCCGTTCTGGCGGGACCGCATCACCGAGGACGACCTGAAGAACGAGATGGACGCGGCGCTGCAGCTCCCCGGCATCTCCAACGCCTGGACCATGCCCATCCGCGGCCGGCTCGACATGCTCTCCACCGGCATCCGCACCCCGGTCGGCATCAAGGTGAGCGGCGCCGACCTCAAGGTCATCGAGCAGACCGCCCGGGAGATCGAGGCGGTGGTGCAGAAGGTGCCGGGCACCCGCAGCGTCTACGCCGAGCGGGTGGCCGGCGGCTACTTCCTCGACTTCGTGCTCAAGCGCGAGCAGCTGGCCCGCTACGGCCTCTCGGTGGACGACGCCAACATGATGGTCATGACCGCCGTCGGCGGCGACAACCAGACCACCACCGTCATGGGGCGCGAGCGCTACGGCGTCAGCGTCCGCTACGCCCGCGACTACCGCGAGGACCTCACCTCGCTGCGGCGGGTGCTGCTCCCGCTGCCGGGCGGCCAGGGGCAGATCCCCATGGAGGAGATCGCCACCGTCGAGCTGGTGCAGGGACCCTCGATGATCCGCGACGAGAACGGCCTGCTGGCCGGCTACGTCTACGTCGACTTCGACACCTCGAAGATCGACGTGGGCGGCTACGTCGACGAGGCCAAGAAGGCGGTGGCCAGCGGCGTCACGCTCCCCACCGGCTACAACCTGGCCTGGAGCGGCCAGTACGAGAACATGCTGCGGGTGAAGGAGCGGCTCAAGCTGATCCTGCCGCTGACCCTGGTGCTGATCTTCGCCCTGCTCTACATGAACACCAAGAGCGCGGTGAAGGCCTCCATCGTCATGCTGGCGGTCCCCTTCTCCGCCATCGGCGCGGTCTGGCTGCTCTGGTTCCTCGGCTACAACGTCTCCATCGCCGTCTGGGTCGGGATGATCGCGCTGATGGGGCTCGACGCCGAGACCGGCGTCTTCATGCTGCTCTTCCTCGACCTCTCCCACGACGAGGCCCGGGCGGCGGGCAGGCTCCGGGACGAGCACGACCTGGTCGAGGCCATCATCCACGGCGCCGTGAAGCGGGTCCGCCCCAAGGCCATGACCGTCTTCGCCGCCATGATCGGGCTGCTCCCCATCATGTGGTCGACCGGCACCGGCGCCGACCTGATGAAGCGGATCGCCGCCCCCATGGTGGGCGGCCTGGTCACCAGCTTTCTCATGGAGCTGCTGGTCTACCCGGCCGTCTACTTCCTCTGGAAGCGGAGGGAGTTCTCCAGGGAGGCGCCCGCGCCGGTGCCGGTGGCGACCGCCCTACGGTAGCTTGGTGAATACGCCGAGCAGGTCTTCGGAGGAGGAGAGGGGCCTGCCGCCGCCCACCGGGAGCGACTTGATGCGGACCTGGTAGGTGTGGCCGTCGACGAGGAGCGCCGCCGGGACGATGGTGCTCGACACCGGCGAGCCGGCCCCGACCGTGGCACCGTAGTCGACGGTGCTGGCGGTCTTCGCGATCTCGGCCTGCCAGGCGATGGCGCCGCTGTCGTCCACCACGGTGAGGTCATAGAGGTTGGTCGCTGGGTAGGTCTCCCAGGCGATGACCGGAGCCGGGCTGGAGGTCGTGCAGCCCCCGGCCACGAGGGCACCGGGGTCGGTGGGGAAGCTTGCCAGCGTCGCGCACGCGCCGGTCGCGTCGGGGATGGGCGCCTTGAGGCGGACCGCGCCGGTGATCTTGAAGCCCTGCAGCGTGGCCGCCGAGGTGGTGCCGTCCATCAACAGCGGCACGCCGCCGGCCACCTGGAACTCGAGGACCGCGGTGCCGCCGATGTCGGAGGGGTCGCGAACCAGGTAATCGGTCTCGAAGCCGGCGAGGACGCGGTAGTGGCCGTCGGGGATGCCGGAGAGCGACCAGTTGCCGGTGATCCCGCCGGCCTTGAGGCCGGCCGGCGCGACGCCACGGGCGCGGGCCGCGTCGAAGGTCGAGGCGACGACCAGGAGCACGCTGGTCTGGTTCCAGGCCGTGGACGAGACCAGCTGGACGCTGCCAGTCACCTTCGCCGTCGCGGGCGTGAGCGAGGGCGAGACGAGCGCCGCCGGGGACGGCGTGGCGACGCCGCCGGTGATGGTCACCGTGACCGGCGCGTAGTTGAGCCCCGGCACGTAGGCGCGCAGCTGGTAGGTCCCGTCGCCGAGGTTGAAGATGGTGAAGCTCCCATCGCTGCCGGGGACGGCCGTGAAGCCGAGGCCGCCGGCCTCGGCCACGACGAGGACGCCGGCGCCCGATGCCGGGAGGGTCACGCTGCCGTGGATGGCTCCCGTGGGCACCGGCGCCGGCAGGGCCGACAGTCCGATCTCGGTGAGCGACGAGGAGATCACCCACTCGGCGCCCACGTGGGTCGCGGCCGTCGTGGAGATGGGGAGCGCCACGCGCAGCCCGGAGGGGAAGCTGGCGTAGCCGGCCCGGTCGGCCCGCAGGGTCACGCTGCCGCCCAGCGGCTTGCCGGTCGCGTCCCGCGGCGCCGCCAGCCGGAGCTTGAAGAGGCCGTCGTCAGGTGCGCCCGACGAGGTGGCCACGCTGGTGGCCGGAGCGCCACTGGCATCGAGCGCCACCACCCGGGCGTCGGCCAGTCGGTTGCCGCTGGCGATGTCGGAGACGTGGCCCGTGACGACCACGGGGTCGAAGCAGGCGGTGGCGCCGCCGGTGACCGGCTCGCAGGCCTGGCCGGAGGCGCAGCCGGTCTGGGCGGCGACGTCGCACGGCGGGGGCGCCGTCCTGGCCGACCCGCAGGCGGCGAGGAGGAGCGCGGCGGAGGCGAGCCAGGCGAGACGAGACGAGGTGGTCATGCGGCATGCTCCTTCGACAGGCGTGAGGACCGGAGGGATGCCATGATCCAACTCCGGCGGTGAGGAGAAGTTGCGGTCATGCGGGGCGATTCTCCCCCCCCCCCTCTTTCGGCCACCGACCTCGCGTCAGCGCAGCGACTGACCGGTGGTGGCCGGCACCACCTTGCCGTGCTTGACGCCCTTGGTGGAGATCAACCCCTCCCCCATCTTCAGGACCTCGCGGGCCCGGCCGCGCAGCACCAGCACCTCCAGGCAGTTGTGCTCGTCCATGTGGACGTGGAGCGCCGAGACCACAGCCTTGTGGTTCTCATGCTGGATGTGGGCCAGCTTCTGCGCCAGGCTCGAGGAGTCGTGGTCGTAGACCAGGGTCACCACCGCCACCTGCTCCTCGCGGCTCTGCGCCTCCGACCACTGCCGCTGCACCAGGGCGTCGCGGATGAGGTCGCGGATGGCCTCGGAGCGGGTGGCGTAGCCCTTCTGCTGGAGGTGGTGGTCGAACTGCTCCAGCAGGTCGTTCTCCAGCGACACCCCGATGCGCTCGATCATGCTTCCTCCGTGGCGGTCGAACCTGCCGGCCCGGTGGTCCCGGGGCCCTCCGGCGGTGGCGGCGTGCGGCGGCGGCGCCTCACTCCGCGTCGTGGACGTGGAAGTGCTGGTGACCCTCTTTGCCGTGGTGGTGGAGGTGGAGGTGGGCCAGGCCGCTGCCGATCAGCAGCCGCTGGTCGTGGACCAGGGCGTGGGTCGGGCCATCGAAGAGCGCCCCGTCCCGGCCCGGGGCCAGCAGCACCGCGCGCGCCCCCAGCTCCTCGGCCACCGTCAGGTTGTGGGTGGCGGTGAGGACGGTGACCTCGCGCAGCCCCTCGAGCAGGTCGACCAGCCGGGCCCCGGTGGCCGGGTCGAGGTTGGCGGTCGGCTCGTCGAGCAGCAGCACCTTCGGGTCGATAGCCAGCAGCGCCGCCAGCGCCACCCGCTTCTTCTCCCCGCCGGAGAGCTCGAAGGGGGGGCGGTCGAGGAAGCGCTCCACGTCGAACTGCCGGGCCCAGCGGGCCACCCGGCCGGCCACGTCGGGGAGCCCGAGCTGGCGGGGGCCGAAGGCGATCTCGTCGGCCACGGTGGGGTTGAAGAGCATGGCGTCGACGTTCTGGAAGAGCAGCGCCACCTCGCCGCGGAAGCGGCGCCGGAACGCCGCCTTCTCCAGCCGCCGCAGCGTCAGCGGCTCTCCGTCGTAGCTGATCTCCCCGGCGCCGGGCGCGAGCAGGCCGTCGAGCGCCTTGAGCAGCGTGGTCTTGCCGCAGCCGTTGACGCCGAGCAGCACCACCCGCTCCCCGGGGGCCACCGCGAAGGAGAGGTCGCGGACCACGTCGCGGCCGCCCAGCGACAGGGTCAGGTGGGACACGGCGAAGGACACTAGAAGCCCCTGGAGCGCATGGCGTCGGAGATGTCGCGGGCGTTGCGCGTGGCCAGCGTGAAGAGCATGGCGGTGATGCCGCCGGCCCCGCGCAGCAGGTCGATCGGCCCGGGGCGGCGCGGCAGCCGGCTGCGGAGCCCCTGCAGCGACTCGGTGGAGAGCAGGCGCAGGGCGTGGACCTGGGCCAGCGTCACCACCAGCAGCCGGGTCAGGGTCGGGAACGGGGCCAGCGCCGGAAGCAGCGCCACCCGGTCGAGGACGGCGAAGGTGAGCAGGCCGATGACCGCGGCGCGCAGCCCCAGCGCCAGGAACGGCCCGGCCGGCGGCCAGGCCCCGCCCACCAGCCGCACCCAGCCGAGCGAGGCCAGCGAAAGCCCGGCGGTGACCGGCACCACCGAGCGGAGCGTGCGCCGCAGCACCGGCCAGAGGCCGCGGCGGAAGAGCAGCGCCACCAGCACCCCGGCCCCGGCCAGCAGGCCCGGGTCGCGGACCGCCGAGAGGGCGAAGATCGCCACCAGCCAGCCGAGCAGGAGGCGCCGGTCGGCGCGCGGGTCAGCAGGCTTCGACGCCACGAAGGTTGGCCCTCCGGACCAGCGCATGGGCGAAGACGGTGTAGAGCCCCTCCACCACCCCGGCCAGCGCCAGGCTCGGCGCCAGCATGGCGGCGAGCGTGACCGCCGGCTCCACCGGGAAGATCAGCGGGTCGAGCCGGTGCTGCAGCGCCAGCGCCCCGACCACCGCCAGCGTCGCCACCTGGGTGGAGAGCCAGCCGGCCGCGAACAGCGCCAGCCGCTCGGAGAGCCGGCGCAGCACCCGCCAGGCCAGCCAGCCGGCCAGCGGCCCGAGCAGCCCCATGGCCAGGGCGTTGACGCCGAGCGCGGTGACGCCGCCGGCCCCGAAGAAGAGCGCCTGCAGCAGCAGCACCAGCGCCTCGCAGGTGAAGGCGGCCAGCGGCCCGAAGAGCAGCGCCAGCAGCGTCACCCCGGTGAGGTGGGTGGAGGTGCCGCCCGGCACCGGGATCATGATGGTCTGGATGACGAAGGCCAGCGCCGTCAGCGTGCCGAGCACCGGCAGCGACTCGGCCGCCTCCCGCCCGAAGGTGCGGCGCGCCCCCCAGGCGGCGAGCGGCACCGCCACCGCGAGGGCCGGCAGGCTGAGCTGGGGGGAGAGGAAGCCGTCGGGGAGGTGCATGGTCAGGGGCGGGGCGCGCCGTCCTTCTTCCGCCAGGCGAGGAAGAGCGCGGCGAAGACCAGGCCGATGACGCCGAGGCCGAGGAGGGGCCGCAGGAGGTAGGCCGCACCGGGCGCACCATCGCCCGGGACCACGGGGGGCGCCGCCGCCGGGGCGCCGGCGGCCGCCACGGCCGGAGGCGCGGCGTCCACCTCGACGTCGAGCCCGTGCCCGGCCGCCTCGATGACGCGGACGCGCCAGCGCCCGGGGCCGCTGGGGACGAAGGCCAGCCATCCGTCGCGGTCGGTCCGCCCGGTGACCCACGCCAGCTTCGGCGCCGTCGGCGAGTAGACCTCGAACGGCGCCAGGGCCAGCGGGTCGCCGTCCGACTCGTAGGCCCGGACCGCCACGGCCTTGCCGTGGACGACCTGGTGGAGCGTCTCGTGGGCGAGGGCCGGCCGGGACAGCAGGGCCGCGGCCACGAGGAGGAGGAGGCGCATGGAGATCCTTGGGGCGGCGGAGCGGTAGCACGACATGAAGCATCGTGATACCGAGCCGCCCCCTCAGGGGTCAAGCGAAAGGGGACGAAAAGGCAGGTCGTGCGACCCCCTCCGCCCCTCCACGCCCTTACCCCCGCAGCCCGAGGTTGAGCACCGGCTGGACCCGCTCGCACGCCATCCACTCGTGGGTGTCGAGCAGGACGGCGTCCCGGTGGGTCCCCGCCGGCATCAGCAGCGCCGGCTCCTGCTCCAGCTTCGAGTCCATGAAGATGGGGACCCCGAACAGCGCCAGCGGCGGCTCGCTGCCGCGCTCGCAAGGCTGGAAGCTGCCGGCGAACTCGGCCTCCTCCACCAGCGCGGCGGTGAGCCCGGTCGCCTCCTCGAGCGCCGACAGGTTGACCCGCTCCGAGGCCGCCACCACCGCCAGCGCCAGCCCGCCGGAGAGCCGGATCACCACCGGCTTGGCCACCCGGTGGCCGGAGACGTGCTCGGTCGCCGCCAGCTCCTGGGCGGTCATCACCGCCGCGTGGACGTGGTGCTCGAACCGCTGGTGCTTCTGCTGCAGGTGCGCCTGGATCATCGACGGGATCATGACGTCCTCCGGTCGAGGGAGCCTCTCCCCTCGTGAGCCGATCCTGCGCTCCCGCGGCGTCCGCCGACAGGCCCCAAGCAGCGAGCCCCCTCGGCGGGAGGGAGGCGCCGGGGCCGTGGCGCCGATCCCGGCTGCGGCGATTGGCCGCCGCGACGACGGCGCCGGCCAGGTCCCGATGCCGTACCATCCCCGCTCCGCCATGGCCGCCTCCACCCTCACCTCCCGGCTCCGGCTGCTCGTCGGCGAGGCGCTCCGCTCGCTGCGCCGCCACCGGCTGCGGACCACGCTGACCGCGCTGGGCATCGCCGTGGGGGTGGCGGCGCTGGTCTGGGTGGGGGCCATCGGCCAGGCCGCCACCGAGCGCTGGGAGCAGGCCCTCGACGGCATGGGCGAGAACCTGATCTGGGTGGAGTCGGGGAGCCGCTCGCCCGGCGGCGTCCGCACCGGCAACCACGGCGCCAACACCCTGACCACCGAGGACGCCGAGGCCATCCTCGCCGAGGTGCCGCAGGTGAAGCGGGTCTCGCCCCAGGTGGACGACCACGCCCAGGCCGCCTTCGGCAACCGCAACTGGAACACCCACGTCCGCGGCGTCAGCCCGGACTTCCTGCACATCCGCCGCTGGGCGGTGGCGCGCGGCGCCCCCTTCGGCGAGGACGAGGTGCTGCGCTCGGCCACCACCTGCCTGCTCGGCCAGACGGTGGCCGAGAAGCTCTTCGGCGAGGCCGAGGCGGTGGGCCGGGAGGTCCGTCTCGGCTCGCTGCTCTGCCAGGTGGCCGGGGTGCTCGGCCCCAAGGGCCAGTCGGCCACCGGCCAGGACCAGGACGACCTGGTGCTGGTCCCCTACACCACCTCGCTGAGGAAGCTGCGCGGCAAGGGGCGGACCTTCCTCGACGACATCCAGGTCTCGGCGGTCTCGGCCGAGGCGGTCAAGCCGGCCGCCGTCGCCATCACCGCCCTGCTGCGCCAGCGCCACCAGATCCGGCTCGACGCCGAGGACGACTTCAACATCCGCCGGCCCGAGGAGGCCATCAAGGCCCGCATCGAGGCCACCCGGACGCTGGAGCTGCTGCTGCTCACCCTCGGCGCCATCTCCCTGCTGGTGGGCGGCATCGGGGTCATGAACGTCATGCTGGTGTCGGTGACCGAGCGGACCCGCGAGATCGGCCTGCGGCTGGCGGTCGGCGCCACCGCGCGCGACGTGCTGGCCCAGTTCCTCACCGAGGCGGTGACGCTCTCGGTGCTGGGCGGGCTGGCCGGGGTGCTGCTCGGCGCCCTCGGCAGCGTGGCGCTCGGCGGCTGGCTGGGCTGGCCCATGAAGCTCTCGGCGCGGACCCTCGGCCTCGCCCCGCTCTCCTCGCTGCTGGTGGGCGTGCTCTTCGGCTTCCTGCCGGCGCGGCGGGCGGCCCACCTCGATCCCATCGAGGCGCTCCGCGCCGACTGACCCGGGCCCCGGTCGCTAGGGCCGGGTGGCCACCCACCAGAGGGCGTTGGTCCTGCTGTTGCCGTCCTCCACGTCCGTCAGCGGGGCCACCTCGCTCCAGGCGGCGTCGCCGACCGCGGCGGCGTGGCCCATGTGGAGCAGCATCTTCCAGCCGGCCCAGACCCCGGCCGCGTCGGCCGCCGGCCCCATCAGCGGCCAGGCGTCGGCCACCCAGGCCGGGGAGAGCAGCGCCTCGCTCATGGGCGTGAAGGGGAGCATCTGGATCCCGTAGACCTTGAAGGTGTCGGTGCCGGTGCCGTCGCTGAACCAGGTGCCGAAGTTGGCCCAGGTCCCGGAGAGCCGCCCCACGCAGCGGTTCTGCGCGAAGACCGCCGGGTAGATGGTCGAGGTGGCCGGGATCTGCCAGTAGGTGCGGGCCGAGTCGAGCTCCAGCGCCAGCAGCAGCCGCCCGATGTTGCCGAGCCGGGTGTCGCCGCTGGCCAGCCCCAGCAGCCGCAGGCCGTACCAGGCGTTGACGGCCTCCGAGGTCGACTCCTGGTCCGGCAGGTCGGGGTAGTTGGTGAGGCCGGAGGCCCAGGAGTGGCCGCGGAAGAAGTCCATGGAGCGGAAGCGGGGGAACTCCGGGTCGTTGCCGCTGGGGTTGGCGATGTCGCGCACCAGCGCCAGCAGGGCGTCCTGGTGCCTGGCGTAGAAGGCCGGGTCGGCCTTGGCCAGGGCGGCGGCGGCGAAGAGGTGGTACCCGTAGTGGAAGTGGTGGTCGTTGTAGTGGCCCTGGCCGAAGTCGGCCCCGGGGCTGGCCAGCGACCGGGTGGTCACCACCCCGCCCCAGGTGGTGTCGTAGACCAGCGGGTTGCCGTTGCGGCCGGTGAGCCAGGCCGCCACCAGCGGCTCGAGCCGGGCCCGCAGCGTCGCCGCCGTGGCGGTCTCCCCCAGCTCGTCGGCGATCAGCGCCAGGCGCGCCAGCTTGGCCAGGTACTTGCCGCCGAAGTACGGGTCGGCGTCGACGGCGCCGGCGGGGGGGAGGTAGCCGGCATCGATCGCCAGGGCCGCCTTGACCGCCGCCACCCGGGTCGGGTTCACCGGGCGTGGGGCGTTCCAGCCGATGGTGGAGAGCGGGAGGATCATGCTCCAGGTGCTCCCCTCCACGCCGGTGAGCGTCCCCCGCAGCGAGCCGAAGGTCAGGGCGGCGGCGGCGGTGCTGGCCGGCGCCTCCATGCGGTTCAGGTGGTGCGGCAGCGCCGCCATCAGCAGGGTCTCGGGGCCGGTGGGGGGGGGCGTGAAGGCGAAGCGCAGCGTGGCCACGTCGCAGTTGACCGAGACGTCCAGCGTGCCGCCGCGGGGGACGACGCCGGCGTGGGCGTCGAGCACCGCCAGCCCCTCCGGCGTGGTGTAGTGGGCCAGCCGGAGCCACCCGGTGAAGGGGTCCCGGGAGGCGAGGCTGGCCGCGTTCCAGTTGAAGGTGATGGGGCTGGAGGCGTAGAGCACCCAGCTGGAGCCGTCGCTGAGCCCCAGCTTGAAGCGGCTGCCGGTCAGCTGCGAGCCGGCCGGGGCGCCGTCCACGCTGACGCCGGTGAAGGTGCGGGGTCCGGTGGAGTCGGAGCCGATCTCCAGGAAGGGCTTGATCCCGGCGTAGTCCACGGTGACGTAGGGCATCCCCTGGACCAGCGGCGCCGTCATGGTCCCGCCGGTCATGCGGTACTCCATGGTCACCGAGAGGAGGTCGTACCCGGTGGCCGAGTGGGCGGTGAACGATCCCGGGTAGGCCTTGAGCACGAGCTGGGTCAGGTCGGGGACGCGAACGTCGGTGCTGGAGGCGACGGGGGCGGCGTGGGCGACGGCCAGCCCGGCGTCCATGGTCTTCAGCTGGTAGGGGAGGAAGTCGACGGGGCCCGACCCGTCGCCGACCACCAGCCGCTGCCAGGCGGTGTTGGTCGGCCGCGGCGCCGGGAGGGTGCCCCAGAGGCCGGTCGGCGCCTGCTGCCCGGTCACCCTGGCCATCCAGGTGGGCAGGGTGGCGGGCAGCCGGGTGTCGAGGTCGAGCGCGGTGGGCTGGCAGAGCGGGGTGCAGGCGCCAGCGACGCAGGACAGGCCGTCCCCGCAGGCGTTGCCGCAGGCGCCGCAGTGGAGGTTGTTGATGGCGGGGTTGAAGCAGGCGCCGCCGCAGCTGACGGTTCCGGTGGCGCAGGTGGAGCCGCCACCGCACCCTGTCAGGGTGGTCAGCGAGACTGCCAGCGAGAGCACCAACCAGCTGGTTCGGAGCGGCACGTGACCTCCCTTGGGGGCTTTGTTTGACATAACAACAAAGTCCCCTCCCCGCCAACCCCGCCCGGACGGTGGGGCCGACCCGGAGCCGCAGCGCCAGGAGGAGTGATGCCCACCCCCGCGACGCCCCCGCCCCCCACCCACGGTCTGGCCGCCTGGTACCGGGCCTTCAAGTTCTGCCTCGGTCGCTGCCGCTTCAGCGCCATGGTCCTGCTGGTGGGGCTGGGGCTCCTGCTCAGCGACCAGGGGCGGGACGTGCTGGTGGCCTACGGCGAGGACCAGAAGACCGGCCGGCTGGCGCTGGCCGCCTTCGGCTGGGCGCTGAGCATCTGGGGCTGGTCCAGGTTCCTGCTCGACCTCCGCGCCGACGATCCTCCCAGCCACCGGCCGTCCTACAACCGGGTGCGCCAGTGGCTCCCGCGCCTGCTCGGGGCGGCGGCCTTCCTGGTCCTCGCCGCCGGGGCCTGGCGCGCCGGCCGCGTCGCCCTGGCCGCCTGGTCGCTGGCCGCCCTGCTCCTCTTCCTCGCCCTGGTGATCCAGCGGCGCCGGGTCGCCCGGGGCGTGGCCCGGCTCCTCGGCCGCTCCGGCTCGCCGGCGGTCCGGGCCAGAGCCCACCTGCTGGACGTGGCCCCCTTCGATCTCGCGGGCGAGCCTCCGCACGCCACCCTGCGGGCCGCGCTCCACCGCGGCGAGGGCGAGGGGGCCACCCCGCCGGCCTGGAGGCCGTCCGCCGCCCTGGCGGCGGCGCTCCTGCTCTCCCTCGCCGTCCTCTCCCTCCTCGGCCACGCCGCCCCGGTCTGGCTGGGGGTCCGCACCGGCGCGGTGATCCTGTTCTTCCTCTGGGCCATCGCCTGGCTGCCGCTGGGCAGCCTGCTCAGCTACCTCGCCGACCGGCGCGGCCTCCCGCTGCTGACGCTGCTCACCGCCCTGGCAATCGTCTCCAGCTTCTGGAACGACAACCACCGGATCCGCCCCCTGGAGGGGGGCGCCCTCGCCGTCGACCGGCGCCCCACCGTGGACGAGGCGCTGGAGGCCTGGGGGCGGCGCAACGCCCCGTCGGAGCGCGGACCGGGGACCCCCTTGGTGGTCGTGGCCACCGCCGGCGGCGGCATCCGGGCCGCCTACTGGACGGCCACCGCGCTCGGCGAGCTGCACGACCGGTCGCCGGCCTTCGGCGAGCGGACCTTCGCGGTGAGCGGGGTCTCGGGCGGCTCGGTGGGGGCCGCCGTCTACCGCGCCCTGGCCTCGCTCCCCACCGCCGGCCCCTCGGTGGGCTGCCGCGCCGGCCTGCGGGCCTGCGGCCAGGCGGTGCTCTCGCAGGAGTTCCTCGGGCCGCTGGCGGCGGCGCTGCTCTTCCCCGACCTGGCGCAGCGCTTCTTCCCCCTCCCCTGGTTTCCCGACCGGGCCCGGGCGCTGGAGCAGAGCTGGGAGGAGGCCTTCCGCACCACCACCGGCCACGACGGCCTGTCCGGCTCGCTGGCCTCGCTCTCCGCCTCCCCCGGGCCGCACCTCTTCCTGAACGCCACCTGGGCCGCCAACGGCCGGCGCATCGTCGCCAGCGACCTGCGCTTCGGCGGCGAGGACCGGACCCTGCTCCGCTCCAACGACCAGCTGGCCGTGCTCGGCCACGACCTCCGGCTCTCGACCGCCGCCCACAACAGCGCCCGCTTCCCCTTCGTCAGCCCGGCCGGGATGTGGCGCGACCCGCGCAGCGGGGCCATCGCCGGCCGCCTCCAGGACGGCGGGCTCTTCGAGAACTACGGCGCCGAGACCGCCATCGAGCTCTTCGACGAGGCCTGCCGGACCTTCGCCTGCGGCGCCTGGGCGGTGGACGCCGGCCCCGACCCCTTCGACACCCGGCCGCGCATCCGCCCGGTCCTGCTGCTCATCAGCAGCGATCCCAACCTGCCCGCCGACTACACCTCCAGCCCGCGCAACCCGCCGCTCCGCTGGGGGTACGAGCTGGGGACCACCTTCCTGACCTACGAGAGCGTCCGCAACGGCCGCGGCTCGGAGGCGGCCTCCCGGCTCATCGACCAGACGCTGCAGGCGGGCGGGGCGGTCTTCCAGCTCCGCATGTGCGACGGCGAGTCGCCCGAGCCGCAGCCGCCGCTGGGCTGGGCGCTCTCCGACGCCGCCCGGGCCCGCATCGACCAGTACCTCTTCCCCTCCACCGCGCCGGGGGCCCGGCCCACCACCTGCCTCCCCGCCAACTCGCGGGCGGTGACCGACCTCACGGCGCTGCTGGCGGGGGGGCGCTGACGGCGGCGGGCGCCGCGGCGGGCGCTACCGGGCGGCCCCGTAGATCTCGCGGATCAGCGCCCCGAACTTGGCCTCGATGGTCTTGCGCCGGACCTTCATGGTGGCGGTGACCTCGTTGTCGTCGTGGTCGAGCTCCTTGTCGAGGAGCCGGAAGGACCGCACCTGCTCCACCGGCGCCAGCCCGTCGTTGCAGCGCTCCACCTCGGCGGCGATCAGCTGCTTCACCTGCGGGTCCTGCACCAGGCTCTTGAAGGTGGTGTAGGGGATGCGCCGCTGGGTGGCCCACTCGCCGACGTTCTCGAAGTCGATCTGCAGCAGGGCGGCGAGGAACTTCTCGCCGTCGCCGACCACCACCGCCTCCTTGAGGTAGGGCGAGACCTTGAGGGCGTTCTCCACCATCGAGGGGGAGACGTTCTTGCCGCCGGCGGTGACGAAGATCGACTTCTTGCGGTCGACGATGCGCAGCTGGCCGTCGGGATCCTGCTGGGCCACGTCGCCGCTGTGCAGCCAGCCGTCCTGGATGGTCTCGGCCGTCGCCGCCGGGTTCTTGAAGTAGCCGAGGAAGACCCCCGGCCCGCGCATCAGCAGCTCCCCGTCCTCGGCGATGCGGTGCTCCAGCCCGGGGATGGCCACCCCCACGGTGCCGGGCCGCAGCCCCCCGTCCCGCTGCACGAAGGCGAAGCCGGTGCACTCGGTCATCCCGTACCCCTCGCGGACCCGGAGCCCGAGGGCGTGGAAGAACCAGAGCACCTCGGGGGAGATGGCGGCGGCGGCGGTGTAGGCCAGCCGGGCCCGGCGCAGGCCGACGAAGTTCTGCAGGGCCCGCACCAGCAGCAGCCAGTGGAGCCAGCGCAGCGCCCGCGCCCCCGGGCCGGGGGGCCGGCCGGCCAGCTCGGCCTCGGCGCAGCGGCGGCCGTGGGCCAGGGCCCACTCGAAGAGCCGGCGGCGCCAGCGCGGCGCCTCCTGCATCTTCACCAGCATCGACGACTGCAGCTTCTCCCAGATGCGCGGCACGCCGAGGAAGACGGTGGGGGCGATCTCCCGCAGGTCCTCCTGGATGGTGCGGACGCTCTCGGCGAAGTTGACCGCCATCCCCAGCTGCAGCGGCAGGAAGACCGAGAGGATCTGCTCGGCCACGTGGCAGAGCGGCAGGTAGGAGACCACCTCGTCGCCGGCCCGGATCCCGGTGGCCTCGGCGGCCGCCCGGGACTGGGCGAGGATGTTGCCGTGGCTGATCATCGCCCCCTTGGGGAAGCCGGTGGTCCCCGAGGTGTAGATGAGGAAGGCCACCGCGGCGGGGTCGGTGGCGTCCACCAGGGCGTCGAAGAGGCCGGGCTCGGCCGCCGCCCGCTGGGCGCCCAGCTCCTCCAGCGCCTGGTAGGAGAGGATGCGGGGGTCGGTGTAGCGGCGCAGCCCGCGGCCGTCGACGACGATGATCCGCTCCAGGCGCGGCAGCTCCGCCGACACCTCGAGGATCTTGTCCACCTGCTCCTGGTCCTCGCAGACCACGAAGCGGGCCTCGGAGTCGGCCACCACGTGGCGCACCTCGTTGGCCGGGCTGGTGGGGTAGACCCCCACGCCCACCGCCGAGCCGCTCATGGCCGCCAGCTCGGCCCAGACCCACTCGCGCCGGTTCTCCGAGAGGATGGCCACCTTGTCGCCGGGGCGCATCCCCAGCGCCACCAGGCCGAGGCAGGCCCGGCGGACGTGGTCCAGGTAGTCGCGCCACTCGACGCGCTGCCAGACGCCGAACTCCTTCTCGCGGAGCGCCACCCCGTGGGGCGCGGCGCGGGCCCGCTCGCGGAGCTGCTTGGCCAGGGTGTCGCTCAGGACAGCCACCGCTTCCTCCGCTTGTAGTGCTTCACCTCGCGGTAGCTCTTGCGCTCGCCGCCGCGCCGCCCCAGGTAGAACTCCTGCACGTCGCGGTCCTGCTTGAGCTGCTCCACCGGGCCGTTGAGCACCACCTTGCCGTTCTCCATGATGTAGGCGTGGCTGGCCACCTCCAGCGCCATGTGGGCGTTCTGCTCCACCAGCAGGATGGTGGTCCCCTCCTCCCGGTTGATGGCCTGGACGATGCGGAAGATCTCCTCGACCAGCAGCGGCGAGAGGCCCAGCGAGGGCTCGTCGAGGAGCATCAGGTCGGGGCGGGCCACCAGGGCCCGGCCGATGGCCAGCATCTGCTGCTCGCCCCCGGAGAGGTAGCCGCCGTGCTGCTTGCGCCGCTCGCGGAGGCGCGGGAAGTAGCGGTAGACCCGCTCGAAGTCCTCCCCCGAGCCACCCCGCCCGCGCCGGGCGTAGGTGGCGCAGGAGAGGTTCTCCTCCACGGTCAGCTCCTCGAAGATGTGCCGCCCCTCGCGCACCTGGAAGAGACCGCGGCGGGCGATCTGGTGCGGCAGCAGCCCGGCCAGGCTCTCCCCCTTGTAGAGGACGGTGCCGGCCTCGATGGCGCCGTCCTCCAGGGGGAGCAGGCCGGAGATGGCCTTGAGGGTGGTGGTCTTGCCGGCGCCGTTCGAGCCGAGGAGCGCCACGATGCACCCCTCGGGCACCTGGAGGGACAGCCCCTTCAGGACCTGGACGGTGTGGTGGTAGACCACCTCCAGGTTGTTGACGGTCAGGAGCGGCGCCGGATCACTCACTTGACGTAGATCCAGTCGCTGGCGGGCTCGAAGATGCCCTTGGCGACGTTGGCCCGGTAGACGCGCCCCACCCCGGCCTTGTTGTTCACGAAGGTCACCTTGCCGGTGACGCCGCCAGTGTCCCAGTCCTTGATGGTGGCCAGGGCCGCCATCAGGTTGTCGCCGGTGACCGGCTTGCCGGCGGCCACGGTGCGGCGCAGCGCCTCCACGTAGACCATCCCGGTGAACCAGCCCTGGATGTAGGAGTTGGGCCGGTACTTGGCCTCGGCGGGGTGGACCCGCTCGTTGTACTTGCGCATCGCCGCCATGGCCGGCGTGTCCTCGTAGTAGTAGCCGTAGGGGTTGACGCCCATGTACCCCTCGGCGTCCTCGCCCAGCTTCTCGATGATCCCCTTGTCCATCGACCAGAAGGTGCTCATGAAGGTGGTCTTGAGGCCGTGGTCGCGGGCCGCCCGGATCACCTCGGGGACCGGGGCCATGACGAAGCCCTGGAAGATGACGAAGTCAGGCTGGGCCTTCTTGAGGTTGAGCACCTCGGTGGTGACGTCGACGGCGCCGACCTTGGCCACCACCTCGGCGACCACGTCGATGCCCAGCTCGGCGGCCCGCTTCTTCCCGAAGGCGATGGGGTCCTTGCCGAACTCGGTGTCGGAGTAGAAGAAGGCCACCTTGGGCCGCACCCCCTTGGCGGCGCCCTTGGCGATGTACTGCAGCAGGATGCCGAACTGGTCGGAGTAGGTGGGCCCGGACACGAAGGAGTACGGGTGGGTCTTCGGGTCGGCCAGCTCGCTGGAGAACGAGGTCGAGCCGTACATCACCTTGTACTTGGAGTTCAGCTCCGGGGCGATGGCCTTCCCCTGCCCCGTCGACTCGCCGTACATGATGGCCGGGTTCTGCTGGGCCATCATCTTCTTGAAGCTGGCCACGGCCTTCTCGGTGTCGTAGCCGGTGTCCTCGAAGAAGTAGGTGAGCTTCTTGCCTTTCACGATCCCCTGCTCCTGGGCCCAGGCGATGGAGTCGCCGAGGCCGGCGTTGAGCTGGCCGCCGGCGAAGGCGAAGCGGCCGGTGATGGGCTGGCAGGCGCCGATCTTGATCTCCTCCTGGGCGCCGGCGGTCGTCGCCAGCGCGGCCAGCAGGGCGGCGAGGGTGGACTTCAGGGTCTTCGTCATGTGCGGACCTCCTGTGCTTCGGTTCACTTCGGGAACGGCCACAGCCAGAAGAAGCGACGGACGCGGTTCCACAGCTCGGCGAGGCCGTGGGGCTCGAACACCAGGAACCCCACGATCATGGCGCCGAAGAGGATGTCCTTCATGGGCGCCAGCCAGGACATGGCGTCGGGGGCGAAGGTGGTCGCCGACTGCACCACGGCGCGGAGCCCTTCGGGGACCAGGGTGACGAAGACGGCGCCGAAGAGCGTCCCCTTGATGGAGCCGAGGCCGCCGACGATGATCATGGCGAGGAACTGGATGGAGAGGGAGAGCGGGAAGCTCTCCGGCGTCACCACCTTGGCGAAGTAGACCCAGAGCCCGCCGGCCAGGCCGGCGTAGGTGCTGGAGATCATGAAGGAGAGGATCTTGGTGCGGAACAGGTCGATCCCCATCAGCTCGGCGGAGATGTCGCGATCGCGGACGGCGATGAAGGCGCGGCCGATGCGGGTGCGGAAGAGGTTGGCGGCGCCGAAGGCCAGCAGCGTGGCCGCCCCCAGGACCAGGAAGTAGGTGCGGCGGTCGGTGTCGAAGGCGAAGCCGAACAGGCTGGCCGGCTCGACGTTGAGCCCGCGGATGCCGCCGGTGACGCTGGTCCAGTTGTTGAACACCCACTCGAAGATCACCTGGGCGGCCAGGGTGGCGATGGCCAGGTAGAGCCCCTTGATGCGCAAGGACGGCATGCCCACCACCGCGCCGGCCAGGCAGGCCGCCAGCCCGCCGGCCGGCACCGCCGCCCAGAACGGCAGCCCCAGCCGGGTGGCGGCGATGGCGGTGGCGTAGGCGCCCACCCCCGCGAAGCCGGCGTGGCCGAGCGAGATCTGGCCGGTGTAGCCGGTGAGGATGTTGAGGCCGAGCGCGGCGATGGTGAAGATGCCGACCAGGTTGGCCAGGTAGAGCAGGTAGTCGCCGGCGAGGAAGGGGAAGGCCAGGGCGGCGGCCAGCAGGACCCAGAGCCCGGCGCGCGAGGCCGGGGTCCGGAAGAGGGCCTCGTCGTCGGCGTAGCGCTCCTTGAAGTTGCCGATCAGCACGTCAGAGCCTCTCGATCTCGCGAGTGCCGAACAGGCCCCAGGGGCGGACCATGAGGATGAGGACCAGCGCGAAGAACGGGGCCACCTCCTTGATGCCGGCGCCGGGGAAGAGCGGGTCGAGGTAGCCGCCGGCCAGGTTCTCCAGCACGCCGATGAGGATGCCCCCCACCAGGGCGCCGCCGACCGAGTCGAGCCCGCCGAGGATGACCACCGGGAAGATGCGCAGCCCCACCGCCCCCAGCTGCGGGCTGATGCCGCCGATGATCCCCACCACCACCCCGGCCAGCGCCGCGGTGACCGCCGCCAGCACCCAGGAGAGCGAGAAGACCCTCCGGATGTCGATGCCCATGCCGAAGGCGGTGGCCTGGTCGTCGGCGGTGGCGCGCATGGCGGTGCCGGTGCGGGTGAAGCGGAAGAAGGCGGCCAGGGCCACGATGGCGGCCAGGGCGATGAGGAACGGCCAGGCCTGCCGGGAGGGGAGGATGATGGGCCCCAGCTCCACCGGCTTGCGCGGGAAGATGGGCGGGAAGGAGCGGTACTCGCCGCCCCAGGCGATCTGGGCGATCCCCTTGAAGACGGCGCTCAGGCCGATGGTGACCATGATGATGGAGATGGGGCGCTGGCCGAGCATGGGCCGGAGCACCACCCGCTCCACCAGGGCGCCGACCCCGGCCGCCCCCAGCGCCGCCACCACCAGCGCCGCCGCGAAGGGGAGCCCCAGCACGGTCATCGCCGTCCAGCCGAAGAAGGCCCCCAGCATCATCAGCTCGCCGGTGGCGAAGTTGATCACCCCGGTGGCCTTGTAGACCACCACGAAGCCGATGGCGATGAGGGCGTAGATGCCGCCGGTGACCACGCCGCTGGCGGCGATCTGGAGGAAGTGGTCCATGGCTCACCCGCCTCCCGAGGTCCCCAGGTAGGCGCGGATGACCTCGGGGTCGGCCTGCACCTCGGCCGGCGTCCCGTCGGCGATGCGCTCGCCGAAGGAGAGCACCGTGACCCGGTCGCAGAGGTCCATGACCACGCCCATGTCGTGCTCGATCAGGACCACGGTGACGCCGCGCTCCTCCTGGATGTCGAGGATGAAGCGGGCCATGTCCTCGGTCTCCTCCTCGTTCATGCCGGCGATGGGCTCGTCGAGGAGCAGCAGCCGGGGGCGCATGGCCAGGGCCCGGGCCAGCTCCACCCGCTTCTGCAGGCCGTAGGAGAGGCTGGCCACGGCGCGGTTGCGCAGGTGCTCGATCTCCAGGAAGTCGATGATCTCCCGCTCCACCTCGTCGCGCAGCGCCGCCTCCTCGGCGCGGGCGCCGGCGCTGAAGGCCATGGCGGAGAAGACGCCGGTCTTGAGGTGGCAGTGGGCCCCCAGCTTGATGTTGTCGAGGACGGTCATCCCCTCGAAGAGGGCGATGTTCTGGAAGGTGCGGGCCAGCCCCAGCGCCGGCCGGCGGGCCGGGGGCACCTGGGTGACGTCGCGCCCCTCGAAGACGATGCGGCCGGACTGGGGGCGGTAGAAGCCGGCGATGCAGTTGAGCAGGCTGGTCTTGCCGGCGCCGTTGGGGCCGATGATGGCGGCGATGCTGCCGCGACGGACGGTGAGGTCGACGCCGGAGAGCGCCTGCACGCCGCCGAAGGCCAGGGAGAGCCGCTCGATGGAGAGCAGCACCTCGCCGTCGCCCGGGGCCGGGGCCGCAGCCGGGACCGCCGAAGGTGAGGTCGCGACTGGCAGATCTACCCGCCCTTCAAGTCCGTCGTGGGGGCTACGGCGACTCGGAGTTCCTGGGTCAGCGACCGCTTCGGTGAGGCGGAGACGTTGGCACGGAGCCCCGACGCTCCGCAAGCCGTTCCTTGGCCCTACCCGACCACGTCCTCGGTGCCGTCGACGCCGAGGACGTTCCCGGTCAGCCAGGTGGTGTCCGGCCTGGAGAGGGCCACCACCACCGCCGAGACGTCGGCCGGCGTGGTCAGCCGCTTGGCCGGGTGGATGGCCAGGCAGTTCTCGATCATCCGGTCGTTGCCCGGGATCTTTCGGAGCGCCGGCGTGTCGGTGACCCCGGCCCGCAGGGCGTTGACGGCGATCTTCCGCGGCACCAGCTCCACCGCCAGCTGCCGGCAGTGGCTCTCCAGCGCCGCCTTGGCGGCCGAGACCCCGCCGTAGGACGGCCAGATGCGGTGGCCGCCGGCGCTGGTCATGGCGTAGATGTGCGAGCCCGGCCCCATCAGCCCGGCCTGCAGCACGTCCTGGACCCAGTAGACGAGCGAGTGGGCCATGACGTCGAGCGTCATGTCCATCTGCGTCTGGCTGATGGCGTCGGCCCGGGCCTCGGTGACGAAGGGCTTGAGGGCCCCGAAGGCCAGCGAGTGGAGCAGCACGTCGACGCTGGCGCCGGCCCCCTCCCCGGCCAGGACCTTCTTCACCTCGGCCAGCACCTCGGCGCGCCGCTCGGGGTCGGCGGCGTTGACGTTGAAGAAGACCGACCGCGAGCCCGCCGCGGTGATCTCGGCCTGGATCCGCTCCACGTTGGGGAGGGTGGCCTTGCGGTCGAGGTGGACGCCGAAGATGTTGCGCCCGGACCGGGCCAGGGCGACGCCGATGGCCTCGCCGAAGCCGGAGGAGGCGCCGAGGATCAGGGCCCAGTTCTTGGGGGTGGTCATCGGCGGAGGATCGGTGAGGCGGGGCCGAGGGTCAAGCCCGCAGGAAGGCCTCACGGTCCCGGGGCGAGTCGATGGACGCGGCGATCCGCGGGTGCCTCCTCCTCCCCGAGGGACTAGAGTGCGCCCCGGCACCTCCTCCACGCCCGGTCCACCGTGCTCCACTTCTTCCTCACCAGCGCCCCCATCTTCGCCGTCGTGGCGCTCGGCTTCGCCGCGGCCAGGCTCCGGCTGGTGGCGCCGCAGGGGTTCGTGGCCTTCGCCGCCTACGCCTTCAACCTGGCGCTGCCGGCGCTGATGATCACCATGCTGGCGCGCCAGCCCTTCGGGCCAGTCCTTCCAGCCGCGCTTCTTCGCCGCCTTCCTGGCCGCCGGCCTGGCGGTGTTCCTGCTGGTGGCGGCGCTGACCGCCACCCTGGGGCGGGCGGGCCTGGCCGTGGCCGGCTCGCACGCCCAGGCCGCCACCGGCGGCAACCAGGCCTTCCTCGGCGTGCCGCTCATGCTGGCGGTGGTCGGGGAGCGGGCCACCGGCCCCATCGCCATGGTGATCCTGGCCGAGGTGGGGATCCTCATGCCGATCGGGCTCGCCTGCATGGGGCTGGGGCAGCGGCGCGGCGGCGCCCGGCGCGGCCTCGCCGGCGTCCTGGCCCGGGCCACCCTGCTCAACCCCATCGTCCTCGGCGTGGCGGCGGGCGCTGCGCTGGGGCTCCTCGGCGCGCGCCTGCCGGGCCCGGTCGACCGGCTCTTCAGCTTCCTGGGCGGCTCGGCGGGGCCGGTGGCCCTCTTCGCCCTGGGCGGCACGCTGGCAGGCCAGCGGCTCGGGCAGGGCTGGAGGCCGGTGCTCGGGCTGGTGGCGACCAAGCTCGCCTTCTACCCGGCGCTGGCCTGGGTGCTGCTGCGCGCCGCCGGGCTCGGAACGGACGCCGTCGCTGCCGGCACCTTGCTGGCGGCCCTGCCGACCGCGGCCTACGCCTTCGTCTTCGCCCAGCGCTTCGAGGCGGCGCCCGAGCGCGTCTCGGCGACCATCCTGCTCTCCACGCTGGTCGGGGTGCTGACCTTCCCGCTCACCGCCTGGCTGGTGCTGCCCTGAACCGAGGAACCATGACCAACCCCTGGGACGAACGCTTCGCTGGCGAAGGCTACCTCTACGGCACCGCGCCCAACGTCTGGCTGGAGGCGCAGGCCGGCCGGCTCCAGCCGGGGAGCCGCGTGCTCTCCATCGGCGAGGGCGAGGGGCGCAACGGCGTCTGGCTGGCGACCCGGGGGCACCGCGTCGAGGCGGTGGATGGCTCCAGCGTCGGCCTGGAGAAGGCCCAGCGGCTGGCGGCGGCGCGGGGGGTGACCATCCTGACCACGGTCACCGATCTCTCCACCTACCTGCCGGCGCCGCGGTCCTACGACGCGGTGGTGATGATCTTCGTCCACCTGGCCCCGCCGCTCCGCCAGCTGGTGCTCACCCGGGCCCAGGACGCCCTGGTGGCCGGCGGGCTGTTCATCACCGAGGTCTTCACGCCGCGGCAGCTCGCCTTCACGAGCGGCGGTACCCGGCAGGTCGAGGCCCTCTACGAGCCCGAGGCGCTGCGCCGCGAGCTCCCGGAGCTCGACTGGGAGGTGCTGCGCGAGGAGGAGATCGAGCTCGACGAGGGGCCGCTCCACCGGGGGCGCGCCGCCGTGCTGCGCGGGCTGGGGCGCCGGCGCTAGCGTCCCTCCGGACCTGCCGGGTCAGGTCGTGTCACCCAAACCGTAGTATCGGGCGCCGAGCCCGTAGAGCTCGCGCACCGGCCGGCAGTCGGTCTCCAGCGCCGCGCCGGTCCGGTGCCAGGCCACGGCGCCGCAGCCGCCGCCGCAGACCGGGGCCAGCTCACAGCCCTGGCAGCCCGGGATGGTGAGCGTGCTGCGGCCGCTCCAGCGGGCGATGGCCTCCTCGTCGCGAGCCATCACCGGGAAGAAGGTGCCGAGCCGGTGGGCCGGGTGGCCCACGGTGGCGGTGCAGCCGAAGACGCCGCCGTCGGGAGCGAAGGCCCACTCGGTCTTGGTGGCCGGGCAGGCGTCGAAGTTGGGCGGCGGCAGCTCGCCGGCGCTGGCCAGGTGGCCGATGCCGTGGAAGCGCGGGGCGTGGAAGCGGCGCAGCACGGGGTGGGCCTCGCAGAGCTCGAGGTAGCTGGCCCAGAGCTCGACCCGGTCGAAGAGGGCGTCGCGGTCCTGGCGGCTGGCGCAGCCGAAGAGCTCGTAGTTGCGCCCGATCTGCGTCTTGAACCGCGACGCCGGCAGGTCGAGCCAGCCGCGCGCCGCCGCGAACGCGGCCAGCTCGGGCAGGCGGGGCAGGTTCTCCTTGTCGGCCACCACCCGCAGGTTGACCGGCACCCCGGCGGCGAGCAGCGCGTCGACGCCGGCGACGATCCGGTCGAAGGTGCCGCTGCCGTCCTTGTGGGGGCGGCGGGCGTCGTGGAGCGGGCGCGGCCCGTCCAGCGTCACCTGGACCTCCTTGACCGGCCCGGCGGCCAGCGTCGGGACGAAGGCCAGCAGGTCGTGGCCGTTGGTGACCACCGCGGCCTCCATGCGGCGGGCCCGGGCCCCCTCGAGGAAGCGGCCGATCCGGTCGTGGTGGGCCGGCGTGTCGCGCAGCGGCTCGCCGCCGAAGAGGGTCAGGTAGGGCCTGAGCGGGCCGCCGAGGTGGTGCCGGTCCACCCAGGCGAAGAAGGCGTCGATGGCCTCGGGCGTGATGAGCCCGGCGCCGGCCGGGTCGAAGAGCTCCTGGTAGCAGTAGGTGCAGGCCAGGTTGCAGCCGAAGGTGGGCACCACGATGAGCTGGGTCTGGGTGAGCGCCGCCTCGGCGCGCCAGGTGGCCAGCGCGCCGTCCAGAAGTCGCTGGTCGTCGGCGGGCGTCTCCACCACGAAGCCGGCCTGGCGCAGGTCCGCCTCGGGCAGCGAGGATGGGAGCGGGCCGGGGAGCCCGCGCAGCGCGGCGGCGGAGGCGCGCGGCAGCAGCGCCGCCTGGCCGGAGAGCGGCTGCACCAGCAGCACCTCGTCGCGCCCGGGGACGTCGGCGAGGATGGCGTGTCGGGAGAGCTGCATCTCAGGGCTCCGTGGCGGGGAGAGGCCGTCGGGCCTCGATGGTCAGGCTGAGGACGCGGACGCCACCCTTCTCGTAGGGAGCGCTCCGCTTGAGGACGCGCAGGGCGCCGAGGCCGGCGGCGGCCACCGCGGCCAGGTACTCGGCCTCGGGGATGGCGCCGCCGTAGCAGGCGGCCCAGGCGGCGGGGTCGGAGCGCACCGACTCCGGCAGGACCGCCTCGGAGACCACGTCGGAGACCACCAGCCGGCCGCCGGGGGCGAGCAGGCGGGCCACCTCACGGTAGACCGCCGCCTTGTCGGGCGCATGGTTGATGGCGCAGTTGGAGACCACCACCTCGGCGCAGCCGTCCGGCAGCGGCACGGCGGCCAGGTCGCCCTGCACCACGCTGGCGTTGGCCAGCCCGGCGGTCCGCTCCCGCGCCGCCGCCACCATCCGCGGCGTGGCGTCGACGCCGGTGGCCCGCCCCTCCGGACCGACCAGCGCCGCGGCGCGGAGCAGGTCGCCGCCCCGGCCGCAGCCGAGATCGACCAGCCGCTCGCCCGGGCGCGGCGCCGCCAGCTCCAGGGCGCCGCCGCAGGAGAGGTTGCTTTTCCCGGCTGCCAGCCCGGTATAGCGGGCGGCCACGGCCTGGCCGATGTGCGCTGGGCTGGCGTCGTCTGGGGTGGTCATGTGGTTGCACGGTGGGAGCCAGGAACCGGCCCCCGGGGTTCCGACACGCCGGGCTGCGCGGCGTCCCGGCGCGGGGCGCCCGGCCTCCGGCTACGCCAGCAGCGCCTCGACCGCCTTGATCAGCGCGCCGCTGCCGATCTGGCCGCCGGTGTGGCGCGGCGCCACCTCCTGGCCGCCGCGGAAGAAGAGGAGCGTCGGGCTGCCGAGCACGCCGAGCTCCACGGCCAGCTCGCGGTTGGCCTGCCGGAAGACCTTGACGAAGCGGGCGCGGCCGGCCAGCGCGGCCGCCGCCGCCTCGAGGCGCGGCGCCAGCGCCTCGCAGGGCGGGCACTCCGACGAGTAGAAGTCGACCACCACCGGCTCGGCGGCGTCCAGCACCTCGCGCTGCCAGTCGGCGGCCTGGATCTCCTTCACGGCGGTCATCTTCGCTCCGGGGCGCGGCGGCTCAGTCGTGGCAGCCCGACACCAGCCGGGAGGCCTTGGCGCAGCACTGCGCCGTCTTCTCGGGCGCGCAGCAGCCCGGCTTCACCTTCGTCAGCAGCTTCATGGTCTTTCCTTCCTCACGCGATGAGCTTCTTCTCCAGCTTCTTCTTCAGGCTCCGCGCCGCGTCACAGTCTTCGCACGGCGCGTCGGGCTTCCTGGCGTGCACCTGGCAGGTCGCCAGGCAGTTGCCCAGCGACTGCACCATGATGCGGAGTTCCTTCGCCGAGAGATCGATACCGGTCGCGTTGTTGGCACTCATCGTGTCCCTCCGAGACCGACACCATAGCGCCCGCCCGGCCTCCTCCAGGGAGTTCCTGGAGGGTCGTGCCCGATGGCCGCTCCCTCCTTCTGGGAGCCTGTCGCGGCCGGGAGGGTTCGTCTGCTCGGCTCTTTTCACGAGGCGGTGGTGGAGGGGCTCCTCGCCTGGGCGAGGGGCGCAGCGAGGCGAAGTGGTGGCCAGCGACAAGTTGTCCCTGTTAGGGTTCAACCAACCACGGGCCGACTGCACTGACGCGGCGCGGCGAAGACGTGGCCACCGGAGCCTCCGCTGACAGACGCCCCTGCCACCACTCCAGGCCAGCCCGCCCCGTCGGAAGGTCGCCTCCCGGTCATCATCCAGGGCGGGATGGGCATCGGCGTCTCCAACTGGCGCCTCGCCAACGCCGTCTCCCGCCTCGGCCAGCTCGGCGTGGTCTCGGGCGTGGCCATCGACTCGGTGCTGGCCCGCCGGCTCCAGGACGGCGACCCGGGCGGCCACATGCGCCGGGCCATGGCCAGGTTCCCCATCCCCCAGGTCGCCGCGGAGGCGCTGGCCCGCCACTTCCGCGAGGGCGGCCGCGCCCCGGGGGCGCCCTACACCCCGCTGCCCATGTACCAGCAGACCGTCTCGCTGGCCCGGGACCAGTTCTCCGTCCTCTCCTCCTTCGTCGAGGTCACGCTCGCCAAGGAGGGGCACGCCGGGCTGGTCGGCATCAACCTGCTCACCAAGATCCAGATGGGGAACCTGGCCTTCCTCTACGGCGCCATCCTGGCCGGCGTCGACTTCGTGATCATGGGCGCTGGCATCCCGCGAGAGATCCCCGCGGCGCTCGACGCCCTGGCGAAGCACCAGCCGGCCCAGCTGCGGCTCGAGCTGGAGGACGCCGCGCCCGGGCAGGCCGAGCACCTGCGCCTCGACCCGGCCGCCCTCTGGACGGGCGCGCCGCCGCCGGTGGTGGTGCGGCCGCGCTTCCTCCCCATCGTGGCCAGCAACCTGCTGGCCACCATGCTCCTCAAGAAGGCCACGGGCCGCATCGACGGCTTCGTCATCGAGGGGCCCACCGCCGGGGGGCACAACGCCCCGCCGCGCGATCGCGGCGTCTCACCGGAGACCGGCGAGCCGCTCTACGGCCCTCGCGACATGGTCGACCTGGAGCAGATCCGCAAGCTCGGCCTCCCCTTCTGGGTGGCCGGCAGCGCCGGTCGGCCGGAGCGGCTCACCGAGGCGCTGGCGGCGGGCGCCGCCGGCATCCAGGTGGGGACGCTCTTCGCCTACGCCGACGAGTCGGGGCTCACCGACGAGATCCGGCGCGGCGTGCTGCAGAACGTGCTGCGCGGGACGGTCCGCATCCGCACCGAGGCGCGCGCCTCCCCCACCGGGTTCCCGTTCAAGCTGGTCTCCTGGGACGGCGACCCGGCCGAGGGGGTGGTCCGCAAGCGGGTCTGCGACCTCGGCTACCTGCGCGACGCCTACGGGCGCGGCGAGAAGGGGATCGGCTACCGCTGCGCCAGCGAGCCCGAGGAGCAGTTCGTGGCCAAGGGCGGCGACGCCGGGGAGACACCGGGCCGGCAGTGCCTGTGCAACGCCCTGCTCGCCACCATCGGCCTCGGCCAGGTCCGCGAAGGCGGGGCCATCGAGCCGCCGCTGCTGACCAGCGGCGACGAGGTGACCAACCTGGCCGCCTTCCTCGACGGCCGGACCCACTACGCCGCCGCCGACGCGGTGCGCTGGCTGCTGGGCGGCGCGGCGAGCTGAGCGGCGCGGACCGAAGGCCGCCGGGTCAGGCGTCGTAGCGGATGTCGCCCGCGCCTTCCACCCGGTACCCGGGGATGGCGCCGACCTCGGCGTGGAACGGGCGGCCCTGCGCCACCTCGCAGAGCCGGACCACGCGCTGGTCCCCGAGGTCGCGCGCCTGGATGATCAGGCCGTAGGCCTCCACCGCCAGCGGCAGGAAGCCGAGCCCGGCCTGGAGCGCCAGGGCCCGGGTGCAGAGCCCGACGTCGGCGCGGCCGGCGGCCACGGCCAGCGCCACCTCGAGGTTGGAGCCGAGCGCCAGCGCCTTCCGGTGGATTCGCTCCGGGTCGAGCCCGGCCCCGCGCAGCGCCTCGTCGAGGTGATGGCGCATCCCGGCGCTGGGCGGACGGGAGGCGAGCCGCAGCCCGGCGAGGTCGGGGAGCTGGACCTTCAGCCCCTTGGCGAGGGCCAGCCCCACCTCCCGCTCCACCAGGTGGAGGCGGGCCACCCGGTCGTCGCCGACGTGGCTGGGAAAGCCGCCGGCGTGGGCCCCGGCGGCGAGGATGGCGCGCTGGCGCAGGAGGCGGGCGGCGGTCCCGGTGTCGGCCTGCACCACGCCGAGGAGCGGGGGGCCCTTCTCGGCGGCGAGCCGGAGCAGCACGCTGATGACCACGTCGCCGGTGGCCGCCACCAGCGACGGGGCGGCCTGCTCGGCCCCGCGTGCCGTCGCCACCGGCTCGTCGGTGGCGACCGCCCGACCGCCCGACCAGGCCAGCACGTCGAGCTGCGAGAAGCGCCACTCGGCGCCGACCCGGCGGGCCGGCAGGCCCCGCTTGAGCAGCCGGTAGACGTGCTTCGGGTGAACCCGGAGCACGGCGGCGATCTCGGTGGTGTTGAGCAGGACCTCGGCCATGGGCCGGCAATCTTCGCCGCAGGGCGTGGGCGCCGCAAGAGGCGGCGAGCGGCGGGCGCCCGGCACCGCCCCCGCCACGGGCCCTAGAACATCACCTGCACGAAGGCGATGAAGCGATCCCCGGTCTTGATGGCGACCGGGGACTCGTCGACCTCGTAGTTGACGACGACCCGCGCCACCACCGGGACCACGTCGTAGTAGGCCCCGACCGTGTAGCGCTCGTTCCAGCCGGTGGTGAGGGCGGTGCCGGCGCTGGTCTGGAGGTGGGCCCGCTCGGCCCGGAGGACCAGGCCGGCGTTCCAGGGCGACTTGGTGTAGGCGCCCACGTACCCGCCGGCGGGCGTGACGTCGGTGGTCGTCGAGGCTGTCGGCGCGGTGTAGCGGGTGACGTGCCGCTTCGACTGGATCCACTCCGCGGCCAGGAACACCCAGGGCGAGTCGACCGTGAGGTCGACGCCCGCCGTCTTGAAGTAGAAGTAGGTGTCGTCGAGGCCGGTGGTCTGCAGGCCGAACTTGAGGTCGGCGCCGAGGGAGCCGACCTGGTGGCCGTCGGCGTAGGAGGCCCCCACCCGCGCGGTGATCCCGGCCAGGGCCACCGCCACCCCGGCCCGCCCCCAGGCCACCTTGGCGGTCAGGTCGTCCTTGGCGTTCGGCCCGGCGCCGTTGACGACCGAGGCGGCCGCCTCCGCGGTGACCGGTCCGACCACGTTCCACTTCCCGGCCGCGGAGACCCCCACGTCGCGGGAGTCCCGGCCGCGGGCCAGCGCCTGGACCGCGTAGGAGTTGTAGAGCCAGAGCAGCCGGGTGTCGGCCTCCTGCTGCTCGTAGCCGAAGGTGGTCTTGAACTGGCCCAGCCTGACCTCGAGCCCGGGGAGGTGGCGGAGCGAGGCGAAGGCGTCCTTGAGCGCGTTGTCGGCGCCGTCGAAGATGACGTTGAAGCCGATCTCCCTGGTGACCTCGCCCCGGAGGCCGATGCGGGCCCGCCGGAACTCGAAGGTCTGCACGTTGGGCCTGGGCGCCGGCGCGTCGAGCGTGGAGAACTGGAAGTTGAGGAACCCGTACGGCGTCACCTTGGGTGCGAAGGGCCTGGCCGCCGCGACCGGGGCGGCCGCAGGCGGGGCGACCGGCTCCGGGGCCTTCGACGTCACGGTGTCGGCCACCGGCGCGGTGAGGGCGACGGGCTCTGCGACCGGCGTGGACTGGCCCAGCAGGACGGCGAGGACGATCGGGGTAACATTCATGGTGAGGGTTCGACCTCCGCTGGAGATGTGGCCGCAAGCTACCGAGGTGTGGTCTTATGGGTCAACTTGTTCCTTAAACGTTCCACGGCCCGGAGCTTTCCAAGGTCATGACCAACCGCCCGGCGCCCGCGCGCCTCGCCGCTGCCCTCTCCCTGGAGCTCGCCCTCCTGCTGGCGCCGCGGGCCGCCCACGCCGAGGAGGCCGCCAGGACCATCATCCTCGCCACCACCACCAGCACCCAGGACTCCGGGCTGCTCGACGTCCTGGTGCCGGCCTTCGAGAAGGGGAGCGGGCTGGTGGTGAAGACCATCTCGGTCGGCTCCGGCCAGGCCATGGCCCTGGGCCGGCGCGGCGAGGCCGACGTCCTGCTGGTCCACTCGCCGGCCGACGAGCTGAAGTTCATGGAGGAAGGCTTCGGGGTCGACCGCCAGGTGGTCATGCACAACGACTTCGTCGTGGTCGGCCCGGCGGCGGACCCGGCCCGGATCCGGGGCGCCGGGACCGCCCGCGAGGCCTTCACCCGCATCGCCGCGGCGGGCGCCCTCTTCGTCTCCCGCGGCGACAACTCCGGCACGCACTCCAAGGAGAAGGGGCTCTGGAAGGCGGCCGGCGTGCACGCCGAGGGCCAGAAGTGGCTCCAGCAGACCGGCCTGGGCATGGGCGAAACGCTCAACGTGGCCTCGGAGAAGGGCGGCTACGCGCTCACCGACCGCGGCACCTGGCTGGCGCTCCGCAAGGGGCGGCGGCTGGCGCTCGAGGTGCTGGTGGAGAAGGAGGGCGCCCTGCTCAACGTCTACCACGTGGTCCAGGTCAGCCCGGCCAGGTGGCCGAAGGTGAACGCCGCCGGGGCCAGGGCCTTCGCCGCCTTCCTGCTCTCGCCGCCGACGCAGGCGCTCATCGGCGGGTTCGGCGTCGAGAAGTTCGGCGCGCCGCTCTTCGTCCCGGACGCCGGCAGGTCCGACGCCGACCTGGCCAGGTAGACGCCCACCCGCCGGCCTCGTCGGGCTTGGTGCCCTCGCGCCTCCTCCTCCCCGCCGTCCTCGGCCCGCCACCATCCGCCCTTCATGCCCTGGTTCCTGCGGACCAACGAGATCCTGGTGGAGCTGGCGCCCGGCGGGCCGGAGGCGGAGCGGTCCCCGGTCCGCCAGTCACCCGGATAGCCTGCGCAGTTGCCGGGTCACGCTGGTTGGAACCTCCAGGCCAGCAGAAGGATTCCGACGTCGACCAGCTTGGTGTCGGGACGACCCACATGGGGCCCGATTCTCCCGGGAGCCGGAGCGGGACCGGCTCGTGCCGGGGACCTCCCGAGGTCGCGCTGAATCCTTCCACCGAGTTCCGGCTCCGACGGGGCAACGGAGGAAACACCATGATCAACGAAGGCACCATCGACCGCGCCATCCGCATCGTCCTCGGCCTGGGGCTGCTGTCCCTGGTGTTCGTGGGGCCGCACTCACCGCTCGGCTACCTCGGGCTCATCCCGCTGGCGACCGGCCTCATCGGCTTCTGCCCGCTCTACCGGTTGCTGGGAGTCAGCACGGCTCCGCGTGCCGGGAAGTAGCCGGCCCGCAGTGGGCATGGGACTCCTCGACAAGCTCTTCGGTGCCAGGCCCCCCAGGGTCCAGCCGGTCCACGTCGACGACGAGAACTTCGTCGCCGAGGTGGCGCGCTCCACGCTGCCCATGGTGCTCGACGTCTGGAGCCCCGGCTGCGGACCGTGCGCCCAGCTGGAGCCGATCGTCATGGACCTGGCCACCGCCTACCAGGGGCGGGTCAAGGTCGCCGAGATGAACGCCGCCGAGGCCCGGGAGTACACGGCGCGGCTGGGCGTCATGGGCACGCCGACGGTCCTCTTCTTCAAGAAGGGGCGCGAGGTCCACCGGATCACCGGCTTCGTCGGCAGTCGCTACCTGCGTGAGGTCATCGACACCGAGCTCATCGCCACCCCACACAGGAGTCAGACATGAGGCCGCTCTCCTTCGCCGCAACCCTGCTGCTCTCCCTTGTCGCCCTCCCCGGCTGCTCCGACGCCCTCTCGGCGCCGGCGCCCGTCTCGTCGGTGCCGGCCCACGCCGCGCCCGCGATGGCACCGCCAGGCCCTGCCGCCACCAGCCGACCCCGCCTGGTCTTCTTCATGAACCCCAACGGCCGGCCTTGCCAGCTGCAGGACCAGGTGCTTCGCGGCATGACGGCCGAGCTGGGGGGTCGCGCCGACGTGGTCTACTACCGGACCACCGAGGGCACCGACCTCGCCCGCTTCGAGCAGTTCGGCATCCGCTCCCTCCCCCAGCTGGTGGTCACCGACCAGGCCGGCACCGAGCTGCGCCGCGCCACCCCGGGCATCCAGTCCGAGGCCCAGGTGCGGCGGCTCCTCGGGTACTGATCCGGTGGACCTCGGCCTCTCGTCGCTCGCGCTCTCCTTCGCCGCGGGGCTGGCCAGCGTGGCCAGCCCCTGCGTCCTGCCGGTGCTGCCGCTGCTGGTGACCGGAACCACCGACGAGGACCGCTCCCGGCCTGCCCTGGTGGTCGCTGGCGTGGCCGCGAGCTTCGTGGCCATGGGCCTGCTGACCAGCCTGCTGGGCGGCGCGGTGGGGCGCCTCCTCCCCTTCATGGAGAAGGGGGTCGGGGTCCTGATCGTCCTCTTCGGCCTGCTGCTCCTGGCCGACGTCAACCTCTTCAAGCGCTTCACCTGGCTGCAGCGCATCCAGGCGCCGGGCAAGGGTCGCTGGTCGGGCCTGCTGCTCGGGCTCAGCCTCGGCCTGGTCTGGATCCCGTGCGTCGGCCCCATGCTCTCGGGCGTGCTGGCCACGGTGGCGACGCAGGGCTCGCTCCTGGTCGGCGTGGCGCTGCTGCTCGCCTACTCGGCCGGCTTCGCCGTCCCCATGCTGGCGGTCGGGTACGGCTCACAGGCCGTGCGGCGCCGGATCCGGGCCGTGGCCGCCCACCCGCTGGTGGTGCGCTGGGCCTCGGGCGTGCTGCTGGTGGTCTTCGGCGTCGTCATCCTGCAGAAGGGGATGCTCTTCGCCGGGATGTAGGGCCAGCCATCAACCCCCTTCCCGTCCCGAAGCTGGGGCCTGGATGTTGTAGGCCACCGACTTGAGACGGAACTTCCCGTAGGTGAATGGTCCCTCGGGGTAGGCGTAGACGGCCGCGCCGCGGGTGGGGAGGCGCAGGCCGTCGAGCTGCTGGTACCCCTCGATGGGCGTCGACCAGCGGTAGGGCCTGTAGGTGCCGTCGATCTTCGGCGGCCGGTCGTCCGAGGTGAAGTCGACGAGCTCGTCCCGCTCGTTGAAGAAGAGCGTGGCCGACACGCGATGCGGGCCGTTGCTGAAGGTGACCCGGGCGGTCCGGTCGTCGATCGGCTCCCAGGAGAGCCGGGGGTCGACGAGCGCGCCGGGGGCGAAGAAACACAGGTCGTTGAGCACCGTGACCGTCTCGACCTTGCTGAACGGATCACCGCCCTCGTCGACCACGTTGAAGAGCGACGCCACCCGGACCTTGAAGGTGGCCCGCTCGGCCGCGTAGTCGTGGAAGACCTGGACCGGGAGCCCGAACATGCGGCTCGTCATGAAGAAGAGCCGGGCCGGGCTGGCGACGAAGTTGTACTGGACCGAGCGCGAGACCATCGGCGCGTCGCCCGGCTTCCGGTACATCTCGGCGTCGAACTCGGCCCTGAAGTTCTGCACCCGCGGGCGCCCCACCGCGCCCGAGGCGCGGACGAAGCGCTGCACCGGCAGCGGCAGGTGTGCCAGGGCCGCCTCCTCGAGCAGCGGGATGGCCGTGGTGGGCTGGGCCCTGAACTCCTCCTGGATCCGGGACTCGGACTTCGACTGGAGCGTGCTGCAGCCGGCGGCAACGGTGGCGAGGAGCGACATGGCGAGGGTTTTGGTGCTGGTGGTGGTGGTCACGGGGTGGATTCTCCGGGGCGGGTTGGGTGGCTAGGAGGGTGAGACCACGCCGAGCCAGCGGCGCAGCAGGTCGCGGAGCGTGACCAGCTCGTGGCCGTCGAAGCCGGCCAGCAGCTCGGCCAGCACCCGGGCCAGCCGGGCCGCCTCGTCGGCGGCGTCGAAGACCCTGGCCTTGGGGGTGAGGTGGAGCCGCAGCGCGCGCCGGTCCTCCGGGTCGGCGGCGAGCCGCAGGAAGCCCCGCACCTGGAGCTGCTGGGCGATCGCCTTCACGTTCTGGCGGGAGCTCCCGTACCAGAGCGACGCCTCGGTGAGCGTGGGGCTCTCCCCGGGGAAGCGGCGCGCCACGATGGCCAGCAGCAGCCACTGCTTGGTGGTGAGACCGAGCGGCTCGAGCGCCACGTCGCCACGCCGGGCCAGGTACTGGGAGAGCAGGAAGACCGAGCCGAAGATCTCGGCGCGGAGGGCATCGCTTGACAGGGTCCGCTTCATGGGTAATATATTACGCATTCGACCGGTGGCTGTCAAGCACCCTGGCCACCTGAAGCCCCACCACCCGCGCCGCGAGGCGCACCACCGAGGAGAAGAGCAGCATGTATCAGAGAGAGAGCACCCCTTCGTCGCTTCCCCTTCGTTCCATCCTCCTGGCCGCTGCCCTGCTTGCGGCCGGCCCG
The DNA here is from genome assembly GCA_032654565.1 of Anaeromyxobacteraceae bacterium. Classification (GTDB taxonomy): domain Bacteria; phylum Myxococcota; class Myxococcia; order Myxococcales; family Anaeromyxobacteraceae; genus JADKCZ01. Next base: position 14,339 of record JAULAX010000010.1, on the reverse strand, counting down.
GCGGCCGCCCTGGACCTCCGCCCCGAGGCGGTCGGCGTCGAGGTCGACCTGCTCCCGACCGTGGCCAGCGCCGTGGCCGGCGAGGCCGGCGGCGCCCTGCAACTCTGGGTCGGGGCCGACCGGAACCGGCTCCGCCTGGTCGGCGCCCACCTCCACTACCCCAACGGCTTCACCGCCTCCCCCTTCGCCGATCGGAGCTCGACGGTGGCCGCCGTGATCTACGATCGCTTCTTCCGCGACGACTTCACCGGACCCTGGGTGGCCGCGGGCGCCGAGTACTGGTGGAGCAGCATCGGGCTGGAGAGCGGCCCGGAGCGCGGCCGCTGGGGGACCGCGGTGGCCACCGTGGGCGCCGGCTGGGTCTTCCCCCTCTGGAAGGGGCTCTACGTCAACCCGTGGGGCGCCGCCCACGCGCCCTTCAACACCGGCGGCGTCCCGGTCGGTTCCAACACCTTCAAGCCCCGCGCCTTCGAGGCCGAGGTCTCGGTGAAGCTCGGCTGGGCCTGGTCGCTCCCGCGGTGAGGCGCAGGCCAGCGCCGCCCTGGTCGTGCTCGAGACCGCGCTCCTTCTCGGGGCGCTGCGGCTCGCCTCCCGCCTGCTGCACCGCGCCCTTCGCCACCGCGTGGGGCCTCGGCCTGACCCGACCTCCTGGCGGCCTCGGGTGTCTGCCGGTTCGGCCCGGCGCCCTCAGTGGCGATGCCGGTGGTGCGCGTCGGGCAGGTGCGGGTGATCGTGCTCGAGCGGCAGGTGACGGTGAGGGTGCGAATGCGGCTCCTCCACCGGGCCCTCGTGCTCGTGCCGGTGGTGTCCATCGTGCAGGTGGGCGTGGTCGTGCTCCAGCGCCTCGTGCCCGTGACGATGAGCGTGGCGAGCGCCGAGCAGCAAGATGGCGCCTGCGGCCATCAGCCCGCCCGCGCCGAGCTCCACCACGCCGAGGCGCTCGCCCAGGAGCGGAACGGAGGCGACGGCCCCGACGAAGGGCGCGGTGGCGAAGAAGGCGGCCTGCCGTGCCGCCCCGAGGTGGCGCATCGCCAGGAGGTGGAGGGCGATGCTCAGGCCATAGCCGAGGAACCCCGTGAAGAGTGTCCCGAGCAGGGCCAAGCCAGGCGGCAGGCGCTCTCCCAATGACAGCGCCAGCGCGACGTTGACCGCGCCGGCGACGAGCGCCTTCACCCGGGTGACGGCGAACGGGTCGCGCAGGGAGAGCCGCTGCCCCAGGTTGTTGTCGAGGGCCCACGCGGCGCAGGCACCCACGACGGCGAGGGCGCCCCACCACGGAGCGCTGCCTCCCCCTGGCCCGGGGCTCAGCACGGCGCCGCCCAGCACGATGAGCAGCGCGCCCAGGACTTCACGGATCGACAGGGACTCCCCGAAGACCAGCACCGCGAGGCCGATGGTGAGTGGTGCCTCGAGGTTGAGGAGGAGGGACGCCTGGGCACCGGGGAGCCGGGCGAGGCCGAACAGCAGGAGGAGTGGCCCGGCGATGCCGCCGGCGACCACCATCCCCGCCAGGGTCGGAAGGTCCTGGCGCTCGAGCCCCGCCTCCCGCCCCGCCCGGCGGAGCGGCGCCACCAGCGACAGGCCGACGCCCGCGCCCAGGTAGAGGAGACCGGCCAGCAGGAAGGGCCCGGTCGACGGGAGCAGCAGCTTGGCGACCGGCGTGGAGAGCCCGAAGAGGACGGCGGCCCCGAGACCAGCCACCGCCCCGCCGAGTGGGCGCGCGTCGGACATGCCCGAGGATACTCCGGCCCGGCGAAGAACCCGATCGCGGCGACGAGGAGACCGGGGACAGGAGCCCGGGTGACCCCCGGTCAGCGCGCCGCCGTGGCCCGCGCCCTCTCGAACTCGTCGCCCTTGTTCCAGACCGGGAGCGAGGCGGCGTTGCCAAGCCGCAGGCCGATGACCAGCTGGAGCTGGGCGTCCTCCACGGCGCCGCTCAGGTCCCACGTCTCCGGCGACTCCGGGTAGACGTCGCTGGTCTGGTGGTAGTGGTGACGCTCGTACTCCTCCAGCCGCTCCTTGCCCCACGACTCTGGCCGCCCGACGAAGTGCGGTCCCCCGCCGAGACGCGCCCCCGGCACGCCGACCCGCGCCAGCTCGAAGTCGTCCGACCGGTAGAAGAGGCCGCGGTCGGGGAAGGGATCGCCGTGCACGGTGCGCCCCTGGGCGGCGGCCGCCGCCTTGACCACGGCGTCCACCGAGGACCGGCCGAGGCCGAGGAAGCCGACGTCGGTGGTGCGACCGTGGATGTTGACCCCGTCGACGTTGATGTCGACCGCGATCCGCCCCGGCTTCACGGTGGGGTGGGTGGCGTACCAGTGGGCCCCGAGCAGCCCCTGCTCCTCGCCGGCCGTGAACGCGACCACCACCGAGCGGCGCGGGGGCGACACGGCCAGGGCCCGCGCGATGGCCAGCACCGACGCGCAGCCCGAGGCGTTGTCGAGCGCGCCGGAGTAGACGTTCCGCTCCCCGGCCACCGGGGGCGTGCGGAGGCCGAGGTGGTCGTGGTGGGCCGTGTAGAGCACCGCCTCCTCCGCCAGCCTGGGGTCGGTCCCCTTCACCATCCCGATCACGTTGGCGCTCTCGAGCCGTTCGCGCCGGACCGGCATGTCGAGGGAGGCGGTGACGCCGAGCGGGAAGGAGACGCCGCCGAGCCCGCCGCGGGCCCTGGCCGCGCCCTCCTCGACGGAGAGCTGCCGGCCCGCCAGCTCGAAGAGGCGGATGGCCGCGGGGGAGCTGATCCAGCCCTGGAACGGGAGGCGCGGGTCGGTGTCGTCCTCGGGGGGCAGCCCGAAGGCGACGTCGCGATTGGAGGTGCTGACCACCTGCCACGGGTAGCCGGCGGACTCGGTGGTGTGGATCACCAGCGCGCCCACCGCGCCGTGGCGGGCGGCCTCCAGGTACTTGTAGGCCCAGCGCCCGTACCAGAGGCGGACGCCCTCCCCGGCCCAGGGCGGGTTGAAGTTGAGGACCACCACGATCTTGCCCTTCACGTCGACGCCCCGGTAGTCGTCCCACCCGCGCTCGGGAGCCACGATGCCGTACCCGACGAAGACCAGCTCGGCGTCCCTGGCCACCACGTGATCGGTGTCGCCGATGGAGCGGAGCGCCAGCTCGCCCTTGCTGCCCGGGCCGGTCGGCAGCGCCAGCTTCGCCGCGCCGCGCTGGAAGACCATCTCGCCCGGCACGGTGGCGGTGTACTTCACCATCGGCACGGGCTGGAGCCAGGACGGTTTCCCGTCGGCGCCGGTCGCGCCCGGCCGGTAGCCCATGGCCTCGAGCTGGGCCGCCAGGTACTTCACCGCCAGCCGGTCGCCGCGAGCCCCCGGGAAGCGTCCCTCGAGCAGGTCGTCGCCCAGGAAGCGGGTGTGACCGGAGATCTCGGCGGCCGTGATCCGGGCGACGGCGGCCCGCTCGTCGGCGGTGAAGCCGGGGGCTCGGGCTGGAGACGGGTCGGCGGCGGCCCGGGCCGTGGAGGCGACGAGCAGCAGCACGCCGAGGGAGACGCGGAGGGTGGTGAGCATGGGGCGATACCATAGCCGCCGCGCGGCCGGTCGCCACCGAAATCCTCGACTGCGCGGCTTTCATGGAGGTCCACGAAAATGCTCTGGGACAGGGCTGGAGCAGGCTACATTGTCGGCCCTGAGCCGCGGACCGAAGCACCTTCGGGCCCCCGACCATCCCCCGCCTCCCCAGGGAGCCCACATGACCCGTCGCCACCTCGCCACCTTCGCCGCCGCGGCCTTGCTGGCCGCCGCTTCCGCCGCCGCCGCCGCCCCCACCGCCGCCGCGGCCCCCACCGCCGCCGCCGCCGCGGCGACCCCCAACCCGCTCCTCACCGAGTGGAAGACCCCGTTCGGCCTTCCCCCCTTCGCCGAGATCAAGGAAGAGCACTTCCTCCCGGCGCTCAAGGAGGGGATGGCGGCCGAGCGCCGCGAGATCGACGCCATCAGCGGCTCCAGCCAGCCCGCCACCTTCCAGAACACCGTGGTGGCGCTCGACCAGGCGGGCGAGCTGCTCGGCAAGGTGAACGCGGTCTTCGGGGCGCTGGTTGGCGCCGACACCAACGACAAGCTGCAGGCCATCAACCGGGAGGCCATGCCGCTCCTGTCCCAGCACCGTGACAGCATCTCGCTCGACGAGAAGCTCTTCCAGCGCGTCAAGGCGGTCTGGGCCGGGCGCGACGCGCTCCAGCTCGACGTCGACCAGCGGATGCTGCTGGAGCGGACCTGGAAGCGCTTCGTGCGGAACGGGGCCGAGCTGGACGGGCCCAGCCAGGCGCGGCTGCGGGCCATCAACACCGAGCTCACCAACGTGGGCGTGAAGTTCGGGGACAACCTGCTGGCGGAGACCAACGGCTACCGGCTGGTGCTCGACAAGAAGCAGCAGCTGGCCGGCCTGCCCGACCGGGTGGTGGCCACCGCGGCCGAGGCCGCCAGGAAGGCGGGGCTCGAGGGCCGGTGGCTCTTCACGCTCCACTTCCCGTCGATCTGGCCGTTCCTGCAGTACGCCGAAGACCGCGAGCTGCGGCGCCAGATCTTCACCGCCTACACCACCAAGGCCGATCACGGCGGCGCCACCGACAACAAGGCGCTGGCCTCGCGCATGGCGGCGCTCCGCGTGGAGAAGGCCCGGCTGCTCGGCTTCCCGACCTGGGCCGACTACGTGCTCGACGACTCCATGGCCGCCACGCCGGCCCGGGTCTACGGCCTGCTCAACCAGCTCTGGGCGCCCGCCAAGGCGGCCGCCGCCAAGGACGCCATCGCGCTCCAGGCCGCCGTGAAGGCCGACGGGAAGAGCCACCCGGTCGAGGCGTGGGACTGGTTCTACTACACGGAGAAGGTCCGCAAGGCGAAGTACGACCTCGACGACGCCGCGCTGCGCCCCTACTTCTCGCTGGACAAGGTCCGTGACGGGGCCTTCTACACGGCCAATCGGCTCTACGGCATCACCTTCACCGAGCTGAAGGACGTGCCGGTCTACAACACCGAGGTGAAGGCCTTCGAGGTGAAGGACCGCGACGGGTCGCACCTGGCCGTCTTCCTGGTGGACTACCACCCCCGGGCGGGCAAGCGCTCCGGCGCCTGGGCCAGCGGCTTCCGCGGCCAGTACCTGCGGGACGGCAAGGAGATCCGGCCGCTGGTCATCAACGTGTGCAACTTCTCCCGGCCGGTGGGTGACGCCCCGGCGCTCCTCTCGCTCGAGGAGGTGGAGACGCTCTTCCACGAGTTCGGCCATGGGCTCCACGGCATCCTCGGGAAGAAGCGCTACCAGGGCGTGGGGCAGGTGCCGCGCGACTTCGTGGAGCTGCCGTCGCAGGTGATGGAGAACTGGGCCACCGAGCCGGAGGTCCTCAAGGTCTACGCGCGGCACTGGAAGACCGGGCAGGTCATCCCCGCCGCGCTGGTGAAGAAGATCGAGGCGACCGCCCGCTTCAACCAGGGGTTCAAGAACGTCGAGTACCTGGCCGCCGCGCTCCTCGACATGGAGTGGCACACCCTGAGCACCACCGCCGAGGTGGACTCGGGGGCGCTGGAGCGGATCGCGCTGGCCCGCATGTCCATGCCGGACAACATCGTGCCGCGTTACCGCACCACCTATTACCAGCACATCTTCGGCCCGGGGGGCGGCTACTCCTCCGGCTACTACAGCTACAAGTGGGCCGAGGTGCTGGACGCCGACGCCTTCGCCGCGTTCCAGGAGAAGGGGCTCTTCGACCAGGCCGTGGCGCGCCGCTTCCGGACCCTGCTGGAGAAGGGGCGCTCGGAGGATCCCATGAAGCTCTACCAGGACTTCCGCGGCCGGCCGCCGTCGGTGCAGCCGCTCCTCAAGCGGCTCGGCTTCGGGGGCTGAGGGGAACCACATGCGCCACGTCACCGTCGCCCTCGTCGTCGCCGTGGCCTCGCTCTGCGCCTGCGCCGCCACCACGGCGTCGCGCCCGGCCGCGCCGCCCGCGGCCGCCCTCACCACCGCCGCCCGCGGCGAGGCCAACCGGAAGGCGCTCGACGCGCTCCTCTCCGACCACTGGGAGTACTTCCTCTCCCGCACGCCGGAGTACGCCTCGATCCTGGGGGACCCCCGCTTCAACGACAGGTCGTCGGACCTCTCGGCCGCGGCGGTGGCCAGGCACCTGGAGCGCTCGAAGGAGTTCCTGGCCCGGTTCCGGTCCCTCGACCTGGCCGGCCTCACCGAGCAGGAGGCGCTGACCCGCACCCTGATGATGCGGGCCTTCGAGGAGCAGCTGGAGGGGGCCCGCTTCGAGGGCTGGAAGATGCCGGTCAACCAGATGAGCGGCATCCACCTCCAGGCGGCCCAGTTCTCCAGCCTGCTGCGCTTCAAGACCGCCAAGGACTTCGAGGACTGGACCACGCGCCTCAAGAACCTGCCGCGACAGTTCGACGACACCATCGCCAACATGCGGCTCGGCATGGCGGCCGGCCTCATGCCGCCCCGCTTCCTGCTGGAGAAGGTGGCCGCGCAGGCGGGCGGCCTCGGCGCCCTCGAGCCCGAGAAGACCCCCTTCGCCCGCTGCCTGGCGCAGCTGCCCCAGGACCTGCCGGTGGCCGAGCAGGCCCGGCTGCGCGCCGCGCTGCTGGCCGCCGTGAAGGACGACGTCCTCCCCGCCTACCTCCGCTTCGCCAGGTTCGTGAAGGACGAGTACGCGCCGCTGGGCCGCACCGAGGTGGGCGCCTGGTCCCTGCCCGACGGCGCCGCCCGCTACGCCTTCCGCGCCAAGGAGTCCACCACCACCAGGCTCACGCCAGACCAGATCCACGAGCTCGGCCTGCGCGAGGTGACCCGCATCGAGAGCGAGATGCTGGCGATCGCCAGGCAGGCCGGCTCCCCGGATCTCAAGTCGTACCGCGCCGCCATCGACGCCGACCCGAAGCTCCGGCCCACCTCCCGGGAGCAGATCCTGGAGATCTACCGCGGCCACCTCGACGCCATGAAGAAAGAGCTGCCCAGGCTCTTCGGCCGGCTCCCCAAGGCCGACTTCGTGGTCGTGGCGGTCGAGCCCTTCCGTGAGAAGGAGGCGGCCGGCGCCCAGTACCAGGCCGCCTCCCCGGACGGCTCCCGCCCCGGGCGCATCGAGGTGAACACCGGCGACTTCGCCCACCGCAAGACCATCACCTTCGAGTCGACCGCCTACCACGAGGCGATCCCGGGACATCACATGCAGATCGCCATCCAGCAGGAGCTGGAGGGGCTGCCGATGCAGCGCCGCTTCTGGCTCGGCTCCAGCGCCTACGCCGAGGGCTGGGCCCTCTACTCGGAGCGGCTCGGCCGGGAGGTGGGGCGCTTCCAGGAGCTGGCCAGCTATTACGGCCACCTGGAGGACGAGATGCTGCGCGCCATCCGGCTGGTGGTGGACACCGGGCTGCACGCCAAGAGGTGGACCCGCCAGCAGGTCGTGGACTTCTTCCACGCCCACTCGGCCATCGACGAGGTGGACCTGCAGGCCGAGACCGACCGCTACATCGTCTGGCCGGGCCAGGCGCTGGCCTACAAGGTGGGGCAGCTCCAGATCCTGGCGCTGCGTGAGCGAGCCACCCTCGAGCTCGGGCCGGCCTTCGACCTGCGTCGCTTCCACGACGTGGTGCTGGGCGGCGGCAGCCTGCCGCTCGACGTGCTGGAGTCGCGGCTGGTGGCCTGGATCGCGGCGGAGAAGGTCCGGTCGGGCTCGCCGGCACCGGCTCGATAGCCCGGCGGGCCCTCACTGGTAGTTCTTGCTGGCCTTGAACAGCTCGGCGACCGGCGCGCGCGGCCCGCGCAGCACGTACACCGGGACCGCCGACTCGTAGGGCATGCCGTCCGGCAACGCCGGCGTTCGACCCGCCAGCTCGACCTCGCCGAAGTCGCTGGCGTAGTCCTCCCTCCGGCCACCCAGCCGGCGAGCCACCAGCGCGGTCAGGTCGACGAGGGGCGACTGCCGGCGGTGCGGGTTGTGGTCGCGGGCTGACGCGCGGCGACCGCGGCGCGGGTCCCTCGTTCTTGCCGCGGCTACCGCCCGTAGTTGGTGGTGTGAGATCCACGGCGACGTGGCTCGCTCGCCCGGCGGCAGCCCCTCCACCACCGCCCGGACGGCGGCCACCTGCCCGGGCCAGCCGAGCTGGTCGGCCTGGTGCTGTGGCAGCGGCTGCGTGAAGGCCCGCTCGGTGCGCACCGGCGCCACCCCGAGCCGCTCCATCCAGGCCACGGTCGTGGACGGCTCGAGCAGCGGGATGGCGATGGGGGCGGCGGGCAGCACGAGGCCAGCGGTGAGCGCCACGGCCGCGACGCGCAGGGGGCGCCAGGCCGGCAGCAGGGCCTCGGCCAGCACCGCGCCGGCGGCGAAGAGGGGCGGGAAGGCGGGCCCCAGGTAGTAGGGCTTCCCCCCGGCGAGCGACAGGGCGACGAGCACCAGCACCATGGCCACGCCGAGCCAGCGCGCCTCCCGGCCCTCGCGCCGGGCCAGCAGGTGGAAGGCCCCGGCGGCCGCCAGGAGGAGGCCGAGCGGCCCCTGCTCGAGCAGGAGACCGGAGAGGAGCATGGCGGGCGTGATCTCGGCGTTCTTCTGGAGCCGGCCGTTGCGCAGGAGTTCGTCTTCCTGCACCTCGGAATCTTCGCGTTGGCCGTGTTCCAGCCGCCTTCTCGGCGAAGAACTGGAAGATCCGGAACGGCCGCCTGGTGGCCTGCCCGCCGCGAGCCTCCGCGCGACACCAGGAGGTCGGACCGACCTGGGGTCGAAGGGCGATCGTCTGGAGCTACGTTTACTTCATGGTCCAGTTCGTGGCGCTTCTGGTGCTGAGCCGGGCCGGGACGCCGTCCATCTGGGACCGTAGGTACATACTCCACAGCCACGGTCGCCTGATCCGCGAGCTGACCGAGGCCGAGTACGGCTGGCAGCTGGCCCACGAAGCTCGGATGGTCTCGGCCGGATGGGCGCTCGCTTACTTGTTCTTCATCGTCTGGTACTGGCCGAAGGCCAAGCCGGCCGACGCAGACGGCCGCCCACTGAAGACTGCTCGTCCTCCGAGAAGTCCGGCCGCGTAGTCAGGCTGTCCGCCGGGCCGGATCCGCTCCAGCCGCGGCAGCGGGCCGCCCACCGGAAGCCCGACTCACCTCAGGATCCCAGTAGAAACCCCGGCCCCGTGGGTTGAGGCCAACGTCGGCCCTGCTCCAGCCCGCACCGCTCCGCGCGTCCCCATGGATTCCGGGTACTTGCGAGGCGCCACTCCATGCAGAGCCGGCCGGTCGGACCAGGCGCCATGGACAGTCTCTGCACAGGACCCTGAGTCCGTGCCCTGATTCTTGACGGTCCGGGAGGTGGCGGAGCGACTCCGGGTCTGCCCGCGACGGTCTACCGGATGATCGACGAGGGGCGACTGCCGGCTGCGAGGGTGTCGTCGGGCACGGTCAGGGTGCCGGTGGAGAATCTGGTCGCCCTCCTGGCCCCAGCGCGCCGCGAGTGAGGGCCTGAGAGGGGGGTTGTCCGCCTATGCCTAAAATGGTATATCCACCCAAGCCGCCTCGACGCCGCGCGCTGTTCTGGGTCGGCAGCACCCTCGATGAGCTCCGGACCTTCCCGGAGGAGGTTCGGCTGGAGATGGGCCATGCCCTGCACCTTGCACAGCTCGGCGACAAGTCGCCGGACGCCAAGCCGCTCCGCGGCTTCCAGGGGGCCGGCGTGCTGGAGGTGGTCGAGAACCACGACGGGAACACCTTCCGGGCGGTCTACACGGTGAAGCTGGAGAGCGGCGTCTACGCCCTGCATGCCTTCCAGAAGAAGGCACACAAGGGCATCGCGACCGACCAGCGCGATCTGGAGCTCATCAGGAAGCGACTCGGCGACGCCGAGTTGATCGACAAGGCCAAGCGGGAGCAGGCAGGAGGGAAGAAGCCATGACCAGGAGCGCCAAGCCCACTTACAACAGGAGCAGCGGAAACGTCTTCGAGGACCTGCAGGTCACCGAGCCCTCCGAAGCGCTCGCCAAGTCCGAGTTGGCCGCGATCATCGCCCAGGCACTTCGGGCCCGCCGCCTCACCCAGACGGCGGCGGCCAAGATCCTCGGCATCGACCAGCCCAAGGTCTCGGAGCTCCTGCGCGGCCGGCTCACCCGCTTCTCGACCGAGCGGCTCCTCCTGTTCCTCCTCCGACTGGGGCGGGACGTGGATATCGTGGTCGGTGGCGACTCTGTTTCAGGAAGCCACCCGGGGCGCTTGGTCGTCCGCCCCCCAGCCATCTCTCGAAGGGGAAAGTCTTCAGCAGTCCCGGCACTCGACGTCCGGTAGGCGGTTGGCATGCTGTCGGTCGCGGCCCCCTCGAGGTCCGCCGGTTCCCCACAAAAGGGAACGGCCCGGCGATCCTTTCGGATCGCCGGGCCAATATGTCGGGGAGACAGGATTTGAACCTGCGACCCCTTGGTCCCGAAATTTCAGGGGTGGGATCGCACCGGGTCGCCAGGGCTCCAACGGCTGCGCAAGGGGCCGGAACTACGGGGGCTGGTGGGTGGGGCCGTTCCTATCCACTCGCCTCGGATCGCCCCGGTTCCATCGGCTCATGCACATTCTCTGCACAGAACCCGGAGTCCGTGCCGCATTACCTGACGGTCCGGGAGGTGGCCGAGCGGCTCCGAGTCTGCCGGGCGACGGTCTACCGGATGATCGACGAGGGGCGGCTGCCGGCGCCGAGGGTGTCGTCAGGAGCGATCAGGGTCGACGCGGCGCTGGTCCCTCGTTCTTGAGGACTACCGGTGGGCGAGGGAGGTCCGATGCCCCGAAGTCCCACGGCGACGGGAGGGCCGGGCAGGGCCGAGCTTCTGCTCGGCATCCCAGAGATCGACGGCGCCCTGGAGGTTCAGCCAGAGCGTGGGGGTGGTCCCCAGGGCGCGCGAGAGCAGGACCGCCGTCTCGGCCGTGACGGCGCGCCGGCCGGCGATGACTCCGTTGACCCGCTGGATCGGGACGCCCATGCGGGCGGCCAGTTCCACCTGCGTGATACCGGCGGGCCGCAGGAACTCCTCGAGGAGCATCTCCCCTGGAGGCGTCGGGCGGCGCTTCATGGTGGCGGTGGTGAGCATGCTTCGTCCCTTCAGTGGTAGTCGATGAGTTGAACCTGCGAGGCGTTCCCCGCCTGGAGCTTGAAGATGATCCGGTACTGGTCGTTCACCCGGATGCTGTAGAACCCCGCCAGATCGCCGTGGAGTTGCTCCAGCCGATTCCCGGGAGGGACGGCCAGGTCGCGGATCTCGACAGCCGCTCCCACGAGGTCGAGCTTGCGACGAGCAGCCTTTCGAACCGCCACCGCGTAGCGACGGGCGGCCTTGGACTCCTCGCCGACATGGATGTCCCGGGTCGCGTCATCCTGGTAGCTGACGATCACGGGGGCAGACTAGTCACAACACACTTGAACGTCAAGTGTTCAAGCGCTCGACCTTGCCTCTCCCGGAGTGCATGGCCCTGCCTTGCTGGGGAGCGTCATGTCCTCAGCAGCCCCGGCTTTGGCCGACCCGCTCACCTCGGGGTTCCCAGTAGAACCCCCGGCTCCTTGGGACGACGCCAACGCCCGCACTGCTCCCACCCGAGTGACCCCGCGGGTCCCCATGGATTCCAGGTACTTGCGAGGCCATCTTCCAGGCAGAACCCGCCGGTCGGAGCAGCCGCCATGCACATTCTCTTCACAGTTTTCTGTCAGTAAAAAGAGAAGGCCCCGGACCGACACGATTTCTCGCGTCGTTCCGAGGCCTTCCAAGTCGGGGAGACAGGATTTGAACCTGCGACCCCTTGGTCCCGAATGTCGGTTTCCAGAAGGTAGGGACCCCGGGCGCGTGAGATTTTCAGAAGCATTCCCCCCTGGGCGTGAGGGATTTCCAGAAGTATTCCCTCCCCCGTTGGCGTGACCTAGCAGCCACGATGCCGCCGTCCACGGACGGAGGCGGCGATGGCGTTTCGCGAGGTCACGGTGCTGGAGGTCAAAGAGATCCTGAGGCAGTGGCTGGGTGGCGTGCCGAAGCGGCGCATCGCCCAGCAACTCGGCCTCGATGTGAAGACGGTGCGCCGGTACCTGGCCGCCGCGAAGGCGTGCGGGGTGGAGCAGGCGCATGGCGCCGCAGCGCTCACCGACGAGTTGGTGGCGGCCGTGCTCACCGCGACGCAGCCGGCGACCGGCCGCCCTCGCGGGGACGGTTGGGCGACCTGCGAGGCCCGGCGCTCGTTCATCGAGAAGCACATCGACCACGGCGTCCGGCTCACCAAGGTTCGCAAGCTGCTGGGCCGGGAGGGCGTCAACGTCAGCTACCAGACGCTGCGCCGGTTCGCGCTGGAGCAGCTCGGCTTCGGCCACTCGCCGCCATCCGTGCCGGTCGCCGACGGCGAGCCGGGCGCGGAGGTCCAGGTCGACACCGGCTGGATGACGATGCTGGAGCCCGACCTGCTCGGGCGCCGCCGCCGCTTCCGTGCCTGGATCTTCACGTCCGGGCTTTCTCGCCATCGCTTCGTCTACCCGGTGCTGCACGAGACCACCGTGACCGCCATCGAGGCGTGCGAGGCGGCCTGGGAATTCTTCGGCGGGATCTTCAAGGTCATCGTCGTCGACAACACAAAGACCATCGTCACGACGGCTGATGCGCTCGAGCCGAAGCTGAACGAGACCTTCCTGGAGTACTCGCAGGCGCGTGGCTTCGTCATCGACACCACGCGGGTGCGCCACCCGAAGGACAAGCCGCGCGTCGAACGCTCGGTCCAGACCGTACGCGACGACTGCTTCGGCGGCGAGCGGCTCCACTCCATCGAGGCGGCGCGGGAGCGGGCCTTGGGCTGGTGCGCGAGCGAGTACGGCTGCCGGCGCCACTCGACGACGCTGAGGCTGCCGCTCGAGCACTTCGAGGCCGTGGAGAAGCCGGCGCTGCTGGCGCCGCCCTCGGCGCCATACGATGTGCCGGTCTGGTGCGATCCCAAGGTCGCACCCGACCAGTTCGCGCAGGTGGCCAAGGGCCTCTACTCGCTCCCGCTCGACTACCGCCGTAAGTACCTGCGCGCCCGTGCCGACCGGCAGCTGGTCCGCTTCTGGTTCCACGGCCAGCTCGTGAAAACGCATCCCCGCGTCGGACCCGGCCAGCGCTCGATCGACCCGGCCGACTTCCCGGCCGAGTCGCTGGCCACGGCGCAGCGGGACGGGGCCTTCTGGATCCGCAAGGCGGCCGGCCACGGCGAGCACGTCAGCAAGTACGCCGAGGCGCTGCTTGCCGGGCCGGCGCCGTGGATGAAGATGCGCCAGGTCCACCGGCTCATCGGGCTCGCCGAGCGCTTCGGCGGCGCGCGCGTCGACGCCGGCTGCCTGACCGCGCTGGCCGCCGGCATGGTCGACGTGACCCGCCTCGACAAGCTCATCCGGCTCGACACGCGCCTCGCGCCACGGCCCACCAACGTGATCCCGCTGGCCCGCTACCTTCGGCCGCCGAGCCAGTACGCCCTGCCGCTCGCATCTCGCGAGCGGCCCATCGAAGGAGAAGACCGTGACCCCTGACGTCATCTCGCCCGATCTGAAGACCGTGCTGAAGCGGCTCAAGCTCTCCCGAATGCTCGACACTCTGCCGGAGCGGCTCACCCTCGCGCGCCAGCAGAAGATGCCGCACCAGGACCTGCTGCTGCTCGCCCTCGGCGACGAGGCCTCGCGGCGCGATGGCCAGGCCGCCACCATCCGGGCGCAGCGTGGCCACCTCGACATGGAGGCGCAGCTGGAGCGGTGGGACAGCACGTCCAAGGTCCAGTACGACCGCGCGCTGCTCAACGAGCTCGCCTCGCTGCGATTCCTCGAAGCCCACAACCACGTCGCCATCGTCGGCAGCGTCGGCGTCGGCAAGACTTTCCTCGCCCACGCGCTCGGCCACGTCGCCTGCCGCCGCGGCCACTCGGTCGTGGCCGTCAGCGCCGACGCCATGCTGAAGACCCTCAAGCACGCTCGCCTCACCCAGACCCACGAGCGAGAGCTGCGCGCGCTGCTCGCCGTCGACCTGCTCATCATCGACGACTTCGGCCTGGACGCCATGGACGTCCAGGAGAGCCGCGATGCGCACGAGATCATCTTCGAGCGCCACCGCGCCGGCTCGATGATCATCACCTCCAACCGCGGCCCCGACGAATGGCTCGCCACCTTCGCCGACCCGGCGCGCGCCCACGCCGCCATCGACCGCTTCACCTCGAACGCCTACGACCTCGTCATGGAGGGCGAGTCGTACCGGACACGCCTCAAGCCCGGCCGAAAGACTGGACAGAGCGAGGCCAAGAGCGGCAAGTAGATCACGTCACGCCGCCGGACCCGCGGGGGCATGCTTCTGAAAACCCGGGGTCCAATGCTTCGG
>JAULAX010000009.1:0-363641 GCA_032654565.1 Anaeromyxobacteraceae bacterium | reverse complement strand
CCACTTTCCAGAGATCAGCGCTTCAAATCACGGCGAACCAAGGACACCCGCCACCGCCACCGCCACCGCCACCGCCACCGCCACCGCCACCGCCACCGCCACCGCAAACGCCGCCGCCGCTTCCACGGAGCGGACCAGCCCAGCACTCGTCACTCCTCACGAACCCGATCGCCAGCGCGCTCCCTCGCTGCGCCTCTCGGTCGCCGATCGGTCCCTCCCGACCAGGCCGATCCCGTCGCGACGACTTCTGATCGCCGTCGGTACTTCCGACCCCGGTCCCGATCCCGCCTCTGGAAATCCACCTCTCTTCGACCTAGGATGCGCCCCCTCTATGGCCCCGACCCATCGCTTCCTCGAAGCCTGCCACCGCCGCCCCGTCGACCGCCTGCCCGTCTGGATGATGCGCCAGGCCGGCCGCTACCAGCCGAGCTACCGGGCCGTCCGCCAGCAGGTCGGCTTCCTCGAGCTCTGCCGCTCGCCCGAGCTGATCGCCCAGGTGACCTGCGCGCCCATTGACGAGTTCGGCTTCGACGCCGCCATCCTCTTCTCCGACATCCTCGTCCACCTCCCGGTGATGGGGCTCGACCTCACCTTCGAGAAGGGCGAGAAGGGCAAGGGCGACGGCGGCCCGAAGATCTCCAACCCGGTCCGCACCCGCGCCGACGTCAACGCCCTCAAGGTGCCGGTGCCCACCCGCGACCTGCGCTACGTGCTCGACGGCATCCGGGCCATCAACGCCGGGCTGGCCGGGCGGGTGCCGCTGATCGGCTTCGTGGGCGGCCCCTTCACCGTGGCCAGCTACGTGGTCGAGGGCGGCAGCCAGGGCTTCACCCGCCTGAAGACCATGCTCTACGCCGAGCCGGAGACGGCCCACGCCCTCTTCGAGAAGCTCACCCAGGCGGCCATCGTCCAGATCGAGGAGCAGGTCGCCGCCGGCGCCCACGCCGCCCAGATCTTCGAGAGCTGGCTGGGCGAGCTGGACCGCGAGGACCTGGAGCGCTTCGCCTTCCCCTACCTGGCCCGCATCGCCGAGGCGCTGAAGAAGACCGGGGTGCCCTCGATCTTCTTCGGCACCGGCCTCTCCGGCCACCTCGAGCGCATCGCCCAGCTCGGCTTCGACGTCATCTCGGTGGACTGGCGCATCCCCATCGACGAGGCCCGCCGCCGCGTCCCCCACGCCGCCATCCAGGGCAACCTCGACTCCACGGTCATGCTCGGCCCCACCCGGGCCGGCGTCGACAAGGCGCTGGGCATCTGCAAGGCGGCCGGCCCGGCCCCCGGTTACATCTTCAACCTGGGCCATGGCATCCAGGTGGGGACGCCGCCCGAGAACGTCAAGGCCGTGGTCGACGCCGTCCACGCCTTCCGCTGGAAGTGAGGTCGCCGTGCTGCAGATTCCTTCCTGGGAGCTGATCCAGAAGTACGACCGGCCCGGGCCGCGCTACACCAGCTACCCGACCGCGCCGGAGTGGAAGGACGACTTCAAGGCGCCGCGCTACCTGCAGCACCTGGCCCGGGCCGAGGCCGCCGGCGGCCCGCTCTCCATCTACGTGCACCTGCCCTTCTGCCGGGAGATGTGCCGGTTCTGCGGCTGCAACGTCATCGCCACCCACGACCGCAGCCGCGCCGATGCCTACCTCGACGTGCTGGAGAAGGAGGTGGCGCTGGTGGCCGCCCACCTGCCCACCCGCCGCGGGGTCTCCCAGCTCCACTGGGGCGGCGGCACCCCCACCTTCCTCGACGAGAAGCAGCTGGCCCGCTGCCACGCCATCATCGCCCGCCACTTCCACTTCCTGCCCGACGCCGAGCTGGCCATCGAGATCGACCCGGCCATCACCACCAGGTCGCAGGTCGACCTGCTGGGCCGGCTCGGCTTCAACCGCATCTCCATGGGGGTGCAGGACTTCAACCAGAAGGTCCAGGAGACGGTGGGGCGCATCCAGGGCGAGCAGGAGACCGCCGACCTGGTGGCCGCCGCCCGCGCCGCCGGCTTCAAGGGGGTCAACCTCGACCTCATCTACGGCCTGCCCTACCAGACCGGCGAGACCTGGCAGGACACCCTGACGCGGATCCTCCGCATCCACCCCGACCGGCTGGCGGTCTTCGGCTTCGCCTACGTCCCCTGGTCGAAGCCGCACCAGAAGCTGCTGCCGCAGGAGGCCCTGCCCCAGCCGCAGCAACGGGTCGAGCTCTTCCTGCAGACGGTGGAGGCCTTCACCGGGGCCGGCTACCGGCTCATCGGCCTCGACCACTTCGCGCTGGAGAGCGACGAGCTGGCCCAGGCCCAGGCGGCCGGGACCATGTTCCGCAACTTCCAGGGGTACACGGTCCGGCCCGCCGCCGACACCGTGGCCTTCGGCATGTCCTCCATCTCCGACATCGGCGGCGCCTACGCCCAGAACTCCCACAGGCTCAAGGACTGGGTCGACCAGGTCGAGGCCGGCGTCATCCCGGTGGACCGCGGCGCCGCCATGAGCGAGGACGACGTGCTCCGGCGCTTCGTCATCAACCGGGTCATGTGCCTGCTGCGGCTCGACCTCGACGAGGTGCAGGCCCGGTTCGGCGCGCCGGCGCGGGCCCAGATCGCCGCCTCGCTGGCCACCGGGCTGGACGAGCTGGTCGCCGACGGCCTGGTGACCTTCGACGGCCGGCTGCTCCAGGTGACGCCGCTCGGCCAGCTGCTGGTCCGCAACGTGGCCATGCTCTTCGACGCCTACCTGCAGAGGCCCGACGGCGCCCGGAAGTTCTCCCGCACCATCTGACCGGGGAGGCCGCACCGCATGGCCCACACCGCCGTCTTCCTCATGAACCTGGGCGGGCCGCGGACCCTGGCCGAGGTGGAGCCGTACCTCTACCAGCTCTTCTCCGACCCGCTGCTGATCTCGGCGCCGTTCGGCCCCTTCCGGCCGCTGGTGGCGAAGCTGATCTCCAGGCTGCGGGCATCCTCGTCGGCGGAGAAGTACGCCCTGATCGGCGGCGGCAGCCCGCTGGTGCCGGGGACCGAGGCCCAGGCCCGCGCCCTGGAGGCGGCGCTGGGGCCGGGCTTCTCCTGCCACCTGGCGATGCGCTGCGGCCACCCCTCCACGGCGGCGGGGGTGGCGGAGGCGCTGGCCCGCGGCGCCGACCGGGCGGTGGCGCTGCCGCTCTACCCGCAGTGGGCCAACGCCACCACCCTGAGCTCGCTCCTCGAGCTGCGCCGGCTCTGGCCGCGGGAGCTGCCGCTGGCGGAGCTCTGCACCTGGCACGACCATCCTGGCTACCTCGAGGCGTCGGCGGCGGCGCTGCGCGAGGTGCTGGCCGCGGTGCCGGCGGCGCTCGGCGACAGGACCCTGGTGGTCTTCAGCGCCCACGGGCTCCCCATGAGCCAGGTCCGCACGGGCGATCCCTACCCGGGCTACGTGGAGATCTCGTCGCGGGAGACGGCGCGCCTCGCCGGCGTCACCGACTGGCAGATCACCTACCAGTCGAAGGTCGGCCCCGCAGCCTGGCTCGGCCCCGACACCGTCGAGTACCTGGAGAAGCACGCCGCCGGCCGGGCGGTGGTGGCCGTCCCCATCGCCTTCGTCTCCGAGCACCTGGAGACCCTCTACGACATGGACATCCTGGGAAGGGCCGCGGCCGAGAAGGCCGGCGCCGCGCTCTACCTGCGGGTCCCGGCGCTGGGGACGCGCCCCGACTTCATCGCCGCCCTCGCCGACCTGGTCCACCGCGGCCTGGCCGGCCAGGGGATGGCGGTCAGGCCCGCGCCGCCGGGGTGATCCGGCTCACCCGGGCCAGCACCCGGCGGGCCAGCTCGCTCCCCGGGTGGGCCTGCAGGGCCCGCAGCGCCGCCTGGCGCGCCGCCTCGCGCCGGCCCGCCAGGTCCTCGGCCAGGGCCAGCACCACCAGCGCCCGGAGGTGGTCGGGGTGGAGGGCCAGGGCCAGCCCGGCGGCGGCCAGGGCCGCGGCCGAGCGGTCGGCGGCGTCGATGCCCGGCGCGTGCAGCTCGGCGAACCCCAGCATGGCCAGGTACTCCGGCTCCCGGTTGTTGAGCTCGGTGGCCTGCAGCAGCGCCGCCACCGCCTCGCCGATGCGCCGCCCCCGCAGCGCCCGCTCGCCCCGCTTCAGCGCCAGCTCGGCGTCGAGCACGATCCCCGGGCTGCGCACCCCGGCCAGCTCGAACTTGAGCAGCAGGAAGGAGAGGTACTGGCGCCGCTTCTCCTCGGTGGAGAGGACGCGCTGGGCGGCCGAGACCTTGTCCTGCACCGAGAGCAGCAGGTCGTTGAGGTCGCCCACCTCCCAGTCGGCGAAGGCGTCGGGGTGGAAGCGCTCCGACACCTCCCGGTAGGCGCGCTCCACCTCCTCCGAGGTGGCGGCGATGTCGACCCCCAGGGCGTGGAAGTAGGTCCCGGGGAGGATGCGCAGCGCCGCCTGCCGCACCGCCTCGGCCCGATCCGGGGGCAGCGGCGGCCGGGTCGGGGCCACGCCGGGCGCCGCGGCGCCCGGGGCGGCGGCGGTCTCGTGGAAGACGATGGCGCCGATGAGCGAGAGGAACCAGAGCAGCGAGAGCGCCTCCTTGAGGTCGGCCTTGCGCGCCTCCAGGTAGCCCTTGGTGGTCTGGCGGGCGTCGAGCGCCTGCAGCAGCCGCTGGTCGGCGAAGCCCAGCCCCACCAGGGTGATGAGCTTCTGGCACTCGACGGTGCGGGTGGGGACGGCGTCGAGCACCGCCTTGAGGGCGTCGGCGAAGTGCTTCACGGTCAGGTGGGCGCGCGCCCCCTCCAGCAGCGGCGCCAGCGGCAGCACCTCCACCGTCTGCAGCTGGGAGGTGAACTCGTCGCCGACGTGGAAGCGCCAGCGGCCGGTCCGGGCCCCGACGCTGGCCACCAGCAGCGAGCGGACGTGGGCGCGCAGCGCCGCCAGCAGCCCCTCGCCCGGCTCCACCACCCCGGCGGCGATCAGGGCGGCGCCCGCCGAGAGCCCGCCGGCCACGGCGTCCTGCACGGCGGCGCGGGCCGCCTCGTCGAGCCGGCCGGTGGCGTCGAACCAGCCGGACAGGGCCTCGCCGGGATCCGACGACTCCACCGCCACCGGCGAGCCGCGCTGGAAGTAGAGGCGGCGCTCCGGCCCGGCTCCCTCCAGCACCAGCACGCCGTCGCTGGTGGAGCGCCACACCTGGTGGATGAGCCGGGCCACCACCCCGGGCTTGATGTCGCCGGTGGCCGCGGGGGTCCGGGCCAGCAGCAGCGCCACGCCGGAGAGCCGGGCCCGGGCGGCGGCCGCCTGCCCGATGAGCAGGGAGAGGCGATCGGCCAGCTCGCGGCCGAGCGGGCTCTCCACGTAGGCGCTGGCCTGGAGGGAGGCCACCGCCCCGGCGCCGCGCGGCTCCATGAGGTGGCCATGGTCGAGCGCCACCAGCACCAGCCGGCGGTCGAGCTCGCGCAGCCGGCGGGCCGCCTCCTCGGCCCCCTCCGAGGTGACCGCCAGCACCACCGCGTCGGGGCGCTGGGCGGCGTAGAGGCCGGGGGCGGCGTCGCAGGTCTCGGAGACCAGCACGTCGAACCCGGAATCCACCAGCCTCTTCTGGACGAGCTCGCGAGTGGCGGCGTTCGCCTCGGCGAGCAGGATGCGCGGCACGCCGCCATTCTACGCCTGCCTCGCCGGATCACGCACCATCCCGCCGCCTCCCGGGTGGTATGTTGGCGCACCGGTCCGCCATGCGGGACATCCTCCACCCCTCACACCGTGGCGTCCTCGAGCGCTTCGTCGGCGCCGCCGCGCCCACCCCGGTCCTGCTGGCCTTCGACTACGACGGCGTGCTGGCCCCGGTGGTCCGCGACCCGGCGGGGCACCGGATGCGCCGCGCCACCCAGCGGCTGCTGGTGCGGCTGGCCGGCCGCTACCCGGTGGCGGCGGTCTCGGGTCGGAGCTGGACCCACACCCGCCAGCTGACCGAGGGGGCGGCCCCCTACGTGGTGGGCAACCACGGCTTCGAGCTGCTGCACGCCAAGAGGGTGCCGGCGGCGGTGCTGGCCCAGGTGCGCGGCTGGCGGCGGCAGCTGGAGGCGGCCCTGGCGGGCGTCCCTGGCGTCTACTTCGAGGACAAGCGCTCGACGCTGGCGGTCCACTACGGGCTGGCGCGGACCTGGCGCGGCGCCGAGCGGGCCGTCTACGCCGCCGCCAACCAGCTCACCGGGACCCGGCTGGTGCCGGGCAAGCGGGTGCTCAACGTGCTGCCGCGCCAGTTTCCCAACAAGGGGGACGCGCTGCGAGCGCTGCTCCAGAGGCTTCGGCTCGGCGCGGCGCTCTACCTCGGCGACGATGTCACCGACGAGGACGCCTTCGCCGTGGGGGCCCCGCTGGTGCTCGGGGTCCACGTCGGCCCGGGGCGCTCGCTGGCGCCCTGGCGGCTCGGCTCGCAGGCCGAGGTGGACGAGCTGATGGCCCGGCTGCTGGCGCTGCGGCCGCCGGTGCGAGGGCGCCGACCGTGACCGGGAGGGCCCGGTGAGCCGCCCGCCGCGCCGCCCGCCGGCGCCGGAGACCGGCGACCTCTTCGCGGCCCGGATCCCGGCCGGGCCGGCGGCGCCGCTCACCGTGCTCCAGCTCACCCAGTCGCTCAAGGCGGCGGTGGAGCCGCGCTTCGCCGACGTCCACGTCCGCGGCGAGGTGGCCAACCTGCGGGTGCAGTCGAGCGGCCACGCCTACTTCACGCTCAAGGACGCGGGGGCCACGCTCCCCTGCGTGCTCTGGGCCTCGCAGGCCCGGCGCCTCCGCTTCGCGCTGGAGGACGGGCTGGAGCTGGTGGCGCGCGGCCGCGTCGAGATCTACCCGCCCCACGGGAAGTACCAGCTGGTGGCCAGCGAGGTGGAGCCGCACGGGGCCGGGGCGCTGGCCCTGCAGCTCGAGCAGCTCAAGACCCGGCTGGCCGCGGAGGGGCTGCTCGACGAGGGGCGCAAGCGGCCGCTCCCCTTCCTGCCGCGCCGCATCGGCGTGGCCACCAGCACCACCACGGCGGCGCTGGGCGACTTCCTGCGGGTGCTGGCCACCCGCTTCCCCGGCCTGCCGGTGCTGGTGGCGCCCTGCCGGGTCCAGGGGGAGGGGGCGGCGGCCACGGTGGCGGCCGCCCTGCAGGCGCTGGCGCGCCACGGCGTCGACGTCATCGTGGTGACCCGCGGGGGCGGCTCGCGCGAGGACCTCTGGGCCTTCAACGACGAGGCGCTGGCCCGGGCCATCGCCGTCTCGCCGGTGCCGGTGGTCTCGGCGGTGGGGCACGAGATGGACGTCACCGTGGCCGACCTGGTGGCCGACGCCCGCGCAGCCACGCCCACCCACGCCGCCCAGCTGGTGGCGCCGGTCCGCGACGACCTGCTGGCCGAGCTGGCCGGGCTGCGCGGCCGGCTGCACCGGGCCGTGTCCGCGGCCCTCGACGGGCGGCGGCGGGACCTGCGGGCCATGCAGGCCGAGCTGGGCGATCCCACCCACCTGCTCTCGACGCAGCGCCACCGGCTCGAGGACCTGCGGCGCCGCGCCGAGGCGGGGGCGCTGCGGCCGGTCGAGGCCGGGCGGCACCGGCTCGGGCCGCTGCGGGCGCGCCTGGCCGGCACCGAGCCCAGGGCCCGGCTCCGCGCCCTGCGGGCCCGGGTGGAGGCGGCGCGGCGGCGGCTGGAGGGCTGGCAGGCCGCCACCTTCCGGCGGGAGTCGCTGCGGCTCGCCTCGCTGGGCGCCCGGCTGGAGCCGGCCAACGTGGCCCGGCTGCTCCGGCGCGGCTTCGCCCTGGCGCTCAGCGAGGGCCGGGTGGTGACCAGGAGCGCGGCGCTGGCCCCCGGCCAGCCGCTGCGGGTGGCGCTGGGGGAGGGCTGGCTCGACGCCGAGGTGACGGCCCGCGACGCCGGCGACGATCCGGTGCCGGGGCGGGGCGCCGGCGGCGGGAGCCCCGGTTGACCCTGCGGGACGGCGGGGCTAAGTGAATGGGCTCCGGAGGCGACGGCGTGGCCAAGAGCAGCGACAAGCCCGAGAAGGCGGCCGAGGCGTCCTACGACGCGCTGGTGGGGCGACTCGAGAAGGTGGTCGAGGCGCTGGAGGCCGGCGACCTCTCCCTGGAGGCGTCGGTGGAGCGCTTCGCCGAGGGGGTCAAGCTGGCCCGCGACGCCGGCCAGCGGCTCGACGAGGCGGAGCGCCGGGTCGAGCAGCTGGTCAAGGACGCCGCCGGGGTGGAGACGGTGGCGCCGCTGGAGCGGGACCCGCCGTGACCGCCGCCGCCAGCCCGCTGTCCGCCCGTCCGCGGATCATCATCGTCGACGACGACCGCGACACCCGCGAGATGCTGACGCTGGCGCTGGAGCTGGAGGGGTTCGAGGTCGGCCAGGCGGCCAACGGGCTGCGGCTCATCTCCGCCATGCACGTCGATCGGCCGGAGATCATCCTGCTCGACGTGATGATGAGCTGGATCGACGGCTTCGAGCTCTGCCGGGCCATCAAGCGCAACCCCACCTTCGCCGACATCCCGGTCATCTTCATCTCGGCGCGCAAGACGCCGGAGGACGAGCGGACCGGCCTGGAGGCCGGCGCCGTCTCCTACTTCTCCAAGCCCATCGACATGCCCGGGCTGACCGGCCGGATCCGCGAGATCCTGGCCGGGCGGGCCGCCCCCTAGGGATCGAAGCGCGGCGCCTCGGCGAGCGACAGCCCCCGGGCGTCCTTGGCCGAGACCTGCGGCGGCGCCCCGGTGGAGGGCCAGGCGATGCCCAGCGCCGGGTCGTCCCAGCGGATGCAGCGCTCGTGCTCCGGGGCGTAGTAGCCGGTGGTCTTGTAGAGGAACTCGGCCTCGGGGGAGAGGACCAGGAAGCCGTGGGCGAACCCCTCCGGGATCCAGAGCTGCCGCTTGTTCTCGGCGGAGAGCACCTCGCCCAGCCAGCGACCGCAGGTGGGCGAGCCACGGCGCAGGTCGACGGCCACGTCGAAGACCTCGCCGCTCACCACCCGCACCAGCTTCCCCTGCGGCTGCGGCAGCTGGTAGTGGAGGCCCCGCAGCACGCCGCGCGCCGACCTGCTGTGGTTGTCCTGCACGAAGCGGAGCGGCCGGCCCAGCGCCGCCTCCAGCCGCCGCTCGTTGAAGCTCTCGAAGAAGAAGCCCCGGGCGTCGCCGAACACGGTCGGCTCGATGACGAAGACCCCGGGCAGGGCGGTGGGCGTGGCCTTCATCAGTAGACCCGGGGCCCGCCGAGGAGGCCGCGCACGTAGGCGCCGTAGGTCGACTTGCCGAGCGCCGTGGCGCAGCGCTCCAGGGCGGCGTCGTCGATCCAGCCCTGCCGCCAGGCCACCTCCTCGGGGCAGGCGATCTTGAGCCCCTGCCGCTTCTCGATGGTGGCCACGAACTGGCCAGCCTCCAGCAGCGACTCGTGGGTGCCGGTGTCGAGCCAGGCGTAGCCGCGCCCCATGATCTCGACGGTGAGCTTGCGTCGCTCCAGGTAGAGCCGGTTGAGGTCGGTGATCTCCAGCTCGCCGCGCGGCGAGGGCTTCACCTGCCGGGCCAGCTCCACCACCTGCTCGTCGTAGAAGTAGAGGCCGGTGACGGCGTAGCGCGACCTGGGCCGGGCCGGCTTCTCCTCGATGCTGAGCACGTTGCGGGCGGCGTCGAACTCCACCACGCCGTAGCGCTCCGGGTCCTGGACGGCGTAGGCGAAGACGGTGGCGCCGTCGCGGCGGGCGTCGGCGGCCTTGAGGATCTGCTGGAACTCGTGGCCGTAGTAGATGTTGTCGCCCAGCACCAGCGCCGAGGGGCCGCCCTTGACGAAGTCGGCGCCGAGGATGAAGGCCTGGGCCAGCCCGTCGGGGCTGGGCTGCACCACGTACTCGAAGCGCATGCCCCAGGCGCTGCCGTCGCCCAGCAGGGCCTGGAAGCGCGGCGTGTCCTGGGGCGTCGAGATGACCAGCACCTCGCGGATCCCGGCCAGCATCAGCGCCGAGAGCGGGTAGTAGATCATGGGCTTGTCGAACACCGGCAGCAGCTGCTTGGACACCGCCAGGGTGGCCGGGTAGAGCCGGGTGCCGGCGCCGCCGGCGAGGATGAGGCCCTTGCGCGAGGAGGTCATGACCGGATCTTCTAGCAGAACGGCCGGCGCCTGGTTGGCCAGACCAGGCGTCTTTGGGTAGGTTGCCAGCACGCCATGCCCGCGCTCCCCGCCGAGAAGCTCGCCATCCTGGTGCCGGTCTACCGGTCCTTCCTCGACCCACAGGAGGCCGTCTCGCTGGAGAGCACCTTCCGGGTGCTGGGGGCCCACCACCTGGTGATGGTGAAGCCGGCCGGGCTCGACACCGCGGCCATCGAGGCCCGCTTCCCCTTCAAGGCGGTGGAGACCTTCGACCCGGCCTACTTCACCTCGATCCAGGGCTACAACCGGCTGCTGCTCTCGACCGGGTTCTACCAGCGCTTCCTCGGCAGCGAGTTCATGCTGATCTGCCAGCTCGACGTCTTCGTCTTCCGCGACGACCTGGCCGGGTGGGTGGCGCGCGGCTACGACTACGTGGGGGCGCCGTGGGTCTCCAAGACCGAGCTGAGCGTCCGCATCCACCAGCTGAAGATGGCGCTCAGCAAGCTCTTCCTCGGCGTCCAGGACAAGGTCTACCGCTACGAGACCCGCAACCGGGTCGGCAACGGCGGCTTCTCGCTGCGCAAGGTCGAGACCCACCACCGGCTCAGCCTGGAGATGAAGGACGCCATCGACCACTACCTGCGCCACCAGGGGACGCACCACTTCCACGAGGACATCTTCTGGAGCGTGGAGCCGTCCAAGAAGGGCCACCCGCACCGGACGCCGGAGGTGGCCGAGGCGCTGGCCTTCTCATGGGACATCAACCCGGACCGGCTCTTCGCCATGGCCGGCGGGCGGCTCCCCATGGCGGCGCACGGCTGGTACAAGGGGCGCCACCTCCGCTTCTGGGCGCCGCACGTCAGCGCCGCGGTGGCGCAGGCGGTGGTCAGCCCGGGCGCGACCTGAGCCGGCGCAGCGCGGCGCGCAGCCGGTGGCTGACCAGTCGCAGGTCATACCGGGCCGAGGCGTTGGACTGGTAGAGGCGCCAGGCCTCGCCGAGGCGTTCGGGGCTGGCCGTGGGGTCGCGCAGCAGCTCTCGCAGGGAGCGGTAGGCGGCGTGGGCCTCCACCCGCCGCAGCGCCCCGGGGCCGAGCGGGACGCAGCTGAGCGGGAGCTGCGCCGACCACTTGCGGTGGTAGGCCTCGGCCGCGACCCGCCACCCCTCGCCGAAGGAACCCGCCGAGAAGTGCTCGGGCAGGACGGTGTGGCAGACGTAGTTGGCCCGCGCCTGCGCCACCTGGGTGCTGAAGTCGAGGTCGTAGAGGTGAAAGCCGGGGAAGGTCACCTCGTCGTAGCGGTGATCCGCCCAGGCCTGGCGCGGGGCGAAGAGGCAGAGCCCGTCGAGGACGGTCACCCGGGAGAAGGCCTCCGCGGCGGGGTTGACGTGGATGGCCCGCGCCCGGCCCCGGTGGTCATGCTGCAGCAGGTGCTGCCGGTGGTACTCCGGCAGGCCGTACCAGCCGGAGAGGGCCCGGCTCTTGACCTGCGAGCCGGCGAACCCGACCACGCCGGCGTCGGGGTGGCTGGCGTAGAAGCCGGTGAGCTCCCGCCCCCAGCCCGGCGGGGAGCAGAACCTGACGTCCTCGTGGAGGAAGCAGAGCAGCGGGTGGCGGGCCCGCCCAGCCAGGTGGTTGTAGACCCGGGCCAGGCCCCAGCGCGCCTCGCGGTTGTCGTGGACCAGCAGCTCGTGCTCGACCCCCACCGTGGCCGCCAGGTTCCCGGCGAGGGCGGCGGCGCGGGCTTCGCTGATGGAGCAGACCAGGAAGGAGATCATGGCGTGGCGGGGAGGGGGAAGGGGAGCCCCGAGGGTAGACCATGGCCCCGGGAATCCGAAGTGTTTCGGGGTTCACCCGGGTCCTCCCCGGCGGTCCCGCCACGCCCCGGCGCGGCGTGAACCGGGGCGCCGGGCGTGCTAGAAGGCGTCCACCGTGAGCGAGCCCTTCGCCATCGAGCCCTACCTGCGGTCGGTCTCCGCGCGCGTGGAGGCGGGCCTCACCGCGCTGGTCGAGACCCGCCGCGGCGTGGCCCCGGACCGGCTGGTGGACGCCATGAAGTACGCCCTGCTGGCCGGCGGCAAGCGGCTCCGGCCGGCGCTGGCCCTGGCCGCCTGCGAGGCCCACGGCGGCGACGCCTCCGACGGCTCGCTGGCCATGCGCTTCGCCCTCAGCATGGAGTGCGTCCACACCTACTCGCTGGTCCACGACGACCTCCCGGCCATGGACGACGACGACCTGCGCCGCGGCCGGCCCACCGTCCACGTCGCCTTCGACGAGGCCACCGCGGTGCTGGTCGGTGACGGGCTGCAGTCGCTGGCCTTCGCCCACCTGCTGGCCGGGCCGGGGCCGGTGGCCGGGGAGCTGGCGCGCCTCCTCGCCGACAACGCCCTGCTCATGGTCGAGGGGCAGCAGCGCGACATCGAGGCCGAGCACCGCCCGCTCTGCGAGGCCGAGGTGCTCACCCTGATGCGCACCAAGACCGGCGCCCTGCTGGCCGCCTCCATCGCCGGGGGGGCCCGCTGCGCCGGGGCCGACGCCGCCGCCGTCTACCCGCTCGGCCTCGCGCTCGGGCTGGCCTTCCAGGTGGCCGACGACCTGCTCGACCTCACCGCCGACACCGCCACCCTGGGGAAGCGGGCCGGCAAGGACGCCGCCGCCGGCAAGGCCACCCTGCCGTCGCTGCTCGGCCCGGCGGCCGCCCGGGCCCGCGCCGAGGCGCTGCTCGGCGAGGCGCTGGCCGCCCTGGCCCCGCTGGGACCACGGGCCGCGGCGCTGCGGGCGCTGGCCGGTTACGTCATCGAACGGAAGAAGTGAAGGAGGAGACGGTCATGGGCCACCTGCTCGACGCGATCGACTCGCCCGCGGATCTCAAGAAGCTGCCGGTGGGGGACCTGCCGGCGCTCTGCGCCGAGCTCCGGGACGAGATCATCGAGACCTGCGCCGCCAACGGCGGCCACCTCGGCTCCTCGCTGGGGGCGGTGGAGCTGAACGTGGCGCTCCACTACGTCTTCTCCTCACCCACCGACAAGCTGGTCTGGGACGTCGGCCACCAGGCCTACGCCCACAAGCTGCTGACCGGGCGGCGCGACCGGTTCCGCACCATCCGCACCGAGGGCGGGCTGGCCGGCTTCCCCGAGCGGCACGAGTCGGAGCACGACGCCTTCGGGGTGGGCCACGCCTCCACCGCCATCTCGGCGGCGCTGGGCATGGTCGAGGCCATGCACCTGACCGGCCAGGCCGGCAAGGTGGTGGCGCTGCTCGGCGACGGGGCCATGACCGGCGGCGAGGCCTTCGAGGGGCTCAACCAGGCCGGCTACCTGAAGCGCGACCTGATCGTGGTGCTCAACGACAACGAGATGTCGATCTCGCCCAACGTCGGCGCCATGGGCGAGTGGCTCTCCAAGAAGTTCACCTCGCGCACCTACAACCGCTGGCGCCGGGGGGTGAAGGACTTCCTGGAGAGGCTGCCCAAGGGGCACGAGGCCATCGACGCCATCCGCCACGGCATCGTCGCCGCCAAGGCGCTGGTCACCCCCGGGGTGATGTTCGAGGGGCTGGGCTTCCACTACGTGGGGCCGGCCGACGGGCACGACGTGGGTGCGCTGGTGGAGACCTTCCAGAAGCTGGCCGCTTTCGGCGACCCGGTCCTGCTCCACGTCATCACCCAGAAGGGCAAGGGCTACCACCCGGCCGAGTCCGACCCCGCCACCCGCGGCCACGGCCTCTCCTTCTTCGACGTGGCCACCGGCAAGTCGGTGAAGAAGCCGGCCCCCAAGGCCTACACCGACCTCTTCGCCGAGGCGCTCATCGAGGAGATGAAGGCCAACGACAAGGTGGTGGCCATCACCGCCGCCATGCTGGAGGGGACCGGCCTGATCAAGTGCAAGCAGGCCTTCCCGGCGCGGACCTACGACGTCGGCATCGCCGAGCAGCACGCCGTCACCTTCGCCGCCGGCCTGGCCTGCCAGGGGATCCGGCCGGTGGTGGCCATCTACTCCACCTTCCTGCAGCGCGGCTACGACCAGATCATCCACGACGTGGCCCTGCAGCAGCTCCCGGTCACCTTCGCGCTCGACCGCGGCGGGCTGGTGGGGGCCGACGGCAAGACCCACCAGGGCGCCTTCGACCTCTCCTACCTGCGCTGCATCCCCAACCTGGTGGTGATGGCGCCGTCCGACGAGGCCGAGCTGCGCGACATGCTCCACACCTCGCTGCAGCACCCCGGCCCCTGCGCCTTCCGCTTCCCGCGCGGCGCCGGGGTGGGCGTGGCCCTGGACCGGCCGGCGGCGGTGCTCCCCATCGGCGCGGGGCGGGTGGTCCGCGCCGGCGGCGCCCGGCCCGACGTGCTGGTGGTGGCGGCCGGCTCGACGCTGGCCCCGGCGCTGGCGGCGGCCGAGGAGCTGGCCCGCGGCGGCCTCGACGCCCGGGTCATCGACCCCCGCTTCGTCAAGCCGCTCGACGAGGCGCTGATCTGCGGAGAGGCGGCGGCCATCCGCCGGGTGGTGACCGTGGAGGAGAACGCGCTCCAGGGCGGCTTCGGCAGCGCCTGCCTGGAGGCCTTCGAGGCCGCCGGGCTGGTGGCCAGCGGCGTCCAGGTGAGGCGGCTCGGCATCCCGGATCGGTTCATCACCCACGCCGAGCAGGGGCGGCAGCGGGCCGAGGTGGGCATCGACGCGCCGGCCATCGTGGCCGCCTGCCGGTCGCTCTGCGGCGAGACCAAGGCGCGCGGGGTCGCCTAGGAGCCCCCCTGGCCCGGCGCCGCATCGACCTGCTCCTGGTGGAGCGCGGCCTGGCCGAGTCCCGCACCCAGGCGCAGGCGCTGGTGATGGCCGGCGCGGTGGTGGCCGGCGAGGCCCGCGTCGACAAGCCCGGCCAGCAGGTCGACGAGGCCCTGCCGCTGCGCATCAAGGACGGCGCCGGGCCGCAGCGCTACGTCTCGCGCGGGGCGCTCAAGCTGGAGAAGGCGCTGGAGGTCTTCCCCGTCGATCCGGCCGGCCTCACCTGCGCCGACCTGGGGGCCTCGACCGGCGGCTTCACCGACCTGCTGCTGCAGCGCGGCGCGGCGAAGGTCCACGCCGTCGACGTCGGCTACGGGCAGCTCCACGACCGGATCCGCGGCGACCCGCGGGTGGTGGTGCGCGAGCGGGTGAACGCCCGGGCGCTCACCGCCGCCGACCTCGGCGGACGGGTCGACCTGGTGGTGGGCGACCTCTCCTTCATCTCGCTCACGCTGGTGCTGCCGGCGGTGAAGGCCATCCTCGCGCCCGGGGGCTGGGCGCTGCTGCTGGTCAAGCCGCAGTTCGAGGTGGGCAAGGGCGAGGTGGGGAAGGGCGGCGTGGTGCGCGAGGACTCGAAGCGGCTGGCGGCCCTGGAGGCGGTGGCCGCGGCGGCCCGGGCGCTCGGCTTCGAGGTCATGGGCCACGCCGAGTCGCCCATCCAGGGGCCGGCCGGGAACCGCGAGTGGCTGCTGGGGCTGCGGCTCAGGCCACCGGCTTGACGCAGGCCAGCTCCCAGAGCAGGTGGGAGAGCCGGCCACCGCGGGCACGCCGCCAGCGCGTGAAGCGTCGCCGCCAGCCGAGGGTGGGGCTGGCGCTGAAGGCCTCCGGGTGCAGCGCCCACTCGTTCCGGACCAGCGCGAAGGCGCCGCGGAACCCGTACATGCGGGCCAGCGGGTCCGGGGTGCAGAAGTACCTCGCGGTGCCGAGGGAGACCTGGTTGACGTGGGTGGGGTCGACGAAGGCCTCGGGGCGGGGGAAGGCCGGCGTCACCGCGTAGAGGCGGCCACCTGGCCGGAGGACCCGGTGGATCTCGTCCATGAGCTCGATGAAGGGGAGGCGGGTGGAGCGGCCGTCGGCGGTCGGCAGCAGGCGCGGGACGTGCTCCAGGAAGTCGAAGGCCGAGACCGAGTCGAAGCTGGAGTCGTCGTAGGGGATGGGCTCGACGGCCAGGTTGGCGCGGCGGAAGCGGGCCGGGTCGAGGCCCGGCGGGACCGCCAGGTCGACGGCGTGGACCTCGGCCCGGCCGTAGGGGTTGCGCGGGACGGCGCCGCAGCCGAGGTCGAGGTGGCGGGAGCTCATGGGCGGTGGGGCGGTCGGCCTTGGTCGGGGAGGGGCTGGTGAGCTTGCCACGCGGCCCCGGCCTCATCAAGCGGGGGGCGCCGGGCCGGGAGCGCCGCGGACCGTCGGGCTGTTCGGAGCGCCGGGCCGGAATCGTGCTATCGAACTCCCGGTCCCTCGACACGGGCCCCACGCCATGAACTGGATCCCCCGATTCCTGCGAAGGCACTCCCGGGCCCGCTGCCTGCCCCTGGTGGTGTCGCTGGTCGGCGGCCGGTCCGGGCTGGAGGTGGGGGGCCCCAGCGCCGTCTTCGGCGGCCGACGGGGGATCCTGCCCGTCTACCCGGAGGTCGGCGGCCTCGACAACTGCAACTTCGCCAGCCAGACCGTCTGGAAGGCGCACGTCGAGGGGGCCACCTTCGTCTACGAGAAGGGGCGGGCCCCGGGCCGCCAGTACATCGCCGAGGCCTCCGACCTCTCGGGCATACCGGCGGCGCGCTACGGCTTCCTGCTCTCCTCCCACGCCCTGGAGCACTGCGCCAATCCGCTCCGGGCGCTCGGCGAGTGGCTCCGCGTCCTCGAGGAGGGCGGCGCGCTGGTGCTGCTGCTGCCGCACCGCGAGGGGACCTTCGACCACCGCCGCCCGGTCACGACGCTCGAGCACCTGGTAGCCGACGCCGCCGCCGGCGTCGGCGAGGACGACATGACCCACCTCGAGGAGATCCTGGCGCTGCACGACCTGGCGCTCGACCCCGGCGGCGGGACGCCGGAGCAGTTCCGGCAGCGCTCGCTGAGGAACGTGGAGAACCGCTGCTTCCACCAGCACGTCTTCGACACCCGCGCCGCGGTGAGGCTGCTCGATCACGTCGGCGTCCAGCTCCTCGCCGTCGAGACCATGCTTCCGTTCCACATCCTCGCCGTGGCGCGCAAGCTGCCGCCGGGGAGCCGGCCCGACAACCGGGCCTTCCTGGCGGCGGACGCCGCGTGGGTCGCCGCCAGCGTGTTCTCCAGCGACCGGGTGCCTGACCTCCTGCCGCACCCCAGTCGGGCCGGCAGGCCCGGAAGTTGATCCCGACCCACCGTGCCGGCGTAGCATCCCGGCATGGACGGTGTGCCAGCCACCCGCGGTCACTGGCGTAGCTTCTTCATCAACCTCAGCCTGGTGGTGCTGCTGGCGGTCTCGGGGCTCTACACCGGCCTGGCGCTGAGCACCGGGCGGACCATCGACGCCGAGATCACCACCCGGGCCCGCACCATCTTCGGCGCCGTGGCCCTGGCCCGCAGCTGGAACTCTGTCCACGGTGGCGTCTACGTGGCCAAGCGACCCGGCGTCGACTCCAGCCCGCTCCTCGACCACCCCGACCGGGAGGGGACCGACGGCACCATCTACACCATGCGCAACCCGGCGCTGATGACCCGGGAGATGTCGGACCTGACGGCCCGGGACGGCTCCTTCAGCTTCCACCTCACCAGCCTGAAGCCGCTCAACCCGGCCAACGCCCCCGACGCCTTCGAGACCGAGGCGCTGCAGCGGCTCGAGCGCGGTGAGACCGAGGTCTCGACCCGGGAGGTCCGGGGCGGGGGCACGGTGTTCCGCTATCTCGGCCCCCTCCGCGTCGAGCAGAGCTGCCTGGAGTGCCACGCCCACCAGGGCTACCAGGTCGGGCAGGTCCGCGGCGGCCTGAGCGTGACCTTCGACGTCACCGAGGCCGAGCGCGGCGTCGCGCAGGCGCGCTGGATCGCGGTCGGCCTCTTCGTCTTCACCACCGCGGCGCTGCTGCTGGTGCTGGGCGGGCTGGCCGCCAGCCTGCACCGCCGCCTCAACGTCGCCGAGGCCCGCATCCTGGAGATGGCGGTCACCGACGACCTGACCGGGCTGCACAACCGGCGCTACACCGGGCAGCGGCTCCAGGAGGAGCTGGCCCGGTCGAAGCGCCACGGGCGACGCTGCTCCTGCGTGCTGCTCGACATCGACCTCTTCAAGCACGTCAACGACACCCACGGGCACGCCGCCGGCGACGCCGTGCTGCGGGGCCTGGCGGCGGCCACCCACCTGGCGCTGCGCGAGTCCGACCTGCTCGGCCGCTGGGGCGGGGAGGAGTTCCTGGCGGTGCTGCCGGAGACCGACCGGGAGGGGGCCCGGGCCATCGCCGAGCGGCTCCGCCAGGCCATCGAGGCCATGCGCGTCGACTACCAGGGGAAGCAGCTCTCGGTCACCGCCAGCCTGGGCGTGGCCGACGCGCTCCCCGGCCAGGACCCGGACGCCCGCGACGCCGAGCGGCTGGTGGCGCGGGCCGACGAGGCGCTCTACCGGGCCAAGACCGGGGGGCGGAACCGGATCGAGGTGGCCTGAGGACGCCGCCCCCCCCCCTACAGCAGCCGCAGCTGCCCCTCCGGCCGCGGCGGGTCGAGGCACCCCGGGTCGTCGGCGGCCACGGAGTTGACGCGCGGTGAAACGAGCCGGGCCGAGAGCAGGCCGGGGCGGGGGGCCGGGAAGGGCGGCGGCGCGCCGGCGGCCAGCCAGGTGTCCACCAGCTCCGGCGGCAGGAGGACGGGCATGCGGTCGTGGAGCCGGGCCACCGGCTCGACCGCCGCCGTGGTGAGGATGGCGAAGCCGGGGCGCCCGTCCGGCGCCGCGGCCACCACCGCCGCCAGCAGCAGGGGGGCCCCGTCGTCGCGGTGGAACCAGCTGGGCCGCCGGGCCGAGGGGGGGCCCTCCCACTCGTAGAAGCCGTCGACGGGGACGGCGCAGCGCGCCTGGCGCAGCGGCGCCGCGAAGGTGCGCCGCTCGGCGGCGGTCTCGGAGCGGGCGTTGGGGAGCAGCGTCCCCCGCGGCCCGGCCAGGCCGAAGGTGGCCGGCTCCAGCCGCCGCCGCCCCGCCACCTCGCGCAGGACCGGGTGGGCCTGCCCGGGGGCGACGTTGAAGCGCGGCCGCCAGCGCTCGGCCAGCAGCGCGTCGAGGTCGGCGGACCACTCGCGGGCCAGGGCGGCGAGATCGGCGAGGGTGAGCGAGAAGCGGCCGCACATCGGGACCGAGTCTAATCCCGGGCGGCGCCGCCCGCACAACCGCTATACTTCCGCGCTCGCCTGGACCCCGGGAGGCGGCTGGCGCGTACCCCGGGCCCCCGCCAGGAGGAAGGAACCATGCTCCGATCTTCACCCCGCGCGCTGCCCGTCGTCGCCGGGGCGCTCCTGGCGCTCACCGCCTGCGAGAAGCCGGCGCCCGCCCGCCCGGCGCCCCCGACCGCCGACGCCGCGACCGCCGCGGCCGCCGCCGCCGCGGCCACCGAGTCGGCCCGCGAGAAGGAGCTGCTGGAGGCCGCCGTCGAGGCCTACGTCTACGGCTACCCGCTGGTGAGCATGGAGCTGACCCGCCGGGCCCAGACCAACGTGGCGAGGCCGACCGGCGACCGGCTGGCGCCCATGGGGCAGCTGGCCCGGCAGCGCGCCCTGCCGACGCCGGCCGACCGCGAGTCCGCCGCCCCCGACGCCGACACCCTGTCCTTCCAGGCCTGGCTCGACGTCAGCGCCGAGCCCTGGGTGGTGAGCCTGCCCGACACCCGGGGACGCTACCTCCTGCTCTCCCTCCACTCCGGCTGGACCGACGCCTTCGCCATGGCCGGCGCCAGGACCACCGGCACCCGGGCGCAGCGGCTCGCCATCACCGGCCCGGGCTGGAAGGGGAGGCTGCCCGGCAGCGTCACCGAGCTGAAGTCGCCCACCGGCCTGGTCTGGGTGCGGGGTCGGATCGCCACCACCGGCACCGCCAGGGACCTGGCCGAGGTCCACGCCCTGCAGGACCAGCTGGAGCTGGCCCCGCTGTCGTCGCTCGGCAAGCGTCGCCCGCCACCGGTGGTCCGGCCCGACCCGGCCATCGACATGAAGACCCCGGTCAGGGAGCAGGTGCAGGCCCTCGACGCCGTGGCCTACTTCAGCCTGCTGGCCGCCGCGCTCAAGTCCAACCCCCCGGCCGCCGCCGACGCCGCGCCGCGGGCGGCGCTGGCCCGGATCGGCCTGGCCCCCGGGAAGGACTTCGACGGGGCCTCGCTCGACGCGGTGGCCATGCGGTCGCTGGCCGGGGCCCCCAGCGCGGCGCTGGCCAGGATCGCGGCCCAGGTCGAGCGGTCCCACGCCCACGTCAACGGCTGGTTGGTGCGGGTCGGGGGCATCGGCGCCTACGGCACCGACCACCTGCAGCGGGCCGCCATGGCCTCGACGGCGCTGGGGGCCAGCCGGCGCCAGGATCTCGTCACCCTGGTGGCGGAGACCGACGCCGACGGCGCGCCGCTCGACGGGTCGAAGCGGCACCGGCTCCGCTTCCCCCGGGGCCAGCTGCCGCCGGCCACCGCCTCCTGGTCGCTCACCCTGCACGACGGCCGGCGGGCCTTCGTCGCCAACAAGCTCAACCGCCACGCCCTCGGCTCGCGCGACCGGCTCCGCTTCGACAAGGACGGGTCGCTCGAGCTCATCATCCAGAGGGACCCCCCGGGCAAGGGCCAGGAGGCCAACTGGCTCCCGGCGCCGGCCGGCCCGTACACGCTCACCCTGGCGATCGCCTGGCCGAACGAGAAGCCCCCCTCCATCCTCGATGGCACGTGGAAGCCCCCCGCCATCGCGCTGTCCAGGTGACCATGCCGACCGCCCCCGCCCGTGAAGTCGCCCCCGGCGTCCACCTCGTCGACACCGGCTACATGCGGCCCGACCTGGCCGCCTGCTACATCCTCCGCGGCCGCGACTCGGCCGCCGTGGTCGAGACCGGCCACGTCCACGCCGTCCCCCGGGTGCTGGCCGGCCTGGCGCAGCTCGGCATCGCCCGCGAGGCGGTGAGCCACGTCATCGTCACCCACGTCCACCTCGATCACGCCGGCGGCGCCGGCGCCCTGATGCAGGCCTTGCCGGCGGCCACCCTGGTGGCCCACCCCCGCGGCGCCCGGCACCTCGTCGATCCGGCCAAGCTCTGGGCCGGCACCGTCGCCGTCTACGGCGAGGAGCCGACCCGGGCCATGTACGGCGACCCCATCCCGGTGGCGGCGGCGCGGGTGGTGGAGGCGCCGGACGGCTTCACCCTGGACCTGGGGGCCCGGCCGCTGCGCTTCCTCGACGCCCCCGGCCACGCCAAGCACCACTTCGTGGTCTTCGACGAGGCCACCCGCGGCTTCTTCACCGGCGACTCCTTCGGCCTCAGCTACCGCGAGACCGACGGCGGCCCCGACGGCCCCTTCTTCTTCATCTCCACCACCCCGGTGCAGTTCGATCCGGCGGCGCTCCACGCCACCCTCGACCGGATGCTGGCCGAGCGGCCGGAGCGGGTCTACCTCACCCACTTCGGGATGGTGCAGGGCGACCTGGCCGCCCACGCCGCCACCCTCCACCGCGGCATCGACGACCACGTCGCCGCCGCCCGGGCCGCTCCGCCCGGCCCCGGCCGCCACCAGGCCATCAAGGCCGCCCTGACCGCCCAGCTCCGCGCCGGGCTGGCCCGGGGCCGGGTGCCGCTCCCCGCGGCCGAGGCGGTGGAGGTCTTCGGGAACGACCTCGAGCTCAACGCCCAGGGGCTCGGCGTCTGGCTCGACGCGTCGTCGAAGTAGCCAACCCCTCGTCCTGGCTGAGGATCCGTCGGGTTTCACGGGTCGCCCGGGCGGGTGACCGGGCCCCCGCTCGCCTTGACCCGGGCCGCCCGTTCTGCTACCTAAGCCCCCACATTTTCGATGTTCCCGGGCGACCGGGTACGAAAGTGGGCCGCAGCAGCGCCCGCTTTTTTCTTTTCTGGATTCGAGGACATGACTGGCATCGCACATCAACCGATCGCGGAGCAGGCGCGGCGGCTGCTCGAGCCAATCCTCGTCCGCGACGGCTACGAGCTCGTCGAGGTGGAGTGGTCCCGCGCCGGAGGGCGCTGGACGCTGCGCCTCTTCGTCGACAAGGCCGGCGGCTTCGGCGTCGACGACTGCCAGGCGGTCAGCCGGATCGTCGAGCCGGTCCTCGACGTCGAGGACTTCATCGAGCCGGCCTACGACCTCGAGGTCTCCTCCCCCGGGCTGGAGCGACCGCTCCGCAAGCCCTCGGACTTCGAGCGCTTCGCCGGGCAGCGCGCCCGCATCAAGACCTACGGGCCGGTGGTCGGCACCGCCCCCGCCTCGCCGGCCCGCAAGCACTGGACCGGCCTCCTCAAGGGTTTCAAGGACGCTGCCGTCGAGATCGACGTCGACGGCGTGCTCCACCGCGTCCCCCACGACCAGATCGCCAAGGCCAACCTCGAGTACGACTTCGAGGCCGAGCTCCGCAGGAAGGACTGAGCCATGCAGCAGAGCGTGAACCTGAACCTGATCCTCGACCAGGTCGCCAAGGACAAGGGCATCGACCGCCCCAAGCTGATCGAGATCCTCGAGGAGGCCATCCAGAGCGCCGCCAAGCGGCACTTCGGGCTGGAGCGCAACCTCAAGGCCAAGTACGACGAGGACCGCGGCCAGATCGACCTCTTCCAGGTCCTCACCATCGTGCTCGATCCCACCGAGGAGGCGCCCATCGCCGACCCGGCCAACATGATCCCGGTCTCCTTCGCCGCCGAGAAGGGGATCGAGGCCGAGGTGGGCGACGAGCTCGACTTCCCCATCTTCTACCGGCCCGAGGACGAGACCGAGGCCCGCGCCCAGGACGAGCAGTGGGGCGACCTGCTCAAGCTCAAGACCTTCCGCCGCGGCTTCGGCCGCATCGCCGCCCAGACCGCCAAGCAGGTGATGATCCAGGGCACCCGCAACGCCGAGCGCGAGAACGTCTTCAACGAGTACAAGGACCGCAAGGGCGAGGTCATCACCGGCATCGTCCGCCGCTTCGAGCGCGGCAACGTCATCGTCGACCTGGGCCGCGCCGAGGCGGTGCTGCCGGTCCGCGAGCAGGTGCCCCGCGAGAGCTACCGCGCCGGCGACCGGATCCAGGCCTTCGTCATCGACGTGCTGCGCGAGTCGAAGGGGCCGCAGATCATCCTCTCCCGGGCCACCGTCGAGCTGCTCCGCAAGCTCTTCGAGATGGAGGTCCCGGAGATCGCCGAGGGGGTGGTGGTCATCGAGGCCGCCGCCCGCGAGCCGGGCGGCCGCGCCAAGATCGCCGTCTCCTCCCGCGACTCCGACGTCGATCCGGTCGGCGCCTGCGTCGGCATGAAGGGCAGCCGCGTCCAGGCGGTGGTCCAGGAACTGCGCGGCGAGAAGATCGACATCGTGCCCTGGCACGAGGATCCGGCCCGCTTCGTCTGCAACGCCCTGGCCCCCGCCGAGGTCAGCCGGGTGCTGCTCGACGACCAGAACAACGCCATGGAGATCATCGTCCCCGACGACCAGCTCTCCCTGGCCATCGGCCGGCGCGGCCAGAACGTCCGCCTCGCCTCCCAGCTGACCGGGTGGAAGCTCGACATCAACAGCGAGACCCGGGTGCGGGAGATGCACGAGTTCGCCAAGGAGAGCTTCGAGGCCATCGACGTCCCCGAGGCCACCCAGGAGATGCTCTACGCCCACGGCTTCCGCAAGGCCCAGGACCTGGCCAACGCCGCCGTGGAGATGCTCACCCAGTTCCCCGGCTTCACCATCGACATGATCCCGGACCTGCAGAAGCGGGCCCGCGAGCAGTCCTTCCTCGACGCCGAGAAGGAGATGAAGCTCGAGGCGGAGCGCGAGGCGGCCCGCATCGCCGAGGCCCGCCGCCACCCCGACTCGCTGAGCCAGGAGGAGCGCCTGGCGCGCGTCCGCGGCGTCGGCGAGAAGACCATCGAGGCCCTCAAGGCCTCCGGCTACCCGACCGTGGAGTCGATCCACGCCGAGGCCGACGTCAACCGGCTCGGCGACGGCTCCGGGCTGGGCCCCAAGAAGGCCCGCCAGGTCAAGCACGCCGCCGGGGTCTACCTCGAGGAGGAGGCCCGGCTGCGCGCCGAGCTGGACGCCGAGAAGGCCCGCAAGGAGGTCCTGGGGTGACCGCCCCGGTCCGGACCTGCGTGGGCTGCGGCGAGGCCGCCGCCCAGGCGATGCTGGCCCGGGTCCGGGTCGGAGACGGTGCGCGCGTGGAGTGGGATTCGAAGCGGAGCGGCGGGCGCGGTGCCTGGCTGCACCGCGAGCTGGGGTGCCTGGAGCGGGCCCTGAAGCGGCGCAGCTTCAACCGGGCCTTCCGGCGCGGGGATGTGACGGTGGACGCGGACGCGCTCCGCGGTGAGTTGACGGTCGTTGTCGGCAAGTATTAGGAGTCGAGACACATGTCCAAGAAGCGCGTTCACGAGCTGGCGAAGCAGCTCAAGGAGCACGGCATCGAGCTCTCCAACCAGGAGCTCGTCGACCGGCTTCACCAGCTCGGCTTCGAAGTGAAGAGCCACTCGTCGTCGCTCGACGACGACCAGGCCCAGGCCGCCTTCGAGAAGATCGTCGGCGAGAAGAAGCCCAAGGCCGCCCCCCCGCGCCCCTCCGGGCCCGGCTTCGTGGTCCGCAAGAAGTCGACCATCCCGGTGCCGCCGGCCCCGCCGCCGGTCCCGGTGGCGGCGCAGCCCGAGCCCGAGCCCGAGCCGGAGCCCGAGGAGGCGCCGGAGTTCGTCGAGGAGGAGCCGCCGGTCGAGGCGCCCGCGCCCGAGGCGGCCGTCGAGGCCGAGCCCCAGGCCCCGGTCACCGCCGAGGCCGCGACCGCGACCGCCGCCGACCCGGCCGCCGCCGCCGCCCACCCGCCCGCGCCCGCCGCGCCGGCCACCCCGGGCGCCCCGGCGGCGCCCGCCGCCGCCACCCCGGCCGCCGCCACCCCGGCCATCCCGGCGGCGCCGCCCCGTCCGCAGATCGACCCGCGCACCCAGCGCCCCACCGCCACCCAGGCGGTGGTGCTCTCCCGGCCGCTCATCCCGGTGCGCCGGGTCACCCCGCCCACCGGCTCCGGCAGCCGCTTCCCGGCCGCGCCCGGCCCCCGCGCCCTCGGCGAGGTCCGCGAGCTCAAGGTGGTCCCCGGCTCGCTGGGCCGCGAGCGCGAGTTCATCGACGTCAGCCGCGACAAGAACGCCAAGAACAAGCGGACCGCCGGGCGCCCCACCGAGGAGGCGGCCAAGACGCTCAACCCCAAGGAGCTGCTGACCGCCGCCATGCAGGACCGCACCTACGTGCCGGTCCGCGGCAAGAAGAAGAAGCCGACCAAGAAGGGGGCGAAGACGCAGGTGACCGAGCGCGCCGAGCACAAGAAGGTCATCCGCATCGAGGAGTCGATCTCGGTCTCCGGCCTGTCGCAGGCCATGGGCGTCAAGGCCTCCGACCTGATCCGCAAGCTGATGGCCGGCGGCAAGATGGTCACCATCAACGCGCTCATCGACGCCGACACCGCGGCGCTGCTGGCCACCGACTTCGGCTTCACCGTCGAGAAGCAGGGCTTCGAGGTGGAGGAGTACATCCCCGAGATCGCCGTCGACGAGTCGAAGCTGGTCAACCGCCCGCCGGTGGTCACGGTCATGGGCCACGTCGACCACGGCAAGACCTCGCTGCTCGACGCCATCCGCAAGGCCGACGTCGCCGCCGGCGAGAAGGGCGGCATCACCCAGCACATCGGCGCCTACTCGGTGATGACCACCCACGGGTCCATCACCTTCCTCGACACCCCGGGCCACGAGGCCTTCACCGCCATGCGCGAGCGCGGCGCCAAGGTCACCGACCTGGTGGTGCTGGTGGTGGCCGCCGACGACGGCGTCATGCCGCAGACCATCGAGGCCATCAAGCACGCCAAGGCTGCCGGGGTCACCATCCTGGTGGCCATCAACAAGATCGACAAGCCCGGCGCCCAGCCGGAGCGGGTCATGCAGCAGCTCACCGAGTACGAGCTGGTCGGCGAGCAGTGGGGCGGCACCACCATCATGATGCCGGTGTCGGCCCGCACCAAGCAGGGGCTGCCCGAGCTGCTCGAGTACATCGCCCTGCAGGCCGAGGTGCTCGACCTCAAGTCCAACCCCGAGATGCTCGCCACCGGCGTGGTCATCGAGGCCAAGCTGGAGAAGGGGCGCGGCCCGGTGGCCACCGTGCTGGTGCAGGAGGGGACGCTGCGCATCGGCGACGCCCTGGTGACCGGCTCCGAGTACGGCAAGGTCCGCGCCATGATGAACGAGCGCGGCGAGCTGGTGAAGGAGGTCGGCCCGGGCTTCCCCGTCGAGGTGCTGGGCCTGTCGGGCGTGCCCACCGCCGGCGACGAGTTCGACGTGGTCGAGGACGAGAAGGCCGCCAAGGAGGTGGCCACCCACCGCGCCGAGAAGTCCCGCCAGAAGTCGATGGCCTCGGTGAAGCGGGCCACCCTGGAGGACCTCTTCTCCAAGGGCAAGGCCACCTCGGCCAAGGCCCTCAACGTGGTGGTCAAGGCCGACGTGCAGGGCTCCTCCGAGGCGGTCAGCCAGGCGCTGGAGAAGTGCGCCACCAAGAAGGTCGGGGTCCGGGTGCTGGCCTCCGGGGTCGGCAACATCACCGAGTCGGACGTGCTCACCGCGGCGGCCGGCAAGGGGATCATCGTCGGCTTCCACACCAAGCCCGAGACCAAGGTGGAGCAGATCGCCAGCCAGCAGGGCGTGCGCATCCTGCTCTTCGACATCATCTACGAGGCCGTCGACACCATCCGCCTGGAGATGGCGACGCTGCTGCCGCCCATCATCAAGGAGAAGCCGCTGGGCAAGGCCGAGGTCCGCCAGGTCTTCAACATCACCAGGGTCGGCACCATCGCCGGCTCGGCGGTCACCGAGGGCGCCATCAAGCGCAACCACCACGGCCGGGTCATGCGCGACAAGAAGCCGGTCCACACCGGCAAGATCGTCTCGCTGAAGCGGCTCAAGGACGACGTCCGCGAGGTGCTGGCCCCGCTCGAGTGCGGCATCGGCATCGACGCCTACACCGACTTCAAGGCCGGCGACGTCATCGAGTGCTACGAGCTCGAGGAGATCCGGCAGTCGATCGACTAGGCGACGCGGCGCCGCCCCCCGGGGCGGCGTGGCGCGCCCGGGCGATGGGCCGTCGCGGGAGAAGCCATGGGCAGGGGACACGACAGGCCGGCCCAGGTGGCCAGCGAGTTCACCCACGAGCTCAGCATGCTGCTGACGCGCGGTGGCCTCAAGGACCCGCGCGTCACCGGCCTGGTGACCGTCACCGGGGCCAAGATGGCGCCGGACCTGAAGGACATCACCGTCTACCTCTCCATCCTCGGCGACGAGCCGGTGAAGAAGGCGACGCTGGAGGGGCTGCGCGCCGCCGCGCCGTACCTGCAGCGCGAGGTGAGCCGGGCCCTCGGCCTCCGCCACACCCCGCACCTGCGCATCGTCTACGACGAGTCGGTGGAGCGCGGCGATCGCATCGACCGGCTGCTGCGGGAGGCCCGCGCCCGCGGCGCCGCCCCGGACGCCGCGCCGGACGCCACGCCGGAAGTGGCCCCGGATGCGGCCCCGGACGGCGAAGGCCAGAAGTAGCAGGCCGGCCCGGCCTCGCCGCCGGGCTGGAGCACCCCCCGGGACCCGACCATGAACGGCGTCCTCCTCGTCGACAAGCCGGCCGGCCCCACCTCGCACGACGTGGTCCACCGGGTGCGCCGCGCCCTCGGCACCAAGGACGCCGGCCACACCGGCACCCTCGATCCGGCCGCCACCGGCCTGCTGGCCCTCTGCCTGGGCGACGCCCTCAAGCTGCAGCGCTGGCTCGCCGACGGCGACAAGAGCTACCTGGCCACCGTGGCCTTCGGCGCCTCCACCACCACCGAGGACGCCGAGGGGACGGTGCTCGCCCGCGGCGACCCGGCGGGACTGACCGCGGAGACCATCCTGGCGGCGCTCCCGGCCCTCACCGGCGAGCTGGACCAGGTCCCGCCCATGTACTCGGCGGTGCGCGTCGACGGGCGCCGGCTCCACGAGGCGGCCCGGGCCGGGGAGACGGTGGAGCGGGTGGCACGGCGGGTGACGGTCCACGCCCTCGAGCTGGGCGAGGTCGGTCCGACCGGCGCCGACGGGCTGCGGCGGGTCCAGCTGGCGGTCCGCTGCGGCAAGGGGACCTTCGTGCGCACCCTGGCGGCCGACCTGGGGCGGTCGCTGGGCGTCCCGGCCCACCTCTGCGCCCTGCGCCGCACCGTGGCCGGGCCGTTCCGGCTCGACGACGCCCTGCCGCTCGAGGAGCTGGAGCGGCTGGCCCAGTCCGACCGGATGGCGCTGCTCGGCCGCATCATCCCGCCCGCCGACGCGGTGGCCTTCTTCCCCCGGCTCGACGTCGACGCCAACGGCGCCATCGCCTTGTCGCGGGGGCGCCAGCTGCTCCGCCCCGACGAGGTCGACGGGCTGAAGCGCGTGGTCGGTCCCGACGGCGCGCTGGTGGCGGTCGGCGAGGTGAAGGAGGGCCGGCTGCGGCCGGTCCGGGTCATCACCGCGCCGGTGCTGCCGGGCGTCCCCGGGGCCCCGCCGCGGGGGTGAGGGCGGTTCGGCGCGGATCGGCGAACCCTTCCGGCCCCCCGTGGCTCCTACGAGGGCCATGCCGATCTACGAATACGCCTGCCCCTCCTGCGCGGTGACCTTCGAGGCCCTCATCCTCCGACGCTCCGACGAGGCGGAGGTGGAGTGCCCGACCTGCCACACCCGCAAGGTGCGGCGCCAGCTCTCGACCACCGCGGCGGTCCGATCCGGCGGTGGCGGTGGTGGCGGTGTCGGTGGCGTGGCCCGCGCCGGGCGCTCCTGCGGTCCGATCGGTTGAGGCCTCTAGCGTCGCCCGGTCGGGCGACCAGGACGCAGGCACCACCGGAGCGGCTGCCCGAAGCGGCCACGTCGGGCCCGAACGGATCCGGGCCACCCAGGGGGAGGCCGGCCCGGCCCAGGCGCCCGGCCCAGGCCCGCTCCGACGCTCCGGCTACTTCGCCGGCGCCGCCGCGGTCACCAGGCCGCCGGCCAGCTTCACCGCCTTCAGCTCCGCCTGGCGGGACAGGTCGATCGACTCGGCCAGGATGCGGGCCATCTCCTGCGGGGCGTGGAAGCCCATGGAGTTCTCGGCGGCCACCAGGTCGAGCCGCCACTGGGCGGCGCGCTGCAGCTCGCCCAGCTCGCGGAGGGCCGGCGCCTTCTCCACCGCCTCGCGCCACAGGGCGAGCAGGTTGGCCCTGGTCTCGGCGGCCAGCCGCTGCTCCCGCTCCGCCGGGCTCGCCTTCGTGAAGGCCTCCTGCTTCGCCAGGGTCTCGCCGGCCCTGGCGGTGGCCGCGGCGCGGTTCCGGTCGTCGTAGGGCCTCCGCACCGCCACCATGGCGTCGATCATCGCCACCGCGGCGACGCCGGCCCGGGACATCAGCGCGAAGTGGCGATCCTGGATCTGCTCGACCCGCGCCTTGAGCTCCCCGTCGGTGGAGGCGTGGCAGCCGCCGCAGGCGACGCCGGCCTGCAGCAGCGGGCTGCGCACCCAGTGGTCGGAGACCTCCTTGCCCTCGACCTTCCGGGAGGGCATGTGGCAGTCGGCGCAGGCCACGCCGCTCCTGGCGTGGATCCCCTGGCTCCACATCTCGAACTCGGGGTGCTGGGCCTTGAGCAGCTCCATGCCGGTCTCGGCGTGGGTCCAGTCCTTGAACCGCTGCCCCTTCAC
Organism: Anaeromyxobacteraceae bacterium; assembly: GCA_032654565.1. Lineage (GTDB taxonomy): Bacteria > Myxococcota > Myxococcia > Myxococcales > Anaeromyxobacteraceae > JADKCZ01. The sequence goes on along the minus strand of JAULAX010000009.1, from coordinate 333,942 downwards.
CAGCAGGTTGTCGTAGAGGTGCTCCATCTGCTCCATCTTCAGCCCCTCCCCCCAGGGGAAGAAGAGGGTGGTCCCCTTTCCGCAGAAGTACTCGACGTGGCACTGGCCGCAGACGAAGGAGCGCTTCTCCTGCGTGCTGGCGTCGCGGTTGGGATCGTAGGCGGTGGCGCGCGGTCCCTTGCGCCAGGCCTCGACGCTGGCCAGGTGGGGGGTCGGCGCGCTGGAGGCGGCCAGCTTCTGGATCCCGGCGATGAAGCCGGGGCGGGTCACCCGGAGCTCCATCGACTTCGGGTCATGGCAGTCGACGCAGGAGACCGGGTGGGCCTTGCCGGTGATCCCCGTGAGCTTCTGGTGGGCGTCCCAGTAGCCCATCTCGCCCACCTTGGCGAGCCCGGCCTGGAGCTGCTCGGCGTCGGAGGCCCGGGGGGCGGCCTCCTTCCCGAGGGCGCGGTAGAGCGGCATGATCGAGGCGTGGCAGTGGAGGCAGTTGCCCGACTGCTTCCCCTCGGCCGGGATGTTCCGCCGGGTGTTCTCCTGGTCGTAGAGGGCGTAGGCGTGGCCGCGCCGGTCGCGGAAGTCCACGGCGAAGAGGTAGCCGGCGAAGATCCGCTTCAGCCAGGGGTCGCGCTCCGACTTCTGCAGCGGCACCGCCCCCTCCGCCCCGCCGCTCCAGCCGCCGTATTTCGTCTGGGTCTTCTCGGCGGTCCGCTGGTACCCCTGGTACTGGAGCGGCCAGGCGGCCCCCCAGGCGGCCGGGTCGACGTCGCCCTCGCCCACCGCGCCCGGTCTGGCCGTGGCGGCCGGCGCCGGTCCGGCCGCGCTGGCGATCGGGGCGGTGGCGAGCGCCGTGCTGGCGAGGACGGCGGAGAGGAGCACGAGGCGGGGCCCGGTCATCCACGCGGGCTGGCTCTGTCTGGACATGGGCGGCTCCCTTTGGTGATGGTCTTCGGCGCGCTCCGGGCTCTACCAAGCCGGAGGTGGCGCGGCTACGACCCTTCACGGTCGCCCGGGCCAGGGGGGGGAGGCCCCCCCCCATTCGCGAGGCCCGACGTCAGGAATCGCGAAGGAGGGGCCGGGCCGGCGCGGTCCTGCGGTTCACGGCCATTCCTGGGGGGCGGAGGGTGGGGGACCGGGCACCTGGGTTGCAGGACCTGCATGGCACCTGCGTGTCAGGAGCCCGCGCCATGGACGGCACACCCATCAGCCCCTCGGACTCCCACCGCGGCGCGCCGCTCTCCTCGGCGGCGGCGCTCGCCCTGCTCATGGCGCTCCTGCTGGCGGGCTGCGCTCCGGCGGAGCCCCTGGCCTGTGACGCCCAGGCCTACGAGGCCGCGGTCCGCGACGCCGCCCAGCCCACCGCCGCCGACCTCTCCTCCAGCCTGTGGCGGCAGCGAGTTCGTGGTCCGGGGAGGCGCCACCGTCACCGTGGCGGGTCTGTACCAGCGTGACGCCTACTGTGCGCCCTGAGGACCATCGCCGGCGTGTCGGCGTGTCGGCGCGTCACCGGGTCGGTGGCCAAGCCACGGCAGTTCCTGGGGAAGTCTGCTCAACGGACCGAGGGTACGGTTCGGACGTCCGAACTCATTCGACAGTCGAAGGAATGGGCGACCCACGCCGGCCTGTCGGCGAGCGGGCGCTCGAGCCGGGGCCTCCTCCTTGTTCCCGGGAGCTTCGGTCACCGGGGCATGGTGGGGCCAGGGCGCCGCCCGGCCCCGACGTTGACACCCCCCACCCGATGACGTAAACACCCGCCTTCACGGCCGTTCACGGCCGCCCGCGGCGCACGCCTTCGCCCCCGCGGCGGTGACTCGGTCCACTCGAGAGGATGTCCATATGGCGCTGTTGCAGGACAAGAAGACCGAGCTGGTTCAGAAGTTCCGTCAGCACGAGAAGGACACCGGGTCTCCCGAGGTCCAGGTGGCGCTGCTCAGCGAGCGCATCAACTACCTGACCGAGCACTTCAAGACCCACAAGAAGGACCACCACAGCCGGCGCGGGCTGCTCAAGCTGGTCGGCCAGCGGCGGCGGCTCCTCGACTACCTCCGGAACGTCGACCAGAGCCGCTACAAGGTCCTCATCGACGCGCTGGGCATCCGCAAGTAACTCAAGAGCCGTGCAGCGCCCCGGGCCGGTCTGGACGGGGCGTTGGCGCTTCCGGCCATGGGGCCGGCGGCGCGGACCGAAGCTCCCAACCACGGGCCTCGGGGAACCTGCAGGCGCCTCCGTTTCCGACTCGGTCCCCGCTCCAGCGAGCGGGGGCGAAGTGAGGAACAGAGGCACCTCTTCAAAGGGCCCCCGGGACCCCACGAACGAAAGGTGCACATGACTCCGTTCCAGGTCACCGCCCGCGTGGGCGACAAGGACATCACCCTCGAGACCGGCAAGGTCGCCAAGCAGGCCCACGGCTCCATCTGGGCCCGCGTCGGCGAGTCGGTCGTGCTCATCACCGTGGTCTCGGCGGCCGAGAAGAAGGAGGGGATCGACTTCTTCCCCCTCACCGTCGACTACCAGGAGAAGCTCTACGCCGCCGGCCGCATCCCCGGCAGCTACTTCAAGCGCGAGGGGCGCCTCACCGAGCGCGAGACCCTGACCTCGCGCATCATCGACCGCTCCTGCCGGCCCCTCTTCCCCGAGGGCTACGCCAACGAGACCCAGATCATCGCCACCGTGGTCTCCTTCGACCAGGAGAACGACCCCGACGTGCTGGCGCTGACCGGGGCCTCGGCGGCCCTGCAGTGCTCCGACGTGCCCTTCAACGGCCCGTTCGCCGGCGTCCGCGTCGGCCGCGTCAACGGCGCCTTCGTGGCCAACCCCACCCTGGCCCAGCGGGCCGAGGCCGACCTCGACGTCATCATGGCCGCCTCGCGCGACGCCATCACCATGGTCGAGGGCGGCGCCCGGGAGATCACCGAGGCGGTGATGATCGACGCCCTGCTCTTCGGCCACGCCGCGGTGCAGCCGCTGCTCGACGCCCAGCTCCAGCTCCACAAGATCTCCGGCAACAAGCAGAAGAAGGCCTTCGACCCGCCCAAGTCGGACGAGGCGCTCAAGGGCAAGGTCAAGTCGCTCACCTGGGACAAGGTCAAGCAGGCCTACAGCCGGGACGAGAAGCACGACCGCTACGGCCGGCTCTCCGAGATCAAGAAGGAGCTGATGGCGGCCCTCAAGGACGAGGCCGCCGGCGACGCCGCCAAGCTCGCCTCCATCGCCATCCGCGAGAAGGAGATCAAGGGCTACTACGAGGACGTGAAGTACGAGTACATGCGCAAGATGATCACCGACGAGGGCAAGCGCATCGGCGGCCGCGGCATGGCCGACATCCGCCAGATCTGGTGCGAGGTGGGGCTGCTGCCCCGCGTCCACGGCTCGGCGCTCTTCACCCGCGGCGAGACCCAGGCCCTGGTGGGCGCCACCCTCGGCACCGCCACCGACGATCAGCGCATCGAGGGGCTGACCGGCATGACCTACAAGCGGTTCATGCTCCACTACAACTTCCCGCCCTTCTCGGTGGGCGAGGCCAAGTTCCTGCGCGGCCCCGGCCGCCGCGAGATCGGGCACGGCGTCCTCGCCGAGCGCGCCCTCAAGGCGGTCATCCCGGAGGACGCGGCCACCTGGCCGTACGTGATCCGGCTGGTCTCGGACATCATGGAGTCGAACGGCTCCTCCTCGATGGCCTCGGTCTGCGGCGGCTGCCTGGCGCTGATGGACGCCGGCGTGCCCATCAAGGCCCCGGTGGCCGGCATCGCCATGGGGCTGATCAAGGAGGGCGACAAGATCGCCATCCTCTCCGACATCCTCGGTGACGAGGATCACCTCGGCGACATGGACTTCAAGGTCTGCGGCACCGACGCCGGCATCACCTCCATCCAGATGGACATCAAGATCGGCGGCGTCACCCGCGAGATCATGGAGAAGGCGCTCAACCAGGCCGCCGCCGGCCGCAAGCACATCCTCGCCGAGATGAAGAAGACCATCGCCGCCCCGCGCGGCGACGTCAGCAAGTACGCGCCGCGCATCACCAGCATCAAGATCCGGCCGGAGTTCATCAAGAACGTCATCGGGCCGGGCGGCAAGGTCATCAAGGACATCACCGCCCGCACCGGGTGCGCCATCAACGTGGCCGACGACGGCACCATCGCCATCGCCAGCACCGACCCGCTCAAGGTCGAGGCCGCCATCAAGATGATCAAGAACCTCACCGCCGAGGCCGAGGTCGGCAAGATCTACACCGGCACCGTCCGCAAGATCGTCGAGTTCGGCGCCTTCGTGGAGATCTTCCCGGGCACCGACGGCCTGGTCCACATCTCCGAGCTCTCCGACAAGCGCGTCAAGGCGGTCTCCGACGTGCTGGCCGAGGGCGACGAGGTGATGGTCAAGGTGATCTCGGTCGACCGGGCCGGCAAGATCCGGCTCTCCCGCAAGGAGGCGCTGGCCGAGGTGGCCGGCAAGCCGGCGACCCCGGCCGCCGAGGCCCCCAAGGCCTAGGTCGCCGCCGCCGCGCTCCCCAGGCGGGACGCGGCGGCACCGCTGGACCCACGGGGCGGCCGCCGAGCCTGGCGCGCCGCCCCGCTTCGTCTCACGCGAGGACGCCATGGCAGGGACGCTGGAGCTGAAGGTGACCCGGGTGGGAGAGCGCGGGCCGGCGCTGCTGCTGCCGCGCTACGAGTCGGCCCACGCCGCCGGGCTGGACCTGCGGGCCGACGAGCCGGTGGCCCTGGCCCCCGGGGAGCGGGCCCTGGTGCCCACCGGGCTCTCCCTGGAGATCCCGCCGGGCCACGAGGGGCAGGTGCGCCCCCGCTCCGGGCTGGCGGCGCGCCACGGGGTGACCATCCTCAACGCCCCGGGGACCATCGACTCGGACTATCGTGGCGAGGTGAAGGTGATCCTGGTGAACCTGGGGCAGGAGCCGGTCCGGTTCGAGCGGGGCGAGCGGATCGCCCAGCTGGTGATCGCGCCGGTGGCCCGGGTGGAGCTGCAGGTGGCGGAGGCGCTCGGCGAGACCGGGCGCGGCGCCGGCGGCTTCGGCTCGACCGGGCGGTGACCAATTCGAGGCGGGGCGGCCGGCGGCCGGCCCCGCGGCACGAGGAGACGACATGATCCCCCGCTACACCCGCGCCGAGATGGGGCGCATCTGGACCAGCGAGCGGCGCTACCGCATCTGGCTCGACGTCGAGCTGCACGCCTGTGAGGCCATGGTGGCGCTCGGCGAGGTGCCCGCCGAGGACCACGCCGCGCTCCGCAAGGTCTTCGACGGCTACCAGCTGACCGCCGCCGACGTCGAGCGGATCGAGGAGATCGAGAAGACCGTCAAGCACGACGTCATCGCCTTCCTCACCTGGGCCGAGGAGAAGGGCGGCCCGGCGGCGCGCCACCTCCACAAGGGGATGACCTCCTCCGACGTGCTCGACACCACCCTGGCGGTGCAGCTCCACGAGGCCACCGCGCTGCTGCTCGGCGGCGTCGACCGGGTGCTGGCGGCGGTGAAGAAGCGGGCCCTGGAGCACAAGCGCACCCCCATGGTGGGGCGCAGCCACGGCATCCACGCCGAGCCCACCACCTTCGGCCTCAAGCTGGCCGGCTGGTACGACGCCTGGTCGCGGCGCCGGGCGGCGCTGGTGGCGGCCGGGGAGGTCGTGGCCGTCGGCAAGATCTCCGGGGCGGTCGGCACCTTCGCCAACGTCGACCCGCGCGTCGAGGCCCACGTCATCAAGGCCCTCGGCCTGGCCGGCGCCGAGGGGGCGGCCACCCAGGTGGTCAACCGCGACCGGCACGCCGAGTACTTCTCGGCGCTGGCGCTCTGCGGCGCCACCCTGGAGCAGCACGCCACCGAGGTGCGCCACCTGCAGCGGACCGAGGTGCGCGAGGCCGAGGAGCCGTTCACCGCCGGGCAGAAGGGCTCGTCGGCCATGCCCCACAAGCGCAACCCCATCCTCTCGGAGAACCTCACCGGCATGGCCCGGCTGCTGCGCGGCTGGGCGCTGGCGGCCTTCGAGGACGTGGCCCTCTGGCACGAGCGCGACATCAGCCACTCCTCGGTGGAGCGGGTCATCGCCCCCGACGCCACCATCGCCCTCGACTTCTCGCTGCAGCGCTTCGCCGGGATGATCGAGAACCTGCGCGTCTACCCGGCCCGCATGCAGGAGAACCTCGACCAGACCGGCGGCCTCTACGAGGCGCAGCGGGTGCTGCTGGCCCTGGTGGAGAAGGGGGTGGCCCGGCAGCAGGGGTACGTCTTCGTGCAGCGCAACGCCATGAAGGTCTGGGAGGAGAAGGTCGACTTCCGCGCCGCGCTCAAGGCCGATCCCGAGGTCTCGAAGCTGTTGACCGCGGCCGAGATCGACGCCTGCTTCGCGCTCGAGTACCACCTCAAGCACGTCGACACCATCTTCGCCCGGGTGTTCGGGGGGTAGACCGGCGGGTCCGACCTCGGGCGGGGCGCCCCTCAGGCCAGCCAGCCCCGCCTGCGGAAGAAGAGGAACATGGCCAGCGGCAGCGCCACCACCGCGGCCACCACCAGCGGCACCGCCACCGCCGGCGGCAGGATCTCCAGGTTCATCCCGAAGAAGCCGGCCACGAAGTTGAGCGGCAGGAAGATGGTGGCGATCAGCGTCAGCCGGGTGGTCACCCCGGTGAGCCGGTTGTTGGCCTGCGAGAGCAGCGTCTCCATGGTGGAGGCCAGCAGCTCCCGGCCGGTGTCGACCTCCTCGGAGAGGCGCACCAGGTGGTCGACCACGTCGCGGAAGTAGATGGCGTTCTGGTCGCGCACCAGCCCCTGGCCGGGGCGGGCCAGCGCCGCGAAGAGCTCCCGCTGCGGCCCTACCCGCCGGCGCACCAGGGTGTGCTGGCGCCGGGCCATCATGATCCGCTCGGCCACGCCGGGACCGGGCGCGCCGGAGGTGACCTCCTCGGCCAGCGCCTCGGCCTCCTCGCTGAGGTGGTCCACCAGGGAGAAGTGCAGATCGGTGATGGCGTCGTGGAGCAGGTAGAGGGCGAAGTCGGGCCCGCGGGCCAGCAGCCCCGGCTCGAGCCGGGCCCGCTCGAAGACCTCGTCGAGCTCCTGGATGGGCGCCGAGTGGACGGTGACCAGCGTCTCGGCGGTCAGGAACGCGCTCAGCTCGGTGGCCTCGAGCCCGGTGTCGTCCGGCGTCGGTGAGAGCCGGTGGACCACGCTGAAGAGGACCTCCGGGTAGACCTCGAGCTTGGCGCGCTGGTCCTCGTGGAGGCAGTCCTCGAGCGCCAGCGGGTGGAAGTGGAAGCGCTCCGAGAGGAAGGCCAGCGCCTCGGGGGTGGGGGCCAGGTCGACCCAGAGCGTGCCTCCCGGGCCGGCCAGCTCGGCGCCACCTGTCCGGAGTTCGTTCCCCTCCAGCCGCAACACCCGCATGCCGGCGCTCCCTGGGGCCCGGAGACGCCGCGCCGCCGGGGCCGAGACTACCCCAGCGCCGTGAAGAACGTCCGGCGCGTCATGTCGCCGGAGTGGATCACCTGGAGCGGGCCCCAGACCGGGTTGAGCCGGTGCATGGCCGCCAGCATCGTCACCAGCCGCGGCTGGAGGGCGGCCGGATCGCCACCCCGGCCCACTGCGGTGGTGACCGCCGCGGCCACGGCGTGGGCGGCGTAGTCCCCGCGCTCGATGGTGGCGTCCAGCGTGCCGCGGCCGGCGAGCGCCGCGGCCAGCCGGGCCACGATGCGGTCGTCGGAGTCGCGCCAGGTCTGGATCTCCCCCAGGGCGTGCCCCTCCAGCGTCCGCAGCGGGGTGGAGGTGACCGCCCGGGCCGCGGTGGCGGCCGCGCCGCGGGCCTCGGTGAGCGAGACCTCGCGGCGGGAGAGCCGGATCACCTGGGCGTCGAGGCTGGTCTCGCGCTCCACCGCGGCGGCCCAGGCGGTGGCGCCGCCGAAGGGGAGGGTGCGGATGGTGGCGGCGGCCAGGAAGCCGCGCACCACGTCGGCCGGGTGCTCGTCGTCCCCCGCCCCCTCGCTCTGCAGCCGGGCGCCGTCCCCGGAGGCCAGCCGGAAGCCGCGCAGCGTGGCCAGCAGGCCGAAGCCGGCAGCGGGCCCCATGTTGAGGATGCCGAGCACGTCGGAGGCGGTCTCGTCGACCCGGTCGGCCCAGTAGCCGGCCAGCGCCGTCATGCCGGCCTCGCGCAGGGCCCGGCGCACGGCGTCGGCCAGCTCCGCCTTGAGGCCGCGGTCGGCGCCGAGGATGTCGTGGCCGGCGGTCTCGTGCCCCAGCGCCGCCCAGACGCAGAGGCCGCGGCGGGCGTTCCCGGGCGGGAGGCTGACCACCCCGGTGGTGGCCCCCAGCGACGCCGTGGCGGTGACCGGCCAGGTGTAGGGGCCGTCGTCGGGGCAGCCCCACTTGACCATGGGGGCCAGCACGCTCCGCTCCGGCAGCTTGACCCCGCGCCGGTCCTCGGCCGAGAGGAAGCCGTCGTAGAGGTCGCTGACCACCTCCTGGAAGGCGTCGGTGGCGGCGCCGTCGCCGGCCTGCAGCACCGCCTGGGCGGCGTCGAGGAGCAGCGCGGCCGAGCCGGCGCGGTCCGGGTCGGAGGCCAGCAGCTGCTTGAAGCCGGACGGGCCGAGCTCGTCGAGGGTGGCCAGCAGGGGATCGGCCAGGGCCTGGCGGTAGGCGGGCGGCAGGCGGCCGCGGGCGCGGGCCAGCGCCGAGCGCAGCGGGGCGAAGGCGGTCAGGTCGCGCGGGCCCCGGTCGGGGTCCTTGAAGGCGCGGGCCACGTCCTCGACGCAGGCCTCGATGTTGGAGAGGTCGCCGGCGCCGGCGGGCGCGGCCGCGGGGTGGATGCGCTTCGAGGCCATGTGGTCCTCCCGGGTGGGTCCAGCGAGGCTACACAAACCGTGCGCCCTCCACCAGCGGTGCGTGTCGAGGGGCCCGGCGTCGGGTCGGTGGATGGCCCCTGGCCTCGGCCCCCGCCCGCGGGCCGCGGCCCGGCGCGGTCAGGGGCGCAGGCCGTGGACCAGCAGCAGCAGCGTCGCCGTGCTCGAGGCCACCAGCCCCCAGCCGAGCGTCCTGAGCTGCCGGGCGCTGAAGGGCAGGAGGCAGACCAGCAGCGAGAGGAGCGCGGTGGGGGCCACGGCCACCGGCACCACCGCCCCCAGCCCGGCCAGCCCGGCCGCGGCCGCGCCGCCGCCGCCCACCAGCAGCACCGCCAGCCCGTGGCGCAGCCCCAGCGCGGTGGTCCCGCGGGAGAGGGCCCGCGCCAGCACCACCTGGACGGCGAAGACCGAGGTGGCGAAGGCCAGCACCCAGGTGGCGGTGGCCGCCCCGGCGGCGCGCAGCGGGGCCCCGGCCGCCAGCGCCACCGCCAGCCCGGAGGAGGCGAGGGCGGTCACCACCGCCAGCTCCCCCGGCACCGTCCGCTCCCGCCCGGCCAGCACCAGGCCGACCACCAGCAGCGCCAGCGCCGCCGGCAGCAGCAGGGCCCAGCGCGCCGCGCCGGGGGCGAGGAGGGCCCCGGCCGCGCCGGTGACCGCGGCGCCGGCCAGCAGCCACCCGAGGCGCCGCCCGGCCCGGGGGCCGTCCTCGCGCGCCGCCCGCGCCCCGCGGTGGCCGAGCCGCACCAGCCAGGGCTCGTGGGCCAGGAAGCCGAGCACGGTGGCGGCGCCCAGCAGCAGCGCCGCCGGGGTGACGCCGGCGATCAGCAGGGCCGAGAGCAGCGGCATGAACAGCTGCCCCCAGGCTCCGTGCTCCTGGGGGAGGAGCGAGCGGGGGCGGGGAGTGGACTCCGGGGCCGGCATCGCCAGGTCAGGGAGCAGGCTTCCGAGCCACCAGCTCGGCGCCCAGGGCCTCCAGCCGCGGCAGGACCCCGGCGGTCACCTGCCGGGCGTCGTGGGCGGCCGCCTCCGCGTCCACCCGGGCGCGCAGCGCCGCCGGGAGGCGGGCCTCGGCCATGGGGTAGAGGATGCCGTCCTCCTTCTGGATGTGGGATCGCAGCAGTTCGGCGTAGCCGAACGCGGCGGCGTGGAGCCGCTCCCGATCGGCGTCGCCCCAGGGCGTGGCGGCCTGCGCCAGCTGGGCCAGGACGCCGACCAAGCGCCGCCCCTGGTCGTGGTCCTGGAGCATGACGCCGACGGGGCCGGACTCGCGCGGGAAGCCGGCCTCGACCATGGCGGTGAAGAGCAGGTCCTCCTCCTTGGCATGGTGGTGGGCGTCGGCGAACTCGCGGATGAAGGTGACGAAGCGCCCCAGCTCGGCGGCGCTCCCCCCGCCGCGGCGGACCTCCGCGGCGAAGGCCTCCAGCGCGTCGATGGCGGCGAGGATCTGCTGGTGTTCGGCCATGAGGACTTCGAGGGCGTCCATGTCGGCTCCACTTCCGGCGGGAGGCCGGGCGGAACCTGTGCAGAGCACGGCGCGGGCCAATGGACAAGCAGCTGGAATGACCAAGGATATCCCGACCCAGCGGGGCCGGTGGCACCGAAAGGTGGTTGCCCGTGCACCCACGGGTCGGTGCCGCTATCTTCCATGGCCATGGCCCTGCACGTCGTCAACGGCGAATCGCACGAGAGGATCATCGAGGAGGCGACCCAGGCGGTCCTCTCCACCGTCGACCTGGCGCTGGTGCTGGAGCGGACCGGCGCGCTGCTCGACCGCCACTTCGGCGCCACCCGCGTCGTCATCCACCGGCTCGACGGCCAGCCCACCGGGCAGGCGCTGGTGGCGCTCATCTCCGACCCGCGCCACCCGGGCTCCGAGGTCGGGCGGGTCTACGGGCTGGACGGCACCGCGGCGGGCCGGGCGGTGGAGCGGCGCGCCCCGGTGGTGGTCGACCCCATTGCGCTGGAGCGTCCGCGCTACGCCGACGAGCCGGCCCTGGCCGCGCTCGGCTACGGCTCGCTGGTCGCCTTCCCCCTCATCTTCGAGGACCAGGTGCTCGGCGTGCTGGAGATCGCCCACCCGCCGAGCGAGGCGCTGCTCGACTGCTGCCTCCAGGTGGCCCGACGGGTCGCCTCGCTGGTGGCCATCGCGCTGCACAACAGCCTGCTGGTCGAGGAGGTGAAGCGGCTCAACGGCCTGCTCGGCAGGGAGAACGCGCTGCTGCGGGAGGAGCTGCGCCAGATCCGCAAGGAGAACCGGTACGTCGCCGAGAGCGGGGCCATGAAGGCGGTGCTGGCGCAGGTGCAACGGGTGGCCGCCTCCGACACCACGGTGCTGATCCGGGGCGAGACCGGCGCCGGCAAGGAGGGGCTGGCGCGGATGGTTCACGACCTCTCCCCCCGCTTCGACGCCCCCTTCGTGGCCGTCAACCTCGCCGCCATCCCCGAGGGGCTGGTCGAGTCGGAGCTCTTCGGCCACGAGAAGGGGGCCTTCACCGGCGCGGTGCGCCGCCGGGCGGGGCGCTTCGAGGAGGCCGAGGGCGGGACCATCTTCCTCGACGAGGTGGGCGACGCGCCCGCCGCGGTCCAGGTCAGGCTGCTGCGGGTGCTGCAGGAGCGCGAGCTGACCCGCGTCGGCGGGACCGGCACCGTCGAGGTGGACGTCCGCGTGGTGGCGGCCACCAACCAGGAGCTGGAGCGGCTGGTGGAGGCCCGGCGCTTCCGCGAGGACCTCTACTACCGGCTGGCGGTCTTCCCGGTGCGGCTGCCGCCGCTGCGCGAGCGGCGCGGCGACCTGCGGCCCCTGGCCGAGCACTTCCTGGCCCGCCACGCCGCGCAGATGAACCGGCGCCCGCCCGAGGTGCCGGAGTCGTTCTGGAGCGCGCTGGCCGCCCACGACTGGCCCGGCAACGTGCGGGAGCTGGAGAACTACGTGCAGCGGGCCCTCATCCTCTCGCCCGGCGCCACCCTCGAGCTGCCCGGGCCGCCGGGCGCCGGCGGGCTGGCGGCCCCCCGCCAGGCGCCGGCGGTGACCGGCACCTTCGACGAGGAGGCGCGGGCCCTCATCGAGCGGGCGCTCCAGGCCAGCGGCGGGAAGGTCTACGGCCCGGGCGGCGCCGCGGGCCGGCTCGGGCTCAGGCCGACCACCCTGCAGGGGAAGATGAAGCGCTACCGGGTCTCGCTGCCGGAGTGACCGCGGCGAGCTACAGCAGCCCGGCCTTCTTCATGTTCTGCTCGATGCGGGCCTGCACGTCGCCGCCCGCCGAGACGAAGGTCTCGCCGGTGAGCAGCTCGAAGACCTCGATGTACTTGCGCGCCAGCATCACCCGGACGTCGTCGGTGAGCGCCGGCGGCTTGCCGTGGCCGGAGAAGCCGTGCTCCTTGATGAGCCACTGCCGGATGTTCTCCTTGTCCAGCATCTGCTGCTCCTGCCCGGCCATGAACCGCTGCAGGTACTCGCGGGCCAGCCAGTAGCGCGAGCTGTCCGGGGTGTGGATCTCGTCGATCACCACCAGCTTGCCGTCGGCGATCCCCATCTCGTACTTGGTGTCGACGAGGATCAGGCCGCGCGAGGCCGCCCACTCCTGGCCGCGGGCGAAGAGGCGCTGGGCGATGGCGCAGGCCTCCTTCCAGACCTCCGGGGTGACCAGCTCCTGGCGGAGGATCTCGGCCTCGCTGATGGGCTCGTCGTGCTTGCCGTACTCGGCCTTGGTCGACGGGGTGATGATGGGGCGGTCGAACTTCTGGTCCTTCTTCAGCCCCATGGGCCAGTCGATGCCGTAGGCCCCGGCCTTGCCGGCCAGGTAGTCGCGCCAGAGCGAGCCGGTGATGTAGCCGCGGATGACGATCTCCACCGGCAGGGCGGCGGCCCGCTTCACCACCATGACGCTCGGGTCCGGCACCGAGAGGATGTGGGTGGGGGCGATGTCCTTGACCTTCTCGAACCAGAAGGTGGTGAGGCGCGAGAGCACCTCGCCCTTGAAGGGGATGGTGCCGAGCACGTGGTCGAAGGCGCTGATCCGGTCGCTGGTGACCATGACGATCTGGTCGCCGCGCGAGTAGTTGTCGCGGACCTTGCCCCGGTAGAGGCTGCCGAGGGCCGGCAGGTCGAGCTGCCGGAGGGTGTGCGGGAGCTGGGCGCGGAGCTGGGCGTCGGAGATCATGCCGGGATGTTATACGTGCCGGCGGCCATGTCCTTCGGAAAAGTGCGCGTCGTCCTCCACCGCCCCGCCAGCGCCGAGAACCTCGGCGCCGTGGCCCGGGCCATGATGAACTTCGGCCTCTCCCGGCTGGCGGTGGTGACGCCCCCGGCCTGGGGGGGGGCCCCCCGGGGAGGGGGTGACGGGACGGCGCAGGAGGACGTCCTCCGGCGGGCCGCCCGGGTGGCCCGCCACGCCACGGTGCTGCTCGACCGGGCCGAGTTCCACCCCGACCTGGCGGCGGCCCTGGGGCCGGCCACCTGGGTCTGCGGCACCAGCTCGCGCCAGCTCCCGGGGCGGCCGCGGCTCTCCCCGCGCCAGCTGGGGGAGGAGGTGGCCCGGCGGGCCGGGACCGGCGAGCTGGCCCTGGTCTTCGGGGAGGAGCAGCGCGGCCTCTCCGACGCCGAGCTCGAGCTCTGCCACGCCATCTGCACCATCCCCACCTCGCCCGACTACGACTCGATGAACCTGGCCCAGTCGGTGGCGGTGCTCAGCTACGAGCTGGCCTGCGGGGGCGGGGCCGAGGGGCGCGTCGAGGGGCCGGGGCCGGAGGGGTCCCGGGCGGCCCCGGTCGATCCGGCCCGCCACGCCACGGTGGAGGCGCTCTGGGGGCGGCTGCAGCCGCTGCTGACGGCCGCCGGCTACCTCAACCCGCAGAACCCGGAGCTGATCCTGGCCGAGTGGCGACGGCTGCTGACCCGGGCCGAGCCGACGCAGCGGGAGGTGGAGCTGCTGCTGGCGGCGGTCCGGTCGCTGGAGCGCCAGCTGGCCCGGGGGCCGGGCGAGCGCAACGGCGGCGCCGCCGTCGGGCCGCGCTAGCTGGCGGCCGGGGCGGCCTCGCCCTTGCCCTGGTTCTTCTTGCGGCTCTTGGTCCAGGCCGCGAAGTGGTCCTGGCAGAGGCCGTGGCCGACCACCTTCTTCTTGCAGTCGGGCTTGGAGCAGGTCTTGTACCGGGCCGGCTTCGACTCCATCTCGCCGGCGCGCCACTTCTTGAAGTGGAAGAAGCAGAACGTCTTGGCGCGGTAGGCGCGCTTGCAGCCCTCGACCTTGCAGGTCTTCTTGCCGTTGCTCTTCGCCTGCGGGGGCTTCTTGAGGTTCTTCTTCTTGGTCTCGGGCATGGCGGGGTGTGTACCGCGAGCCCGGCTCCGATGGCAACCCCGAACCGGCCGGAAGCGCCCGCCGTTTCAGCGCTTGGGCTTCTCGGAGAGGTGCTGGTCGAGCAGCTTGTCGAGCGACTTGCGCTCGGCGTCGGTGGTGGTCTCCAGCGGCTGGTCGGCGCCGGGCGGCGGCTCCCCGGCCGCCGCGGGCTTGGCCGGCTTCGCCTTCCGGGCGGTTGGCGGCGGGGCCGGGTCCGGGGGGACCGGGCCGCCGCGCATCTCGGCCCAGGTGCGGGCCGCGAAGTCGCCGGGGCCGCGGGCCGCCCGCCAGCGGTCGAAGAGGGTGCGGCCGCCGAAGGGGAGCAGGAAGAGGAGGCCGGCGACCAGCCCGACCAGCACCAGCAGCTTCAGCGCCTTCAGCATGGGGGCAAGGTATTTCGGCCCCGACGGGCGGGCCAGTTTCCGTCCGGGGGCGCCGCCGCGTCCGCCGCCCCCGCGCCCCCGGCCGCCGCGCCTCACGCCAGCCACGGCGCCAGCTCCGCCACGCGGCTGACCACGGTCACCGCGCCGGCCGCCCGCAGCTCGGCCTCCGGCCGGAAGCCCCAGGAGACCCCCACCATGCGGACCCCGGCGGCGCGCGCCGTCCGCACGTCGGTGGGGCTGTCGCCGATGAAGACGGTGTCGGCCGGCCGGGCCCCCAGCCGCCGCATGATGGCCAGGGTGGCGCCGGGGTGGGGCTTGCGCGGCCCCTCGTCGCCCCCGGTGACCACGGCGAAGCGGTCCCGCAGGCCGAGGCCGGCGAGGATCTGGCGGGCCAGCGCGCCGGGCTTGTTGGTGTGGACGGCCAGGCGGCGCCCGCTGCGGGTGAGCAGGGCGGGGATGCCGGGGAAGGGGCGGGTCCCGTCGAGGCAGTGGGCCCGGTAGTGGCCCCACCAGGCGGCCAGGGCCGGCTCGAGGAGCTGGTGGTGGGGCGCCACCGCCCGGGCCAGCAGCACCCGGGCCCCCTCGCCGACGAAGCGCTCGATCTCCGGCCGCTGCCGGGGCGGCAGGCCGACCGCGGCCAGCGCGGCGTTGACCGAGCCGGCCAGGTCGTCGAGCGTGTCGAGCAGGGTGCCGTCGAGGTCGAGGATGGCGAGGCGGGTCACGCGACGGCTCAGTGGAGGTGTCCCAGCCTGGTCAGGGCCCGGAGGATGGCGTCGTGGACCACCGGGTCGAGCTGCGCCCCCCGGCTCTCGGCGAGGATGGAGATCCCCTCCTCGACCGTGGCCGCCTGGTGGTACGGGCGCTCCGAGGTGCAGGCGTCCCAGGTGTCGGCGGCGTTGACGATGCGGGCGATGAGCGGGATGGCGTCGCCGGCCAGGCCGTCGGGGTAGCCCCGCCCGTCCCACCGCTCGTGGTGGTGGCGGATGGCCGGCTCGGCGCCCTTGAGGAACTCCACTCCCTCGACGATCTCGGCGCCGATGGCGGCGTGGCTGCGGACCACCTTGAACTCCTCGGGGGTGAGCCGGGCCGGCTTGCCCAGCACCGTCTCGGGGATGCCGATCTTGCCGACGTCGTGGAGGATGCCGCCGAACTCGAGGATGCGGAGGGTGGCGTCGTCGAGCTGAAGCTCCCGCCCGATCTCCACCGCCAGCTTGGCCACCCGCTCGGAGTGGCCCCGGGTGTACGGGTCCTTGGCGTCGATGGCCGAGGCCAGCGCCCGGATGGTCTCCAGGTAGCCGCGCTCCAGCGCCGCGTAGAGCCGGGCGTTGTCCTTGTCGTACTGCGCCAGCTGGCTCGACATGAAGTTGAAGGTGTAGGCCAGGTCGCTCAGCTCGGTCCGGCCGGTGTGGGGCACCTGGTGGCCGAAGCGGCCGCGGGCGATGTCGAGGGCGCCGTGCACCAGCGCGTCGAGCGGCGTGGTGACCCGCCGGGCCAGCACCATGGAGATGAGCAGCGCCAGCAGCACCGCCGCGCCCCCGGCGGCCAGCGACGGGGGGACCACGTCCACCCCGTTGGCGCGGAGCACCAGCACCAGCAGCAGCAGCGGCGTCAGCGCGGCCAGCAGCAGCAGCAGGAAGAGGATGCGGAAGAGGTTCATCGACCGGGCACGGCCCCGTGGATGGCCCGCTCCAGCGACTTCCGGGTGAAGGGCTTCTCCAGGAGCCCCTGCACCTGCTCGACCCCCTCGACGCCGCGCAGGCTCCCCTGGTTGATGGCGGTGAGGAGCAGGGCCGGCACCGCGTGGCGCCGCCGGATCTCCAGCAGGGCGTCGAGGCCGGAGAGGCGGGGCATGAGGAAGTCGAGGATGAGCAGGTCGGGGGTGGCGCCGTCGCAGAGCTTGACGGCCTCGGCCCCGTCCTGGGCGGCGATCACCTGGTGCCCGAGCTCGACCAGCAGGTCGCCCAGCATGGCCCGGACCAGCCGATCGTCATCGGCGATGAGCACCTTCACCGGGGGGAGCCTCTCCACATCGGCCGAGGATACCGCGAGCCCCCCTCGACCGCGAGTCGGTGGCGCCCGCTCACATCCCCACCCACTGGGCGCCGTCGCTGAAGACCTCCCGCTTCCAGATGGGGACCTCCGCCTTGAGCCGCTCCAGCACCTCCTGGCAGGCCTGGAAGGCCGCCGCCCGGTGGGGCGCGGCGCAGGCGATGACCACCGCCGCCTCGCCGGGCTGGAGCACCCCGACGCGGTGGATCACCGCCGCCCGGCAGCCGTGGCGGGCCCCCACCTCCTCGGCGATCCGGGCCAGGGCCTGCTCGGCCATGCCCTGGTAGGCCTGGTACTCCAGCCGCTCGACGCGCCGGCCGTGGGAGCTGTCGCGGACCACCCCGGTGAAGGTGACCAGGCCGCCGAGCCCGGTCGAGGAGACCGCCTCGACCACCTCGTCGAGCCGGAGCGGCCGGTCGACCACGGCGCAGGCCGGCGCCCCCCCGGCCACCGGGGGGATGATGGCCACCTCGGCGCCGTCGTGGAGCGCTGACTCGTCGCCGGCGAAGCGGCCGTCGACGGCCACCCGGCTCCTCGCCAGCACCGGCCCGAGCCCGGGGCGGCGCTCGAGGAGGAGGCGGCGCAGGTCGCCCACCGTGGGGGGGACCGGGTCGAGCGCTTCGTGGACGGCGCCGGCGGCGTCGCGCGCCGCGGCGAAGTAGAGGACGGTCACCGGCATGGGGTCATCCTAACGGGCGGCGGCGGCGGCGCCCAGCCCGCCAGCCCGCCCGGCAGGCGGGACGCGCCCGGCCGGCGCTACTTGCCCAGCATCCGGGCCAGGTCGCCGAAGATGGTGACCCCCACCAGCAGCAGCAGGAGCGCGGCGAAGCCGATGCCGTGGACGATCCCCTCGATCCGCTCGCTGACCCGCCGGCGGGTCACCACCTCGATGGCGATGAAGACCAGGCGGCCGCCGTCGAGGGCCGGCAGCGGCAGCAGGTTGAGCAGCGCCAGGGCGATGGAGACGTTCCAGACGATGGTGAGGAAGCGATCGACCCCCAGCCTGGCCCCGCGCACCAGCTCCTGGCCGATGCCGATGGGGCCGGACAGCTCGGCCTTCTGCTCCCGCTTCACCACCTGCGCCAGCCCCACCAGGTTGTCCCAGGCCCGGGCGTTGGTGGCCGCGAAGCCCTCCACCAGCGCGTCGACGGGGCCGAGCTGCCGGCGCACCGTGAAGGGCCGGAAGCCGACCCGGCCCACGCCGCCGTCGTTCCTGGGTGTGAGCCGGAGCGGCTGCCGGCGGGCCGGCTCGCCGCGCTCGATGGTGAGCTCGACCTCCTGCCCGGGGTGGCGCTGCAGCTCGGCCACCAGCGCGTACCAGTCGCCCATGGGCTTGCCGTCGACGGCGACGATCCGGTCGCCGGTCTCCAGGCCGGCCGGCGCGCCCGGCATGCCCGGGGTCAGGTCGCCGACGCGGGAGGAGCCGTCGGGGGCGGGCAGCCCCACCGAGGCCAGCAGCCCCACCGCCAGCACCACCGCCGCCAGGTAGTTGGCGCCTGGCCCGGCCGCCAGCACCAGCACCCGGCGCCACGCCGGCTTGTTGCAGAAGGCGGTGGGATCGCCGGGGGCGACCTCGTCGCTGGCGGTCATGCCGGCGATCTTGACGTAGCCGCCGAGCGGCAGCGCCGAGACCGCGTACTCGGTCCCGCCCCGGGTGGTCGACCAGAGCACCGGCCCGAAGCCGACGCTGAACCGCTCGATGCGCATCCCCAGCCAGCGGGCCACCCACATGTGGCCGGCCTCGTGGAGGACGATCAGGCCGGAGACCGCCAGGATGGCGGCGATGATGGACAGTGCAGTGATCACTCGCTGAACTCCTCGACCTCGAAGATCTCGACCCGGGCATCCGGCTCGAGGTGCGCGCGGGCCGGCAGGCCGGCCGCGAGGCACGCGTGCTTGATGAACGTCTCGGGGGGCCAATCCTTCCCGGCGGCCGCCGACGGGAGCAGCAGCCCCCGGTGCCAGCCCCGCGTCACCGCGGCGCCGTCCAGGCCGGGGCGCGGCGGGCCGGCCGAGAGCGGTCGCAGCGGGCCGAGCACCGCCACCCGGATCGAGAGCCCGGGGAGCTCGGCCGGGGTGAGCGGCGGCTGGCGCGGGTCGTCCAGGGCGGCCCGGGCGGCCAGCCGGGCCACGGTGGCCGCCAGCGGCCCCTCCGGCGCCAGGGCCCCGAGGCTGGCCCGGACCTCGCCGCCGACGAGCAGGGTGACGAAGGCGGCGCGGGCGGCCTGGAGGGGCGGGTCGGCGGGCAGGTGCGGCGCCGGGCCGGCGCCGAGCCGGTGGGCGACGCCGGCGCGGGCCAGCTGCAGGAGGGCGGAGCGCTCCGCCGTGGAGAGCGGGGCGGTCACGGGCGGCGCCGGGTGCCGGTGAGGAGCAGGCGCCGGGCGTCGGCGAGGATCTCGGCGTGGTCGAAGCAGAGCGCCGCCGGCAGCGCCCCCCAGGCGAAGGCCCGGGCCTCGGCGGCGTCGTCGCCGCCGCGCGGCTGGCCGTCGGCGCGCCCCAGGAAGACGGTGCTCAGGGTGTGGCGGCGGGCGTCGCGGCGGGGATCGGAGTAGACCCAGAGCAGGTCGGTGAGCGTCACCGAGAGGCCGGTCTCCTCGCGGGCCTCGCGCACCGCCGCCGCCTCCACCGTCTCGCCCTCGTCGACGAAGCCGCCGGGGAGCGCCCAGCCCACCGGCTCGAAGCGGCGCGCCACCAGCACCACCCGGTCGCCGGGCAGCGAGATGACCACGTCCACGGTGGGCGCAGGGTTGCGGTGACCGGTCATTCGACCTTGAAGGCCTTCTCGACGAGCCGGGCGGCGAAGGGGAGCTGGCCGGGCGGGACCCCGGCGGCCAGGGCCCGGGCCGCGGCGGCCGCCTGCGCCGCCTGCTCGGCGTGGCCGGCCCCGGCGAACCAGGCCGCCACCTCCAGCAGCCGGCTGGCCAGCCGGGCGCGCCGCTCCGGGGTGAAGTACCGCGCCACCGCCTCCTGCACCAGCTCCCGCCGCCGCGCCGCCTTCTCGGCGGCCTCGAGCGCCAGCGGTGACTTCTCCACCGCGTCGAGCGCCGTCGCCACCTCGCGCAGGAAGGGCTCCTCGGCCAGCCAGCCGCGCAGCAGCGGGTGATCGTGCAGGGCCGCCGAGGCCGCCAGCGCCGCGCCCTCCGCCACCGGGTCGAGCGGCGGCAGCGCCGCGGCCGGGTTGGCGGGGAGGGGCGGCGGGCCGAGCTGGCCGAGCCACTGGTCGGCGCCGTCGGGCACCCGCTGCCCGGAGCGCTCGTTGCCGGCGCGCGCCGCGGCGATGCGGGCGTGGGCCTCGCCCCAGGCCAGCTCGGAGACGCCCATGGCGGCGGCGCGGTCCAGCAGCCCCTTCACGAAGGCGCGCCACTCCTTGCGCCCCACCAGGCCGAGGTGGAGCTCGATGAGGCCGCGCTGGTCGGAGCAGACCGCCTGGGCCACCTCCAGCCCGCGCCCCGGCACGTTGCGGGGGAGCCAGACGGCGCGCTCGCCGTGGCCGTCGAAGGTGGAGCCGTAGGCGACCGGCGGCGCCTCGGGCGGGGGCGTCAGGGCCGGGGCCAGGGGGGGCGGCTCGGGGATGACCACGCCGCGCAGCTTCAGCTTGTGGAGCTGCCGCTTGGCCTCCTTGGAGACCTCCTTCTCCTCGCGGGCCGCCAGCGCCGCCACCAGGTCGACGCGGCCGGCCAGGGCGGCGGCGTGGAGCACGGCGGCGGCCAGCGGGGCGGGCAGGGTGGCCACCTCCTCGGCCTTGGCGCGACCGAGCGTCAGCAGGAGGCGCGCGGCGCGGCCGGCCTCCTCGCGCGGGACGCCGACCGCCTCGGCGATCTGGGCGCTCTCGACGTTGGGATCGCGCAGGAGGGCCAGCAGCTTGTCGGGGTCGAGGTGGTTCATCGGGGGCGCACTCTAACCGCTGATTCCGCCACGCACAAACAGCCCCGGGGAGGCGGCCGGGGACGCGCCCGGCGCGGGGCCACGCCACATTGACAGGCGTGAAACGGCGGGCCTATGTTGGCCGCCTCAAGCGCAACCCAGGCCGCTGCGCGGCCGCATACCAAGGAGCACCACATGATGAAGTACCTCCTCGGCGCCGCCGCCGCCCTCGCCTTCTTCGCCACCCCGGCCTCGGCCTGCGACGACTGCGCCAAGAGCTGCCCGCACAAGAACGACACCGCCCAGGCCCAGAAGAAGGACGACAAGGGCTGCCAGTGCAAGGGCGCTGACGGCAAGTGCAAGTGCGGCGACAAGTGCGCTTGCGAGCACTGCAAGCACAAGGGCGACAAGAAGGACGAGCCCAAGAAGACCTAGCCGCTACCGGCTGGAGCTGGTGCAGAGGGCGGCGCCCCCCACGGGGCGGCCGCCCTTCTCTTTCGGGCCCCCGCGCCCTTCGCGCCGGGGCGCGCCCGGGGTGGCCAGCGGTGGACCGCCGCCTTATGCTCCGCCGCCTATGGACCGGCGCCACAGGGCGAGCGACGAGCGCCACCTGGCCACCCGCCGGGCCCTGGTGCCGGTGGGCGAGCGCCCGCCCCACCCGGACGCCGAGGCGCAGGCCCTGCTGGCCGACCTGCTCGGGCAGGTGGGGGCGCTCGACGCCGAGGTCGAGGCGCTCTCCGCCGAGCTCGACCGCTTCGCCGCCGAGGTGGAGCGTCGGCTCGGCCCGCCCGACGCCGACCTGGCGCGCCGGGCCCGGCTGGTGCGACGGCTGCGCGCCCTCGCCGAGGCGCTGGAGCTGGAGCGGGCCCGGGTGGCGGCGACGCGCGGCGGGGCCCCGCGGAAGGGGGCGCGGCGCGCCGGGGCGGCGGTCCGGCGGGCGGTGGCGGCGCGGCCGTGGGGCGCCGGCCCCGAGGCGGCGACGGCCGAGGACGATGACGCGGCCGCGGCCGCGGCCAGGCCAGGCCCCGTGGAACAGCCGGTGGAGGTGCCCACCGCCGAGAAGCTGGCCGCCGAGCTGAAGCAGCTCTACCGTCGGCTGGCGCGGCTGCTCCACCCCGACCTGGCGCAGACCGACGAGGAGCGGCGGCGGCTCGGCGACCTGATGGCCCGCGTCAACGCCGCCTGGGCGGCCCAGGACCGGACCGCGCTGGAGCTGATGGCCGAGAAGGTGGGGGCCGGCGAGCCGCCCGGCGACCTGACGGCCGAGGAGCGGCGGGCCCACCTCGAGCGGCGGGTCGAGCAGCTGCGGCGGGTGGCGGCGTCGCTCACCCGCGAGCGCGACCGGCTGGAGCACACCGAGACGGCCCGGCTCTGGCGGGAGAGCCAGGCGCGGCGGCGGGAGGGGCGCGACCTCCTCGAGGAGGAGGCGGCCGCGCTGGGGGCCGAGGCGGCGGCGGCCGGCGCCGATGCGCTGGCGCGGCTCGACGCCGTGGCCCGGGCGGCGAAGGTGCTGGGAAGGGAGCGACGGAGCGTGATGAGCGATCTCGAGAAGAAGGGAGCCGGCGCGGTGGCGCGGCGGCCGTTCGACCCGCTGGCGGAGAGCGCCCTGGTGCGCCGGAGCGCGGCCCGGCTCGACCTGGCCCGGGCCGGGGCCCCGGCCCGGACCCTGGCCCGCTGGCTGGAGGAGGCGGCCACCCGCTCGCCGTGGGAGGCGGGGCTGACGGTGCTGGCCTTCCTGCTGGAGGCGGCCGGGGATCGCCCGCCGCCCGCGGTGGCCGAGGCGGCCGGGCTGGCGGCGCGCTGGGAGGTGATGCGGGCGGCCTGGCCGGGGGCGCCGGCCTTCGCCGAGGCGCTGGCCCGGGCGCCGCGCCACCTCGAGGTGGGGGCGCGGCTCGGCGACGAGGAGGTGGTGGCCGGGCCGCAGCTGGCCGAGGCGGGGCTGGCGGCCGGGGTCCGGCTGGCGCTGGAGCACGGGGCGGTGGCGGCAGTGGCGCGCGCCGTGCTCGGCGCCCTGGGGCCGGAGGAGCGCTGCGGGCGCTGCCGCCGGCCGGTGCTGGGGCTGCACCTGCTGCGCACCCGCGGCCTCGACGAGCGGCACGGGGTGGTCTGCCCGCGCTGCGGCGGCGTGCTGCGGAGCTACTGGCGCTACGGCGAGGCCGAGGGGCTGGAGGCGCTGGCGCCCGTCTCGCAGGCGCTCGGGCTGGTGGTGGAGCAGCGGGTGGCGCTGGGTGGCGTCACCGTCGGCTTCCAGCTCCTGCCGGCGCAGCAGGAGGGGCTGAAGGTCCGGGAGCTGCTGGCCCGCTTCGCCGAGCTCTACCTGGAGGTCTACGAGGCGCCGGTGACACGGGAGCTGCTGCGGCTGGTGCCGGGTGGGGCCCGGTCCAGGCCGCTGGCGCCCGGCGCGCCGGTGGCGGGGCTGCGCGGGCTGTCGCTGCGGCTGGCGCCGGAGGCCGGGCTGGCCGAGGAGGGGCTGCTGGAGCTGCTGCGGACCCGGATCGAGCGGCGCTTCAGGCCGGGGGGATGAGGACCGCCGGGCCCGCGCCGGCGGCCGTCCGGGGCCCGCGGTCGCGGTCCGGCCGGTTGGTGCTAGAGTCGCGGGGTGGGGGACGCCGGAGCGATTCTCGTCATCGAGGACGACGCGGGCATCCGTGAGACGCTGCACGACTACCTCCGGTTCGAGGGGTTCCGCGTCGAGCTGGCCCGCGACGGCGCCGAGGGGCAGGAGCGGATCGCCGCCAGCCGGCCCGACCTGATCCTGGTCGACCTGATCATGCCGGGGATGGGCGGCGGCCAGTTCCTGGCCTGGCTGCGCGCCGACGCCACGCACGGCTCGATCCCGGCGGTGCTGATGACCGGGACCCGCGCCGTGGGCGAGGCGGGGAGGGCGGCCGACGCCGTCCTGCAGAAGCCCTTCGAGCTCGACGAGCTGCTGGCGCTGGTCCGGCGCCTCGGCCCGGCGGGAGGCGGCCCGGCATGAAGGTCCTGGTCACCGGCGGCACCGGGCTGGTCGGCGGCGCCGTGGTCGCCGAGCTGCTGGCCCGCGGCCACGCGGTGCGGGCGCTGGTCCGCCCCAGCTCCGACCTCTCCAACCTGGACCGGACCCGGGTGGAGCTGGCGCTCGGCGAGGTGCTCGACCGGCCCAGCGTCGAGGAGGCGCTGCGCGGTTGCCAGGCGGTGATCCACGCCGCCGGGGTGGCCGACATCGCCGGCGACCGCAAGAAGCTCTTCGCCATCAACGCCGGGGGGGTCGAGGTGGTGCTGGGGGCGGCGCTGGCGGCCGGCGTCGAGCGGGCGGTGCTCACCTCGTCGACGGCGGTGCTGGGCGGCGCCCGGGTGCCGCGGGTGATGGACGAGGAGACCACCTCCAGCGCCGAGACCCTGGGGCTCCACTACTTCGTCTCCAAGAAGCGCGGCGAGGAGACCGCCCTCGACCTGGCCGCCCGCGGCCTGCCGCTGGTGGTGGTGCGCCCCTCCTTCGTGCTCGGGCCCGGCGACATCTACCGCTCCTCGGCGGCGCTGGTGATGTCGCTGGCCAAGAGGAAGATGCCGGTCTACGTGCAGGGCGGCGCCAGCTTCTGCGACGCCCGCGACGTGGCCCGCGGCCACGTGGCGGCGCTGGAGCGCGGGCGGGTGGGGGAGGCCTACATCCTCGGCGGCCACAACCTGACCATGGACGAGGCGCTGGGGCGGATCTGCCGGATGGCCGGCGTGCCGTCGCCGCAGCGCGTCCCCTACACCCTGGCCACCCTGGCCATCCGCGCCATGGGGCTGCTGGCCGGCGTCGGCGGGCCGGTGCCTGCCATCCACCCCGACCTGCTGCGGGCCAGCGCGCTCTACACCTTCGTCACCAGCGCCAAGGCGCAGCGCGAGCTGGGGTACACCATCCGCCCCTTCGACGAGTCGGTGGGCGACACCCTGCGCTGGTACGTGCAGTCGGGGATGCTGCGCGCCACCACGCCGGAGCTGATGGAGATGCAGGAGAAGGAGGGGCCGTAGCGACGCCCCGTTGAGGAGCCGGGACCGGCGCACCGAGGTGCGGTAGGCTGCCGGCCCCAGGAGGCTCCCCATGCCCGACCGTCTCGCCTCACCCCCGCGCCGCCGCCTCGCCGCCCTCGCCGCCAGGGGGGCGCGGCGCCTCGCGCTGGCCACCCTCGCCCTGGCCCTCCAGGCCGCCTGGCCCGCCCTGGCCGGCGAGGCGCGGCTGCTGCGCTTCCCGGACATCCACGGCGACACCATCGCCTTCTCGCACGGCGGCGATCTCTGGACGGTGCCGGCCGCGGGGGGCCTGGCGCGCCGGCTCACCAGCGGCGACGGCGTGGAGGTCTTCCCCCGCTTCTCGCCCGACGGCCGCTGGATCGCCTACACCGCCACCGGCGAGGGCGCGGCCGACGTCTACGTCATCCCGGCCACCGGCGGCGAGCCGCGCCGGCTCACCTGGTACCCCTCCCGCGACAACTCCGACCGGATGGGCTTCGACAACGTGGTGCTGGGCTGGACGCCCGACGGGCGCATCCTCTTCCGCAGCCAGCGCGGTCCGAACGGCGGCTTCGGCGGCGAGCCCTGGGCGGTCCGTCCCGAGGGCGGCCCGGTGGAGCGCTACCCCATCGCCGAGGCGGGCCACGTCGGCTTCTCGCCCGATGGGAAGCGGGCCGCCATCACCCGCATCTTCCGCGACTTCCGCCAGTGGAAGCGCTACCAGGGCGGCATGGCCCAGGACGTCTGGCTCTACGACCTCGCCACCCACGGCGTGGAGCGGATCACCGACTGGCGCGGCACCGACACCCAGCCCATGTGGATCGGCGGGGCGGTCTACTACCTCTCCGACCGCGACGACTGGAAGGTCAACCTGTGGCGCTACGACCTGGCCACCCGGGCCCACGCCCGCGTCACCGACTTCAAGGAGTTCGACTGCAAGTGGGCCCACGCCGGCCAGGACCGCCTGGTCTTCGAGAACGGCGGCGCCATCCAGCTGTTCGATCCGAAGGACGGGAAGGTGCGGCAGGTGGTGGTGCAGCTCCCCGACGACGCCCGCTTCGCCCGCCCGCGCTGGGTCAACGTGGCCGAGCAGGTCAGCGACGCCTCGCTCTCGCCCGACGGCAAGCGGGTGGCCTTCACGGCCCGGGGCGAGGTCTTCACCGTGCCGGCCGAGCACGGCGACGTGCGCAACCTGACCCGGAGCTCCGGGGTGCGCGAGCGCAACGCCACCTGGTCGCCGGACGGGCGCTGGCTCGCCTACTGGTCCGACGCCACCGGCGAGGAGGAGCTCTACGTGGTGGCGCAGGACGGCCGGTCGAAGCCGATCCAGCTCACCAGCGGGCCGCCCACCTGGCACTTCCCGCCGGCCTGGTCCCCCGACTCCTCCAAGCTGGCCTGGGCCGACCGCGGGCTGCGGCTCTGGTGGGTCTCGCTGGCGGACCGGAAGCCACAGCTGGCGGTGAAGGCCCCGCAGCGCGAGATCGACGAGTACGCCTGGTCGCCGGACGGCCGCTGGCTGGCCTACGCCACCGACACCGCCGCCGACACCTCGGCGGTCTTCCTCTACTCGCTCGATCGGAAGGTCTCCACCCAGGTGACTGCCGACGGCTTCGACTCGGGCGAGCCGATCTTCGACCCCGACGGCAAGACCCTCTACCTGCTCTCCGACCGTGACGTGGCTCCCACCCTGGGCCACCTGGAGCGCTCCTACACGGTCAACAAGATGACCCGGCCGCACGCCATCACGCTGAGGGCCAACCTCCCCTCGCCGTTCGCGCCGCGCAGCGACGAGGTGAAGGTCGCGGAGCCGAAGGACGAGAAGAAGGACGGGGAGAAGAAGGAGGAGGAGAAGAAGGGGAAGAAGCCGGCCGAGCCGGTCACCGTCGACCTGGCCGGCATCCAGCAGCGGATCGTCCCCTTCCCGGTCCAGCCGGGCAACTACCGCGGGCTGCAGCTGGCCAAGGGGAAGCTCTACTGGCGTTCGCTCCCCACCCAGGAGCTTGGGGCCGGGCCCGGGCCGCAGAAGGGGGCGGTCAAGAGCTTCGATCTCGAGAAGCGCAAGGAGCTGGAGCTGCTCCCGGCGGTGGAGCGCTACGAGGTGGCCGCCGACGGCTCCAAGCTCCTCTACAAGGCCGACAAGGCCTGGGGGCTGGTGGAGCCCAAGGAGGGGCTGAAGTCGGGCGAGGGGGCCCTGAAGCTGGACGGCCTCAAGCTGGAGCTGGACCCGCGCGCCGAGTGGGCCCAGATCTACGCCGAGACCTGGCGGCTCTTCCGCGACTTCTTCTACCTTCCGGACATGGGCCAGGTCGACTGGCCGGCCATGCGGACGCGCTACGCCGCGCTCCTGCCGCACGTGACCCACCGCTTCGACCTCAACTACCTGCTCGGTGAGCTGGTGGGCGAGCTCGGCACCGGCCACACCTACGTGGGCGGCGGCGACCTGCCCAAGGTGGAGCGGGTGCCGGTGGGCACGCTGGGCGCCGACCTCCGGCTCGACGCCGCCTCGGGCCGCTGGCGCATCGCCCGCATCCTCCCGGCCCAGCCCTGGGTCGAGGGGCGGGCCACGCCGCTCTCCGCCCCCGGCGTCAAGGTGAGCGAGGGCGACTACCTGCTCTCCATCGACGGGCGGGCCCTGACGGGGAGCGACGAGCCCTCGCGGCTGCTGGCGCAGACCCCCGGCCGGACCGTCACGCTGCTGGTGAACGCCAGGCCCACCGCCGAGGGGGCGCGCGAGGTGCAGGTGCAGCCCCTGGCCAACGAGTGGGAGCTGCGCTACTTCGACTGGGTCGAGTCCAACCGCCGCAAGGTGGAGCAGCTCTCCGGCGGCCAGGTGGGGTACCTGCACATCCCCGACATGGGCGCCCGCGGCCTCACCGAGTTCATCCGGCAGTTCTACGCCCAGTCCGCCAAGGCCGGGCTGGTGGTCGACGTCCGCTCCAACGGCGGTGGCTTCGTCTCGCAGATGATCCTGGAGCGGCTGCGCCGCCGGCTCATGGGCATGAGCAACCAGCGGGAGGAGCGCCCCACCACCTACCCGGCGGCGGCGGTCAGCGGCCCCATGGTGGCGCTGGCCAACCAGTACTCGGCCTCCGACGGCGACATCTTCCCGCACTACTTCCGCGCCTACGGCCTCGGGCCGGTGATCGGCCAGCGCACCTGGGGCGGGGTGGTCGGCATCCGCGGCCTCTACTCCGGCATGGTGGACGGCGGCTACAGCAACGTGGCCGAGTTCGGCATCTACGACCTCTCGGGCCGCTGGGTGGTGGAGAACGAGGGCGTGGCGCCGGACATCGAGGTCGACAACCTGCCGGCCGACCTGGCCGCCGGGCGCGACCCGCAGCTGGAGCGGGGCGTGGCCGAGGTGCTGAAGCAGATCGCGGCCCAGAAGCCGGTCCGCCCGCCGCCGCCCCCGTCCAAGGACCTGCGCCGCCCGGCGGCGCCGGGGCGCTAGCTCCTGGCCCGGAGTCGAGGCGGCCGACTCGCCCGCGAGCGCCTCCCCCGTTGGCGATTCCCGACGTCGGGAATCGCGAAAGAGGGACCTCGTCCGGGTATAAGGCGGATGGCGGCGTTTGAGGCGTCATGTCGAAGCTGGTATGTAGTCTCAAGACTCCATCAAGCGACATGATGTAGCCTTGAGATACCATGGCTGCCAAAAATGCCCTTCTCGCTTCACCCCCGTACCAGGTCGAACAAGCCCTGAGGACGCTCGGCGCGAACCTGCGCACCGCTCGGCTTCGCCGGAACCTGCCCATGGAGGCCCTCGCCGCGAAGCTGGGCGTGGGTCGGCACGTCGTGGCAGACGCCGAGAGGGGAAAGCCATCGACCGGCATTGCCATCTACGCCGGGCTGCTCTGGGCGCTCGGTCTCACCGAGCAGCTGGCGCACCTCGCCGATCCGGAGCTTGACGAGGAAGGCCGCCTGCTCGCCAGGCGCGGCGAGCGAGCCCATGCGCGGAGCCCGAGGGCCTCCGACAATGACTTCTAGGCCGCGCCACGCCAGCGAGTGCTACGTCTACCTGACGCCCCCCGGCGAGACCCAGGCCGTCACGGCGGGCCGCTTCGAGGTCGCCACCAGCCGGCAAGGCGTGGTGTCCGGACGGTTCGTCTACGGGCGAAGCTACCTCGCCAACCCGAACGCCGTGGAGGTGGACCCGGTGGAGCTGAAGCTCGGCTCGCGCCCCTACGAGACGGTCATGATGAAGGGAATGTTCGGCGCGCTGCGGGACGCCGGTCCCGACCAGTGGGGTCGTCGGGTCATCGAGAAGCACGCTGGAATCGGCGAGCTCGGTGAGCTCGACTACCTGCTCCACTCGCCCGACGACCGCGCCGGCGCCTTGGGGTTCGGCCTCGGCCAGGCCCCACCGGCGCCGCTGCGCCGGTTCAACCAGGCCATCGACCTGGAGAAGCTCCAGTCGCTCGCCGATGCCCTCCTCGGAGACCAGCCCCCCCAGCCAGCCACCGAGGCGGGGCGGCGGGCGCAGGTGGAGGACCTGCTCCTGGTCGGCACCTCCATGGGCGGGGCACGCCCCAAGACCGTCATCGAGGACGAAGACGGCCTCTGGCTCGCCAAGTTCAACCGGCCCGACGATCGCTGGAACTCGGCGCGCGTCGAGCACGCCATGCTGACGCTGGGTCGGGCCTGTGGCCTGACCACGGCGGAGAGCCGGGTCGTCGTCGTCGGCGATCGCGAGGTGCTGCTGGTCAAGCGGTTCGACCGGGAGCGGGCCCCGGGAGGATACGTCAGGGCCCGGATGATCAGCGCCCTCTCCATGCTGCGCGCCGACGAGAGCGCGGTCTCCAGGGCCCGCTGGTCCTACATCCTCCTGGCCGAGGAGCTGCGCCGCATCAGCGCCCATCCGCGGGACGACGCCGCCGAGCTCTTCCGACGGGCCTGCTTCAATGCCCTGATCTCGAACACCGACGACCATCCCCGCAACCACTCGGTGATCGCGCCGGGTCGCGAGTGGCGCCTGTCGCCCGCCTATGACCTGACCCCATCCTCTCCTGTCGGCCTGGAGCGCCGCGACCTCGCCATGGCCTGCGGTGACCTGGGCCGCTTCGCCAACGCCGGCAACCTCCTGACCCAGGCGGCGCGCTTCCTCCTCTCCTCCGAGGAGGCCGCTCGCATCGTCGATGACATGGAGGCGAGCGTTCGCTCGACCTGGTACGAGGTGGCGCGTGGCTGCGGCGTGACCGAAGGCGACTGCCAGCGCATCGCCGGAGCCTTCGCCTATCCGGGGTTCAGGGCCAGAGCCAGCTGAAGGTGGCGCCCATCACCAGCCCGTAGAGGAGCGAGTCGACCGCGGTCATGGCCAGCGACCGCCAGGGCTTCCAGAACCAGACGGCCTCGTAGACCGGCCCGACCGCGTAGGCGAGGAAGCCGATGGTGGTGATCACCCGGAAGACCACCCGCTGGTGCGGGATGAGCTGCAGGGGGACGGCGCCGAGGGTGAGGGTGGCGACGTAGGCGGCCGCGAAGGAGACGAAGAGGTTCATCGCCAGGGAGAGGCCGAGGTTGCGCCCCCAGCTCATCGGGCCCGGATGGACCAGCGTCAGCCAGCCCGACGGCCCCTCCGCCATCCGCTGCATCGCCTCCGGCTTGCCCCGCTCCTTCGGGTCGGCCGGCGTCGGGAAGACGTAGAGGCCCGGGGTGGCGCCGCGCAGCGACGCCTGGATGGCGTCCTGGGTGGGGAGCTGGCCCCACTCGGTCTGGCGGAAGGGGACCATCATGTGGGTCACCGCCGAGAGCACGAAGACCAGCACGGCCGAGACGACGATGGGCAGCCAGAGCTGTGCGAGGAACGCCATGTGGGCCTCCGGGGGGAGTGCTGCCTGCTGGTATGGCGGGCAGGCGCAACGGCGGCAACCCAAAGTGAAGCTTCACCCCCCCCGCACCACCAGCCGGCGCAGCGCCGTCACCTCCTTCGACCGGGCCTCGTGGAGCGGGTCGGAGGCGTCGCGGCTGCGCGGGTGGCGCGGCGCCGCCTCCAGGCCGCCGGCCACCGTGAGGCCGGCCGCCTCGAGCTGGCGCTCCAGCTCCCCCTCGGCCCGCAGGCCGAGCCGCTCGGCCAGATCCGAGAGGATGAGCCACCCTTCGCCGCCCGGCGCCAGGTGGGCCGCCAGCCCCTCGAGGAACCGGGCCAGGAAGCGGCCGCCCGGGTCGTAGACCGCCCGGTCGAGCGGCGTCACCGCCTCGTGCGGCAGCCAGGGCGGGTTGCAGACCACCACGTCGTACCGCCCCTCGCCGAAGAGGTCGGCCTCCACCACCTCGATCCGCTCCGCCAGGCCGAGCCGCCCGGCGTTCTCCCGGGCACAGTCGACCGCGGCGGGCGAGAGGTCGGTGGCGGTGACCGTCGCCCCGGCCTTGGCCAGCACCAGCGCCAGCACCCCGGTCCCGGTCCCGACGTCGAGCGCCCGCTTCCCCGCCACCGGCCAGCGCTTCACCGCCTCGGCGGTGAGCTCCACGTGCTCGCCCCGCACCGGCGCGAAGACCCCCCAGCGGGTCCGCAGGTGGGCGCCGAGCGACGGCACCTCCACCCCCTTGCTGCGCCACTCGTGCGCCCCCACCATGCCCAGCAGGTCGCGCAGCGGCAGGGCGCCGGGCAGGGGGAGGTCGGCCCCCAGCGCCTCGGCGAGGGCGGCCGAGACGTCGGGGGCGTTCCTCAAGGGGACCCGGGGGCCGATATCGCCCGCCTCCACCGGGACCGCCAGCCGGGAGAGGGTCTCGTGCTCCAGCCGGTGGCGGCGGCGCTCCTCCAGGAACCGGTCCCGCAGGCTCCCGGCCCCGCCGGGGGTGGCCTTCCGCTCCCCCAGCCGGCGACCCATGGCGGCCAGCAATTGCCGGGCATTCCGGTAGTCCCCACGATAGATCAGCGCCGCGCCGCCCCGGACCTGGGCCAGCGCGGCGGCGGCGGTGGTCCGATCGTCGACGTCGACGTACCGCAAAGGGGCCCGCGCTCCGGGTGAGAGCCACGCGGGCCGACTGCCACTATCGTTCCCCACGGATGCCATCGAGTCCTCCCCCGCCCGAGCCGCTCAGCCCAGCCAACCTCGACTTCGTCGAGGAGCTTTACTACGGGTGGCTCGCCGATCCCAACGCCGTGCCCGGGCCGTGGCGGGACTGGTTCGCCGCCCAACCGGCCGCCGCCGGCGCCGCCCCGGCCCCCGCCCCCTTCGCGCCGCGCCGGGACGGTGGCGCCGCCCCGCCGGACCAGGCCGCCTTCCAGCTCCGCGTCGCCGAGCTGACCCGCACCTACCGCGAGCAGGGCCACCTGCGGGCCCGGCTCGATCCGCTCGAGCTGCTGCAGCCGGTGGAGCCCATCACCCTCGACCGCTTCGGCCTCGGCCCCGCCGACCTCGACCGCCCGGTGCCGGGGGCCGGCGGCGCCCCCCGCCCGCTCCGCGAGCACGTGGCCCGGCTGGAGGAGACCTACTGCCGCTCCCTCGGCGTCGAGCTGCGCCACCTCCAGGAGGGGGAGCTGCGCCGCTGGCTCGAGGAGAAGATGGAGCGGACCGCCAACCGGCTGACCCTGGCGCCGGAGGTGAAGCGCCGCCTGCTCGACGACGTGGTGCGGGCCGAGGGGCTGGAGCAGTTCCTCGGGGCCCGCTTCCTCGGGGCCAAGCGCTTCTCGCTGGAGGGGGCGGAGGGGCTGCTGCCGCTGCTCGAGCTGCTGGTGGACCGCTCCATCGGCCACGGCGTGCGCAACCTGGTCTTCGGCATGGCCCACCGCGGCCGGCTCAACGTGCTGGCCAACGTGCTGGGCAAGCCGGCGGCCGAGATCTTCGCCGAGTTCCGCGACACCGCCATCGTCAACGCCTCGGGCGGCGACGTGAAGTACCACCTCGGCTACTCCACCGACCGCGAGACCCGCGACGGCGTGCTGGTCCACCTCTCGCTCTCCTTCAACCCCAGCCACCTCGAGTGGATCAACACCGTGGTGCAGGGGCGGGTGCGGGCCAAGCAGGACCGCTTCCTCGACGGCGAGCGCGGCCGCACCGTGCCGGTCCTGATCCACGGCGACGCCGCCTTCGCTGGCCAGGGGATCGTGGCCGAGGCGCTGCAGATGTCGGAGCTGGAGGCCTACGACGTGGGCGGCACCATCCACGTCATCGTCAACAACCAGGTGGGCTTCACCACCCGGCCCCGCGACGCCCGCTCCACCACCTACGCCACCGGCGTGGCCCAGATGCTCCAGGTGCCCATCCTCCACGTCAACGGCGAGGACCTGGAGGCGGTGGCCCAGGCGGTGCTGCTGGCGGTCGACTTCCGGCAGCGCTTCCACAAGGACGTGGTCATCGACCTGTGGGCCTACCGGCGCCACGGCCACAACGAGGGGGACGAGCCGGCCTTCACCCAGCCGGTGATGTACCAGGCCATCACCCGCCGCCCCACCCTGCGGGCCCGGCTGGCCGAGCAGCTGGTGGCCGAGGGGGACATCACCCGGGAGCAGGTCGAGGCCATGACCCGCGGTTACCGGGCCACGCTCGACGAGGCCTACCTGGAGTCGGCCCGGCTGGCGGTGCGGGTGGGGGCCCAGCCCACCAGCGGCTTCTGGAAGGGGATCCAGGGCGGGCCCATCCCGTCGGAGCAGCCGGTGACGGCGGTGGCCGCCGACCAGCTGGCGCGGATCGGGGCGGCGCTCACCGAGGTGCCGGCCAGCTTCGCCGTCCTCCCCAAGGCCAGGAAGCTGCTGGAGGCGCGGGCCGAGATGGCGCGCGGCGCCCGGCCGCTCGACTGGGGCTTCGGGGAGGCGCTGGCCTTCGGCACCCTCTGCTGGGAGGGGCGGCGCATCCGGCTGGCCGGGCAGGACGTGCGCCGCGGCACCTTCAGCCACCGCCACGCCGTGCTCACCGACCGCGAGTCCGGCGCCTCCTACTCGCCGCTGCAGCACCTGCGCGAGGGGCAGGGGGTCTTCGAGGTGCGCGACAGCCTGCTCTCCGAGGCGGCGGCGCTCGGCTTCGAGTACGGCTACAGCCTGGAGATGCCCGACGCCCTCTGCCTCTGGGAGGCGCAGTTCGGCGACTTCGTCAACTGCGCCCAGGTGATCCTCGACCAGTTCCTGGCCCCCGGCGAGGAGAAGTGGAACCGGCTCTCCGGGCTGGTGCTGCTGCTGCCGCACGGCATGGAGGGGCAGGGGCCGGAGCACTCCTCGGCGCGCCTGGAGCGGTTCCTGCGGCTCTCGGTGAACGACAACTGGCGGGTGGTCAACCTGACCACCCCGGCGCAGCTCTTCCACGCCCTGCGCCGCCAGCTCGCCTCGCCGGTCCGCAAGCCGCTGGTGGTGATGTCCCCCAAGAGCCTGCTGCGCCACCCGGCGGCGGTCTCGCCCATCTCCGAGCTGAGCGGCGGCCGGTTCGAGCCGCTGCTGGCCGACCCGGCGGCGCCCGAGCCGGCCGGCGTGGAGCGGGTGGTCTGCTGCGCCGGCAAGCTCTACTACGACCTGGCCGCGGCCCGCGCCGAGGGGAGGCTCGCCCACGTGGCCCTCCTGCGCGTCGAGGAGCTCTACCCGCTGCCGGCCGAGCGGCTCTCCGCCGAGCTTGCCCGCTACCCGGGGGCGGCGGAGCTGGTCTGGGCCCAGGAGGAGCCGGTCAACATGGGGGCGGCCGACTACATGGAGCGGCGGCTGACCCCGCTCCTGCCCCCCGGCCGCCGCCTCGCGGTGGTGGCCCGGCCGGCCTCGGCCAGCCCGGCGGTCGGTTCGCACACCCGCCACGACCTCGAGCAGGACCAGCTCATCCGCGAGGCGCTGGGCCAGCCCCACCGGCCGGCTGCCCGCGCCACCGCCGTCGCCACCGCATCGGGAGAGAAGCCATGACCATCCAGCTCAAGGTGCCGTCGCTCGGCGAGTCGGTGACGCAGGCCACCGTCGGCCCATGGCTCAAGGCCGAGGGGGAGGCGGTGGGCGGCGACGAGCCGCTCGTCGAGGTGGAGAGCGAGAAGGCGACGCTGGCGGTGCCCTCGCCGGCGGCCGGCGTGCTGCGCCGGATCCTGCGCCGGACCGGCGAGACGGTGGCGGTGGGCGAGGTGATCGGCGAGATCGAGGAGGGGGCGGTGGCCAGCGCCCCGGCCCAGGGGGCAGCCCCGGCCGTGTCCGCGAAGCCGGCCGCACCAGCGGCGAAGGCGGCCCCTGCGCCGCCGGCTCCGGCCGGGCCCGCTGCCCCGACGCCCGCGACCTCGGCATCCACGGCGCCGGCCGCCCCGGCGCCACCCGCGGCCGGCCCGACCCGGGCCTCGCCCTCGGCCCGCCGGCTCATGGCCGAGCACGGCCTCGACGCCGGCGCCGTGACCGGTGGGGCCACCATCCGTCGCGCCGACGTGGAGCGGGCGCTGGCGGCACCAGCCGCGGCGCAGGCCGGGCCGGCCGCACCGGCCGGGCCGGTCGGTGAGCGCGAGCGGCTGGTCCCCATGTCGCCCATGCGCCGCACCGTGGCGCGCCGGCTGCTCGAGGCCCAGAACAACGCCGCCATCCTCACCACCTTCAACGAGATCGACCTCTCCCGGGTGCTGGCGCTGCGCGAGCGGCTGGGGCCGGCCTTCCTGGAGAAGCACGGGGTCAAGCTCGGCTTCATGTCCTTCTTCGTGAAGGCCTCCATCGACGGCCTGCGGGCCTTCCCCTCGGTCAACGCCGAGGTCCGCGGCGACGCCATCCTCTACAAGGACCACTACGACATCGGGGTGGCGGTGGGCGGCGGCAAGGGGCTGGTGGTGCCGGTGCTGCGCGACGCCGACCGGCTCGGCTTCGCCGAGGTGGAGAAGGCCATCGCCGAGCTGGCGAAGAAGGCCCGGGACAACCGCATCACCATGGACGACCTGGGCGGCGGCACCTTCACCATCTCCAACGGCGGCATCTACGGCTCGCTGCTCTCCACGCCCATCCTCAACACCCCGCAGTCGGGGGTGCTCGGGCTCCACAAGATCCAGAAGCGGCCGGTGGCCACCGCCGACGACCAGGTGGCGGTGCGCCCCATGATGTACACCGCGCTCTCCTACGACCACCGGCTCATCGACGGCCGCGAGGCGGTCGGCTTCCTGGTGCGGGTCAAGGAGTGCCTGGAGGACCCGGAGCGGCTGCTGCTGGAGGTCTGAGCGGGGCGGCGCGCCGGCGGCCGGGGCTACACCAGCAGGTCGCGGACGCTGATGGCCACCAGGTAGGCGGTCAGCAGGATCATCACCGCCGTGGTGGTCCAGGCCACGGCGTTGAACCAGCGGCCGTTGCGCCACTCCCCCATCAGCTTCTCCTTGTTGATGAGGAGGAGCATGAAGATGAGGATGAAGGGCAGCAGCATGCCGTTGAGCACCTGCGACACCAGCATGATGGGCACCAGCGGCAGCTTCGGCCAGAGCACCACCGCGGCGCCGATCACCAGCAGCGAGGTGTAGAGCCAGTAGAACTGCCGGGCCTCGCCGTACTTGCGGTCCACGCCCGACTCCCAGCCGAAGGCCTCGCAGACGTAGTAGGCGGTGGAGAGCGGCAGGATGGCGGCGGCGAAGAAGCTGGCGTTGAAGAGGCCGAAGGCGAAGAGCCAGGAGGCGTACTTGCCCGCCAGCGGCTGCAGCGCCATGGCCGCCTGGCCGGCGGTCTCCACCTGCACCCCGGCCACGTGGAGGGTGGCGGCGCAGGCCACCACGATGGCGAAGGCCACCACGTCGGTGACGATGCAGCCGGCGATGACGTCGAGCCGAGACATGCCGTACTGCTCCGGCTTGATGCCTTTCTCGACCACCGCCGCCTGCAGGTAGAACTGCATCCAGGGGGCGATGGTGGTGCCCACCATGCCGATGAGCATGGCGATGTAGGCGCCATCGGAGTGGAGGCGCGGCATCACCAGGGCGGTGCCGAGCTCGCCCCAGTCCGGCTTGGCGAAGAACAGGGTGATGGGGTAGGCGATGTAGAAGAGCGAGGCCACCAGGAAGAACTTCTCCACCGAGCGGTAGGTCCCCTTCAGCACCAGCAGCCAGACCGCCACCGCCGCGGCCGGGACCGAGAGCCAGACCGGGACGCCGAAGATCTGCAGGCTGGCCGCCACCCCGGCGAACTCGGCGATGACGTTGCCGAGGTTGGCGACGATCAGGGCGATCGACATCCAGAAGGTGATCCGGACGCCGAAGTTCTCGCGGATCAGGTCGGAGAGCCCCTTGCCGGTGACCACGCCCATGCGGGCGCTCATCTCCTGCACCACCACCAGGGCCACGGTGATGGGGATGAGCGACCAGAGCAGGTCGTAGCCGTAGGTGGCGCCGGCCACCGAGTAGGTGGTGATGCCGCCGGCGTCGTTGTCGACGCTGGCGGTGATCAGGCCGGGCCCCAGCACCGCCAGGAACAGCATGACCCGCCGGTTGAAGGGCAGGCGGCGCTGCTCGGCGGCGGCCTCAGCGGCCATCGATGACCTCGCCGAGGATGTCGTCCACGGTCACCATCCCCTGCATGGTGCCGGCGGCGTCGACCACCGCCACCGAGACCAGGTTGTACTTGGCGGCGGCTGCGGCCACGTCGCGGAGCCGGTCGTGGACCCCCAGCGTCGCCGGGGGCTCGCGCATGATGCTGCCGAGCCGGGTGGCCGGCTCGTTGAGCACGAGATCGCGCAGGGTGCAGATGCCGAGCAGCTTGCCCTCGACGTCGGCGATGAAGATCTCGTAGACCAGCGGCAGCTCCTCGTCGCGCCGCCGCAGCTCGGCGACGGCGTCGGCCACGGTCCGCTCCGGGGCCAGCTGCAGCCGGTCCGGGGTCATCAGGCCGCCGGCCGAGTCCTGGGCGTAGCCCAGCAGCGCCTCCACCTCGCGCGCCTCGGGCCGCTCCATGGCCGCCAGCACCTCGTCGCGGGTCTCGCCGGGCAGGTCGGAGAGGACGTCGGCGGCCTCGTCGGGGGCCATCTCCTCGAGGATGTCGGCGGCCTTCTCCGGCGCCACCTCCTCGAGCAGCTGGGCCGCCATCTCCGGGCTGGCCTCCTCGAGGGCGTCGGCGGCGGTCTCGACGTCGAGCCGCTCCAGCAGCACGGTCCGCTGGTTGTGGTCGAGGTCCTCGAGGATCTCGGCGAGGTCGGCGGGGTGGAGCGTGGCCAGCAGCCGCTGCGCCACCTCCAGCCGGACCTTGCCGGCCGACTGGTCGAGCGGCTGCACCAGCTTCCAGGAGACCAGCTGGTCGGCCTTGAGGTACGGCGCGCCGGGCCGGACCAGCCTCAGGGTCCGGTCGACCAGCGGCTCCCAGCCCATGCGCCGGACCAGGCCGCGCAGCCCCACGTCGACGTGGGCGACCCGCAGCTGCCCCTTGAGCTCGAGGAAGTGCAGGTCGTTGACCCGGACCAGCTTGGCGTCGTGGACGTCGACGATCTGCCGGTCGAGGATCTCCTCGGCCAGGGGGATGCGGTCGGGGGGCGGCCGCTCCGGGGGCGTCGAGCCGACGGCGTCGGCCCGGAGGGTGAGCCCGGTGTCGTCGAACCGCTCCACCGCGGTCCAGGCGAACTGCTGCCGGCCGGCCTGGCCCTTGAGGATGAGGCTCTCCACCAGCGGGTAGTGCTCGCCCAGCGCCACCACCAGGTCGGTGAGCCTGCCGTGCCGGGAGCCGTCGGGGGCGAGCACCGGACGTCCCAGCAGCGAGGAGAGGAAGCGGAAGCGCGGGTCGGCGGCGTTCTCACCCTGGGCTGCCGTCTCGGCCATGCCGAATCTCCGTCCGCGGCCGCCGCCAGGCGCACCCGGCTCGCCTCGAACGAGCCTTGGCCTGTGTACGCGGCGTTGGAAATGGAGTCAACGAACGGAACCGGAAAAACGCCCGGCCCCGGCCCCGGCGCGGCTCGCTCAGCGCCGGTGGCGCGGCGGCAGCGGCGCAGGGGGCGGGGCGGTCCGCGGATCCTCCGGCCAGGCGTGGCGGGGGTAGCGGCGCGACAGCTCGCGGCGCAGGGCCGGGTAGTGGCGGTCCCAGAAGCCGGCGAGGTCGCCGGTCACCTGCACCGCCCGCAGGTTGGGGGCCAGCAGGTGGAGAGTGAGCGGCAGGGCGCCGTTGGCCACCGCCGGCCCCTTCACCATGGAGAAGAAGTCCTGGAGCCGGCTCTCGATCCAGGGCGGCTTGTCGGGCTCGTAGTGGACGGCGACCCCGCGGCCGCCCGGCAGGACCACCCGCTCGGGGGCCAGCCGGGCCAGCGCCGCCCGGACCGGCCCGGGCTGCAGGTCGAGCAGGGCCCCGGGCAGGTCGGCCTCGCGCAGCTCGGCGAAGCTGCGCCGCCCCTCGCAGCTCCGGGTGAGGGCCTCCTGCAGCGCCTCCTCGCCTGGCGGGGTGGCGCCGAGGTCGGGGGCGAAGCGGGCCACCAGCGCCAGCCGGACCATGAGCTGGTCGAGCGCCCCATCGGCGGCGAAGGCCCGGGCGCCGCGCGACCGCGCCTCCTCGGCCAGCCGGGCCGCCACCAGCGCGGCGTCGGGGTGGGTGGCGCGCGACTCCTCCAGCACCAGGTCCTGGTAGAGCAGCCGCTCGGTGGCTTCGACCCGCTCGGCCTGGCCGTTCCAGCTCACCGCGGTGTCGTAGCGGAGCGAGGCCGGGAAGAGGTCGAGCAGCATCTCCTGCGTCACCGCCGAGGCCAGCCGGACCCGGGCCTCGGCGCGCGTCACCCCGGGCCGAGGCCGGTCGCCGCGCCGCTCCTCGGCGTCGATGGCCACCAGCAGCTCGGCCTCGCGGACCACCGAGGCCGGCTCGAGCCGGGCGCTGCCGCCGCCGGTCAGGACCACCTCGTCGGAGCCGGGGGCGCGACGCCGGGCCACGCGGTCGGGGTAGGCGGCCAGCGTGGCCATGAGCAGCGGCTGCTCGGCCGCCTCGCCGGAGAGGACCCTGGCCGCGGGGGGCGCCCGCAGCGCGCCGCGCAGCTGCCGCCGGGCCCGGTCGACCGCCTGCGCCGCCCCGGCGTTGATGCCGAAGCGCTTGCAGCGGTCGGGGTCGAAGCGGGCCCGGGCCGCCTCGTCGAAGACGCTCACCAGCTCGAGCAGGTCGGAGGGGCCGGTGGCCGGCAGCGAGAGGCCGTCGAGGCTGCGCCGGTCGCGCAGGTCGCGCTCGCCGAGCAGGGCCGCCAGCAGCGCCCCGCCCTCGGCGGCGCCGCGGTCGGCCGCCTCGACCGCCAGCCGGGCCAGGCGGGGGTGGGCGGGCAGGGCCAGCAGCCGGCGCCCCAGCGGGGTGATGGCGCCGGAGGGCTCGATGGCGCCGAGCCGGCCGAGCAGGGTGCGGGCCGCCTCCGCCGACGGGGCGGGGGGCGGCTCGAACCACTCGAAGCCGTCCGGCGCGGCCAGCACACCGAGCCCGGCCAGGGCCAGGAAGGGCTCGGAGAGATCCTCGCGCTCCACCTCGGGCGTCTCGTAGGCGGGCCGGGCGTCGTGGTCGTGGCGGGTGTAGAGCCGCACCGCCCGGCCGGCGCGGGTGCGGCCGGCCCGCCCGGCCCGCTGCGCGGCGCTGGCGCGCGAGACCTTGCGCACCTCCAGGGTCGGCAGGCCGGACCACGGCGAGTGCGAGGCGATGCGGGCCAGCCCGGAGTCGATCACCGCCACCACCCCGTCGATGGTCACCGAGGTCTCGGCCACGTTGGTGGAGAGGATCACCTTGCGGCGGGTGGAGGGGCGGACGGCGCGGTCCTGCTCCTCCGGCTTCAGGTCGCCGTGGAGCGCCAGCACGTCGACGCCCGACTCGGCCAGGCCGCCCAGCTTGCTCGCGCACCAGCGGATCTCGGCGCCGCCCGGCAGGAAGACCAGCAGGTGGCCGTCCGGCTCCTCGCGCAGCAGCCGCTTCACGGCGCGGGCGACCCGGTCCTCGAGCCGGTCGGTGGTGCGGGCCGCCTCCTCGGGGGTCAGGTGCTCGATGGCCACCTCGAAGCGGCGCCCCTCGGAGCGGAGCGTGGGGGCGCCGAGGAAGGCGGCCACCGGCGCGGCGTCGAGCGTCGCCGACATGGCCACCAGCTTGAGCTCCGGGCGGCGGGTCCGCTGCAGCCGGCGCAGCAGGGCCAGGGCCAGGTCGCCGTGCAGGTGGCGCTCGTGGAACTCGTCGAGCAGGACGGCGCCGACGCCGGGGAGGGTGGGCTCGGAGAGCAGGCGGCGCAGCAGCAGCCCCTCGGTGACGAAGCGGATGCGGGTGCGGGCCGAGGAGACGTCCTCGAAGCGGACCTGGTAGCCGACCGTCTCGCCGGGCCGCTCGCCCAGCTCCTCGGCCACCCGGCGCGCCGCCAGCCGGGCCGCCAGGCGGCGGGGCTCCAGCACCACCACCTCGCCCTTCACCAGGCCGGCGGCGTGGATGGCGGCGGGGACCCGGGTGGTCTTGCCGGCGCCCGGCGGCGCCTCGATGACCAGCGAGCCGCCGGCGCGGAGCGCGGCCACGATCTCGGGCAGGAGCGGGTCGATGGGGAGCGGTTCCACCGGCGGAGTTGTAGCGGAAGGGGGAGGGGAGGGCGAGGAGGGAGGGGACAGCTGCGTCCGTGTTCAGGCCAGAATGGCACTTCGGCACCGCTGGCAGACTCCTCGACCTCGGGCGAGCAGCATGGAACCGGCCACGGTCCTCGCTTCATAGTTGCCGGTTCTTGTCCTCTGACCCCTCCTTCCGCCGCGCCGATCGACCGTCGGCATACCGCTCCACGCACCGCGCCCCGAAGGTCTGCCGCGCGGCCAACCTGTTGTGAGCAGCGCAGAGCAGGCGGAGGTTCTCCTCCGTCGCCTCGCCGTCCCTGGCCCACGGCTCGACGTGGTCGAGCTCGAGCCGGTGCGTCGAGCCGCAGCAGCCCCCCGAGTCGAGCGGCCAGGTGCAGCGCCCGGCGTCGCGCTCCCAGACGGTCCGGCGGACGGCGGCGGGGATGGATTCGCGGGGCCCCGTGCGCCGGTGGAGTGGCTCGGCGAAGGGCAGCTCCGTCGAGGGCCGTTGCGGAGCCGCGGATGGAGCAGGGGTGGAGGAAACCGGATTCGTCCGTGGCCGCTTCACCTGCCCGCGCGCCCTGGCCTGCTTCTCCAGAAACAGGTCGAGCGCCGCCTCGAGCACCTGCTCGGTGGTCGCGCCGGGGATGGCGTGGCTGAGCCCCTCGCGGGCGGTCTTGAGCTTCCGGAGGAAGCGGCGACTGACGGTGGTGCTGAGCCGGCTCAACTCGGCGGTGAGCGGATCGACCGCATCCCGGCGCGAAGCCCCGGCGATTGGGGCGGCCGGTTCTACTTTGGGCGCCCAAAGCGACCCAGAGTCCGTGTCGACGGGAGCGCCGAGGGCTGGCTCGGGGGCCAGGTCGAGCGCCGCATCGTCGGTGCGGCCGGTCGCCAAGGGCCGGATGATTGTCCGCATGGGGGGGGATGGCCGGGGCTGCAACTCGGCCACGATCTCCTTCGCCTCTCGGGAGGAAATGCAGAGGAAGCGGGGCAGAACCGCCTCCCTGTTCTCCTCGGTCAGGACCTTGGCCAGCTCGCCCAAGGTGGTCAGACAGAGTTGCCCCTGGCGCAGCGGCTCGACCAGGTCGGGGAAGCGCTGGAGGAGGCGGGAGGCCTCGACGCGCCAGTAGGTCGGAGCCGGCGTCAGTCCCAGCTCCGAGTTGATGAAGGCGAAGAGGCTGGCGTGTCCGAGCACCTCCCAGCCCCGGCGCCGGTCGAAGTCGGACAGGGCGATGAGGAAGTCGGCCATGGCGGCCTGCTCCCGGCGGAGGAGTGCGGTGATGGCGTCGCGGAGCTTCCGGGCTTCAGAGAGTTCGAGAGAAGGGGAGGCCGAAGCGGTGGCCGCGGCCGAGGAAGGGGGCGAGTGCGCGTGTGAGTTCATGCGGCGATCGTCTCACGGAGAATTCGGGCCTTGCCAAACGCACACTCTCGAGCCTGGGGCGGCGTTCGTGACCGGCACCTCGCGACCCCAGTCGGCGCCGCGCGGCGCGCGGGAGCGGCAGCCAGGGGCCGCCAGCCGGCCCTTCCCTGATGACTTCAACCGCCGTGCGCGAATCGGCGCGAATTCTCGTCAAGCAAGAAGCGCAGATAACCCAACAGGGACGCGGAGTTCGGTTGTCACGGTCGCAGGCGCGTCCGCCTCGCCTCCCATCCGGGAATGCGGGTGACGCCCTCGGTGCGGTCCGCTCCCCTCGCTGCGCCGCCCGCCACCCCGCGGCCCCTCGCCGCGCTTCTCCTCTGCCCAACGGCACCGTCTGGTCGAGCGGCTTCTCCCGCCCCCAAGCACCCTCTTGCTCCCCGTCGCCTCCACCAAGTTGACGGCCTCCCCCCGGGCTGCGAGAACGGTGTCACCCCCGCGCCGCCGCACGCGGCTCGACCACGGAGAACGACATGACCCGGAAGATCACGCTGGCGCTGGCCCTCGCTCCCTTCCTCCTCCTCTCGGCCTGCACCGACGCCGCCAAGGCCCCCGCCGAGGCCGCCCTGAAGGCCGGTGAGGCCGCCGTGGCCTCGGTCACCGAGGAGGTCGCGAAGCTGGCGCCGGTCCAGGTGCAGGCCGCCAAGGACGCCCTCTCCGCCGCCAAGACGCAGGCCGCCAAGCAGGAGTACAAGGCGGCGCTGGCCGCGGCCGGCGAGGTCACCGGGAAGGTGAAGGAGGCGGTGGCCGCCGCCCAGGCCAAGAAGGAAGAGGCCGCCCGGGCCCTGGCCGCGGCGCAGAAGGCCTTCGCCGACGCCACCGCCGCGCTCCCCGGCCAGCTCTCCGCCATCAAGGCCAAGCTGACCTCGCTCGGCAAGGCCAAGAAGCTCCCCAAGGGGATCACCAAGGCCACCCTGGCCCAGGCCAAGAGCGCCTACGCCGCCGCCGAGGAGGGGCTGGCCAAGCTGAAGGCCCGCGCCGAGACCGACGTGAACGGCGCCCTGGCCGAGGCGGGCGAGCTGCAGCGCAAGGCCGCCGACTTGGCCAAGCAGCTCCAGGTCAAGTGAGCGTTCGGCGGGGCCACCGGCCTCGCCGCGCACCGCAGCAACGCATGACGGCGACCGCCACCTCCCGGTGAGCGGTCGTCGACGTTCTGGGCGCCTGGAGCCCGGGACCGGGGAGCTCCCTGTCGAGCCGGGGTGCCCGGGCGGCTGTACCGCGAAGATGCGTCTTGACGCAGATCAAGCGCGGGTGCCACCTTGTTCCGAATCCGATCGGGGTCTCACCCTTCAGCATCGAGGAACGCATGCGCCACGCTACTCGCTGGTCCTTCGCCTCGATCCTGGTCGGAAGCCTCCTCGCCGGCTGCGGAGGCAGCAGCGCACCGCCGCCCCCGCCTGCGCCGACCTGCACCGACGGGACCAGGAACGGGGCCGAGACCGGCATCGACTGCGGCGGCCCCACCTGTCCGCGCTGCGCCGACGGCGGCGGCTGCACTGGCGGCTCCGACTGCCTGAGCGGCACCTGCGTCGCTGGCTCGTGCCGCTCGCCCGACTGCTTCGACGGCCTGAAGAACGGCTCGGAGACGGCGGTCGACTGCGGCGGCACCTGCGCCGCCTGCGCCGACGGGCTCGCCTGCGGGCAGCCGGCCGACTGCCGGAGCGGCGTCTGCTCGAGCGGGAGCTGCGCCGCCCCGACCTGCCTGGACGCGGTCAAGAACGGCGACGAGACCGGCATCGACTGCGGCGGCAGCTGCGCTGGCTGCCTGCTCGGCGGAACCTGCGCGGGCGGCACCGACTGCGCCAGCGGCGCCTGCCAGGAAGGAAGCTGTCGCCCGGCCACCTGCGCCGACCTGGCCAGGGACGCGGCCGAGACCGACGTCGACTGCGGCGGTCCGGACTGCGCCCCCTGCGCCTTGACCAAGGCCTGCCTCGGCGGCAACGACTGCGTGAGCCAGCTCTGCCAGGCCGGCACCTGCCGGCCCGCCACCTGCGCCGACGGCATCAAGGACGGCACCGAGACCGCCGTCGACTGCGGCGGCACCTGCGCCCCCTGTGGCTCCGGGTCGGCCTGCGGCGTCAACGCCGACTGCACGGGCGGCACCTGCGCCGCCGGCACCTGCCTCAAGTCGGCCGGCGAGCCCTGCGGCGCCAACGGGCAGTGCGCCGCCGGCTTCTGCACCGATGGCGTCTGCTGCGAGTCGGCCTGTGGCGGCACCTGCGAGGCCTGCAACCAGTCCAACCGCGCCGGCCAC
The DNA here is from genome assembly GCA_032654565.1 of Anaeromyxobacteraceae bacterium. Lineage (GTDB taxonomy): Bacteria > Myxococcota > Myxococcia > Myxococcales > Anaeromyxobacteraceae > JADKCZ01. Next base: position 289,473 of record JAULAX010000009.1, on the reverse strand, counting down.
TGCGATCCGTTCCCGGCCGGCCAGGCCTCGGCCGAGTGCCCCGCCGACCCCGTCTCCAGCTGTGGCGGGACCGGCGCCTGCTCCGGGGCGCGCAGCTGCGCCCTCTACTCCAGCGGCACGGTCTGCGCCCCGGCCAGCTGCCTGTCGGCGACGGTGGCGGCGGCGGCAGACACCTGCAACGGTGGCGGCACCTGCGTCGACGCCGGGACGACGGACTGCGCTCCCTACGCCTGCAACGCCGTGTCCGGGGCCTGCCGGTCCAGCTGCACCCTGAACAGCGACTGCGCCGCCGGGATCACCTGCAGCAGCGGAGCCTGCCGCCTGCTCAAGGCTGCCGGCCAGGTCTGCAGCGCCGACGTCGAGTGTGGCACCGGCTTCTGCACCGACGGTGTCTGCTGCGGATCGCGCTGCGCCGGGACCTGCGAGAAGTGCAACCTGGCAGGAGGGCTCGGTGTCTGCAACGCCATCGGGCTTGGCCAGGACCCCGACAACGAGTGCCCCGCCGACGCGGCCGCGACCTGCGGGCAGAGCGGGACCTGCTCCGGCGCGCGGAGCTGCGGCCTCTACCCGGACGGGACCCAGTGCGCCGCGCCTTTCTGCGCCTCCGCCACCTCGGCCAACCGGGCCGACACCTGCAACGGAGCGGGGACCTGCCTCGATACCGGCGTGCAGGACTGCAGCCCCTACACCTGCAGCGGCGGCAGCGGGAGCTGCCTGACCTCCTGCAGCGTGGACGGCGACTGCGCCGCGGGCTTCGCCTGTGCCGCCTCGACCTGCAAGAGGCCGGACGGGGGCGCCTGCAGCCTGGGCACCGACTGCGCCAGCGGCACCTGCTGCGCCGGCCTCTGTCGAAACACGCTGGTCGATCCGGACAACTGCGGGAGCTGCGGCTCGGCGTGCAGCCTGCCCAACGCCACCGCCGCCTGCACCGGGGGGGCATGCAACGTCGGCGCCTGCAACGCCAGCTTCGCCAACTGCGACGGGAGCCCCGCCACCGGCTGCGAGACGGCCATCAACACGCTCACCGACTGCGGCGGCTGCGCCATCGGCTGCAGCAGGGCCAACGCCTCCGCCAGCTGCGCCACCGGGTCCTGCGCGATCGCCGGCTGCACCACCGGCTTCGACAGCTGCGACGGGAACGACGCCAACGGCTGCGAGTTCTCCCACACCACTGCCAGCACCAGCTGCGCCACGCCGGTGGACCTGGGGACGACCTGTGGGGAGCTCCAGAGAGGTGGATTGGGTCTTTGCAGCAACACCAGCACCCAGTTGCTGTCGCAGACCGGCACGACCGAGGGCTGGTTCAAGGTTCATGTTTCTGAGTGCAGCCCCGCTGCGCCAGTGCCCTTCAACACCTGCACCGACGCCCTCCGCCTCACCGTGAAGCTCACGGTCCCGCCCGGCATCGACTACGACCTCCAGATCTCCACGGTAGCGGCCTGTGGTCCGTGGCAGTACGTGTCGGCCGCAGGGTCCGGCCTACCGGAGCAGGTCATCCTGAACCGGATCGACACGGCCGCGGACGACAGCTTCGACGTCTGGATCTACGTGAAGTATTTCGCTGGCTCATCCTGCTCGCCCTGGACCCTCACGGTCGAGGGGAGGAACTCCTTCTAGGCGGGCCGGACGCGCATCTGCTAGACCCGTCCCATGCCCTTCGGTCCGCTCATCTCAGCTGAAGCGCTGCTCGCCGCGCCGACCTCCGTCCGCCTCCTCGACGCCCGCCCCGGCGTCGAGGGCTACGCCGCCGGGCACCTCGACGGCGCCCTCCACGCCGACCTGAACGTCCAGCTCAGCGCCGCCTCCGAGCCCGGCTTCGACCCGGCGCGCGGCGGCCGCCACCCGCTCCCCTCGCTGGCCACCTGGTGCGCCCAGCTGGGGGCCTGGGGGATTGGCCCCGAGACCCGGGTGGTCGCCTCCGACGCCGCCGCGGGCGGCAACGCCGCCGCCCGGCTCTGGTGGATGCTGCGGGCGGTCGGCCACCGGAACGTGGCGGTGCTCGACGGCGGGCTCCAGGCGGCCCAGGCCGCGGGCGCGGCGCTGACCACTGCGCTTCCGCCGCCGGTCCCGGCTGCGCTTCCCTACCCCTGCAGCGCCTGGCAGCGCCCGACCGTGGCGCTCGCCGCCGTGGAGCGGCTGGTGCAGGACCCGGCCTGGAAGGTGCTCGACGTCCGCAGCCGGGAGCGCTGGCGCGGCGAGTCGGAGCCGCTCGACCCGGTGGCCGGCCGCATCCCCGGCACCGTCAACCTGCCCTTCGCCGAGAACCTCGACGCCGCCGGCCGCTTCAAGCCGCCGGCCGAGCTCCGGGCCAGCTATCTGGCGCTGCTCGCCGGCACGCCGCCGGAGCGGCTGGTGGTCCACTGCGGCTCCGGGGTCACCGCCTGCCACACGCTGCTGGCGCTGGAGCTGGCCGGGCTCGACGGGGCCTCGCACTACGTCGGCTCCTTCAGCGAGTGGTGCCGGAGCGGCAGGCCGCTGGGGAGAGGCTGACATGGCCACCAGCGTTGACGTCATCGTCGTCGGCGCCGGACACAACGGCCTGGTCACCGCCGCCTACCTGGCCCGGGCCGGGCAGCGGGTGCTGGTCCTCGAGGCCCGGGACCGGGTGGGCGGCGCCGCCACCACCGAGGAGACCTGGCCGGGCTACCGCGTCTCCAGCGCCGCCTACGTGGTCAGCCTGTTCCGCCCCGAGATCGTCCGCGACCTCGAGCTGACGCGCCACGGCTACCAGGTGCTGCCCCGCGACCCCTCCTCCTTCACGCCGTTGCCCGACGGCCGCTCGCTGCTGATGGGGCCCGACCCGGAGCTCAACCGGCGCGAGGTGGCGAGGTTCTCGGCGCGGGACGCCGGGCGGCTCCCCGCCTACGAGGCCATGCTGCTGCGCATCGCCGGGGCCATCGAGCCGACGCTGCTGGAGACGCCGCCGGATCCCTTCTCGCGCCGGCTCGGCGACCTCTGGCGGCTGGGGAAGACCGCGCTCCGCTTCGCCAGGCTGGGGGCCGACGGCCCGCGCGCCGTGGAGATCCTCACCGCCCCGGCCCGGACCATCCTGGATCGCTGGTTCGAGTCGGACGAGCTCAAGGCCACCCTGGCCACCGACGCCATCATCGGGGCCTTCGCGTCGCCGGCCACGCCCGGCACCGCCTACGTGCTCTTCCACCACGTCATGGGGGAGTGCAACGGCGCCCGCGGCGTCTGGGGCTACGTCAAGGGGGGCATGGGGGCGCTCCCCGAGGCGCTGGCCGCGGCGGCCCGGGAGCACGGCGCCGAGATCCGCTGCGACGCCCGGGTGGCCCGCATCGAGGTCCGTGACGGCCGCGCCACCGGCGTGGTGCTGGCCGACGGCACCGCGCTGACCGCCCGCCGGGTGGTCTCCTGCGCCGACGCCACGGTGACGCTGCTGGAGCTGGTGGGGGCGGAGCACCTTCCCGACGAGGCGGCCGAGGCGGTGCGGTCCATCGACTACTCGAGCGCCTCGCTCAAGATCAACCTGGCGCTCTCCCGCCTGCCCGACTTCACGGCCCGGCCGGGGGCCCCGGGCCCGCAGCACCGCGGCACCATCCACATCTGCCCGTCGCTCGCGTACATGGAGCGGGCCTTCGACGACGCCCGGGCCGGCCGGCCCTCGCGGGAGCCCATCCTGGAGGCCACCATCCCCTCGGTGGTCGATCCCAGCGTGGCGCCGCCGGGGAAGCACCTGATGTCGATCTTCGTCCAGTACGCTCCCTACGCGCTGGCCGAGGGGACCTGGGACGAGCAGAAGGAGCCCTTCGCCGACCGCTGCGTCGACCTGCTGGAGCGGTACGCGCCGGGCTTCAGGGACTCGGTGCTGCACCGCGAGGTGCTCTCGCCGCTCGACCTGGAGCGCCGCTTCGGGCTCACCGGCGGCAACATCTTCCAGGGGTCGATGGGGCTCTCGCAGCTCTTCTCGATGCGCCCCATCCCCGGCTACGCCGACTACCGGACCCCGGTGGCCAACCTCTACCTCTGCGGCGCCGCCACCCACCCGGGCGGCGGGGTCATGGGGGCCTGCGGCTACAACGCGGCCCGCGAGGTCCTGCGCGACGTGGGCCGCTGAGCGAGCCGGCCCCGCCGGGTCAGCCGATGGAGATGCCCAGCCGGCCCTCGATCTGCCAGCCGTCCTTGCCGACGGTGCCGCCGCCGGCGGGCAGGGTGATCTCGTAGCGGTGCTGCATGGCGCCGACCTCGCCGAAGGCGCCGATGCCGAAGAGGCCGAAGCCCACGCCCAGGGCGGCCCCGTAGGTGAACTTGGCCGGCTTGACGCTCAGCGAGGTGACCCCGGCGATGCCGCGCAGGTAGAGGGGGAAGAGCGGCGGCGAGACCACCACCATGCCGCGCAGGTCGACGTCGACCTTGGAGCCGCCGCTGGAGAAGCCGGCCTTGGCGTCGCCGAGGTTGGCCAGCGCGCCCACCTCCAGCTTCAGCATGCTGGTGAAGCCGTAGCCGACGGCCAGCATGGCGTTGGTGGGAATGCGCTCGACGTCGCCGATGCCGGCGCGGACGCCGGAGCCGACCGAGGCCTCGAGGAGGAAGCCGGCGCGGGCGGTGACCGGCGAGGCGAGCAGGGCGAGGGCGAGCAGTCCGAACGAGATCCTTCTCATGGTGCCTCCGGCGGGGTAGTGCCGGCCAGGCCGGCGAGGAGGATGATGATACTTCAACCCGATCGGGCGCCAGATTTATCGCCGGCGGCGATGTGGGGGCAGGTAAACCACAGACGCACCCTGGAGGCGCCACGCCGTGGCGCCGGCCAGGCGTCTCGAAGCGCAGCGCCGAGGTGGAACAGATGGCCGCACCGCAGACCGGGAGCCGCATCAAGGGGCACATCCTCCTCAGCCGCATCCAGTACGTCCGCGAGGTGGCCGGCGAGGCCCGCTTCATGGAGGTGCTGGCCAGCCTGCCCGCCGAGGACCGCGCCGTCCTCTCCGGGATGATCCTGCCGGTGACCTGGTACCCGCTCGACCTCAACCTGCGGCTCGACGCCGCCATCGCAACGGTGCTCTCCCCCGGGGACAGGTCGCGGGTCTTCCTGGAGATGGGGCGGTCCTCGGCGGAGCAGAACCTCAAGGGGGTCCACCGCCCCTACCTCCGCGAGGGCGACCCCCACTTCCTGCTGGCGGCGGCGCCGCGCATCTACGCCGCCTACTACGCGGTGGGCACGCGCACCTACCAGAAGACCGGCGAGCGGTCGGCGGTGCTGCGCACCGAGGGGGCGGAGATCGCCTCGGCCACCGACTGTCTCACGGTGATCGGCTGGCACCAGCGGGCCATCGAGCTGTGCGGAGGGACCGAGGTCAAGGTCGAGGAGGTGCAGTGCCGGGCCCGCGGCGGGCCGTTCTGCGAGTACCGCTGTTCGTGGAGCTGAGGGCGGGCGGACCGGCGCGGAGGCCCCGGCGGCGCCGGGCTCAGGCCGGCGCGGCGGCGGCGGGGAGCTCGAGGACCACCGTGGCTCCGGAGCCGGTAGGGGCGACGTAGGCGCGACCGCCGTGGCCGCGGAGCACGTCGCGGACGATGGCCAGCCCCAGGCCGGCGGCGCCGGAGACCCCCGCGCCTCGGGCGAAGGGTTCGAAGACCCGGTCGTGCAGGGCTGGCGGGATCCCGGGCCCCTCGTCGCGCACGGTGATGCGGACCAGCGGCGCCCCCTCGGCCCCGGCCCCCGCGGTCACCTCCACGGTGACCGTCCCCCCGGCCGGGCTGTGGCGGACGGCGTTGGCCAGCAGGTTGTCGAGCGCCTGGCGCACGCCATCCCGGTCGAAGCTGGCCGGGGCCGGCGCCGGGGCGACGACGGTGACCAGCACCCCACGCCCCTCGGCGTCGGCGCGGGCCGCCTCGGCCGCCTCCCGGGCCACCTGCGCCAGGTCACCGGGCGACCGGTCCCAGGTGCCGCGCCGGGCCGAGGCCAGGTCGAGCAGGCGGGACGAGAGCTTGGCCAGCCGGTCCACCTCGTCCCGGGCGTCGCGCAGCGCCTGCTCCAGCTCCTCGGGGGTCCGGCGGCGGCGCAGCGCCACATCGATGGTGGTGCGCACCAGGGTGAGCGGCGTGCGCAGCTCGTGGGCGGCCTCGGCGATGAGCCGCTCCTGGCCGGCGCGCGCCGAGCGCAGCCGGTCGGTGGCCGACGCCACCACCCGGGAGAGCTCGCCGACCTCGTCCCGCCCGGCGTCGAGCGGCGGCGGCGCCTCCAGGTCGCCCTCGCGCAGCGCCGTCATGTGACGGGTCAGCCGGTTCACCCGCAGCGAGAGGCGCCGCGCCAGGATGGTCTGCAGCGCCACCAGCGCGGCCGCCAGCAGCAGCACCACCACCAGCCCCACCTTGCGGAAGGCGGTGACCGAGGCGTCCACCTGGGCCAGCGAGGCGGTCACCTGGAGGGCGTGGGGATCCCCGCCCGGGCTCCGCACCGTCACGGAGAGCACCCGGAGCCGCTCGCCGGAGGGGGCGCGCCGCACCGCCAGGGTGGCCGGGTCGCCGAGCCGGCCGGGGAGGAGCGTGGCCGGGGCGCCGTCGGGCGACGGGTCGGCCGGGTAGCGGATCCGCAGCGCGCCGTCGGGGCCGTAGAGCGCGCCGCTGGGGGCGAAGGCCCGGACCTGGGCGCCGAGGGGGCTGTCCTGGATGTGCAGGTGCGGGACGCCGCCGGGCCCGTCGAAGAGGCTGACCGACTCGATGGCGGCCTGGGAGAGGAGCGCCTGGTCGAGCGTCCCCTCCAGCTGGGCCTCGAGGAAGCGGCCGGCCACCAGCACCGCCGCCAGCAGGGCGGCGGCGGGGAGCAGGGCCCCCAGGACCCAGAGCCGCGCCGCCAGCCTCACCGCAGGGCCTCGGGGGCCACCAGCCGGTAGCCGATGCCGCGGACTGCCTGGATCTCCACGCCGGCGGCGCCGATCCGCTCCAGCTTGGCGCGCAGGTAGCCGACGTAGACGTCCACCACGTTCTGGTTGCCGTTGAAGTCGGTGCCCCAGACGGCGTCGATGAGGCGGCTGCGGGAGAGCACGTCGCCCCGGTGGCCGGAGAGCTCCGCCAGCAGGGAGTACTCGCGGGCGGTGAGCGCCTCGGAGCGGCCGTCGCGCACCAGGGCGCGCCGGCGCGGGTCGAGGCGGACCGGCCCGAGCACGGCCGGCTCCCCGGCCCCGTTGCGACGGTGCAGGGCCTCGAGGCGGGCCAGCAGCTCGTCGAAGGCGAAGGGCTTGACCAGGTAGTCGTCGGCGCCGGCCCGCAGGCCGATCACCTTCTCGCCGGTGGAGCCGCGGGCCGTCAGCAGCAGCACCGGGGTGCGCAGCCCGGCCTCGCGCCAGGCGCGCAGCACCGAGACGCCGTCGAGGTCGGGGAGCGACCAGTCGAGCAGCACCACGTCGTACTCGATGGCCTGGCCCTGCTCCAGCGCCGAGCGGCCGGTGGCGCAGACGTCGACCTGGTGCCCCTCCTCGCCGAGGCCGCGGGCCAGCGTGCTCGCCACCCGCGACTCATCCTCCACCAAGAGCAGCTTCATGACTGGTCGACTCCGTGGCCAGGTATCCTCGCTCCGAACGGCGCCTCAGCCAAGGATAGAGCGCCGGCAAGATGAGGAGGGTCAGCGCCGTGGAGGTCACCAGCCCGCCCACCACCACGGTGGCCAGCGGGCGCTGCACCTCGGCCCCGGCGCCGCTGGCCAGCATCATGGGGATGAAGCCGAGCGCCGCCACCAGCGCCGTCATCAGCACCGGCCGGGAGCGCTCGTGGGCCGCGGTCCGGGCCGCCTCGGCCGGGCCCAGGCCATCGGCCTCGAGGCGGGTCAGCCGCGACATCAGCACCACCCCGTTGAGGACCGCCACGCCGGAGAGGGCGATGAAGCCGACCGCCGCCGAGATGGAGATGGGCATGCCGCGCGCCGCCAGCGCCATGATCCCGCCCACGGTGGCGAAGGGGACGTTGAGGAAGATGATCAGCGCCGGGCCGGCGGCGCGGAAGGCCGCCAGCAGGACCAGCAGGATGAGGAGCAGCACGCCCGGGATCACCAGCATGAGCCGCCGGGTGGCCTCCTGGAGCGTCTGGTACTGCCCGCCCCACTCCAGCCGCTGCCCGCCGGGGAGGGTCACCTGGGCGCCGACGGCGCGCTCGGCGTGGGCCACCACCGTCCCCAGGTCGGCGCCGCGCACGTTGAAGCCGACCACCAGCCGCCGCTCGGCGTCCTGGCGGGCCACCAGCGACGGCGCCAGCGTGGTGGTGACGTCGGCCACCCGCGAGAGGGGCACCAGCGCCCCCGAGGCCGAGGGCAGGGGCAGGTCGGCCAGCGTGAAGGCGGTGGTCCCGCCCCCCAGCCGCAGCACGATGGGGATGCGCAGCGGGCCGTCGTAGGTGGCCCCGGCCGGCAACCCGGTGCGGATGGCCTGCACCGAGTCGAGCACCTCGCGCACCGTGAACCCGGCCGCCGAGGCGTCGAGGGGGCGGGGGCGGACCTCGAGGAGCGAGACGTCGGGCGGGGCGTTGATGCGGACGTCCGCGGCGCCGCGCTCCCTGGCCACCACCGCCGCCACCTGCTCGGCGGTGCGGCGCAGCTCGCCGAGGTCGTCGCCGTAGACCGAGATGGCCACGTCGGCCACCGACCCGCCCAGCAGCTCGTTGAAGCGCATCTGGATGGGCTGGGTGTAGGCGGGCTCGCCGCCGGGGGCGCTGGCCGCCAGCGCCGCGTCCACCTCGGCGATGAGCCGGTCGCGGGTCAGCCCCGCGCGCCAGGCCGAGCGCGGCGCCAGCGTCACGAAGACGTCGGCCTGCTCGATGCCCATGATGTCGGTGGCCACCGCCGGGCTGCCGACCCGGGAGGTGACCCGCAGCACCTCCGGCACGTGCCCCACCAGCGCCGCCTCCAGCTTGCCGGCCTCCCGCACCGCCGAGTCGAGCGAGATGTCGGCGGCCCGGGTGGTCTGGATGACCAGGTCGCCCTCGTCGAGCTGCGGCACGAACTCGCTGCCCGAGCGGGCGAAGAGCCCGACGCCGAGGAGGAGGAGCGCGGCGGCCAGGGCGGCCACCAGCGACGGGCGGGAGGTGGCGGCGGCCAGCGCCGGCCGGTAGAGCCGATCGACCAGCCGGACCAGCGGCGGGGTGCGGGCCGGGACGTCGCCGGGGCGCAGGAAGAGCGCCGCGGCGGCGGGGATGAAGGTGAGCGAGAGCAGCAGCGAGGTGAAGAGCGCGAAGACCACGGTCAGCGCCATGGGCCGGAACATCTTGCCGTCCACGCCGGTGAGCGAGAGCACCGGCACGTAGACCAGCAGGATGACCAGCACCGAGAAGAAGACCGGGCTGGCCACGCCGCGGGTGACGCCGGCGACGTGGTCGCGGAAGCGGCGGCGGGCCTCCGCGGGGGCGAGCCCCTCGAAGCTCTGGCGGGAGACCCCGTGGAAGATGGCCTCCACCATGACCACGGCGCCGTCGACCACCAGCCCGAAGTCGATGGCCCCCAGCGACATGAGGTTGCCGGGGATCCCCAGCGCCACCATGGCGGCGGTGGCCCCCAGCATGGAGAGCGGGATGGCGCTGGCCACCACCAGCCCGGCCCGCCAGGAGCCAAGCATGAGCAGCAGGACCAGCACCACCAGCAGGCCGCCCTCGGCCAGGTTGGTGAAGACGGTGCGGATGGTGGCTCCCACCAGGGTGCTCCGGTCGTAGACCACCTCCAGCCGCACGTCCGGCGGCAGGGCCTTCTTCACCAGGTCGAGCTTCAGGTGGACGCCCCGCATCACCTCCACGGCGTTGGCGCCGCGGAGCATCTGGGCCATCAGGTAGACGGTCTCGCCCTGGCCGTTGGAGGTGGCGGCGCCGATGCGCGGCAGCGCCCCCTCGCCGAGATCGGCGACCTCGGCGAGGCGGATGGGCGGTCCGGCCTGCCCGTGGCGCTCCATGAGCGAGGCGCCCAGGTCGGAGGGGCCGCGCGGCAGGGCCACGGCGCGGAGCAGGGCCTGGCCGGAGCCGGCCGGCACGCTGGCGCCGGCGGCGGTGCCGGTGGCCTGGGCCAGTCCGGCCTGCAGGTCGGCCAGCGTCAGGCCGCGCTGGGCCATGCGGATGGGGTCGGCCCGCACCTCGAGGGTGCGCTGCTCGCCGCCCCAGGTGTTGACCTCGACCACGCCCGGCGCCGAGCGGAGCAGCGGCGCGGCCTTCAGGGTGGCCAGCTCCAGCAGCTCGGCGGCGGTGCGCCGCTCCGAGGAGAGGGTGAGGTGGAAGATCTCGCCGAGGCCGCCGGTGACCGGTCCCAGCTCCGGGGCATCGACGCCCTGGGGCAGGCTGCCGGCCACGCCGTCGAGCCGCTCCTTGACCAGCTGCCGCGCCAGCCAGGGATCGACCTGGTCGGCGAAGACCACGGTGACCGAGGAGATGCCGTAGCGGGAGAGGCTGCGCTGCTCGGTGGTCCCCGGCAGGCCGCCCAGGGCCGTCTCCAGGGGCCGGGTCACCCGGCGCTCCACCTCCTCGGGCGTCAGGCCCGGGGCCCGGGTGAGGACCAGCACCTGGTTGGTGGTGATGTCCGGGAGGGCGTCGAACTGCAGGCGGGCGCCCACCAGCAGGCCCACCACGGTGAGGGCCAGCGTGGTCGCCACCACGGCGACCCGGTGCTCCACCGACCAGGCGACCAGCCTTCCGATCACGAGTCGCCCCGCGACGCCAGGGCGGCGTCGGCGGCCACCTCGTCACCCGGCTTCAGGCCGCCGCGCACCAGGGCGTCGGCGCCGGAGGAGGCCAGCACCTCCACCGGGGTGCGCTTCGGCCCGCCCGGGCCGTTGAGCACGACGTAGGCCTTCCCGGCGTCGAGCGCCACGGCGCGGGCCGGGATGGCGGCGGCCGTCCCGTCGAGCCGGACCACCAGCGTGCCGGCCAGCCCGGAGGGCAGGCGGGCCCCGGCGGCCGGGGCGAACCAGGCGGCGGTGGTGCCGTCGCGGCCGTCGACCACCGGGGCGTGGCCGAGCGCCGTGAGCGGGTGGTGCTCCCCGGCGGCGGTGACGAACTCGAAGCGGGCGCCCGGCGGCGGGGCGTGGGCCAGGCGGGCCTCGACGCGCGACTCGCCCCCGGCGGCGACCCGGGCCAGCGGCTCGCCGGAGGGCTCGCGGGTCTCGCCCAGCGAGGCGCGCACCTCGGTGACGGTGCCGGCGATGGGGCTGCGGATGGCGACCTCCCCGTTGCCGTCGAGGAGGCGCGCCACGTCGGCGGCGCCGAGGTCGGCGGCGCGCAGGGTGCCGAGCGCGGTCTGCTGGTCGGCCCGGGCCTCGGCCAGCCTGGTCTCGGCCTCGAGCAGGTCGGAGAGCTTCACCAGCCCGTCCTTGCGGAGGGCGTCGAGCTGCTCCTTGCGGCGCTGGTAGGCCTCCAGCCGGGTGGTGGCGGCGGCGTAGGCGCCGGCCGCCTGGATGACGTCGGGCATGGCGACCAGGGCCACCACCTGGCCGCGGGTCACCTGCTCGCCGGCCCGGACCAGGATGCGGGTGACACGGGCGCGGAAGGTGGGGGCCACGGCGGCCTGGCCGTCGGGCCCGCCCAGCACGCGGGCCGGCGCCTCGAGCAGGGCGACGCCGTCGGCGCTGCGGGCCTTCACCCACGGGGTGCGGGCCGAGGTGGGGGGAAGGGGGGCCGGGGTGGCGGTCGGGGCCGGCGCCTGGGTGCTCGCCGCCTGGGCCGGCGGGGCGCAGCCGGACAGGACCGAGGCCACCAGCAGCCCCACGGTGGCCACGACGATGGCGCCGGAGACCACCGCGACGACCTTGGCGACCAGCTGGTCGAAGGGCTCGCGCGGCGCAGCGGCGGCGGTGGCCGCGGGCTTCAGCTTCCCGATGACCCGGTAGGACGAGGATGTTTCGGCGTGGCTCAAGACTGACCTCCGGACGGCGTGGCGGACATGGAAGGGAGCTGGGCGAGCAGCAGCGTGACCCGCACCCGGGCCCAGGCGTAGCCGGCCAGGGCGCGGATGGCGCGGGCCCGGGCCTGGACGGCGGCGCGGCGGGAGACCAGCACCTCGAGCACGGTGGCGTCCCCGGCCTTCAGGGCCGCCTCGCGGAGCCGGGCGCTCTCGGTGGCGGCCGGCACCAGGCCGGTCTCGATGGCGCGCAGCACCTCGGCCGAGTGCTCCACCTCGTGGAGGGCGCGGGCCAGCTCGGTGGCGGCGACGCGGGCGGCGTCGACCGCGGCCCCGTCGAGCCGGACCGCCTCGGCGGCGCGCGGGGCGGCCTCGCGCGCGCCGCGCTCGAAGAAGGGGAGCGAGAAGCCGACGGTGCCGAGGAAGACGTCGCGCCCCTGGGCATCGCGCTGGGCCATGGCGCCCAGCGAGACCTCCAGGCCGCGGACGGCGCGCGCCTCCACGGCGCGGGCCCGCTCCGCCTCGGCCGAGAGCCGGAGCGCCCGGGGCGCGGGGAGGGCCCCGGCCGCCGCCAGCAGCGACGGCCAGCGCTCGCGCTCCGGCACCTCGGGCGCCGGGAGTTGGCCCACCGTGGAGAGCACCACCGGGGTGGCGCGGCTGACGGCGCGGGAGAGCGCCAGGCCCAGGTCGGTGACCTCGCCCTCCACCGAGAGCGCCAGCAGCTGGGCCTCGGCCCGGTAGGCGTCGGCGTCGGCGGCGTCGGCCCGGGTCAGGGCCGCCGACTCGGCGGCGCGGCGGGTCCGGTCGGCCAGCTCGGTGGCCAGCGCCAGCTCCTCGCGCGAGAGCTGCTCGGCCAGCTCGGCGGCCCAGAGGTCGATCCAGGCGCGGGCGGCGTCGAGCCGCCGGGAGAGCGCCTCGGCGCGTCCCTGGGCGTCGAGGGTGTCGGTCTCGCGGGAGGCGGCCTCGCGGCGGGCGCCGCCCAGCCCGGAGAGGTTGAGGGGGACGGAGAGGGACAGCTGCCCCTCCGGCCGGCGCGCCGCGTCCCTGGGCGCGACGGCCGGCTGGAGGAGCACCAGCGGGTTGGAGGGGAGGGAGGAAACGTGGGCGTCCCCCTCTCGCTTCACCTCGACGGCGCGCAGGGCGCTGGTCACCGCGGGGGAGGCGGCGACCAGGCCCAGCGCTTCGTCGAAGGTGATCGAAGCCTTCGCCTCGAGGGGGGGGGAGGCGAGAGCGACGAGTGCGAGGAGGGGGACGGCCCACATGCCGTCACTTCTAGCGTCGACCTCAAGCGCGGCTCATGGGGCCACCATGAGAAGGCTCTCAGAATCGCGGCCCCGACGGGGCGTCAGCGGCTCGTCGCCGCCGGTTCGTTCAGGCCGGGTCCTTGGCCAGCCAGGCCAGGGCGCCGGTGCGGTCGGGGAAGACCCGGACCATCCAGCCGCGGTTGCTGCAGACGTCCTCGTAGAACTGGACGTCGGCGGCAAACGTCGAGAGCGCCGGGGCGACGATGGCCTCGCGCAGGGTGCGCGGCAGGCCCAGCCGCTCGAACAGCCTGGGCACCTCGTAGAGGTCGCCGACCGAGGGGCCGGCGGCGAGCGCGGTCAGATCGGTGATGACGTTGAAGGTCCCGCGTGATCTGCCCAGCTCGACCGCGGACAGGATGGACTGGGCCAGCTCGGCGGGGCCGACCTCGCCGGAGTAGGTGCACTCCACGACCTGCTCAGCCTCCAGGTAGGAAACGACGATCGGCACCCGAATCCTCCGAGGGCCATCCGGGGCTGCCCCGGAACCGGCCGCCGCAAAGTGTCGCCCCCGCCGGCGAGGCTCGACAAGGGGCCCCCCGACTGGTCGGGACGATGGGTGCGGCGGGATGTGCCCGGGGAGGTCCTCGTCCTACGCCGGCACCGGGGCCACCGCCGGCACCACCACCAGCCGGGGCCGGTCGGTCTCCAGGTCCACCTCGACGCGGACGGTACCGCCGCCCTGCAGGTCGCCGAAGAGGATCTTCTCGGCCAGCGGCTTCTTGATCTCGTTCTGGATGATCCGGGCCATGGGGCGGGCGCCCATCTTGGGGTCGAAGCCGTGCTCGGCGAACCAGGCGCGGGCCTCGGCGGTCAGCTCCAGCTTCACCTTCTTCTCCAGCAGCTGCTCCTCCAGCCCGGCCACGAACTTGTCGACGATGCGGGCCACCACGTCGGCCGGCAGCGAGTCGAAGGAGACCCAGGCGTCGAGCCGGTTGCGGAACTCCGGGCTGAAGGTCCGCTCGATGGCGTTGCGGGCGTTGCCCGGGGCCTGGGCCTCGTTGCCGAACCCCACCCGCCGGGCCGAGAGCTCCTGGGCCCCGGCGTTGGTGGTCATCACCAGCACCACGTTGCGGAAGTCGGCCTTGCGCCCGTTGTTGTCGGTGAGGGTGGCGTGGTCCATCACCTGCAGCAGCAGGTTGTAGACGTCGCCGTGGGCCTTCTCGATCTCGTCGAGCAGCAGCACCGCGTAGGGGGTCTTGTTGACGGCGTCGGTGAGCAGCCCGCCCTGGTCGAAGCCGACGTAGCCGGGCGGGGCGCCGATGAGCCGGCTCACGGTGTGCTTCTCCTGGTACTCGGTCATGTCGAAGCGCAGGAACTCGACGCCGAGGATGCGGGCCAGCTGCTTGGCCAGCTCGGTCTTGCCGACCCCGGTGGGGCCGGAGAAGAGGAAGCAGCCGGTGGGCTTCTCCGGGCTCCCCAGCCCGCTGCGCCCCAGCTTGATGGCCGAGGCGATGGCCTCGATGGCCGGGTCCTGGCCGAAGATCACCTTCTTCAGCTCCGGCTCCAGGTTCTGCAGGGCGCTGCGATCGTCGCTGGAGACGGTCCGCTCCGGGATCTTGGCGATGCGGGCCACCACCCGCTCCACGTCGCGGGCGGTGATGCGGTGGTGGCGCTTCTCCTCGGGGCGCATCCGGTCGCGGGCCCCGGCCTCGTCGAGCACGTCGATGGCCTTGTCGGGCAGCTTGCGATCGTTGATGTGCTTGGCGGAGAGCTCGGCGGCGGCCCGCAGGGCGCGGGCCGAGTACTCGACGCCGTGGTGGTCCTCGTAGACCTTCTTCAGCCCCTTGAGGATCTTGATGGTGTCCTCCACCGTCGGCTCGCCCACCTCGATCTTCTGGAAGCGGCGGGCCAGGGCGTGGTCGCGCTCGAAGGTGGCCTTGTAGTCCTGGTAGGTGGTGGAGCCGATGCAGCGCAGCTCGCCCGAGGCCAGCGAGGGCTTGAGCAGGTTGGAGGCGTCCATGGAGGAGCCGCTGGTGGCGCCGGCGCCGACGATGGTGTGGATCTCGTCGATGAAGAGAATGGCCCCCGGCACCTTCTTGACGCCGGCGATGACCCCCTTGAGCCGCTGCTCGAACTCGCCGCGGAACTTGGTGCCGGCCAGCAGCGAGCCCATGTCGAGCGAGTAGATGGCGCAGCCGGCCAGGATGGCCGGCACCTTCTTCTCGTGGATGCGCAGCGCCAGCCCCTCGACGATGGCGGTCTTGCCCACCCCCGGATCGCCGACGAAGACCGGGTTGTTCTTGCGGCGGCGGCAGAGCACCTGGATGGTCCGCTCGATCTCCGAGTCGCGCCCCACCAGCGGGTCGATCTGCCCCTTGGCGGCCCGCTCCACCAGGTTGACGGTGAAGGCCTTGAAGGGGTCCTTCACCGTCGCCGGCGGCCCCTCCTCCTCGTCGCCGCCCTCGTTGGGCGGCGGGCTGCCGGCGCCGGGCAGGGCGCGCCCCTCGCCGTCCTTGGTGACGCCGTGGGAGAGGTACTGGAGGATGTCGATGCGCCGGACCCCCTGCTTCTCCAGCAGGTAGACGGCGTGGGAGCCGCGCTCGCGGGTGAGCGCCACCAGCACGTCGCCGCCGTTGAGCTCGCTGCGCCCTGCCCCCTGGACGTGCCAGGCGGCCCGCTGCAGCACCCGCTGGAAGGCGGCGGTCTGCTCCGGGTCCTGCTCCTCGGGGAGGGCCTCGAGGGTGCGGGAGAGGTAGTCGTCCAGCTCCCGGGTCAGCGCCGGCAGGTCGGCGCTGCAGGCCACCAGCACCTCGCTGGCCACCTTGTCTCCGCAGAGCGCGTGGAGCAGGTGCTCGAGCGTGACGTACTCGTGCTTGCGCTTGCGGGCGTCGGACACCGCCGCCTGGAGGGTCTGCTGCAGGTCCTTCGACACGGTCACCATCGTCACTCCGGCTCGATCGTACAGAGGAGGGGGAACTCCGCCTCCCGGGCCAGGGACATCACCTTCTCTGCCCTGTGCTCGGCGATCTCTCTTGGATAGATACCCGCCACCCCGACACCGTGCATATGAACATTCAACATGATGCGGTGGGCCGTCTCGGCGTCGTGCCGGAAGACGGTCACCAGCACCCAGTCGACGAACTCCTGGGTGGTGAAATCGTCGTTGTGCAACAGGACCTTGAAGAGCGGCGGCCGGGCCACCTTCTTGCGGGTGCGGGTCTTGGGGGCCGCGGTGTCGGCTCCTCCCCCAGGACGGTTGCGCTCGGCCATGACCCCACATTGTAACCGCTGCGCCGCCCCGGCGCCCCACCCTCCCAGGCCGCTCCACCGGGAGGCGCCGCTCGCGCCCCCCGGCCTGACCCGTCGGGACGGAGCCACCAGCCCGTTGGCGAGCGGCGCCAGAACCGCCATACTCGGCACATGACCGCCCTGCTCGCCGCCCTGCTGCTCGCCGTCGCCCCGTTTCCGTTCCCGGCGCCACGCCTCGCCCAGGTCACCGACCGGACCAAGTTCGACGCCGGCGCCGTGCTCGGCTACGACGCCGTCAAGGCCGAGCTGCGGGTCCAGTGCGTCGCCGGCGTGGTCACTTTCAAGGCCGGCGCCGAGGTGCAGGTCTTCGACGCCGCCGGGCAGCCCGTTGGCTCGCCAGCCCGGCTGGCCGCCGGCCAGAAGGTGCGGGTCTGGTACGTGATCGACGGCGCAGCCCGGGCCCAGGAGATCGCCGTCGAGTAGCGGCCCCTCGCGCCCCAAGTGGGCAATGGGCTAGGCTCTCCCCCTACATGGCCAAAAGGGGGAGACCTTCGATCCGGACCCGCGTCGAGCGGGACACCATGGGCGAGCTGCCCGTCCCGGCCGCAGCCCTTTGGGGTGCACAGACGGCCCGGGCGGTCGCCAACTTCCCCATCTCCGGGCTCCACGCCCATCCGGCCTTCATCGACGCCACCGTCCGGATCAAGATCGCCGCGGCGCGGGCCAACGCCCGGCTCGGCCTGCTGCCCCGCCCGGTGGCCCGGGCCATCGAGGCGGCCGGGCGCGAGGTGCTGGGCGGGCGCTGGCGCGAGCAGTTCGTGGTCGACGTCTACCAGGCCGGCGCCGGCACCTCGCACCACATGAACGTCAACGAGGTGCTGGCCGGCCGCGCCGCCGAGCTGCTGGGCGGGCGCCGCGGCGATCACGCCCTCGTCGACCCCAACGACCACGTCAACATGGCGCAGTCGACCAACGACGTGGTCCCCACCGCCATCCGGCTGGCGGCGCTGGAGCTGGCGCCGGAGGTGATCGGGGCGCTCCTCGGCCTCTCCGCCACCTTCGAGAAGAAGGCGCGCGCCTGGGACGGGATCGTCAAGTCGGGGCGGACCCACCTGATGGACGCCACGCCCATCCGGCTCGGCCAGGAGGTCGAGGGCTGGGCGGCCTCGCTCCATTTCGCCGCCGGGCGGGTGCGCGACGCCCTGCCGGAGCTGTCGCTGCTGGGGATCGGCGGCACCGCGGTGGGCACCGGCGTCAACGCCCACCCGCGCTACCAGGGGCTGGTGGTGGCTGAGCTGTCGCGCCTGACCGGCGTGCCGCTCTCGCCGGCCCGCAGCCTCACCGGGGCCATGCAGTCGCTCGGCCCCATGGTGGCCCTCTCCGGCGCCCTGCGCGGCGCCGCCGTGGAGCTGCTCCGCATCGGCGGCGACGTGCGGCTGCTCGGCAGCGGCCCGGCCACCGGCCTCGGCGAGCTCCGGCTGCCCGCGGTCCAGCCCGGCTCGTCGATCATGCCGGGCAAGGTCAACCCCTCGATGGCCGAGATGCTGGCCATGGTCTGCTACCAGGTGATGGGGCTGGACGGCGCCATCGCCGCCGCCGCCGCCGCCGGCCAGCTGGAGCTGAACGTGATGATGCCGCTGGTGGCCTTCGACCTCTGCCACCAGCTGCAGATCCTGGCCGCCGCGGTGACCGCCTTCGACAGGCGCTGCGCCCGCGGCCTCGGCGCCGACGCGGCGCGGGCCCGCTTCTACGCCGAGCGGACGGTCAGCCTGGCCACGGCGCTGGCCCCGCGGCTCGGCTACGCCGGGGCCGCCGAGCTGGTCAAGGCCTCGCTGGCCAGCGGCCGGCCGGTGCGGGAGCTGGCCGTGGAGCGGGGGCTGTTGACGAAGCGTGAAGCGGATCGGCTGCTCGATCCGGCGCGGCAGACGCGCCCGGGGCGGGGGTAGGGTGGCGGCGCGCCTCGGGCAGCTGCTGGTGGAGCGGGGCGAGTGCGATCGCGCCGCCGTGGAGGAGGCGCTGCGGGCCCAGGCCGTCTTCGGCGCCCGGCTCGGCACCAACCTGCTGGAGGCCGGGGCCCTCACCGAGGAGCGGCTGGCCCACGCCCTGGGCGACCGGCACGGGCTGCCGGCGCTCTTCGGCGACCTCCAGCCGGAGCTGGCGGCGCTGGAGCTGCTCACCCCGGACGAGGCCGACCGCTGGGAGGTGGTGCCGCTGCGGGCCGCCCCCCGCAAGCTGGTGCTGCTGACCACCGACCCCGGCAACGTGGCGGTGCTCGACGAGGTGGCCTTCGCCACCGGCCGCAAGCTCCACCCCTTCGTGGTGCCGGAGGCGCGGCTCTGGCGCCTGCTGGCCCGGTCCTACGGCCTCTTTCGCGAGGAGCGCGGCCTGGAGACGCTGCGGTCGGTGGCGGCGCGGGCGCCGCGGGCCCCTTCCGGGCCCGACCTGATCGGCGAGGACGACTTCCACGCCCTCTACGGCCACGTCGGCCTCACCGGGATCCCCACCCCGCCGCCCTTCCCGTCGCCGCTGGGGCCGCCGCCGCTGTCGCTGGTCCCGGACGACCTGCCGCCCATCGACCTGACCGACGAGGTGGAGCCCTCGCCGCTCGGCTTCGACGAGGCGGTCAAGCTGCTCGAGGGGGTGGCGGAGCGCGGCGCCATCGCCCGCACCGTGCTGCGCTACGCCCGCTCCCGCTTCCAGCGGGCCCTGCTGCTCACGGTGCGGCGCGACGGCATCCACGGCTGGGTGGGGCTGGGGCCGGGGGTGGAGGTGGAGCCGGTGCAGCGCCTCCGCCAGCCCTTCACCTCCGAGGGGGTGGTGGCGACGGTGGTGGCCACCCAGAGCCACTTCCTCGGGCCGCTGCCCAGGACCGAGTCGAACATGCGGCTGCTCAAGGCGCTGGGCGGCGGGGTGCCGAGGAGCGCCTTCGTGGTGCCCATCCTGGCGCTGGGGCGGGTGGTCAACGTGCTCTACGCCGACAACGGGCGCGGGGAGCTGGTGGACCCCTCCGATCTCGGCGAGCTGCTCATCCTGGCCACCCGCATCGCCCAGGGGTACGACGCGCTGGCCCGCCGGGCGGTGTAGAGTCCGTTCCCCGATGGCCTCCAAGCTCGACTTCTTCATGGTGCCCGAGGACGAGAAGGCGTTCTTCCGCCTGCTCGCCCGCCACGACGTCACCCTCTACCCGGACCTCTTCCCCCCCGACTGGAAGCCGCTGGTGGTGGACCCCGACGCCGCGCTGGTGGCCGACCTCGACCAGGGGAGCTACTACCTGGCCTTCGAGCGGCTGGCGCCGGTGGTGGTCCACCCCATCAAGCGCGGCCCCGACCGCGGCATGCTCAAGATCGAGGAGATCCCCTCGCCGGTCTTCCACTACGAGCGCTGCCAGCTCAACGAGGCCGGCGAGCTGGAGGGGGGGCGGATCTGGGCCGAGCTGATCCAGACCGGGGCCACCATGGACCTGAAGGGCAAGCCGCGGGCGCTCAACTCCATCTTCGACGAGGTCCACCAGCTCTTCCGCAAGAGCTGGCGGCGCAGCAACCCCAAGGGCTGCTGGATCGGCCCCAAGTGCGGGGACGCCGTGAAGCGGTCGGGGCTGAAGCTGCGCGAGCCCGGCCACAAGGGGCGCCTCTACGAGGTGTGGCGGTAGGGGCGCGCGCGCCACTTGACCATGACCGGTGCCCCCCGATATAAGGCCGCTCTCGCCGCGCTCCTCGTGGCGTTTCCGGGCGTTTCCCTGGCCGAGAAGGTGGCCGGGCTGACCCTCCCGGACGACGCGAGGCGCATCGGGGAGAACCGGTACCAGGTTGACCGGAAGTACGAGGAGGCGCTCAGGTACTTCCGGACCGCCCTGCCACCGGGGAAGCACCCCCGGCGGCCCATCGCCGACCAGCCCGGCGTGAAGGCCGTGCACATCGAGAACCCGGAGGCCAAGCCGGGGAGTTGGGAAGGGCTGAACCTGTACGAGCTGAAGGGCGAGACCCGCCTCTTCATCCTGGTGAAAACGAAGTCATGACCTCTTCTTGGGGGATCGTCTAACGGCAGGACGCCAGTCTCTGGATCTGGCTATCAAGGTTCGAATCCTTGTCCCCCAGCTTCACGCTGGAAACCACCCTGGAGCGTTGACTGCCGCAACGCGAGAGGGTACAGAAGGCCGGCTTCCCGGCCCCTTAGTCTAGCGGTTAGGACGTCGCCCTCTCACGGCGAAGACATGGGTTCAATTCCCGTAGGGGTCACCATCATCCCCGCCAGCGCTCGTCCCGTTGGCGGGGTTTTTCGTTTCCACCACACGTCCAAGGGGTCCCATGACCGCCCTCGCGCCGTTGCTCGTCGCCGCCACGCTCCTCGCCGCGCCCGCCGCGCCCGCTGCGCCGGTGGCCGCCCCCGCCGTCGCCTCCCCCGCCGCGCCCGTCGCCGCGCCCGTCGCCGCCCCGGCGACCGCGACGCCCCCCACCGCCTCGGCGGAGGACCAGCGCTTCGCCCGCTTCGTCGGCGAGACGCTGGACGCCTACTGGAAGCTCAACCCCGAGTGGGCCTTCGCGCTCGGCTATTACAAGTACGCCGCCACCCTGCCGGCGCCGGACGCCGCCTGGCGGAGGTCGCTGGCGGCCTTCCACGATCGCTCGCTCCGGACGCTGGCCACCTTCTCGCCGAAGCGGCTCGACACCTCCCACCGCGTCGACCTCGAGCTGCTGCGCACGCAGCTCGAGAGCGAGCGCTGGTCCCTCCAGACCTTCAGGGAGTGGGCCTGGCAGCCCTCCCAGTACAACGTGGGCGACGGGTTCGCCCGCATGCTCGACGTCGAGTACGCCCCGCTCCCCCAGCGCCTCCGTGACGTCTCGGCCCGCCTGGTCCTGGTGCCGGCCTACTACGCGGCGGCGCGGGCCAGCCTGGAGACCCCCACGCTGGAGCACACCCAGCTGGCGATCCTGCAGAACACGGGCGCCCTGGGGGTCTTCGGCGACGACCTGCTCGCCAGGGTGGACGGCGCCCCGCTGGAGGCCGACGAGAAGGCCACCCTCCGCGTCCGGGTGCTGGAGGCTCGCCGCGCCATCGAGGGCCACCTGGCCTACCTCAAGGCCCTGGAGGGGCGGCTGGCCACGGGTGGAGCCCGCTCCTTCCGCATCGGCAGGGCGCTCCACGATCGCAAGTTCGCGCTCCAGGGCCAGTCGATCCTCACCGCCGAGCAGCTCTACCGGCGCGCCCTGGTCGAGAAGGCCAACCTGCAGGACCAGATGGAGCTGCTGGCCCGGACCCTCTGGCCCAGGCACCTGCCCGGCCAGCCCATGCCGCAGGACCGGCTCCAGCTCATCGGGGCGGTCATCGAGGCGCTCGGTCGGCACCACGTGGCGCCGGACCAGCTCCTGACCAAGGTCCGCGGCGAGGTCGCGGCGCTGGAGGTCTTCGTGCGCGAGCGTGACCTGGTGGACCAGGATCCCACCAAGCCGCTCACGGTCCGCGAGACCCCGGCCTACCAGCGCGGCGTGGCGGGCGCCGGGCTCGACGCGCCCGGTCCCTACGACCCGGGGGTGCGCTCCTACTACAACGTCACCACGCCGGCGGCCGGGGACGCCGAGTCGTTCCTGCGGGAGTACAACGACTGGATGCTGCAGATCCTCGACATCCACGAGGCGGTGCCGGGGCACTACGTGCAGGCCATCCACAGCAACCGGAACCCCAGCGTGGTCAAGACCGCCTTCGGGAGCGGCGCCATGGTGGAGGGGTGGGCGGTCTACGCCCAGCGGATGATGCTGGAGGCCGGCTGGGGCGACAACGCGCCGGAGCTCTGGCTCATGGAGCTGAAGATGGAGCTGCGGGTGGCGGTCAACACCATCCTCGACCGCGAGGTGCACGCCGGCACCCTGGACCGGGCCGGCGCCATCGAGCTGCTGCGGCGGGAGGCCTTCCAGTCGGAGGCGGAGGCGACCGAGAAGTGGAAGCGGGTCACGCTCACGCAGACCCAGCTGATGACCTACTTCGACGGCTTCACGCAGCTCCTGGTGCTGCGCGGCGAGGAGCGGGCGCGGCTCGGCCCGGCCTTCAGGCTGCGCGCCTTCCACGACCGCTTCCTCTCCTACGGCAGCGCCCCGGTGAAGGTGATCCGCTCGCTGATGCGGGAGTGAGGTCGCCGCGCGGGGTCACGGCCAGGGCCGGCCGAGCAGCGTCGAGCCGTGGCGGCCCCCCCAAGGCCTGGGGAAGGGCCGCTTCAATTCGGGGAGGGCGCACCGTCCGCCCCGCCAGCGCTGGTCCGGGTGGCGGGGGGCTTCAGGTCCGCCGCGCCCACCTCCACCGTCTCCCCCACCGCCAGCACCCGCACCCGCTCCGGCGGCAGCCCCAGCCGGCGCCGCTCCGCCTCGAGCCGCTGCGGCGGCTCGTCGAGCGGCTCGTCGGTCAGCTTGAAGGTGCCCCAGTGCATGGCCAGGAAGGTCCGGGCGCCGAGGGCGCCGAAGGCGGCCAGCGCCTGCTCCGGGTTCAGGTGCTGCCGCTCCATGAACCAGGCCGGGTCGTAGGCCCCGATGGGCAGCAGCGCGGCGTCGATGGCCGGGAAGCGCTGGCCGATCTCGGCGAAGCCGTCGAACCAGGCGGTGTCGCCGGAGTGGTAGACGGTGGCGCTCGTCCCCTCGATGACGAAGCCGCCCCAGAGGGTGGCGTTGGCGTCGAACGGGCCGCGCCGGCTCCAGTGCTGCGCCGGAACGAAGGTGACGCGGACCTCCCCCACCTGCGTCGCCTGCCACCAGCCGAGCTCGGTGCAGGGCAGCCCCTCCCCCTGGAAGAGCGGCGCCAGGCCGAGGCCCGCCACCACCGGCGCCCCCACCGCGGTGAGGGTGGGGAGGTCGAGGTGGTCGTAGTGGGCGTGGCTGACCAGCTGGGCGTCGATGCGCGGCAGGGCGGCGATGGCCAGGCCCGGCTCGACGTTGCGGGCGATGCCGCCGAAGAGCGTGGGGCGCAGCGCCGGGTCGATCAGCAGCGAGACCCCGTCGAGCTGCACCAGCCAGCTGGCGTGGCCGAGCCAGGTGAGCCGGGCCGGCTCCCCGGGGGCGGGCGGGGTGGCCAGCCGGGCCGGATCCGGCGAGACGCGGGCCATCGGGGACCGGTCCGGCGAGGAGCGCCGCCGGCCGGCCAGCCGATCGATCACCGACCACTTGAGCACCGAGCCGAGCCCGGTGGGGCCAGAGCCGTCGAGGTTGACGAAGCGGCCGTCGTCGCCGACCGGCTGGCCCGGCGGCGGTGGCGTGGGGCTGTCGGCGGCGGCGGTCATGGCGAGCCCGGCGAGCGCCAGGGCGACGAGGAGGCTTCTGCGGCGCATCGCCCCCTACCTTAACCGGCCACCCGGCCCAGCGCCTCAGACGTCGTGCCGGGAGCCGGGCGCGGCGCCCTTGCGGGCCTTCTTCCCGCCGCCGTCGAGGCCGATGCGCATCTTCAGCTGGTAGCGGCTGTGACCATTGAAGCGGTCCAGGGCCTCGACCAGCTCGATCGCCTTCTCCGAGGCCTGGATGGAGCGGGCGGTGACCTTGTCGGTGAGCCCCAGGGCGGCCAGGTAGGCCTCGCCGATGGTCCTGGTCCGGTCGAAGGCGGCGTGGCCTTCGAGGGCGTCGAAGCGGGTCGAGAGGCCGTCGAGGACGCCGGTCAGCACCTGGGCGCTGGCCCCCTCGGCGAACCGGGTGAAGGCGAGGATGTCGGAGAACAGCACCGTCACCTCGGCGTAGCTCCCGGTGACCAGCTCGGTCGGGGCGTCGTCGGCGGCCCCGGGGTGGCGCTTCATGCTGGCGGCGATGGAGCGGGGCAGGGTGTCGAGCAGGAGCCGCTTCGACACCTCCTGCTCGGCCAGGACCCGCTGGTAGAGCCGGCTCGACTCCAGGTGCAGCAGGCGCACCTCCAGCATGTTGTGGACGCGGATCAGCACCTCGGCGAGGTCGAGCGGCTTGCTGACGAAGTCCCTGGCCCCGGAGCGCAGGGCGCGGAGCTTGTGGCCCGGCAGCGCCGTCACCACCAGGACCGGGAGGTAGCCGCTGGTCTCGATCTCCTTGAGGTTCTCCATCACCTGGAACCCGTCCATGCCGGGCATCTGCAGGTCGAGCAGGATCAGGTCGTAGCGGTTCAGGAGGTGGAGCTCGCAGACCTTCCCCGACTCCATGGTGGAGGTGACCGAGAGGTAGCCGGCCCCGCGCAGCGTCTGCTCGAGCAGCAGGACGTTGGCCGGCAGATCGTCGACGATGAGGATCTTGCCGCGGAGGATGTCGGACTTGCTGATCATGTGCGCAGCGGCTCCCTGGTGCTCCTGGCGGCCCCCGTCATCGACGTCCCCGGGTCGGGGCCGGCGATGGACCGGGCGGCTCCGGACAGGTCGGCTCGGCGAGGCGGCGGGGACTTCGATGGTCCCGCCGCGCCGGGACCGATGGCTTCACCCTGTTCCCTTTGGGTCCCAATAGATAGCCGACCCGGAAAAGCGTGACCTCCGGGGTGGCGGGGGGACGTCATTGGGTGATGCCGGTCACCACCAGCGCCGGCCGGCCCGCGGGGAGCCACTCGGCGTCGAGCTCCGTCCAGCTGCGGACCCGCCAGCCGCGGGCGGGATCGATGGTCACGTACTGGTCGTCGACGGCGTTCATGGCCACCACCACCTCGTAGTGGCTGCGCGCCCGCCCCAGGGAGTGCGGGATGAGGACCCCGACCACCACCGGGCGGCCGGTGCGCAGCTCGTAGAGCAGCATGTCGCGATCCCCCTTGACCGCGTAGGCGGTCAGCCCGTGGGCCCGCGCCACGTCCCGGAGGTCGCCGAGCCGGGCGCCCTCCGCCCGCGAGCCGGGGGTCGCCGCGGCGATCCCGTCGAGGGCGGTGGTGGCCCCCTCCAGGGAGAGCGGCACGCGCCACCTCCCCGCCACCATCGCCAGCGCCGCCGCGCCGCAGTCCTTCGAGCCCACCTGCAGCACCGCCGGGGTGGACGCGGCGACCGTCCACCCCTCGGCGTGGTCGAGTCGGCTCTCGTCGAACGTCCGGGAGCGTCCGCCCAGCGAGACACACCCGGTGGCGCTCACCAGGGCGAGCGCCGCGGCGGCGGCGGTGCTCGGGTTCACAGGATGACGAGGATGAGGACGACGACCAGGACCACGACCAGGACGCTGCTGGTGATGATGATGGCGTCGCCGCCCTTGAAGTCCGCGGCCGACTGGCTGGCGGCCTCGCGCCCGGCGTACTGCTCGTCACCGGCGGGGGCGGAGGCCGGGGCGGACGGCTCCTGCCGGGCGCTGCTGGTCTCCACCGGGGCGGTCGGCTCAGCCTGGGCGGCGAAGGGAAGGGCGAGGGACAGGGCGGCGGCGATGAAGAGGGAGGCGAGGCGGCGAGCGGTGATCATGGTCGATCCTTTTGGTGGTTGGTCGGCGCGGCGTTGTGCGCCTCAGCCTGCGGAGAAGAGCAACTCCCGGGCCACATCCGCCGGGGCCACCCATCGCCAGCGCCACCGCGCCTTCCAGCACCCCGTCGCCGGCCCGGGCCCCGGCGCGTCCCATCAGAACGACCGACTCGCCCATCGATTCTGATGGAGTCGGGACCGGCCGGGCCATCCGAGACGGTCGCGCCGACCCCATGGCCCCTGGAATCGGGCCTGTCCTGCCCGGCCGCCTCGCTGGCCCGGGGGGTGCAACGAGGTCACTCACGAAGAGAGGGCACTCGGCGAAGTGCCGCTCCACCCCGCTCCTCGCCGACTCGCGCCAGCGGAAGTTCGCGGCGTCGCGCTGCACCGCACGCCGCGGCGCAGGCCGGCGCCGGCTCGACCGCGACCGTGACACCGCACCAGCCGTCCGACCACCCATGCCGTTCGAGAGGTACTTCACATGACGATCTCCAAGCTGTGGTTCCTGCCGTTGCTCCTCGGCGCCGCCGTCGTCGGCTGCCAGGGCGAGAGCACCCTGGTGCCGGGCGACACCACCGCCCCCACCGTGAGCTCCACCGTCCCCGCCAGCGCCGCCACCTCGGTGGCCTTCAACGCCAACGTCACCGCCACCTTCAGCGAGCCGATGACGGCCGCCAGCCTCACCTCCACCACCTTCTCGGTGAAGAAGGGCGCGGCGACCGTGGCCGGGACCGTCACCCTGGTCGGCGCCGTCGCCACCTTCGCTCCCACCGCCGCCCTGGCGGCCAGCAGCACCTACACCGCCACCATCACCGTGGGGGCCAGGGACCTGGCCGGCAACGGGCTGGCGACCCCGCACATCTGGAGCTTCACCACCGGCGTGGCCCCCGACGTCACCCCGCCCACCGTCGCCTCCACCGTCCCGGGCGACGCCGCCACCATGGTGGCCGTCAACGGCAGCGTCACCGCCACCTTCAGCGAGAGCATGTCCCCGGCCTCGATCACCTCGTCCACCGTCACGCTGGCGCAGGGCGCCACCCCGGTCACCGCCGCGGTCACCTACGCCGGCCTGGTCGCCACCTTGACCCCGGCCGCCGCCCTCGGCTTCAGCACCACCTACACCGCCACCATCACCACCGGCGCCAAGGACCTGGCCGGCAACGCCCTGGCCGCGGCGCACTCCTGGAGCTTCACCACCGGCGTGGCGCCCGACACCACCCCGCCCACCGTGGCCTCCACCGACCCCGCCAACCTGGCCGTCGGCGTGGCCGTCAACCGGAGCGTGGTCGTCACCTTCAGCGAGGGCGTCGAGGCCGCCACCCTCACCACCGCCACCTTCACGCTGGCGCAGGGCCTGACCGCCGTCCCGGCCGCCGTGACCGCGAGCGGCGCCGTGGCCACCCTGGTCCCGACCAGCCCGCTCGCCGCCGGCACCGTCTACACCGCCACCGTCTCCACCGGCGCCAAGGACCTGGCCGGCAACGCCCTGGTCGCGGCGCACACCTGGAGCTTCACCACCAGCGCCGCGGCGGCCGTGGGGCCGGCGCCCGTCCCGCTGGGCAGCGCCACCACCTTCGTCATCCTCTCCAAGACCGGCATCACCAACGTCCCCACCTCGGCCGTCACCGGCGACGTCGGGACCAGCCCCATCGACGGGGCCGCCATCGCCGGCCTGACCTGCCCGGAGGTGACCGGGCGGATCCTGGTGGTCGACGCCACCGGCCCGTCGCCCTGCGCCATCAACGACCCGGTCTTCCTGACCACCGTGGTGGGTGACATGGAGATCGCCTACGCCGACGCCGCCGGCCGCGTCACGCCCGACTTCACCGAGCACGGCGCCGGCAGCATCGGCGGCATGGTCCTGGTCCCCGGCCTCTACATGTGGTCCACCGGCCTGGCCATCCCCACCAGCATCACGCTGCAGGGCGGGGCCAACGACGTCTGGATCTTCCAGGTGGCGATCGACCTGGTGGTCTCCGACGCCGTCCAGGTCACGCTGAGCGGCGGGGCCCAGGCCAAGAACGTCTTCTGGCAGGTGGGCGGCCAGGCCACCCTGGGGACCACCGCGGCCTTCGCCGGGACCATCCTGGCCAAGACGCAGATCGCCCTCACCTCCGGCGCCTCGCTGAACGGCCGGGCGCTGGCGCAGACCGCGGTGACGCTGCAGAGCAACGTCCTGACCATCCCGTAGCGGCGGCGGCGTGGCCCCTCCCGAGGGGCGCCGGCAGACCAGGCCTCACGACCACCCGGTCGTGGGGCCTTCTGCTTGGCCGGCCCCGGCGGGGCGAAACCCCGGCGGGCGAAGAGGACGGCCCCGCGCCGACCCGTCGCGGGGTCGACCGGGGCCGTGAGGTGCCTGCGGCGACGGCCGGTCAGGGAGCGGGCGGCGGCCGCTGCTCCTTGGCCGCGGCGGTCTCCCTGGCGGCCCTGGCGGCGAGGGCCTGGGCGGCGTCGAAGGCCCGCTGGGTCTCGGCGACGCGCTCCAGCGCCGCCTTCCGATCGTACCTGGCAGCGGCCGGGACGCCGGCCTCCTCCATGGCCAGGAGCTTGGCCAGGTTGACCTGCTCGACCCTGAGCGTGACCTTGTGCTCCGCGGCCGCCACCTGGGCGGTGCGCGAGACCTCGAGCTTCCTGGCGTAGGCGAGGCGGGTGTCGGCCTCGCGCTTGTCGAGCTGGGCCGCCGCGGTGTCGTCGAGCGCCCGCTGCTTCAGGGCCGGCTCGTTGCTGGCCTTGCCCGCCTTGGTCTCGGAGGCGGCCCGCTTCAGGTCGGCCTTGGCGGCCGCCTGGTCGGAGCGGGCCAGGTCCCCCTCGTTCTCGTCGTTGATGAAGTTCAGCTTGGCGCGCCCGAGCGCGTCGCGGGCGGCCGCCAGCTCCAGCCTCGCCGCGGCGACGCGCTGGCCCCGGTCGTCGGGGACGCGGGCGTAGTCGGACTCCGACACCAGGGTCGGGGTGCGGGAGGCGATCGGGCCGGCGCACCCGGCGACCGCGCCCAGCAGCAGGCTGAGCCCGGCGGCGGGGGCGCCGAGGCGCCGGGTGGAGCTGGAGGCGGCGGGCCTCCGGTCGGAATCGAGCATGTGGTGCTCCCCGGGCGGAGGGCCGCCGGTGAAGGAGGGGTGGAGCGGCCCCGGGCCTACTTGACGATCAGGTCGTTGCTCAGGGCGACGATGCCCTTGACCCCCAGGGCCACCTTGCCGGCCAGCTGCTTGCTGGCCACCGAGTCGACGAAGCCGCTCAGCTGGACGGTGTCCTTGTAGGTCTTGACGCTGATCTGGAACGACTTGAGCGTCGGCTCGTTGAGGAGGGCGGCCTTCACCTTGGCGGTGATGACGGTGTCGTCCAGCATCTCCCCGGCGCGCTCGCTGGTGGCGGTGGGAGCCGCCAGGGCGGTGGGGAGGCAGGCGAGGGCCGCGGTCCCCGAGAAGGCGATGCGGGCGAGGCTGGACACGGGCAACCTGAGTCTGGACATGTGTGTTCTCCTGGGGCCTGCTTGAGCCAGTGAACCACTGCACCGGCCGCGCCCACGGCCATCCCGCGCACCTCGTTGATGTTGCTGTCGGTGGACGGGCCCGGGCGCCGCGCCGAACGTTCGTGGGCGTTCGGGGCGCCTGGCCTATCCCAGCTCGAGGGCCTTCCCGGCCTCGGGGATCCGCAGCCGCTGGGCCAGGCCGGCCTCGGCGAAGGCCCGGCGCAGCTCCTCCGGCCCCTCCCGGAAGTGCGTCCAGCCGCCGGTGTGGACCGGGATGATCTGCCGGGGCCGGGCCAGCCGCGCCAGCTCCACCGCCTCGCGGGCGTCGAAGCTGTAGCGGGCCGGACCGGTGAGCCAGGGGAAGCGGACGGCGCCGACGTGGATCACCAGGGTGTCGATGGCGTAGCGCAGGGCCACCTGGCGGACCCCGTCGAAGAGCACGGTGTCGCCGGTCACGTAGACCGGCCCGAGCGGCAGCGCCCGCGACTCGAGCACGAAGCCGACCACCGGGCCGGAGACGAAGGCCGGCATCCAGCCCGGGTGGTGCTGCGCCGGGGTGGCGGTGATGCGCAGCGGGTGGCGGCCGCGCGCCGTGAGCAGGTGGACGTCCCACGGCGCCAGGCCGCGGGCGTTCGGCAGGGTGCGGCTGGCCGCCTGGGTGGTGAGCACCAGCGGCGCCGCCCGGGTGAAGGCGGCCCCGGCGGCGTCGAGGTTGTCGCCGTGCTGGTGGTGGCTGAGCAGGACGGCGTCGACGGCGCCGACCGCCTCGGGGGTGAGGCCGGGCGCGCCGGTCTTTCGGGAGAGGGCGCCCCAGCCGAAGTGGTAGCGCCGCCCGGGCGGGTCGAAGACCGGGTCGGTGAGCAGCCGCCAGCCGCCCACCTCGACCAGTGCGCAGGCGGTGTCGATGTGGGTGAAGGTCGCCATCCCGATTGCTTAGCGTGAAGCCGGCCCGGGCGCGATAGACTGGCCGCTCGCCGTCGAGCCGCCGGGGGAGGGACGCACATGGAGCGCACCGGACCAGACCTGCTGCGCCACCCGCTGAGCCTGGCCGGCGCCGCGCTGGCCACGGTCAGCGGCTCGCTGGTGACGGTGCTCTTCGTGGCCTCGCTGGCCGGCTTCGAGGGGAACCCGTACCTGGGGATGGTGGCCTACGTGGTCTTCCCCACGCTGCTGGTGCTGGGGCTGCTGCTCATCCCGGCCGGGGCCTGGCTGGAGCAGCGCCGGCTGGTCCGGCTGGCGGCCAGCGGCGGGGTCGAGACGCCGCTCCCGGTCATCGACTTCAACTCGCCGCGCACCCGCCGGCTGGGCCTGCTCTTCCTGGCGCTCACCACCGTCAACCTGCTGCTGCTGGGGGCGGCCTCCTACAAGGGGCTGGAGGTGATGGACTCGCCGGCCTTCTGCGGCTCCTGCCACTCGGTGATGGACCCGGAGGCCTCGGCCCACGCCCGCTCGGCGCACGCCCGGGTCAGCTGCGTGGAGTGCCACATCGGGCCCGGCGCCAGCTGGTTCGTCAAGTCCAAGCTCTCCGGCTCCTGGCAGCTGGCCTCGGTGATGTTCGACCTCTACCCCCGCCCCATCCCCACCCCGGTCCACAACCTGCGCCCGGCC
Source organism: Anaeromyxobacteraceae bacterium (assembly GCA_032654565.1). Taxonomy (GTDB): domain Bacteria; phylum Myxococcota; class Myxococcia; order Myxococcales; family Anaeromyxobacteraceae; genus JADKCZ01. The sequence goes on along the minus strand of JAULAX010000009.1, from coordinate 258,742 downwards.
CGCGACACCTGCGAGCGGTGCCACTGGCCGACCAAGCTGGTGGGGGACCGGCTCAAGGTGATCACCCGCCACGCCGAGGACGCCGCCTCCACGCCGCTGAAGACGGTGCTGCTGGTCCACGTCGGCGGGACCGAGGGCGTCACCACCCGCGGCATCCACTGGCACGTCGACCAGGGGGTGAAGCTCCGCTACCAGGCCGACGACAAGCGCGAGAAGATCTCCAGGGTGGAGCTGACCCTGGCCGACGGCCGGCAGCGGCGCTGGATGGCCCCCGACGCCCCGGCCGCCGAGGGGAGCTGGCGGGAGATGGACTGCATCGACTGCCACAACCGCCCCAGCCACGTGTACAAGACGCCGGAGGACGAGGTGGACGCCGCGCTGGTGGCGGGCCGGCTCGACTCGAGGCTCCCCTTCCTGCGGCGCGAGGCGCTGAAGGCGCTGCGCGTCGCCTACCCCAGCAAGGAGGCGGCCGCCGCCGGGCTGGAGCGGGCGCTGCACGACTTCTACGCCGGCCGGCCGCCCCCGCCGGGCGCCGACGCGGCCCGTCTCCTCGACGCCGCCTCCATCGAGCTGGCCGCCATCTGGGGGCGCAACGTCTGGCCGGCCATGAAGATCACCTGGGGCACCTACCCGACGCTGGTGGGGCACGAGCAGGCGCCGGGCTGCTTCCGCTGCCACGACGGGGAGCACGCCACCCGCGAGGGCAAGGTCATCTCCGGCGACTGCGGCCTGTGCCACTCGATCCTGGCCCAGGGGGAGAAGGACCCGGCCATCCTCAAGCTGCTGGCGCCGTGATCGCCGGCGCCAGGTCGCGGCGCCGATCAGATGCCCAGGAGGTGGGGCCGGGCGGCCAGCAAGGCGGCGCCGCGGGCCACCGAGGTCTGCGGGTCCTCCTCGGTGACGACCCGGCCGCCGAAGGCCTGCCCCACGGCGGCGCGAACCTGCGGCACCATGGTCGTCCCCCCGATGAGGAGCACGCCCGCCAGGCCGCCGGGGGCCACCCGGGACTGGCGCACCGCCTCGGTGGCCGCCTCCAGCGAACGTCCCACCAGCTCGCCCCATGATTCGTCCAGGTGCTCCCGCCGCACCAGCAGGTCGAGGTCCGGGGCCCGCCCCGGCAAGGCGTCCTTGAGCAGGAAGCGGACCTCGGGCGAGGCTGAGAGTGCCCTCTTCACCACCTCGCAGTGGCGCTGGATCCTGCTCCAGAGGATGGCGTCGTGCGTGACGTCCAGCCCGCGCGTCCTGTAGATCCCGTTCGCCAGCCAGAGCGCGAAGGCCATGTCGAAGTCGTCGCCCCCGAGGCAGTCGTCGCCACCGGCGGAGAGGACCTCGAGCCCCTGGCCGTCGCCCCGGACCACCGTGGCGTCGAAGGTTCCGCCGCCGAAGTCATAGACGAGGAAGGGCTTGGCCGCCCCGCTGGCTCCGCGCGCCACGGCGCCCGCCACCGGTTCGTGGACCAGGCTCACCACCTCGATGCCGGCCATGGCGCCGCTGCGGACCACCGCCGCCTGGACCGAGGCGGGCGCGGCCACCGGCACCGTGACCAGGGCCTTGCTGACGTGCCTGTTGAACCGCACCATGGCCCGGTCCCGAAGGTGCCGGAGGATGAACGACACCGCCTCGGTGACGGAGAGGGTACCGGCGCGAACCTGGACAGCCACCTCGGCGCCGGGCTTCGCCACCAGCCTGAACGGGACCGACGCGTCCAGCACCCGGGCCGCAGCCGAGTCGCCGGTGCGGCCCATGACCCGCTTGAGTCCGAAGACGGTGTTGGCCGGGTCCGAGTCCCGCATGCGAACGGCATCGGTCCCGACCAGCGGAGGGCCCGACTTGGGAAAGTGGACCACGCTGGGAATGCAGGCCTCGCCCCGGGAGTCGAGGGCGTAGTGGACCTTCCCGTCGATCAGCGCCGCGGCGGTCGAGAAGCTGGTCCCCAGGTCGATGCCGAGGACGATGTCGGTCTGGGAGCTCACCACCCGTAGCATCGTCACGATCCGGGGACATCTTCAGCCAGGCCCCACCTGGGGCCGGCGCCCGGTCGCGTGTTACCGTGACCGCCATGGCCCGCCACGCTCGCGACCCGCGCCGCCAGCTCGAGCAGGCCACGCTCGACGAGTTGATGGAGCGCTTCCCGGGGGAGTGGCGCTCCGTCGGCGAGGCGCTGGTGGCCGCCACCTCCTCGGGCTCAGCAGCGGCCCTCGAGGCGCTGGTGGACCAGACCAGGGCCGCCGCCATGCGGCAGCAGGCCCGGCTGGCGGCGAGCCACGGGAACCCCGAGGTGCTGGCGGCCGCCTTGCCCCACCTGGCCGCAGCACGCATGGCGAAGCTGGCCGTGGAGCGGACCCTGCTGGCAGCCGCCACCGGCCTGAAGGAGGGGCCGGTCCGCTTCGGCCGCTGGAGCGGTCTCCTGGTCCAGTCCCTCTTCTTCTCCCGGGGGCTGGAGCGCAGGCCGGTCCCCATGCGGGCCTTTCGCCTCACCTGGCCGCTGGTGACGCAGAAGCGGCTCCTCATGCCGCTGGTCCAGCCGCGGGGGATCTACTGCTTCTACTCGCTGGAGCTGGTGCGGGCCATCGCCGCGGTGGTGGGTGACCGACCGGCCCTGGAGATCGCCGCCGGCGACGGGACCCTCTCCCGCTTCCTGGCCGCCGAGGGCGTGAGGATCACCGCCACCGACGACCAGAGCTGGCGCCACGCCATCGACTATCCGGTCGACGTGGAGCGGCTCGAGGCCTCGGCGGCGCTGGCCCGCCACCAGCCGCGGGCCGTGGTCTGCTCCTTCCCGCCTCCGGGAAACGGCTTCGAGCGGCGGGTCTTCGCGATGCAGAGCGTCGAGCGCTACCTGGTGGTGACCACCCGCCACCGCTTCGCGGCTGGCGACTGGAACGCCTACCAGGCCCAGCGGGAGTTCGACTGGGAGGAGGACCAGGCCCTCTCGCGTCTGGTCCTCCCTCCCGAGCTCGATCCGGCGGTGCTGGTCTTCCGGCGGCGCCCCTCCCGGGGCTGACCCGGGCGGGCTCCACGGCGCGGTGGCGGGCCGCCAGCCGGCGCAGCCGGGCCGGGCCCGAGCGCCTCAGCCGCGCTGCGCCAGCGCCGCTGCCAGCCACGGGAAGAGCTGCGCCACCTCCGGCGCGCTCCGCTGGAGCGCGACCCGCACCGATGGGATGGCCGAGGCCGCCAGCGCCGTCACCATGGAGCGGAGCGCCCGGTCGGCCTCGCCCCGCTCGAGGTCGACGGTGAGGTCGGAGTTGCGCCCTTCGGCCAGATCGCAGAGCAGCTCCACCAGCGCCGCCTCCGGAAGGTCGACCACCAGGCGGCGCGCCAGGTCCCGCGCCGCTCCAGCCTCGCCAGCGGCCAGCCAGGCCACCGCCAGCCGGAGCGCCGGGCGGCCCGCAGGCGGCGCCCCCGCGGCCCGAGGAAGCGCCTCGAGCGCCAGGGAGAGGTCGCCGGCCAGCAGCGCCTCCTCCGCCACCGCCTCGTGCAGCTCCGGCAGGCTGCCGTGGGCGCCGGCGTGGGCCGCGGCGAAGGCCTCCACGGCGGGCGAGCCGCCGCGAGCGCGGTGAAGCGCCACCGCCGCGAGCAGCGCCTCCGGATCACGCGGCGCCAGCAGCAGCGACTCCTCGACGAGGGACAGGGCCGCGCTCCTGTCGCCACGCGCCAGCGCCAGCCGGACCTGCCCGAGCATGGGGCGCACCGTGGCCAGCTGCACGTTGTCGGTCTGGACCACCAGGGCCCGGCAGCGCGCGAAGTCGGCGGCCGCCTCGTCGGTCCGGCCCGCCAGCTCGTTGAGCTCGCCGCGTCGCAGGTGGAAGGCGGCCGAGGGCCGGATTCGCCCGGCCCAGGAGTCCATCAAGGCCAGCGCCTCCCGCGGAGCGCCCCGGTGGAGCCCGTCCGCCACCAGCGCCACCAGCTCGCCGCCGTGCCGGACCTGGCCGAGCCGGTCGGGGTGGGCCTGGATCGCCACCAGGGCGTCGGCGGCGGCGCGCCGCCAGAGGGGGCGGTCGCCCCAGAAGCGCGCCTGCTCCAGCCGCTTGAAGTGGGAGTAGAGGTCCGAGGGATCGGCCGCCAGCAGCCGCTCCAGGATGGCCACGTCGCGCGCCTTCTTCTCCCTGGCGGAGGCGCGGGCGCGGACGTAGCCGAGGTGATCGACCCAGCCGTCCAGGTGGACCTGGCGCAGGCCGGTGCGCTCCAGGAAGGCGCCCACGCCCTCGCTGGCGTCCTCGTGGATGGCGTGGCGGTATCGGATCTGCGGGTCGCGCCGGAACAGGCGCAGGAGCCTGGCCTCGGCCAGGTGGCCGTGCGGCAGCCGGTTGCGCATCGACACCGTGGCCGCCCCGGCGGTGTGGTCGAGGAGGAGGGCGCGGGCGGCCGAGACCAGCCCGGGCGAGACCATCTCGTCGGCGTCGAGCACCGCCAGCCAGTCCCCGGAGGCCGACTCCAGCGAGACGTTGCGCGCCGCGGCGAAGTCGCCCGTCCACGCCCGATGGATGACGGTGGCGCCGGCCTCGGCGAGCAGCCGGGGCGTTCGGTCGACGGAGCCGGCATCGACCGCCACCAGCTCGTCCCACAGGCCGCGGGCGTGGAGCAGGAAGCGAGGGAGGAACTCCTCCTCGTCGCGCACGATCATGCAGAGCGAGAGCCTGGCGGCCATGGCTGGCGACGAGACCACGGGGCCGCGCCGGTGTCGAGAATGCTCGAGCGCTCTAGGGACCGTACGCCAGCGTGGCCCGCCGGCCCGAGGAGGCCAGCCCCAGGACGCGGGCCACCTCGTCGCGCGCCGCCTCGGCGGCGGCCTCGGCCCGGGCCTGGGCACGCGCCAGGAGGAAGAGCTCGTCGGCGGAGAGGCGGAGGCCGGAGCCCGCCCCCTCGGCGCAGATCCGGTCGACCTGCTCGGCGGCGGAGCTGGCGGCCTCGGTGACGCCGGCCTCCAGCGACTCGGCCACCGCGGTGAGCGCCTGCTCCAGCTGCTCGGCCAGGGTCATGGAGCCTCGGCTCCGGCCGCCAGCACCGCCGCCTGGGAGAAGCCACGGGCGATGGGAGTGAAGGCGCGCTCGGCTTCCCGGGCCAGCCTCGCGTCACCGCGCAGGCAGGCCTCGCCCAGGCGGGTGCAGACGAACTGGTAGATCTGCCCGAGCAGGTCGCAGAGCGCCGGAGCGCGGGTGGCGTCGAGCGTGGCGTGCAGCTCGGTGACGATGTCCAGGGCGTGGTTGAGCGACCGGCGCCCTTCGATCGATCGGCCGTCCTCGAGCGCGGCGGCACCGGAGCGGATGTCGAGGAGGGCCTTCTCGAAGAGCATGACCATGAGCCGCTCCCTGGAGGCGGTCCCGGCGGCGGCCTGTGCGTAGCGCTGTGCGTGGATCATGTGAGTCTCACGTGCTGCTGGAGTTGTTCGAGACCGCGGTGAGGAAGGTGCTCGAGTTCTTGAGGCTGCTGACCAGCTTCTCCATGGCCGTGAACTGGGCCACCAGCAGGGCCCGGTAGGCGTCGAGCGCGTCCTGGAGGCGGGTGGCCTGGGAGTCCATCTCCCTCACCCCGTCGGCCAGGCTCTTCGAGCGGACGGTGAGGATCCCGTCGCCGGCACGGGTGAAGGCGTCGGCCAGCGTCGTGGTGAGGTCGCCCAGGCCGGAGGCGGCGGTGGAGAACATGGCGTTGACCGCGGATGGGTCCCGGGCGATGGCGCCGGCGAGGGCGGAGGAGTCGATCTGGAGCGACCCGTCCCGGTTGGTCTTCACGCCCAGGTCGGCCAGGGTGCGGACGTTGGAGAGGGTGCCCACCGTGGAGGAGACCAGCGACTGGAGCCGCGCCTGCAGGCTGCGCATCGACAGGTCGCCGGAGAGCGTGGCCGAACGGTCGGTCTGCGGGGTCACCGCCAGCTGCTTCTGCACCACGCTCATGACGGCGTTGTAGGCGTCGACGAAGGTCTTGAGCTTCGCCGAGGTGGCGTCGGAGTCGTAGGCGATCGACAGGTTCTCGGCGGGGCCGCCCTGCGCGGCCAGCGTCAGGCTGGTGCCGGGGACGGCGTCGGTCACCTGGTTGGACTGCCGCGTGAACGCCAGCCCGTCCACCAGGAAGGTGGCGTTCTGGGCCGGCTGGAAGAGGGTGGCGCCGAGCGGCTGGCCGGCCGTCCCGGTGCTGGTCTCGACGATGGAGAGCGCGTCGGCGGCGGCGCCACCGACCGGGAAGCCGGTCTTGACGCTGGAGATCGAGAGGTAGAGGTTGGTGCCGTCGTTGAGCACCACGGCCGAGATGGGCGCGCCCGACTGCCTGAGGGCGGCCGCCGCCTCGTTCAGCGAGGAGCCGTCGGCGATGGTGACGCCGTAGGACTGCCCCTGGACGGTCAAGGCCAGCGTGCCGCCCCGGACCAGGCCGTCGATCCCGAAGGCCTGCGAGCGGGCCTTGGCTGACTGCGCCAGGGTCTGGACCTGGACCGAGTACTCACCGGCGACCGCGCCCGTCCCCGGCACGGCCGTGAAGGCGCTGTTCTTGCCGAGCGCCGTGGCGCCGAGCACCCCGCCGCTGGAGAGCGCCCGGGCCGCCGTCTGGAGGGCGGCGAGCTTGGAGGTGATGTCGGCGAGCGTCGAGACCTTGGTCTGGGCGCCGGCCTGGTTCTTCTGCAGCTGCGTGAGCGAGGCCGACCGGAGCAGGACGAACTTGTCGATGATGGTGTTGGTGTCGAGCCCCGACGCCAGCCCGCCCGCCTGGAAGGTAGAAGCCATCGAAGCTCCCAGGCCGCCCCGCAGCGTTCAGCCACGGGGCGGCCGGAAGGAGAAGCGTGGAGCGGACTACTGGAGGAGCTTCAGGGCCATCTGCGGCAGCTGGTTGGCCTGCGAGAGGACCGAGACGCCGGCCTGCGCCAGGATCTGCGCCTTGGTCAGGTTGGAGGTCTCCTCGGCCACGTCGACGTCGCGGATGCGGCTGTTGGCGGCCGAGAGGGCCTCGCGGAACGCCTGGATGGTGGTGATGGTCTCGTTGAACCGGTTGCCGGCGGCGCCGATGGTGGAGCGTGCCGTCGAGACCCGGGAGAGCGCGGTGTCGAGCGTGTTCAGGGCGGCCACGGAGCCGGTCTTGGTGCTCAGGTTGAGCGTGCTCACGCCCAGGGCCGTGGTGGTGGCGTCCATGGTGATGAAGGAGATGACGTCGTTGGTGGTGCCGCGGACGCCGACCTGGAAGTCCATGGTGGCGGCGACGCCGTCCAGCAGGCGGGTGCCGTTGTACTCCGAGGTGACGGCGACGCGCTGGAGCTCGGCGATCAGCGCCACCGACTCCGTGTTGATGTAGGCGCGCTCCGAGTTGCCCACGCCGTCCGAGGCCGACTCCATGGCCAGCTCGCGGAGGCGGGTGATGATGTTGGCCGAGTTGTTGAGGCCGGCCTCGGCCGCCTGGATGAGCGACTGGCCGTCGTTGGCGTTGCGGACGGCCTGGCTGTACGACTTGATCTGGGCGATCAAGTTGGTGCTGATGCCCAGGCCGGCGGCGTCGTCGCCGGCGGCGGTGATGCGATAGCCCGAGGAGAGCTTCGCGAGTGAGGAGTCGAGCATCGACTGGGTCTGGGACATGTTTCGCTGCGCGTTGAGCGAAGCGACGTTGGTACGAATTGAGACGGACATGGTCTTCTCCTATCTGGTTAGGGCGAACCTTCGTCCGCCTCACCCCACTCTTCGGCTCTCCTTCTCCTTCCGATAAGGGCCGAGGAGCCGGCGCAGGTGCGCGTCGAGCCGCCGCGTCGCCACCGAGCGTGCGTAGAGGGTGGCGAGCTCGGCCGAGCACCCGGACGGGGCGGCGACGGCGACCTGCTGGCAGGAGATCCGGCCCTCCTCGCCCGGCATCCAGCAGGCCATGGCCGCCAACGCGGCCGACTCCCAGCCGGAAGGAGCATGCCCCCCGTACCAGCCGGGATCGTTCGGGCCGGCGGCGGGCTGGCCCGACCCGGCCAGGCGGACCTGCAGGCCTCCCGGCAGCGCGCCGCGGACCAGGATCTCCAGCCGGCGGGTGGGCGCGGCGATGCCGACCCGGCGAAGCGCCGGGTCGACGTCGGCGTCGCTCCGGATGGCCAGGGCCGAACCCAGTCCGGCGCCGAGCAGCGCGGCGCGAGCGTCCCGGAGCTGCTCCTCGACCTCCGGGAGCGCCACCCGCTGGCGGAAGCGCCCCGACCGGTCCGAGTAGAGCACCCAGGCGTGGCCCTCATCGGCGAGCGAGATGCGCACCTGGATGAGCCCCGAGAGGCGGCTGCTCGCCCCGCCCGGATCGCCCGGGGTGGGGGACAGGTCGGGCGCCTCGGGATCGGCGAGGAAGAGGCGTGGCCGGGTCAGGAACCGGGCCAGCGGGAACCTCCGCATCTCCTTGCCGCGCAGGAGGAGGACGTCGCCGCCGACCTGGATCGCCACCGGCATGGCCGGACCGGCCGAGGGCGCGGCCTTCCGTTCACTCCCGGTGGCGCCGAGCAGCCGGGAGACCGCGCCGAGGCGGACGGCGACCGGGGTGGCCCCCTGGCCGGAAGGGAGGACCTCCACGTCGTCACCGTCGAGGAGGGCACGGAGGAAGACCTCGATGGCCGCGGACGGATCGAGCAGGTGTGCGGCCGGGCGGCGCCCGGGGCCGAGCCGGATCAGCATCGCCGAGGTGAAGCCGATGCGGCGGTCGGGGCCCCGGTTGAGCGGGTCGAGCGGCGGCTCGTTCCCGGTGGCCTCGCCGACCACCAGGATGAGCGCCGGCTTCGAGCGCACCCGGCCCAGCCTGGTCGCCAGCGCCTTCCAGTGCGGGTCGACGCCGGTGAGCTTCCGCTCGCCGCCCGCCACGGCGACCAGCGCCAGCGCGCGGACCCGGGCCTGGATCTGGGTCGCCCCCCGCGAGAGCACGCCGCTCCCGATGGCGACCTCGAAGCCCCGTGGCCCGTGGGGCGGCTGCAGGCCGGGCTCGAGCGACCCGGGGGTGCCGCCGCCCAGCCCCTCGCCCACCGCGTGCAGGAGCGACGCGGGGATCCCGGAGGCGATGACCTCCCGCCACCTCGGCGTGGCCCGGAGGACCGGCGAGCGGCGGACGGCGCGCAGGTAGGCGAGCGTCAGGACGCCACCGATGCGGAGGAGCTCCGGGAGCTCGAGCCGGGCCTTCGACGGCCGGGGGCCGCGCAGCAGGTGCCGCGCCGGGGACGCCAGCGCCGGGTGGACCAGCCCGCGGACCGTCTCGAGCTCCTGGCCCAGGCCGGAGGCCAGGCCGCCCCAGGCCACCGGGCAGGCGTCGGGTGCAGCCAGGGCGTGCGCGCTGACGCCACCTCCGGCCGCCCAGGTCATGGCGGTGACGGCGCTGGAGACGGCGCCGCCGGCGAGCAGGCCGATGGCCAGCGAGGAGAGCGACGTCGGCGATCCCGCGAAGAGGTCGGACAGGTCGCCCTGGGAGAGGTTCGCATCCAGGGCACGCATCAGGCCGCTCCAGGTCTCCGGGCCGGGCGTGCCGGCGAGCAGCGCGCCGAAGAGGAAGGTGCGCGCGGCGAAGGCGGGGGTCTGGAGCTCCTCGGCGCCGAGGAGCCGGGCCGACAGGGCGACGCCGGCCTTGCCGAGGAGCAGGCGGGCTTGCTCGCACCTGGCCTCGAGCCGGGCGCGGTCCCTGGCGCCGAGGCCTGGCGAGACCAGCACCGTCAGCTCGAGCCCCGCGGCGCCCAGGTGGGCGAAGACCGCCTCGGCCAGGCAGGTGTCACGCTGGATCTTCGAGGGGGGCGGCAACCCGAAGCTCCTGGCCCAGCCGGCCCACCCCTGCCGGAAGCGCAGCCCCCGGACGCCGGGGGGCTCCAGGTCGAGCGGGGTCTTCAGGTAGCTGGTGTGCAGCAGCACGGGGAAGAGCCGGGCCGCCTGGGCCGCCGGCAGCCCGACATGGGCGGCGAGCCCGTGGGCCCTCCAGCGCAGCAGCGCCTGGAGGGAGCGGGCCAGGTCGGCGGCTGGCGGAGAGGCTCGCACGCTGGCCACGCCCGAGGCCATGGCTACCTCAGGTAGTCGAGCAGCGTGAACCGGATGCCCTGCGCCGAGGCCGACAAGGAGGCCTGCAGGGCCTGCTGGGCCTGCGCCAGGGCGGTGGTGGTCTCGATGATGTCGACGTCCCCGAGCTTCGAGTTTCGCTGGCGCTCGTCGTTGAGCGCCGCCTGGTTGGTGGCCACGGCCATGTTCATCGAGTTCTGGGCGTCGCCGATCTGGCCTCGCAGCGAGGCGAGCTGGGCCAGGCCGTCGGCGAGCGGGTCGAGGGTGGCGCGGATCCCGGTCATGTCGTTGGCCCGAAGGGCCGTGGCGAGGGCCTGGAGGCTGGCCAGCACGTCGGCGCCGGTGACCGCGCCGGTGGTGGGGTCGACCCCCTTCAGGGCCGCGTCGGCCCGGACCGAGGCCGGGGCGAAGACGCCGGGCGCGATCTCGACCTTCCTGACCGCGGTGTCGCCCAGGTAGGCCCCGGCTGCGTTGAACGGGGCGGTGGCGTCGCGGTTGCCGCCGAAGACGTACCGGTCCCCGAGCTGGGTGTTCAGCTGCGACAGCACGGCCAGGAGGATCTGGTCGACCTCGGCGGCCCCGGTGACCCGCTGCGCCGCCGTGTAGGTCGGGTTGACGAGCTGCATCGCCAGCTCCCGGGCCCGCAGCAGCGAGTTGCCGGCCGAGGCGGCCGCGGAGTCGGCCACGGTCAGCTCGCTCGAGGCGGTGTCGGCGGCCTTGGCGATGGCGGTGAAGCGCTCCTGGAGGGCGCGGCTCTGGACCAGCAGCCCGGCCACGGCCGGGTCGTCGCCGGGGTGCGAGACGCGCAGGCCGCTCGAGGTCTCCTCGATGCTCTTCTCGACGCGGGAGCGGGCCAGGCCGGTGGAGCGGGTGGCGAGGGCGAAGAGCATCTGGTCGGTGACACGCATGGCGCTCCTCGGCCGAGGTCGATCACGGCCTCAGGTTCATCAAGGTGGACAGCATCTCGGAGGAGGTCTGGATGACCTTGGCCACCGCCTCGTAGGCACGCTGCGCCTTCTGCAGCGAGAGCAGCTCCTCGTCGATGGAGACACCCGAGGTGGCCTGTCGCATGGTCTGGAGCTGGTCCGAGAACGCCCCGTCCTGGTCCGCCGCGGCCCGGGCGCTGGCGGTCATGCCGCCGAACTGGGAGGTGATGTCTCCGAGGGTCTCGGTCGGGTCGAGGCCGCTGGATCCCATCGGGCTCCGCTCCGTGGCCAGGAGCGCCTGCAGCGCCGTGGCGTCGCCGGGCAGCCCGGCGGCCGAGGAGGCTGCAGCCAGCCGGCGGGGGTCGGCGGCGATGGCGGCCGACACGGCCAGCGCCGAGGCCGCGCCGCTGGCGGTCGCGCCGACCTCGAAGAGGGGGCGCCCGGTGACGCCGTCGAGCCCGTAGCCGGCCTGGTGCGCGGTGTTGATCGCGCCGGCGAGATCGAAGGCCAGCTGGTCGAGCCGCTGGACCGAGGTGCCGATGGCTCCGTCCCTGGCGGCCAGGTACCCGCCCAGCTCTCCCCCCAGGGCACCGGCGGGAAGGTCCATCGCGGTGGTCGAGCCCGGCGGGGACCCGCGCACGCCGAGGTGGGCGCCGTTGGCCGGATCCGGGAAGGTCTGCAGGCTGCCGGCCAGGTTGCCGTCGACGATCGAGAACCTGCCGCCGATGCTGACGTTGACGTTGCCGCTGCCATCCTGGACCTGGACCGCGCCGGCGATCTGGGCGAGCTGGTCGAGCGCCTTCTGTCGCGCGTCGAGCAGGTCGTTCGGCTCGGAGCCGCTGGCCCGGGCGGTGCTGATGGCGCCGTTGAGCCGGGCCACCTCGGAGGCCAGCTGGTTGACCTCGCCGATCTTGCCCTGGACCTGGGCGTCGAGGCCGCGCTGGGCGTCGGCGAGCGCGCTGCCGGTCCGCTGGAAGGCCAGGGAGAGGGACCGGGCCGTGGAGACCACGGTCTGGCGGAGCTGGGGGCTCCCGGCGTTCTGGTTCAACGCCCGGAGCGAGGAGTAGAAGGCGGCGAGGGCGTCGCCGAGGCTGCCGGCGGCCTGCGGGTCGAGCGCGCTGACGGCCTCGAGCGACTGGGCCTCGGCCGAGGAGAACGAGGCACCTCCCAGCGCCGCCGGGATCTGCGCCTCCAGGAAGCGGTCCCTGGTCTGGGTCACGCTGGAGAGCCGGACGCCGGCGCCGATGAAGCCCCCGACACCCTGGTCGACCGGCACCAGGGCCTCGAGGTTGGCCTGCTGGCGGGCGTACCCCGGCGTGCTGGCGTTCTCGATGTTGTGGCTGGCCACGGCGGCGGCGGCGCGGTGGGAGGCCAGGCTGGCGCCGGCCGAGGAGAGGATGGAGAGGAGGTCGATGCCCATGGCTAGACCCGGCTCGAGACGGCGGAGGCGGTGGTCGCCACCGACCGGAGACCCCGCCGGTCATAGGCGCGTGGCTCCGGCGAGAGGGCCTCGACGTAGGAGCGGACCAGGCGCAGGGCGCGCGTGGCGAGGAACTGGTTGAGGCGGTCGAGCTCGGCCAGGGCCGCGGCCAGGGCCCTGACCTCACCGAAGATCACGGACAGCGTCGAGGCGGCGCCCGGCTCCCGCGCGGCGAGGGAGGCGATGGTGACGACGCGGAGGTCGAGCCGCTCGGCCGCCGCGGCCAGCGCGTCGTGGAGCGACTCCTCCAGCCGGGCCACCCTGGCCTGGAACTCGGCGCGCGCGGCGGCGCGGCGCAGCAGGGCCGCGCTGTCCATGGAGCGGAGCAGTTGACGCTCCCCGCGGGCGGCGTCGACCTCCTCGGCCAGCGCCACGCGCAGCCGCTCCGCTGAGTGCACCGCTTCAGCGAGGACCATGTCGTCTCCCGGTCGCAGCTACTTCTTCAGCATCGCCTGCATGGCCGCGGTGATCTCCGCGTCCTGAAGGATCTGCTGGGCGATCCGGTTCGGATCCGGCCGGAAGGTCCCCTGCCGGACGGCCGCCTCGATGGACTGCAGCCGGGCGGCATGCGAGGCGCCCGCCTGGCTCCGGATGGTGGCGATCGCCTGGGCCAGCCGGGTGCTCTCGGCGGTGCTCACCGTATCCGGCGGCGCCTGGGTGCGACCCGAGGCGGGTGAGCCTGCGGGTTCCTCTGTCTTCCTGGACGTGACCGGCCTGACTTCGTTCGGGCTGGTGATCTTCATGGCAACCTCGTGAAAGCAAGAGCTTCGCTTCCATGCGGGTTATCGGCACCGCTTCGATAGGCATTAAGGGCCCGTCGTGGGTCCACGGCACGCCCGTGGGACCGGACCTCGAAGTGGAGGTGGGGCCCGGTCGACCGGCCGGTATCCCCCAGCAAGGCCACCTGCTCTCCGCGCTCCACGCGCTGACCGGGCTGGACCAGGAGCTGCGAGGCGTGTCCATAAAGGGTCGTGATTCCAGCACCATGATCGATCTCCACGGCCAGGCCATAGCCGCCTTTCGGACCCGCCGACAGCACCACGCCAGCCGCCGAAGCCACGACGGGTGATTCACCTGGAGCGACCAGGTCGAGCCCCTCATGGGGCGCCCGCAGCCCGCTGATGGGATCCTTGCGCGCCCCGAAGGGGCTCGAAGTGGCTGCGCCGGGCAGCGGGCTCGAGAGCGGAACGGGGGAGCCGGTCCGGGGTCTCGAGGCGTGGGTGACCGGGCCTGCAACGACCGGTGTCGCCGCAGGCGCGGGCCGGGACCCCGAGGACCCGGTTTGCCGGGCCCCTGGATCGCCCCCGCCCAGCGAGCGCTCCAGCATGGCCGCCAGGCCGATGCCGCCACCCTGCGCGAGCGCGTCGGAGAGGGTCTGGGCGAAGATGTCGGAGCGGAAGGCCGAGCCGGCACCCTCGCCGCCCTTGAAGGCGCCGCTCGCCACCACGATCTGCTTGAGCAGCATCGACTCCACGGCGCGCGCCGTCTCGCCGAGGCGGCGATCCACGGCCGGCCCACCGGGGGCGACGGGGGGCGCCGCCCTCACTGGACGTCCAGTTCCGCGTCGAGGGCGCCGGCGCTCTTGAGCGCCTCGAGCACGGCGATCAGGTCGCGAGGCTTGGCGCCGAGCAGGTTGAGGGCCCTGGTGAGGTCCTCGACGGTGGCGGTCGCCGGCAGGGCCATGGCGCGGCGGCTCTCCTCCTCCACCGTGACCAGGGTCTGCTCGGTGGTCACGGTCGAGCCGAAGCTGAACGGCGCCGGCTGCGACACCGTGGGGACCCGCTCCACCGACACCCGCAGCCCGCCCTGCGCCACCATGGCCGGGCGGATCCGGACCCGCTCGCCGGCCACCACCGTGCCGGTCCGCTCGCTCACGACCACGATGGCGCGGCTGTCGGCCTCCACCTCGAGGGCCTCGACCTTGGAGACCAGCGCCACCAGGTCCTTCTTGAACTCCTCCGGCACCTTGATCTCGACCGAGGCCGAGTCGAGCGATCGGGCCGATCCGGTCCCGAGCGCCAGGTTCACCGCCGCGGTGATGCGGCTGGCCGTCGTGAAGTCAGGCCGGTGGAGGCTGAGGACGAGCAGCTCCGTCGACAGGGCCGGCGAGACGCCTCGTTCCACGGTGGCGCCGGACGGGATGCGGCCCGCGGTGGGCGTGTTCTTCCGTGTCCATGAGTAGGAGTCACCGGCGATGAACCCGCCCACCTGCACCGAACCCTGGGCGACCGCGTAGACCTGGCCGTCGGCGGCCGCCAGGGGCGTCATGAGCAGCACCCCACCGGCCAGCGAGGAGGCGCTGCCGAGCGAGGCGACCGCCACGTCGATGGTCTCGCCGGGGCGGGTGTAGGCCGGGAGGCTGCCGGTCACCATCACCGCCGCCACGTTGCGGGCGCGCACCTGGGCCGGATCGAGGCGGATCCCGAGCCGGCCCAGCAGGTTGGCCAGCGACTGCTGGGTGAAGAGCACGCGCTCCGAGTCACCCGACCCGGCCAGGCCGACCACCAGGCCGTACCCGAAGAGCGCGTTCTTCCGCGTGCCGGCGACGTCGGTGAGCTCCTTCACCCGGACGGCGCCCAGGGCCGGGGAGCCCGCGCCGAGGACCAGCGCGACCAGCAGGGCGCGGATGGCGAGGCCGGGTCGATGGTGTGCGGAGCGGTTCATGGACATCACCTAGAACGGCCAGACCCAGCCGAGGTACTTGGAGAGGACGCCCTGCCTCTGGTTGTCGTTGATGATGCCCCGGCCGGTGAACTCGATCTCGGCGTCGGCGACCTTGGAGCTGCGGACGCTGTTGTCGGGCTCGATGTCGATGGGCCGGACCACGCCGGAGATGTAGAAGTGCTGTTCCTCGGCGTTCACCAGGACCACCCGGTGCCCCTCGACGAAGAGGTTGCCGTTGGGGAGCACCTGGCGGACCACGGCCGGGACCGTGGCCACCAGCTGCTCGGTCCTGCTGGTGGAGCCCTTCGACTGCAGGCCGGTGTCGATGCCGCCGCTCAGCTTGAAGTCGAGCTTCGAGGCACCCTTCACCGAGGCGGCGGCGTTCGCCGCCAGGGCGCTGTTCCGGCTCAGCTCGGTGTTGGCGCCGTGGGTGGCGTCGGCGACCTCCTCGATCTTGATCACCACCAGGTCGTTCTCGCGGAGCGCGCGGGCGTCGGCGAAGAGCAGCGTCGGCGCCCGGCCGGGCCAGAGGCTCCCCGGGGAGCCCGGGGCCGAGGCCTCCGGTGCGGCCGGGGCCTGGTACTCGCGCTTCTTCTGCTGGTAGGCGCCGATGTGGGTCGTGCTGCAGGCCGCCATGACGGGGAGCAGGGCCGCGGCCAGGAGGTGGCGCAGGTGGGTGGGGCTCATGGCGCCTCCACCAGGATCCGGCCGCCACTCCAGGCCCCCTCGACGCGCTTGCCCGACGGCATCTGGGCGCAGGCGTGCCCACGTGAGCATGGAACGGCTCGACCGACCTGCTCGACGCGGAGGCCGCCGAGCCGGATCAGGACGGTGACCGCGTCGCCGAGACCGGGGCCGGAGCGCAGGTCGCGCTCGTCCAGGACCTGGCCGGCGGCGAGGGGGCGGCCGGCCACGGCGTCGGCGGGCAGGCGGGAGAGGGGCGTGCGACCCGGCAGGATCTCGCGCTCCCGAGGCGTGACGGCGTCGACGAGAGGGGAGCCGACCGACACCGCGCGCTGGGCGACCAGCACCGGGGCGAGGACGCGAACCACGGCCCAACCCCACCCGTCGCAGGGACCGCCGTCCTGGAGCGTCCCGGTGAGCCGCACGGCGATCCGTCCCGAGCCCACCAGCGGGGCCGGAAGCTCGGCGCGGGTCACGGTGCAGCGCGCCACCAGCTCGGGGCGGAAGTCGGCGATCTCCACCCGGGCGCCCGGGACCGGCACGGCCCGGTCGAAGGCCTCGACGACCGGCCCCGGTGGCAGGGCCACGGCTGGGGCCGGGACGGACAGCACGAGGAGGGCGAGGGTGGCTGGAAGGGCGCGCATCGCGGTCAGCGGATGTTGGTGAGGCGCTGCAGCATCTGGTCGGCGGTCTGGATCACCTTGGAGTTGAGCTCGTAGGCGCGCTGGGTGGCGATCATGTCGATCATCTCCTCCACCGCCTTCACGTTGGCGCCCTCCAGGTAGCCCTGCGCCAGGGTGCCGGTCCCCTGGCGGCCCGGCTTGGCGGACTGGGCGGCGCCCGAGGCGGTGGTCTCGGCGAAGAGGTTGCTGCCGAGCGCCTCCAGCCCGCCGGGGTTGGCGAAGACGTTGAGCTCGATGGCGCCGACCTCGGTGGCGTCGGGCCTTCCGGCCACGGTGGCCCAGACGGTCCCGTCGGGCTTGATGGTGATGGCGGTGGTCTCGGGCGGGAAGGTGACGGCCGGCTCAACCAGCTCCCCGTGCTGGGTGACCAGCCGGCCGGTGGCGTCGGAGCGGAAGTTGCCGGCGCGGGTGTAGGCGAAGTCGCCGCCCGGCCGCTGCACCTGGAAGAAGCCCGGCCCCTCGATGGCGAGGTCGAGCGGGTTGTTGGTCGCCGACATGTCCCCCTGGCCGAAGGAGCGGGTGGTCGAGCCGGTCCGGACGCCCAGCCCGACCTGGAGCGGCGAGGGGGCCCCCCCACCGTTCGGGCCCGGGGGGCCGGCCTGCCGCATGGTCTCGGAGAGCAGGTCCTCGAACTCGGCGCGCGCCTTCTTGAAGCCGGTGGTGCTGACGTTGGCCAGGTTGTTGGAGATGACGTCCATGCGGAGCTGCTGGGCGTCCATCCCGGTGGCGGCGGTGAAGAGCGAGCGAAGCATGGTGCGTCTCCTTGTGATCAGCGGGTGCGGCCGAGCTCGGCGCCATTCATGGAGCGGTAGGTCTGCAGCGCCTGCATCGACGCGTCGAAGTTCCGCTGGGCGCTGATCATCAGCACCGTGGTCTCCAGCGGCGAGGCGTTGCCGAGCTCGATCTCGCCGATCCTGAGCCTGGTCTCCTGGAGCTCGGAGACCCCTCCGCCCGCACCGGGCCGGAGCATGGCTGGTCCCGTCCGCTCGACGGCCCCGCCCAGCCGGAAGGTGGCGAGCTCGCCCAGCACCATCTCCTCGGGCAGGCCGTTCCGGTCCCCGGTCCCCGAGAGGACGCCGCGCACGGTCCCGTTGGGAAGGATCTCCGGCACGTAGCCGCTCGGCACGGTGATGGGCTGCCCGCCGCGGCCGAGCACCGGGCGGCCTCCGACGACCAGGCGCCGGGTCTCGTCGAGCCCGAGGTGACCGTCGCGGGTGAAGTTCACCAGGCCACCGGGGCCATGTACGGCGAGGTAGGCGCCGTCCTGCGGAACCACGTCGAGCGCGTTGCCGGTCGTGGAGACGGGACCGGGCCGGAGGTCGACCACGGCCGCCGTCGCGGCCGGGTAGGCCTTGTCGTACGTGCCGGCCGCCGGAAGGAAGGTCTCGAAGGAGGGGCGGGACGCCTTGAACCCACGGGTCTGGAGGTTGGCCAGGTTGTCGGCCACCGACTCGAGCTGCTCGGTGCGTGCGACGGCGCCGCACATGCTCACGTAGATCCCGTCCGCCATGGTGATTCCTCCCGTGACTCGCTTGGGGACATGAGCAAGCCCCGGGCCAGATCGCGAGGCGCACGAATTGCAACGGTCCTTCGCTGGGGCTGGGCCCCTCCTCTCCGGCGTCGCGCGCCGGGGGGGGGAGGAGACCCGGCAGGATCTTCCGGGTGAGCGGCAGGACGTGCCGGGTATTCGCTCCGGCCGAACGTGACGAGAGGCTCGACATGGCCGCTTCCAAGACCCGACTCGACCGCGTCGTCTGGCTCCGCCAACGCACCGAAGATGGCGCGCTCAACCTGCTGGCGACGGCCCGGCAGGTCCTCGGCCTCGCCCAGGATCGGCTCGCGGGCGCCATCAGGGACTCACGTGCCGACTACCGCGACCAGGACGACTCGGCCTTCTGGGTGGTCGAGGAGGCGGCCCACCGGCGTGCCCTCCAGGTCGCCAGCAGCGCCCGCCTCGACGTCTCGCGGGCCGCCGCCGGCGAAGCCGTCGCCCGGGATGGGTACGGCAAGGCCCACCGCGACGCCGAATCGGTGCGCCGCATCGCCGATCGGAAGCGTGACGAGCAGGACAGGGTGAAGGCCAGGCTGGAGCTGAAGCGGCTCGACGAGCTGGGGACCATCGGGTTCGAGCGGGTGCGGGTGTCAGGCGGCTGACGCTCGCGGCAGGTTCGCTGGCGATGCGTCAGGGTTCCGGCGTCTCGGTGGCCCCCAGGCGGGGCCCCCGGGGGACCCGGGGAGGGGCTGGCCGGCCAGGAGGGGCCCGGCCGCCGTCGGCATCACTGTTGCTAGTCCATCGGGGATGGCCCGGCTCTCGCTCTGCATGATCGTCCGCGACGAGGAGGAGCTGCTCCCCGCCTGCCTGGCGTCGGTGGCCGGCGTGGTCGACGAGCTCATCGTGGTCGACACCGGGTCGGTGGACGGGACCCGCGAGGTGGCGCGCCGCGCCGGGGCCCTGGTGGTGGACCGCCCCTGGGACGACGACTTCGCGGCCCCGCGCAACGAGGCGCTGCGCCACGCCACCGGCGACTGGGTCCTGCAGCTGGACGCCGACGAGCGGCTGGCCCCCGGATCCGCCGGCGGGCTCCGCGCCGCCATGGCCCGGGAGGACCTCGATCTCGGCATGCTCCGACTCCACGATGCCCGGCGCGTCGACGCGCCGCTGCTGGAGGTGGTGGCAGGGACGGAGCGGATCGGCGCTCCCTCGGTGGTGCCGAGGTTGATGCGGCGCACCCCCGACCTCGCCTACCGGGGGATCGTCCACGAGAGCGTCGAGGCCTGGCTGGCCGGGCGGGGGATGCGCCTCGACGTGATCGGCGCCGACCTGGTCCACCTCGGCGCGGTCCCGGAGCGGCGCGCCACGCTCGGGAAGCGGGCGCGCAACACGGCGCTGCTGGAGCGGCGCTGCCTCGAGGAGCCGGGCTCCATCACCCCCTTCGGCTTCCTGGCCATGGAGCACTGGGAGGCGGGGCGGATCGTCGAGGCCAGGGCGGCCGCCGAGGCGGGCTGGAAGGTCCTGGGCCGGCAGCCGCCACATCGCTCGGCGCACCTGCTCGGCGTCGCCAGGGCGCTCTGCCAGGCGCGACGTGGA
The DNA here is from genome assembly GCA_032654565.1 of Anaeromyxobacteraceae bacterium. Taxonomy (GTDB): domain Bacteria; phylum Myxococcota; class Myxococcia; order Myxococcales; family Anaeromyxobacteraceae; genus JADKCZ01. The sequence continues at coordinate 239,255 of JAULAX010000009.1, read as the reverse complement.
GACCACGCCGGGATGTCGGAGACGCTGGAGGTGCTGATCGGCCGGGAAGGGCTGCGCAGCGACAGCGCGCTGCTCCGTGGCCTGGCCCGCGAGCTGTCGGCGCACCCCCACACCGGCCGGGAGCGGGCGGACCGGCTCGAGGCCGCCGCGGAGGGCTATCGCCAGGCCCTGTCGACCGAGCCCACCAGGCAGGAGCGGGTCTGCATCGGCGGGTCGGGCGGCTGGTTCGCGCGGATCCGGCTCGGGACCGTCCAGCTCCAGCTCGGCCGCGCCGCCGAGGCGCTCACGCTCTTCCGCGCTGCGCTCCAGGATGAGCCCGGAAGCCGCGAGGCGCTGCTCGGAGAGGCCGAGGCCCTCCTCGAGACGGCCGATCCCGGGCGTTCCCTGTCCAGGCTGGAGCCGGTGCTCCGCCTTCATGGGGACGTCCCGGACGGCTGGGTGCTGGCCGCCGCCGCCGCCACCGCGCTCGGTGCCTCCCGGGACGCCGCGGTCCTCCTCGATCGGGCGGCCGAGCGGGTCGGGGCCGGCTTCGTGGCCTCGCACCGGGCCGAGCGACACCTGGCGCTGCTGGAGGCGCGGGCCCGCCCGGCCCCCGGACCGCCACCGCCTCCCACCGGATGACGGGATGCGCCTCTCCCTCTGCATGATCGTGAAGGACGAGGCGCGGTTCCTGCCGGGCTGCCTGGCCTCCGTGGCCGGCGTGGTCGACGAGGTGGTGATCGTCGACACCGGCTCCACCGACGCGACGCCCTCCATCGCCGAGCGCAGCGGCGCTCGCCTGGAGCGGCTGCCGTGGGCCGACGACTTCTCGGCGCCGAGGAACCTGGCGCTGGAGTGCGCCCGCGGCGACTGGGTGCTGCAGCTCGACGCCGACGAGCGGTTGGCCCCGGGCGCCGCGGCGGGGCTGCGTGCGGCCATGCGGAGCAAGGCCGACCTGGGCATGGTGCGGCTCCACGACGCCGCCCGGGAGGACGCCAGCGCGGCCGAGGTCCTCTCCGGGCTGGCCAGGCGGGGCGATCCGCTGCGCTTGCCGCGGCTCTTCCGCCGCCGGCCCGGGCTGCGCTACCGGGGCGTGGTGCACGAGACCGTCGACGAGTGGCTCGCCGAGCGCGGCGCCCTGGCGATCGACGTCGCGGCCGACATCATCCACCTCGGTGCCATCCCCGAGCTGCGGGTGGCGCGGGGGAAGTCGGAGCGGAACCTCAGGCTGCTGGAGCGCCGCTGCGCGCTGGAGCCGGAGTCGCTGACCCCCCTGGCGCTCCTCGCGGCCGAGCTCCTCGAGGGCGGGCGCGTCGCCGAGGCGGCCGCGGTGGCGGAGCGGGGCTGGGGCCTCCTGGGACGGCAGCCGGCCTGGCGCTCCATCCACCTGCTCGCCGTGGTGCGGGCCCAGGCGGCGAGCATCCTGGGAGAGACCTCCAGGGTCCAGGAGACGGCCGAGACGGCCGCACGGCTCGAGGGATCGACCAGCGACCTGGGCTACCTGCAGGGCTGCGCCCTGGAGCTCGACTCGCTGCGGCTGGCCGGGCGGCCGTCGCGCGATCGCCTCGGCGCGGCGGTGGCCTGCTACCGGGGGGCGGTGGCCCCCCGGCCCGCCGAGGACGCCCGGCAGCTGGTCCAGGGTTCGGCGGGCTGGGCGGCGCGGGTCCGCCTCGGGACCGCCCTGCTGCGCCTCGGCGAGCCGATCGCGGCCCGGGCCGAGTTCGAGGCGGCGGCGGCGGAGGCGCCGGATCCGACGGAGGCGCGGCTCGGCGCGGTGGAGGCGCGGCTCGACGCCGGCGACCCGCGCGGTGCGCTGCAGGCCGTCGAGCCGCTGCTCGGGCCAAGGCCGGACGGCTGGATCCTGGCGGCCGCGGCGGCCACCGCGGCGGGCGACGCTCCCGGGGCCCGCGAGCTCCTGGCGGCCGCGGCACGCCGCCTGGGGACCGGGCTGATCGCACCCCACCGCGCCGCGCGCGCCAGGGCGCTGGCCGGCGACCCGCCGCCGGACTTCGCCGCCCTGCTCGAGGCGCTGCTGGAGGATCGCGCCGTGGCCCCGGTCGATCGCGGCGCGCCCGTGGACCTCGACCGCCTGCGAAGCGTGGCGGCGAGGCTCCGGGCCTCCGGGCAGGGCGACCTCCTCGAGCGGCTCGCCTCGCCGACCGCCGAGCGGGCCTGCCCTGGACTGTCCCGCTGGGTGGGCGCGCTCTGACCTGGCGCAGGATCAGCGCGTCGCCAGGAGCTTCTTCAGCTGGGCGACCGCCTCGGCGTGGAGCTGGCACACGCGCGGCTGGGAGATGTCCATGATCCGAGCGATCTCCCGATAGGTGAGCTCCTCCTGGTAGTGGAGGCCGAGCAAGGTGCGGAGCCGGTCGGGGAGGCGGGCCACGGCATCGGCGAGCCGGGTCCGGATCTCCTCCTGCTCGAGGCGGTCGACGGGCGCCTCCAGCTGGTCCGGCAGGTCGGGCAGGAGCTGGAGCTGGGGCATGGAGAGCGCGAAGAGCCCCTCGGTCTCCTCGGCCTCGAGCCCCACCGCATCGGCGACCTCGTCGGTGCCCGGCTCGCGGCCCAGGCTCTGCGCCAGCTTGGCGCGGGCCTTCATCACCCGCTCCACCTCTCCGCGCAGCCGCCGCGGCAGGTGGTCCATCCTCCGCAGCTCGTCGACGATGGCGCCGCGGACCCGGTGCTCGGCGAAGGTCTCGAAGCGGATGTCGCGGGCCGGGTCGAAGCGACGGGCGGCGTCGATGAGCCCCAGGGCCCCGGCCGACCAGAGGTCGTCGGCCGAGACGGCGTGGCCGGAGCGCGTGGCGTAGCGGCGGGCGATGCGGTCCACCAGCGACCCGTGGCGCTTCAGGATCGCCGCCTCGCTGTCTTCTGGGCTCGGGATGTAGCGTGCGTGAGCGCCGGTCATGTTCTCCACCTCGATCAGGCCGTGGAACGCTGGTCCCGAAGCATCCGCTGCCACATCAGCTTCAGGCCGCCGTCCACGGTCGGGGGAGGGGTCCAGGCCAGGAGGGCGCGGGCCATGGTGCCCAGCGACCGGCTGGCCGGTGACTGGGGGTAGAGGTCGACGATGGGCTGCTGCGCCATCACCGCGCGCTGCACGTTCTCGTCGCGGGGCACGCTGCCGCCGTAGCTCATCTTGGCCTGGAGGAAGAGATCGGTGACCCGCACCAGCTTCTGGAAGACGTCGCGCCCCTGGCGATCGTCGACGGCCCAGTTCACCACCACCGTGAAGTGACGGACCCCGCCCCGCTGCGAGAGCACCTTCACCGCCGCGTAGGCGTCGGTCAGCGAGGTCGGCTCGGGCGTGACCACCAGGAGCGTCATCTGGGCGGCCCCGGCGAAGAAGACCACGTTGTCGCCGATGCCCGCGCCGCAGTCGACGATCACCAGGTCGAAGCGGTCGTCGAGGGGATCCAGCGACGCCAGGAGGTGGTGCTTCTGGGCGTCGCTCAGCCTGGTCAGCTCCTGCTCGCCGCTGGAGGCGGAGAGCACGCGGATGCCGTGGGGCCCCGGCTCGAGGGCGTCGTCGAGCCCCACCGTGCCGTCGAGCACCTGGCCGAGGTGGTAGCGCGGCGTGGCGCCCAGGAGGATGTGCGAGTTGGCCAGGCCGAGGTCGGCGTCGATGAGGAGCACGCGCTGGCCCAGCAGGGCGGCCGACGCGGCCAGGTTGACCGAGACGTTGGTCTTGCCGACGCCGCCCTTGCCGCTGGTCACGGCCACCACCCGCATCAGGCCGCACGGGCCGGCGGGGCGTCCCAGGAGGTCTCGGAGCGTTTCTGCCTGGTCCACGAGAGGCTCCTGTCAGCGACGACGGGCTGCGGGTGGGCCTTCGACGGGGCCGGCGATCAGGTCGGCGAGCTGCCGCCCGTCGGTGGCGTGGAGGTCCTCGGGGACGCTCTGGCCGTTGGTGAGGCAGGCCACCGGGCGGCGCAGGCGCATGGCCAGGGAGAGGAGGGCGCCCGGCCCGGCCGCCTCGTCGACCTTGGTGAAGACCACCCGGTCGGGGCGCAGCGAGCCATAGGCCTCGGCGACCGCGGCGAGCTGCTGGTGGCCGGCCGCCGCGCTCACCACCAGGTGGAGGATCACGCCCGGCAGGGAGCGGACCAGCTCGGCCTGTCGCTCCAGGTCCTGGTTCGTCGACCGTCCGGCGGTGTCGACCAGCACCAGGTCGGCGTCTCGCACCCGCTCGGCCGCCCGCCCCAGCTCGGCGCGGTCGCGCGCCACCAGCACCGGGACGTTCATGATCTCCCCGTACCGGGACAGCTGCTCCTGCGCGCCGATCCGGTAGACGTCGACCGTCAGGAGGGCCACCTTCTTGCGGGTCTCGAGGATGGCCCGCGCCGCGATCTTGGCCAGGGTGGTGGTCTTGCCGACGCCGGTCGGGCCCACCAGGGCCACCACCTGCCGCTGGTCGTGGAGCCAGGGAGCCCGGCAGGGGAGCATGAAGCTCTCCACCAGGTCATGGACGCCCTGGGCCACGCCGGCCAGCGGGTTCGCGGCCAGGACCTGGCGAACCAGCTCCTCGGCGTAGTACGGCTCCACGCCGCGCGTGATCAGCCGGGCGTAGGTCTCGGCGGCCGCCGGCGGCAGCTCCAGCTCGCGGGCGGCCCGGCCGCCGCGGACCAAGCCGCCGAGCGAGGCACGGACCTCGCCGATCTCCCGCAGCAGGCCGCGCATCTCCGAGGAGAGCTCCTGGTCGGCCGGGCGGGGAGGCCGGGGCGCGGCCGGGGCAGGCCGGGCCTGTGGCGGGGTCGACCGGTGAGGTGGCTGGCCCGACGGAGAGGGCGCGCCGCCCAGGCCGACGCCGACCACCACCTCGACCTGCGGCCCCCGGAGCAAGGACCCGGGGACGGAGCGGGTGTCGAGCACCACCGCATCCGGGCCGAGCGCCTTCCGGGCGGCGCTGAGCGCGGCCGCGGAGTCGGCGCCGCGGAAGGTCTGGACGTTGGAGTTCATGGTGGTGGGATCTCCTTTGAGCAGGTCGGGGTTCAGGCGGCGGCGGGCAGCGCGATCTGGACGACGCCGGCCGGTTCGATGGTGGTGCCGGGGACGAGCTCGCGGGCCGTGATCACCCAGAGCTCGCGGACGAAGCGGGAGGCGAAGTCGTGGAGCGGTCGCCGCAGGTCGGGAGGAGCCAGCAGCACCACCGGCTGCCCCGCGGTGACCAGCCGGGACGCGAAGGACTCCAGCATGGCGATGAGGCGGCGCGCGGTCTCGACGTCGGGGGCCAGCGCCACCTCGCCGTCCGAGGTCCCCAGGCTGGAGCGCAGGGCGTCCTCGAGCGAGCGATCGAGCGTCAGGGCCCGGACCGTGCCGTCGGGGCCGGCCACGCGGGCGGTGATCTGGCGGGCCAGGCGGCGCCGCGATGAATCGACCAGCCAGGTGGTCTCCTTGCTGCGCGGCGCCGCGTCGGCGACGGCCTCCAGGACGGTGCGCAGGTCGCGCACGGAGACGCCCTCCCGCAGCAGGCCGCGGACCACCCGCACCAGGTCACCCAGGCTCACCGCGCCGGGCACGGCGTCCTCGACCAGCTTGGGGGCCTCCTTGGCGCACACGGCGAGGAGCTCCTGCACCTCCTGGCGGCCGACCAGCTCGTGGGCGCTGCGCCGCAGCAGCTCGGAGAGATGGGTGGTGAGGACCGAGGGCGCGTCGACCAGCGTCAGGCCCAGCGCCTCGGCGCGCTGGCGCCCGGCCTGGGGGATCCAGACCGCCGGCAGGCCGAAGGCCGGGTCCTGGACCCTGATCCCGTCGAGCGACGGGGTGCCGCCGGCCGGGTCGAGCGCCATGAGACGATCGCTCCAGGCCGAGCCCTTCCCGATCTCGATGCCGCGGAGCAGCACCCGGTAGGCGTTGGCGTCGAGCCGCAGGTTGTCCCGCAGGTGGACCGAGGGCAGGACGATCCCCAGGTCGGAGGCGATCTGGCGGCGCAGCGCCGTGACACGCCCGGGCAGCTCGCCCCCCTTCTCCAGCTGGATGAGCGGCAGGAGGGCGTAGCCCACCTCCACCTCGAGGGTCTCGACGGCGAGGAGATCCTGGACCCGCTCCGGGGCCTTGGTGGTGTCGGTCTCGGCGGCCGGCCTGGTCCGGGTCTCGGAGGCGGCCGCCTCGCCGCGCCGGGCGGCGACCAGCAGCATCCCCGCGAGGGCCGCAAAGGCCGGCAGGGGCATGCCGGGGAGGAAGCCGAGGGTGATGAGGACCAGGGCGGTGGTCTTGAGGACGCTGGGGCGGCCGAAGATCTGGGCGCTGACCTGGGTGCCGAGGTCGGCGCCGGCCGAGCGGGTCACCACGATGCCGGCGCCGGTGGAGACCAGCAGGGCGGGGATCTGGGAGACCAGCCCGTCGCCGACGGTCAGCAGGCTGTAGGTCTCGGCGGCCTGGGCCACCGACATGTGGTCCCGGAGGATCCCGATGGCGAGGCCGCCCAGCAGGTTGATGGCGGTGATGGCCAGGCCGGCCATGGCGTCGCCGCGGACGAACTTGCTGGCGCCGTCCATGGCGCCGAAGAACTCGGCCTCGCGCTCCAGCGTCTCGCGCCGGCTGCGGGCCTGCCGGTCGTCCACCAGGCCGGCCGCCAGGTCGGCGTCGATGGCCATCTGCTTGCCCGGCATGGCGTCGAGCACGAAGCGGGCGGCGACCTCGGAGACGCGGTTGGAGCCCTTGGTGATGACCGTGAAGTTCACCACCAGGAGGATGAGGAAGATGACCAGCCCGACCACCAGGCTGCCGCCCACGGCGAAGCGGCCGAAGGTCTCGATGAGGTGACCGGCCGCCCCCGGGCCCTCGGCGCCACGGGTGAGGATGAGCCGGGTGGTGGCCACGTTGAGGGCCAGCCGGAACAGGGTGACGATCAGCAGCAGGGACGGGAAGACGGAGAACTCGAGCGCCCGGTTGAGGCCGAGCGAGATGAGGAGCATGAGCACGGCGATGCTGATGGAGACCGCCAGCAGCAGGTCGAGCGCGGTCGGCGAGACCGGGACCACCAGCAGCGCCAGGATGCCGAGGACGGCGAAGGCCATCACCGTCTCGGCGCGGCCGCCGCGGCTGACGGGGGCCGTCACGGCCTGGCCTCACTCGAGGGGGTGCGCCCGGTCAGGCGATACACGTAGGCGAGCACGGTGGCCACGGCCTTGAAGGTGGCGGCCGGGACCGAGCGCCCCACCTTGACCTTGCGGTAGAGGAGGCGGGCCAGCGGGATGTCCTCGACGATGGGGACGCCGCTGGAGCGGGCCAGGTCGCGCATGTACTCGGCGAGGGCGCCCTTGCCCTTGGCGGTGACCCGGGGCGCGCTCCCCTCGTCGCGCCGGTAGCGGATCGCCACCGCCACGTGGGTCGGGTTGACGACCAGGGCGTCGGCCCGGGGGACCTCGATGGCCGCCTGCCCCTGCGAGAGCTCCCGGTGGCGCTTCTTGCGGCGTGAGCGGAGGAGGGGGTCGCCCTCGTCCTCCTTGTTCTCGCGCCTGGCCTCTTCCTTGGTCATCTTCATCTTTCGGCTGAACCTGATCCGCTGGATTGCAAGCTCCACGCCGGCCAGGAGGGCGGCCACCGCCAGCATCCTGACGCTGGCCTTCCAGGCGATCCCCATGGTGCGCGACAGCTGGTCCGGCGGCGCCGCGCCGAGCATGAGGGGCAGCGAGAGCATGTCGTCGCGCACCGACGACCAGCCGGCCCAGGCCAGCGCCGCGACCTTGGCGAGCGCCAGGCCGAGGTCGGCGAGGAAGTCCCGGGTGAAGAGGCGTGAGAGCTTCGAACCCGAGGTGAGCCGGTCGAGATCCGGGAGGGCCAGGTGCAACCAGACGCCGCCCTGGGTCTGGACCATCGTGGCCACGATGGCGGCCGCCGCGGCCAGCGCCGCGGCGCCGGCGACCGCGGCCGCGGGTCCAGCCGCGAGGGGCAGGAGCTGGCCGAAGGGGGTCTCGGGGAGCGCGCGGAGGGATTCCTGGAAGAGCGAGACCAGGCCCGACTGGAAGCGGGAGGCCAGCAGCGAGAGGCCCCAGACCCCCGCGGCCATCGCCAGGACCATGACGGCGTCATGGCCGAGGGGGACCTGCCCCTTCTCCCGCGCCTGCTGGAGGCGCCGGGGTGAGGCCAGTTCGGTCTTGTTCTCCTGGTCGGACACGGGGGCCTAGGGAGGGAAGGCGGCGATGGTGGAGCGGGCCACCAGCTCGGCGGCGTGCGGGACCACCAGGTAGAGCGCGCCGCCGCCGGCGAGGATGGCGATGGAGAAGCCGACGTTGGAGAGCGAGAGCTGCGGCGCGGTCCGGGTGAGGATGCCGGTGATGGCGTAGGCGGCCAGGACCGCGGCCAGCACGGGCATGGCGACGCGGACGGCCAGGGTCACCCCCAGCACGGCCTGGCCGATGGCGTGGCTGGCCAGCCGGTCGAGCGGCATGGGACCGCCGGGCGGCCAGAGGCGGACCGACCGGGCCAGCCAGGTGATGGCCTCCCGGTGGATGCCCATGGACAGCGCCACCAGCTGCGAGAGGGTCAGCAGGAGCTCGCCCGGTGCGTTCGACTCGGCGCCGCTGGTCGGGTCGACCAGGGCGGCGAACCCGATGCCCATGGAGATCCCGATCAGCTGCCCGGCCGCGAGCGCGGCGTCCAGGACGAAGCGGGCCGCCAGCCCGCCCAGCATGCCGAGCGCGGTCTCGCCGGCGGCGTTGAGGAACAGGTCGGTGAGGCCGTCCGGCGGCGGCGCGGTCGGGGAGCCGGCCCCGGTGTAGGCGGCGAAGGCGAGGACCAGCGCCAGGCCGAGCCGGACCCGGGCCGGGACCACGCGGGCGCCGAGGATGGGCACGGTGATGACGAGGCCGGCGGTCCGCAGCAGCACCAGCATGAAGCCCCAGCCCTGCGCGGTGAGGATGGTCACGGGCCTACCCTCCGGCCATCCGGGTGATCGACTGGGCCAGGAACCCGGAGAGCCGCTCCATCATCCAGCCACCGGCCAGCCAGAGGACGATCCCGCCCACCAGGATGCGGGGCACGAAGGAGACGGCCGGGTCGTTCACCTGGGTGGCGGCCTGCAGCACGCCGATGGCCAGGCCGGAGAGCAGCATGGCCAGGAAGAGCGGGCCGCCGACCTGCACCACCAGCATCAGCCCCTCCCTGAAGACCCCCGCGGGCAGGCCGGGGCTCACTGGAAGCTCCGGATCAGCGAGGCCACCACCAGGCGCCAGCCATCGGCCATGACGAAGATGCCGACCTTCATGGGCAGGGAGATGAGCGGGGGAGGGACCATCATCATGCCGAGCGACATGAGGATGCCGGCGACGAGGAGGTCGACGAGCAGCAGCGGGATGTAGAGGAAGAGCCCCATGCGGAACGCGGTGGTGAGCTCGGAGACCATGAACGCCGGCGCGGCCACGGTCAGCGGGATCTCGTCGCCGCGGCTCGGGCGGGCCTGGCCCGAGACCTCGTAGAACAGGCTGAGGTCCTGCTCGCGGGTCTGCCGGAGCAGGAAGGTGCGCACCGGGATCGAGGCCTTCTCCAGGGCCTGGGTCGCGTCGATGCGGTCGTCCAGGTAGGGCTTCAGCGAGCCATCCCAGACCGCCCGGCCGGTCGGCGCCATCACGAACGCGGAGAGGACCAGCGCCAGCCCGAGGATGACCTGGTTGGGCGGGAGCTGGGGGGTGCCGAGGGCCTGGCGCAGGAAGGAGAGGACGATGACGATCCGCGTGAAGGAGGTGATCGAGACCAGCAGCGCCGTGGCGAAGGAGAGCGCCGAGAGCAGCAGGAAGAGCTTGACCGCCGAGGAGCCCCCGCCCTGGAGGTTGAGGGTGACGCCGGGATCGGCGCCGGGAACCAGGGCGAGGAGCGGGATCACGCGACCCTCGCCGGGCGTCCGCTGGCGAGCTTGCGGCGCAGGGCCTGATCGTCGGCGCTCTCCTGCAGCAGGTCCTCGAAGGAGGGCTGCGGGGCGGCCGGGGTGGCCGGGGCGCGGTCGCGGAGCCGGGACCAGAGCCCGACCAGGAAGTTCGGTCGCTCCGGCTCCACGGGCTCCAGGTGCACCACCTGGACCCCGGTGGTGGCCGCCGCCGTCGCCGCGCCGGCCGGCTGCATCGACAGCAGCGTGACCCCGGCCTCGCTGGAGCCGAGCAGCATCAGGTCGTCGCCGAGGCGGACCACGACGAGCTGGCGACGCGGGCCGAGGCTGGCGGTCTCGAGGACCTGCACCAGCCGGCGCCCGGTGCCAGGGCGGCGCCGGGAGAGGTAGAGGGCGATGGCCGCCAGCGAGGCGACCACCGCCAGGGCCGGAAGGGCCGAGCCCAGCCCGGCCGCCGACGAGGGGGCCAGCAGGAACTCCTCCGGGAGCGGGACCGCCTGCCCGCCGCTGGCGGGCACGGCGGGGAGGGACGCGGGCGGAGGGGGAGGGAGGGTGTCGCTCCTGGCGGGTTCGGGGGCGGCGGCCGCCGGCAGCAGGCGGTACCGCGTGGTGTTCGGGGCGGCCGCGGCGAGGAGGCTCAAGGCGACGAGGAAGGAGGTCATGGTGGCTCGGTCCTTTCCTTGGAGTGGTCAGCGCAGCCGCTGGATCCGCTCCTGCGGACTCACGATGTCGGTGATGCGGATTCCGAACTTGTCGTTGAGCACCACCGCCTCGCCCCGGGCGAGGAGGCGGTCGTTGACGAGGATGTCGAGCGGGGCCCCCGCCACCTTGTCGAGCTCGATGATCGAGCCCGGTCCGAGGGCCAGCAGGTCCTGGATCGTCATCCGGGTCCGTCCCAGCTCCACGTCCACGTTGAGTGGGACGTCGAGCAGGCGGTCGAGGCGGGGGGACAGGTCGCTGGAGGTGACGGCTTCGGCTTCCATGGTTCGTCTCCTGGGACTTCAGTGCGTGGTCAGGCCTTCGACGGTGGCCAGCCCGCTCTCGATGACCAGCGCCATGCTGCCGCCGACCACGCACGGCTTGCCGCGAAGCTTCTCCCGCCCCCCGATGAGGACGGGGAGGGTGCCGGCCTCGCTGCTGTCGAGCGTGAGGATGTCGCCCGCCCTGAGATCGAGGAAGGCCTTGAACGGGACGTTGGTGCGCCCGAAGACGCCGCGGATCTCCACCGGCACCTGCGTGGCCTCGTGGGCCAGCGCGGCCGTGAAGCGCTCGTCGGCGCGCTGGGAGAGGCGGCGCGGCGCGGCCAGGCGCGCCCTGGCCGGCTCGACGGTGGCGTAGGGGACGACCAGCTGGAGGAGGCCGTCGATGCCGCCCTTGAGCTCGAAGGCCGAGACGATGGCCACGTCGCTGGGCGGGGCGATGGTCGCCATGCGGGAGTCGAGCTCGAAGCGGAGGACCTCCGGCTCGATGGGGATGATGGGTTCCCAGGCCGTGCGCATCGAGTCGGTGAGGATGCAGAGCAGGCGGCGCAGCACCACCTGCTCGACCGAGGTGAACTCGCGGCGCCCCTCGGGGAGGGCGTCGGCGGGCCGGGCCCTCCGGTCCCCCAGGGCGGCCATGAGCAGGGCCTCGGCCAGGCCGGGCTCCAGCACCGCGAGCGCGAAGCCATGGGCGGCTCCGAGCCCCAGCACGCAGACCGACGCGGGCGGGGCGAGGAGCGGGGCAAGGTCGGCGAACTTCAGCAGGGTGGTGGGGGAGGAGGTGACGCGCAGCGGGAGGCGGGTCCGGCCGGCCAGCCCCATGCCGAACATCGAGGCCACCTGCTCGTTGATGGCGTCCAGCGTCGGCATCTGCCCCCGGATGAACCTGTCCTGGCTCAGCAGGTCGTAACGGACGGCGCCGCCGTCCGGGCCGGGGCCGGGGGCCGGGACCCGCCCCTCCTGGACGGCGCTCATCAGCGCGTTGACCTCCTCGGTGGACAGGGTGGGGGGCACGGTCCGTTCCTCACTGGACGACGATGTCGCTGATGTAGAGGCTCTTCACCGTGGCGCCCGGGACCGCCTGCTTGACCCGCTCGAGGAGCTGGGCCTTGGCCCGCTCCAGCCCCTCGCTGCCGCGCAGCTCGTCGAACGAGCGATCGGCGAGGTAGGCGATGATCCCGTCCCTGAGCCGCGGAACCGCCGCGGTGGCCTTGGTCTTGTCCTCCTCGGTGGCGACCTCGAGGTCGAAGGAGACCCGCGCGTAGCGGTCGGCCTCGGTGTCACGCAGGTGGACCACGAGATCTCCGAGGTGCAGCATCGGACCGATGGCGTTGGCCTTGGCGTCCCCCTTCTCGCCCTTCTCGCCCTTCTCCCCGTGCTCGGCCTTCTCGGCCTTCCCCGCGGCAGGCTGGTGGGCCCCGCCGGGTGGGCGCAGCACCAGCACGCCGATGGCGCCGGCGGTCAAGAGGCCGTTCACGACCAGCAGGATGGGGACGAGCTTGGAGCGTCCGGGCTTGCCACCGCCCGACTCCTTGCTCTCACCGGTCGACTTCTTCTCCTTGGGATCAGCCATGCGGCTCCTCTCACGGGGGCATTGAGCAAGGGACGTGCCGACCTCCCGGTTCCCGAGAGCGGCCAAGTCCGCTCCGTGGCGTCAGCAAGCTGACGGGGCGGCGCCCCCTGGCCCCCCTGCGGGGTCTCCAGCGTGGCGCGGGGTCAAGGCCTTGACGTCAACCGCCCTGGCGAGGTGCGGAGCCGCGGCCCCGGGCTCCCCGGCAGGCCGCCGGGGGCTGGCGTCCTGCTTGCAAAGCTGGTCGTCGTGGCCGACCGATACTCAGTCCTCGTCGTGCAACCGCCCGGGTATGCCCACAGCGAGGCCTTCAGCGAGGTGGCCGACTCGCTGGTCTTCGCGCTGCGGGCCCTCGGCCAGGACGTGCTCAGGGGGGGGCAGGCGATCCCGGGCCGGCGGCCCATCGTCCTCGGCTCCAACCTGCTCTCCCGCCACCCCGTCGAACTCCCGCCCGACGCCATCCTCTACAACCTCGAGCAGGTCGAGGCCGGGTCGGGCTGGATGACTCCCGCCCTCGTCGACCTCTTTCGGCGTCACCAGGTCTGGGACTACAGCCAGGCCAACGCCGCCCGATATCCAGAGCTGGGGCTCGCGCCGCCCCGGGTGGTCCCGATCGGATGGGTCCCCGAGCTCTCGAGGATCGAGCCGGCCGCCGAGGAGATCGACGTCCTCTTCTACGGGTCGATGAACGAGCGGCGCCGGGCCATCCTCGAGGCGCTCACGGCGCGCGGCCTGCGTGTCCACGTCGCCTTCGGCGTCTACGGCGAGGCGCGCGATCGGCTGGTGGCCCGCTCCAGGATCGTCCTCAACATCCACTTCTACGAGGCCAAGGTCTTCGAGATCGTGCGGGTCTCCTACCTGCTGGCCAACCGGTGCTGCGTGGTCTCGGAGCGCGGCGCCGAGCCGTCCGAGGAGCGGGAGTTCGAGGGCGCCGTCGCCTTCGCCGACTCCCAGGAGCTGGTGGGGACCTGCGTCCGGCTCTGCGCCGACCCGGACGCCCGCCGGCAGCTCCGCGAGCAGGGGCTCCGCGCCATGGCGGCGCGCGACCTCCGGATCATCCTCGCCGAGGCCCTCGGCCTGGCACCGCCACCACCCCGCCCTTCCCCTTCGAGGCCCACCATGACCACCAGCAGCCCGGCCGCGTCGGCCGTCCCCGCCTACTACCACTGCGACCGCCCCGAGGTGGTGGCCCGGGTCCAGCCGGCCGGGAGGCGCGTCCTCGACGTCGGCTGCGCCGCCGGCGCCATGGGCGCGGCCATGCTCGCCGCGGGAGCCGCCGAGGTGGTGGGCATCGAGGTCCACCCGCCGGCCGCGGCCCTGGCGCGCGGGCGGCTCACCGCGGTCTACCGCTACGACCTGGAGACGCTGCCCGAGCTTCCCTACCCGGAGGGCTACTTCGACGTCATCACGCTCGCCGACGTCCTGGAGCACCTCCGCGAGCCCGCCGCCGCGCTGCGCCACCTGCGGCGCTGGCTCGCGGATGACGGGCGAATCGTCTGCTCGCTCCCGAACATCCGGCATGAGTCGGTCCTGCTCCCGCTCCTGGTGCACGGGCGCTGGGACTACGTCGACGCCGGCATCCTCGACCGGACCCACCTGCGCTTCTTCACGCTGTCGTCGATGATCCGCCTCCTCGCGGAGGCCGGCTTCGAGCTGGACGGCCAGGTCGAGGGGGTCCGCTCGCCGCCGTCGCCCCAGCTCGAGCTGGCGGCCGAGCTGGTGGTCGCGCTCGGCGGCGACAAGGAGCGCTTCCGGCAGGAGGCCCAGGTGATCCAGGTGGTCCTGGCGGCCCGCCCGGCCCAGCGGAGCGGGGCCCGCTCCGAGCCCATCCTCGACCCCTGGCGCGGCTCGCGGCCGGTCCGCGTGCTGGTCGCGCCGGACCTCTCCAACCCGGCCGATCCCTGGGCGGCGACGCTGGCGACGGTGGTCGACGGGCTGGGGCCCTGCGACACCGTCACCGTGGCCGTGGCGCTCCCGCTGGCGCACCTCTCCCCCCCGCCGGCGGCGCTCCTGCCGGTGGCCGAGCGGGCCGGGGTCGACCTCCTCCTCACCGAGGCCCCCGCGGACCTGGCCGGCTGGGAGCGGATGCTCGGCGGGGCCTCGCTCTGGGTGGTCACCTCGGACCGGCCGCCGCTGCTGCCGCTGGCGGCCCAGGTCGGGCTGGACGTCCAGGACCTCCGTCCCCACGCCCCGGCCGCATGACCCGGTCCGGGCGCCGTCGACGCCGGGCCTGCTCGATCAGGGGCTCCCGTCGCCGGGGTGCAGGAGCGGGTCGTCGTGCTGGAACTCGACCACCAGCTCGATGCGGCGGTTCATCTCGTGCGCCTCGGGGGTCCCCTCCCGGCTCATGGGGCGGGTGTTGGCGAAGCCGACCGCCGAGAGGTGGGAGGGCGGGATCTGGTGGGCCGCCTCCAGGTAGGCCGCCACCGTCGCGGCGCGCGCCGCCGAGAGGTCCCAGTTGCCCTGGAAGCGCCCGCCCTGGATCTGGGTGTCGTCGGTGTGCCCCTCCACCCGGAAGGGACGGTCGAGCGCCTTCAGCTCGCTGGCCAGGGCGTCGACGACGGCGAGGACCCTGGGGCGGAGGGCCGCCTGCCCGGGATCGAAGAAGTCGGCCGAGGCCAGCCGGAACACCAGCCGGCGATTCTCCTCGACCACCATGATGACGTTGAGGGGCCCGCTCCTGAGCAGCGTGAAGGGCTGGACCTTCCGCTCGATGCGGCGCCGGACCTCCTCGATGGCCTTCGCCGTCGCCGTGCTCTGGCCGCCCGTGCCCGGGGCCACCTTGCAGCCGCCGTCGGACGGGGCGCCGTCGAAGATGGGCATGGCCCCGGTGCCGCCGGTGCCGGACATGTGCAGCGCCCAGCGGACGCTCTGCGCAGCCTGGTTCAGCTTCTTGGTGTCGACGCGGCTGACCGAGTACATGACCACGAAGAAGGCGAAGAGCAGGGTGATGAAGTCGGCGTAGGAGACCAGCCACCGCTCGTGGTTCTCGTGCTCTTCCTCGTGGTGCTTCTTCTTCCGGTGTCCCGACACGTGGCGCCCCCTGGCTACGCGGCCTTCTTGGCGGCGGCCTCCCCGGGGGGCTCCTCGCCGGTGAAGGCGCGGAGCTTCTCCTCGAGGATCCGCGGGTTCAGCCCCTCCTGGATGGCGATGATGCCCTCGGCGATGATGGTCTTCCGCTCCTTCTCCAGGGTGAGCTTCCGCTTGAGCTTGGTGGCGATGGGGAGGAACAGGATGTTGGCGGCGCCGACGCCGTAGACCGTGGCCACGAAGGCGGTGGCGATGCCTCCGCCCAGCTTGGAGGGATCGCTCAGGTTCTCCATCACGTGGATCAGCCCGAGCACGGCGCCGATGATGCCGATAGTGGGCGAGAACCCGCCCATGGTCTCCCAGACCTTGGCGCCGACCACCTTCTCCTGGAACTCGGCCTCGATGGCGGTCTCCAGCGAGTCGCGGGTGACGTCGCCGTCCACGCCGTCCACCGCGAACTGCAGGGCCCGGCGCAGGAAGGGGTCGCTGATGCCAGGGAGCTGGCCCTCCAGCGCCAGCACGCCGTCGCGGCGGGCCACGCTGGCCAGCTCGACGATCTGCTTGGTGAGGGCGGCGAGGTCGTGGGTGGCGTTGCCGAACGCCAGCCCCACCATCTTCAGCCCGCGGACGAAGTCCTTGGTCGGGAAGGCCACCATGGTGGCGCCGATGGTGCCGCCGAAGACGATGAGCGCGGCGGTCGCCTGCAGCACCGAGCTGACGTGGCCTCCTTCCAGGGCCTGGCCGAGGAGGATGAGGCCGACGGCGAGGAGGATGCCTCCGATGGTCGTGAAGTCCATGGTTCACTCCGCCTGGGGGGGGTCTGGCACGCCCCGGGGAAACTGGACCACGGCTCTCCGCACCTCCGGCCCGCCCGCCAGGCGGCGCCGGTAGGCGACCACACGCTCCACCACGTCCTCGACCGACTCCCGCACCATCAGGCGCTGGCCGTTCGAGAGGTAGAGCACCGTATCAGGGGTCTGCTCGGCGGTGAGGATGTGGTCAGCGTTGACCACCAGGTCCTTCCCGTCGAGCCGAGTGAGAGAGATCATGGGGGCCTCCGCCCATGATCTCTTCGTCACGCCGGACGAGGATCTTCAGCGCTATCTCTTCATGGCGATGAGCTCCGAGAGGAGCTGGTCCGCCGTGGTGATGCTCTTCGAGTTGGCCTCGAAGTAGCGCTGGGCCGCGATCATGCGGACGAACTGCTCGGCGATGTCGACGTTGGACTGCTCGAGGGCGCCGGCGATGACGGAGGCCCGCCCGCCCTCTCCGGGTGCCCCGATGACCGGCTGGCCGGCCGCCGAGGTGGCGGAGTAGAGGTTGCCGCCGATCCGCAGCATCTGGTCCGCGGCGGGGAAGTCGGCCACCGCGATCTGGCCGAGGACGCGGTGCTGGCCGTTGGAGAAGACGCCGGAGATCCGGCCATCCTGCTCCACCTGGATCGCCGAGAGGGTGCCCGAGGGGTACCCGTCCTGGCCGACGAAGGTCGCGGCCGACTCGGCCGCGAACTGGGTCATCCCGGAGAAGCCGGTGCCCCCAGCCCCGGTGGGGTCGCCGAAGTTGAAGGTGAGCGGCTGCGGGTTGACGGCCCCGAGCGGGTTGAAGTTGGAGGCCTGGGTGACGGTGGTGAGGGCGCCCGAGGAGTCGAAGGCGAGCGTGCCTGCCGCGATCTCGGTGAGCACGCCGGCCGCGCCGCCGGTCAAGCCATTGCCATCGGTCATGGCGTGCCAGTCCCAGGTGCCGGCCGCCGTGATGCGGAAGAAGACCTGGACCGGGTGCGGGCTCCCCAGCGAGTCGTAGGCGGTGACGCTGGTGGAGAAGTTCGAGGTGGTCGACGGGTTGAGGGGATCCCACGGGAGGGCGGGCGCCACCGCGTCCGAGCTCAGGTTCCCCTTCATGGTCACGTTGGCGGTCGCGATGGGGACGGCCTGGGCGTTCCCGACCAGCAGGTCGCCCGGGACCGTGGAGATGGCGCCGGTGGCGTCAGCGGGGAAGCCCTGCACCCGGAGCCCCTGGAGGTTGACGAGGTACCCGTCCTTGTCGAAGGTGGTCTGCCCGGCGCGGGTGTAGAACTCGCCGACCTCCCCGCCGTACGACCCGTGGACGATGAAGAAGCCCTTCCCCTGGAGCGCCAGGTCGGTGTTGAGGCCGGTCGAGGTCAGGGCCCCCTGGGTGAGGATCTTCTGCACGGCCTCGAGGCGGGAGCCGAGGCCGATCTGCCCGCCGCCGCCCAGCACCGACTGGTAGAGCGCGTCCTCGAAGGCCGCGCGCTCGGCCTTGAAGCCCACCGTGCCGGCGTTGGCGATGTTGTCGCTGATGACCGAGAGCTCTGCGCTGGCGGACTGGATTCCCGAGACCGCGGAGGACATCGAGGTGAGGAGGCCCATGGCGCTTCCTTTCTGCAGCGGGTGCGAGGAGGTGAACCGGCTAGTTGACGGGGTGCGGCGGCTCGGAGACGGCCGAGACGTCGGAGAGGTTCACGCGCTGGGTGCCCACCATGAGCACCGGCGTGGTGGAGTCGAAGATCACCGAGTCGACGGTGCCGCGGCTGCGGAGCTCGGCCTCCACGGGAGAGCCATCGACGCGGCCGGCGGTGATGGCGACGTGGTAGTCGCCCGGAGGCAGCGTCGAGCCCGAGTCGTCCCGGCCATCCCAGGTGAAGTCGAAGGGCCCGGCGTCGCGGGCGCCGAGCGCCATGGTGCGCACCACCTTGCCGTTGGAGTCGGTGACGACGGCCACCACGCTGTCGGCCCGCCCGGAGAGGTTCCCCTGGAGGGTGAGTGGCTTCCCCTCCAGGTGGAGGACGTCGGTCCTGAAGACCACCTCCTTGCCGACCAGGCCGGTGACCTGGAGCTGGTTCGAGGAGGCCTGGGCGACGGTCATCATGTCGAGCTTCTTCCCGACGGCCTGGAGCTGCTCCAGCGACGAGAACTGGGCGAGCTGGGCGATGAAGGCCTGGTTGTCGACGGGCTTGGTCGGGTCCTGGTTGGCGAGCTGGGCCAGCAGCAGCCTGAGGAACTGGTCCTTGCCGAGCTGGTTGGTGGCGGTGGTGGACGGCGTGTCGCTCGGGGAGCCGGTCGCCTGGGTGATGGTGTTGGTCTGCATGACGCCTCCTAGGCTTCGACGTGAACGCGGCCGCCGCGGGTGGTGCTGCGCCCCGAGGCGTCGCGGGTGGACCTGGGCTGGTGCGAGGGCGGCGGCTGGCCCGGCAGGTGGGGCTCCGGCTGCCCCTGGGACTGCGACTGGGAGTGGTTCGCCCCGGGGTCGCCACCGGAGCGCTGGCCGAAGGCGCCGGACGGGGTGGCGGCCGACGGCGCCGCGACGGGAGGGGTGTCGAGGCGGCCGAGCGAGAGGCCGGCGGAGGCGAGGGCGGTCGCGAGCTCGGGCGCGTTCAGCGAGGCGATGCGCCCGGCCTCGCCGTCGATGCGGACGTGGGTGACGTCGCCGCGCACCCGCAGGTGGAGCTCGATGTCGCCGATCCCGCCGGGGACCCCCTCGATGCGAAGGTGGGCCGCGCTCTGGAGGATGGCGCCGGTCACGCCGGCCCCGTCCTGCGCCCGCAGGTCGACGGAGTGCCCCGGGGTGGGGGCTCCCGCCGTCGCGGCGCCACCGACCGATCGGGCCGAGGTGGAGGGCGCGGTGGCGCTGGAGCCGTCGGACGCCGCCGAGGAGGGAAGCGCCGGCGCCTTCCAGCCCGGGACCGGGCCGGCGGCCTCGTGGAGCGGCCGGCGGGCCTCCTCCGTGCCCTGGGGTCCGGCGGAGGACTCGGCGCCTTCCAGCTCCGGGTGGGTGCTGCCGGCAACCGTGCCGGACCGGTGGGAGACCTCGGCTCCACCCGGCCCGGCCCCGGGCGCGGTGGCCTGGCGCGGCGCGAGGCCTGCGCCTGCCGCGGCGGCCTGGAGGAGGGCCCCCGGACCAGGCTCGGGCGCGGAACGTCCCGCGCTCCCGGGCCGGACCCGGGCCGGGCGCTCCTCGCCCTGGTGCCGGGGCGTGGGTTCGGCAGCCTCGGTCTCGCCGGGAGCCGCAGCGGGCGACGACGGCGCAGGGCGCGCGAAGGGGGCGAACCCCTCGGCGGGGGGCTCGATCCGGTCGGCCGTGCGGAGGGCCTCGCGCCGCATGGCCTTCTCGAAGCCGGTGGCGCCGCCCGCGGTCTCCTCGGCGGCCTCCGTGCCACGGCGCCTGGCGCGCGCGGGAGGGGGCTTGGCCTCAGGGCGCTCGCTCCCGGTGGCGCCCGGCAGCCCGGCCTCGACGCCCAGGGCGGTCATCGGACCACCTTCGCCGACGCCAGCCTGGCCACCAGGTCCGCGGCGGTCTCCGGCTTGAGCTTCTCGAGGATCGCGGCCACGTCCCCCGGCTTCGACCGGCTCAGCAATGATACGGCCAGTGAAGGCTCGAGCCGGGAGACGAGATCGGCGGCGCGCTCCGGGCGCATGCCCTTCAGGGTCTTGGCCAGCGACTCACGCGCCTGCGTCGCGGCCTGGGCCGCAGAGGTCGCCGCGGCCGCCTGCGCCGCCGCGTCGGGCGGAGGCGCGGACGGCGCCTCTGGCGCCGGCGGGGGACGCGCGGCGACCTTCTGGGCCAGGGTCTCCAGCTTCGCGGTCTCGACCCGCATGGCGGCCCGGGCCTCGGCGATCTCCCTGGCCAGCTTCTCGAGGCGGGCCCGCTCCTGCTCGTTGCGCAGCCGCGCCGCGCGCTGGTCACGGCTGGCGGTCCCGACCTCGTCGAGGAAGGCCTTGACCGCGGCCGACGGGGGCACCGCCGGCGGGACCGGGTCCTCCGAGGCGGGGGCGGCCGGCGCCGTGGTGGCCGCCGGCTTCGGCGCCACCCCGGCCCGTGGGCCCTTGGCCGGGAGTTCCGGCGGCGCCGCGGATGGCTGCGGCGCGGGGGCCGACGCGGCCGGAGCGGTGGCGGGGGAGGGAGGCATCGGCGTGACCGACCCAGGCGCGTGGCCGGATCCGCCGGGCGGCAGGGCTTCGGGGATCTCCGGGGCGGTCGGGTGGCTTGGGGCCACCGGCCCCTCCGGCGAGCTGGTGGCGAGGAGCGCGGCGAGGAGCAGGTCAAGCATGGCGCGCCTCATGCGGGGTGGCGAGCAGGCCGCGCAGGCGGCCCAGGGTCTCATCGATCAGGGAGCGGTCGGCCGGTCCCTGCCGGCAGAAGGCCTCGAGCCCGTGGATGCAGGCGATCGCCTTGTCGACCCGGGGGTTCGAGCCGTGGACGTAGGCGCCAACCTCGATGAGGTCGGCCGCCTCGCGGTAGGCGGCGACCACCTCGCGCCCCTGCCTGGCCAGGTCGAGGTGCCCCGGCGGGACGATGTCGGTCATGACCCTGGAGACGCTGGCGAGGATGTCGACGGCGGGGAACTGGCCCATCTCGGCCAGCTTGCGGGAGAGGACGATGTGGCCGTCCAGCGTCGCCTTGGCGACGTCGACGATGGGGTCGGCCTGGTCGTCGCCCTCGGCGAGGACCGTGTAGAAGGCGGTGATGCTCCCCACCCCGCTGTCGTTGCCCGCCCGCTCCACCAGCCGCGGGACGAGGGCGAAGGTCGACGGCGGGTAGCCCTTGGTGGTGGGAGGCTCACCGGCGGCCAGGCCGATCTCGCGCTGCGCCATGGCGATCCGGGAGAGGGAGTCGACGAGGAGCAGCACCCGCTTCCCATGGGCCCGGAAGTGCTCGGCGACGGCGGTGGTCACGAAGGCGGCGCGCAGCCGCTTCACCGGGGACTCGTCGCTGGTGGAGACGACCACCACGGCACGCTTCAGCCCCTCGCCGAGGTCCCGCTCGATGAACTCGCGCACCTCGCGGCCGCGCTCGCCGATCAGGCCGACCACCACGACGTCGGCCTGGGCGGAGCGGGCCAGCATGCCGAGCAGCACGCTCTTCCCGACGCCAGGGCCGGCCAGCACGGCCATGCGCTGGCCCTCGCCGACGGTCAGGAAGGCGTCGATCGACCGGAGGCCGAGGCAGAGCGGGTGGCTCACCCTCCGGCGCGACATGGCCGGGGGCGGCAGCCCGTGGAGCTCGGCGCGCTCTCGCAGCAGGGGGACCGGACCCTGGTCGAGCGGGCGGAGCGAGGCGTCGACCACCCGGCCGAGCAGGGCGGCGCCCACCGGGACGTGCCCGGCGGCGGCGCGCGGCACCACCGCGCACCCCTCGCCGACCCCGTGGATGTCGGAGAGGGCCATGAGCCGGGCCGTCGAGCCGACGAAGCCGACCACCTCGGAGAGGACGATGGAGCCGTCGCGGGCGACGATCTCGCAGACCGTGCCGACCGGGACCCCGGGCAGCGAGGCCTCGACGACCAGGCCGGTGGCGCGCTGGACCATCCCGGTGAGCGGGACCGGGTCCATCTCGGCCAGGGAGCACCGGATGGCCTCCATGTCCCGGGCCATCACGCGGCGCCCCCCTCGAGGGCGGCCTTGACGGCGCGCCTGGCCTCGGAGAGCCGGGTGGCGAGCCGGCCGTCGATCTGGCCGAAGTCGGTCTCCACCAGGCAGTCCCCGGGAAGGAGGGCGGCGTCCGGGAGCACCTCGACACGGGCGGAGGCGAGCGCCCCCTCGTTGAGGCGGGTCCGGTCGGTGTCGAGCACGGCGGCGTCGCCCGGCGCCAGCCGCACCACCACCCGCCGCGAGTCTCCGGCCTTGCGCAGCGCCGACCGGACCAGCGCGAAGAGCGCCTCGGGGTTCGCCTTGACCTCCATCTCGAGGATGCGGCTGGCGACCTGGAAGCCGATCTCGATGGCATCTCCGCGAGCCTGCTCGGCGACCCGCTCGGCCTCCAGGCTCAGGGTGCGGACCGCGTCGGCGACCCGCTCCATGGCCTCCCGGCGGACCTGCCCGGCGTCGGCGGCCGGGGCCGGGGGCGGAGCCTGGGGCGCGGGCTCGGCCGCGGGTGCGGGGGCCAGGCCGATGGCGGCGGGGCCTGGCGCGAAGGTGCACGGCTCGACGTGGGATCGCGGCGTGGTCGACTTGAGGAAGAGTGGGGCTCGGGTCTCGCGCTGGGCCATGGTGGTCTACACGACCTTCTCTGAGCCGTTGAGGATGGTGATGCGCCCCTGCTGGCCCAGCTCCTGGGCGAGCTTGGCGATCTCCCCCTGGGCGGCCTCCACCAGGGAGAGCTTGATGGGACCCATGGCCGCGAGGTCGTCGTTGATCATCTCGGCGGCGCGAGCCGAGAGGTTGCCGAGCAGCTTCTCCCGCACCTCGGTGGTGGCGCCGCGCAGCGCCAGCACCAGCTTGCTGCTGTCGATGTCCCGGAGCAGGACCTGGAGGTCGCGGTCGGCGAGGGTGACCACGTCGCCGAAGGTGAAGAGCTGGCCGCGCAGCTCCATGGCCAGCGCCGGGTCGTCCCGCTCGATCTCGGCGATGACGGTGGCCTGGTCGTCCGGCGTCGAGCGGCGCAGGATCTCGAGCGCGGTGCTCTTGCCGTCCACCTTGCGCATGCCGCCGGCCACCAGGGCCTTGAGCTCGATCGAGAGGGCCTGCCCGACGTCTCGCAGGATCTCGGGGGCGACCGACTCGATGGTGGCCATCCGGCGGAGCACGCCGTGGCGGAGCTCCTCCGGGAGGTGCCCGATCACCGCCACGGCGCGCCAGGGCTCCAGCGCGGAGAGGACCAGGGCGATGGTCTGGGGCTGCTCGAGCTGCAGCACCATCGAGAGCGACTCCGGGTCGGCCTGCGAGACCGGGCCGAGCACCTCGTCGGGCGGCGGCGGAGGCATGATCCCGTCGAAGGCGCGGCGGGCCGACTCGTGGCCGAGGGCGCGGGTGGCGATGTCGCGGAGCACGTCGTCGCCGGCGCCGGCGTCGCCGCCCACCGACTGCATCGCGGCCACGAAGGCGTCGAGCGCCTCGGGGACCGCGGCCGCGCTCGACTTGCGCAGCCCCTTGGCGCCGAGCGCCACGCGGCGGACCTCGCCCTCGCCGAGCTGGCAGAAGATGCTGGCGGCCATCTCGGGCCCGAGGCCGAGCAGCACGGCGGCGGCGCGCAGGGAGCCCTGGCCGACCGGCTCGTCGGCAGGCATGGCGGTGGCGAGGCCCGGGTCAGACATGGGAACCCCCGGCCGGGACGTCGTTCTGCATCCAGCCCTTCAGGATGTGGGCGGCCCGGTTCGGGTCGTGCTCGGCCAGCGCCCGGGCGCGCTCCCGCACCGCCCTGGCCGGGTCGAAGGGCGCGGCGGGGAGGGCGCCGGCGGGGGCGTTCATCCCGGGCGGCAGGGCACCGGCGGCGCCGAGGTGCTCGGGGAGGTGGTGACCGGTCTCGAAGTCCTGGGGCCGATCGCGGCGGCGGAGGACCCGGCGCAGGATGGCCCCGAGCAGGATCAGGAGCGCCAGGGCGGCGGCGGCGGCCCCGATCCAGATCCATCGCTCGGGGATGGGACCAGGGGCGGCGGCGGAGGCGGCGGCGGTGGTCTCGGTCTCGGCGCCGCGCGCGAAGGGCGAGCTGGAGATGTCGAGCACGTCCCCGCGCGCCTCGTCGAAGCCGACGGCGCGCTTCGCCAGCTCGCCCAGCCGCGCCACCTCGGCGTCGGGGCGGGCCTTTCCGCCCACGCCGTCGAGCAGCACCGCCACCGAGAGGCGGCGCAGGCGCGGGATCCTGGTGACGGTGCGGGTGGTGGTGCGGGAGACCTCGTAGTTCTTGACCTCGTCCTGCGAGGTCGAGGTGCCCTTGTTGACGGGCCCCTGCGCCACGGCCTGTGGCGGCTGGGGCTGGTTGGCCGCGGCTCCGGCCACGCCCTGGAGCGAGGAGGAGTCCTGGCTCTGGTTGGCCGACTGGCGCCGCTCGCTCTTCAGGGCGGTGGCGTCGGGGTCGACCAGCTCGCTCTGTGTCGAGACCTCGGAGGCGTCCACGGTGGCGGACACGCGCGCCACCACCGCCCCGTTCCCGACCGCCTGCTCGAGGATGTCGACGACGCGGCGCTCCAGGTCGGTCTCGAGATGCTTCTGCCAGCCCTGGGCCTCGTTCCACGCCGAGTCGGCGGCCAGGATGGTGCCGCGACCGTCCACCACCGTGACCAGCGACGGCGACAGCCCGGGGACCGCCGAGGCGACGAGGTGGCGCACGCCGGCGATCTCGCGGTCCTCGAGGTGGCGGCCCGGCTGCAGACCGAGCACCACCGCGGCGGTGGCCTTGCGGTCCTCGTCGCGGAAGAGCCCCTTGTCCGGCAGGGTGAGGTGGACGCGGGCCGATCGGACCTGGGCGAGGCGGCCGATGGTGCGCGCCAGCTCACCCTCGGTGGCGCGCCGCAGGTTGACACGCTGCGTGAAGTCGGAGACGCCGAGGTCGCCGCGGTCGAAGATCTCGAAGCCGACGCCCCCGCCGCGCGGCAGGCCGGCCCCCGCCAGCAGGAGCCTGGCGTCGTACACCTTGGCGGCCGGGACGGCGAGCGCCGTGCCCCCGGCGTCGAGCCGGAAGGGGATCTGGGCGGTCTTGAGCGCGCCGGCGGCCTCCGAGGAATCCTCCGGCGTGAGGTTGGTGAAGGCGTAGGGCCAGCTCTCGCTGCCCTGGACCGCGTTCCAGGCGGCGACACCGATCCCGGTGAGGGCCGCCACGAAGAGGACGACGCGCACCGCGCCGGGCAGGGCGCTGAACTGCTCTGGGAGCCTGCGGAGCTGCTGGAGGACGGGTTCCATGGTCTGGGGTGCCTGGGAGGCGGGCCTGGGGTTAGACGCTCATCCGCATGACTTCCTGGTAGGCCTCGACCAGCTTGTTCCTGACCTTGGTCGCCACCCGCATCGAGATGTCGGCCTCCTCGAGCGCGATGGCGGTCTCGTGGAGGTTGCCGCCCCCGAGGGCGGTCCGGCTCGCCTGGAGGTCGGCGTCGAGCTGGGACCGCTCGACGGCACCCAGGGCCCGCCCCAGCTCGTCGGCGAAGCTGGCGCCCTTCAGCTGGGGCGAGCTGCCGGCCTCGCCGGAGGAGGGGATCGAGACCTGGACTGGCTGGATGGCGTTCACGGTCACCTCGCGATGTCGAGCGCGCGTGCGGCCATGCTCTTGAGCGTGTCCACGGCGCTGGCGTTGGCGTCGTAGGCCTTCTGGGCCGAGATCAGGTTGACGATCTCGTGGATGGGGTTGACGTTGGGGAGGGTCACGTAGCCGTCGTCGCTGGCGTCCGGGTGCGCCGGGTTGAAGACCCGCTTCCCGGCGCCGGGGTCCTCGACGATGCGGGCGACCCGGACGCCGGCCGGACCGCCACCGCCGGTGTCGAGGCCACCGGCGGCGCCCAGCGCCCCCTCGAACGGCGTGGCCTCGAGGACCGGATCGAGGCGGCGGTACGGCAGGCCGTTGGGGCCGCGCGTCGACTCGGCGTTGGCCAGGTTGGAGGAGGCCAGGTTGACGCGGACCCGCTCGGCCGAGAGGCCGGTGGCGCTGATGCGGAGGGCAGAGAAGAAGTCCATGTGTTCCCCTTCGGCTAGGCGTTCCCGTCCGAGGCCACGTAGCGGAGGATGGCGAACTTCTTGGCGATGGCCTTGGCGGCCGCGCCGTAGTGGATGGCGTTCTCGGAGAGCGCCACCAGGGTCCGGTCGGCGTCGACGGCGTTGCCATCGAGCCCGGGCGCGTTCGAGACGCCGCTGGCGAGGTCGGAGGAGGGCCCGCCCGGCCCGGACGAGGCGCCCGGGAGCGGGAGGGTTCGCGTGCCCAGGTCGAGCGGCAGCTCGCCGCTGGCGGGCAAGGCGACGGCGTCGGCGCTGCCGGCGGCCAGGGCGCCTCCCGGCCTGGCTGCGCCGCCCTCTCCCATGGCCTTGGCGAAGTCGAACTCCCGGGGGATGAATCCCGGTGTGTCGACGTTGGCCAGGTTCCCGGCCAGGACGCCCTGTCGGGTCAAGCGGGCGTCGAGGGCTCGCTCGAGGGTCCTGAAGGTCTGGTCGAAGATCCTCATGCTCCACGCTCCTGCGAGAGGCGTGCCGGCGGCGGGACCAGCAGGCACGGGCTGCAGCCGGTCGAGAGGCCGAACTCGCCGGGCAGGAAGTGCCCATCGGCCGCAACGGCCGCGAGCGGAGCCTCCCCCTCGCGCCAGGCCTTGAGCTTGTTGCGGAGGGTGCGGAGACCAATGCCGAGGAGGCGGGCCGCGTGGGTCCTGTTGCCGTTCACGCGCCGCAGCGCCTCGCAGATGGCGAGCCGCTCCAGCGCCCCGAGGTCCAGCGGCAGCCCGCCGGGGAGCCCGTCTGGCGCGGGGGGGATGGCCTGGGGCCGGGGCAGGACCGTCTGCAGGTGGCCGACGTCGAGGAGCCCCCCGTGGCAGCGCACCAGCGCCCGCTCCAGCAGGTTGCCCAGCTCGCGGACGTTGCCGGGAAGTGGCAGGTCCGCCAGGAGCGGGATCACGCCGGGTCCCACGGCGGGAGAGGGTCGCCCCATCCCTCCGGCGATCTCGGTGAGCAGCTCCTCGACGAGCGGCTGCAGGTCCGCACGCCGCTCCCGCAGCGGCGGGATGGTGACGGGGAAGACGTTGAGGCGGTAGTAGAGGTCGGAGCGGAAGCCTCCGCGCGCCACCATCCCGGCCATGTCACGGTTGGAGGCGGCGATGATGCGGACGTCGACGGGCACCGGGGCGTGGCCGCCGACCCGATCGACCTCCCGCTCCTGGATGGCGCGCAGCAGCTTGGCCTGGAGCGGCAGGGGCAGCTCGGAGACCTCGTCGAGCAGCAGGGTCCCGCCGCTGGCCTGCTCGAAGCGGCCGAGGCGCCGCTCGCCCGCGCCGGTGAAGGCGCCGCGCTCGTGTCCGAAGAGCTCGCTCTCCAGCAGGTCGGCCGGGAGCGCCGCGCAGTTGACGGCCACCCAGGGGCCGCTGGATCGGGTGGAGCGCCGGTGGATGTAGCGCGCCACCACCTCCTTGCCGGTGCCGCTCTCGCCGAGCAGGAGGACCGTGGTGGGGGTCTGGGCCACGTCGTCGACGGCGGCCATCAGCTCGCGCATCGCCACGGAGCGGGCCACCGGCGCCGGGGGCCCGGCCACCGGGACTGGAGAGAGCGCCGTGGCGCGGGCGGCGATCACGGGGTGCTCCTGGTGACCTGGTCGCGCGCCGTCTCGATGGCGCGGCCGGAGTGTCCGAGCTCGGCCTCGATGCCGGAGAGATCCTGGCGAGGCGCCGCCACCTTCGCCGGGGCCCGGGTGGAGGCCCCCTTGGCGATGCGGGTCCAGCGCGGCGAGGCGAGCTCGGGCCGGCCGAGGCGGGTGCGGGCGAACTCCACCACCACCGAGGCCCGGACCGGATCGCCGCCCTCGAGGTAGAGCTCGGCGGTCCGGGCGAGGTGATCGGGGAGCTGGGCCGTGGTCACGACACCAGAGACCAGCGACAGGAGGTTGGCGGCGAAGACCGGCGCCCCGGCCGCCAGGCTGCGCTCCGAGGCGGCCCGGGCCAGCTCGATGGCGACCGGCCCCCGGTCCCGCGAGGGCGTGGCGAGGTAGATGGCCAGCGCCTGCGTGCCGCGCGGGCCGGGCTGCTTCAGGGCCTCGAGCAGGATGTCGCCGCAGAGCTCCGGCTCGGCCGAGCAGGCCCCCCCGGCTCCGTACTCGCCGGTGAGGCTCTGGGCGCCCTCGAGCGCCCGGCCGGCGAAGGCGTCGTGCCTGGCCCGGCGCAGGAGCAGGTCCGGACGAAGGGCCGGTCCGACCGCGGCGGCGTCGAAGAGGATGGAGGACCGGCCGGTGGGGAGGCAGTCGGGCTCCGTCTCGCAGAGCCGCACCGCGGCCAGGCGGCCGAAGGGTGAGCGCGGCGGGACCTGGCGCCACCGCCTGATCGCCTCGGGCAGATCGCCCTCGTGCGCCGCGAAGTCGCCGAGGCGCAGCGCGGCGAGCGCTGCCCCGGCCCCCTCGGTCGCCGCCAGGAAGTGCTCCCGGGCCTCCTTGAGCTGTCCGGCGGCCAGCGCACACTCACCGGAGCCCGCCGGCGTGTCGCCCGGGCAGCTGGCCCCCAGGTCGAGGCGGAAGGGATCGAACGGGACCAGCGGCAGGCCGTCGCGACCCGACCACGGGGCGACGCGGAGGAAGCGGATCTCGAGGCTCTGGCCGCCCGCGTGCGGGGCGATGGACGCGGCGATCTGCTTGGACCTGCAGCGCAGCACCACGGTCTCGTCCTGCACCGACACGTCGGTGCAGAGCGTCCGGGTGGGCGCGCGGAGCTCCTGCGCCAGCGCGGCCACGCCGGGTCCCTCCACGATGACCCGGCCCGCCATCGGCTCGGCGCGGACGGTCAGGCCCCGGCCGCCTCCCTTCAGGGGGAAGCGCTCCAGCGTGTGCGTCAGATCGAGCCCGGCCTGGGCGGCGGCGGGCAGGAGGAGCGTCAAGAGGGCGACGGAGAGCGCCATGGATCTGCCCTTTTGCAACGGGCATGCGCGGCGACTGCGCCTGGCGTATGGGTGGGATTCCAAGGGGTTGTCCCCGGCGAGAGCGTCAGCAAACAGGCGCGTCGCGGGTCCGGCGCCGCAACTTCTCCACCAGGGTGGTCCGCTGAAGCCCGAGCAGGTCGGCGGCGGCCTTCTTGTTGCCGGCGGTGTGGGTCAGGGCGGCGTCGATGAAGGACTCCTCCATGCGACGAAGCAGCGTCGGCAGGTCGATGGTCTGGCCGTCGAAGTGCGGGAGCGGCGGAGGGGTCGGGACCGGACCGGACGGGAACCCTCCCGGGGAGGATCGCGGCGCGGCCTCCTCGCGGGGATGGTCCCAGTCGTTCGACGTCGTCACGGCCCGGGCCGCGGCGTCGGCGGCGAAGTGAGGGACCACGGAGAGCGGGACCGGAGGGCGCTCGACGCGCAGGTGGCGGGGCAGGTCGCCGACGCCGATGGAGTTCCCGTCGGAGCAGACGGCGAGCCGCTCGACCAGGTTCTCCAGCTCCCGGACGTTTCCGGGCCAGGGGTGGTTCTCCAGGAGCCGCAGCAGGTCGGGCTCGACGGGGCGCCGGTCGCCGCGACGGGACCAGAAGTGCTCGAAGAGCGGGGAGACGTCCTGGCGGCGTTCCCGCAACGGGGGAAGTTCCACCGGGCAGACCAGCAGGCGGTAGTAGAGGTCGCGGCGGAAGGTCCCGGCCTCCACCTCGGCGGCGAGATCGCGGTTGGTGGCCGCGACCAGGCGGAAGTCGGCGGGCACCGACTCGGTCGAGCCGACCGGCTCGTAGGCGCGCTCCTGGAGGACGCGGAGCAGCTTCACCTGGAGGGGGAGCGGCAGGTCGCCGATCTCGTCGAGGAAGAGGGTGCCGCCCTGGGCGGCGGCGATGCGGCCACGGCGGCTGGTCACCGCGCCGGTGAAGGCGCCGCGCACGTGACCGAAGAGCTCGCTCTCCAGGAGGGCCTCCGGGATGGCGGCGCAGTTGACCGGGACCATGGGGTGGTGGGCGCGCCGGCTGCGCTCGTGGACCAGGCGGGCGAAGACCTCCTTCCCGGTGCCGGTCTCGCCGGTGATGAGGACGGTGGCGTCGCTCTGGGCGATGCGGACGCATCCGCGGATGACGCCGACGATGGGTGAATTCGGGGCGTGGACCAGGCCCGTCGGTTCCGGCTCCGAACTCCGCGCACAAGCTGAACGGTCCATCGCTTCCCCCTTGACGCCCGGTGTCGGGCGATTGACGGGGGAAAAGCAAGGTGTGTGCCGTTGACGCCGGACTCCTGACAGCCCGCAATTCCAGGTGCTTGGGTTGAAGCGATGACCCGGAGTGGTCAGGGTGGCGGACAACCCAGCGCAGGTCGGGGACCCTGATCATGACTCAGCGGCGAGGCGGCCGGGAGGCCGCCAGGATCATGCCGCGGCGTGCTGCTCGGAGAGGAAGACCCGGTTCCGGCCCGCCGACTTGGCCCGGTAGAGGGCGGCGTCGGCCAGCGCCAGGGACCGGGACGTCGCCAGGTGCGGCGAGATCTCGGCGATGCCGGCCGAGAAGCTCACGAAGAAGGGCTGACCGGAGCTGGTCTCGAAGGGGGTGCGCGAGAGGGTCTTCCTGATCCGCTCGACCATGCGGTGGGCGACGGCCAGGTCGACGCCGGGGAGGCAGAGCACGAACTCCTCGCCGCCGTAGCGATAGACGCCGTCATAGGAGCGAAGGCTCTCCTGGAGGATGCCGGCGAAGCCGACCAGGACCTGGTCCCCGACGGCGTGGCCGTGGGAGTCGTTGACCTTCTTGAAGTGGTCGACGTCGATCAGGGCGAGGGCGCAGTGGCGGCCCTCGCGGGCCGTTCGCGACCGCTCCTGGTCGAGCCGGTCTTCCATGACGCGGCGCCCGCCCAGCCCGGTGAGCGGGTCGGCCGAGGCCCGCAGCGCCGCCTGCTCGGCCTCCAGGCCGGCGAAGGCGGAGAGGACCGTCAGCGCGCCCTCGAGCACCAGGGCCCCGAGCTCCGGGGGCGTGGCGCCGGGGGCGGCGGACCGGCGGAGCAGGCCGTCGAGGTGCTTCAACCGGTCGGAGAGGAGGCGGAGGAGCCGGCGGGACTCCTTGTTCGACGAGGAGGGGGACTGCCCCTTCTCGACGGTGCCCAGGATGGCGGCCCGGGGGAGGGGGGTTCCAGGGGCGGCAGGGCCGCGCCCCAGCGTGGTGCGGATGCAGGTTCGCAGCCAGGATTCGAAGAGCTGGCGCGCGGCGCCGAGCGCGTCCTCGGGCTGGCAGCGCAGCGCCTGGCCATGGTCCAGGCGCAGGTGCAGGCCGGAGCCGTCGAGCGACCCGGCTTCCGCTCGTTGTGAATCGCTCTCTCTGGCCTGGACCGCTGCGACTGGCATGTTCGTCTCCTCGTCTTCCCCGTCCAGACCACTTGTCGTCACGACCCAGCGATGGCGATAAAGCAAGTCAAATGCCACGAGGGAAGGGGGTCCGGAGGCCGGCTGGATTCCCCAGTCGGCGCGAACGGTTGGGTCGCGGGTCGCGCCGCGCTCGAGGCTGTCGTCCGGGCCGGCCCGTCAGCCGAATGGCTCGCCCACCTGACGGGCGGCGGGGTCCGCGTCAACGACCGGTGGCCCGGAGGGAGAGTCGGTCGGGCGATACCGACCGGACGCCGACCTGCCCGGGCCGTTGCCGCTCGCATCGGCGGTCCCTACCTTCGGCGCTGGAGGGAGCACGATGGAACCGTGGAACCCGAACCTGGACGTGGGCGTGCAGGAGATGGACGAGGCGCATCGGGCGCTCGACCACCAGATCAAGGTGGCGCTCGAGGCCGTGCAGAAGGGGAACGCCCCGGTCGTCGCCGCCACGCTGACGTCGGTGGTCGCCGACCTCAGTTAGCACTTCACGGCGGAGGAGCGGCTGATGGAGGAGAGCGCCTACCGGGAGCGGGGCCCGCACGCCGAGGCGCACGCCGCCTACCTCCGCGAGCTCCAGGGGGTCGCCAGCGAGTTCCCGGCCGCCGGCCTGAGCCCGCGCTTCCAGCTCTGGTTCGGCTCCCGGCTGGCCCCCTGGCTCAAGCTCCACATCCGGGGGCTCGATGCCCAGTTCGCACGGCACTACCGGGCCTGGCAGGAGAAGCAGGCCAAGGCCGCGGAGGCCGCGCTGATCGCCGAGCAGAAAGCCGGGGTCCCCGTCGAGGGGAGCGCGACGGCCAAGGAAGCCCCGGCGGCGGAAAGCCACGCCGGGTAGCGTTCGGCGCGGTCGCCCTCCGCACCCCGGTCCTCCAGCGGCGGTCAGGCCGCCGAGCTGGCCGGGTGCAGGAGGGCCCGCTGGGCCCGCAGGTACTCCGCCAGCCGCCGGTCGTCGACGACGAAGTGCTGCGAGAGCCAGTCGGTGATGTAGCCGGCCATCCGGGTGACCAGCTCCGGGGAGAGTCCGGAGCGGTCGTACATCTTCTCGATCCTGGCCAGCTCCTCGATGAAGTGCTGGTGGTGGCCGAGGTGCAGCACGTAGTCGGGGTAGCCGTGGCGCCGCATCAGCTTCTCCTCGCAGAGGAAGTGGCGGTGCACGTAGCTCTCCATGTGGACGATCAGCTCGTCGACGCTCCTGCCGGCCTCGCGCGAGCCGATGGCGTCGAACAGCGCGTTGACCCGTGCCAGCAACTCCTGGTGCTGCCGATCGATGCCCTTCACTCCCACCGAGAACTCCTCGCTCCAGGCCAGCGTCGTCGCCATGTGTGTCTCCCGTGTCGGATCGGCCGTCAGGGCCGGGTCCGGGACCAAATTGCACGGATCGCGCCGATCGGCCGAACGGGGCGGCGCCGGAGCGGGGGCTGGTGGAAGCACCCGTCTTCGCAGCGGAGTTCGTGGGGGAGCGCCGCCACGGCGAGCTGGACCAGCCGCCACGACACGCCGGGGCGACGGGTGGTTCACGCCCCAGGGTCGGGAGCGAAGGTGCCCCGGCCTCCGGGAACCCGGCGTCACGTCGACGGAGCCGAAGGCCGCCCCCACTTCCGCCAGGCCTGGTGGGCCAGCACCCCCAGCGCGCCGACCCCGACCGCCGGCAGCAGCCAGGACCAGCCGCCGAAGCCGAGGTGGGTCTCGCTCCCCGGCCAGAGGAGCGTCGGCAGCTCCCCCCGCCGCTGCAGCGACAGCACGTCCATGAGCAGCGCCACGGTGGCGTGGACCAGGAAGCCGGCCCAGATGCTCCGGGTCCGCGCCGCCACCGAGCCGAGCACCACCCCGGCCACGATGGCCCCGGAGACCTCCAGCCAGGGCTTGCCGAAGTGGATCATGGTGTAGGGGACCACCATGCCGAGGATCGAGGCCGCCCCCAGGCCGCGGGTGGCGTGGAGCCACCAGCCGCGGAAGAAGGCCTCCAGCGCGAAGAACTGGGCCAGGTAGATGGCCTCCCAGCAGAGCAGGTCGGCCCAGCTGCGGCCGGCCCCCCGGTAGAAGGGGTAGTAGGCGCCGAAGTCGGGCTGGTGGCGCACCACCATCAGCAGCGGCACCATCACCGCCAGCGCCAGCGCGTAGATCCAGAGGTGGCGCCCCAGCCCGGCCACCCGCAGGCCGCAGTCGCGCCGCCGGTCGCCGGGGAAGAGCAGCGGCCAGATGGCGATGGGCAGCAGGTAGCCGCCCACCCGGGTCAGCCCCCACCAGGACTGGACGTAGAGCGCCCCCCAGGTGTCGAGGTCGACCGGGCCGCCGGGGTGGCCCCGCTGGAAGGCGGCCAGCGCCGGCCGCAGCGCCGCCTCGAAGAAGCTGGCCTTGCCGAAGTACTCCTGCAGCGCCAGCACGAAGACCCCGAGCGCCGGGGCCACCAGGAGCCGCAGGTCGGTGGCGCCGGCCGGCACCGTCGCCTCGCGGTGGCGGGCCGCGGCCCGGTCCAGCTCCAGCCAGTCGGCGCGGAAGACGCGCCAGAGCAGCGGCGCCAGCGCCGCCAGCAGCGGCACCGGCAGGAACCAGGCGAGGGCGGGGTGGCGCAGCCAGTCCATGGGTGGCGCGGAATATACGCCAGGCCGACCGGCCGCGGCCGCGCCCGGCCGCCGCTACTCCAGCTTGAAGTCCTTGAGCTGCTCGCGCAGCGCCGTCTTGAGGAACTTGCCCGCCGCGGTCCGGGGGATGGCGGCCATGAAGACGAAGGCGTCGGGCAGGCAGTACCTGGCGAACATGGGCTCGAGGAACTCGCGCAGCTCGGCCGGGGTGGCGGTGGAGCCATCGCGCAGCACCACGCAGGCCACCGGACGCTCCGTCCACTTGGGGTGGGGCAGGCCGATCACCGCCGCCTCCTTCACCGAGGGGTGGCCCATCAGGGCGTTCTCCAGCTCCACCGAGCTGATCCACTCGCCGCCCGACTTGATGACGTCCTTGGCGCGGTCGGTGATGCGCATGTAGCCGTCGGCGTCGAAGGTGACGATGTCGCCGGTGCGGAACCAGCCGTCCATGGTGAACTTGTCGGCCTCGATGGGGTTCTGGAAGTAGCTCCTGGCCACCCAGGGGCCGCGCACGTGCAGCTCGCCCATCGACTTGCCGTCCCAGGGGACCGGGTGGCCGCTCTCGCCCACCGCCCGCACGTCCACGAACGGCACCGCCAGCCCCTGCGCGGCGCGGGCCTTGAACCGCTCGGCGTCGGGCCGCCCCTCGAGGTGGGGCTTGAGCCGGGAGACCGTGCCCAGCGGCGTGGTCTCGGTCATGCCCCAGGCGTGGAGCACCTGGAGCTTGTGGCGCTTCTCGAAGGCCTCGATCACCGCCTGCGGCGCCGCCGCCCCGCCCACCACCATGGCCTTGAGCGTCGAGGTGTCGAAGGCGCCGGGGTTCTTGTCGAGGGCCTCGAGGATGCCCATCCAGATGGTCGGCACGCCGGCGGTGAAGGTGACCTTCTCCGACTGCACCAGCCCGAGCAGCGAGGCCGGGTCGAGGTGCGGGCCGGGGAAGACCTGCTTGGTGCCGGTCATCACCGCCGTGAAGGGGAGCCCCCAGGCGTTGACGTGGAACATGGGGACCACCGGCATCATCACGTCCGACTGGCTCAGCCCCAGCGAGTCGGGCATGGCCGAGACCATGGAGTGGAGCACCACGGCCCGGTGCGAGTAGACGACGCCCTTGGGGCGGCCGGTGGTGCCGGAGGTGTAGCAGATGCCCAGCGCCTGGTTCTCGTCGAGGCGCGGCACCTCGAAGCTCGGGATCTCCGGCTCGATGAGCTGCTCGTAGTCGACGGTGTGGGCGGGGACCGGGCCGCCGTGGCCCCAGACGATGACGTGCTTCGGCTTCACCTCGTGGGCGAAGCGCTCGAAGACCGGGTAGAGGACGTCGTCGACCAGTAGCACCTGGTCGTCGGCGTGGTTCATGATGTAGGCGAGGTCGGTGGCCGAGAGGCGCGGGTTGAGGGTGTGGAGCACGGCGCCGATGAGCGGCACCGCGAAGTAGGCCTCGAGGTGGCGCGAGGTGTTCCAGCCCAGGGTGGCGACGCGGTCGCCCGGCTTGACGCCCAGCCGCTGCAGGGCGTTGG
This sequence comes from Anaeromyxobacteraceae bacterium, assembly GCA_032654565.1. Classification (GTDB taxonomy): domain Bacteria; phylum Myxococcota; class Myxococcia; order Myxococcales; family Anaeromyxobacteraceae; genus JADKCZ01. The sequence continues at coordinate 204,078 of JAULAX010000009.1, read as the reverse complement.
CGAACTTCTGGGTGCGGGCGTGGAAGTCGCCGTAGCTGGAGCGGTGGATCGACTTGTCGGGACGGCGGGTGACCAGCTCGGTCTTCGGGAAGAAGCGCCCGACCCGGTCGAAGAGGTGGGCCAGGGTGAGCGGGTAGTCCATCATCAGGCCGTCCATGGGGGCTCCGTTTCGGAAAGGGGAGGGGGAGAGCGGCGGGACGATAGCCCGGTCGGATCCGCCGCGGCGCGGGAATCGCCTCGCCATCCTGCCGCAGCCGATACCGCCACCCGGGCGCCTCCCCTTGCCACGCCGCCGCCGCCGACCCAGACTCGCGGCGCATGCCGAACGCCGCCGCCGGCTTCCCCTCCCGCCTCCCCCAGGTCGGCACCACCATCTTCACGGTGATGTCCCGCCTCGCCGCCGGGTGCGGCGCCATCAACCTCTCCCAGGGCTTCCCCGACTTCTCGCCCGACCCGGCGCTGCTCGACCTGGTGGAGAAGCACCTGCGGGCCGGGGCCAACCAGTACGCCCCCATGGCCGGCGTCCTGGCGCTGCGGGAGGCCATCGCCGAGAAGGCGGCGGCGCTCTCCGGCACCGTCTACCACCCCGAGCACGAGGTCACCGTCACCGCCGGCGGGACCCAGGCCATCTTCACCGCCATCACCTGCGCGGTGCGGCCGGGGGACGAGGTGCTGATCTTCGAGCCGGCCTACGACTGCTACGCCCCGGCGGTGGAGCTGGCGGGGGGGACGGTGGTGCGGGCGTCGCTGGCCTTCCCCGGCTACCGGCCCGACTGGGCCGAGGTGCGCCGGCTGCTCTCGCCGCGGACCCGGCTGGTGGTGATCAACTCGCCCCACAACCCCACCGGCGCGGTCTGGACCGCCGCCGACCTGGATGCGCTGGCGGCGCTGCTGCGCGGCACCGACACCCTGGTGGTCTCCGACGAGGTCTACGAGCACATGGTCTTCGACGGCCAGCGCCACCAGGGCTGCTCCGGCCACGCCGAGCTGGCGGCGCGCAGCTTCGTGGTCGGCTCCTTCGGCAAGACCTTCCACGCCACCGGCTGGAAGATCGGCTGCGTGCTGGCGCCGGCGGCGCTCACCGCCGAGTTCCGCAAGGTCCACCAGTTCGTGGTCTTCGCGGTCAATACCCCCATCCAGCTGGCGCTGGCCGAGTTCCTGCGCGAGCCGGCCCGCTACCTGGGGCTGGCCGACTTCTACCAGCGGCGGCGGGACCGCTTCCGGGCCGGGCTGGCGGCCACCCGCCTCGTTCCGCTCCCCTGCGCCGGCACCTACTTCCAGCTCGCCTCCTACGCCGCGGTGAGCGACGAGCCGGACCTGGCCCTGGCCGAGCGGCTGACGCGGGAGGTGGGCGTGGCCAGCATCCCGGTCTCGGTCTTCTTCGCGGCGCCGCGGCAGGACCGGGTGCTCCGGTTCTGCTTCGCCAAGGAGGAGGCGACGCTGGACCGGGCCTGCGAGCGGCTGGCGCGGCTCTGAGGGGGTGGGACTGCCCCTCATTCGCCCGCTGTCCGGAACGCGACAAATTGCCCTGAGGATCCGCAGTTCTTGCGCACCGCGGCACGAACCATCCGCGTAGATGTTGATTCCTCTATGGATTTTCGGGTCAACACGCGTTACCCCTCGCAGGTGCGAAATATGCGCGTGGGCCGCTGGCCGGCCTGCAGCAGACGCCGACTCATCGAAACGTGGCAGCCGGAGGTTCACATGCGTGTCGGGCTGGTAGGTGCTTGCCTGGTTGGTTTGCTGGCGGTCGGGTGCAACGAGAGCACCAAGGCGCCCCCCTCACTGACCCTCACACCCAGCGGAACCGTCAACGTGCTGGGGCCGGCCACGTTCCACGCCGTCGCCGTCGCCACCGGCGGAACTGTCACCTGGACCCTGGTCGGTCCGGGCAGCCTCTCCGCCACCACCGGCGAGCGGGTCACCTACCGCCCGCCGGCAGCCCCTGCGGCCAACGCCACCGCCACGCTCACTGCCTCATCGGGCGGGCTCTCCGCCGTCGCCCACCTGGCGCTGCAGCCGCCGCCCGTCGCCGCCAACATCAAGATCGCCGGCCTGGCCGGCGCCGTCGAGGTCCGCTACGACGCCCAGGAGGTGCCGCACATCCGCTGCACCCAGGCGGCCGACTGCTTCGCCGTGCAGGGCTACCTGCACGCCCGCGACCGGCTCTTCCAGATGGACTTCCTGCGCCGCGTCGCCACCGGCCGGCTGGCCGAGATGGTCGGCGTCCTCGGGCTCTCCCAGGACGTCCAGCTCCGCACCCTCTTCACCACCCGCTCCGGCCAGCGGCTGGGCGACGCCCTGGCCGCCCACATGGAGGCCCCGTCGAAGCTGGTCGTCGAGGCCTACATCTCCGGCATCAACGCCCGGCTGGCCGAGCTCCGCGCCGCCGGCGGGCCCATCGGCGGTGAGTACGCCCAGCTGCCGTACCCGCTCACCGGCGCCGACATCCCGGCCTGGACCGTCTCCGACGTCATGTCCTTCATGCGCATCCAGCAGTACTCGCTCTCCTCGACGCTCGACGAGGAGATCGACTTCGGCCGCTTCGCCGCCCGCTACGGCACCGATCTCGGCAAGCTGTCGGTCTGGGTCCGGACCGCCCAGGTGAAGAGCGAGACCTCGCACACCCTCACCCCGGCGGCGCCGCCCATCGGCATCAACGCGCTGCGGGTGGCCGGCGCGGCCCTGGCGCCCCAGGGCCCCAACCTGGCGGCGGTGGCCGGCCCGCTCGACGCCCTGGCCGCCTCGCTCAAGGGGCTGCGCGCCGCGCTGCAGCCGCACGACGGCTCCACCGGCTCCAACAACTGGGTGGTCGACGCCGCCCACTCGGTGACCGGCAAGGCCATGGTGGCCAACGACCCGCACCTCTCGCTCCAGTACCCGTCCAACTTCCACCTCGCCGCGCTCACCTCGTCGAACGCCGCCGACAACCTCGACGTCACCGGCGGCGCCTTCCCCGGCACGCCGGGCGCGCAGGTCGGCCGCGGCAAGCACGTCGGCTGGGGCGTCACCGTGGTCGGCTACGACGTCACCGACGTCTACCAGGAGCAGTTCCTGCCCCCGGCCATGTGCGGTGGCTTCCCCTACTGCGTCATGTTCAAGGGGGCGCCGGTCAACCTGATCCCGGTCCCGCTCACCTTCATGGTCCGCACCCCGGCCGGCCTGGTCAACGCCAACGCCCTGGGGCTGCCCGCCAGCGCCACGCCGCCCGCGGCGGCCCTGGTGGTCCCGCACCACGGCCCCATCATCCAGGCCCCCGACGCCGCCGGGGTGGGCTTCTCGGTCCGCTGGACCGGCCACGAGGAGGCCACCCAGGACCTCTCCGCCTTCCTCGGCCTCGACACCGCGGCCAACGTCGATGCCGCCATGGCCGCCGTCGCCAACTGGTCCACCGGGGCCCAGAACTTCGTGATGGCCGACGACGCCGGCCACATCGGCTACTCGCCCCACGCCCTGGTGCCGAAGCGCCCCTGGGCCGGGACCATGCCCGGGACCCAGCCGCTCCTCCCCTGGTTCCCGCTGCCCGGCAACGGCTCGGCCGAGTGGGGTCCGACCGGGAACACCGACTGCGCCGCCGCCGGCACCACCCAGCCCCCAGCCACCTGCTGGATCGCCGACGCCGACCTGCCGCAGGGGAAGGACCCGGTGGAGGGCTTCTTCGCCACCGCCAACGCCGACCCGGTGGGGACCACCGTCACCGCGCCGTTCGGCGTGCCCGTCGACGGGAACGGCAACTACCTGAGCTACACCTGGAGCGACGGCACCGGCTTCCGCCACGCCCGCATCAGCGAGCGGCTGCAGGCGCTGACCGCCGGCAATGGCAAGGTCTCGCAGGCCGACATGGAGTCGATCCAGACCGACCACGCCTCCCGGCTGGGGGCGGCCTTCGAGCGCTACATCGTCTCCATGCCGCCCGACGACCCCGCCAACCCGTACGAGCAGGCCCGGTCGGTGCTGGCCGCCTGGAAGACCGGCGGCTTCGACTGCCCCAGCGGCCTGACCGGCATCGACCCGAAGCTGAGCCCGGTCGACACCAGCGCCGCGGCGGTGGGCAACTCGGCCGGCTGCTACCTCTTCCACGTCTTCGTCCGCGAGCTGCTCACCACCGTCTTCGCCGACGACCTGGCGGTGGCCGGGCTGGGGATCGACGCCCAGGCGGCGGTCAAGGGGATGCTCCACATGCTCGACAACCCGCCCGGGAGCCCGGCCGCGGCCGACCAGAGCTTCTGCCAGAACGTCGACGCCAGCGGCGCCCTGGTCGGCGACACCAGCTGCGAGGAGCAGGTCAAGCTGGCGCTCTCCACCGCTTACGCCGGCCTCTTCGCCCGGCACGGCCTGCCCACCGTCGGCGCCTGGGTCTGGGGGCGCGTCCACACCTTCCAGCCGGTCAGCCAGTTCCCCATGGTCACGCTCGGCTACGAGCCGGGGCCGTTCGCCAGGCCCGGCGGCGCCTTCACGGTCGACGTCGCCAACCCGTCGCTGAGCGGCGGTGGCACCAGCTTCGCCTTCGGCTCCAGCGCCAACGTCCGCCACGTCTCGGTGATGGACCCGGCCGCGCCGGTGGTGCGGATGCAGCTGCCCGGCCCGGAGGTGGCCCGGCCGTACGGGGTCACCGTCGGTCCCGACCTGCTGGCCGACTGGGCCCGCAACGTCTACTTCACCTACGCCCACGGCGACCAGATCCTGAACGCCACGGTCGCCACCCAGGGGTTCACGCCATGAGGACCAGCACCATGACCATCCGCCGCGCCGCCGCCAGCGCGCTGCTCCTCGCCGTCGCGAGCTGCACGCCCTCCATCCCCCAGGATCCCTCGCCGGCCTCGGTGGTCACGGCCATCTTCGACCCGGCCGCCGGTGACATCCCGCTGCCCAGCGACCTGGTGCTGCTCGACCCGGCCTCGCTGAACCTCCCGGCCGCGCAGAAGGAGCTGCTCACCCTCTTCAAGACCCAGGGCGGCTTCCCCAACGACCAGGAGGTGGCGGTGACCATCTCCTTCGCCCGCGACCGGATCAACGCCGACGGCTCCACCACCCGGGTGGCGCCCATCCTCGACCGCACCTCGTTCAACCCCAACACCTTCTTCGTCTTCGGGGTCACCTCGGGCGGCGTGATGGGCGAGATCCCGCTCGATCCCATCGGCCCCGGCGACGTCTCGGTCGGCCCGGCGGCCGGCGGCCAGGGCACGGTCACCACCCTCACCCTCCACCACAAGGGGCGCCAGCCCTGGGCCCCCGGCACCTACGCCGTGCTGGTCCGCGGCGGGCCGTCCGGCGTCAAGACGGTGGAGGCCGACGCCATCTGGCCCTCCTCGGTCTTCTACCTGGTGGCGCAGGGCAAGGACATGACCGCCCCCGCCAACCTCGGGCTGCTCCAGGCCCAGGCCGGCTCCCACGCCGCCGCCCTGGCGCTGGCCCAGCAGCTCAACATGATGAGCACCGCCTTCGCGCCGGCCTTCGCCGCCTGTGACCAGCGCTTCCCGCACCAGGAGCTGGCCTCGCTGGTCGGCTTCACCATCGCCCCGGCGCAGACCCAGGTCGATCTCGATCCGGGGCGCGGCCTGGTGCCGCTCCCGGTGGACCTGCTGCGCGATCCGCGCCCGGCCTCTGCCACCTGCGCCGCCTGCGGCAAGCTGACGCCGCTGGCCGCCTGCACGCTGGCCCAGGGGACCTTCGACGCCGCCGTCGGCACCTGCTCCTCCGCCGCCTCCGGGTACTTCGCCGCGCTCGACGGCTTCTCCACCACCGCCCCCCTTCTGGCGCCCACCAACGATCTCATCCAGGCCGCCACCGTCACCAGCGCCAGCTACAAGCTCTACGACCTGACCAACCCGGCCGCCCCGGCGCTGGTCAACCCGGCCACCTACCTGATCGAGCCCGTCGAGTTCACCTCGTCCGGCCTGTCTCCGGTGGTGGCCTCGCAGCCGGTGGGCGCCACGGCTTCCGACGCCACCTCGCCGTTCCGCACCCGTCCGCTCAAGGACGACACCAACTACGCGGTGGTGATCACCACCGGGGTCAAGGACAAGGCCGGCAAGGCGCTCGGCCGCGGCACGGTGGGGAGCGTCCTGCTCTTCGACAACCCGCTGGTGAACGCCACCGGCGCCTCGCAGCTGCTCGGCATCGACGACCCGACCGCCGGCGCGCTGGAGGTGATGCGCCAGCGGCTGGTGCCGGTGCGGGCGGCGCTGGCCGCCGCCTCGCCGGCGGTGACCAAGGCCGACATCGCCATGGCCTACACGTTCAAGACCCAGTCCTTCAAGAAGCAGGCGGCCCAGCTCGGGGCCCTGCCGTACACCATGCCGGCGGCCACCGGCCTGCCCGGGGCGGTGACCTCGGCCACCAACGCATTGACGGCCTTCGCCAAGTACGGCGTCGACGTCGCCGTGGTCCCGCACACCAACATCGCCGAGGTCATCGAGACCACCATCACCACCTTCAACCTGCTCGATCCGGCCACCGGCGCCTTCCACGCCGGCGCCCCGGCCGACGAGACCATCAAGGTGCTGATCACCGTCCCCTTCGCCAGCAACCCGGCGGTGCCGGCCTGCACCGGTGGGCTGGCTCGGCCCTTCGGGAAGTGCGCCCCCATGATGGTCTTCCGCCACGGGCTGGGCGGCGGCCGCGCCCACATGCTGACGGTGGCCGACACCTACGCCGCCAAGGGCATGGTGACGGTGGCCATCGACGCGGCCAAGAGCGGCGACCGCTCCTTCTGCACCAAGGGGGTGGCCACGGTCACCGCCGGCGGGGCCACCTACAACGTCTGCAACGACGGCGCCGAGTGCGTCTCCCCGCTCCCGGCCGGCGCCCAGGGTGACGCCCGGCCGCCCGGCACCTGCGCCGCCGGCTTCACCAAGATGCCGGTTAGCCTCTCCTGCGCCGTCGATCCGGTCGGCTGCGGCTACGCCGGCGCCGACGGCATCCCGCTGGTCTCGGCCAACTTCATCGTCACCTCCAACTTCTTCCGCACCCGCGACACGCTGCGGCAGGACATCATCGACCAGTCGCAGCTGATCCGGGCCATCGCCTTCGCGCCCAGCGGGGCCCCGCCCACAGGCCACTCCGTCTTCGATCACATGGTGGCCAGCGGGCTGGTCATCGACCCGGCCGCCATCTCCTACTCGGGCCAGTCGATGGGGGCCATCCAGGGGACGGTCGACGTGGCCGCCAACCCGCGCATCACCCGGGCGGCGCTCAACGTCGGCGGCGGCACGCTGGTGGACATCTTCACCACCTCGCCGGCCTTCGCCAGCGACATCAACGCGCTGCTGGCCGGCATGGGGATTGCCCATGGCAGCTCCGCCTACCTGCAGTTCCTGGCGGTGGCCAAGCTGATCATCGACCCGGCCGACCCCATCAACTACGCCGGCCACCTCACCGCCGACACCCTGCCCAACCTGCTCCCGCCCCTGGGAGGCGCCATCGACGGCTCGGTGGCCCAGGCGCCGAAGCGGATCCTGACGCAGGTGGCCCTCTGCGACCAGACCGTCCCCAACACCTGGAGCTACGTCTGGGCCAACAACGTCGGCACCTCGCCGCTGCCGGTGGCGCCGACCTTCGGGGCCCCGGGCACCTTCCAGCTCTACACCATGGCGGCCGGCAATCCCTCCACCATCAGCGGCGCCATCCAGGCCTGCGGCGTCCCCGGCGCCAGCAGCCCCCACGCCGTCGAGCACGCCTTCTTCACCGACTGGACCTTCAGCCCGGGGGCCACGCTCAGGGCCCAGCAAGACGCCGCCGACTTCGTGCTCTCCCCCACCTTCCTCCCCGCTTCTCTCGTGGTCATCCCGTGAGGCCCGCCACCATGCGCAAGCTCCTCGCCGTCTCGCTGCTCTGGCCGGCCCTGGCCCTGGCCGGCGGGTGGGCCACGCCCAACCCGGACGCCCGCGCCCTGGGGATCGCCCAGGCCGGCGTGGCCAGCCTGACCGGCCCCGAGGCCGTCACCATGAACCTGGCCGCCCTGGCCGGGCCGCAGGGGTGGGGCTTCGCCGGCTCCCTCCAGGTGATCGACAACAAGACCAGCTGGTCCGAGCCGACCATGGGCTCGGCCTCCACCGCCAGGCACCCGTCCTTCCCGCCGCTGGTGGCCGCCAGCTACGGCAACACCTTCGGCAACGGCATGGCCTGGGGGGTCGGTGTCGGCTTCACCGCCCTCGGCGGCGGCGCGCTCTTCTGGCCGGACGGCTGGCAGGGGCAGTTCCACGTCGGCACCGTCTCCCAGCAGGTGGTGATGGGCCGGGTCGGTGGGGCCGTCCAGCCGCTCCCCTGGCTCAAGCTCGGCGCCGGCGCCTCCTACTACTACGCCACCGAGAAGCTGACCCAGTCGATGGGCTTCGCCGGGACGGTGGCCCAGGCCGAGGTGGGCGCCGCCGGTGGCGCCGCCGGCTACGTCGTCTCGCTCGAGGCGGCCCTTCCCGGCACCCCGGTCAAGCTCGGCGCCGACTACCGCAGCCAGGGCGACCTGACCCTGAAGGGGAAGGCCCACTTCGCCGGCGTGCCGCCCCCGTTCCAGACCCAGCTCCAGGACCAGAACGCCACCACCAAGGTGGTGGTGCCGGCCGAGCTCAACCTCGGCGTCTCCTGGCAGGCCACCCCGCACCTGGAGGTGATGGTGGGCTTCACCCTCGAGGCCTGGAACGCCTACAAGTCCGACGCCTTCGTGGGCGACAAGGGGTTCAGCGTCACCGTGCCGCGCAACTACAAGGACGCCTACGACTACCGGCTGGGCGTCGAGTACGCCGGGGACCCGGCGCTCAAGGGGTTCTCGCTGCGGGCCGGCGTCTTCCGGTCGGTCTCCGAGCAGCCCAGCGACACGCTGTCGCCGTCGCTCTCCGACGCCAGCAGCTGGAACGGGTCGGTGGGGGTGGGATACCAGGTGAGCGCTCGCCTGCGCCTCGACGCCGCCTACCAGCGAGCCCAGTTCGACGCCGTCACCGCCTCCGGGACCGACGCCCTGCCTGGCACGTACAAGACCTCGGCCAACCTGGTCAGCGTCGGCGCCAGCTTCAGGCTGTAGTCGGGCGGGGTCCCGCCCCGGCCCGGTCAGCGGGCCTGGGGCGTGACCTCGGTTCAGCGGGCCTGGGGCGTGACCTCGGTGAGGCAGGCGTCCTGCTTCTTGGCGCCGCGGTAGAGCTCGACCAGCTCGACGCGGAGCCACCTGGCGGGCGTCTTGCGCTTGACGATGATCGACTGGGAGGACTGCACGTCGGCCAGGGTCTCCTCCTGGGCCGGGCCGTCCTCGAAGCGGAGCCGCAGCTTCTTCACCCGGGGGCTGGCCCTCCAGTCGGCGCCGGGGCAGGTGGCGATCAGCTGCACCGAGCCGAGCACCGATGGGGCGGCCAGGTCGACCTGCAGCCACTCCCCGACCCCGCCGCCCTTGCCCCCCGCCACCCAGGCGGTCTGCTTGTTGCCATCGATGGCGTTGGACGGGGCGGTGGCGCTCGGCTGGCCCTTGGGGGCGACCGCCGTCTTCGAGGCCGAGGCCGACGTGACCTTCAGCGTCGAGGCCGCCGTGGCCGAGGCCACCGCTGCGGCGCCGGTCCGCTCGAGGCACGCCTTGTCGGCCGGCCGCTCCACCCAGGCCTGGCCGTTCCAGAGCACGCGGGTCCGGGTCTCGGTCCACTTACCGCGCCCCTCGCGCTCCTTGGAGCGCAGCTCCCAGCTGGGCCGGTCCTCGGGCCGGTCGACGCACAGCGTGAAGCTGGCCTCCGACTCCAGCTTCCCCTGCCTGGTGGTGGCGGCGGTGAGCACCGGCAGGAACTTCCTTCCCGCCCAGGCCCAGAGGTGGGTGGCGGTCCCCTCGCCGTCCTCGCCGCCGCCGGTGGCGGCGGAGACCGCGACGAACGGGCCGTCCCCGTCGATGAGCACCGAGACGCCGATGAGCCAGCGCCCCACGGCGCTGATGACCGGGCCGGCGGCGGTCCCCTCCTCGACCCAGCCCCCCGCGACCGGCCGGAAGGCGAAGAAGGTGCTCCAGGCGTGGCCGCCGCCCTCGGCGCCGGCACGGCCGTCGCTGGCCGCCACCGCCAGGAAGCAGAGGCCGGTCTCCTGGCAGGCCGAGCTGCGCCCCACCAGGACCCCCTCGCCGTGGCCGAGCCGGCCCGACGCCTCGTCGTAGTCGGGGTAGGCGGTGCGCAGCAGCGCCGCCTCGGCCGGGGCGTGGGCGGGCTCGACGCCAGCCTGCGGGGGGCGGCCGGGGGCCGCGGCCAGGGTGGCGAGGATGAGGGCGGCGATCATGCGAGTGCTCCTTCGCCGGGCAGGCCGGCGGTGTCGGTGCGTCCGCGGAAGGTCAACGGGGCCGCGCCGGGCGAGCCGGCGTGGGGCTGAAGTTCCGCTCCATGTGAAGGCGGAGCATATCCTCGAATTCGGCGTCGGGGTTGCCGCGGTAGACCATCGAGGAGCCGATCTCGGCGGCCAGGATGGCGGAGCGGTACTTGGGGAGCAAACGGTCCACCCGCTTGCGGAAGCGGCGGTCCTCGCGGAGCAGGGCGGGGAGGTGGGAGAGGAGGGCGGCGCGGAAGAGCGGCTCGGCGGCCAGCCCGGGGCGGGCCTGGAAGAAGCTGAAGAGCCGGGCGTAGTTGGCGTTGATCTCGCCGCTGATGTGGTCGGAGATCTCGGTCCCCGGCAGCCCCTGCTGGCGGCGGCGCGCCATGATCAGGTTGGCCTCGTCGGCGGCGCGGCGCACCAGGATGGCCAGCACGTCCTTGACGTACCGCTGCTTGTGCTCGAGGAACTCCTCCTCGGTGAGCATCAGGTTGGCGATGATCTCGTAGGAGGAGGAGATCACCCCGCACTTGTTGGCCGAGGCGTCGCGCAGCAGCAGCACCCCCTTCTTCTGCAGCTGCACCCGGGCCTCGGGGGTGATGTAGGAGTTGGCCCCCTCGACGATGGCCCGCGACGAGGGCCGGCCGTCGGCCAGCAGGTACTGCGCCCAGTTGCGGCCGTCGATGGTCTCGGGCCGGCCGCCCCCGGGGATGAACAGGTCGGCCTCCACGGTGAAGGGGAGCGAGCCGAAGGCGCGGGAGAAGTCGTCGATGGAGATCCACTCCTCCTGGAGGCCGCGGGCGGTGCGGGTGACCTTGCGGTGCAGCTGGCGCAGCCCGTCCTTGCGGGTGCCGGAGCGGAAGAGCATGAACCCGCCGCGGTGGAGGGCCCGGGGGTCGAAGGCGTCGAGGTCCGCCTTGAGGAGGATCCGCGACAGCTCGGTCCGGTCGGCCCCCTCGGGATCGACCAGCGCCGCGGTGCCGTCGAGGATGAGCCGCAGCTGGGCCTTGGGCCAGCGCTTGAGGATGATGGCCATGGCGTTGCCGGCCACGTCGCCGTTGGGGCCGCCGGTGACCTTGACGCTGACCGGCCGGCGGCGGACGTCGACGCCCAGCTCCTTCATGGCGATCTCGGCGAAGGTGACCACCCCGGTGGAGGTGACCGCGTACTCCTTGTGGTTGATGCCCACCTCCTTGGAGGACATCACCCCGATGCCGAGCAGGTAGCCGCGCTGCTTGGAGAGGGCGGCGATCTCCTCGATCATCCCGTCGTGCATGTTCTCGTCGGGGCCCAGCTCGATGGGCTCGTCCTCCCGGTAGTAGTCGACCACCGCGGGGTCGCGCGCCACCCCTCCGGCGGTGACGAAGATGTCGAGGAAGGCGTTGATGACCCCCCGCTGCAGCTTGTGGAGCCGGATGGTCTCCTGGTCCCGCTCGGCGTCCTCCAGGGCGGAGGCGTCCATGAGCATCACCAGCTTGGAGCCGCCCTCGTAGATGTCCTTGTTCTTGAAGTGCTGGGTGTGGGCCAGCACGAAGTTCTCGCGGAAGAGGGTGGCGGCGTTGGTGAGGAAGTCGTCGTCGGTGCGGCAGACCACGGTGCGCCAGCCGCCGCGGGCGATGTCGGAGAAGCCGATGTGGTAGCCGAAGCCGTAGCGGGTGAAGAAGAAGGTGACCCGGAACGGCGTGGCCGGCGGCAGGTCGGAGGTGAAGGCCGGCCCCAGCTCGGCCAGGTAGGCCGGGTCGAGCCGGAAGGAGAAGGCCTGCTTCTGCAGCACGAAGAAGTTGGTCTTGAGGGTGTGCTTGATGAGGGCCAGGGCGCAGCGGAAGACGTCGCGCCGCACGTCGTCGAGGTGGCGGTGGCCGGTGTTGTAGTCGCGCACCCGCTTCTCGGCGGCGGCCAGCTGCGCCGGCCAGGCCTTCTCCCGTCCCTTCACCGAGGGGTCGAAGCGGGCCCGGAAGAGCCCGGTGAGCATCAGCGCCATCTGCGGGTTGGCGTGGAAGGCGTTGCGCACCTCCTCCCAGTCGAAGCGGTCGGGCTGGGCGTGGGCCAGGTTGGTGTGGCAGAAGGCCACGAAGGCCCGCACCAGCGAGGCGTCCTCGCCGCTGAGCACGCCGGTGGTCACCAGCTCCCGGTACTCCGGCGAGCCGGTGCGCAGGAGCTGGGTGTTGAACAGCTCCCGCTCCAGCTGGCGGTGCAGGGGCGAGCCGACCACCAGCCGCCCGCCCTTCCGCGGGTAGACGTAGAAGGTGCAGAGGGCATACGGGCGGACGCCGCTGGAGATGTCGAGCACGTAGGCCCGGGTGACGCCGAGGTCGAGGCGGTTGAGCACCTCGAGCAGCTGGGCCAGGAAGCCGCGGTGGGGCGGGCTGGCCACCGCGAAGGAGACCCGGGTCAGGCCGGAGTCGTCGCGGGTGGCCTCGACGTCGAGGTGGAGGCCGCCGGCCCGCTCGCAGAGCTGCAGCAGCCGCAGGGTCTGGGCGACGCGGCGAGGCGGCGAGACCCGGGTGTAGGCCTGGTTGCAGAGCCAGAAGAGGCCGAGCAGCCGGTCCAGCTCGCCCATGTCGAAGTCGCGGTACTCGGCGTGCATGGCCATGGCCACCGAGTCGCGGATGTTCCGCGGCACCGCCACGCCGGCGGCCAGCCGCTCCTTGACCCAGGCGTCGGTCTTGCAGTCGAACTCGAAGCGCTGGATCTCCAGCGAGGCGTCCAGCCCGGGCATGGGCCGGTCGGAGTGGGCGAACATGGCGTAGGAGATGGCACGCTGCGAGCCGGCCCCCAGGGTGATGGTCCGGTAGAGCGAGCCCGGGGTGTTGGGCGCGGCCAGGATGAGGGCGTTGGGCCGGTCGGCCAGGATCAGGTGCTGGTTGGTCTTCAGCGTGCCGAGGCCGCGCTCCAGGTTGGCGATGGCCTCCGGCTCGTCCTGCATGGCGGCGAAGAAGTAGGGCGCCATGGCCTGGCGCAGCCAGCGGCTGTTGGCGTGGACGGTCCGCTCCAGCGGTTCATCGGGGATCGACGGCATCGGGGTCTGCTCCTCTCGGGATGGCGCGGAGCAAACCCCCGCCCCGGGTGGAAGTCCAGCTTCCGGCGGGGGCGCAGGGGGCGGCGATTGACCGCGCCCGCGGGGCCAGATATCACCGCCACCCCCACCGCCCCCGGGAGCGCCGCGTGAGCCTCGAGACCATCGCCAGCAGCTTCCTGCTGGTCGCCGCCAGCGAGATGGGCGACAAGACGCAGCTGCTGGCCTTCTCGCTGGCGGCCCGCTACCGCCGCCCCTGGACGGTGATGGGCGGCATCCTGCTGGCCACCGTCCTCAACCACGCCCTGGCCGCCTGGGCGGGGAGCTGGATCGCCGCCCAGGTCCCTCCCCGGGTCATGGCGGCGCTGCTGGGGGCCACCTTCATCGGCTTCGGGCTCTGGACGCTCAAGCCCGACACCCTGGAGGAGGGGCGCGCCCCCGACCGCTTCGGCCCGTTCCTCACCACCACGGTCCTCTTCTTCCTCGCCGAGATGGGGGACAAGACGCAGCTCGCCACGGTGGCGCTGGCGGCCCGGTTCAGCTCGGTGGTGGCGGTGACGGTGGGGACCACCGCCGGCATGCTGGCGGCCGACGGCCTGGCGGTCTTCCTCGGCGAGCGGCTGGCGGCCCGGGTGCAGCTGAAGCAGGTCCGCTGGGTGGCGGCCGGGCTCTTCTTCGCCTTCGGCGCGGCGGCGCTGATCGCCGCCTGGTAGCGGTCGGCGCGAGCCACCGGCGCGGCCTTCGAGCCCGGGGACGAGGGCCGCGCTCAGCCGATCAGGGCCAGGGCGGCGTCCAGCCGGGCCAGGGTCTCGGCCTTGCCGAGAATCTGCACCACGTCGTGGATCCCCGGCGAGGCGGTGCTCCCGGTCAGCGCCACGCGCACCGGCTGGGCCACCTTGCCGAGGCCGACGCCGGCCCGCTCCGCCACCTCGGCGAAGAGCCGCTCCAGCGTCGGCAGCTCCATCGCCTCCATGCCGGCCACGCCGTCGCGGACCGAGCGCAGCAGCGGCTGGGCGTCGGCGGTGAGCTGCTTGGCCCGGGCCTTCTCGTCGAGCTGGATGGGGGCGTAGAAGCAGCGGGCCTGCTGGACGATCTCCACGAAGCTCTTGGCCCGCTCGCGGAGCTGGCGGACCACCAGCCGGAGCTTCTGGTCGTCGGCCACCGGGAGCCCGGCGGCGGCGAAGTAGGGGAGCGCGCCGGCGGCCAGGGCGTCGTCGGAGAGGGCCCGCAGCCACTGGTGGTTCACCCAGAGCAGCTTGTCGGGGTTGAAGACCCCGGCGGTGGCCCCCACCTGCTTCCAGTCGAAGACCGCCACCAGCTCCTCGAGCGTGAAGATCTCCTGGTCGCCGTGCGACCAGCCGAGGCGGACCAGGTAGTTGACCAGGGCCTGGGGCATGAAGCCCATGTCCTTGTAGGACATCAGGTTGGTGGCGCCGTGGCGCTTGGAGAGCCGGGTCTTGTCGGCGCCCAGGATCATGGGCAGGTGGGCGAAGGCCGGCACCGGGTAGCCGAGCGCCTGGTAGATGAGGATCTGGCGGGCGGTGTTGTTGACGTGGTCGTCGCCGCGGGCCACCAGGTTGATCTCCATGGTGACGTCGTCCACCACCGCCCCGAAGTTGTAGAGCGGCATGCCGTCGCCGCGCAGGATGACCTCGTCCTGGAGCGTGTCGTGGGGGGTGCTGATGGTCCCCTTGACCAGGTCGTCGAAGCTGGTGGCGCCGGTCTCCGGGACGATGAGCCGGATGACGTGGCGCTGCGAGGGGTCGTAGGGCTTGCCGCGGCAGGTGCCGGGGTAGCGGAACTGGCGCTTCTCGGCCTCGGCCTGCTTGCGCAGCACGTCGAGCGCCTCGCGGGTGCAGGTGCAGGCGTAGGCCTTGCCCTCGGCGATGAGCCGGTCGGCGTGGGCCCGGTAGACGTCGAGCCGCTCGGTCTGGAAGTACGGGCCGTGGGGGCCGCCGGCGCCGGGCCCCTCGTCCCAGTCGAGGCCGAGCCAGCGCATCCCCTCGAGGATGGCCTCCACCGCCACCTGGGTGGAGCGCTCCCGGTCGGTGTCCTCGATGCGGAGCACGAAGGTGCCGCCGTGGCGCCGGGCGTAGAGCCAGTTGAAGAGCGCGGTGCGGGCGCCGCCGAGGTGGAGGTAGCCGGTGGGGGAGGGGGCGAAGCGGACGCGCGGGGCGATCATGACGCGCGTGATCTACCACGGGGCGCAGGGTATAACGAAGCCGGTGGCCACCCCCAAGAGACTCCTGATCGCCGACGACTCCCGCGCCATGGTCGACGCGCTGGCCGCCACCTTCGAGGCCTCGGGCTGGGAGGTGATCACCGCCGCCGACGGCGAGGAGGTCTTCCAGCGCCTGGCCGAGGTCCGCCCCGACGCCCTGCTGGTGGACGTCTACATGCCCAGGCTCAACGGCGCCGACGTCTGCCGGGTGGTGAAGAGCCACCCGCACTGGAAGAAGGCCTTCCTGGTGCTGATGAGCTCCCGCCTCGGCGACGGCGAGCGGGAGATGTACCGGCGCATCGGCGCCGATCACCTGCTCAAGAAGCCCTTCGACCCGGCCGAGGCGCTGGCCCTGGTGGACGAGGCGGTCAGGGCGCGGACGTGATGGTGAAGGCGTCGAGTTGCTGGCCGGAGCGCTGCGGCGCCGGCGTGCCGCCCGGGTTCCAGACCCAGAGCGAGTAGCTGGCCGAGGCCCCGTTCGGAACGAAGGCGGTGGTGGTGTCGAGCAGCACGTCGATCTGCGTCGGCGACCGGACCGTCACCTGGTTGTAGATGGGGTTGAGCACCTGGTCGGGGACGCAGGGGGTCAGCCCGGGCGTGCAGGTGCAGCCGGTCACCTGGTTGGCGGTCAGCGTCGGCGTGCAGTTGGCGAAGATGTGGACGGTGGAGCCGTTGAAGCCGTAGGCGTCCGGCTTGGCGAAGTTGGTGCCGGTGATGGTGATGGGGACCCGGTTGGGCTGCTGCGGGGCGCTGCTGGCGGTGGGGCACTGGAGCGGGATCGCGGTGCAGGCCACGCCGGTCACCGTGGGCAGGCCGGGGGTGATGGTGAAGTTGGCCGGCGCCGAGAGCTGGGCCCCGTTGGGGTTCTTCACCTGCAGCGTGAAGAGGCCGGCGTCGCGGTTGTCCATGGCCAGCGAGAGGTTCACGGCCGTGGCGGTCACCGAGGTGGGGACCAGCAGGACGTTGGGCTGGGCCGAGAAGACCACCCGGACGTCGGTCGGGAGCGGGCGCAGGTTGGAGACCGCCAGCGTCACCGGGAGCGGGGCCAGCCGCTGGACGCCGCCGGACGGCGTCACCGACTGGACGACGGCGACGTTGGAGAGGACGGTGAAGGCGAGCGTGGGTGAGAGGGCGCCGGAGGGGTACTTGAGCCGGAGGGCGTAGAGGCCGGCCGGGCGCGAGCCGGCGGGGCTGCCGATGAGGTCGAGGACGGCGGTGACCGTGGTGGTGGAGGTGGACGGGGGCGAGAGCGAGTCGATGAAGGACCCGCCGGGCGGCTGGTACTGGAGCACGCTGCCGACGGGGAGGTTGAGCCCGGAGACGGTGACCGGGGCCAGGTCCCCCTGGAAGGCGGTGGCCGGCGACGGCGCGGGGTTGATGGAGGGGGCGTTGGAGACGACGGCGTAGGGCAGCTCCACGGTGGAGACGGTCCCGCCGTTCACCACCTTCATGAAGTAGCTGGCGGTGGCCGAGCTGAGCGGGCAGGCGGTGGCCGCCGTGGCCGGGGGCAGCGGCGGGCAGTGCAGCAGGTCGAGGGAGGGGACGTAGAGCTCGACCGGGCTGATCAGGGTGGTGGCCTGGACCTGCTCGGCGGAGACGCTGGTGGCCGGGTTCCGGTAGATGAGGACCACCCGGCTGGTGGCGTCGAAGCCGGAGCCGTAGGCCCGCACCTGGGTGACGGTGTTGACCTGGTCCGAGGCCGGGGCCAGCTGGGTCAGCGTCGGCGCCGAGTTGCCGGTGGCCGAGAAGTCCTTCTTGAGCGAGAGCAGCGGGCTGCCGCTCCCCTGCGGGTTGGCCACCCAGAGCTGGAAGGTGACCGCCCCGAAGGTGGAGAGGTCGAGGGTGCACTCCAGCCCGGCGGCGGTCAGCGTCGTCGCCACCACCTGGTCGATGACCGAGCCGCCACCGATCATGCAGGCGCTGTCGGACATGAAGCCGGTGCCGGTCAGCAGGACGGTGACCACCGCTCCGATGGCGTGGGCCTTGGGGTTGTAGTCGGTGATGACCGGCGTCGGCACCACCACCGGCACCCCTCGGCTGTTGGAGATGACCCGGTCCGGGTTGACCACCCGGAACTGCCAGGTCTCGGCCGGCGCGGTCTTCAGGTCGATGAGCGCCGAGAGGTGGCCGGCGTCGAGGACGTTGGCGGCGTAGGTGGTGGTGCCCCCGAGGTGGGTGGCCCGCACCGTGGCCCCGGCGGCGAAGCGCAGCCCGGTGAAGTCGAGCCGGACCGGGGAGAAGCCCCCCCGGGGCAGCGTCACCGGCGCCAGCCCGCCGAGGTACGGGGCCACGCTCCCGGCCGGGAAGCAGCCCCTGTCCACGCAGGTCTGGCCGGCCTCGCAGGCCCGGCCGCAGGCGCCGCAGTGGGACGGGTCGAGCACCAGGTCGACGCAGCGGTTCTCTCCCTCGCAGGCGATGAGCCCGACCCCGGGGGCGGTGCAGCTGGCCGGGTCGAAGGTCGCCGCCTTCGTGCAGCCGGTCGCGGCGCCGAGGAGCAGGAGCAGGCCGAGCAGGGGCGCGCCCCGGAGGGCGAGGCGGCGCCGCCGCCGGTGGCGGGCCAGCGGCGCCAGGGCCAGCAGGGCGAGCAGGGCCAGCGGGGTCCCCGGGCCGCCGCTGGCGCAGCCGCAGCCGCTGGCCGCGGCCTTGGCCGCGACCCCGGCGCTGCTGCCGGTGGCGAAGCACTGGCCGGACTGGCACTGGCCCACCGGGCAGGTGATGCCGACGCACGGGTCGTCGACGCAGGCGCCGCCCGCGCAGACCTGGTCGTGGGGGCAGCGCAGGCCGTCGCAGGGATCGGCGACGCAGGCGCCGCCCACGCAGAGCTGGGTGGGGCTGCAGCTCTTGCCGGCGCAGGGGTCGGCCACGCAGAAGCCGTCCACGTCGCAGCGCTGGCCGGCGCCGCAGGGGACGAAGGCGCAGGCCTGCACGCAGTCGCCCTGGCGGCAGAAGGTGCCGCCCGGGCAGATGATCCCGCCGCACGGGTCGGCCACGCAGGCGCCGCCGCGGCAGAGCTGGCCGGCGCCGCAGCCGGCCTCGTAGCAGCCGCCGCCGGCGCAGAAGCCGCCGGCCGGGGTCGACGGCGCGGCGCACTGGAGGCCGTCGTTGGGGCTGACGCAGGCGCCGTTGGTGCAGGTGGAGCCGGTCGGGCAGATCCCCACCGTGCCGCAGCTGGCCACCACGCAGTGCTTGAAGCCGTCGGGGAGGGTGGTGCACTGGTAGCCCTCGGCGCAGCCCACCTCGATGCCGTCGCAGAAGTCGTAGACGCAGACGCCGTTGCGGCAGGCGTAGCCGGCGCCGCAGGTCGCGCCGTCGTCGACGAGGCCGTCGCAGTCGTCGTCGAGGCCGTTGCAGAGCTCGGCGCCCGGCTGGAGCATGCCCATGCAGACGTCCCACCTGCCGCTGACGCAGGCCTGGGTGCCGTCGTGGCAGAGGCCGACACCCCGGGTGGGCGAGGCGGAGGGCGGATCCGGCTCGACGTAGCAGGGCCTGGAGGCGCCGCTGGTGCACTCGCCGCACTGGGGGCTGCCGAGCGCCAGCGACTCCTTGATGCCGTTGCAGTCCTCGTCGACGGTGTTGTTGCAGACCTCGGTGGCCGGGAGGATCTCGCAGTCGGCCGGCGGGGTCGGCAGGGCCGCCTCGGCGGCGGTGCAGACCCGGCAGGCGGTCCAGTTGCCGGTGACGCAGGTCTGGACGCCGGTCTTGCAGATCCCCTGGTTGGCGGTGCCGCTCGGGCCGTCGTAGCAGGGGCGGGTGGTGCCGTTGACGCAGACGCCGCACTGGGCGATCTGGCCGTCGCAGTTCAGGTCCTGGCCGCTGCCGCACTCCGGGCAGCTGCAGTCGTCCGGCCGGGGCGTGACCTGGCCGACGCAGGTGGTGCTGAGCACGCCGCCGCTGCAGGTGTACGCCCCCTTCTTGCAGGCCCCCATGGGGACGCCGGTGGCCGGGTCGAGCGAGCTGGCGGGGCCGTCGTAGCAGGGGACCGGAGGGATGTCGTCGACGAGGCCGTTGCAGTCGTCGTCGATGCCGTTGCAGACCTCGGGGCTGGGGAGCACCTGGCCGACGCAGCTGGTGCTGAGCACGCCGCCCACGCAGGCGAAGACCCCCTTCTTGCAGGCGCCCTTGGGGACGCTGGTGACCGGGTCGAGCGAGTTGCTGGGGCCGTCGTAGCAGGTGACCGGGAGGATGTCCTCGTCGACCATGCCGTTGCAGTTGTCGTCGAGCCCGTTGCAGACCTCGGGCGAGCCGAACTCGGTCTGGGCGCAGTAGGTCTTGCCGGCGGCGTCGCAGCGGAAGACGCCGCGCCCGCACTTGCCGAGCAGGCCGGTGTCGCAGGCCACGCCGCTCTCGGTGCAGCCGGCGCCGAGGTTGAAGAGGGTGTTGAGCACCAGCCGGGTGCCGCCGATCTGGAAGGTGCCGTCGGTGCCGGAGTAGGAGTGGCCGCCGAGGTAGACGAAGGCGCCGTGGCCGCCGACGCCGGGGCGGTGGGTGAAGATGTCGTAGGAGCCGGCGGTGGCGCTCTCCGAGATGAGCTGGACGGTCTGGTCGACGGGGGGGCCGGCCTGGTTGATGTAGGTGGTGCCGCTCGGCTTGTACTTCCCGATGGCGCCGCTGTAGGCGACGAAGGGGTAGTCGCCCAGCTGCATCAGCGGCGACGAGTAGTTCCCGCGGAAGGTCGGGCTGGGGGTCCCGCTGGCGCTGTAGTTGAACCCGCCGGGCAGCGGCGAGGGGACCGGGGTCGGGACCACGGTCTGGAAGTGGGTGGTGGAGGTGCCGGTGCCGTAGCTGGCGTTGTTGGTGATCCCCTCGAAGCTGCCGAGGCCGACGCACTCGGCGAAGATGTCCTTGCCGGCCGCGCCGAAGGCGCCGATGGCCTGGAGCGCCTGCTCGATGGTGGCCGCCGGGTACTTGTTGGCGCAGGTGCAGGACGTGCTGGGCGGGCAGTCGCTGCAGGAGCCCGGCGCCACCCAGTGCGGCACCCAGAGGATCTGGTAGCCGTTCTTGAAGAGGTTGGTGGTGCTCCAGGCGCCCGGGCTGGTGGGGATGAAGTCCTCCATCACCAGCCGGTCGTAGATGGTGCCGTGGGGACCCGTGGCCGAGCCGCCGGCGGCCAGCAGCACGCCGGGGTTGGCCGGGTCCGGCTCGGAGATGTCGAGGCCGGCCTTCTGCAGGTAGCCGCGGATCACCACCTCGGAGTTCTTCGACCCGGCCCCGGTGCCCGAGCTGCCGATGTTGAGCAGCGCCAGCTTGGGCGGGGTGGCGCCGCCGGCGCTCCAGCCGCCGGAGAGCATCTTGGCCACGCTGGCCTGGAAGGCCACGTTGGCGACGTGGACGTTGACGCCGGTGGTGGCGGTGGGCCGGAAGGTGCTCCGGTACTTCTGGAAGATGGCCGCCGCCTTGACGGCGTCGGAGCCGTCGATGACGAACGGGCCGCCCAGGTACCTGACCACGTGGTTCAGGGTGTTGGGGGCCACGCTGGGGGCGGCGCCGGTCCAGTCGTACTTGAGCACCGGGAAGCCGGCGTTGAACTGCATGGTCAGGTCGGGGGTGGTGAGCGACGCCTTGGCCGGGTCGATGATCCAGTAGACCGCCACGCCGTTGCGGATGAGCTGGTAGACCAGGCCGTAGGCCTTGATGACGTCGCCGTTCTCGGTGGTGCCGCCGGGGCAGCTGGACGACGGCGTGTAGGACGCCCGATCGCCGTCGGTCTGGTACTGGTAGCAGACGTCCATGGGGATGATCAGCGACCCCTTGGCGAAGAGCTTCTGGCCCGGCTGGAAGTCGGAGCAGGAGGGCGCGAGGAGGGGGAGCGCCATCGCGACGGCGATGAGCGCTCCGAGCCCCGTCACGAGTGGGGCGCTGGGGCGGCGTGAGGTGGTCATGTCGGTCTCTCCTCGGGGCGTCAGCGTACCACGCCACCGGCAGCGGCCCTCCCCCACGGTGGCCCCGGTGTGGTCGCGGCGCGCACACGTCGAGAGGGGCGTTGACGCCCCTTCCGGCGCGTGCGATTCGGGCTCGTGCCCCTTTCCGAGCAGCCCCCACCCCCACCCCTGCCCGCCGGTCACCGACCCGGGCCCAGCGTCGGGTCTGGCGGCGGTTCCGGCACGGGCCCCGGCTACGGCCCCGGCGCGCTGGTCGCCACCTGGGCCCTGGCGCTGGGCGGCCTCCTGCTGGCCCGCCTCCTCTCCCTGGTCGACCCGACCGGGCTGCTGGCCGGCAACCTGGCCGGAGTGGCCGCGGTCCTCTTCGTGCTCCTGCCGGAGCGCTGGCTGCGGGCTCGCGGCGAGGGGTGGGAGGGGTACGGCGCCGGCTTCCTCGCCTCCGGGGGGGGCGGGCGCGAGGGGTGGGGGGTGGGGCGCGGGGCCTGGCAGGGGCTGCTCTGCTGCGCCGTGGTCTTCCCCCCCTTCGTGGCGGCCTGGCTCGGCTTCACCGCGCTGGTGCCGCGGCTCCCGCCCGGCCTGGCGGCGGTCCTCTCCCCCTACCTGGGCGCGCCGGCCTTCGCGCTGCGGCTGCCCGACCCGCTGCTGCTCACCGTGGCGCTCCAGCTGCTGGTGGTGGCGTTGCCGGAGGAGCTCTTCTACCGGGGCTGGCTGCAGACCGCCTGGGCGCGGCTCGCGCCGGAGCGCGGCTGGACGGTGCTGGGGGCGCGGCTCGGCCACGGCTTCTTCGCCACCCAGGCCCTCTTCGCCGCCGGCCACCTGGTCTCCGGCCAGCCCTGGCGCCTCGCCACCTTCTTCCCCGGGCTGCTCTTCGGCTGGCTGCGGGCCCGGACCGGGTCGGTGGTGGCCCCGGTGGTGGCCCACGCCCTCTCCAACCTGCTGATCCTCACCCTGGAGCGCTCCTTCTACCCGTGACAGGGGCGGCCCCGGCGGCTAGAACGTCAGGGGAGACCGATGCCGCCCACCATCCGAGCCATGCTGGAGGAGCAGGAGGCGCAGACCCTCCACGCCCGGGCGGCCCGCTCGGCGGAGAGCCGCGGCCGGGCCGTGCCCGAGCCGGAGGACGACGAGCGGCCGGTCTACCAGCGCGACCGCGACCGGGTGCTCCACTGCAAGAGCTTCCGCCGGCTGGCCGGCAAGACCCAGGTCTTCCTGGCGCCGCGCGGCGACCACTACCGCAACCGGCTCACCCACACCCTGGAGGTGGCGCAGGTGGGCCGCTCCATCGCCCGCGCCCTGCGGCTCAACGAGATGCTGGTGGAGGCCATGGTGATGGGGCACGACCTCGGCCACACCCCGTTCGGCCACGCCGGCGAGCGGGTGCTGGCCGAGACCGTGACCGGCGGCTTCCACCACGTCCTGCAGTCGGTGCGGGTGGTGGAGGTGCTGGAGCGCGACGGGCACGGGCTCAACCTCACCGCCGAGGTGCGCGACGGCATCCTGCGCCACTCCAAGGGGCGGGGGAACCTGCTCATGAAGGGGAGCGGCACCAAGGCCATGACCCTGGAGGCCGAGGTGGTGCGGCTGGCCGACGTCATCGCCTACGTCAACCACGACCTCGACGACGCGGTGCGGGCCGGGCTGCTCACCGAGGCCGACCTGCCCGCCGAGGTGCGCCAGGTGCTGGGCCAGCGCCACTCGCAGCGGCTGGCCACGCTCATCGGCGACGTCATCGCCAACTCCCACCTCGACCGGGCCGAGCACATCGAGCTCTCCCCGCCCATCCACGCGGCGCTGCTGACCCTGCGCGACTTCCTCTACGCCCGGGTCTACGAGAACCCCGAGGTGCACGAGGAGTTCGTCAAGGCGCAGCGCATCCTGCGCGACCTGCTCGGCTGGTGCCTGGCCGACGGGGCCCGCCTGCAGGCCCGGCACGGGGTGGCGCCCCGGCCCGGCGAGTCGCTGGAGCGGGCCGCCACCGACTTCCTCTCCGGGATGACCGACCGCTTCGCGCTGGCCACCTGGGAAGCCCTCTTCGTCCCCCGTCCTTGGGGTATCGTCTGACCATGAGCTCCGAAATCGCCGTCGGCATCGACCTCGGAACCAGCTACTCCTGCGTGGCCGTGGCCAGCGACGGCCCGCCGCAGGTCATCCCCAACGAGTGGGGCGAGCGGACCCACGCCTCGGTGGTGAGCTTCCTCGAGGACGGCCACGTCCTGGTCGGCAACGACGCCAAGAAGAACATCATCACCAACGCCGAGAACACCATCTACTCCGCCAAGCGGCTCATCGGCCGCTTCTACTTCTCCGACGAGGTGAAGAAGGCCCAGGCGGTGATGCCCTACGGCATCGTCGAGGGGGCCAACAACTCGGTGCGGCTCAAGGTCCGCGACCGGATCATGGCGGTGCCGGAGGTCTCGGCGCTGGTCTTGAAGGAGATGAAGGCGGTCGCCGAGTCGCACCTGGGCCACCCGGTCACCAAGGCGGTGATCACCTGCCCGGCCTACTTCAACGACAACCAGCGGCAGGCCACCAAGGACGCCGGGCGCATCGCCGGGCTGGAGGTGCTGCGCATCATCAACGAGCCGACCGCGGCGGCCCTGGCCTACGGCTTCGGCAAGGACATCTCGCAGAAGATCTGCGTCTACGACCTGGGCGGCGGCACCTTCGACGTCTCCATCCTGGAGATCGGCAAGGACGTCTTCGAGGTGCTCTCCACCGCCGGCGACACCTACCTGGGCGGCGACGACTTCGACGACCGGATCATGGGCTGGCTGGCCGATGACTTCATGAAGAAGCACGGCCTCGACCTGCGCCAGAACAAGTTCTGCCTGCAGATGCTCAAGGAGGCCGGCGAGCGGGCCAAGATCGAGGTGGGGCGCGACGGCGTCGCCGAGATCTCGGTGCCGGCCATCTGCCAGTCGCCGGAAGGGCAGGTGCTGGACCTGAAGCAGCGCCTCATGGCCGACCAGTTCAACAAGATGGTCATGGACCTGGTGCAGCGCACCTTCAAGGTCTGCGACGAGGCCCTGCAGTCGGCCCGGCTCACCGCCGCCGACGTCGACGCCGTCATCCTGGTGGGCGGCCCGACCCGGCTCCCCATCGTGCGCGGCTCGGTGCGCCACTACTTCCAGCGGGAGCCGCTCACCGACGTCGACCCCGACGAGGTGGTGGCGCTGGGGGCGGCCATCCAGGGCGCGGCGCTGCTCAACCGCAACGCCGCCCAGTACGGCCAGGCCAGCTACCTGCTCGACGTCACCCCGCTGACGCTGCGGGTGGGGACGGTGGGCGGCTTCTCCGAGCGGATCATCGACAAGAACACCCCCATCCCCATCGAGAAGTCCAAGACCTTCACCACCAGCCGCGACGGCCAGGACAAGGTGAAGATCCGCGTCTACCAGGGCGAGGCCAGCAAGGTGGACGGCTGCGAGCTGCTCGGCGAGTTCGAGTTCACCGGCTTCCGGGTCGGCTACCGCGGCGAGGTGCAGATCCAGGTGACCTTCGAGATCGACTCCAACGGCATCGTCAACGTCGCCGCCACCGACCTGGAGACCGGCGCGAAGACCTCCACCACCATCAGCCTCTCCTCCGGCCTCAGCGAGCAGGACATGAAGAAGGCCATCGACGACAACGCCGGGGTCGAGCTGGCCAGCCGCCAGCACGCCGGCTGAGCGGGGCGACGGGACAGCCATGGACGCGCAGTTCCTCATCGAGGTCGAGACCCTGGCCACCGTGCTCGACCAGCTCGACTACTACGGCGTCCTCAAGCTGGAGCCCGGGGCCGGGGCCGCCGACGTCAAGGCCGCCTACTACCGGGAGTCGCGCGCCTTCCACCCCGATCGCTACGCCACGGTGGAGAGCGCCGAGGTGCGTGACATGATCGGCCGCATCTACCGGCGCATCAACGAGGCCTACACGGTGCTGCGCGACGACCAGAAGCGGGTCCGCTACCAGGCCGACGTCTCCGGCCCGGATCGGGCCAGGAAGCTGCGCTTCACCGAGGTCGAGGAGTCGGCGGTGCAGGCCGAGCAGAAGCGCAAGGTCGAGGAGCAGCTCGGCCAGACCCCCAACGGCCGGAAGTTCTACTCGGCGGCGCTCATCGAGATCAACGCCCAGCGCTGGGAGGCCGCCGAGCGCGCCCTCAAGGGGGCCCTGATGTACGAGCCGGGCAACGTCCGCTTCAAGGAGCAGCTGGCGCTGGTCCAGGCCGAGCTGGAGAAGTCCCGCCCCAAGGGCGACTACCGCATCAAGTAGGGAGGCGCGTGCCCCTGGTGACCCTCGACCTGGCGCTGCTGGGGCTGGTGCTGCTGGCCGCGGTGGCCGGCGCGGTGAGCGGCGCGCTCCGCCAGGTGCTGACCCTGGCCGGGGTGGTGGCCGGCTGGGCGGCGGCCCGCTTCCTGGCCCCGCGGGTGGTGCAGCAGCTCCACGCCCCCACGGCCCTGACCCGGGCGCTGGTGACCGGCGCCGCCTTCGTGGTGGCCTGGATGCTGGTGGCCATGCTGGCCCGCGCCATCGTCCGCGCCGTCCAGGGGGAGGAGGAGTCGCCCGGCGGCTTCGATCGCCTGCTGGGGGCCCTGCTGGGCGTGGCCAAGGGGGTGCTGGTGGGCTGGGTCTTCCTGGCGCTGCTGGCGCTGCTGGGCGGCCGGCTGGCGCTGGGGCCGCTGCGGGTGGAGAGCCGGGGCTCGAAGGCGGCGGCGCTGGCGGCGCGCCATGACCTGCTCTCGCTGGCCAGCCCCGGGTCGGCCCGCACGGCGCAGCGGCTGGTGGCCATCTGGCGCGACCCGGTCAAGCGGGAGCGGCTGCTCAAGGACCCGGGCTGGAGCCGGCTGCTGGAGCGGTCGGGCCTGAAGACGGCGCTCGACCAGGGGGCCAGCGGGGCCGGCGACGCCGCCGGGGCGGTGCGTCAGCGGGCCGAGGCGCTCTTCGAAGACCCGGAGCTGAAGGCGCTGCTGGAGAAGCTGAGCCCTGACCCGTAAGGGTCAATGACGGCGAGCCCGGCGGGGCCACACCCGGTTGCCGGGGCGTCGTCCCGGCGTGCTAGAACGCCGCCCATGCCGAACGCCAACCAGCCGGTCCTCCGCTTCGTCCTCGAAAACTACAAGAACTTCAACGCCCGGGCCACCCGGGACGCGCTGGTGGCCTACTGGCGCCACGTCGACGGGGGCGGGAAGATGTTCTGGGCGGTGGCGGGGGCCATGTCCTCGGCGCAGCTCGGCATCACGCTGGCGCCGGCCATCCGCGCCGGCCTGGTCCACGGGCTGTCGGTGACCGGGGCCAACCTGGAGGAGTCGCTGTTCCGGCTGGTGGCCCACCACGCCTACAAGGACTTCCCCGAGTACCGCTACTTCACCAAGGACGACGACACCCGCATCCTCGAGGCCCGCATGCGCCGGGTCACCGACACCAGCATCCCCGAGGACGAGGCCTTCCGCGCCGTGGAGAAGTTCATCGTCCCCATGTGGACCGAGGCCACCGCCGGCAACCGGCGCCGCTTCTGGCACGAGTACTTCTACGAGCTGATCCAGGCGCTGCCGCCCGAGTCGCACGAGGGTGACCCGGCCGCCTGCTGGCTGCTGGCCGCCGCCAAGGCCAAGCTGCCCATCGTGGTGCCCGGCCACGAGGACTCCACCTTCGGCAACATCTTCGCCTCGCACGTCAAGACCGGCGAGTGCAGCCCGCTGATCGTCAAGTCGGGCATCGAGTACATGGCCGAGCTCTACGACCAGTACCAGGAGCTCTCCAAGGGGAAGGGGATCGGCTTCTTCCAGATCGGCGGCGGCATCGCCGGCGACTTCCCCATCTGCGTGGTGCCGTCGATCAAGTACGACCTCAGCCAGCCGGTGAAGCCGTGGGCCTACTTCTGCCAGATCTCCGACTCCACCACCTCCTACGGCTCCTACTCCGGCGCCACCCCCAACGAGAAGATCACCTGGGACAAGCTGACCCGCGACACGCCCATGTTCGTGATCGAGTCGGACGCCACCATCGTGGCGCCGCTGATGCTGAAGGCGCTGCTGGAGTGCCAGGCCGACCCGGCGGCGGCCAACGCGCTGCTGGCGCAGCACGGGGTGTGAGCGGGTCGGCGGCGGGCGGCGCCGGGAGGGACGCTAGGAGGGGCGCTGCGCCATGCTCTGCGGCATGGAGAGCTGCACCAGCCCCACCTGGCCGTCGGCCGTGGCCTTGAAGGCCAGGTCGGCCAGCCGCGACTGCCGGTAGACGTCCAGCATCCGCTCCTGCCCCTGGCGCCAGATGTCCACCATGGTGCAGGAGGTGCTGTGGCCGCAGGCGTCCTCGCCGTCGAGGCAGACGTTGAGCGCCACCGGCCCCTCGACCGCCTCGATGACGTCGAGGAAGGAGATGTCGATGGGGTTCCGGGCCAGGGCGTATCCGCCGTGCGGGCCGCGGGTCGACTTGACCAGCCCCTGGTCGACCAGGGTCTTGAGGATCTTGGCGAGGAAGTCCTCGGGGACGTCCATCTGCCGGGCGATCTCGCGGAAGGGGACCACCGACTCCATGGGGATCGACGAGAGGTAGATCATGGCCCGCAGGCCGTAGTCGATCTTTCTGGAAATCCGGAGTACGTGCTGCATCAGGCGCTC
Source organism: Anaeromyxobacteraceae bacterium (assembly GCA_032654565.1). Taxonomy (GTDB): domain Bacteria; phylum Myxococcota; class Myxococcia; order Myxococcales; family Anaeromyxobacteraceae; genus JADKCZ01. The sequence goes on along the minus strand of JAULAX010000009.1, from coordinate 176,103 downwards.
CGCTGGTTATGACTGGGGTGGAGGAAAAGCCTAGCACAGGAGCACCAGCGGACCAATGGGCGCGGCCGGGATCATCGATCTGCACAGCCACTCGCTGGCCTCGGACGGGCAGTTCTCGCCGTCCGAGGTGGCGCTGCGCGCTTCTGCCGCAGGCTGCAGCGCCTGGGCACTCTGCGATCACGACACCGTGGCCGGCCTGGAGGAGGCCGCCGACGCGGCGCTGCGGGTCAACGTTCGCTTGATCCCCGGGATCGAGCTGTCGGCCTTCCTGGAGCGGCGCGAGATCCACCTGCTCGGCCACTTCGTCGATCCCACCTCGCCGTCGCTGCGCGACTTCGAGGACTTCCTCGCCGCCCGGCGGCGCGAGCGGATGGGGCTGATGGTGGAGCGGCTGGCGGCGCTCGGCGTCCACGTCACCGCCGCGGCCATCGAGGCCCACTCCGGCGGCAAGACCATCGGCCGGCCGCACGTGGCCCGCGCCATCGTCGGGAGCGGCGCGGTGGCTTCGGTGAAGGAGGCCTTCGACCGCTACCTCGGCGAGGGGCAGCCGGCCTACGTGCAGCGCTACCGGCTGGAGGCGGCCGACGCCGTGGCCCTGGTCCGCGGCGCCGGCGGCACCGTCACCATCGCCCACCCCGGGGTGTCGAAGCTGGAGGTCGCCGAGGTGGCCCGGCTGGCGGCGGTGGGGGTGGTGGGCGTCGAGGTGATCCACCCCGACCAGAACCCGTCGGTGCGCGAGAAGTACCAGCGGGCCGCCGACGCCAACGGCCTGGTCTGCACCGCCGGCTCCGACTTCCACGGCCCGGCCATCTCGCCGGACCGCCACCTGGGGATGGTGAGCATGTCGCCGGAGGCGCTGGCGGCGCTGGAGCGGCGCCGACCCTGAGGGCGCCGCTCACCTGGCCCCGTCCCGGGGCGGGGCGGCGTGAGTCTCCACGTCGCTGGCGGCGTCCCCACCGTCCTCTTCGTCGGGACGGGAGCCCGGCCCGGCCCCCTCGTCGAGCGCCGCCAGCACCAGCGCCGGGCTCATGGGCTGCTGCAGGGAGGCCGCGGCGGGGTCGTGGCGGTCCCTGACGTTGGGGAGATCGCGGCGCAGCTCTTCCAGCAGGTCGATCAGCTTGGCGGCCTTCTGCTCGGTCAGGAGGGTCACCTTCAGGTCGAGGTGGGCTCGCTGCTCCGCCAGGCCGGCGAGCCGGTTCTGCTTGGTCAGGACCACGGTCGCCGTCAACAGCGCCCCCAGCCCCACCACACCCTGCAGCCAGAAGTAGGGCGGCGGGTCGAGCGGGGCCAGGCCGAGGCGGCCGAGCGCGTGGTTGGCGGCGATCCAGGCGGTGACCGCCAGCAGGATGAAGCCGAGGTAGGCGGGCGTGCCGACGAAGCGGCTGAGCCACTCCAGGGCCCGCTGGGACCGGCTGATCTTCCGGTCCTCCCGCGTGTAGAAGCCTTGCACCGCCTCGATGTTCTGGTCGACCTGGTCGCGGTCGGACTCCATGCCCACCTCCAAAGAAAGGGGCGGGAAGGGATCAGGGATCCCCTCCCGCCGGTGCGACCTGCCCCCCCCGGGCAGCGACGGGTTACGGCGCCGGCTTGACGATGAGGTTGGCGTCCAGCGTCACCGAGGCGATGCGGCAGAGCGTCCGGCCGGCGGCGTCGGTGTCGGCGGTGGTCAGGTCGGCGATGGCGGTGGCCGCGGCCGGGTCGCCGGCGTGGATGGTCCCGACGGCGATGGGGAACTCGACCACCTGCTGGCCGCAGGCGGAGGAGAGGAGGGCCACGGCGCCCAGCAGCGCGCTCTTGAAGGTCCTCATGCTACTTGCTCCCGTCGGTGACGATCTTGAAGTGGACGACGAACTCGACGCGGCGGTTCTTCTCGCGGCCGGCGAGGGTGGTGTTGGGGCCGGCCGGAACCGTGGAGCCGAAGCCCTTCGAGGTGAGCCGATCCCTGGTGATGCCGTGCGACGCGAGGTAGGCGAGGACGGCCTCGGCCCGCCTCTCGGAGAGCGCCTGGTTGTGCGCGACGCCCCCCTCGGAGGAGGTGTGGCCCTGCACCTGGACCCTGAAGCCCTTGTTCTCCTTGAGGGCCTGGACCACCTCGTCGAGGACCGGGAACGACTCGGGCTGCAGGGTGGCCTTGTCCCAGTCGAAGAAGAGCTTCTCCTTCAGCTCGAGCTTGTCGGGCTGGACCACCAGCTTCTTGTAGGCGGGGCAGCCGTGATCGGCCCACGTGCCGGCCACGTCGGGGCAGCGGTCGATGTTGTCGGGGACGCCATCGGCGTCGCGGTCGGGGCAGGAGACCGACTCCTGGACCACGGTGCGGATCTCGGCAGGAGGGGCCGGCTCGCGCTCCACCGGGCGCCGGGCGCCCGAGCCGACGTCGAGGCTGATCCCGACGGTGAGGATCTTGGCGTCGTGGTTGTCATAGCCGGCCCGCGAGCCCTGGATGATCTGCGAGTAGCGGACGAACGGCCCGAGCCAGAAGGCGCGCGCCTTGCCGATGGGCATGGCGGCGCCGGCGCCGACGGCGAAGCCGGGGCGGTTGAGCGGGCCGGTGCGGACATACTGGGCATCGACGTCGACCCAGGGCGAGATGTTGTGGAACCTGTCGTCGTCGGCGAGATCGCGCGGGCGCGCCAGCACCAGGCTCGGGCCGATGGCCCAGGCGGTGCCGAAGTCGGCGGCGGCGCCGGCGGCCGGGAGGGCCGTGTAGGTCAGGCTGGGGCCGAGCGCGAGGTAGCGGTTGAGCGACCAGAGCCCCTTGACGGCGAAGCTGCCGCCGGTGTCGAAGCGGTCCGACTGCGGCGAGGTCAGCGGGAACGACACGCCCGGCTCCAGCTTCAGCGTGAAGGCCCCGGCCTCGGTCGGCAGCGGGTCGTGGGCGGTGGTCGCCGGGTCGGCGGCCCGGGCGAGCGGCGAGAGGAACAGCAGTGCCGCGCCGAGCGCGGCGGCCCTGGCCGGGCGGGCGAAATCGATTCCCTGGTTCATGTCTGTGGCCTTCCCTGTGATCCGCGCGAGGAGGCGCTCCGCGCGACCATGCTGCCGGGGTCGGTGCCGTGGAGGGCTTCGGGTCCCGCCGGTCCGGGGGCCCACCGTTCGGAGCCCTCCTAGAGCACCCCCCGGGCCAAGGGCCGGGTGCCAGCGATCACGGTCGGTTGCGCCGCCGCGGGCCCTGGCCGGGCCATCAGAATGATCGTGGCCTCCCTCATTGTGATGGCGCGGACGGGTGCCGTCCCACCTGCCCACGCACCGGCCAGGCGGGACCAGGGCGGCGAGGTCGCCTGCGCCCGGGTTCGCCGCGGCGCTCAGGCCGGCGGGACGAAGTGGGTCAGGTGGGGATCGCCCTCGGAGACGTAGACCACCTCCTCGACGGCGATCTCCGAGCTGACGAACTCGAAGAACTCCTCACGGCGCTCATCGGACAGCTGGACGAACTCCAGCCCCAGCCCGGGGTCGGCCGAGGTGTTGCGCCAGCGCACCACCGCCTCGAGCGGGAACTGCTCGTGGGTCCGCGGGTGGATCACCGTCACCTTCAAGGCGGTCCCCTCGGCGAAGTCCTGGCTGGTGTCGAAGTAGAGGCCGCCCTTGGAGACGTTGCGGGTGTAGAGCAGGCGCAGGTCGTCCACCGAGTGGAGGCGGACCTGCAGCGAGGCGGCGTAGCGGGGGAAGCTCCGCCGGATCGGCTCGGGCGGGGGCTCGATCTCCACCTCCACCGTCTCCTCCAGGTCCCAGTCGGCCACGGGCGGCGCCGGCGGGGGGACCGGGGGGACGGCGGCCGGTGGGGCGCTGGCCGCAGGAACGGCGGCGGGGCGGGTGGCGACCGGCGGGATGGTGGCCGACGGGATGGTGGCCGGGACCGGCCGCTCGGCGGAGACCAGGCGGATGAACTCGTTCCAGCGCCGGCGGTCGCTCGCGGACAGGGAGTAGAACTGGATCCCGACCCCCGGCGCCAGGCCCTCCCGGGCCGGGATGTGGCGCGCCACCATCCCCATCGCCGACAGCTCCTCGCCGTCGTGAAGCGTCAGCCGAAGCCGCACCAGCTGGCGGGCGGGCAGGGGGGTGTCCATGCGGATGAAGACCCCGGCGAAGCTGACGTCCTCGGTCTGCGCCACCTGGTCCTGCCCGGCGCGGGTGAGGACGATGCGCATCCGGTGCGGGTGCCGGCGGTCGCGGCGGCGCTCGAGGGCGGGCTTCTGATCCATGGCGATGCCGGACTCTATCCCGAACGCCCCGGAAAGGCAGAGGCCCGACCGCGGGTGCGATCGGGCCTCGTGGTGGCGTCGGGCGCGGGGCGCGAACCGGCGCGCCGGCTACCCCTTGAAGATGTGGAGCGAGGCCGCCGTCCAGTCGACCATGGGGGTCCACCAGAGGCCGAACACCAGCACCGCCACCGCCGAGGCCGAGAGCAGCACCTGGTACATCAGGGGCGTGGCCGGGGCCTGGCGCGGCTCGGCGTAGGGCAGGTCGATGAACATGGCCCGGATCACCCGCACGTAATAGTAGAGCGAGATGGCGCTGTTGATCGCGCCGATGATGGCCAGCACCGCGTACCAGTTGCCGCTCGGCCCCGGGACCCGATCCAGCACGGCCACGAACAGGTACCACTTGCCCACGAAGCCGGCGAAGGGCGGGATGCCGGTGAGCGAGAAGAGGAAGATGGCGAAGGCGGTGGCCGCCAGCGGGTGGCGCCTGGCCAGGCCGCGGTAGTCGAGGATCGACTCCGAGCCGGTGGCCTCGGCGACCAGGATCACCACCAGGAAGGCGCCCAGGTTCATGACCACGTAGATCAGCAGGTAGATCATGATGGCCTGCGTGCCGCGGTCCGACGCGGCCGAGAGCCCCATCAGCATGTAGCCGGCGTGGGCGATCGAGGAGTAGGCCAGCAGCCGCTTCAGGTTGGTCTGGGCCAGCGCCGTGAGGTTGCCGAGGGTCATGGTGACCGCGGCCATGATGCCGATGATGGCCGGCCAGGGGATGCTGCCCACCGCCTCGCCGAACCCGGGGGCCACTGCCGACGGGCCGGAGAGGGCGCCGTAGAAGAGCCGGAGCGCCACCGCGAAGCCGGCCGCCTTGGGGCCGACCGAGAGGAAGGCGGTGAACGGGGTGGGGGCCCCCTCGTACACGTCGGGGCACCACATGTGCCAGGGCACCGCGGCGATCTTGTAGCCGACCCCGGCGGTGACCAGCACCACCGCCACCACCAGGGTCAGCTTGGTGGCGGCCGCCGGCAGGCCGGTGGCCTGGAGGTGGCGGATGTGCCCGGCCAGCTCGCCGAGGCTGGTGGTGCCGAGCAGGCCGAAGAGGTAGCTCATCCCGAAGAGCATCACCCCGGAGGCGACCCCGCCGTAGATGACGTACTTCAGCGAGGCCTCGGCGGCGCGCCGGTCGTTCTTCTTGAAGCCGGCCAGCACGTAGCTGCAGAGCGAGACCAGCTCGATGGAGAGGTAGACCATCAGCAGGTCGGTGGCGCTGGCCATGAGGAACAGCCCCAGCACCATGGCCATGAGCAGGGCGTAGAACTCGCCGATCCGCTGCGGCGGGAAGTCCTTGCCGGGCGCGGCGATGAGCACGGTGAGGGCCGCCGCCAGCAGGAAGAGCCACTTGAAGAAGGTGGCGAACCCGTCGGTGGCGATCATGCCGTTGAAGAGCAGGCGGGACCCGCCCGGCTGGCTGGCCAGGAACCAGGCGGCCACGCCCAGCACCAGCAGCGCCCCGGTGGCCAGCCGCGCCGGCCGGCCCGGGTGGCCCTTCCAGAACAGGTCGAGGATGAACAGGAACATGGCCCCGAAGGTCAGGGTCAGCTCGGGGCGGAAGGCCGCCACCGAGGCCAGGTTCACGTCGACCAGAGAGAGGAGGTGCGTCACGTCGGCTCCCTTGTCGCCGCTACAGCGGGCGGATGTTCCGGATCAGCTCGTGCAGCGAGCCGTTGATCATCGAGAGGATCATCTGGGGGTAGAAGCCCAGCACGATGCAGAAGGCGGCCAGCGGGTAGAGGGTGAGCCGCTCCCGCCAGACCAGGTCCGGGTAGCCGACGTAGGCCTGGTTGAGCTTGCCGAGGAACATGCGGTGGATGGCCCACAGGTAGTAGGCGGCGGTGATGATCACCGAGGTGGCGGAGATGATGGTGTAGGTGGTGAAGACCGGGAAGGCGCCGGAGAAGACCATGAACTCGGAGACGAAGCCGGCCAGGCCGGGGAGGCCGAGCGAGGCGAAGAAGGCCAGCCCCATGATGGCGGTGTACTCGGGGAGCACGGTGGCCAGGCCGCCGAACTTCTCGATCTCGCGGTGGTGGGCGCGGTCGTAGATCACGCCCACGATGAGGAAGAGCATGGGGCTGATGATGCCGTGGGTGAAGAGGTTGAGCACCGCCCCGGAGATCCCCTGCGGCGTCATGGCGGCCATCCCCAGCAGCGAGAAGCCCATGTGCGAGACCGAGGAGTAGGCGATCAGCTTCTTCAGGTCCTTCTGCGCCAGGCAGACGAAGGCGGCGTAGACGATGTTGATGACCCCGAACACCGCCATGGCGTTGGCCGCCCAGGCGGTGGCGTCGGGGAGGATGGCGTAGTTGAAGCGGAGGATGCCGTAGATGCCCATCTTCAGCAGCACGCCGGCCAGGATCACCGAGATGGGCGTGGGGGCCTCGACGTGGGCGTCGGGCAGCCAGGTGTGGAACGGGAACATGGGGATCTTGATGGCGAAGCCGATGAAGAGCCCGATGAAGACGATCTTGGTGAAGCCGAAGCCGAGGATGGGGGCGGCGGCGGCGAAGACCCCGGCCTGGGCCTGCTTGGCCATCTCCAGGATGTTGAAGGTGTGGAGGTTCGACATGGTGCCGTCGGCGAGCAGGGCCGGCTGGCTGGTGTAGTAGAGGGCGATGATGGCCAGCAGCATCAGCACCGAGCCGGCCAGGGTGTAGAGGAAGAACTTGATGGCCGCGTACTCCTTGCGCGGGCCGCCCCAGACGCCGATGAGGAAGTACATCGGCAGCAGCATGACCTCCCAGAACACGTAGAAGAGGAACATGTCGAGGGAGGCGAAGGTGCCCATCATGCCGGTCTGCAGCAGCAGCAGCATGGCCATGTAGCCGGGGACCATGCGCACCGAGAAGTGCTTGGGGTGGTGCGGGTCCTCGTGGCCGTCGTCGTGCATCCCGGCCATCTCGTTGGCCTGGTGGCTGCCCCACCAGGGCATGGAGGCGATGGTGGCGATGAAGGAGATGAGCCCGGAGAGCAGGATCATCGAGATGGAGATGCCGTCGGCGCCGACGAAGTACTCGACGTTGAAGTCCCGGATCCAGACCGCCTTGGCCACCAGCTGCACGCCGCCCAGCTTGGGGTCGTACAGGGACCAGGCGGCGATGGCCGCCGCCATCGACAGGCCGCTGGTGACCAGCGCGATCCAGCGGCTGGCCTGGTCGACCAGCCCCTTGCCGAGGCCGAGCATGGCGCGGGCGATCATCAGCAGCACGATGACCGCGGCGCCGGCGAGCGGGAAGAAGGTGGCCAGGCTGAGGACGTTACCGTCTGTGAAGAGGTACATGAGGCGGGCTCCTTGAGCGCTAGCTGATCAGGAAGTTGACGAGGACCACCACCAGGGCGCCGCCGAGGGCGCCGTAGAGGTAGGTCTGGATGCGGCCGGTCTGGAGCAGGCGCAGCGAGCCGCCGCCCCACGAGATGACGCTGGCGACGCCGTTGACCGCGCCGTCGACCACGTACTTGTCGATGGCGCCGTCGAAGTTGGCGAAGACCTTGGTGACGCCGGCCACGGCGTGCACCAGGCCGTCGAGGATCTTGCCGTCGAACCAGGAGAAGCTGCGGGCCACGGCGGCGGCGGGGCGCAGCACGATCCGCTCGTAGAGCTCGTCCACGTAGTACTTGTTGTAGACGACGGTCCAGACGCCCTTCCAGCGGCCGATCATGGCCAGCAGGGCCGCCTCGTTCTTGTTGTCCTTGTAGACGGCGCGGGCGGCCACGAAGCCGACGGTGGCGGCCAGCACGCCCAGCCCCTGGAAGACCCACTCCATGGCCACGGTGCCGTGCCCGAAGGCCACCTTGGCCAGCAGCACCGGCTCCAGCCAGTGCTCGATGAGCGGCGGGGTGTTGGCGTGGGCGAAGGTGTGCTGCCAGAGGATGGGGATGCCGAGGAAGAGGGTGAGCACCGAGCCGGCCGCGAGGATCGCCAGCACCAGGGTGATCTGCCAGGGCGACTCGTGCGGCGTGCCGCCGTGGTGGCCGCCGCCGTGATCGTCGGCCGGGGCGGCGGTGGCCGCCGCGGGCGCGGCGTGCGCGCCGTGGCCGTGGGCGTCGTGGCCGTGCGCCGCCGGGGCGGGGTGGGCCGCGTGGCCGCCATGGCCGTGGTCGGCCGGGGCGGCGTGGACGGCGTGGGCCGCGGCCGCCGCCGGGGCGGCGTGCGCCCCGTGGGCGTCGGCGTGCGCAGTCGCCGCGTGAGCGGCGTGAGCGTCACCGTGGTGGCCGTCGCCGCCGCGGTACTCGCCGGTGAAGGTCATGTAGTACGACCGGTACATGTAGAAGGAGGTGCCGGTGGCCGCGATCAGGCCGAGGACGTAGATGGCCGGCCCCAGCCAGGGCGTCGGGTACCCGAAGAGCGCCAGGTGGCGGCTGGTGAAGGCCTTCCAGAGGATCTCGTCCTTCGAGTAGAAGCCGTTGGCGATGGGGAAGCCGGCGATGGCGATGGTGGCGATCAGGTAGGTCCACCGGGTGATGGGCATGTGCTTCTTCAGCCCGCCCATCTTCCGCATGTCCTGCTCGTGGTGGCAGCCGAGGATCACCGAGCCCGACCCGAGGAAGAGGGTGGCCTTGAAGAAGGCGTGGGTCATCAGGTGGTAGATGCCGGCCCAGTAGGCGCCGGTGCCGACGCCGATGAACATGAAGCCCAGCTGCGACACCGTCGAGTAGGCCAGCACCTTCTTGATGTCGTACTGGAAGAACCCGATGGTGGCGGCGAAGATGGCGGTGAGCGCGCCGATCAGGGCCACCCAGCCCATGGCGCTCGGCGACATCACGAAGAGGAAGTTGAGCCGGGCCACCATGTAGACGCCGGCGGTGACCATGGTGGCGGCGTGGATCAGGGCGGAGACCGGGGTGGGGCCGGCCATGGCGTCGGGGAGCCAGACGAAGAGCGGGATCTGGGCCGACTTGCCCATGGCGCCCACGAACAGCAGCATGCCGATCAGCGTCAGCAGCGAGACGCCCCAGACGGTGGTGCCGGCCAGGTGCTCCTTGACGCCGGTGGCCTCGATGACCACCTGGTCGCGGAGCTCGCGGAAGTTCATGGTGGGGCCGACCTTGACCCCGTGGACCCGGGGCGCCAGGGCCTCGGACTCGGCGGCGGTGGAGGCGCCGGCGTTGCTGTTCATCTCCACGCTGGGGACGTAGTCGAGGTTGCGCAGCACCCCGGGGCGCGCCTGCCAGGCGCCGCCCAGCCCCCAGAAGAGCAGCATCAGGCCGATGATGAAGCCGAAGTCGCCGAAGCGGTTGACGACGAAGGCCTTCATGCCGGCGGCGGCCTTCTCCGGGTCGGTGTACCAGAAGGCGATGAGCAGGTAGGAGGCCAGGCCGACGCCCTCCCAGCCGAAGAACATCACCGCGAAGTTGTCGCCCATCACCAGCAGCAACATGGCGAAGACGAAGAGGTTCAGGTAGCAGAAGAAGCGCCAGTAGGCCGGCTCCTCCGCCATGTAGCCGATGGAGAAGATGTGGATCAGGGTGCCGATGCCGGTGATCACCAGCACCATCAGCATGGAGAGCTGGTCGAGCGAGAAGGCCAGGTCGACCGAGAGCCGGCCGGCGGTGAACATGTTCCAGAGGGTCTGCTGGAGGAAGCGCTCCTCGGCCGGCAGCCCCTTGAGCTGGACGAAGGACCAGGCCGCCACCGCGAAGGACGCCATCATGGCGCCCACGGCGATGAAGTGGACCAGCTGCTTGCCCCGGCCGCCCTTCATCGACTTCGGCTCGCCGAAGATCCCCTGCAGCTTCCAGCCGAAGAGGGCGTTGAGGGTGGCGCCGACCAGCGGGAAGAGCGGGATGAGCCACAGCCAGGTGGCGTGCGTCACCACGACCGGCACCAGTTGGGTGGATTCGTGTCCCATGTCACTCCCGCATCAGGTCCGCGTAGCGGACGTCGATGGTCTTGAAGGTCTGGAAGACGGCCAGCACGATGGCCAGGCCGACGGCGGCCTCGGCGGCGGCCAGCACGATGACGAAGAGGGCGAAGACCTGGCCGGAGACGCCCCCGACCACGTAGTGGTTGAAGGCGGCGAAGTTGATGTTGGCGCCGTTGAGGATCAGCTCGACGCCCATCAGCACGCCGACGGCGTTGCGCCGGGTGGTGACGGTGACCAGGCCGAAGCAGAAGAGCAGCGCGCCGACGATGAGGAAGTGGGGGAGGGAGATCTGCATGGTTGGCTCCGTGGCCGCAGCGCGGCCGAAAGGTGGGGACCGGCCCGAAGGGTCAGTCGGCCTTGATCTCCTTGCGGGCGATGACGATGGCCCCGACCAGGCTGGCCAGCAGCACCATGGAGGCGACCTCGAAGGGCAGCAGCCACCGGGTCAGCAGGCTGTCGCCGATGGTCTCGGTGGTGTAGGCGGCCGCCGCCGGGGTGATGGTCTCCCAGGGGGTCACCAGGGCCACCGCCAGCAGCACCGGGGCCACGGCGATGAAGAGCATGGCCCCGCCCCAGAGCCCGAGGCTGGCGTTGGAGACGGTGATCTCGCTGATGCGGTTGGTCAGCATCACCGCGAAGAGCACCAGCACCAGCACGCCGCCGATGTAGATGAGCAGCTGGGCCACGGCGAGGAAGTCGGCGGCCAGGAAGACGTAGAGCGCCCCGGCCCCCAGCAGCGCCCCCAGCAGGCCGATGGCGCTGTAGAGGATGTTGTGGGAGAGGGCCACCCCGGCGGCGCCGGCGATGGTCAGGCCGGCGATGACGTAGAAGAGGACGTCGACGAGGCCGGTGGCGCTGGCCTCCCCCGGGGGCATGGCCTTCATGGCGGGGACGATGGCCAGCTGGCCCATCACCACCACGAAGCCGATGGCCAGCGCGGTGCCGAGGATCCAGCCGATGATCTTGCCCGTGCTCTGCGTCATCGGGGGCTCCTACTTCGACTCGGGGTTGGAGGGGGGGGCCGGGGGCGCGGCCGCGGCCGGGGCGGCGGCGGGCGCGACGGCGGCGGCGGGGAGAGCCGGCGGCTCCGGCGGCAGGTAGGTGACCGCCGCCTCGTCCCAGTGGATGGCGTCGAGCTTGGCGCGCACCAGCGAGCCGAGCGGCGCCCGCGGGAAGAACTCCGCCCCCTTCTCCACCTTGTAGACGGGGAAGGGCTTGAGCGGATCGGCCCAGCGGAAGACCAGGTTGCGGATGTTCCGCATCGAGGCCTCGAACTCGGTGGTGTGCTGGATGGCCCCGGTGGGGCAGGGCTCGACGCAGAGGCCGCAGTACATGCACTTGGCCTCGTCGATGTCGAACTGGGTCACCAGCCGCTGCTTGGGGTTGGCGGGGTCCTTCTCCAGCGTGATCTGCATGCAGGCGATGGGGCAGGCCCGCTCGCAGGCCTGGCAGCCGGTGCAGATGGCGGCGTCCACCTCGAGGAAGCCGCGGTAGCGGGGCGGCAGCATGTCCCGCACCGGCAGCGGCGTGCGGTCCGGGTACTGGACCGTCGAGGGGCGGCGGAAGAGGTGCGACATGGTGATGGAGAGGCCGTGCCAGAAGGACGACACCGTCTTCTGCATGCTTCCCGCGTATTCGTTCAGGGTCATCGAAGCGGCTCCGGTTACCAGTTGCTCATGTCGACGCGGTCGCCGGCGGCGACGATGTTGGCCTTGGTCAGCCTGACGAAGAAGAAGGTCGCCACCACGAAGGCGCCGAAGAGGACCACCCCGGTGACGGTGGAGAGGACCGGCGCCCGCGCCACCAGCACCTGCCAGAGCAGGGTGAAGACGAAGGTGACGAAGGCGAACGGGACCAGGTACTTCCAGCAGAGGTTCATCATCTGGTCGATGCGGATGCGGGGCAGCGTCCAGCGGATCCAGACGATGAGGTTGAGGACCACCAGGGTCTTCACCACCATCACCACCATGGAGAGCACCTGCAGCCCCCACCAGGCGGCGCCGGGCAGGTCGCCGGCCCCGCGGGCGGCGGCGAAGGTCTCCGGGCCCACCCCGGGGATCTGCCAGCCGCCCAGGAAGAGCGTGGAGGTGACGGCCGCCATCACCCAGAGGTTGCCGAACTCGACGAGGAAGTAGAGGGCGAAGCGGAAGCCCGAGTACTCGGAGAGGTAGCCGGCCACCAGCTCCGACTCGGCCTCGGGGAGGTCGAACGGGGTGCGGTTGCCCTCGGCCAGCTGGGCGATGAAGAAGATGACGAAGGCCACGGTGGCGGCGGGGTTGGTGAAGACGAACCACTGCCACGGCCAGGCCCCCTGGGCCCGGATGATCCCCTGCATGGAGAGGGTCCCGGCCATGAGGATGGGCACCATGATGGCCAGGCCGGCCGGGATCTCGTAGCTCACCACCTGGGCGGCCGACCGCATGCCGCCGAAGAGCGCCCACTTGGAGTTGGACGACCAGCCGGCCAGCAGGATGCCCACCACCACCAGGGCGGTGACGGCGATCAGGTAGAAGATGCCGACGTTGAGGTCGGCGGCGATCAGGCTCTCGCCGAAGGGGAGCGCCACGAAGGTGAGCGCGAAGCCGGTCATGACGAAGTACGGGGCGACGCGGAAGATCATCCCGTCGGCCTCGGCCGGGATCAGGTCCTCCTTGAAGAGCAGCTTGACGGCGTCGGCGATCCACTGGAGGAAGCCGCCGGCGCCGGCCCGGTTGTAGCCGATGCGGCTCTGCATGCGGGAGCTGACCCGCATCTCCCACCAGACGGTCATGCCGGAGATGACGGCGCCGAAGGTGAGCAGGATCAGCGCCAGCACCGCCACCGAGCCCCAGGAGACCAGGGTGGTGTAGGGCCAGGTGGCCGGGTCGACGCCGACGAACCGGCGGATCAGGGCGGCCACCATGAGGGGCTTGGTGGCGGCGGTCAGCGCCAGGATGCCGCCGAAGAGGGCGCCGGGCAGCGCCGTGGCGACGATCAGGGTGGCGAGGACGACGCCGCGGGGGGAGAGCAGCGGGCGCTGGGTGTGCTCGAGCATTAGCGGTCGATCTCCGGGGCGACGACGTCCAGGGAGGCGATGAGGGCCACCAGGTCGGCCACCATCAGGCCGGGGCTGATGGCCTCGATGATCCCCATGGCGGTGAAGGAGCCGGTCCGGGTGCGGACCCGCCAGGCCTTGTTGGTGCCGTCGGCCACCAGGTAGAAGGCCATCTCGCCGCGCGCCGACTCGACGCGGGAGAGGGCCTCGCCGGCCTCCACCTTGAGGTTGCGCGAGACCTTGGGGGCGACGATGTCGCCCTCGGGGGCCTGCAGGATCAGGTCCATGGCCTGGCGGACGATCTTGCTCGACTCGCCCATCTCGCGGGTGCGGCAGATGTAGCGGTCGTAGCAGTCGCCCACCTGCCCGAACATGCCCTTCCCGACCGGCACGTCGAACTCGAACTCCGGGTAGACGCCGTAGGGGAGGGCCTTGCGGACGTCGAAGTCGACCCCGGAGCCGCGCAGGTTGGGGCCGGAGAGGCCGTAGTCGATGGCCATGGGGCCGGGGATGACCGCCACGTTGGCCAGCCGCCGGATGTAGATCTCGTTGAAGGAGATGAGCCGGTCGAACTCGACGAGGAACCTGTCGAAGTGGTCGAGGAAGGCCAGCGTCTTGTCGCGCCAGCCCTCGGGCATGTCGAAGGCCACGCCGCCGATGCGGTGGTAGTTGTAGGTGAGCCGGGCCCCGCAGAGCATCTCGATCAGGTCGTTGATCGACTCGCGCTCGCGGATGCCGTGGATCATCGGGGTGAAGGCGCCGATGTCCATGGTCATGGTGCCGATCGAGACCAGGTGGCTGGCGATGCGGCAGAGCTCGGTGGAGATGGCGCGCAGGTAGAGGGCCCGCTTCGGCACCTGGATGCCGCAGAGCCGCTCCACCGCCATGGCGTACCCCTCGTTGGGGAACATGGCGGCCACGTAGTCGATGCGGTCGGTGTACGGCATGAAGCCGTGGTAGCCGGTGCTCTCGCCGATCTTCTCGATGGAGCGGTGCAGGTAGCCGACGTCGGGGATGGCCTTGCGCAGCACCTCGCCGTCGGTCTGGACGATGAAGTTGATGACGCCGTGGGTGGAGGGGTGCTGGGGACCGAAGTTGAGGATCATCTCCTCGTTGTTCTGGTCCACGCGGCGGAGGATGAGCTTTTCCATGAGGTCCTCCGGTCAGGCCTTGGGAGCGGTGGGAGCGGCCGGCGCCGCGGGCGCCGCGGGGGCGGCGGGGGCGGCGGGCGGGGCGGGCGGGGCGGGCGGGGCGGGCGGGGCGGGCGGGGCGGGCGGGGGCGGCGGCTTGGGGAGCGCGGCGCGGGCCACGTCGTCGAGACGCTTCAGCTCCACCAGCGGGTTCTCGCGCTCGTTCCCGATGCCGTGCCAGCCGCCGGCCTCCTGGTAGTCCTTGCGGAGCGGGTGGCCGACCCAGTCGTCGGGCAGCATGATGCGGCGCAGGTCGGGGTGGCCGGTGAAGGAGACGCCGAAGAGGTCGTAGACCTCGCGCTCGAACCAGTCGGTCCCCTTCCAGACCCCGGTCAGCGACGGCACCACCGGGGCGGCGCGGGCGGCGTCCACCTTGAGCTTGAGGGCGTGCTTCCGCTTCATGGAGTAGAGGTGGATCACCACCTCGATGACCTCGCGCTTGGGCCAGTCGACGGCGGTGAGGTCCTCGCAGAAGTCGAACTCCAGGCCGTCGGTCCCCTTGAGGAAGGCGCAGACCTCGACGAGCCGGGCCGCCTTCACGGGCAGCCACGGGTCACCCTTGGTCTGGGAGGGAGCCCCGACGTCCTCGCCGAAGCGCGCCGTGAGCCTTTCGTGGATCTCGCTGGTCGTCATTCCGCTCCCTCTTGCGACAGGGGCGAGCGGCTCGCGCTGCGCGAACCCTCGCCCCGTCCCGCGGCCTCAGCGACCGCGTCGTTCTCGCCTGCCAAACCGCTCCGGCCTCACACCGCGGCGGCGGGCCTGGCCCGCCGCTTGTTGGTCCACTGCTCGCCGCGCACCAGCTCCTGCAGCCGGATCAGCCCTTCGGTCAGCGCCTCGGGGCGGGGAGGGCAGCCCGGCACGTAGACGTCGACGTGGAACATCTTGTCGACGCCCTTGCAGACCGAGTAGGCGTACTGGAAGAGGCCGCCGCAGTTGGCGCAGGAGCCCATGGAGATGACGTACTTGGGCTCCGACATCTGGTCGTGGAGCAGCTTGGCCCGCTCGGCCATCTTGTAGGTGAGCGTGCCGGCCACGATCATGAAGTCGGCCTGGCGGGGGGAGGCGCGGGGGATGGCGCCGAAGCGCATGATGTCGGCGCGCGGGCCGCCGGTCTGGATCAGCTCGATGCCGCAGCAGGCCAGGCCGAAGAGCAGGTACCAGAGCGAGCTCTCGCGGGCCATGTTGATGAGCCGGTCGAGCTGGCTGGTGTGGAAGAGGGTGACGTCGCCGCCGATCCCCGAGTCTTGCTTGGCTGCCATCTGCTGTCTCCCTTGCCCGGTCGCCGTGGGGGCCTAGGCGGCGCGGCGCTGCGGGGCGTCCTGGGTGGTGGTGGTGGGGCTCAGCGTCTTCACCCACTCGAGGTCCCCCTTGGCCCAGACCCAGGCCAGGCCGACCACCAGGATGGCGATGAAGAGGAGCAGCTCGAAGAAGGCCACCCAGGCCAGCATGGGGCTGGCCTCGGTCCACTTGCGGAAGACCGCCACCACCGGGAAGGTGAGGGCGATGTCGACCTCGAAGATCACGAAGACCAGGGCCACCAGGTAGAAGCGGGGGTTGAAGTTGAACCAGGCGACCCCGATGGGGCGCTCCCCGCATTCGTAGATGGAGCTCTTCTCGGCGCTGGGGATCTTGGGGCCGACCAACCTGGAGGCGGTGATACCGCCGAGAGCAAAAGCGACGGCGACGATGGCGAAGACCAGCACGGCGCCGAACTCGAAGCCAATCACAGGCACCCCATCAGGTAGGTGTGGGAAAAATCGCGCGGAGTCTACTGATCGTCCCCGTATTGTCAAGCGTCCGAATTCTCTTGACGAAATCAACCGCCGCGGGCATTTGGATGACCCACCCGAAAGCTCCCGATCCCATGCCCACACCCCTTCAGACCTACTTCCCGATCGGTGTAGTGCTGCTGGTCGCGATCGGCCAGGCCTTCCTCCTCCTGGGGCTGGCCAACACCCTCGGCCCACGCCGGCCCAACCTGGCCAAGATGGCCCCGTTCGAGTGCGGGTCGGTGCCGGTCGGGTCGGCCCGTGACCGCTTCGGGGTCAAGTTCTACGTGGTCGCGCTGCTGTTCATCGTCTTCGACATCGAGGCGGTCTTCCTCTTCCCCTGGGCGGTGATCTTCACCGAGCTGGGCTGGGCTGGCTACGTGGAGATGCTGATCTTCGTGGCCACCCTGGTCGTCGGCCTCGCCTACGTCTGGAAGAAGGGCGTCATCGACTGGAACGAGTAGGGGGAGCACCGACACATGTCCACGGAACTCGACGCCATCCCCGGCATCATCCCCACCCGCCGAGACGACGCCATGGGCGCGCTCGAGAAGATGGTCTCGCAGGGGCTGGGCTGGGCCCGCAAGTATTCTCTTTTCCAGTACCCCTTCGTCACCGCCTGCTGCGGGATGGAGTACATGACGCTGGCGGCGGCCCGCTACGACCTCGACCGGTTCGGCGCCGCGCTGCCGCGCTTCTCGCCACGCCAGGCCGACCTGCTGATGGTGGTGGGGACCGTCAACTGCAAGCAGGCCCCCATCCTGCGCCGGGTCTGGGAGTCGATCTCCGAGCCCAAGTGGGTGATGGCCTTCGGGGTCTGCGCCTCCTCGGGCGGCTTCTACGACAACTACGCCACCGTGCAGGGCATCGACCGGATCATCCCCGTCGACGTCTACGTCCCCGGCTGCCCGCCGCGGCCGGAGCAGGTGCTCGACGGCATCATGATGCTGCAGGCGAAGATCCAGGGGCAGCACCACCAGTTCACCGAAGGCAGGCCGCTCCCCGTGCTCGGGCAGGCGCCGCGGCCGCGGTAGGCGAGGACCACCATGTCCAAGGCCGTCATCGACGCGCTCGTCGAGCGCTTCAAGGATCCAGTCCACGGGGACGGCGTCAGCGGCGCCGCCACCGGCCCGGGCGGCGACGACGTCGCCGTGGTCACCCGCGAGCGGTTGCTCGAGGTCTGCCAGTTCCTCCGCGACGATCCCGGGATGCAGTTCAACCTGGCGCCCTACATCACCGCCGTCGACTACCTGGGGCGGGAGCCGCGCTTCGAGGTGGTCTACAACCTGCTCTCCACCACCCGCAACTGGCGGATCCGGCTGCGGGTCCAGGTGGCCGAGGGCGACGCGGTGCTGCCCAGCGT
This sequence comes from Anaeromyxobacteraceae bacterium, assembly GCA_032654565.1. GTDB lineage: Bacteria > Myxococcota > Myxococcia > Myxococcales > Anaeromyxobacteraceae > JADKCZ01. The sequence continues at coordinate 158,630 of JAULAX010000009.1, read as the reverse complement.
CTGCGGGATCTGGCGCGGCGCCAACTGGTTCGAGCGCTACTGCTTCGACATGTACGGCCTGACCTTCACCGGCCACCCCGACCACCGCCGCCTCTACATGTACGACGAGTTTGTCGGCCACCCGCTGCGCAAGGACTACCCGCTGCGCGGGCGGCAGCCGCTGGTGACGGAGCTGGAAGTCCCCGCCGAGCAGTTCCGCGGGCCGGGGCCGGCGGAGCGCAGCGAGTAGCCGCACTTTGGACCGGCGCCGCCAGGCGGCGCCAGGCGAGGTTCCATGTCGACCGAGGTGAAGGAAGTGGTGAAGCAGGTGGCGGCGCCGCGCTCCAGCGAGCTCGACGCCCCGCTGTCGTCGAAGCGCATGCTGGTCAACCTGGGGCCGTCGCACCCGGCCATGCACGGGACGGCGCGCGCCGTGGTGGAGCTGGAGGGCGAGAACATCGCCAGCTGCAAGCTCGACATCGGCTTCCTGCACCGCGGCTTCGAGAAGAGCTGCGAGAACGTCACCTGGACGCAGGTCTTCCCCTACACCGACCGGCTCAACTACGTCAGCTCGATCATGAACAACGTCGGCTTCGCGCTGGCGGTCGAGAAGCTCTGCAAGCTGGAGGTGCCGGAGCGGGCCCAGTACCTGCGCACCATCACCTCCGAGATCCACCGCATCTGCGACCATTTGACGCTGGTGGGCGCGCTCGGACTCGAGCTCGGCGCCATGACCGTCTTCCTCTACGCCATCGAGGGGCGCGACCTGCTCTGGGACCGGCTCACCGAGCTGTGCGGCGCCCGGCTCACCTCCAACTACGCGCGCATCGGCGGCGTCTCCCGCGACATCCCCGAGGGCTGGAGCGAGAAGACCGTGGCCACCCTGGACCGGGTGGTGCTGATCCGCGACGAGATCGACGCCCTGCTCACCCGCAACCGCATCTTCGTGGACCGGACCCGCGGCGTGGGCACGGTGAGCCGCGCCGACGCCCTCGACCTCGGCTTCACCGGCCCCTGCCTGCGCGCCTCCGGCGAGCCCTACGACATCCGCAAGGCGGCGCCCTACCTGGTCTACGACCGGCTCGACTTCGACATCCCGGTGGGCAGCAACGGCGACACCTTCGACCGCTACCTGGTCCGCATCGAGGAGATGAAGCAGTCGGACCGGATGGTCCGCCAGTGCCTGCGCGACATGGCGCCGGGCGAGCTGGTGGTGCGCGACTTCCGCTACGTGCTGCCGCCCAAGCCGGAGGTCTACGGGACCATCGAGGGCGTCATGGCCCACTTCAAGCTGATCATGGAGGGCATCCAGGTCCCCGCCGGCGAGGCCTACGGGTACACCGAGGCGGCCAACGGCGAGCTCGGCTTCTACCTGGTCTCCGACGGCAGCGGCCGCCCCTACAAGATCGGGCTGCGGGCGCCGGGCTGGCCCATGCTGGCCGCCCTGCCGGTCATCCTCCAGGGGGCGCTGCTCTCCGACCTGGTCCCCGTCTTCGACTCCATCAACATGATCGGTGGCGAGGTCGAGCAGTGACGACCCGCCTGCAGCACCGGGAGGAATAGGAATGGCCGAGGAGAAGAAGCCCGAAGCGCCCGCCGCGGCTCCCAAGCCGGCCGGCCCGCCCGCGCCGCCGCCCCCCAGGAACCCGGGGATGGTGACCGCCACCATCGACGGGCGCGAGGTGGTGGTGAAGCCCGGCACCACCGTCATCGAGGCGGCCACGGCCATGGGGATCGAGATCCCCTACTACTGCTGGCACAAGCGGCTCTCGGTGGCCGCCAACTGCCGCATGTGCCTGGTCGAGATGTCCAACGCCCCGGGCGGCAAGCTGATGCCGGGCTGCCAGGCCACCCTGGGCGAGGGCGTCGCCGTCAAGACCGACACCGCCAAGGTGAAGGACCAGCAGCGCGCCACCCTGGAGTTCCTGCTCCTCAACCACCCGGTCGACTGCTCCATCTGCGACCAGGCCGGCGAGTGCAAGCTGCAGGACTACTACGTCCAGTACGACGCCAAGCCCTCCCGCCTCGACATCCCCAAGAACGTCAAGCAGAAGCGGGTGGCGCTGGGGCCCACCGTCACCCTCGACCAGGAGCGGTGCATCCTCTGCACCCGCTGCGTCCGCTTCATGCGCGAGGTGGCCAAGAACCCGCAGCTGGGCGTCGCCAACCGCGGCACCCGCAGCGAGATCACCGCCTTCCCCGGCCAGCCGCTCGACGACAAGTACGCCGGCAACGTGGTCGACCTCTGCCCGGTGGGCGCCCTCACCTCCACCGACTTCCGCTTCAGCGGCCGGGTCTGGTTCATGAGCACGGCCCGCTCCATCTGCACCGGCTGCAGCCGGGGCTGCAACGTCTCCCTCGACTACCTCGGCGAGTCGGCCTACCGGCTGCGCCCGCGCGAGAACCAGGCCGTCAACCAGGAGTGGATGTGCGACCAGGGGCGGCTCACCTACAAGCCCTTCAACACCGGCCGGGTCCTGAAGGCGCGGCTGGGGCGTGGCCCGGAGGGGCGGCCCGAGGGGCGTGACGCCGCGGTGGCCGCGGCCGCCACGGCGCTGGCCGCCGCCAGGGCCAGGGGCGGGGTGGCGGTGCTGCTCTCGCCGCTCTGCTCGCTCGAGGACCTGCTGGTCGCCTGCGCGGTGGCCGGCGAGGGGCTGGGCGTCACCGAGGTCTACGCCGGTGGCCGGCCCGACGGCTGGCACGACCAGTTCCTCAAGCAGGCCGACGAGAACCCCAACCGCAAGGGGCTGGAGCTGGCGGCCCGGGCCTTCGGCCTCGCCGTCAGGCCCTTCGCCGAGCTGGTGGCGGCGGCCGGGGCGGGCACGGTCAAGGCGCTCTGGGCGGTCGGCGCCGAGCTGCCGGCCGCGGCCGGGGCGCTGGCCTCGCTCCCCACCCTGGTGGTGCAGGCCAGCAACGGCGGCCCGCTGGCCGAGGCCGCCACCGTGCTGCTGCCGGCGGCCACCGTGGCCGAGGCCGACGGCACCTACGTCAACTTCGAGGGGCGCGGCCAGCGCTTCGAGGCGGCCTGGTTCCCCCGCGGCGAGGCCCGGCCGCACGCCGACCTGGCGGCGGCGCTGGGGCGCGGGCTGGGGCTGAAGACCCCGTGGCGCAGCAACCGCGAGGCCTGGCTGGCGCTCTCGCCGAAGCTGGCCGGGGCGCTCGGCCCCGACTTCAGCTGGGACTCGCTCCCGTCGGCCGGTCGCCGCCGGGGCTTCGTGCCGCTGGCCGCCGGCACCGTCGACGGCCGGCTGGCCGGGCAGAAGGATCGCATGGCTCCCGAGGGCGCCGAGCCCATCGAGCGCGGCGTCGCGCCGAGCGGCTGGTGAGGAGGAACGCGTGAAGCGCTTCTTTGGCATGTCCCTGACGCTGGCCTTGCTGGTCGGCTTCCTGGTGGTCCTCGGCGCCGGCTTCTACTGGGCGGCGGCCGGCCTGGGCTGGGGCTTCAACGCCCTGTCCATCCTCTTCGGCTGGAACCCGGCCGGCTCCATCAGCCCGGCCGCCGTCTCCTACGGCGTCGCCGTCGGCAACGTGCTGACCCTGCTGATGGTGGTGGTGATGATCTCCGGGTCGCTGCTCACGGTGGCCGAGCGCAAGTGGTCGGCGCTGCTGCAGAACCGCATCGGCGCCAACCGCATCACCGTGGCCGGCCACCCGCTGGGCGGCATCCCCTACCTGCTGGCCGACGCCCTGAAGATGCTCACCAAGGAGCGGGCCGCGCCCGACGTGCGCAGCAAGCTGCTCTTCGATCTCGCGCCGGTGCTCTCCTTCGCCCCGGTCTTCTGCCTCTTCGCCATCGTCCCGGTGGGGCCGGCCATCGACCTGGGCGCCTTCTTCGGCGCCGCCGCCGGGGCCGGGCGGGCGGTCTCGCTGCAGGTGGCGCAGCTCGACGCCGGCCTGCTCTACCTCTTCGCCATCGCCTCGCTCTCGGTCTACGGCACCTCGCTGGCCGGCTGGGCCTCCAACAACAAGCTGGCGCTGCTGGGCGGCGTCCGCGCCTCCTCGCAGATGATCTCCTACGAGGTCTCGATGGGGCTCTCGCTGGTGGGCGTCATGATGGCCTACAAGACCCTGCGCCTCGAGGAGATGGTGGTGGCCCAGGGGCAGGGGGTGATGGGGAGCATCCCGGCCATCGGCCTGCTGCTGCAGCCCATCGGCTTCCTGATCTTCTTCACCTCCGGCTTCGCCGAGACCAAGCGCGCCCCCTTCGACCTGCCCGAGGGCGAGTCGGAGATCGTCGGCTACTTCATCGAATACTCGGGCATGAAGTTCGGCATGATGTTCCTCGCCGAGTTCATGGAGATCGCCGTCTTCGCCGGCGTCATCACCGCCGTCTTCCTGGGCGGCTGGCACCCGCTGGTGGTCAACACCGAGTGGCTTCGCGCCAGCGTCACGCCCGTCTGGTTCGCCGCCATCTGCGCCGGGGCCTTCCTGGTGAAGATGATCCTGCTGATGTGGCTGCAGCTGGTGATCCGCTGGCTGCTGCCGCGCTTCCGCTACGACCAGATCCAGAAGCTCTGCTGGAAGATCCTGCTGCCGGCGGCGCTGGTGAACATCTTCGTCACCGGGGCGGCCATCCTCATCGACCCGTCGCTGCAGCTGCTGGCCTGGATCGGCCTGGCCACCATCGTCGTCATCGGCGTGCTGGTGGGCGCCTCCGGCCGGCCGGCGCCGGCCCACGGCGCCAGCCCGGACCACGGCGGCCACGGCGGCCACGGCGCGGCCCACGCGGCCGGGCACTAGAGGGAGCGAGACATGCCCTACCAGCTCGACAATCGGCCCCTCGACTTCCGCGAGCGGATCTACTTCCCGGAGGTGATCCGGGGCATCGGCACGCTCGCCGGCCACTTCCTCAGGAACCTCTTCTTCTCGCGCGACGCCAACCCCGACATCCTGGAGCGGCCGCGCGGCCTGGGGTACTCGGACAACGTCACCCTGCAGTACCCGGAGGAGAAGGCGCCGTACCCGCCCGGCTACCGCGGCCTGCACCGGCTGGTCCCCCGCGAGGACGGCAACCCCCGCTGCGTGGCCTGCTACATGTGCGCCACCGCCTGCCCGGCCCAGTGCATCTACATCGAGGCCGGCGAGGTGGCGGGCGACCCCATCGAGAAGTACCCGGTCAAGTTCGTCATCGACGAGCTGCGCTGCGTGGTCTGCGGCTTCTGCGTGGAGGCCTGCCCCAAGGACGCCATCCGCATGGACACCGGCGAGCACGCCCCGCCGTCGCTGGAGCGGAGCGGGCAGCTGCAGGACGAGAAGGCCCTGCTGCGCGGCCCGCCGGTCAGCTACCAGTCGGATCCCTGGCTGCGCCGTCCCTCGCCCTCCATCCCCGCCGACAAGCTGGCGGCGATGCGGGCCTCGGCCCGCCCCTATCACGCCGACGCCACCGACGAGTACGCCCAGACCCCGGGCTTCTCGGTGAGGGCGCTGGCGGCCGAGGCCAGGGAGCGGGCCGCGCGGGCCGTGGCGAAGTAGCCGCCCGGCGCCGTCGACCCGGACCCGTCCCGCATGCGCCGCGCCTGGCCGCTGCTGGCGGCGCTGGTGGCGGCGGCGGCGCTGCTCGATCTCGGCGACCTCCACCGGCTGGAGCACGGCGACTCCATCGTCCCGGTGCTGGTGTCGCTGCAGCGCTGGACCCCCTTCTACTGGGACCAGGAGCGGTTCGGCATGCTGGTGCCGCTGCTGGCGCTGCCGGTCCGCGACCCGCTCTGGAACCTGCTGCTGCAGCGCGGCCTGATGATCTTCGCCGGGCTGGCCACCGTGGTGCTGCTGGCCCGCCACCTCTTCGCCGAGCGCGACTGGCCGCTGGTGGGGGCGGCGGCGGCGGCCACGCTGCTGCTCTTCGCCCCGGCCCCCTGGCGCTTCGAGTTCCTCGGCGACCAGCCCTACGGCCTGGCGCTGGCGCTGGCGCTCGGCGGGCTGGCCTTCGCCGAGCCCGCCCCGGGGGGCGGGCGCCGGCCGCGCTGGCGGCTGGCGGCGGGGCTGCTGCTGGTGCTGCTGGCCCACGCCGTCAACCCGGCCACCGGCGTGGTGCTGGGGCTGCTGGCGCTGGCCCGGGCGCTGGAGGACTGGTTCACCGAGCCGGCCGAGGCGCGCGGCGCGGTGCGGGAGCGGCTGCTGGTCGACGCCGGGCTGCTGGCGGTTGGTCTCGCGGCCGGGCAGCTCTCGATCAGGCTCTACCCGGTGGTCACCGGCCAGCCGCTGCGGCTGGCGGTCGGCTTCCTGCCGCCGGGGCGATGGCCGGCCGCCTGGGGGGCGACGGTGGCCCGGGCCTGGGCCGAGGCGCCCGGCTGGGGCGTGGCCCTGCTGCTCGGCGCCGGGCTGGGCGGGGCGCTGCTGGCGCTCCCCTCCTCGCGCGGCTGGCGGCGCGACGCCCTGGTCCGGGCCGGGACCCTGCTGTTCGCCGCGGTGGCCTACGCCGCCTTCGTCGGCGCCCTCTCCTGGGTGGCGGAGAACGACCACCACCCCCGCTACCTGGCGCCGGCGGCGGTGCTGCTCCACCTGGCGGTGATCTCGCTGCTGGCCGAGCCGCTGGCGCGGGCGGCCCGGGCCTCGAGGCCGGCCTTCGCCGCGGCGCTGCTGGCGCTGCCACTGGCGGCGCTGGCGGTGGGCGGCGCGCCGTCGCTGGCCGGCGTCCGCGCCGACCTCGACGGCCGGACCGGCCGGCTCACCGAGGACGTGCTGGCGGCCCGCTGCCAGCTCATCGCCGGCGACTACTGGTCGGTCTGGACCGGCGTCTGGCACGCCTCCCTGGTGGCGCGGGAGCGGGGGCTGCGCTCGGCGGGCGGTGACGGTCCGTGGCGGGTCTGGGGGGTGAGCCACCGGGCCACGCCGACGGTGGCGCAGTGGAAGGCGCTGCCGGCGGCCTCGCTGCGCATCTGCCGGCCGCGCGGCGAGGAGCCGGAGCGCGAGGCGGAGCGCTGGCTGCGCGCCTACCACGCCTGGCCGGTGCGGGTGATGGAGCGGCGGGCCACGGTCGACGTGCTGGAGCTCGGCCGCGACGGCGGCGGCCTGTAGCGCCGCGAGGCCCGCCGGCCCGACCCCGGGTCGGGCATCTTACCGCAGCCCATCCTGTTGCCCCGTAGGTGACCGGGTGCAAAGGATCTATCCACCTCTCCCGGGAGCGTAGACCATGGGTGAACGAGTGGCCCGGCGAGGAGGCGCTCGGGGTGGGCAGCTCGCGGCCGCCCCCAGGATGATGGCAGCATCGCGGTATTCGACCCCGGAGGGGACGTGACCATGAACGTGGCCAGGACGACGTTGCTCGGCGTGGCGGTGCTGCTCGGCGCGGGGTGCGGAGGCAGTTCCGCTCCGCTCCCGCCCGCCCCCTCGGTGCTCACCCGGAGCCCCTCGGCGGACCTCACCGAGTCGACCGCCACGTCGGTGACCGTCACCTTCTCCGAGGCCATGGACCCGGCCAGCCTCGAGGCCGGCTTCACCGTCGCCCGCACCGGGGGCGCCGCCATCGCCGGGAGCGTGGTGGTGTCCGGGGTCGCGGCCACCTTCACGCCGGCGCTCCCCTTCCCCGGGGCCGCCTCGCTGACCGCCACGCTCGCCCCCGGGGTGAGGTCCGCCCGCGGCGGAGCGCTCGCCGCGCCGGGCTCCTGGACCTTCACCACCGCCCACTGGCGCCCCCTGGCGACCGCCGGCGCGCCGACGGCGCGGACCGGCCACGCCGCCGTCTGGACCGGCGCCGAGCTGGTGGTCTGGGGCGGCACGCCGACCACGCTGGCGGGCGGCCGGTACAACCCGGCCAGCGACTCCTGGCGGCCCATGGCGGTGGCGGGGGCGCCGGCGGCCCGCACCGGCCACACCGCCACCTGGTGCGGGAACGAGATGATCGTCTGGGGCGGGACGGTGGCCTACGCTGCCGTCGCCACCGGCGGCCGGTACGACCCGGTCGCCGACTCCTGGCGCGCCATGTCCACCACCGGCGCCCCCTCGGCGCGGGTCGGCCACGTCGCCGTCTGGACCGGGACCGAGCTGGTGGTCTGGGGTGGCGTGGCCGACCTGAGCGGCGGCCGCTACGACCCGGCCACCGACAGCTGGCGCCCCATCTCGGCCGTGGGCGCCCCGGTCGTCGACTTCGGATGGCGCGCCGCCTGGACCGGCGCCCAGGTGCTGGTGCTGGGCGTGGTCTACGACTACAGCGGCGGCGTCGGGATCCCCCAGGCGACCAAGGGCGTGGCGAGGCGCTATGACCCGGTCGGGGACGTCTGGACGCCGATGTCCGCCTACGGGGGCGGGACCGCCACACTCTGGACCGGCACCGAGCTCTTCGTCACCACCGGCGCCGCCGGTGGCCGCTACCTCCCCGCCACCGACACCTGGACGGCCATGGCCCAGGCCGGCGCCCCCTCCTCCCGCAAGAACCCGCTGACCGCCTGGACCGGCGATCGGCTCCTGGTCTGGTCCGGCGCCGTCCCGCAGTACTTCACCGCGGCCACGCTGGCCCGCGACGGCGGCATCTACGACCCCGCGACCGACGGCTGGTCACCCATGCCAGCCACCGGCGCCGAGCCTGGCGAGCGACGTCGGGGCGTTCGACGGAAGGCAGTTCCAGCTGACGGCGCTGGGAACGCTCCTGCAGCGCAGGTCCTCGATCTCCCTGCCTGTGGACTGACCTGGCGGGGTTCAAGGCAGCGTGAGGAAAGCGGTCGGCGCAGGAAGGGCGCGCCGAACCGTCGGCCCCGCGGTCGCGCCTCAGCCCTGCTCGCCCGACGGGCCGGCCACGTCCTTCTGCCCGAACGGCGCGATCCGCTGCAGGAAGACCAGCCCCGGCACCGCCACCACCGTGGCGCAGAGGGTGAAGAAGACCGGGTAGCCGAGCAGGTCGACCAGGTAGCCGGAGGGGAGGCCGGCGGTCCAGCGCCCCACCGCGAAGAGGCTGGTGAGGAGCGCGAATTGGGTGACGGCGTTCTTCTTGTCGCAGACCCGCAGCAGCAGCGCCCCCTGCGCCACCGAGGCCATCGACTTGGCACCGTACTCGCCGGCGATGCTGAGGTAGGCCCAGGCCCGGGTGGCGGCGTCGAGCGGCGGCAGGCCGGCGGCGCAGAGGGAGGCGTCGAGCGGCGCGGCCCGGCTCACCGCGGCGGCGGCGTAGAGCAGGTTGGCCAGCGCCTGGGCGATGCCCAGCACCCAGAGGGCGCGCCCCACCCCCAGCTTCATGGTGAGCCCGACGGCGGCGGCGCTCCCGGCGATGGAGGCGACGATGCCGATGGTCTTCACCGCGGCACCGAGCTCTGCATTCGAGAAACACAGATCCTTCAGGAACGGGTTGACCATGGTCCCGGCCATGTTGTCGCCGAACTTGTAGAAGATGAGGAACAGGGCGATGGCGATGGCGTCCTTGCGGCGGAAGAAGGCCCCCAGCGGCTCCACCACCGCCTCGCGCAGGGAGGCGCGCGGCGCCGGGGGGTGCTCCGGCTCGTCGCACCAGAAGACCAGCCCGACGCTGGCCACGAAGAGCAGGCCGAGCAGCAGGAAGACCAGCGTCCAGCCGATCAGGTCGACCAGGCCGATGGCCACGGCCCCGGCCAGCAGCATGCCGACCCAGTAGTAGACCGAGCGCACCCCCGGCGCGGCGGCGTGCTCCTCTCGGCGGAGGAACTCGACGGCGTAGGCGTCGGAGGCGATGTCCTGGGTGGCGCCCAGGAAGGCGATGCCGAGCGCCAGCAGGCCCAGCACCAGCGGGGCGGCGGCCAGCGGCGTGCCCGCCTCCCTGGCGGCCAGCGCTCGCCAGGCGTAGGCGGCCAGGGCGCCGAAGGCCAGCGCCAGGGCCAGCTGGGTGAGGATGATCCAGCTGCGGCGGCGGCCGGGCCAGGGGAGGGCGTAGCGGTCGATGAGCGGCGCCCAGAGGAACTTGAGCGTCCAGGGGAGCGAGGCGCCGGAGAGCAGGCCGATCTGTGAGCGGGAGATTCCGAGGTCGACCAGGAAGACCTGGAAGGTGTTGAAGATCCAGCCGAGCGGCATGCCCGAGGGGATCGAGAGCAGCCCGAGGAGCTGGAGCCTTTTCGTGAAGACGATGCGCTTGGCCACGGTCGGGCGAGCCTAAGCGGGGGGCGGGGCGGTCACAAGTTCCGGGGGGCGAGAGTTCCGGGGGCGACCGGAACCGGCGCGCCTTGCGGAGCAGGAGACCCGTGCCGTGCGGATGGCTTTACGTTGCGTCCGCTTCGGGCGCCCGAAATGACTCTGGGTGCGTGACCCAAAAGACTCCCGGGTCTCCCCCATTCGCGAGTCCCGACGTCAGAACTCGCGAAAGGGGGACCAGGTTCGGGTGCAGATGGTGCGGCGTCGCCTCCGGCGAACGGCCCGCCGAGGTCAGCGAGAGAGCAGGGGCACCTCCAGGCGCGTACCCAGCGTGTGTCACCTATGTGCCCGGTCTCGTTTGTCACCCAGGTACCCGGTTCAGACCCCCCTCGGAGCCGGACGCCCCCGCCTTCCCCTCGCTGCGCCTCTCGCTGCCCGATCGGCAGCGTTGCGAAGCCACCGGAACCGCGGCCGCCCCCGCCTTCCCTTCGCTACGCCTCTCGCCGCCCGATCGGCAGCTTTGCGAAGCCACCGGAACCGCCCGCCCCTGCCCTCCCTTCGCTGCGCCTCTCGCCGGCCGGTCGGCAGCGCTGCGAAGCCACCGCAGCCCAGCCGTCCCGGCCCGGGCACCGCAGCCTCCCCACCACCTCCTGCGCTGGCTCCGCCAGCTCAGTTCACCCCCATCCCTTGTCCCCCGCCTCCCCCCGGAGTTACCGTCCCACCCCCATGTCCCACCACCAGCACCGCGCCGAGGCCCCGGCCACCGTCCGCTTCGGCGTCCTCACCGCCTCCGACACCCGCGGCGAGGCCGAGGACGGCAGCGGCCGCTGGCTGCGCGAGCAGATCGCCGCCGCCGGCCACGTCCTGTCGAGCTACGCCGTGGTGCCCGACGAGCCGGCCGCCATCCGGGCCGCGCTGGCCGCCGCCGCCGCCGCCGGGGCCGAGGTGGTGGTGGTCAACGGCGGCACCGGCGTGGCCGCCCGCGACCGGACCTACGAGGCGGTGGCCGGCCTGCTGGAGAAGCGGCTCGACGGCTTCGGCGAGCTCTTCCGCATGCTCTCCTTCGCCGAGATCGGCAGCGCCGCCATGCTCTCCCGCGCCGTGGCCGGCGTCTGGGAGGGCCGGGTGATCTTCTCGGTCCCGGGCTCCAGCGCCGCGGTCCGCCTGGCGTGGGAGAAGCTGATCGCCCCGGAGGCCGGCCACCTGCTGCGCGAGCTGCGCAAGGACGCCGCGTCGACGCCCCGGTGAAGGGATGCTCGAAGAGCCTCACCTCGCGGAAGTGGCGATGAACCGTCGGCCGCCGCCATGAAGCCCCGCACCGTGAAGCCCAGCACCGTGAAGCCCAGCACCGTGAAGCCCAGCACGAGACGCCGCCTCGCTCCGGCGACGCGCCGCCCCTTCACCGCCGTCGAGGCGGCGACGCTGGCCCCGCTGCTGCTCCGGCTCGACGCCACGCTCGACCGCACCGCCCGGCTGGCCGCCGACCCGGTGGAGCTGCCGCGCCGCTACGCCGCCGCCCTCGACCAGGAGGTGGCCGGGCTGCTGGCCGCCTGCCTCGCCTACGGCCGGGCCGACCTCTTCAAGCCCATCCTGGTCCGGCTGCTCGAACAGCTCGGCCCGTCGCCGGCCGCGGCTGTGGACGACATCGCGGCTGGGCTGGCGGCGTGGACAGGCGCCGCGGAGGCAGGCCTGTCGGCCGACGGGCCCCGGGCCCGGCTCCTCGCCCGCTTCGCCTGGTTCCGCTACCGCTTCAACCAGCCGGCCGACCTGGCCGCGCTGCTGGCCGCCATCGGCGCGCTGCGCCTCCGCCACGGCTCGCTCGGCGCCCGCTTCGCCGCGCTCTTCGCCGAGGCCGGCGGCGGTCCGTCCGCCCTGCGCCCCGCCCTGGCCGCCTTCGCCGCCGAGCTGCGCCAGGCCCCGCCGGTCGCCGCCCTGCTGCGCGGCCGGGGCGGGCGCGGCCTGCGCCACCTGCTCCCCGACGCCGCCGGCCCGGGCGCCGCCAAGCGCTGGAACCTCTACCTGCGCTGGATGGTGCGCGGCCCCGGCCCGGTGGACCTTGGCGCCTGGCCCGGGGTGCCGCCGGCGGCGCTGCTCATGCCGCTCGACACCCACGTCCACCGGGTGGCGCGCCGGCTCGGCCTCACCCGCCGCGCCGACGCCGGCTGGCGCACCGCCGAGGAGATCACCGCGGCCCTGCGGCTGGTCGACCCCGCCGACCCGGTCCGGCACGACTTCGCCCTCTGCCACCTGGGGATGAGCGGCGCCTGCCCGCCGCGCCTCACCCCGGCCCACTGCGCCGCCTGCCCGCTGGTCAGCGCGTGCCGTTGCGCCAGCGCGGCAGCGGGACCTCGGCGTCGTCGCGCACCTGGCACCGGGAGAGCTCGAAGTCGGTGACCTTGTCGGCGCCTCGCCAGACCGGCTCCGGCGGGAGGCGGGTGAGGGTGGCGCAGAGCCGCTTCATCCCGAGGCAGGTCCGCCGCTCGCGCGGGTCGACGACGATCAGCAGGGCCTTCCCGCGCACCGCGGCCGGGTCGAGCCACTCGTCGAACTGCAGCCCGTTCTGGCCGAAGACGCCGGCCGACTGCGTCTGCGGCCGGCCCGGCAGGTAGTAGGCCAGCTCGGCGGCCGGCTTGTAGGTGCAGCCGACCACCAGCGGGTCGCCGCCCATGGCCCGCCGCTCGGCGTCGACGCGGTCGGCCAGCTGCCGCCACCCGGCGAACATCTCGTCGCGGGCCGGGAAGGGGAGCGCCGGCCAGAGCGGCATCAGGTGGGTGTAGAGGCTGAAGAGGGCCGCCAGCGCCCCCGCCGACCAGGTGAAGCGGCGCACCCAGGGACGCCCCCACCCCTCCAGCGCGAGCGCCGACACGGCCAGCAGCGCCGCCGGGTAGGCCGGCGCGCCCCAGTTCATCTTCACCCAGTGGAACGGGGAGATGGCCAGCATCAGCAGCACCAGCGGCAGCGAGAAGAGGGCCGCCACCCGCCACCGCGGCTCGCGCCAGCGGCGCGCCGCCAGGAACGGCGCCCCCATCACCGCCAGCCAGAGCAGCGGCGAGACGCTGAGCGCCTGCAGGCCGACGAAGCGCCCCACCAGCACCGGGTTGAACGCGAAGGTGCTGGTCCGCCCCCCCGACTGGAAGAGGAAGCTGACGAAGCGGCGGTCGGCGTTCCAGAGCAGCACCGGCGAGAAGACCAGCCCGGCCAGCAGCAGCCCCAGCCAGGGCCAGGGGGAGGCCAGCAGCCGGCGGCCCCTCGGGTCGAGCAGCAGGGCCAGGCCGAGCTGCGGCACCAGCATGAAGGCGGTGTACTTGCCGAGCGCGGCCAGCCCGGTGGCCAGCCCGGCGGCCAGCAGCCAGCGGCCGTCCTCCTCGTCGAGCGCCCGCACCGTGAAGTAGAGGCAGGCGGCCCAGCCGGAGAGCAGCGGGCCGTCCGGGGTGATCACCACCTGGCCGAGCGAGGTGATGGGGGCGAGCAGGCCGAAGGCGGTGGCCAGCAGCGCCGCCCGCTCCCCGAAGAGCCGCCGCCCGGTCAGGAAGAGGAAGAGGAAGAAGAGGCCGGAGTGGAAGGCGGCGGCCAGGCGGATGGCCCGCTCCCCGTCGCCGAGGAGCTGGGTGAAGCCGCGGATGGTCCAGGCCGCCAGCGGCGGGTGGTCGAAGTAGGAGAGGGCGAGGCGGCGGCCCCAGGACCAGTAGTAGGCCTCCTGCGGGGAGAGCGGGACCAGGCCGGCGTAGCCGACGTGGAGCAGCAGCGAGGCGCCCACCAGCAGCAGCGCGGCGCGGGCCGGGGTGAGCCGGGGGGGCATGGCGGTCCTAGTGCCCCGACCCAGGCAAGATGCCTACTGCGAGAGCCGATCCTCTCGCTGCGGCAGGCGGCCTCGTCGGTCCGCTGCTCAGCGTAGATCCACTACGCTTCTGCTGCTCCCTCCTCGGGCGCCAGCCTCGCTTCGGTCTCGGCTCTCTCGTCACGTCATCTCGCCTGGGTCGGGGCACTATACCCGGCGGATGCGCTGGCGCAGCTCCAGGACGATGGAGCCCTCGCGGAAGACGCGGACGGCGCCGCTGGTCTGTGAGACGGTGATGGCGATGGCCTTGGTGTCGCTGGTCATCGAGGCGGCCGCCGAGTGGCGCGCCCCCAGGCCGAGCGGCAGCGTCACGTCGCGGCTCATGGAGAGCAGGTAGCGGCCGGCCGCCAGCACCACCCCGTCCTCGCGGATGATGAAGGCGCCGTCGAGGGCGGAGAAGGTCTTGACCGCCTCGCGGATGGGCGGGTCGAGCGAGTTGCGGTCGGCCTCGCTGATCCCCTGGAAGGGGTTGAGCGTCAGCTGCCGGCTCTTCTCCATCACCCTGGTGGAGTCGCCGACCACGATGATGGTGCCGATGGCGTGCCCCTCGTAGCCCTCGGCGCCGATCTCCATGGCGGTGTGGATCAGCCCCTCGATCACCTGGGTGGAGAAGCCCGAGGGCAGGCCCAGGGTGTCGACCCGGATCTTCTCCTCGGGATCCTCGCCGCCGATCACCACCTTGATCATGGTGTCGGCGGTCTTGTCGTCGCCGGGGCCGCAGCAGGCCAGCACGGTGTCGCCGTCGCGGACCAGCCCGGCCGACTGGGCGGCCACGATGGCCACCTTGATCTTCTCCACCCGGGTGTAGTCGTAGGGCGGAATGACCACCGCCAGGTACTTGCGGGAGCGGAGCTGGTGGGCCAGGCCGTCGCTGGTGACGGCGTAGACCAGCTTCTTCTTGATGGGGCGGCCGCGGATGTCGTTGGGCGAGAGCGGGGCGTCGGAGACCAGCAGCAGGCGATCCACCTCGGAGCGGGTGGAGAGGGCCAGCGCCGACTTCAAGAACTCACGGTCGAATCGTCCGTCCGACATGGGGCCAGTATCGACGCGCCCGGAGGGGGAGTCAAAACCACCGCCGAGGCCGTCCGGCTTGCCTTGACACGCCTGCCCTCGGCGTCTAGGTTCACGGGTCTTTCGAGCCCCCGGGGGGGCACGGGTTGGAGGAATTCGCTTGAACAAGAAGGACCTGAAGCGGTTCAAGACGATGCTCGAGGAGTCGAAGCGCCAGCTCCTGGCGTCGGCCAAGAAGACCTTGTCCGAGGAGGCCAGCTTCGACACCGACGACCTGCCCGACGAGATCGACCAGGCCTCGAGCGAATACACCCAGTCGATGATCTTCCGGCTGCGCGACCGGGAGAAGTTCCTGCTCTCCAAGATCGAGAAGGCGCTGGCCCGGGTCGACACCGGGACCTTCGGCATCTGCGAGAAGTGCGAGGAGGAGATCTCGGCCAAGCGGCTCGAGGCCCGCCCCGTCACCACCCTCTGCATCCGCTGCAAGGAAGAGCAGGAGCAGAAGGAGAAGTCCTTCGGGTAGCTCGCCGCGCCCGCCCCCGGGCAGAAGGGGCGGCCAGGTCGCGGCGACGGCGCCTCAGGAGGCGTCGAGCCGGAAGAGCTGGGATCCCAGCAGCAGCTGGTCGCCGGGCGCCAGCTCCGCCGTCCCCACCACCTTGACGAAGCTCCCGTTGGAGCTGCCCAGGTCGGTGATGGTCACGCCCCCCGGCTCCACCCGGAGGATGGCGTGGCGGGCCGAGACGTAGCGGTCCCCCGGGAAGGTGACGTCGCCGGCGTCGCGCCCCACCGTGTTCTCGCCGGGGCGCAGGGGGAAGACCTCGGCCACCCCGCCGCCGTCGAGCAGCTGGGCCAGCCGCAGGGTGGCGCCCGCGTCGGTCGAGCCCCAGGGCCGGCCGTCGCGCTCGGCGGCCGGGGCGGGGCGGGGCAGGGGCTCCAGCCGCACCAGCTGCCGGCCGATGCGCAGCTCCTCGCCCACCGAGACCCGGTGGGTCCCGCGCAGCCGCAGGTAGGTGCCGTTGACGCTCCCCAGGTCCTCGACCCGCACCTGCCGCCCGTGGCGGACGAAGCGGGCGTGGCGCGGCGAGACGGTCGGGTCGTCGGCCAGCCGCAGCTCCCCCTCGGTCCGGCCGCACAGGGTCTCCTCGTGCTGCAGCTCCAGCACCAGGCCGGGCAGGCCGTCGTGGCGGACGGCGCAGAGGCGGGGCGCCGACTCGATCACCGTGACCTGCAGCGAGGTGCCGGAGGTGGTGGCCGGGACCTGGGGGCGGGAGGGCTGGGGGCGCGGGGCCACCGGCGGGCCGGCGGCGGCCTGGCCGGCGGCCGCGGCGGCCCGGCCGCAGTGGGCGCAGAACTTGAAGCCGGGCTGGAGCGCGGCGCCGCAGCCGACGCAGTGGCGCGCCGCCGACTCGGCGCCGGCCGGGCGCATGGCCTGGCCGCAGTCGAGGCAGAAGGCGAACGACGCGTCGTTGTCCCGCGAGCAGCGGGGGCACTTCACCGGCCTGGCCATCCCCCCATCTCGCCACGACCGGCCGGTGCGGTCAACGGACCGGCCGCGGTGTAGGATGTCCCGCCATGCGCCCCTGCCCCGAGTGCCAGCAACCGGTCGAGGACGACGCCCGCTTCTGCCCCGCCTGCGGATCCTCCTGCGCCGCCCCCAGCGAGGCGCCGGACCCCTTCGTCGGCCTCACCGTCAACGGCAAGTTCAAGGTCGAGGCGATGATCGGCCAGGGGGGCATGGGCAAGGTCTACCGGGCCCGCCACCTGACCCTGGACCGGCCGGTGGTGCTGAAGATGCTGCACCGGACCTACTCCGACGACCCGCAGATCATGGCCCGCTTCCAGCGCGAGGCCCGGGCCGCCTCCCGGCTCAACCACCCCAACTCCATCGCCGTGCTCGACTTCGGCGCCGCCGAGGACGGCACGCTCTTCATGGCCATGGAGTACCTGGCCGGCCGCGACCTGTCGCGGGTCATCTCCCAGGACTGGCCGCTCCAGGAGCCGCGCATCATCCGCATCGGCGCCCAGATCCTCTCGGCGCTGGCCGAGGCCCACGCCCAGGGGATCATCCACCGCGACCTCAAGCCGGAGAACGTCATGGTGGAGCCGCGCCGCGACGAGCCCGACTTCGTCAAGGTGCTCGACTTCGGCATCGCCAAGATCACCGCCGGGGCCGACGAGCCCAAGCTCACCGCGGTGGGGCTGGTCTGCGGCACCCCCGAGTACATGAGCCCGGAGCAGGCCCGCGGCGCCGAGCTGGACGCCCGGAGCGACCTCTACTCGGTGGGGGTGATCCTCTACCAGATGGCCACCGGCGACCTCCCCTTCCACTCCGACACCCCGGTGGGCTTCCTGACCAAGCACCTCGCCGAGGTGCCGGTGCCGCCGCGAAAGCGCCGCCCCGACCTCTCCGAGCGGCTCGACGCCCTGATCCGCCGGACCATGGAGAAGGACAAGGCGCGCCGCTACCCCGACGCCGCCTCGATGCGCGAGGCGCTGCTGGCCTGCGCCGGGCCGGTGGTGTCGGCGCCGCTCACCTCGGTGCCGCCCATGGGCGGGACCCTGGCCATCGACGTCAGCGAGTTCGAGCCGATCGAGGAGCCCAGGCCGCCGGCGCCCCGGCCGGCGCGGACGCCCCCGCCCGCCGCCACCGCGGCGTCCACCACCGCCCCCGCCTCGGGAGGCGGCCGGACGCCGCTCATCGTCGGCGGGCTGGCCGCGGTGGTGGTGGCGATCGTGGTGGCGGTGCTGGTCCTCGGCGGCAAGGAGCCCCGGGCCACGGCGCCGCCGACCCCGGCGCCGGTGGCCGCGGCGCCGGTGGCGACCCCCCCGGTGGCGCCCGCCCCGACCGAGGCGGCCGCAGCGGCGGTGCCACCGCCGACCCAGGCCACCCCGCCGGCCCCGGCACCGCAGGGAGCGTCGGCCGCACCGACCCCGCCGGCCCCCACCGCGGCGCGCCCGGTCCGGCCCGCCGCGGCCAAGGGGGGACGGGCCCAGGCCGCCGAGCTCCTGAAGAAGGGTGACGCCCTCCGCCAGGCCGGCGACCTGGACGGGGCCATCCGCGCCTACCTGGCCGCCGAGGCGGCCGACCCGGCGCAGCCGGCGCTGCAGAAGAAGCTGGCCGTCTGCTACCAGCAGCAGGGGAACTCGGCGGCGGCCACCGAGCGGTACCGGCGCTACCTGGCCTCCGATCCACCCGACGCCGCCAAGGTGCGGCTGATCCTGGAGACGCTGCAGTAGCGGCGGAGCCCACCATGATCGCCTTCCTCGGAACCGGCCTGCTCGGCGGCAACTTCGTCCGCGCGCTGCGGCGGCGCGGCGAGGCGGTGCAGGCCTGGAACCGGACGCCGGAGAAGGCGCGGGCCCTCGTCGCCGACGGCGCGCTGGCCTGCGACTCGCCGGCCGCGGCGGTGCGCGGCGCCGCCCGTGTCCACCTCGCCCTCTCCGACGACGCCGCGGTGGACCAGGTGCTGGAGCAGGCGCTCCCCGGGCTCGCCCCCGGCGCCGTCCTCGTCGACCACACCACCACCTCGCCGGCCGGGACCGCCGCCCGCGCCGCCCGCTGGAGCGGGCGCGGCGTCGCCTTCCAGCACGCGCCGGTCTTCATGGGGCCGGTCAACGCGCTGGAGGGGACCGGCCTGATGCTCGCCTCCGGCGACCGGGGGCGCTTCGACGGGCTGGCCCCGGCGCTGGGGAAGATGACCGGCACGCTCACCTGGGTGGGGCCGCAGGAGGAGCGGGCGGCCGGCCTGAAGCTGGTCGGCAACCTCTTCCTCATGGCCATGACCACCGGCCTCATCGACGCGCTGGCGCTCGGCAAGGCGGAGGGGATCCCTCCGGCCGAGGCGGGGGCGCTCTTCGACCTCTTCAACCCGGGGGCGGCGGTGCCGCAGCGGGTGAAGCGCATCCTGGCCGCCGACTGGAGCCACCCGTCCTGGGAGCTGGCCATGGCCCGCAAGGACGCGCGGCTGATGCTGGAGGCGGCCGACGCCGGCGGCGTGGCGCTCACGCTCATCCCCGCCATCGCCGCGGCCATGGACGCCGCGCTGGCGCGCGGGGAGGCCCGCAGCGACTGGACCGTGCTGGCGAAGGACCACCTCCGGTAGCTGGTCCGGGCGGCGGCCCCGGGACCGGCTCAGCCCGGCTTCAGCTTCTCCTCCACCGAGCGCATCTTGCCGGCGATGGTGGCCTGCTTGTCGCGCCGGTCGTCGATGCGCAGCGAGGTGGAGACACGCTGCGCCCCCTGGGTGAAGGGGTGCTCGTGCATGCGGCGCACCACCGCGAGGATCTCGTCGAGATCGCCCTCGATGATGGTCCCCATGGCGGTGAGCTGGTGGGTGAGCGTGGTGCCGCGCAGGATCTCCTCCACGCCGGCCACGAAGCGCGAGACGCTGGGGGTGGCGGTGCCGAGCGGCGTGATGGTGAGGAAGGCGATGGCCATGGTGAGCTCCCCAGAGGCCCGGTCCCAGGCGCGAGGCCCGGGGCGGGCGTCAGTCGACCTGGACCCGCAGCACCTCGCGCCCCAGTCGGATCCAGTCGCCGTCGTGCAGCTCGCGCTCGGCGTGGGGAGGGACCCGGACGAAGGTGCCGTTCGACGAACCGAGGTCCTTGAGCCGGGCGCCGCCGGCCGAGTCGATCACCAGCTCGGCGTGGGCCTGCGAGAGGTAGGGGTCATCCCCCAGGTTCACGGCGCAGCCGGAGCGGCCGATGGTGACCGAGCCGCCGCCGCGCACGTAGACCCGGCCGGTGGCGCCGCCCTCGAGCAGCTCCTCGATGACCACCGTGGGCGTGGGCGGGCGGGGGGCCCCGAGCCGCCGGGTGCCGTCGGGCGGGCCGGGCGGGGCGGCGGGCAGCGGCCCGGCGAAGCGGAGCAGCCGGTCGCCGACGGCGAAGAGGTCGCCGGCGCGGAGCGGCACCGAGGGGCCGCGCAGCCGCAGGTAGGTGCCCCCGGGCGCCCCCTCGTCGCGCAGGTGGAGCGAGCCCCCCCGGTAGAAGAAGGTGGCGTGGAGCGGTCCCAGGCAGGGATCGTCGGGGAAGATGACCGCTCCCTGCGTCCGCCCCGCCCCCACCACCTCCCGGTTGAGCTGGAACGAGGCGCCGTCGAGCCCCTCGCCGCGCTCCAGGACCAGCGTGGCCCGCCCGGGGATGAGCGGCCCGGCGGCCGGGGCGGCCCGGGGGGGGATGGCGGCCCGGGGCGGGGCGACGGCGGCCGGCGGCACGGTGGGGAGCTGGTTCCCGGGCTGCGACTGGGAGGGGACCAGCGGGACCACCCGGGTGGCCGCGGCGGCGCCGCGCTGGAAGGCCCGCAGCACCGGCTGGCCGGGGACCGCCGGCGGGGAGGTGGGGGTGGTGGAGGCGGGGCGGGGGGTGAGGGCGGCCGGGGTCAGGGCCGGCGTCACCGGGCGGGGCGGGACCACCGCGGCGGTGAAGGGTGGGGTCTGGATGGGGCCGGGGGGCTCGCCGATGGCGGCGCCGCAGGAGGCGCAGGCGCGGGCCCCCGGCTCGTTGTAGGCGTCGCAGGCCCGGCAGACGATCCCGAGGATGCCGGTGAGCCGGCCCAGCTCCACCTCGGCGCCGCAGGCGGGGCAGGCGCTCATGGTCAGGTCGAGCTCGCCACCACAGGACTTGCACTTGAGCAAAGGGGCCCTCCGTCTGGATTTTCTTACCCCGGGGCCGCCCCCGGCTCAACCGGGCGGTATCGAATCCGGCGCCGACCTTGCCGGGCCGGCGAGCGGGACGCTACTCTGAAAGGCCTTGCTGCGCCTCAATGACATCCTCGACCGGGTCGCCAGCTACCACCCGGACCCCGACCTCGACCTGATCAAGAAGGCCTACGTCTACTCGGCCAAGGTCCACCAGGGGCAGCTGCGCAAGTCGGGCGAGCCCTACCTGGTCCACCCGCTCGAGGTGGCCGGCATCCTCGCCGAGCTCAAGCTCGACGAGGCCAGCGTGGTCACCGGGATGCTCCACGACACCATCGAGGACACCCTGGCCACCCGCGAGGAGATCGCCGGGCTGTTCGGCGCCGAGATCGCCGACCTGGTCGAGGGGGTCACCAAGCTCTCGCAGTTCAGCGCCGCCGACACCCGGGAGGAGAAGCAGGCGGAGAACTTCCGCAAGATGGTGGTGGCCATGGCCAAGGACATCCGGGTCCTGCTGGTGAAGCTGGCCGACCGCACCCACAACATGCGGACGCTCGACCACATGAAGCCGGAGTCCCAGGAGCGGATCGCCCAGGAGACCCTGGACATCTACGCGCCGCTGGCCAACCGGCTCGGCATCCAGTGGGTCAAGACCGAGCTGGAGGAGCTCTCCTTCAAGTACCTGCGCCCCACCGACCACCTCGACCTGGCCGGGCGCATCGCCGCCATCGCCCGCGAGAAGGAGAAGTTCGTCGCCGAGGTGGTGGCCATCATCCGCGAGAAGCTGGAGGCCCAGGGGCTGAAGCCCGACGTCTCCGGGCGGGTCAAGCACACCTACTCGGTCTGGCGGAAGATGCGCCAGCTCGACGTCGACTTCGACCAGATCCAGGACGTCATCGGCTTCAGGGTCATCGTCGCCTCGGTGGCCGAGTGCTACGAGTCGCTGGGGGTCATCCACTCGTTGTGGAAGCCGGTGCCGGGGCGCTTCAAGGACTACGTGGCCATCCCCAAGCCCAACGGCTACCAGTCGCTCCACACCACCGTGGTGGGCCCGCGCGGCGAGCGCATCGAGGTGCAGATCCGCACCGCGGAGATGCACCGGGTCGCCGAGGAGGGCGTGGCCGCCCACTGGGCCTACAAGGAGGCGGGGCGCGACGGCTCGGGGCAGCCGCTCACCGCCAAGGACGCCGCCCAGTTCGGCTGGCTCCGCCAGCTGGTGGAGTTCCAGCAGGAGGTGGACGACCCGCGCGAGTTCCTCGAGACGGTCAAGGTCGACCTCTTCTCCGACGAGGTCTTCGTCTTCACGCCCAAGGGGGCCATCCGGGCCCTGCCGCGCGGGGCCACCCCGGTCGACTTCGCCTTCACCATCCACTCCGAGATCGGCAGCCACTGCGTCGGCGCCAAGGTCAACGGCAAGCTGGTGCCGCTGCGCCACCAGCTCAAGAACGGCGACTCGGTGGAGATCCTCACCTCGCCGCACGCCCACCCCTCCAAGGACTGGCTCGGCTTCGTCAAGACCAGCCGCGGGCAGGCCCGCATCCGCCAGTACATCCGCCAGGAGGAGCAGCGCCGCTCCCTGGAGATCGGCCGGGAGCTGGCCGAGAAGGACCTGCGCAAGTACGGCCTCTCGCTCAACAAGGTGGAGAAGTCCGGGGCCCTGGCCAAGGCGGCGGCGCCGTTCGGCTACCGCAACGGCGACGACCTGCTGGCCGGCATCGGCTACGGCAAGGTCTCCACCCAGCAGCTGCTGGCCCAGCTCCTCCCCCAGGAGCAGCTGCAGGCGCCGCCCGCCCCGGAGGCCCCCGCCTCGCGCCTCTCCGAGCTCTTCCGCAAGGTGGCGGGCCGCTCCGCCGCCAGCGGGGTGCGGGTCAGCGGCGTCGACGACATGCTGGTGCGCTACGGCAAGTGCTGCAACCCGGTCCCCGGCGACGCCATCGTCGGCTTCATCACCCGCGGGCGCGGCGTCACCGTCCACACCGCCGCCTGCGACAAGGTGCTGGAGAGCCCGGCCGAGCGGCGCGTCGACGTCACCTGGGACGTCAAGGGCGGCTTCAAGCGGCCGGTGGCGGTGCGCATCGTCGCCACCGATCGCCCCGGCCTGCTGGCCAAGATCACCCGGGCCTTCGCCGAGGCCGACATCAACATCTCGCTGGCCAACGTCAAGACCGCCGGGGATCGCGCCGTGGTCGACCTGCAGGTGGAGATCACCGGGGTCAAGGAGCTGACCGGGGTGCTCCGCGACGTCCAGCGCATCGACGGGGTCCACGCGGCCGACCGCGTCTGAGCGGCGCCCAACCGAGGAGCACCATGCACGAGGCCATCTCCACCAGCGACGCGCCCCGGGCCATCGGCCCCTACAGCCAGGCCACCCTGGTCCGCACCGACCCGCCGGGGCGCTCGCCCGGGGCGCTGGTCTTCCTCTCCGGCCAGATCCCGCTGGACCCGAAGACCGGCGAGCTGGTGAAGGGGACCATCGAGGAGGAGACGGAGCGGGTGATGAAGAACCTGGAGGCGGTGCTGGCCGCCAGCGGCGGCGGCTTCGCGCAGGTGGTGAAGACCACCGTCTACCTGACCGACCTGGCCGACTTCGCCAGGATGAACGAGGTCTACGGGCGCTCCTTCACCGCCACCCCGCCGGCCCGGGCCACCGTGCAGGTGGCGGGGCTGCCGCGGGGGGCCCGGGTCGAGATCGACGCCGTGGCCGTGATCTAGCGACATGGCCATCCACCTGCTGGAGCGGACCCAGCTGGTCCCGCGCCCCCGCGCCGAGGTCTTCGAGTTCTTCGCCGACGCCCACAACCTGGAGCGGCTCACCCCCGGCTTCCTGCACTTCCAGATCCTCACCCCGGCCCCCATCGCGCTGCGGCCGGGGGCGCTCATCGACTACCGGCTCTCGCTCTTCGGGGTGGGCTTCCGCTGGCGGACCGAGATCGAGGTCTACGAGCCGGGCGTCCGCTTCGTCGACGTGCAGCGGCGCGGCCCCTACCGCCGCTGGCACCACACCCACACCTTCGCCGACGCCCCGGGCGGCACGCTCATCGGCGACCGGGTGGAGTACCAGCTCCCCTTCGGCCCGCTGGGCGAGCTGGCCCGGGTGCTGCTGGTGCGCCGCCAGGTGGAGACCATCTTCGAGCACCGCCGCAAGGTGATCGAGGCGATGTGGGGCGCGCCGCCCCCGGCCGGGGCGTGAGCCGCCGGGCCCCCGCCGTCGCCGGGCCGGGAGCGCCCGCCGCCCTCACGGCTCGTCGTAGGTGAACTCCTTGCCGGCGAAGTTGCGCAGCACCCAGCGCTTCCCCTCGTGGCGCACCACGTAGTCGGGGTTGACCGGGATCTTGCCGCCGCCCTGCGGGGCGTCGACCACGAAGTAGGGGACGGCCATGCCGCTGGTGTGGCCGCGCAGCGAGCGGATGATGCGCCGCCCCGCTTCGATGGGGGTGCGGAAGTGGCTGATGCCCCGGGCCAGGTCGCACTGGTAGATGTAGTAGGGGCGGATGCGCATCATCAGCAGCTTGTGGTTCAGCTCCTTGACGATGCGCGGGTCGTCGTTGATCCCCTTGAGCAGCACCATCTGGTTGCCGATGACGCAGCCGGCGTCGGCGAGGCGGCGGGCGGCGTCGAAGGCCTCGCCGGTGCACTCGCGGGGGTGGTTGAAGTGGGTGTTGACGTAGACCGGCTGGTGCTTCTTGAGCATCTGCACCAGGTCGTCGGTGATCCGCTGCGGCAGGGTCACCAGGTTGCGCGTCCCCAGCCGGAAGATCTCGACGTGGGGGATGGCCCGCAGCCGGCCGAGGATGTCGTCGAGCCGGTCGTCGGAGAGCGAGAGCGGGTCGCCGCCGGAGATGACCACGTCGCGGATCTCGGTGTGGAGCGCGATGTAGGCCAGGCTCTGCTCGATCTGGCTCTTGGCGGCGGCGCTGCTGGGGTCGGCCACCTTGCGCTTGCGGGTGCAGTGGCGGCAGTACACCGGGCAGTTGTGCGTGGTGTAGAAGAGGACCCGGTCCGGGTAGCGGTGGGTGATGCCGGGCACCGGCATGTCCCGCTCCTCGGCCAGCGGATCCTCCAGGTCGGCGGCGGTGTAGGTGAGCTCCCCCATGGTCGGCACCGACTGCAGCCGCACCGGGCAGGTGGGGTCCTGCGGGTCCATCAGGGCGGCGTAGTAGGGGGTGATGCCCATGTGGAACTGGGCGTCGGCCTCGATGACCGCCCGCCGCTCGTCGTCGGTGAGCTGGATGACCCGGTCGAGCTGCTCCAGCGAGGTGACCCGCTCGCGCTGCTGCCAGTGCCAGTCGTTCCACTGGGCCTCGGGGACGCCCTTCCAGATGGAGCGGGCGGCGTAGGGGAAGCGGGAGCGGACGTGGTTGATGGGCACCGGAGCCGGCGCCGGGGCGGGGGTCGGTGTCGGGGCCGGTGCGCTGACCGGTGCGGCCACGTCGGGGATGCTCGCCATCTCGCACGCTCCTCTCCGGGAGTCGAGCCCGGACAGCCAGAACCTATGTCGACGGCGCGGAGTGTGCCACGTCCCGGGGGCGGGTGGCCGGCCGGTTCGACCCGGCGGGGCGCGGCCGCGAGCTTCCGCGCCGCCGCGTCCCGTGGTACCGGTCGCGCCACCTGCGATGGACTGGCGCGAGAGATTCCCCGGTGTGAGCGAGGCCGACTGGCGCGACTGGCGCTGGCAGCTGCGCCACGCGCTGCGGACCGGCGAGGAGCTGGGGCGGCTGGTGGCGCTCACCGACGGGGAGCGGCGCGGCCTGGCGCTCGGTGGCCTGCGCACGGCGGTGACCCCCTACTACGCGGCGCTCATGGATCCCTCCCACCCGGCCTGCCCGGTGCGCCGCCAGGCCATCCCGCTCGGCGAGGAGGGCGCGGCCGCCGCCGGGGACCAGCGCGACCCCACCGGCGAGGAGCCGCACCGGCCGGTGCGGGCGGTGGTGCGCAAGTACCCGGACCGCGCCCTGCTGCTGGTCACCGACACCTGCCCGGTCTACTGCCGCCACTGCACCCGCCGCCGCATCACCGGCGGCGAGGAGGGGGCCTTCGACCGCGCCGCCGTCGAGGAGGGGATCGCCTGGATCGCCGGGCAGCCGGAGCTGCGCGAGGTGATCGTCTCCGGCGGCGACCCCGGCGTCCTCTCCGACGAGCGGCTGGCGTCCATCCTCGGCCCGCTGCGCGCCATCCCCCACCTCGAGGTGCTTCGGCTGGCCACCCGGGCCCCGGTGGTCCTCCCCATGCGGGTCGACGACGCCCTGGTGCGGCTGCTCCGCCGCCACGCCCCGCTCTTCGTCATCACCCACTTCAACCACCCCAAGGAGCTGACGCCGGAGGCCGGCGAGGCCTGCGCCCGCCTGGTGGACGGCGGCGTGCCGGTGGAGAACCAGGCGGTGCTGCTGCGCGGCCTCAACTCCACGGCGCGGCTGCTCGGCGACCTCTTCACCGGACTGCTGGCGCGGCGGGTCCGCAGCCTCTACCTGCACCAGGGCGACCTGGTGGAGGGGACCGCCCACCTGCGCACGCCGCTGGCCGCCGGCGCCGACCTGCTGCGCCAGCTGCGCGGGAAGGTGAGCGGCCTGGCGCTCCCGCACCTGGCCGTGGACCTCCCCGATGGGGGCGGGAAGGTGACGATAGCGCCCGATTACGTGGTGGGCGGTTCCGGCGCCGGGCTGGGGCAGGCGGTGGAGCGCGGAGTGCGTGGTACCTGGCTGATGAGCCACGCCGGGGCGCCGGTCTTCTACCCCGATCCACCGGGGGTGGACCTGGCCTGCGGCTACGACGATCGCTGGTACGGTGGGCGAACGGCGCCGAGCTAGGGTAGTCTGCACCGGTGCGGTTCGCCTGCCAGCAATGTGGACGGCGCTACACGAGCGCGGCCGAGCCGCAGCCCGGTCGCGTCTATCGTCACCGCTGCAACTGCGGGACCGTGATCCGCGTCGAGACGCCGGCCGCGGGATCGACCCCCGAGGCCGTGGCGCGGGAGCCGGCGTCGCCGACCTGGCTGGCGCCACCGGCGCCGGCCACCCGGAGCCCGGCGTCGACCCTGCCGCTGCCGGCGGCGCGGACCGTCCAGACGCCGTCGATCCCGCTCCCGGCGCCGCCACCCCGGACCCAGCCCTTCGCCTTCCCACCGCCCCGGACCACGCCGCTGCAGCCGGTGAAGGCCCAGGCGTCCCCGCCCGGCACCGGTCGGCTGACGCCGGTCCCGCTGCCGGCGCCGCCCGCGCCGCCACCGCCACCACCCCGGGCGACCACGCCGCTCCCGGAGCCGGCGCGCCTCACCCCGCCGAACCCGCTGCCGGCACCTCCCTGGGCGAAGCCGCCGCTCCCGGAGCCGGCGCGCCTCACGCCGCCGGTCCCGCTCCCGTCGCCGCCCCGGGCGACCACGCTCCCCTTCTCGGCACCGGCGCGCCCGTCGCCGCCGACCACGCTTCCCTTCTCGGCACCGGCGCGCCCGTCGCTGCCGACCCCGCTCCCAGCTCCTCCGCCGCCTGCGCCCCGGGCGCCGACGCTGCCGCTCCCGGCGCCCCCGCCACGCTTCACGCCGGCGGGCCCGATCCCGCCTCCGCCTCCCGCCCTGGAGCTCTCCGCCCCCGGCGAGGCCGAGGACCCGGACGAGAGGTCGGCGTCGGAGCCGACGGTCATCGAGCCGATCCGGCTCCCGCCGCTCCCGGAGGAGGCCGCTCCGTTGGCGCCGGCCGGACCCGGCGCTGGTCCGGCCGTGGCCTCGGCGCGGCTGCGCGGTCTCCTCTGGGGTGTGGCCGGGATCGCCTCGCTGGTGACGCTGGTCGGGTCCGTCATGTTCCTGACCGGTGAGCCGGCCGCCCCGCCCCCCAGGCTCCGGGTCGTCCCCCCCGAGCTGGCGGAGGTTCCCCCGCCCGTCGAGCCGCCGAGGCCAGCGAAGCCTCCGAGCCCCAGCCCTGCGCCGGTCGAGCCACCATTGGCGAAGGTCGCTGCGGTGGAGCCACCGCCGGTCAAGGTGGCGGCGGCCGAGCCACCGCCGGTCAAGGTCGCGCCGGTCGAGCCACCGCCGGTGAAGGTCGCCGCGGTGGAGCCACCGCCGGTCAAGGTCGCAGCGGTCGAGCCACCGCTGGTCAAGGTCGCGCCGCCCGCGCCGAAGCGCGGCGAGGCCAGGCCAGCCCCCGCGCCCAGGGTCCGGGCCCCCGCCGCGGCCGCGAAGGAGGAGGCCAGGCCCGCCGTGAAGGGTCCCGCGGAGCCGAAGGTGGCCGCGCCGGCCCCGCCCCCCGCTCCCGTGGCGGCCGCGCCCCCCGCCCCGGTGGCCGCCCCGGCGGTCACGCCGGCGCCGGCCCCGGCCCCCGCTCGCGCCCCGGCCGCCCCCCCGGCGGCCGCAGGCAAGGGGATGTCTCCCGCCGCCGTCCAGGTGGCCATCAACCGGCAACGGGTCGCCTTCGACCGGTGCATGGAGGGCGCCCGCAGCGCGCCGGGCGGAGACGCCCTGGCGGGCCGGAAGGTGGCGCTGCTGGTCTTCGTCGGCAACGGCGGCCTGGTCGAGGCCTCCGAGGTGGAGGAGGCGGACATCGAGGCCTCTCCGCTGGGGGCCTGCCTGCGCCGCGCGGCCACCCGGCTGCTCTTCCCGCCCTTCGAGGGGGAGATGATCGGCGTCCGCATCCCGCTGCTGCTGGGCGCCGCCAACGAGGCGCCGGCCCGCTAGACCGCCCGCCGCCGCGCCTTCCACCACTCGAAGACGCCGGGCAGGATGGAGAGCACCACCACCACGATGATCACCTTCTCGATGTGCTGCACCAGCAGCGGGAAGCGGCTGCCCAGCACGTAGCCGGTCAGCGTCATCGAGGCCACCCAGGCGGTGGCGCCGACCACGTTGAAGGCGGCGAAGCGCCGGTAGCTCATGCCGCCGATGCCGGCCACCACCGGGACGAAGGTGCGGACCAGCGGCATGAAGCGGGCGAGGATGATGGCCTTGCCGCCGTGCCGCTCGTAGAACTCGTGGGCCGCCCGGATGTGCTCGGGGCGGAAGAAGCGGGAGCGCGGCCGGTTGAAGAGGTGCGGCCCGGCGCGGGTGCCGATCCAGTAGGAGGTGGCGTCGCCGGCGATGGCCAGGGGGATGAGCAGGCCGTTGAGCACCAGGATGTCGAGGTCGCCCTTGGCCGCGTAGAGCCCGGCCATGACCAGCAGCGAGTCGCCGGGGAGGAAGAAGACCATGGCCCCGGTCTCGAGGAAGACGATGGCGGCGAGCGCCGGGTAGCCGCCCCAGACGATGATCTCGCCGGGGTTGCGGAGCAGGTCGAGGATCCACTGGAGGGCGGCCACCCGACCTTGTACCGCGCCGCCGCCCCCCGGGCCATGCCGCCGGCGGGCCGCCGGAGGGGAGACGTCCGCTGGACGGGGGCGCCCGCCGCCCCGACAATCCCCCGGTGCCCCTCCGCCTCCTGGCCCTGCTGCTGCTGGCCGCGCTCCCGGCCCGCGCCGAGGAGCTGATCCGCGTGGTGGTGGCCGAGGGGCTGGCCAGCGTCAGGCTCCAGGGCGAGCGGCTCACGCTCCGGGCGCCGGTCGAGGAGGGGCAGGAGGAGCCGCCGGCCCGGCCGCTCCCGGGGACCAGCGTGGAGGTGGCGCCCCGCGGCGACGGGCTGCGGGTGGGCGGCCTCGACACCGGGCCGGTGGCGGTGATCGTCGCGCCCCGGCCGCTGCGCATGGGCGACCGGGTCCTCTCCACGGTGGCGGTGGTGGAGCGGGCCGCCGCCGGCCTGCGGCTCATCGAGGAGCTGCCGCTCGACGACTACGTGGCCGGGGTCCTCTCCGGCGAGCTGCCGGCCAGCTTCCCCGCCGAGGCCCAGAAGGCCCAGGCGGTGGCGGCCCGCACCTACGCGCTGGTGAAGAAGATCGAGGCCGAGGTGGCCGGCCGCTCCTTCCACCTCGGCGCCAACGTCCTCTCCCAGGTCTACGCCGGAGCCGCCCCCAACCCCGCGGCGCGCGCCGCCGCCGACGCCACCCGCGGCGAGGTGCTGGTCCGCGGCAACGAGCCGGTCGAGGCCTTCTTCCACTCCGCCTGCGGCGGGCGGACCGAGCGGGGGCTCGACGCGCTGGGGCGAGACCTGCCCTACCTGGCCTCGGTCCCCTGCGGCCACTGCAACGAGGCCCCCGGGGCCCGCTGGAGCTTCGGCCGCAGCGGCGCCGAGCTGGGCAAGGCGCTGGGGCTGTCCGGCCCGGTCACCTCGCTCAAGGTGACGGAGACGACCGCCTCCGGGCGCGCCTCCCGGGTGGAGCTCCAGGCGGGCGGCCAGCGGCTGGTGCTGGCGGCGACCGACCTGCGCCAGCGGCTGGGCTGGAGCAAGCTGCCGTCGCTGGCCTTCGAGGTCAAGGAGCGCGGGGGCAGCTTCACCTTCACCGGGCGGGGGCAGGGGCACGGCGCCGGGCTCTGCCAGTGGGGGGCCGCCGGCCTGGCCCGGGAAGGGAAGGGCTACCGCGACATCCTGCGGCTCTACTACCCGGGGACGGAGCTGACCAGGCTCTACTGAACCCGTGCTACACAGCGTCCGGTGATGCAGGTCTCCGACTTCGACTTCGAGCTCCCCGAGCGGCTGATCGCCCAGGCCCCGGTGACGCCGCGGGACGCCTCGCGCCTGCTGGTGCTGCCGCGGACCGGGGCGGTGGAGCACCGGGCCTTCACCGACCTGCCCGGCCTGCTGCGGGCCGGCGACCTGCTGGTCTTCAACGACACCCGGGTCATCCCGGCGCGCCTCATTGGCCAGAAGGAGGAGACGGGGGGCCGGGCCGAGCTGCTGCTGCTCGAGCCGCTCGACGGCGAGATGGGGACGCGCTGGCTGGCCATGGGGCAGGCCTCCCGGACGCTCCGTCCCGGGGCCCGGCTCCGCTTCGGCGAGCTCCTGGCGGTGGTGGAGGCGGCCCCCGGCGACGGCTTCTACGAGGTGCGGCTCGACCGCGGCGGGGCGGCGCTGGAGGCGGCGCTGGCGCGGGTCGGCCGGATCCCGCTGCCGCCCTACATCCGGCGGGAGGCCGACGCCGGGGACGCCGAGCGGTACCAGACCATCTTCGCCAGCCGGCCGGGGAGCGCCGCGGCCCCCACCGCCGGGCTCCACTTCAGCCCCGGGGTGCTGGCCGGGCTGGAGGGGCGTGGGGTGGCGCGGGCGGCGGTGACGCTGCACGTGGGGCCGGGCACCTTCCTGCCCTTCCGCGGCGAGTCGCTCGAGGAGCACCGCATGCACGAGGAGCGGTTCGAGGTGCCGGAGGCGACCGCCCGGGCCTTCGAGGCCTGCCGGGCGCGCGGGGGGCGGGTGGTGGCGGTGGGGACCACGGCGCTGCGGACCCTGGAGAGCGCCTGCCGGGGCGGGCGGCTGGCGGTGGGGGCCGGGCGCACCGCCCTCTTCATCCGTCCGGGGTACCGGTTCACGTCGGTCGATCTGCTTGTCACAAACTTCCACCTCCCGAGGACTACCCTGCTGGTGCTGGTGTGCGCGCTGGGGGGGCGCGAGCGGGTGCTGGCGGCCTATCGCCAGGCGGTGCAGGAGAAGTATCGTTTCTTCAGCTACGGTGACGCGCTGCTGGTCGAGCGCGGCGAGCCCCTGGCAGACGCCGGCTGAGGCGCGCGGGTCCAGGAGAGGAGTGGCAAGGTGCACAGCGTTTCAGTCAACCTCGAGCCGAGCCAGTTCCTGGCCGGGTGGCGCCCCGAGTCGGGGGCCATCTTCCTGCCGACGCTCTCCGAGGCCCGGGTGGGGGACGAGGTGGCGGCCCGCATCGGGGTGCTGGGCCAGACCATCCGCGCCACCGTCTTCGGGAAGGTGGCCAGCGTGCGCCGCATCGGTCGTCCCTCCATCCCCCCGGGCATCGAGCTGCGGCTCGACGCCGGGAGCATCCCGGCCGCCGGCTTCCTGGCCATGGCGGCGCGCGGCGAGCCGGTCAACTTCAAGGAGCGGCCGCCCCGCTTCACCGTGGAGCGCCCGCTCCACGTCATCCTCGGCGGCGCCCCCATCTCCATCTCCACCCTCAACGTCAGCGACGGGGGCTGCTCGGCGCGCTGGCCGGTGAAGGTGCCGCTGGTGGGCGAGCTGATGCTGGTGCGCCTCGGCAGCGGGCTGCTGGCGCCGCGGGCCGAGGCGGTGGTCTGCTGGGTCCAGGAGATCGGGCCGGACGCGCCGACCGTCGGCCTGCGCCTGCACGCCGGGGGGCGGGCCGGCCGCACCTGGAAGACGCTGGTGGCCAGCGTGGCCCGCACCGGGGCCCGGCCGGCTTGACGGCGCCCCCCGCCCCGGGGGAAACCGCGGGCGTGATCCGGTACCAGCTCCTCGCCAGCGACGGCGCCGCCCGCCGCGGCCGCCTCCACTCCGTCCGCGGCACGGTGGAGACGCCGGCCTTCATGCCGGTGGGGACGGCGGCGACGGTGAAGACGCTGGAGCCGCGCGACCTGGTGGCGGCGGGCGCCCGCATCGTGCTCGGCAACACCTACCACCTGTTCCTGCGCCCCGGCCACGGGCTCATCGAGCGGATGGGCGGCCTGCACCGCTTCATGGCCTGGGAGGGGCTGACGCTCACCGACTCCGGCGGGTTCCAGGTCTTCAGCCTCGGCGAGCGGGGGGCGCCGGCCACCGGGGGCGAGGCGGCGGGGCCGGGGGGCGGCGGCGTCATCGGGGCGTCCCGCGGTCCGGGGCTGGTCACCATCCGGGAGGAGGGGGTGACCTTCCGCTCCCACCTCGACGGCTCGAAGCAGTTCCTCTCGCCGGAGCGGGCCACCGAGGTGCAGCTGGCGCTGGGGGCCGACGTCATCATGGCCTTCGACGAGTGCCCGCCCTCGCTGGCCGACCGCGCCTACCACGAGGGCTCGCTGGCCCGGACCCAGCGCTGGCTGGTCCGCTGCCGCAAGGCCTGGACCACCGGCTCGGACCGCCGCGCCGAGGCCGGGCTCACCCCCAGCGCCCTGTTCGGGATCGCCCAGGGCGGCCTCTTCCCCGACCTGCGGACCCGGGCCATCGAGGAGGCGGCGGCGCTCGACCTGCCCGGCTACGCCCTGGGGGGCTACGCGGTGGGCGAGGCGCCGGAGGCCATGTGGGAGGGGGTGGCCCGCGACGCCCCGCAGCTGCCCGCGGCCAAGGCCCGCTACCTGATGGGGGTGGGGACGCCGGAGGACCTGCTGGCCGGGATCGCCGCCGGGATCGACATGTTCGACTGCGTCCTGCCGACGCGCTGCGCCCGCAACGGCCTGCTCTTCACCAGCCAGGGGCGGCTGACCATCCGCAACGCCCGCTTCGCCGAGGACCAGCGCCCCGCCGACCCGGCCTGCGGCTGCCCCACCTGCCGCACCTTCACCCGGGCCTACCTGCGCCACCTCTTCAAGGCCGAGGAGCTGCTCGGGCTCCGGCTCAACTCCATCCACAACGTCCACTACTACCTCTCGCTGATGGCCGAGGCGCGCCAGGCCATCGAGGAGGGGCGGTTCCAGGCCTTTCGCCGGGAGCGGCTGGCGGCCTGGTCGGCGGGGCTCGACGCCTGACCCATTAGCGGTTGCCCTCGACGAGAGATTGCTGTTAGAAATCGGCGCCTTTTCACACACCTCCCGGAGCAGCCATGCCTTCCGTCCTCCACGCCTTCCTCGCCCAGACCGCCGAGGGGCAGACCCAGAGCCTGACCAGCATGCTGGTCCCGCTCGGCCTCATGGGCCTGGTCTTCTACTTCCTGATGATCCGGCCGCAGCAGAAGCAGGCCAAGGAGCACCAGGCGCTCCTGGCCGGGCTGAAGCGGGGTGACGAGGTGGTCACCCAGGGCGGCCTGCTGGGGACGGTCTACCAGGTCGAGGATCGGACCGTGACCCTCGACGTCGGCGCCGGCACCAAGGTGCGCGTCCTCAAGGCCAACGTCATCGGCGCCTGGGTGGAGAAGCCGGTCGCCGCGCCCGCCAAGCCCGAGAAGAAGTAGATGGAACGCGCCTGGTATAGCCGCGTCGCGCTGATCGCGGTGGTGGCGGTCTGGTCGCTCTGGCAGCTGGTGCCCAGCTTCCACTACTTCAAGCTCTCGCCGGAGGTTCGGAACACCGAGGCCTACGACAGGTCGGTGCCCGGCTGGGCCCCCGACGCGA
The DNA here is from genome assembly GCA_032654565.1 of Anaeromyxobacteraceae bacterium. Lineage (GTDB taxonomy): Bacteria > Myxococcota > Myxococcia > Myxococcales > Anaeromyxobacteraceae > JADKCZ01. The sequence continues at coordinate 125,086 of JAULAX010000009.1, read as the reverse complement.
GGAAGCACCTCAACCTCGGCCTCGACCTGCAGGGCGGCATCCACCTGGCCCTGGGCGTCGACGTCGACCGGGCGGTCAAGGCCAAGGTGGCGCGGCGCGCCGACGAGATCGCCGACCACCTCAAGGAGAAGTCGGTGCCGTTCACCGCCGTGGCCCCGGACGCCACCGGGCTGCGGGTCGCCGTGACCACCACCGCCCCGGCCGACGCCGAGAAGGTGACGCTCGACTTCTACGACGCCGAGATCTACGCGCCGGGCGGCGCCCCCGCCGGCCAGGTCCTCTTCGCCTTCAAGGACCAGGTGCTGCGCGAGTTCAAGTCCAAGGCCGTCGAGCAGGCCGAGAAGACCATCCGCAACCGCGTCGACAAGTGGGGCGTCAGCGAGCCGGACATCAAGCGCAAGGCCAACAACCAGATCCAGATCCAGCTCCCCGGCTTCAAGGACCCGGAGAAGGCCAAGGACCTGCTGGGCCGCACCGCCCAGCTCGAGTTCAAGATCTGCGACGACGAGAACGCCGCCTTCGACGCCGTCCAGGCCCAGCTCACCGCCTGCCCCTTCACCCGCGACGGCCTGACCTTCCCGCTCCCCGAGGGGGGCTGCTGGACGGTGGAGAGCCTGGACATGCCCAACGGCGGCCAGCGCCAGTCGACCCTGGTGGTGGCCACCAAGCGCACCGAGCTGGAGGCGGTCATCGCCGGGAAGCTCGGCCCGCTCCTCGAGGCCGGCAAGAACTCGGTCGGCATCGGCGAGGTGGTGGTGAACCGGGAGATGGGCCGGCAGACCTACTACCGGACCTTCCTGCTCCGCTCCAAGACCGAGCTGACCGGCGACTACATCGCCGACGCCCGGGCCTCGGTCGACAACAGCTCGCCCGGCGGCGGCAAGCCGGTGGTCAGCTTCACCATGTCGCCGGACGGCGCCCGGCTGATGGAGAAGCTCACCACCGAGAACCTCCACCGCCGCATGGCCACCGTGCTCGACGACAAGGTGGAGACCGCGCCCTACATCCAGGGGCACATCTCCACCAGCGGCCAGATCTCGCTCGGCTCCGGGCGCAGCTACCAGGAGCAGTTCGAGGAGGCCAACGCCATCGCCCTGGTCCTCAAGGCCGGCGCCCTGCCGGCCCCGGTCACCATCTTCGAGGAGCGGACCGTGGGCGCCACCCTGGGGCCCGAGCTGGTCAAGAAGGGCACCCTGGCGGCGCTGGTCGGCCTGGGGATGGTGCTGGTGTTCATGGCCCTCTACTACCGGGTCTCCGGCCTGGTGGCCGACGTGGCCCTGACGCTCAACGGCCTGCTGGTGCTGGCCATCATGTCGATGATCGGCACCACCCTGACGCTGCCGGGCATCGCCGGCTTCGTGCTGACCCTGGGCATGGCGGTGGACGCCAACGTGCTCATCAACGAGCGCATCCGCGAGGAGATGCGCGCCGGCCGGACCGTCAAGCAGTCGGTCCAGCAGGGCTACGACCGGGTCTTCTGGACCATCGTCGACTCGCACGTCACCGCGCTGGTCGCGGCCTTCGTGCTCATGCAGTACGGCTCAGGCCCGGTCCGCGGCTTCGCCGTGACCCTCACCATCGGCCTGGTCGCCTCGCTGTTCACCTCCATCGTGGTCACCCGCGCCATCATGGAATACCTGACGCGCCACGACTCGGCGCGCCTCTCGGTGTAGCGCGATGCAATTCAAGACCTTCGACATCCTCCCCCACGGGACCACCTTCGACTTCGTCGGCAAGCGGAACATCGCCGTCGTCCTGTCGCTGATCGCCAACCTCACGGTCATCCTCTGGTCGCTGCCGGCCATCCACGGCCTCAACTTCGGCGTCGACTTCGCCGGCGGCACCGAGATGGAGATCAAGTTCGCCGAGACCGTCGACCCGGGCGCCATCCGCAAGGCGGTCGAGGAGCAGGGCTTCAAGGACGCCTCGGTCCAGACCTACGGCGCCGACTCCGAGCACACCTTCCTGATCCGCGTCGGCCGCATCGCCCTGATGGGCGCCGAGGACGTCAAGCGGGTGGAGGAGGCGGTCAAGGCCAGGTTCCCGGTGAAGTCGATCTCCTTCAACCCGGAGATCGGCGACAAGCTCGACTTCCAGTTCGAGGGGACGGTGGCCGCGGCCGACCTGAAGGCCGCCGTCGAGGCGGCCGGGGTGCGGGTCCGCGAGGTCCGCGAGGAGGCCGGCCTGACCGCCGGCACCCGCTCCTTCGCGGTCATCACCCAGGGCATCCGCGAGAAGGTGGAGCAGGAGCTCACCTCCCGCTTCGCCGCGGCCAGGCCGGAGGTGCGGCGGGTGGAGTTCGTGGGCCCGGCGGTGGGGCGCGAGCTGCGCAACCAGGGCTTCAAGGCGGTGCTCTACGCCATCGCCCTGATCGTGGTCTACGTGGGGCTGCGGTTCGACTTCCGCTTCAGCCCGGGCGTGGTCATCGCCATCATCCACGACGCCATCGTCACCCTGGGCTACTTCGCCTTCAGCGGCCGCGAGTTCAACCTCACCTCGATCGCGGTGATCCTGACGGTGGTGGGCTACTCGGTGAACGACACCGTGGTGGTCTACGACCGGATCCGGGAGAACAAGACCAGGTACCAGGGGCGGGGGCTGGCCGAGCTGGTCAACCTGGCCATCAACGAGACCCTGGGCCGGACCTTCCTGACCTCGTTCGCCACGGCGCTGTCGCTGGTGGGCCTGCTCATCTTCGGTGTGGGCACCATCTTCGACTTCGCCTTCGCCATGGTGCTGGGCATCGTCTCCGGCACCTACTCGACCTGGTTCATCGCCGCGCCGATGACCATCTGGCTCGAGGAGCGGGCGGCCAAGAAGAAGGCCGCTCCGGCGGTCTGATCCCTGATCCCGTCCCTGATCCCGTCCCAGAGTAGTGTGTTGGAGAGGGGTCCGATCGGCCGAGCCGCGGCCCCTTTTTCATAACCCCCCGGAACTCCGGGTCCGGGGCGCGGCCGGCAGGTCCGCGGCGCGGCCCCGCTCCCGCCCGGCGACCCCAGGCCGGCCAGGCGCCCCCCGGGGAGGGCCGGCCCGTCACACCCCGCCCGGGGTGTCAGACGAGCCTGTTACCTAGGTCGCCGTGGACGAGCGGCCGGGGAAGCGCTGGATCGAGGTGGGCGGCGACGGGGCAGGGGCGGCCGAGCTGGCCAGCGCCCTCGGCCTGCACCCGCTGGCGGCCCGGGTGCTCGCCTCCCGCGGTCACGCCGACCCGGCCGAGGCCCGCCTCTTCCTCGACGCCCCGCTCACCGGCCTCCCCGACCCCTTCTCCATGAAGGGGATGCCGGCGGCGGTGGCCCGCCTGGTCCTGGCGCTGGAGCGGGGCGAGAAGATCGCCACCTACGGCGACTACGACGTCGACGGCGTCACCTCCACCGTCCTGCTCTCCGGCTTCCTGCGCGCCGCCGGCGGCGACGTGGTCACCTACACGCCCCACCGGCTGGTCGAAGGGTACGGCCTCAACACCGGCGCCGTCGAGCGGTTGGCGGCGCAGGGGGTGAAGCTGCTGGTCAGCCTCGACTGCGGCATCACCAGCGTCGAGGAGGTGCGCGCCGCCGCAGCGCTCGGCGTGGAGACGGTGGTGGTCGACCACCACACCGTCCCGGTGGCGCTGCCCGCCGCCGTGGCCATCCTCAACCCCCACCAGCCCGGCTGCGGCTACCCCTCGAAGGAGCTCTCGGCGGTGGGCGTCACCTTCACGCTGCTGATGGCGCTGCGCAAGACGCTGCGCGAGGCCGGCCGCTTCACGCCGGAGCGCCCCGAGCCCAACCTGCGCGCCGCGCTCGACCTGGTGGCCCTCGGCACCGTGGCCGACGTGGTGCCGCTCACCGGCGCCAACCGCATCCTGGTCCGCCACGGCCTCGCCGAGATCGCCGCCACCCGCCGCCCCGGCCTGCGGGCGCTCAAGCGCGTGGCCGGCGTGCCCGAGGGGGCGGTGACCGCCGGCCAGGTCGGCTTCCGGCTCGGCCCGCGCATCAACGCCGCCGGGCGGCTCGACGACGCCGGCCGCGGGGTGCGGCTGCTCTCCACGCTCGACGAGGCCGAGGCCAGCGCCCTGGCCGGCGAGCTCGACCGGGAGAACCAGGCCCGCCAGGAGATCGAGCGGCGCATGCTGGCCGAGGCGCTCGACGACGCCGGCGCCGCGGTCCGGCGCGGCGCGGTCGGGCTGGTGCTGGGGCGCCAGGGCTGGCACGCCGGGGTGGTCGGCATCGTGGCGGCGCGGGTGGCCGAGCGCTTCCACCGCCCGGCGGTGCTCATCGGCCACGACGGCGCCGAGGGGAGGGGGAGCGGCCGCTCCATCGAGGGGTTCCACCTCTACGACGCCCTGGCCGCCTGCAGCGGCCACCTGCTCCGCTTCGGGGGCCACCGCCACGCCGCCGGCGTCACCATCGCCGCCACCGCCATCGAGCCCTTCCGGGCCGCCTTCGAGGCCCACGCCGCGAGGGCGCTCTCGGCCGACGACCTGGTCCCGCGCTGCCGCGTCGACGGCTGGGTGGAGGAGGGCGAGCTCACCCCCGCCGCCGCCGAGGACCTGGAGCGGCTCGGCCCCTTCGGCCCCGGCCACCCCGAGCCGGTCTTCGCCCTGCGCGCCCGCCCCAGCAGGGCCCGCACCGTCGGCGCCGGCGCCGCCCACCTCAAGCTCTCCTTCGGCAAGGGGCTCGACGCCATCGGCTTCTCCATGGGCGACCGCGCCGGCCTCTGCGAGGCGCCGGTGGAGGCGGCCTTCACGCTCGGCTTCGACGACTGGGACGGGACCCGCCGGCTCCAGCTCAAGCTCAAGGACCTCCGCGCCGCCCGCTGACGCCGGCCCGGCCGCTGCGGCAGGTGGCCACGGAACGGGGGTTCACCGGCCGCGCCAAGGGGGTAGAGTCGCCGCTCCCCAGCCCGCAGGAGGTCACATGCGTCGACCGCTCGCCGTCGCCCTCTCGCTCGCCGCCCTGCTCCCGGTCGGCTGCGTCTCGTCCGACACCTACCGCAAGAAGGAGGCCGAGGCGGCCAGCTTCCAGGCCGAGCTGCAGGCCGAGCAGGCCAGGTCCCGGGCCGTGCGCGACCAGATCACCGCGCTGCGGGGCGAGTTCGACGGCGTCCAGGCGGAGGTCCGCGGCCTGCAGGAGAAGGTCAGGTCCGACGAGGCCAACCTGGCGGCCCGGCAGGCCGAGCTCAAGGTGGCCGCCGATCGCAACGCCGAGCTCCAGGCGCTGGTCGACGAGCTGTCCAAGTCGAAGCGGCGGCTGGAGCAGGCCAAGGCCGAGCTGGAGAAGAAGAGCGCCGAGTACCAGGCGCTGGCCAGCTCGCTGCAGGGCGACATCGAGGCCGGCCGCGTCGAGGTCTCCGAGCTGCGGGGGAAGCTGACGGTGAAGATGAAGGACAAGATCCTCTTCGCCTCCGGCTCGGCCACCATCGGCGCCGAGGGGAAGGTGGCGCTCAAGAAGGTGGCAGAGGCGCTGCGCGGCGTGCAGGGGCGGGTCATCCGCATCGAGGGGCACACCGACGACGTGCCCACCGGCGGCGGCGCCTTCGCCACCAACTGGGAGCTCTCCACCGCCCGGGCCTTGGCGGTGGTGCGCTTCCTCCAGGAGAACGGCGTCGACCCGAGCCGCCTGGCCGGGGCCGGCTACGGCCAGTACCAGCCCATCTCGCCCAACGACACCCCCGAGGGTCGCAGCCAGAACCGGCGCATCGAGATCGTGCTGGCGGCGCCGTAGCGGGGCCGCCCGGCCCGAACGCGGGCCCGAACACCTGGCGAACGCTCGCGAACGCCTATCCCGCGGTCGCCGGGACAGGGATCCCTGCAATCACGAAGGCTTGCGAAGGTGCGGGCGTCGGCACGCCGGCTGCGTACCTGATGGGGCCTGAAGCCACCATCACCCCCGTCCCGGCGCCACCGACACACCTCCCACGGCGAGGCCGTGGGCCCTGGCGGCGCCCGCGATCGTGGCCGGCCATGAGGGAGACCTCCCCGGTGCGGTCGATCGTCCGGATCGAGGTCGCCCCATCCACGGTGGGCTGGATCCTGGCCGCCCTCGGCGGCGTCTGGCTGCTCGGCCAGCTCCGCGTGGTGGTGCTGCTGGTGGTGGTGGCCCTGATCTTCGCCGGGACCTTCAACCCGCTGGTCGAGGGGATGGAGCGACGCGGGGTGAAGCGGACCTGGGCGCTGGTCCTGCTCTTCCTCGGGGCGGTGATCACCGCCGCGCTGCTGCTCTTCCTGACCGTGCCGCCGCTGCTGGCGCAGATGGTCGAGATCATGCGGGCGGCGCCGGCTCACCGCGAGGCGCTGATCGCCTCCCTGGAGCGGAACAGCTTCACCCTGCCGCTGGCCCACGCCGTCCAGGGCGCCGGCCAGGGGGACCTGGCGGGCCGGATCGAGACCTACGCGCTCGGCTACTCGTCGAGGACCGTCATGGTGGTCGGGTACTTCGCCACCGCGGTGGTGCTGGCCTTCTACTTCCTGGCCGACGGGAAGCGCACCCAGGGGACGCTCTACGCCCTGGTGCCGCGCGGCTACCACATGCGGCTGGCCCGCATCCTCCACAACCTGGAGGAGATCGTGGGCGGCTACATGCGCGGCCAGCTCATCACCTCCTCGGCCATCGGCCTGTTCACCTTCACGCTGCTGGCCATCTGCCAGGTTCCCAACGCCCTGTCCCTGGCCCTGTTCGCGGCGCTCACCGACGTCATCCCGTTCGTGGGGATCTTCATCGGTGCCGCCCCGGCCATCCTCTCGGCGCTCCCCCGCGGCGCCGGGGTGGCCACGGTGGTGACCATCGCCTTCCTGGTCTACATGGAGTTCGAGAGCCGGGTGCTCATCCCCAAGGTCTACGGCCACGTGCTGCGGCTCTCGCCGGCGGTGGTGGTCCTGGCGCTGCTGGCCGGGGGGACGCTGCTCGGGGTGATGGGGGCGCTGCTGGCGCTCCCCATCGCCGCCGGCCTGCAGATGATCCTCCACGAGCTGCAGGTGGAGCTGCCCGGCGACGACAGCGAGGACCGCCCGGCGCAGGACCGGAACGCCCGGAGCGAGGCCACCTACGAGCGGCTCAGCGCCGGCGCCACCGCGCCCGACGCCGGGCTGATCGCCCGGGAGCTGGCCCACGACCTGCGCGAGGAGGAGGCCGAGGCCGAGGCCGCTGCCGAGGTGCTGGCCAAGCAGGCCAAGGCCGGGGAGACCACACCATGAAGCCGCCCCCGAAGGTCGTGCCCGCCCCGTCCGCCGTCCGCCCGGTCGTGCTCGCCCCGCCCGTCTCGGCCCTGCTCACGCCCGCCCCGGCCGGCCCGGTCGTCCCCCCCGCGGCCGACACCCCCACCGAGGTCCGGCGCAAGGAGGCCCTGCTCAAGACCGGGGCCCTGCAGAACGCCATCCTCACCAGCGCCAACTTCTCGCTGATCGCCACCGACGAGAAGGGGGTCATCCAGATCTTCAACATCGGGGCCGAGACCATGCTGGGGTACGCCGCCGCCGAGGTGGTCGACAAGATCACGCCGGCCGACATCCACGATCCGCAGGAGGTGATCGCGCGGGCCGCGGCCCTGAGCCTGGAGCTGGCGACCACCATCGCCCCCGGCTTCGAGGCCCTGGCCTTCAAGGCCTCGCGCGGCATCGAGGACAAGTACGAGCTGACCTACATCCGCAAGGACGGCAGCCGCTTCCCGGCCATCGTCTCGGTCACCGCGCTGCGCGACGCCGAGGACCGGATCATCGGCTACCTGCTGATCGGCACCGACAACTCGGCGCGCAAGCAGGTCGAGGAGAAGCTGCGCTGGACCGAGGAGGGCTTCCGCCTGATGGTGGAGAGCGTCACCGACGCCGCCATCGTCATGCTCGACTCGGAGGGGTGCGTGGTGAGCTGGAACTCCGGCGCCGAGCGGATCAAGGGCTACCGCGCCGAGGAGATCGTCGGCCAGCACTTCTCCCGGTTCTACCCGCCCCACGACATCGAGCTGGGTGTCCCCCAGCGCGACCTCGACGCCGCGGCCGAGGGGCGGCGGGAGGTCGAGGGGTGGCGGGTGCGCAAGGACGGCTCGACCTTCTGGGCCAACGTGGTCTTCACCGCCATCCGGGATCCGGCCGGCAACGCCCGCGGCTTCGCCAAGCTGACCCGCGACCAGACCGAGCGGCGCCAGGTCGAGGAGACCCTGACCCAGGCCAAGAAGGCGGCCGAGAAGGCCAACCTCGCCAAGTCCGACTTCCTCTCCAGCATGAGCCACGAGCTGCGCTCCCCGCTCAACGCCATCCTCGGCTTCGCCCAGCTCATGGAGTCGGACCCCACCACGGTGGAGCCGCTCCACCAGCGGAGCATCGCCCAGATCCTCCGCGCCGGCTGGTACCTGCTCGAGCTGATCAACGAGATCCTCGACCTGGCGCAGATCGAGTCGGGGAGGATGTCGCTCTCCCGCGAGCCGACCTCGCTGGAGGAGGTGGTGCTGGAGTGCCAGGCCATGATCGAGCCCCAGGCCAAGCTGGCCGGGATCCGCATGACCTTCCCGACCTTCGAGGTCCCCACCTTCGTGCTCGCCGACCGGATCCGGCTCAAGCAGATCCTCATCAACCTGCTGTCCAACGCCGTCAAGTACAACCAGCCCAAGGGCGCCGTGGTCGTCGAGTGTCGCGGCCGGGGCCCGGGCCGGCTGCGGATCAGCGTCAAGGACAGCGGCGCCGGCCTCGCCCCCGAGCAGCTGGCCCAGCTCTTCCAGCCGTTCAACCGGCTGGGGCAGGCCAGCGGCACGGTCCAGGGCACCGGGATCGGCCTGGTGATGGCCAAGCGGCTGGTGGAGCTGATGGGGGGCGTCATCGGCGTGAAGAGCGTCGTCGGGGTGGGGAGCGAGTTCTGGTTCGAGCTGGGGGCGGTGGCGGCGCCGGCGCCGGAGACGGGGGCGGCGACGGGGGCGGTGGCGGCCCCGCTCCTGGCCGGCGTCCAGCCGGATGGACCCACCCGCACCCTGCTCTACGTCGAGGACAACCTGGCCAACCTGGAGCTGGTCCAGGAGTTCATGGCCCGCCGCCCCGCCATCCGCCTCCTCAGCGCCCTGGACGGCAACATGGGCATCCAGCTGGCCCGCGCCAACCGCCCCGACGTGATCTTCATGGACATCAACCTGCCCGGCATCAGCGGGCTGGAGGCCCTGAAGATCCTCCGCGACGACCCGGCCACCGCCCACATCCCGGTGCTGGCCCTGAGCGCCAACGCCATGGCGCGGGACATCGAGAAGGGGCTGCAGGCCGGCTTCATCGAGTACCTGACCAAGCCGCTGAAGGTGGGGCAGTTCATGGAGGCGCTGGACCGGGCGCTCGACCTGGCGGCCGCCCCGGCCGGGGCCGGGGATGGAAGGCCGGCGCCGCCGTGATCGACCCCGCCGAGATCTGGAAGGCCCGGATCCTCATCGTCGACGACCTGGAGGCCAACGTCCTGCTCCTGGAGGGCATGCTGGGCGCCGCCGGCTACCTGGCGGTGACCTCGACGCGCGATCCCCGCGCCGTCTGCGAGCTGCACCGCGCCAACGGGTACGACCTGATCCTGCTCGACCTGCAGATGCCCGCCATGGACGGCTTCCAGGTGATGGAGGCGCTCAAGGAGGTGGAGAAGGACGGGTACCTCCCGGTGCTGGTGATCACCGCGCAGCCCGACCACAAGCTGCGGGCGCTCCGCGCCGGGGCCAAGGACTTCGTCAGCAAGCCCTTCGACCTCGCCGAGGTGCTCACCCGGGTCCACAACATGCTGGAGGTCCGGCTCTTCGCCAAGGCGCTGGCGAGGACGGTGGCGGCGCTGGAGGCCAGCCGGGAGGAGATCCGCGCCAAGAACGTCGAGCTGCGGAAGCTGTTCGACCAGGTGGTGGCGGAGCGGAAGGTCTCGGAGCGGCTGGCGCTGCGCGTCCCGCCCGACTCGATCGCCGCCAGGCTGAAGGAGCGCCCCGACGCGAGCGTCGACAGCTTCGGCGCGGCCACCGTGCTGGTGGCCGACGTGGTGGGGTTCGCCGACCAGGCGCCGGCCGTCGACGCCGTGGCCCTGGCGGCGGGGCTCGAGGAGATCTTCACCGACTTCGATCGCCTGGCCGCCGGGCGCAGCCTGAGGAAGATCAAGTCCCTGGGGAACTCCTACCTGGCCGCGGCCGGGGTGCCGCAGCCCGGCCCGGACGACGCGGCCCGGGTCGCCACGCTGGCGCTGGAGATGCTCCACGCCGTGGCCCGCTTCAACGAGCGCACCGGCGGGAGGCTGCAGGTGCGCATCGGCCTCGCCACCGGCCCGGTGGTGGCTGGCGTCATCGGGCGGGCCCGGTTCGTCTACGACGTCTGGGGCGAGGCGGTGAACACCGCCAGCCGGATGGAGTCCCACGGCGTGGCGGGGCGCATCCAGGTGGCGGAGAGCACCCGGCGGGCCCTGGGCGCCCCCTTCGTGCTCGAAGAGCGCGGCGTCATCGAGCTCGAAGGCCAGGGCGAGGTGAAGACCTGGTTCCTGGTGGGGCCCGGCGGCGCCCCGGCCTGACGACGCGCGGCCCCCCCCTGCTCTCGGGACCGCCTTTCCTCGAGCACGGGTCAGTTCTCCCGGCGCTCGCGGGCGGCGGGGTGTATGTCGATGGTCACCCCCCGGTGAGCTCATGACCGCCTTCGAGCGGTCCCCTGTGCTCCACCCTTCAAGGAGTCGAGCCATGAGGCATGTCGTCGCCGGCTGTGTCGCCGCTCTGGTCCTCACCAGCTGCTCTGGATCCAGCGGGAAGGACGGCGGCGCCGGTCCGACCGGACCCGCTGGACCTGCCGGTACCAACGGGGCCGTCGGCCCCGCCGGTCCTGCCGGCGTGACCGGGCCGACCGGGCCGACCGGCCCCGCGGGCCTGGACGGCGCGGCGGGTCCCACCGGTCCCATCGGACCGATGGGCTTCACGGGCCCCGTTGGCCCCGCCGGACCGATGGGCTTCACGGGCCCCGTCGGCCCCGCCGGACCGACCGGGCCTGCCGGTCCGACCGGACCCATCGGACCGAACTGGGCCGTCGGGACCGGGCTGGAGCTGACCGGGACGACGCTGGCGGTCAACCCCGCGCTGGTCGCCGGCACCTCGGTGAGCTCGCCGCTCATCATCGCCACCAGCGACCTGGGCTGGAACCCGGCCAGGTGCGGCGCCTACAACCTCCAGGCCACCGACTTCCAGGCCACCGTCACCAGCGGCGCGACGGTGGTCAGGAACTACGACGAGTTCGGGCCGAGCCTGGACGGCGGCAAGATCGGCGCCCCGGTCCACCCCTACAACGGGGCCACGCCGGTAGAGTTCGCCTGCTGGTTCCAGACCGGCTTTGCGGCTCCGACGGCCAAGGTGACGGCCAGCCTCTGGAGGATCCCGGTCGGCGCCGGCACGCCGGGCGCCGCCATCAGCACCGTCTCGCTCTCCGGGGGCGCGGTCACCCTTGGTCCGACCAAGGTCTCGAGCGCCACCATCACTGGCGGTCCCTTCGTCACCTTCGACGGGACGAGTTCCTACGGTTACCTGGTCGAGATCGCCTCCGATCTCGCCTACCCGACCTTCAAGATCACCGGCTGCTCCATCCGCTGGTGCGCCAACTCCGTCTCCCCGTGATGGTGGCCCGGCCGGGTCGGTCTATGCTCTCGCATGCCGACCCGCCCGCGCCCCGCCCCCGCACCTCCCCGCCGCGTCGCCCTGGTCACCGGCGCCGGCAGCCCCGCGGGGATCGGCTTCGCCGCCGCCGCGCTGCTGGGGCGCCGCGGCCTGGCGGTGGTCGTCACCTCGACCACCTCCCGCATCCATGACCGGGTGGCGGCGCTGGCCGCCCTCGGCGTGGAGGCCGCCGGCGCCGTCTGTGACCTCACCGACCCGCGCTCGGCGCGTGCCGTGGTGGAGCTGGCGCTGGAGCGCTTCGGCCGGCTGGACGTGCTGGTGAACAACGCTGGCATGGGGCGGGTCGGGGCGCCGGAGCTGGTGAGGCCCTTCGCCTCGCTCTCCCCGGAGGACTGGCAGGCCTCGCTGGACTCGAACCTGCTCACCGCCGTGAACACCACCCGGGCCGCCCTGCCGGCCCTGCGGCGCAGCGCCGGCGCGCGGGTCGGCGGCGGCGCCGGCCGGATCGTCAACGTCAGCTCGGTGACCGGGCCGCTGGTCTCCAACCCCGGCGAGAGCGCCTACGCGGCGGGCAAGGCGGCCCTGGGCGGGCTGACCCGGACCCTGGCGCTGGAGCTGGCGCGGGCCGGCATCACCGTCAACGCCGTGGCCCCGGGCTGGATCGCCACCGCCTCCAGCACCCCGGCCGAGCGCCGCGCCGGCCGGGCCACGCCGCCGGGCCGGGCCGGACGACCCGGCGAGGTGGCCGAGGTGATCGCCTTCCTGGCCTCGACGGGGGCCAGCTACGTGAACGGGGCCACCGTGGTGGTCGACGGCGGCAACCTGCTCCAGGAGACCAGGACGCCAGGGCGCTGACCGGGCCCGGTGGTCGGCGGTCGAGGCGCCCACCGCGGCCGGGCGCCGGGGGCGGGGAGGGCTGGTTGAAGCGACGGCGCGGGCCGAGGTACACCCTCCGACCATGAGCGACCTGCCCGCCTGCCCCGCCTGCCACTCCGCCCTCACCTACCAGGACGGCAGCACGCTGGTCTGCCCCGAGTGCGCCCACGAGTGGACGCCGGGGGCGCCGGCCCCGGCGGCGGAGCCTGGCCACGTGGTCCGCGACGCCTTCGGCGCCGTGCTCGCCGACGGCGACTCGGTCACGGTCATCAAGGACCTCAAGGTGCGGGGCTCCTCCTCGGTGGTGAAGGTGGGGACCAAGGTGCGCAACATCCGCCTGGTCGAGGGCGACCACGACATCGACTGCCGGATCGACGGCATCGGCGCCATGGGGCTCAAGTCGGAGTTCGTGAAGAAGGCGTGACGGCGCGCTCCCCTCCCTCCCCTGGCGCAGGCACCGACCGCGCCGGATCGAAGTGCGCCCTCGGCCGGTCCAGCCGGTGCCCGATGGTTCGAGGTGGCGGTGGGGAGCCCCGGGGCCGGGGGTCGACGTGACCCGCCACCCTCGACCCAGGGACGAGCCGGGGCACCGCCTCGCCCGACTCCGTCCATGATGACGGGGGCTTGGCCTGGGCCAGTCTGGCACGCCACTGGCTACACGGGCGGGCATGAGCGGGTTCCCCAGGACCTTCATGGCCGCCTCGACCGCCGTCGAAGGGCTCCACGCCGCCGACGTCACCGAGCGGCTTCGCCTCACCTTCTCCTCACCGACGTACCGGCCGCCCATGTTGCCCGAGGTGGCCCTCGAGGTGATGCGCCTGGCCCAGCGCCCCGACGTCAAGTTCGAGGAGGTGGTGGGGTTGCTCCAGAAGGACCCGGTGCTGGCAGCCAGGGTCCTCTCCATCGCCAACTCGGCCGCCTACACGACCCGGTCACCCATCACCACCCTCCTGCAGGCCTCGGTCCGCCTCGGCCTCAAGGCCATGCGCGACCTGGTGCTGGAGGCGGCCCTGCGGATCAAGGTCTTCCGCGTGCCCGGCTACGACGGGGCCATGCAGCGGCTGGGGCGACACTCGGCCGCCGTGGCCCACGTCATGCGCGCCGTCTGCCGGCGCAGCAACGTCGAGGCCGAGCACGCCTTCCTCTGCGGGCTGCTCCACGACGTCGGCTTCGCCGCCGCGCTGCTGGCACTGTCGGAGGACCCCGCCAGGAAGGGCTCGAGCTTCGAGGCGCTCAAGCCGGTCATCGACGAGGTGCACGAGGAGGCCTCCGGCCTCCTGACCAGGCTCTGGAAGCTCCCCGAGGCGATCCAGAGGATGGTCTCGACGCACCATGAGCCGGCCCCAGGAGGGAAGATCGAGCTGGTCAACGCCAGCCTCGTCGTGGCCGAGCAGCTGGCCTGGGAGGCCGGCGCCGGCATGGAGCCGCCCCCGCCGGACGCCGCTCCCATGTCCATGACCACCCCGGAGGCCCCCGTCGACGGCGTCGACGCCAACTGGTCGGGGGTGGTCGAGGAGGCGCGTCGGGCGCTGCGCATGGACGACCTGGCCATGGCCGCCGCCCGGGCGGAGGCCTTCCAGCTGGTGGGGGCGCTGGGCGGGGAGCGCGGGAAGGCCGCTGGCTAGAGGCCGAAGGCGGTGCCGGCCCGGTGGCTCGCGGCCCGGAGCTCTGCGAACAGCTCGCGCACCTGGAGCGGTCCCATCCCCAGCGCGGCGGCGCTCTGCACCAGCTCGCCGGCGGCGCGCGCCGCGAAGGCCGGCTCGCCGGCCAGGTCCTGGAGGGCCGCGACCAGCCGAACCTCGTGCAGGGCCTCGAACTCCTCGTCGGCCGGGATCGACTCGTCGTGATGGCGGACCGCCATGACGGTGAGGTACTGCGGCAGGCCCCATTCCTGGTGGACCTCGCCGCCGATCTCCAGGTGCACCCTGTCCAGCAGCAGGTCGACCTGCGGGCCTCCACCGGTGAGCTGGAGCTCGCCCTGGCGCAGGAGGGCGGCCACCGAGCGGAGCGCGATGGTCTTGCCGACGTCGTGGAGCATGCCACCGAGGAAGGCCCGGTCGGATCTCCCGTTCCTGCGCCGGAGGGCCAGCCAGGCGGCGCCGTTGGCCACCGTGAAGGCCCGGTGGTAGAGGGCGGCGAAGCGGGTGCCGTGGGCCGCCAGCTCCGACTTGAGGCGGGGGTTGAAGAGGCTGCGGGCGCTGACGGCGCCGGCCACCCGCGCCACCTCCTCGAAGCCGAGCCGGGTGATCGCTTCGCGCACCGTCTCGGTCTCGGTGAGCCCCCGGAGCGCGGGGGAGTTGGCCACCGTGAGCACCCCGGCCGCCAGCGCCGGATCGCTGGAGACGAGGCGGGCCAGCTCGGAGACGTCGGTCTCCGGAGCCGCGACCAGGTTGAGGATCCGGATGGAGAGGGTCGGGGCCGAGGCCGGGCCGGGGCGATTGGCCTGGAAGTGAGCCAGCACCCGGGTCGAAGCCTCCTCCCGGGCCGAAGCCTCCTCCGGACCCGGCTCGGGGAGCGGCGCCGGAAGTCGAAGCCCCAGGGCGCTGGCGAATGGGGCGAACGTGGCGGTGGCGGACGTGAGGCCCCCGCCCGGTGCGGAGGCTTCCGGCTCCGGCGCAGCCTCCGGCACCGGTACCGGCACCGGCACCCGGACGGGAGAAGAGATCGAGGGCGGGGAGACGACCCGAGGTGGCGCGGCCGACCTGGTGAGGAGCCGCCGGAGCTGGTGAAGGAGTTCTCCCATCCCCGGGCGAGGCAGCATATCCCGTGCCGCCGAAGAGCCCGCAGGGTCTGGCCGCTGGAGCGCCGCTCGCCGGGCTGGCGCGCCTCGGCGCCTGGCCCGCGGTGGCTGGGGTCCCCTGGCCCCGGGTGGGCGCGACCCGGGGTAGAGCGGCCAGAAGACGGGCCTCTCGCCAGGAGGATCTCAAGGAGATGGACGGTCTGCGCCCCCACCCGCGACGGGACCAGGCTGGCACGGTGGGTGAATCGTGAGCAGGTCGGGAGGGAGACCAGCGACCCAAAGGAGTCGCCCGGCAGAGACCATGCTGAAACAAGGCATCGAGCTGCGTCGCACGGCCCGCATTCCCTTCCGTCTCGAGGCCGTCCTCTCCCAGGGAGGGAGGGACTTCGCGGCCTATACGGATGACGTGAGCCTGGCGGGGGTCTACCTCCGCACCGAGGTACGGTTGGAGGTGAGGTGGCTGGTCCGACTGCGCCTGAAGCTGCCCGACCAGGGAGACGAGCTGGTGGTGATGGGGATGGCGGCCCGCCAGGCCGCCTCGAAGGACGGTGGGCCGCCGGGCGTCGGCATCCAGCTCTACTCGCTCACCGCGGTCGAGCGCCGGCGCTGGAGCCAGTTCATCGAGTTCGCGGCCGGTGGCCGGGACGGGCCGGCCGCGACGGACGCACCGGAGGACGCGGCGCGGCGCCCCGCCGAGCCGTCGCCGGGGCGCGTCGACCCTCGCTTCCGGGCGGTCCTCCAGGTCCGCCTCCAGACCGTCGACGACGTCCGCCTGCTCTACACCCGCAACGTCTCCAAGGGCGGGCTGTTCGTCGGCACCACCATCGGGGTCGCGGTGGGAAGCCCGGTGAAGGTGCGCGTCATCCATCCCAGGACCGGCGAGCACTTCACCCTCGAGGCCGACGTCCGCTGGCGCTCCACCTCCAGCGAACCTGGCCTGGGCCTCGAGTTCGTGAAGATGACGGAGCAGCGCCGCGACGAGTTCCTCGAGTTCATCGGCTCGGAGGTCCTCGTGGAGGAGGTCGCCTGGGTCGCCGATGGCGATCCTGCGGTGGGCCGGCAGGGACCGCCGGCGGGGCCCGGGGCTGCCGGCTTCACGCGGATGGCGCCGCCCGGTGACGGGGAGGCTCGCGCCCCGGGGCCGCTCCGCCCCGCCTCGCCGCCCCGCTCGCCACCTTGACCTCGAGCGTTTCACGGTGTGAGATGCCCCCCCACTCAACCCAGCCGGGGAGGCCCTTCGTGGCGCGCTTCATCACCGACCTCAAGCGGACGCACAACTGTGGACAGCTCACCAGGGCCGAGGTCGGCGCCGAGGTCATCCTCTTCGGGTGGATCAACAACCGGCGCGATCACGGCGGCGCCGTCTTCATCGACCTGCGCGACCGCGAGGGCGTGACCCAGGTGGTCTTCGAGCAGGACGTGCGCCCCGAGGTGCACGACCTGGCCGGCCAGCTGCGGCTGGAGTACTGCGTGGGCGTGCGCGGCACGGTGGTCTCGCGCGGCGGCAACGTCAACCCCAAGCTCAAGACCGGCGAGATCGAGGTCCACGCCACCGAGCTGGAGATCTTCAACCGCTCCGAGCCGCTCCCCTTCCAGGTGGAGGACAAGCTCGACACCGCCGAGGAGAAGCGGCTGCAGTACCGCTTCCTCGACCTGCGCCGGGCCCCCATGCAGAAGACGCTGATGACCCGGGCCCGGGTCAACCACCTCACCCGCAACCACTTCACCGACCAGGGGTTCCTCGAGCTGGAGACCCCGTTCATGGTGAAGTACACGCCGGGCGGGGCCCGCAACTTCCTGGTCCCCTCGCGCCTCAATCCGGGCAAGTTCTACGCGCTGGCCGAGAGCCCGCAGCTCTTCAAGCAGCTCTACATGATCGCCGGCTTCGACCGGTACTTCCAGATCGTCCGCTGCTTCCGCGACGAGGACCTGCGCGTCGATCGCCAGCCGGAGTTCACCCAGATCGACGTGGAGATGTCCTTCGTCAAGCAGGACGACATCTTCGAGGTCATCGAGGGGCTGATCGTGAAGCTCTGGAAGGAGGTGCTGGGGGTGGACATCCCGCGCCCCTTCCAGCGCATGCCCTTCTACGAGTCGATGGACCGGTACGGCAACGACAAGCCCGACCTGCGCTTCGGCATGGAGCACGTGGTCCTGACCGCCCTGGTCAAGGAGCACGGCGGCGGCGGGGTGCCGCTCCTCGCCGAGGTGGTGGCGGGGAAGGGGATCGTCAAGGCCATGAAGGTGCCGGCCTCGGCCAACCTCTCGCGCACCGAGATCGACAAGCTCGAGGAGTACGTCAAGGGGATGGGCTCCAAGGGGCTGGCCCGGGCCAAGGTCGGCGAGGGGGGCGAGTGGACCCAGTCGCCCTTCGCCAAGACCATCACCCCCGGGCTGCGCGCCGCCATCAACGCCGCCTGCCAGGCCGCCCCCGGCGACCTGCTGCTCTTCCAGTTCGGCAAGGAGTCGGTGGTCCAGACGGTGATGGCCAACCTGCGCCTCCACCTCGGCAAGCGGCTCGGCCTCATCCCCGAGTTCGGCTCGGGCGGGAGCTGGCGCTTCCTCTGGGTGGTCAACCCGCCGCTCTTCGAGTTCGACGAGGAGTCGGGGCAGTGGGCGGCCGCCCACCACGCCTTCACCCGGCCCCACGACGAGTGCCTGCAGTACCTGGAGACCGACCCCGGCAAGGTCGACTGCTACCGCTACGACTGCGTCCTCAATGGCTTCGAGATCGGCGGCGGCTCCATCCGCCTGCACGACCCCGAGGTGCAGGCCCGGGTCTTCAAGGCCATGGGGATCAGCGACGAGGACGCCCGGAGCAAGTTCGGCTTCCTCCTCGACGCCCTCAAGCTGGGGGCCCCCCCGCACGGCGGCATCGCGCTGGGCATGGACCGCCTGGTGATGCTGCTCACCGGCGCCGAGTCGCTCCGTGACGTGGTGGCCTGGCCGAAGACGCAGAAGGGGACCGACCTGATGACCGGCGCCCCCGGCGACGTCGACCAGAAGCAGCTGCGCGACCTCTACGTCAAGAGCACCGCCGAGCAGCCCAAGTAGCGCCCGGCGCCGCGCCCCATCGTCGCCACCCTGCCCCGGCCCGGGGAGGGCTACACTCCCTGGCGTGGAGAGGGTCGCGGGTCACGATGTCATCGTCCTCGGTGGCGGGGTCAACGGGCTGGGCACGGCGCGCGACTGCGCCATGCGCGGCCTCAAGGTGCTGCTGCTGGAGCGCGGCGACCTGGCCTCGGGCGCCTCGGGCGGCAGCTCCGGGCTGATCCACGGCGGGCCGCGCTACATGCTCTCCGGTCCGCGGGTCACCAGGCTGGCCTGCCGCGACTCCGGCTACATCCAGCGGCTGGCCCCCCACCTGCTCTTCCGCATCCCCTTCCTGGTTCCCTTCACCTCGAGGCGGGAGCGGCAGAGCCTGGTGGAGCGGGCGGTGGCCTACGCCACCGAGGTCTTCTTCTCCACCTACGACGTCTACCAGCCGCTCAAGCGGGGCAAGCCCTCGGTGCGGCTCGGCGCCGACGACCTCTACCGGCTCGAGCCCGGGCTGCGCCCCGGCCTCCACGGCGCCGTCACCTTCGACGAGTGGGGCATCGACGCCCACCGGCTCTGCGTCCTCAACGCCCTGGCGGCGCGGGACCACGGCGCCGAGGTGCGGACCTGGACCGAGGCCCGCGACGTGCTCCGCGAGGACGGGCGGGCGGTGGGGGTGCGCTGGGTCGACCGGGTCACCGGCGAGGCCGGGGAGGCGCGGGCGCCGCTGGTCTTCAACGCCACCGGCGCCTGGTCGCCGGCCTTCGCCCGGCGGCAGGGGGCCACGGTGCGGATGCGCCCCGGCAAGGGGGTCCACCTCTGCATGGACCGCCGGCTCTCCGACTACGCGGTGGTCTGCAACGCCGTCGACGGCCGGATGATGTTCGTCTACCCGCACGACCGCGAGAGCTGGATCGCCACCACCGACGACGACTTCTACGGCGACCCCGACGACTGCGAGGCCACCGCCGACGACGTCGAGTACCTGCTGGAGGGGGCGGCCTCGGTCTTCCCGGCGGCGCGGGAGGCGCGGCTCTCGCGGGCCTTCTGGGCGCTCAGGACCACGCTCTACGACTACGGCCCCAACGAGGACGCCCTCTCGCGCGACCACCAGCTCATCGATCACGCCGCCGACGGGGCGGCCGGGCTGCTCTCCCTGGTGGGCGGCAAGCTGGCCAGCTACCGGGCCCAGGCCGAGGAGGTCACCGACCGGATCCTGCGCGACCTGGGGCGGGCCCCGGTGGCCTGCCGGACCCACCTCACTCCGCTCCCCGGCGGGGAGGCGCCGGCCGACGCCGCGGCCCTGGCCACCGCCCACCGGGTGGCGCTGCCGGTGGCGGCGCGGGTGGTCTATCGCCACGGCGGCCGGGCCGGCGAGGTGCTGCGGCTCTGCGACGAGGATCCGCGCCTGCGGCTGGTGGTCTGCCGGGACGAGGGGATCCTGGCCGCCGAGGTGGTCCACTGCGTCCGGCACGAGCTGGTGCGGCGGCTGGTCGACCTGCGCACCCGGCTCCGGCTGTCGGTGGGGGGCTGCGGCGGGCTCGACTGCGCCCGGCTGGCGGCCCAGCTCACGGCGCGCGAGCTGGGCTGGGACGCCGAGCGGACCCGGGCCGAGCTGGCCGGGCTGCTCGAGGCCGGCTGGCGGGAGCGGCGGGCCGTGCTGGGCGGGGCCCAGCTGGCCCAGGAAGAGCTGCTGCGCGGCGCCCACTGGGGGGTCGGGGCATGATCACCCGGCGCGTCGACGTGCTGGTGGTGGGCGGCGGCCTGGCCGGCGCGGTGGCGGCGCTCGCCGCCCGGGCCAGCGGCGCCACGGTGCTGCTGGTGCGGCGCGCCCCCGGGGCCACGGCGCTCTTCGGCGGGGCCTTCGGCGTGGCCCCCGACCTCGACGCGCTCCCCGGCGATCCGCTGCTGGGGCGCCGCTCCCCGCTGGAGTCGGCGCGGCGGCTGGCGGCGCGGCGGCCCGGCCACCCCTACGCCCGCCTCGGCACCGCCGAGCTGGAGGAGGCGCTCGGCTTCGCCGCCGCCCACCTCTCGGCGCTGGTGGAGCCGCCCGACGGCCGGCCGCGCTTCCTGGCCCACGTCTCCGGCGGCCTGGCCGAGTGCGCCCTCTGCCTGCGCTCGCAGGCGGCCGGCGACCTGCGGCGGGTGCGCGGCCTGGCGGCGGTGATCGGCTTCTCCGGCCACCTCGGCTTCGACGCCCGGCTGGTGGCGTCGGCGGCGGCCCGGCTGACCTCGTCGGGCGGGCCGGCCGTGGCGGTGGCCGAGGCGCTGGCCTTCACCGCGCCCGGCGACGGGGCCCTGCGGCCGGTGGAGCTGGCCCGGGCGCTGGAGCCGCCCGGCGCCGCCGAGGCGCTGGGCGAGGCGCTGCGCGCCGTCCTCCCCCGGGGGGCGGTGGTGGCGCTGGTGCCGCCGGTGCTCGGCCTCGACCCGGTGGCGCGGGTCCACGCCCGCGTCGAGGCGGCCGCCGGCCTGCCGGTGGCCGAGGTGGTGGCCGACCCGCCCTCGTCGGTGCCGGGGCTGCGGCTCGACCAGGCCATGCTGGCGCGGCTGGCCGGGGCCGGCGTCGACGTGCTCACCGGGGACCTGGCGGCCGGCGCCGGGCCGGGACAGGCGGTCCGGGTCGGCGAGGCGGCGGTGGAGGCGCGGTCCTGGGTGCTGGCCACCGGCCGCTTCCTCGGCGGCGGCCTGGTCCGGCGCGGCGGGCTGGTGGAGCCGCTCTTCGGGCTGCCGGTGCTGGCCTCGGAGGCGGGCGCCGGCGGGCTCACCCTGGCCGGTCGGCCGCCCTGGATGCTCACCACCCGCCAGCGGACCGACGCCCAGCCGCTGCTGGCGGCGGGGGTGGCGGTGGACGCGGCCTGCCGGCCGCTCGACGAGGCCGGCCGCCCCTTCGCCGAGCGGCTCTTCGCCGCCGGGGCCCTGCTCGGCGGCCACGAGCACGCCGCCGACGGGACCGGTCTCGGCGTGGCCATCCTGAGCGGCTGGATCGCCGGCCGCGCCGCGGCGGCCGGGTAGGGGAGGGAGCGGACCGGTGCCCAGCCTCCACGCCCTCGTCTACCTCGCCTGGCGGGCCGTCCTGGTCGAGCCGCTCAAGCGGCTCTTCCAGCGCGGCGCCGGGTTCGACCGGTTCCAGGCCATCTTCGCCGAGGACCGGCTGGCGCCGACCAGCGCCGTCGATCGGGAGGTGTCGCTGCTGGCCTCACGCTGCACCGGCTGCGGCCTCTGCGAGGCCTGCTGCCACCTGGCGGCGACGGCGCCGTCCCTGCGCGCGCTCGGCCTGCCGGCCGCCTTCCGGCTGGTGGGGCGGACCGGCGGTGACCTGGCCGGGGCGCGCGACCTGCTCGACGCCTGCCAGGCCTGCGCCGGCTGCAAGGCGGTCTGCCCGACCGGCGTGCCCATCGGCCGGGTGGTGGGCCACCTCGCCGCCAGGTCCGCGGCGGCCAGGAAGGGCGCCGCCGGCCAGGGGTGATGGCCGCCCGCGTCGCCCGGCGCGCTGATCGGAGCCGCAGGGGACCGCGCTGCCGCAGCGCGTCGCAAAAAACGCTCCCCGGACGGGAGGTGCGGCGTCCGGCCGCGGACGTGGGGTATCCTGCCCTCCCTTGAAGCCGCTCCTCATCGTCAACCCCGCCTCCGCCAACGGCGCCACCGGCCGCAACCTCGAGTCGATCGCCCGCCACGTGCGGGAGTCGCTGGGCGAGTTCGAGACCCTGTTGACGCGCGCGGTGGGAGACGGCGCGGCGCTGGGCCGGCAGGCGGTCGAGGCCGGGCGGCGGCTGGTGGTGGCGGTGGGGGGCGACGGCACCGCCTCCGAGGTCCTGGACGGCCTGCTGAGCGGCGGCTACCTGGGCGAGTTCGGCTTCATCCCGCGCGGCAGCGGCGGCGACTTCCGGCGCAGCCTGGGCATCCCCTCCGACGTCGCGGGTGCGGCGCGACAGCTGGTGGCGACGGGGCGGAGGCAGGTGGACCTGGGCCGGATCGAGTTCACCGGCCTCGACGGCCGGCCGGGCGTCCGTCACTTCTGCAACGTGGCCAGCTGCGGCATCACCGCGGTGGTGGCGAACAACGTCAACACCGGGATCAAGGCGCTGGGCGGGCCCATCGCCTTCAAGCTGGCCTCGGCCCGGGCCCTGCTCGGCTGGCGCGACCAGGCCATCCGCTGGCGGGTGGACGGCGGCCCCTGGGTGGAGGACGAGGTCACCGCCCTCTCGGTCTGCAATGGCCGCTTCTTCGGCGGCGGCATCATGGTGGCGCCGGGCGCGAAGTTCGACGACGGGATCTTCGAGGTCACCGTCTGGAAGGGTTACAACGTGGTCGACTTCGTGGTGCAGCAGCCCAAGCTCTACGACGGCCGCCACGTGCAGCTCCCCAAGACCCGGGTGCTGCGCGGCCGCGAGATCGAGGTCGAGCCGGTGGGCGGGGCCCGGGTGATGCTCGAGGTGGACGGCGAGCAGCCCGGCGGGCTGCCGGCCCGCTTCACGGTCTTGCCGAAGGCGCTGACGCTCCGCTCGGCGTGACCGGCGCGGGCGTCGGGCCCGGAGACCTGGCCGGAGCCGGCCCGCCCGCAGGAGCCGCGGTCGGGGCCGCCGGCGCCTCGGGCCTGGCCGGCATCAGCAGCCGGACCCCGGCCTCCTGCGCGATGCGCCGCCGCCAGGCCTCGGGCGCCGCCGGGTGGGTCACCTTCCCCTGGGCGTCGCGGACGTTGCCGTCGAGGTACTTGACCATCAGCTCGGCGAAGAGCGCCTTCCAGCGCGCCAGCGCCGCCTCCGAGGCCTGCGCCGAGTAGTCGGTGAGGAAGGCGCGGGCCTGCTCCGGCGAGGTCTTCCAGAGCGCCAGCGCCGCCTGCTCGACGTCGGCCTGCCTGGCGGCGTAGCCGCCCTCCAGCTCGCCCTGGGCCCGGCGCACGTCGACGATCATGTCGGCGTAGCGGGAGTAGGTGAAGTTGGCCACGGCGTTGAAGGTCCAGAAGGCCGAGTCCCAGGTGAAGTGGGTGAAGTCGCCGGTGCCGACGGCGAAGGGGCGGGGCGGCACGCGCAGCCCGGCGTAGAGCGGCACGTAGACGGTGCTGGCGGTGTCGTCGACGCCGAACCAGAGCACGCCGCCGATGGGGCCGGGCAGCCAGGCCCGGGCCTGGGCCACCAGGGAGAAGCCGGTCTGCTGCGTCGAGATGGCCCGCTCGTTCAGGTACTCCTTGCCGTCCACCTTGAAGGTCATGGGGCGCCAGCGGTAGGGGAGGGCGTACGGGCCGGCCCCCACGTCGCCGGTCATGTCGAGCGAGGTCCCCTCGAAGTGGTCGCGCATCAGCGCCATGACGTCCTGGGCGCCCAGCTTCCGGTCCACCTTCACCCAGAGCGGCAGGGGCGGGGCGGCGGGATCGCCGAGGATCATCGCCTCGGGCAGGTTCGCCGACGGCGCGGCGCGCCGGAAGACGCTCCAGACCCGGGCGTCGCAGAAGCGGCGCTTGCCGAAGTCGTCGGGGTTGTAGGTGTCGGCGAAGCTGAAGGCCTCGTCCTTGCCGCTGAACCAGCCCTGCTCGCGGGCGAAGCTGATGACGTCGGGGGCGTAGAGGGTCTCCTTGTCCTTGAGCGGGAAGGTGCGGATGCGGGCGGCGTTGGCGTGGGCGGTGAGGAAGCCGTCCGGCACCCGGCGCGCCACCCAGACCGCCCCCTTCTTCCCCTCCCCCTTGCCGACGATCTCCAGCAGCCAGGCCTCGGTGGGGTCGGAGATGGAGATCGACTCGCCGGTCGAGGCGTAGCCGTGCTCGGCCACCAGGCCGGTGATGACGGCGACCGCCTCCCGGGCGGTGCGGGCCCGCTCCAGGGCGATGTACATGAGCGAGCCGTAGTCGAGGAGGCCGGACGGGCCGCGCACCTCCTTGCGGCCGGTGAAGGTGGACTCGCCGATGGCCACCTGGTGCTCGTTGATGTTGCCGACCCGGGTGTAGGTGACCGGCGCCTCGGGGATGGCGCCGAGCCGCTTGCCGGTGTCCCACTCGATGATCTCGCGCAGCGCGCCGGGGAGGTGCCGGCCGGCGGCGCGGAAGTAGAGCTCTCCGTAGAGGGTGTGCGAGTCGGCCAGGTAGGTGAGGAAGGTGGAGCCGTCGGTGGTGGCGCCGCGGGTGACCAGCGCGCTGGTGCAGGGGACGGCGGCGGCCGGGGCGAGCGCGAGCAGGGCGGCGGCGAAGGCGAGGCGGGAGGAGGAGAGGTGCATGGGGTGAGGAGGATAGCCCAATCGGGGCGGTGGACGGGGTGGGCCCTAGTTGCGGCGGCGCCTTCCGCGTGACGGCGCCGGCCTCTCGGTCCCGGCGGGACGGGTCCGCTCCGGCCCTGTGCTGCGCGCCGCGCCGCGGGGAGCGAAGGCCTCGGCGCGCGGCGCAGGGACCTGACGGGCGCGGCTGCAGAACTCGCTCCGCGATCGCTTCGCGGCGCGGAGCTCAGACAGGCTTCGCCGCGCACACGGCAGGAGGGCGCACCGAGGCGGACGCTGCACAGCCCGGCGCCGCTCCGCAGCGGGCCGTCGCGTCCCGCCCACCGGTCCCTGCGGCGGCGCCTTCGGATTCGGGTGCGTTTGTCACCAAGACCCTGTCCCTCTTGGGTTCCATGCGTCCTCGGGACTCCGAAAATGTCAGACCCGCATGAGACGCTGCGTGAATGATCAACCACGCGCAACCGACCCTTTCCTCGGCCGCGGCGCACGCACACGCTCCGGCCAGCCGTCCCCTCGAACTCCTGGAAGCACGGCGGCAGCGCGACGCACTCAAGTCCCTGCTCCGAACCGAGCAGTCGGCGATGGCCAACTTCCTGGTCGCCCTGGCCGACTTCGACCGGCGCCGCGGCTGGGAGGCGCTCGGGCATGCAGGCCTCTTCGCGTTCCTCGTCGCAGACCTCCGGCTCTCGCGGAGCGCCGCCTATTACCGGCGGAGCGCCGCCGAGCTGCTCCTGCGCTTCCCGGACGTCATCGAGCCGCTTCGAGCTGGCAAGCTCTGCCTCTCCACCGTCGGTGAGCTGGCCAAGGTGCTGACCGAAGAGAACCGGGCGGTCGTCACGCCGCGCTTCTTCGGCCTCTCGTCACGCGAGGCGCAGGAGTTGGTTGCCGAGATCCAGCCGCGCCCGGTTCCAGGCACCAGGATGGTGGTGACTGGACCGCAGAGCCGGTCGGAGTCGTCCACGGCCAGCACGGCACTGCCGCTGCTCTCGCTCGCCCCGGCGCCGCCGGACGATGCGGACCCGAACGTGGTCCCTCTTTCGCGAATCCCGACGTCGGGACTCGCGAATGGGGGAGGCGCTGACGGGGGAGGCGACCGGCTCGCCGCCAGGCGCGACGAGATCGTGCCGCTCACGGCCGACATTCGCCGGGTCCACTTCAACGTCGGAAAGCGCGTGGTTCAGAAGCTTGAGGCCGCTCGCGATGGCCTCTCCCACGCTATCCCGGGCGCCACGATGGAGCAGGTTCTGGAGGTGGCGCTCGACCTGCTGCTGGAGAAGCAGGCCAGGGCTCGGGCGCTGGTGAAGCGGCCGAGGGCAAGCGTGCCGACCCCGTCCCCAACTGCGATGGAGCCGCCGCCTCACCGGAGAGACGGCCCGCGCGAAGCCATCCCGGCCGCGGTGAAGCGCGCCGTCTGGCAACGTGACGGGGGTCGCTGCTGCTGGCCGCTTGATGGCGGCGGCGTCTGCGGCTCGACTCACCGGCTGGAACTCGACCACGTCGTCCCGTGGGCGGAGTGGGGAGGCGAGACGGAGGCCAACCTCCGCCTGACCTGCGCCACGCACAACCGGCTGGCCGCTCGCCAGGCGTTTGGTGAGCGGGTGATGGGGAGGTACCTCGGCGGCGGGGCGCGAAGTTGAGGCCTGAGACCTGGGCGGCCCGAGGGCCGCCCGTTCAGACGTCCAGCTTGAACCCGAACTCGACGTCGAGTCCCGACCGACCGCCGCGGATCCCCCAGTTGGCGAGCGGGGGCTCGTGGAGCACGATCAGCACCTGCCCGGGCGGGATGCCGGGCGCGGCCTGGAGGTTGCGCACCACGGCCGCGTAGAGCTTCCGCTTGGCGTCGTCGCTGCGCCCCGGGAAGACGGTGGCCTCCACCAGCGTGAATCCGGGCCCCTTTCCCGACTCGAAGTGCTCCGGCTCGTGCTCGTGCAGGATCTGGTTCCGGTCGTGCTCTGGAATCCGGAAGGCCTCCACCAGCGCGGCGTGGACGCCGTCGAGGATGGCATGGCGCTCGGCGGCCGGCCGGCCGCGGGCCACGTGGACGTGGACGATGGGCATGCGGGGAGGTTACACGGGCTGCCGGGGAAGGGGGGAGCCGGGGCAGAGAGGTGCCGGGGCAGAGGGAAGCGACCGTTGGCTGTGAAGGTTCGCGAGATACGGGACCAGGAATCCTGGCTAGAAGCCTGGGCGCGCTGAAGCGCGCCCGATTAGATACACCGCCAGTACGCGGTCGCCACCAGGGTGCGGCGCTCCTTCGGCTCGGCCTTGCGCTTCAGCTCGGTCACGGCGCGGTCGCGCTCGGCGTAGCGCTGCGCCTCGGTGGCCCGCAGCTCGTCGAGCTTGCGCCGGTACTCGCGCTCGGCCCGCTCCAGCAGGCCGCGCCGGTCCCGCAGCGGCAGGTCGCCCTTGTCGTGCAGGGCCCCGCGGGCGCGCTGCCAGGCCTGCCGCGCCGTCTCCACCCCGGCCCGCGCCGTCAGCAGCGTGTCCTCCACGCTCCGGTCCCAGCGCTCCCGCGACTCGTCGAAGGCGGCGCCGGAGCGCTCCTGCACGGCGCCGAGCAGCTGGACCTGGATGGCCGCCAGCGCCTCCTCCTGGGTGGCGCCGATGGGGACGGTGGCGCCGCGCGGCCCGCCGCGGGCCTCCTCGGCCGGCAGGGCGGCCAGCTCGGCGGCCTCGTCGATGGGCAGGGCGTGGAAGCGCTCGCCGTCGTGCCAGAGCACCAGGTGGACCACCCGCTCCTCCGAGACCAGGGCGTCGATGGAGAACTTGTAGGCGAACCACCAGCCCTCGCGCCCGGCCAGCTTGCCGAGCCGGGCCGGCAGCCGGCTGGAGCGCAGGTCGAGCATGGCCACGGCGTCCTGCGGCCGGGCCTTGACCTTGTCGGCCGCCACCTTGAGCAGCCTGGCCCGCTTGGTGCGGGAGCGCCCCGCCCCCGGCTCGGGGAGCAGGTCGGGCGGCCGGGCCTCGCCCTCGAAGGCCGCCTCCAGCAGGGCGTCCTCCTCGGCGTCGCGCCTGGCCACCGCCTCCCTGGCGTCGGCCTCGGCCACCCGCAGCCGGCCACGCACCTCGCCGTCGAAGCGCTCGAAGAGCAGGGTGCGGGCGGCGCTGAAGCGGGCGGTGATGCGGCCGTCCAGGTCGGCGCGCAGCGTGGTGAAGGCCTTGTCGATCTCGTCGGCGGAGCGGCAGGACTGGTAGATGTCGAGCACCCGCTTCTCGAAGTCGATGCCGCTGCCCAGCGCGCCCAGGATCTCGTCGGAGGAGCCGAAGACGCCGTCGAAGAGCGCCAGCTTCTGCGAGAGCAGGTCGTAGAGCCGGGCGTCGGCGGCGTTGGCCCGGTTGAGGAAGTTCAGGACCAGCACGTCGCGCTGCTGGCCGTAGCGGTGGCAGCGGCCGATGCGCTGCTCCAGCCGCTGCGGGTTCCAGGGCAGGTCGAAGTTGACCACCAGGTTGCAGAACTGGAGGTTGAGCCCCTCGGCCCCGGCCTCGGTCATCAGCAGGATCTGCGAGCGGCCGCGGAACTCCTCCACCAGCGCCGCCCGCTTCTCGGTGCCGGAGACGTCGCCGGAGAGGCAGGTGACCAGGTAGCCGCGCGAGCGCAGCACCTGGGCGAGGTGGTCCTGGGTGCGGCGGAACTCGGTGAAGATCACCGCCTTCTCCGGCCAGCCGCAGGCCTTGGCCACCGTGAAGCAGCGGTCCAGGCCGCGAACCAGGGCGTCCCCCTTGGCGTTGCGCTTGATGCCGCGCGCCATCCGGGCGCACTCGCGCAGCTCGGAGAGCTCGCTGGTCATCTGCCGGACCGTGGCCGAGCTGCGGGTCCGCGGCGGGGCGTCGTCGTCGAAGAGCTCCTCCAGCTCGTCGTCGAAGCCGTCGAGGTCGAGCGCCAGGTCGGCCTGGGCCGAGCACTCGGCGCCGGCCAGCTTCTCGTCGAGCGAGTCGGCCAGCCGCTCCAGCGTGCCGGCCAGGGCGAAGGAGGAGGAGGCGAGGATCTTGCGGTAGACCAGGATGAAGAGGGCCCGCCGCGCCAGGGGGATGGCGTGGGTGTCCTCGCGCCGCAGGTAGTCGGAGACCCGGTCGTAGAGGGCCTGCTCCTCGGCGGAGGGGGCGAAGTCCTCGACGATGGAGCGGCGGGCGGTGAACTTCACGTACTCCCGGACCTGGCGGCGCAGGGTGCGGATCACCACCGGGGCCAGCCGGGCCTTCAGGTCGTCGGCCTTCTCCTCGGTGAGCTCGCCGGTGGCGTACTGGAGCCGGAAGGCGTCCTCGCTGCCGAGCAGCGCGTCGTCGATGAAGGAGGCCAGCCCGAGCAGCTCCATCAGGTCGTTCTGCAGCGGGGTGGCGGTGAGCAGCAGCTTGGGGCACTTGCGCAGGCCGCGGCGCAGCGCCTGGCCGGTGCGGTGGTCCTTGCGGTAGGCGTTCCGCAGCCGGTGGGCCTCGTCGATGATGGCCACGTCCCAGGCCACCCGCTCCAGCTCGTTGGCGCGCATGGCGGCGAAGGGGTGGGAGGCGATGACGATGCCGCCGGTGTCGAAGGGGTTGGTGCGCAGCCCGGCTTTCTCGGCGGCCCGGCAGGTGTCGCCGTCGACGACGTCGGCGTCGAGGCCGAACTTGTTGCGCAGCTCGTCGCGCCACTGGGCCCGCAGCGAGGCCGGCACCAGGATGACGGCGCGCGGCCTCCCCTCGGCGGCCAGCTGGGCCAGCACCAGGCCCGCCTCCACGGTCTTGCCCAGGCCGACCTCGTCGGCCAGCACCGCGCCGCCGGTGGCCAGCGAGGCCAGCGCGAAGGCGGCGGCCTCGATCTGGTGGGGGTTGAGGTCGACGGCCGAGTGGGCCAGCGCCGGGGCCAGGCGCGAGGCGCCGCTGCCCGAGCGCGCGGTGAGCGCCTCGGCGGCGATGCGCTGGTGAAAACGGGTCAGCGCGGCGGGCTTCTCGCCCTGCACGCGCGACGCGACGACCGGCCCCACGCCCATCCCCACCCTCCCCACCGACCCAGGACCCGCCCCGCGGGTCCGTCCACCACCGACTCCCCGGCCATCCGGGCGAGCCCGGCGCCTCGCGGCGCCGGGGGAGTGAATGTAGCAGCTTGGTGATCGCGGGGGAATGGGGAAGGCAGCCACGATGGGCCGTGGCCGGCCGCCCCCGGCGCCGGTCGGCGGTTCCTGTTACAACCCGCCCCCGTGCCACGGTCCATCTCCGAGCGGGCGCTCCTCTTCCTGGTCGGGGCGGTCCAGTTCGTCAACGTCCTCGACTTCATGATGGTGATGCCGCTCGGCCCCGACTTCGCGGTCGGCCTCGGCATCCCCGCCTCGCAGCTCGGGCTGATCGGCGGCTCCTACACCGCCGCCGCCGCCGTCTCGGGGCTGGCCGGCGCCGCCTTCCTCGACCGCTTCGATCGCCGCAGCGCCCTCTCGGTGGCCATGCTGGGGCTGGTGGTGGCCACCGCCGCGGGCGGCCTGGCCACCGGCTTCTGGAGCATGGTCGCGGCCCGGGTGGCGGCCGGCTTCTTCGGCGGCCCGGCCACCTCGCTGGCCCTCTCCATCGTCGCCGACGCCGTCCCGGCCGAGCGGCGGGGGCGGGCGCTGGGGGCGGTCATGGGGGCCTTCTCGGTGGCCTCGGTGCTGGGCGTGCCGGCCGGGCTGGAGCTGGCCCACCTCGGCACCTGGCGCACCCCCTTCTTCTCGGTGGCCATGCTCGGCCTGCTGGTGGCCGGCGGCGCCCTCTTCCTGATGCCGCCCATGACCGGCCACCTGGAGCGGGCCCGGGCCCCGGGGGCGGTGCGCGGCTCGGTGCGGGCGCTCCTCAGGCAGCCGGTGGCCCTGCTCTCGCTCGCCTCGACCGCCACCTCGATGATGTCCGGCTTCGCCGTCATCCCCAACATCGCCTCCCACCTGCGCTTCGACCTCGGCTTCCCCCGCGACCGGCTGGGGCTGGTCTACATGGTGGGCGGCTCGATCGCCTTCTTCACGCTGCGCATCGCCGGGCGCTGGGTCGACCGCTTCGGCGCGCCGGTGGTCTCGGTGGGGGGCACCGCCATCTTCGTCGCCGTGCTGGGGATCGGCTTCGCCTGGCCCTCGGCCTGGCTGCCGGCGGTGGCCGGGAGCCCCTCGGCGCTGCTGGCCGCGGTGGTGGTGCTCTTCGTGTTCTTCATGATGGGCAACTCGCTCCGCAACGTGGCCATGAACACGCTCACCTCGCGGGTGCCGGGCCCCTCCGAGCGGGCCCGCTTCATGTCGGTGCAGTCGGCGGTGCAGCACCTGGCCAGCGCCATCGGGGCCGGGCTCTCGACCCGCCTGCTGACGGTGGAGCCGGACGGGCGCCTCGGCGGCATGCTGGGGCTCAGCCTCTTCTCCGGGGCGGTGGCGCTGCTGGTGCCGGTCCTGCTGGCGGCGGTGCAGCGGCGGCTGCCGGGTCGTGCCCGGCCCGGTGCAGCGCCTCTCGGAGCAGGAATGCCGACTGGCCGTTGAGCGCCCAGGCCGGCGGCGCGCGCCTGGGCGCTGCCCTACAGCAGCCCGCGCTCCTTCATGGCCGCGTAGCGCGCCACCACCGCCGCCGCCAGGCCGCGCTCATCGGCGCCGATCACGGTGACGCCGGCCGCCTGCAGCCGCCGCTCCGAGCCCTCCCGCTCCTCGAGGATCCGTCCGGCGGCGGCGCTGGCGAAGGCGCCGGCCTCGTCGGCGGGCCGGGCCATGGTGGCCGCCACCAGGTCGGGGTCGGCGATCGAGGCCACCGCCACCAGGTGGCGCCGCCGCAGCACCTCGGCCCGGGCCAGCAGCGCCGCGGTGGCGTCGGGGTCGGTGATCTCGGTGAAGATCACCACCAGGGCGCGCCGGCGCTGGCGGGCCAGCAGCAGGTCGAAGGCGGCGCCGAAGTCCGACTCCACCGGCCGTGACTGGGCGAGGTGGAGGGCCTCGGCCAGCGGCCCGAGCCGGGCCTTGCCGGCGTCGGGCGGCACCACCCGCTCCACCTCGGCCCCGAAGAGGAGGAGGCCGGTCTTGTCGCCCCGCTCGGCGGCGGCCCGCGCCAGCGACAGCGCCGCCTCCACGGCCCGGTCCAGCTTGGTCCGGCCGTCGCCGAGCCGGGCCCCCAGGTGGCGCCCGCAGTCGAGCAGCACCCAGACGGTCTGGTTGCGCTCCGGCTGCCACTCCCGCACCACCGGCGCGCCGCGCCTGGCCGTGGCCTTCCAGTCCACCGAGCGCAGGTCGTCACCGGCCTGGTAGTGGCGCAGGGCGGCGAACTCGCGCCCCTCGCTCCGCCCCGGCCGGAGCTCCCGGCCCACCCGGCCCGGCCCCGGCGCGGCGGCCAGGTCGGGGGTGGCCAGGCTCCGCGCCAGCCCGAGGTCGGGGTAGACGCTGACCACCTGGCCGAGCGGCAGCCGCGCCGGCCGCCAGCCGAGCCCCAGCGGGCCGAGCACCCGCAGGTGGAGGTCGCCGAAGGCGTGCCGGCCGCGGGCCCGCGGTGTGACGGTGTAGTCGAGCCGGGCCTCCTCCGGCGCCGTCCCCGGCGGCGCGGTGAGCCGGCCCCGGTGGCCGGCGGCGTCGAAGCCGGGGGGCGGGGCGTCGGCCACGGCGACGAAGAGCGGCCGGGCGGCGGTGGAGCGCAGCCGCACCGAGACCGGGCAGGCGGCGAAGGCGGTGAGCGGCTCGCGGAGCCGGCGCTCGGCGGAGAGCGCGGCGGTCGGCGCCCGCCACCCGTCGAGGAGCAGGAGCAGGAGCACCGCGGCGTCCCACGCCCCCAGGACCAGCAGGCCGGCCCGGCCCGGGCCGAGCAGCAGCGGACAGGCCAGCCCGGCGGCGAGCAGCCAGAGGGCGCGGGGGGAGGGGATGGGCACGGCCGAGCTACCTGGGGACCGGCACGGTGTCGAGCAGCTCCGCCACCAGCTCGTCGGCGCTGGCCCCCTCCAGCTCGGCGTCGGGGCGCAGCACCAGCCGGTGGCGCAGCACCGGCGCCGCCGAGCCCTTGACGTCGTCGGGCGAGAGCCACTCCGCCCCGCGCAGCGCCGCCCGGGCCCGGGCCGCCGCCAGCAGCGCCACCCCGGCGCGCGGCGAGCCGCCCAGCCGGACCCGGGCCAGCTGGCGGCTGCCCCGGATCAGCCGGGCCACGTAGTCGAGCAGCTCCGGCGCCACCGCCAGGCGGCGGGCCCGGTCGCGCAGCCCGTCCAGTTCACCCTTCGTCAAGACGGCGACCACCCCGGCGGCGGCCAGGTCGTGGCCGTCGGCCCGACCCCCGGCCCGGCGCAGGATCTCCAGCTCCTCGGCCGCCTCCGGGTAGCCGACCCGGACCTTCATCATGAAGCGGTCGGTCTGGGCCTCGGGGAGCGGGTAGGTCCCCTCGTACTCCACCGGGTTCTGCGTGGCGATGACGAAGAAGTCGCTCCCCAGCGCCAGCCGCTCGCCGTCGAGCGTCACCTGCCGCTCCTCCATGGCCTCGAGCAGGGCGGCCTGGGTCTTGGGCGGGGTGCGGTTGATCTCGTCGGCCAGCAGCACGTCGGTGAAGACCGGGCCGCGCCGCAGCTCGAAGGTGCCGGCCTGGGGGCGGTAGACGCTGGTGCCGAGGATGTCGGCCGGCATCAGGTCGGGGGTGAACTGGACCCGCCCGAAGCGCAGGTCGAGGGTGCGGGCCAGGGTCTTGGCCAGCAGCGTCTTGGCCACCCCGGGGACCCCCTCCAGCAGGACGTGGCCACCGGCCACCAGCGCCGCCAGCAGCTGGCGGATGGGCTCGGCCTGCCCGACCACCGCCTTGGCGATCTCCGCCTCCACCCGCGCCAGCGGCGCCCGGGCCGCGGCCCCGGCCGGCTCGTCGAGGTTCGACATGCGCCGACTCTAGCACGCGGGTTTCAGCGGCCGCGCCAGCGCCGGGCCGCCCGCACGTCGGCCGCGGCCCGGGTCACCGCCAGCAGGCACCCCGGGCCACCCCGGGCCAGCGCCGCCGCGCCGCGCCGCAGCGGCTCGGCCATGGCCGGGGCGGTCGGCGCCAGCCGGCGCACCGCCTCCTCGACGGGGAGCCCGGCCGCCACCCCGGCCTCGCGCTCCAGCCGCCGGCGCAGCCGCTCCCAGGCCGCGGCGGCCAGCTCCGGTTCGGCTCCGGCGCGCCGGTAGAGCTCGGCCAGCGCGGCCAGGTAGTCGCGGGTGGTCCGCCCCGGGCCCGGCGGCGGCGGCGGCCGGATGGCCCCGAGCCGCGGCCAGAGCGCGGCGCCGAGCAGCAGCACCAGCAGGCCGAGCTGCAGCCCGAACGGCGCCAGCGGTCCGGCGCCGGCCACCAGCCCGGCCGCCGCAGGGCGCAGGAAGCGCTCGTCGAAGACCAGCGGCCCCCGCGACGCCAGCCTCACCCAGACGTCCAGGGCGTCGGGCTCGGCGAGGTGGCCGTTGTCGAGCAGCTCCGGCCCGGCCAGCAGCAGCACCTCGCCCCGCCCCACCGGGACGGCCACCGCCGCGGCCCACCCGGCGTCGCCCAGCACCGTCCGGGCCCCCGGCGCGTCGCAGGCCACGCCGGCGCCGCCGAGGCGCAGCGAGATCCCGTCGAAGAGCGGGTGGGGCGAGAGCGGGGCGGCGGTGTGCAGCCCCCGGCCCGGCACCCGTCGCGCCTGGAGCCGCCGGGCCAGGGCCGGCTGCCGGTGCTCGCCCCCGTCGCCGAGCGCCCAGACCACCAGCCCCCCGGCCTCTGCGTGGTCGAGGAGCCCCTGCACCTCGCGGTCGCCGAGCGGGGCCGCCGGCGACAGCAGCAGCCACGCCTCGCCCGCCGCGGGCGGCGTCGCCGCTCCCACCCAGCGGCGGTGGGGACGACCGGTGGCCTCCAGCCAGCGCGCCGCGCCCGCCACGCCACCGGACCAGGTCGACTCGGTGGAGGGGAAGCGGGCCAGCGCCGGGTCGCCCCGGGGCGGCGTGGCCACCACCGCGGCGAAGAGCAGCGCCACCCCGAGGACCAGGGCCAGGGCCAGCCCGGCGCGCCTCACCGGGTCACCTCGCGCCCGGGGGGCGTGGGCCCGGGGCCCGGCCCGGAGACCAGCCGGGCCGCCACCGCCAGCGCCGCGGCCGCCTCCTCGCGGGTCACCGGCTGGCGCCCGAAGACGGTCCGCTCGTGGAGCCGGGCCAGCCGCGCGAACCCCTCGTCGGCCACCCGCTCGGCCAGCTCGCTCCCGGTGAGGAACTCGGCGGCGGCGGCCCGGAGGCGGCGCTGGACGGCCCCCACCGCCGCCAGGAAGGCCAGCCGCACCGCCTCGGCGGCCTGTCCGGCGGAGAGGGCGCGCTCGGCGTCGACCAGGGTCACCGCCCGGGCCGGCGACGAGGCCGGGGCGGCGACGCGGCCGGGCCGCCCCGGGTCCGGCGCCCGGGCCCGGCGGCGACGGGCGGCGCGCCAGGCCAGCAGCAGCGCCGCCGCCACGGCGAGGAAGAAGACCCCCCGCCCCAGGTCGGCCCAGCGCTCCGCCTCGGTGGTGCCGAGCAGCTCGGTCAGCCGCTCCCACCACCCGGCCAGCCACTGGCGCAGGGCCTCGCCGCGCCAGCGCTGGGCCTGGAACTCGGGGTCGGCCAGCACCTCGGCCAGGGCCGCCCGGTCGGCCTGGCTGGCCACCAGCCGCGCGGCGGTCACGCCCGCTCCAGCCGGGTCGCCCAGGCCAGCAGGTCGAGCCCCTCGGCGCGGGCCCGCCGCTCGAAGTAGAAGACCACCGTGACGGCGAGTGAAAATGGCTGCAGCGCCGCACCCGCCGCCAGCTCGAAGAGCGAGAGCCCCAGCTCCACGGGGAGGGGCAGCCCGCCGGGCAGGAAGGGGAGGGCGCCGCCGCCGGCCAGGCTCCCGGCCACCGCCCGGGGCAGGCCGGCCAGGCCGTTGACGGCCAGCATCAGGGTGAAGGTGACCAGGATCAGCAGCGAGGCGCGCACCCCGGGCCGCTCCAGCACCGGCTGTCCGGGGCGGGGGGCCATCAGCCGGACCGACCGGCGCAGCGCGCCCCAGGGGCCGAGCCCCTCCACCGCCACCACCACCGGCGCCAGGATGGTGCGGAGCAGGGCGACCAGGAAGAGGGCCAGGCCGCCCAGGGCGGCGCCGGCGACCCCGACCACGGCGGTGGCGCCGGAGCGGGCCGAGAGCAGCAGCAGCAGCCCCGGGAGCGTGCCCAGCCCGAGCCCCAGCAGCAGGACCAGCTGCTGGGCCAGGCCGACGCCGGCGGCGCTCACCAGCCGGCGGGCCCAGCCCCAGGAAGGGCTCCCCGCCGGGGCGAGGGCGGCGGGCGCCAGCGACGGCGCCAGGATGACCGCGGTGATGGCCAGGGCCACGCCCTGGAGGAGGAAGAGGGCCAGCAGCAGCCCGCCGGCGGCGGCCAGGGCCGCCGGGGCCCGCTCCGCGGCCAGCCGGGGATCGGTGCCGGTCATCAGCAGCCCGGGCGCCTGCGCCGAGGCCAGCCGGGCCAGCACCAGGGCCGGCGCCTGCACCAGCAGCATGGCCACGAAGAGCGTCCGGAAGTGGAGGCGGGCGGCGGCCACGGCCCGGTCGATCATCCCGCCGAGGGCGAGCGGGCCGATGGTCAGGTCGCGGGGCAGGCGGGGCTCCTCAGAGCGCGTGGACGACGCGCCGGTCGGCGCGCAGGGCGTCGTAGAGCGCCAGCCGCTGCGGCTCGCTGGTGAGCGTCACCAGCACGGTGACCGAGTGGTACTTCCCGCCGGCGCTGGCGCGGACCGTGACCCGCTCCGCCGGCGCCGCCCCCACCACCCGCTCCACCAGGCGGCGGGCGTGCTCGGGGAAGTCGTCGCCGGCCAGGCCGATGATCACGATCGGGTACTCGACCGGATACTGGAAGCGGGCGGGCGGGGCCCCGGGCAGGTCCATGGCGGCAGCATAGCCGGGGTAGGCGAACGGCGCCGAGGTCGGATGATGGCGCCGGCGTCACCACCTCCGCGGCGCGCGGCTGGGCGGGTCCGGTGCACCCGGGTTGTCCGGCCACCGGCGAACGCGGGCGCTGCGCCGCCGCGGCTCCCGCTTCGGATCGGCAGGAGTGGCCGCCGTTTCCGCGTATCGCACCCACCGTCGAGGGGAGCCGCCGGTCGCCCGGCACGATTGCCGCATTGGAACCTGGACGAGGGCGCCGGGGCGCCCCGCGGTCGAAACGGCTTGCAGCGCCAGGGAGAGCGGACCATGACGAAGACCACCCAGGGGATGTTGACGGTGATGGCGCTGCTGACGGCGGCCTGCGGGAGCGAGCTGCGCCTCTCCCCGACGCTGGTGGTCCAGCTGCAGGTGTCGCCGCCCACCGCGAGCCTCGCGGCCGGCCAGCAGCAGCAGCTCACCGCCACCGCCGTCTACCAGGACGGCCACACCCGGGACCTCTCCGCCGAGGTGAGCTGGGCCGTGGTCGACGGGTCCGTCGCCACCGTCGACGCCGGCGGCCTGGTCCACGGCGCCGCCGCCGGCACCACCCGGGTGACGGCCTCGCTGCAGGGCCAGACCGCCGAGGCCGGCCTCACCGTCACCGCCGCCACCCTGGCCTCCCTCGAGGTGGTGCCCGGCCTGCTGCGGGTGCCGCTGGGCGCCGCCGTGACCGCCGTGGCCACGGGGCGCTTCACCGACGACACCGTGGTGGACCTGACCGGCCAGGTGGCCTGGTCGACCCCCCTCGGCGGCCTGGTGGTCGAGTCCGCCGGCCTGGCCCGCGCCTCGGCGAAGGGGCCGGCCCGGCTCAGCGCCCGCTTCAACGGGATGCAGGCCTCCGCCGACCTCGAGGTCACCGACGCCGCGCCCCTCTCGCTGCGGCTGGCCACGGCCCGAGATCTCGCGGCGCTCCCCCGCGGCGCCCGCGCCGGCGTCACCGCCCGCGCCACCTTCACCGACGGCTCCGACGTCGACGTCAGCGCCGACGCCACCTGGAGCAGCGACGCCGAGGAGGTGGCCCGGGTGGAGGGCGGCGCCGTCCGCGGCCTGGAGCTCGGCAGCGCCCGGCTCGAGGCCAGCTACCAGGGGCAGCGCGCCGGGCTCGACGTGACCGTGACCCCCGCCGAGCTGGTGGGGCTGGCCCTCTCGCCGCCGCAGGCCACCGCGCCCCTCGGCGCCTTCGCCTCCCTCACCGCGCTGGGCACCTACTCCGACGGCTCGGTGGGCGACGTCACCGACCAGGTCACCTGGCTCTCGCTGTCGCCGCTGGCCGTCCAGGTGTCCAACCTGGCCGATGACGCCGGCCATGCCTGGGGCCTGGTCCGCGGCCAGCAGTCGGTGGTCACCGCCCAGCTCCCCGGCACCGGCCTGATGGCCAGCGCGCTGGTCCAGGTCGGGGCCCCGGCGGTGAAGTCCTGGCGGCTCGACTACGGCAAGAAGCCGCAGGTCCCGGTCCTCTCCGTCGGTGACCAGCTGCAGGTCTCCGCCACCGTCACCTACACCGACGGCACCACCGGGGACGCCTCCAACCTGGTCAGCTGGGTGAGCTACTCCCCCGGCGTCGTCACCCTCGATCCCCACCACCCCGGGCTGGTGCAGGCCGTCGCCCCGGGCCGGGCCACCGTCGTGGTGACCCGCGAGGACCCGCGGGTCTGGCTGTCGCTGGAGGTGATCGTCCGCTAGCTCGCGTTGCTCTCCCCTCGGTCGGCCTCCCCCGACCGGCCGAGCGCGCCCCCCGGGTTGGTCCCGGGGGGCGCGGTTTCATTTCACCGCCCGCCCGGTTTGACGCGCCCCGCGGCCCGAGGCGAGAATCGCGCCACTCATGGCGATCCAGGTCCGGTTGAACGGCGAGCCGCGCGAGCTGCCCGAGGCGCTGACGGTGGCGGGGCTGCTGGCCCACCTCGGCGTCAAGGCGGTGCGCGTGGCGGTCGAGGTGAACGAGGCGGTGGTGACCAAGGACCGGTACGCGACGCACCGGCTCTCGTCGGGCGACTCGGTCGAGATCGTCGCCTTCGTGGGGGGAGGGTAGCCGTGGGCGACACCTGGTCGATCGGGAAGCACACCTTCACCAGCCGGCTGCTGGTCGGCACCGGCAAGTTCCCCGACTTCGCCACCATGCAGCAGGCCCACCTGGCCTCCGGCGCCGAGGTGGTCACGGTGGCGGTGCGCCGGCTCGACCTCACCGCCACGGGGGAGGCCTCGCTGCTGGAGTGGATCCCCAGGCACATGACGCTGCTCCCCAACACCGCCGCCTGCTTCACCGCCGACGAGGCCATCCGCACGGCGCGGCTGGGGCGCGAGCTGGGGATGGGCGATCTGGTGAAGCTGGAGGTGATCGGCGATCCGCGCACCCTCTTCCCCGACGTGGTCGGCCTGGTGGAGGCGGCCCGGGTGCTGGTCAAGGAGGGCTTCACCGTCCTGCCCTACACCAACGACGATCCGGTCACGGCCCGGCGGCTGGAGGACGCCGGCTGCGCCGCCATCATGCCGCTGGGCGCCCCCATCGGCTCCGGCCTGGGCATCCGCAACCCCTACAACCTGCGGATCATCATGGAGGCGGCCGGCGTGCCGGTGCTGGTCGACGCCGGCGTCGGCACCGCCAGCGACGCCGCCATCGCCCTCGAGCTGGGGGCGGTGGCCGTGCTCATGAACACCGCCATCGCCGGGGCCCGGGATCCGGTGATGATGGCCGCCGCCATGCGCGACGCGGTCAGGGCCGGGCGGCAGGCCTTCCTGGCCGGCCGCATCCCCATGAAGCTGCACGCCGCCGCCTCGTCGCCGCTGGGGGGACTGATCGGGAGCTGACGGCGGGGCCGGTCCGGTCCCGGACGGCGTGGCGCCGCCGCGGCGGCTCAGCCGGCGAAGGCGATGGGCTCCAGCGCCTCGGCGACGAAGCGGTAGACCTTCGACGGCCGGCCCCAGCCGCCACCCTGGAACCCGGCGTGGACCTTCTCCCAGGCCAGCGGGTGCTCCTGCTGGCGCACCGGCAGCACCGTCCCGCGCAGCTGCCAGCCGCCCGGCTGGTCGAGGTCGAGCACCACCCGGGTCTCCTCGGCGTTGGTGCGCAGGTTCATGGCCGTCTTCAGCGCCAGGCCGTCGCCGTGGAAGAGCGCCAGCCGGCCGTCGCGCACCTCGTGGTGGAAGACGAAGCGCGGCGAGAGGTTGGCGGTCTCGGCCACCGCCACCAGCGCGAAGGGGAGGCCGGCGGCCACCTCGCGCACCTCGTCGACCGGGATCTCCTCGAAGAAGCGGAGCGTGTACGGGCTGTGGTGGACGGTGTAGATGCGGCGGCCGTTCACGGTGAGGAGGTCGCCCTCCTCGGTGAGCAGGTCGGCCTCGGCGCCGCCGGGGGGGAGCGGCAGGGTCTTCACCTGGAAGCCGCGGTACTGCTCCAGCCGGGAGAGGTGGACGGAGAGGCACTCCCCGGCCCGCGGGCCGCGGGGGAGCCGCCCCGCCAGCCGCACCCGCAGCGCGCCCGGTGCGTCGCCGGCCTCGACGCCGCCGACCCGGTGGAGCGAGACGGTGGGGTGGGTGCCGGCCAGGCTGCTGGTCCCCATGAAGGTGAGCACCTTGTCGGCGCGCACCTCGGGGAACCGCGGCCCGTGGAGGCGGCGCTGGGTCTCCAGGAACTCGATGAGGCGGTCCAGCGGGCTCGACACGTCCGGCTCCTGACGAGAAGATGGCCGGACGTTAATCATGCGACCCCCCGTTGTCCACCTGGTCACCGACGGCGCGCTGGTGGCCGACCTCCCGGCCCACCTCGACCGGGTCCTGCGCGGCCTGGCGCCGGGGCGGGTGGCGGTGCACCTGCGCGAGAAGGGGCTGGCGGGTGGGGCGCTGCTGGCGCTGGGCGTGGCGCTGGTCCGGGTCTGCCGCGCCCACGGGCAGCGGCTGCTGGTCAACGAGCGGCTCGACGTGGCGCTGGCCTGCGGCGCCGACGGGGTCCACCTGCCGGCCCGCGCGGTCGGGCCGGCCGAGGCGCGCCGGCTGCTCGGCCCCGGGGCGCTGGTCGGGGTCTCCTGCCACTCCGCCGCCGAGGTGGCCCGGGCGCGCGACGGGGGCGCCGACTACGCCAGCTTCGGCCCGGTCTGGGCCACGCCCTCCAAGGCCGGGTACGGCCCGCCGCTCGGGGTGGAGCCGCTCCGCCAGGCCTGCCGGCTCGGCCTGCCGCTGGTGGCGCTCGGCGGCGTGGAGCCGGCGCTGGCGCCGCTGGCGGTCGAGGCGGGCGCCGCCGGGGTGGCGGCCATCCGGGCCTGGCTGACCGGGCCGGACCCGGCCGCGGCAGTGCGGGCCCTGCTGGCCCCCTTCGCTTGACCGGCCGGGGCGCGCCTCCTACGGTTCGCGCCATGGCCGACTCCGACCGCGCGCCGCCCGGGCTGCTCCGCTCGGTCTCCATCCTGGCCGAGCTGGACGACGCCGCCGCCGCCGGGCTGGAGCGGCTGGCCCGCCGCCGCGCCTACGCCGAGGGTGAGGTGATCGTCTCCGAGGCGGAGCCGGGCGACGCCCTCTACGTGCTGCTCCGCGGCCGGGTCAAGGTGGTGCTCTACGGCGAGTCGGGGCGCGAGGTGATCCTCTCCATCTTCAAGGAGCCCGGCGACTTCTTCGGGGAGATGAGCCTGCTCGACGACGAGCCCCGCTCGGCCACGGTGGTGGCCCTGGAGCCCTCCACGCTGGTGGTGCTCTCCCGCGCCGACTTCCGCGCCCACCTGGCCCGCCACCCGAGGGTGGCGGTGCAGGTGATGACCGAGCTCTCCCGCCGGCTGCGGCGCGCCGACGCCGTCATCGGCGACCTGGCGCTGCTCGACGTGCTGGGGCGGCTGGCGGCCCGGCTGCGCGAGCTGGCGCTGGCCGACGGGGAGCCGGCGCCGGAGGGGCGGGTGCTGCGCCAGCGCCCCACCCAGGCGGAGATCGCCGGGATGATCGGCACCAGCCGCGAGACCGTCTCCCGCGCCCTCTCCGAGCTGGCGCGGCGGGGGGACGTGGTGCTGACCGGGCGGCGGCTGCTGGTCCGCCACCGGCTGCTGCGGCGGGGCTGAGCGCTCCCCCGCGGTCCCCGCCGCGGCCCGGCCCATCACGGGGTGCGCGGCGGCGGCGGTTCTGCTATATCGCCCGGCGCCATGGGCTCACCGGTGTTCGAGATCTCGAAGGACTTCCTCTTCTCCGCGGCGCACCAGATCCGCCTCCACGGCGGCAAGTGCGAGCGGCTGCACGGCCACAACTGGCGGATCCGGGTCTTCGTCCGGGCCGCGGTGCTCGACAAGATCGGCATGGTCATCGACTTCGCCGACCTGCAGAAGATGGTGGCCGAGATCGGCGCCCGCTTCGACCACCGCAACGTCAACGAGATCCCCCCCTTCGACGAGCTCAACACCACCGCCGAGCTGATCGCCCGCTTCTTCCACCAGGAGATGGCGGCCCGGCTGGCCGCCGCCCAGGGGGGCCGGGTCACGGTCTCCCGGGTCGACGTCTGGGAGAACGAGGGCTCGCTGGCCAGCTACCGCGAGGAGTAGCGCCGGCCGGGGGAAGGCGGCCCGCTGGCGGGCCGCGCCGAGGTGCAGTTGGAGACGCGACGGCGCTTCGGCGCCGTGGAGTGCCCGGTCAACCTCTGCGACCAGGCCGGGCTCGGGGCGGCGCTGCCGGCGGGGGTGGTCGAGGCGGCGCGGGCCTCCCTCCGGGCAGCCGACCAGGGATGGGACGGACTGGTCGAGGGCCCGGAGGCCCGGTGGGGCCGCCCCCGACGGAGCTCGACGATTCACTTGAAGGTGCGGGGCCCGAAGTACATAACCCATGAGTTATGACAGGGACCAGCCCCGCACCGGAGGACGTGCTCAGCCGAACCCTGGCGGCGCTGGCCGATCCGACCCGGCGCTCGATCCTGGAGCAGCTCAGCCTGGGGCCAGCATCGGTGAGCAGCCTGGCCGCGCCCTACTCGATGAGCCAGCCCGCCGTCTCGAAGCACCTCAAGGTGCTGGAGGCCGCCGGTCTGGTCAGGAAGGGTCCGGGGAACCGCCTGGGGCCCCGTCACCTCGAGCTCGGCCCCTTCCAGAAGGCGGCGGAATGGATGGAGGCCTACGCTCGCATCTGGGAGGTGAGGTTGAAGCACTTCCCTGCTGGGCACCACCGCCGCGGCAGCCCGAGCGCCGCGGCACGCCGGAGGGCGAGATGAAGCCGGGGTGCCTCGGCGCGGCCCGCGCCAGCCTGGAAGCACCTCTCTCCACAAGGAGCCGTCCATGACCACCACCATCCACCGCGTCACACCCTTCCTCTGGTACGACGGGCAGGCCGAGGAGGCCGCCCGCTTCTACGTCTCCGTCTTCAAGAAGGGCTCCCGGGTGACCAGCGTGTCGCCGATGTCGGTCACCTTCCAGCTCGAGGGCCAGCCCTTCATCGCGCTCAACGGCGGCCCGCACTTCAAGTTCACGGAGGCGATCTCCCTCATGGTGGACTGCAAGGACCAGCGCGAGGTGGACGCCTACTGGCGCAAGCTGGGCGAAGGCGGCCAGCCCGGCAGGTGCGGATGGCTCAAGGACCGCTGGGGCCTGAGCTGGCAGGTGGTTCCCCGCGCGCTCGGTGCGTGCCTGGGCGGTGCCGACAAGGCCGGGGCGCAGCGGGCCATGGCGGCGATGTTGACGATGGGGAAGCTCGACGTGGCGAAGCTCAAGGCCGCCTACCAGGGGAAGTAGCCGACGCCGCCGGCGCGGGAGCGGGACAAGTCACGCCAGCTCGAGGCGCCCTCGGAGATCGAATGGTGGTCGCGAGTGCCAGGCAGGCAGCTGTCGCCGGGCCGGGCGGGGCCCGGGAGGGCGGAGCTGAGACGGGTCAAACAATCAAGGGGCCACTGGGGGCCGCCGCGCATCCGCTGCATGGCTGGCTCCAGGTGGTTCGAAGGATCCCGACATGAAGCCAGCCTGGAAGTCCGTCGCCGCCGTCGCTGCCGGCCTGGTGACCATCGTCGCCGTCACCACGGTCGTTGACATCCTGCTCCACGTCGTCGGTGTCTATCCGCCCATGGACCAGCCCTTGGACGACGGCCTGGCGGCGCTGGCGACCGCCTACCGGATCGTCATCAGCGTCGGCGGCGCCTGGCTCACGGCCCGGCTGGCACCCGATCGGCCCGTGCGGCACGCCATGATCCTCGGCGTCCTGGGCGTCGGCCTCGGGCTGGTCGGCGTCGTGGCGACCTGGAATCTGGGGCTCGGGCCCCGCTGGTACCCCATCGCGCTGGTGGTGCTGGCGCTCCCGCAGTGCTGGCTGGGTGGACTGCTCCGCGAGCGGCAGCTGCGGTCTCCGCGCACGCGATCCGGTGCAGCGGCCGGCCCGGGCTGATGCGTCGCCGGGCGTCGCCACGGGTCGTGGCTACGGCCACTCGTTGACGCCGGCCTTGCCCTCCCAGCCGTGGTGCCGCACCACGCAGAATCGCTGGCCGGTGGGCGCCTCCATCACCACCCAGCGCTCCACCGCGGCCACCCTCCGCGCCCCCAGGGCCACCAGTCGCGCCACCTCGGCGTCGAGGTCGTCGGTCTCGATGTCGAGGTGCACCCGGCTCGGGTGCTCCACCCGCTGGACCTCGAGGTAGAGATCGCGGGCCGCGGCGTCGAGCGGCTCGTAGCGGTCGCCCTCCCGCCCCAACGTTCGCATGCCGAGCGCGCCGCTCCAGAAGCGGACGGCCCGGTCCAGGTCGGGACCTTCACAGTCGATGATGAAGCCGGCGAGTCGGCTCTTGTGCATGGCGCGAATCATGCCAGATGGCCGGGACCGGTTCGAGCCGTCAGGGCGGGGCGCTAGATTCCGGGCGTGCCCGCCCTCGTCGTCGTCCCCACCGCGCTCCAGGCGACCCGCGCGGCACGCCGGCTCTGCGACGCCGGGGGCGGGCTGCTCTTCGGCCCCACCG
The DNA here is from genome assembly GCA_032654565.1 of Anaeromyxobacteraceae bacterium. GTDB lineage: Bacteria > Myxococcota > Myxococcia > Myxococcales > Anaeromyxobacteraceae > JADKCZ01. The sequence goes on along the minus strand of JAULAX010000009.1, from coordinate 80,933 downwards.
TCACCACCCTCGACGCCCTGGTGACCCGGGCGCTGGCCGCGGCCGGCGACGGGCGCGCCGTGCTCAGCCCGCTCGGCGAGCGGCTGCTGGCGGTGGCGGCGGGGGACGAGGCCGGCGGCGCGCTGGCCGGCCTCAGGCCCGAGAGCGGCCTGGCCGGCGCCCTGGCCGCCACGCTCTCCGAGCTGCGGCGCGGCGAGGTGCCGGTCGGCGCGGCGCGGCTGGCGGCCGGCTCGCTCGGCGGCGCGGCGGCGGAGCGGCTCGGCACCCTGGCCCGGGCCCTCGAGGCCTTCGAGGCCCGGCTCGACCGGCTCGGGCTGCTCGACGGTCCCGGCGCGGCACGGGCCGCCGCCGCCGCGGTCCGGCGGGGGGTCCCGCTCGACGACGGCGACGAGCTGGAGCTCCTGCTCCTCGACGGCTTCACCAGCCTCTCGCCCGCCGAGTGGTCGCTGGTGGAGGCGCTGGCGGCGCGGGCCGCCCGCAGCCGCTTCCAGCTCCCGGCCTTCGCCGACGCCCCCGCCCTCTCGGCCGCCGCCGAGCCGCTGCTGCGCCGGGTCGAGGCGCTCCACGAGCTCTCCGGCCGCCGCCAGCTGGAGGTCTCGCTGGACCGGGTCGACGACCCCGCCCGCGCCGCCCGGCCGGCGGCGCTGCTTTCGGCGCTGGCCGGCGCCCCCCCGGGCCCGGCCCTCCTGGAGGGGGAGCTGCTGGCGCTGGCCGGGGCCGGCGAGGAGGGGGAGGCGGCGCTGGCGGCCCGGACCGCGGCCGACCTCATCGCCGCCGGCGTCCCGCCCGCCGAGCTGCTGGTCTTCGCGCCGTCGCCGCGCCGCTCGGCCCCGCGGCTGGCCGCCGCCTTCGCCGCCCAGGGGGTCCCCTTCGCCACCGGCCGGTCCGGCGCGCTGGCCGAGTCGCCAGTGGTGGCGGTGGTCCTGGCGGCGCTCGGCGTGGCCGGCGGCACCCGCGACCGGCGCACGCTGGAGCGGCTGGCCGCCTCCAGCTACCTCGTCACCTCCGGGCTGGGGCCGGGGCTGGGGCGCTGGCTCGACGCCGCCGGGGCGCTCGACGGGCGCGGCGACCCCGAGAGCTCGCTGCGCCGGCGCGGCGAGGCGCTGAGCGGCCCCCGGGCGGTCCGGGAGCGGGAGGCGCTGGGGCGCGCCGCCGACGGCCTGGCCTCGCTGGTGGCGCGGCTGCGCCCGCTCTCCACCGACGCCACGGCGTCGGCCCACGCCTCCCGCCTCACCGACTACCTCGAGGCGTCGGGCCTGCGCCGCCGCGCCGGGCAGGGCGAGGCGGAGACCGCGACCCGGGACCTGGCCGCGCTCGCGACGCTGGAGGAGACGGCCGACCAGCTGGTGCGCGCCCTCACCATGCTGGGGCGGAGCGGCGAGCGGCTGGCCGCCCCCGACTGGCAGCGGCTGCTGGCGCTGGCGGTCGACGGCGCCTCGCTGCGCGGCGGGCGGGAGCCGTTCGGCGGGGCCGTGGAGCTGGCCGCCTTCGCCGAGGCGCCGGGCTCTTCAGCCCGGGCCGCCATCCTGGTGGGCTGCGGGGCCGGGGCGGTGCCGGCCCCGGCGGCGGCCGAGCCGCTGCTCCGCGAGCCGGAGCGCCAGGCGGTGAACGGGCTGCTGCGCCGCGGGGCGCTGGCCACCGGCGCCGTCCGGCGCGCCGAGTCCTTCCACCAGCTGGCCTGCGCGGTGGCCGCCGGGCGGGAGCGGCTGGCGGTGCTCTGGCCCGGCCCCGGCCCCGCCGGCGGGGGGGAGCCCTCGCCGCTGCTGGCCCAGGCCCTGGCCGAGGCCGGGGTGACCTTGCCCGGCCCGGCCCGGGCGCCGGCCCTGGCCGAGGCCCGCACCGATCGTGAAGCGTTGCTGGCGGCCGCGGCGCTGGCCCGGGGCGGGGCGGGGACGGCGACGCTGGCGGCGCTGGCGGCGGTGGGGCTCGAGGGACGCGCCGCCGGGGCGCTGGCGGTCGGCGCCATCGAGCGGGAGCGGCGCGAGGCGGTGCTGGCCGGCCGGACCGGCCCCTACGCCGGGGCCATCGCCGGGGCGGGGCTGGAGCAGCTCCACCGCCGGCTGCCGGCCGAGTGGTCGGCCCACCAGCTGGAGAACCTGGCCCGCTGCCCGTTCCGCTTCCTGCTGGCCACCGGCGCCCGGCTGCGCGAGGCCGACGAGGCCGGGCTGGACATCGACGCCCGGGAGGAGGGGCGGCTGCTCCACGCCGTGCTGGAGCGCTGGGTGCGGGGGCGCGCCGGGCGCGGCGCCTGGCCCCCGGCGGGCGGGCCGGCCGACCGGGCCGAGGCGCGCCAGCTGGCGCAGGCGGTCTTCGCCGAGTTCGAGGCCGACGGCAAGGTGGGCGACCCGGCCGTCTGGAGCTCGCGGCGCGGCGCGGTGCTGGCCCGGCTGGCCCGGGTGGTCGAGGCCGAGGCCGGCGGCGGCGACGGCCTGGCGCCGGCCTTGCTGGAGCACCAGTTCGGCGGCCCGTCGGCCACCCCGCCGCTGGAGCTGACCGCCGACGGCGAGACCATCCGGCTGCAGGGGCGGATCGACCGGGTCGACGCGGCGCCGGAGCGGCTGCTGGTCATCGACTACAAGAGCGGCGGCGACGCCGGCCGTCACCGGAAGCTCCTCGACCCGGAGGCCTTCGGCGTCACCAGCTTCCAGGTGCCGCTCTACCTGCTGGCGGCCGGGCGGGCGCTGCCGGGCCGGGAGCTGGCCGCCACCTACCTGCTGCTGGGCAGCGCCGAGCGGCTCGAGGCCGTGCAGGGACGTCCCGACGAGCCGGCGCTGGCCCGGGCCGTGGTCGACGCCGTGCGGCGGGTCCGGGCCGGGGCGCTCCCCATCGCCAGCCGCGACTGCGCCCGCTGCGAGCTCGGCGCGGTCTGCCGCTTCCAGGGCGAGGCCGCCCTGGTGGGCGAGCCGGAGCCGGAGGTGGCGCCGTGAGCTGGGAGCCGACCTGGTCGGAGGCGGCGCGGGCGCTCTTCGAGCTGCGCGGCGACACCGCGGTCTCGGCCGGCGCCGGCTCGGGGAAGACCACCGCGCTGGTGGAGCTCTGCGTCCGGCTGCTCTCCGGGGAGGCCACCGGGACGCCGCTCGACCCGGGCGAGCTGGCCGCCATCACCTTCACCGAGAAGGCGGCGGCCGAGCTGGTGGAGCGGCTGCGGGCGGCGGTGGCGAGGCGGGCGCGGCGGGCCGCCGGGGGCCCGGAGGGGGCGGCCTGGACCGAGCGGCTGCGCGGCCTCGACCGGATGGCGATCGGCACCATCCACAACTTCTGCGGCCGGCTGCTGCGCGAGCGGGCCCTGGAGGCCGGGCTCGACCCGGAGTTCACGGTGCTCGACGAGTCGGCGGCGCCGCCGCTCCTGGAGGAGGCGGCCCGGGGCGCGGTGGTGGCGGCGCTCGACCAGGGGCGGCCGGAGGCGCAGGCGCTCTGCGCCGGGATCGGGGCGGACGGGCTGGCGGCGCTGGTGGCGGGGCTGGTGGGGGAGCGGGCGGTGCGGGGGCTGGCCGGCCCGCAGCCGGTGGCCGTCGCGGCGCCCGGCGCGGTCGAGGCGGCCCGCGGGGCGCTGCTGGCGGCGGCCGCCGAGGTGGTGGCGGCGCGCGCCGAGGCCCGCACCCCGACCGCCGTGGCGGTGGTGGAGCGGGTGGCCCGGGCCCTCGAGGCGGTCGAGGACGGGGACCGGCGGGGGACGCCGACGCCGGCGGCCCTGGGGCGGCTGGCGGCGCTGGGCGCGGCGGCCACCCCGGGCCCCCGGGGGAACGGGCTGGAGCGGCTCAAGGCCGGCTGCGAGGCGCTCAAGGCGTGGGGCCAGTTGCTGCCGGCGCTGGCCGCCGAGGCGCAGGGGCTCCCCCAGCGTGAAGCGCTGGCGCTCCTCGTGGCGGAGGCGGAGCGGCGCTACGCCGAGGCCCGCCGCGCGGCGCGAGGGCTCGACTTCGACGGCCTGCTCACCGCCACCCGCGACCTGCTGGCCGGCAGCCCGGCCATCCTCGGCGAGCTTCGCGGGCGGCTCAGGGCCCTGCTGGTCGACGAGTACCAGGACGTCAACGGGGTGCAGCAGGCCATCTTCGAGCTGCTCACCGCCCCCCGCCAGGGCCTCCCGGCCGGCCCGATCGCGGTGGCGGTCGGCGACCTGAAGCAGTCGATCTACGGCTTCCGCGGCGCCGACGTCGGCGTCTTCGCCGGGGTGGTGGCGCGGCTGGAGGCGGGGGAGGGGCGGGTGCTCCACCTCACCGACAACCACCGCTCGGCGCCGGCGGTGGTGGCGCTGGTCAACCGGGTCTCCGACCACGCCCTGCAGCCTCCGGCCGGGGAGGTGGCGCGGCCGTTCGAGATCGCCTTCCGGCCCGAGGACCGGCTGGTGGCCCGGCGTCCGGCTGGGCTGGCGCCGGCCGCCGAGCTGCTCGACGACGGCGCCCCGGGGAACGGCGCCGAGCGGCGGCAGCGCGAGGCGGCGGCGGTGGCGGCCCGGATCCTGGCGCTGGTCTCGGGGCGGGCCGGGGCGCCGGTCAGGGTGCGCGACCCGGACCAGCGCGAGCGGCCGCGCCGGCCCCGCTGGGGCGACGTGGCCATCCTCTTCCGGCGCACCACCGCGCTCGGCATCTACGAGCGGGCGCTGCGGAGCGCCGGCATCCCGGTGCGGCTGGCGCGCGGCGGCTTCCACCAGGCCCCCGAGGTGCGCGACCTCGGCGAGCTGCTGGCCAGCCTCGCCGACCCCGGCGACGAGCTGGCCTGGGCGGCGCTGCTCCGCTCGCCGCTCTGCGCCGTCACCGACTCCACCCTGCTGCTGCTGGCGGGGCTGCCGCTGGCCGCGCTCCACGCCGCCACCGACCCGCAGCTCCAGGGGATCCCCATGGCGGCGGAGGAGCGGCGGCGGCTCGATCGGTTCCTCGCCACCTGGCGGGCGCTCCGGCCACTGCGCGACCGGCTGGCGCCCGGCCCGCTGCTCCGCCGGGCGGTGGAGGCGCTCGATCTCGACGTGGCGCTGGCGGCCGGCCCCGACGGCGAGCGGCGCCGGCGCAACCTCACGAAGGCCCTGGCCCTGGCCCGGACCTTCGGCGAGCGCGGCGGCACCGCCGCCGAGCTGGCGACGCGGCTGCGCTGGCTGGCGGCCCGGCCGCCGCGCGAGCCGGAGGCCGACCTGGACGACGCCGACGCCGTGACCCTGCTCTCCATCCACGCCGCCAAGGGGCTGGAGTGGCCCATCGTCGTCCTCCCCGACCTGGCGGCACCGACGCGCAGCGACGCCGAGCGGGCCCGGCTCGATCCCGGGGGCCGGCTCTGCGCCGACTGGTTCGACGTCGAGGCGGCCGACTTCGTCCGCACCCCGTCGCTGGAGGCGGCCCGTGAGGAGGCGAAGCGGGCCTCCGCGGCCGAGTCGCGCCGGCTCCTCTACGTGGCGCTCACCCGGGCCCGCGACCTGCTGGTCCTCTCCGGCGAGGGGCGCCCGAAGAAGGACGGCTCGCGCGGCTTCCCGGGCTGGCGCGGCCTGCTGGAGGAGGCGGTCGGGGGCGATCCCTCGCTGGCCCTGCGGGTCCCGCTGGGCGAGGCGGCCACCGCGGCCCACGGCCCGCCCATCGAGGCTCCCCCCGAGGTGGCCGCCCCGGCCGCGGTGGCCCTGGCGCCTCCGCGCCTCCCCCCGCCGGCCCCTCCCGCCTCCATCCGGCTGGCGGTGACCCAGCTGGCCGAGTTCGCCCGCTGCCCGCGGCGCCACCACCTGACCCGGGTGCTCGGGCTGGTCGAGCCCTCCGGGCTGCACGGCGGCGCCACCGACGACGATCCGGCCCGCGCCACCTCGCGCGGCACGCTGGCCCACGCCATGCTCGCCGAGCTCGAGCTGGCCGCCCCGCCGCTCGAGCAGCGCGCCCAGCTGGCCGCGGTGGCGGCGCGGCGCGGCTACGACCCGGCCGATCCCGGGGTGCTGAAGATCCGCGACGAGGTGACCCGCTTCCTCGGCGCGCCCCCCTGGCGGGCGCTGGTGGCTGCGGCGGCCGAGGGGCGGCTGCGGCGCGAGGTCCCCTTCCTGCTGCGGCTCGACGGGGAGGGGGAGGGCGGCCCTCCCGCCTGCTACCTCAACGGGGCCATCGACGCGCTGGTGCGGCCGGGCCCCGGGGGGCGGCTGCTGGTCCTCGACTACAAGTACGCGGTGCCGCGCGCCGAGGCGGCCGAGCGGTACCGGCTCCAGCTCACCGCCTACGCCCTGGCGGCGTCGCGGGCCCACGGCGGCGCGCCGGTGGAGGCGCGGCTCCAGTTCCTGCGCGGCGACTTCGGCGCCCTCGACGTCACCCCGGGTGAAGAGGCGCTGGCCGGGCTGGCCCGCGCCGCCCCGGGGCTGGCGGCGGACCTGGCCCGCGGCGCCGGGGACCGGACGCCGGCCGACCTGGGGCGCGACCCGGACCGCTGCCGGGCCGAGGGCTGCGGCTTCGTGGAGCGCTGCTTCCAACCCGGGCACGCCCCGGATCGGCCGCTTGTCGAGGGCGGCGCGACAGCCGCCGCGCCCGGGGCCGATCCCGCTTGATTCCTGCGGCCCGCGGCCGGAAGATGCCCCCCGCTTTCCACCCGGGGGCTCCCGTGCCCCACCGCCGTACCCCCACCACGCTGGAGCATTCACGATGGCGATGACCGAGCGAGTGAAGCAGATCCTTTCCTGGTACGGCTCCGACAGCCCCGGGACCCTCGCCAACCTCTACCGGCTGCTCAACACCGGCCGGCTCGCCGGCACCGGCAACCTGGTGATCCTCCCCGTCGACCAGGGGTTCGAGCACGGTCCGGCCCGCTCCTTCGCCCCCAACCCGGAGGGCTACGACCCCGAGTACCACGTGCAGCTGGCCGTCGACGCCGGGTGCAACGCCTACGCGGCGCCGCTCGGCTTCATCGAGGCGGTGGCGGCCAGGTACGCCGGCCAGATCCCGCTGATCCTCAAGGTCAACAACTCCGACTCGCTCTCCAAGCTGGGCGGCGCCCCCTGCTCGGCGCTGACCAGCTCGGTCAAGGAGGCGGTGCGGCTCGGCTGCGCCGCCATCGGCTACACCATCTACCCGGGCTCCGACGCCCGCAACACCCAGCTCCAGGACCTCCGCGACCTGACCCAGGAGGCCAAGGCGCACGGCCTGGTGGTGGTCACCTGGAGCTACCCGCGCGGCTCCGGCATCTCCAAGGAGGGCGAGACGGCGGTCGACATCGCCGCCTACGCGGCCCAGATCGCCGCGCAGATGGGCTCGCACATCATCAAGGTGAAGCCGCCCAAGGACATGGTGGAGCTGGCCGAGGCCAAGAAGGTCTTCGAGAAGTACCAGATCCCCACCAAGACCCTGGCCGACCGGGTGCGCCACGTGGTGCAGAGCGCCTTCAACGGCAAGCGGATCATCATCTTCTCCGGCGGCGAGGCCAAGGGCACCGACGAGGTGCTGGCCGAGATCAAGGGCATCGCCGAGGGCGGCGGCTTCGGCGCCATCATGGGGCGCAACGCCTTCCAGCGCCCCCGGGCCGAGGCCCTCAAGCTGCTGGCCGAGGTCATGAAGATCTACGGGGCCCGGTAGCCGGGACCCCCTCCGGCACCGCCGGGTGGTTCCAGGAGCGGTGTCCCCGGTGGGGCGCCGCTCCTGCCTTTTCCGGGGTCGGGCGTCATTTTCCCGCCATGCCAGGCCGCAGAAAGGGTAGTTTTGTCTTGCCCCTACGGGCGACGAGGTTTACAAGGCTTCACCTTTTGCTCGCGGTCCCCGCTCGGCCTTCGTGGCCACGGCGACGGTCGCGGCCGTCGAGGCGAGGAAATCCGACATGCGGCTCTACCCCAAGGTCATCCCCACCATCGCCCGCGAGGTCGTCCAGACCCTCATGCAGGATGGGGACGTCGAGGTCGAGACCCTCCGGATCAACGACGCCGAGAAGGACATGGAGTCGGTGATGAAGGAGTACCTCTCCTTCGAGGAGCGCGTGAACGCCGCCACCCGCGAGGCGCTGGAGCGGCGCGGCTACGACCACTCCCGCTTCGCCGCCGTGAAGCGCGAGATGGCCGACGTGCGCGGCTTCCGCATGGGCGACGAGGGGATCGAGCACGTCATCGGCCAGATGATCGAGCAGCTGCTGATCTCGCGGAACGTCGAGGAGGTCTTCACCGAGGACAACCTCCTCCGCAAGAAGGTCTTCGGCATCTTCCGCAAGCACCTGGACGTCGACGACGAGATCGATCGCGAGGCGCGGGCCCGGCTGAAGCACCTGCAGGAGGGCACGGCCGCCTTCGACATCGAGTACCAGAAGACGGTGGAGCTGCTGCGGCGCTCCCGTGGTCTCATTTAGCGGTCGACGAGGTCGATGGACGGCACGCGACGGCGCCTGTGGGCGCCGTTTCGCGTTTCCAGGAAATTGACCGGCGATATCGCTCGATTACCCTGACCGCCGGGGCCGTTGCCGGGCCGGAGGGGGTCGGGTGGCGAAGGGCGAGGCCTATTACCGGGGTGTCCGCGGCAGCGCCGCGCTCCCCACGGCACGCCTCACCGCCGGCCAGGTGGCCGCCGAGGCGCTGGCCCCCGGCGAGCTGCGTCGCCTCCCGTTCCACGGCCAGCTGCTCGGCGCCGCCCGGGTCCGCTCGGCCTTCGCGCCCATCCCGCTCATCGCCTTCGACCGGGCCGGAGAGCGGCTGGAGGCCGAGGCGCAGGCCACCTGGTTCCACCTCATCCGGCTCTCCTGGAGCGAGGGGCGCAACTGGGCCCGGGTCGGCAAGCGGGAGCTGATGGCCCGGCTGCGGCTCTCCGAGCGGCGGCTGCTGCGGGTGCTCGACGCCCTGGTGTCGGGCGGCTTCGTCACCCCGCTCCACCGCGACAACCGCGGCACGCTCTGGAAGGTGGCCTGGCCGGGGGAGCCCTTCGGCCAGCCGCCCGGGGACGAGGTGCTGCTGGGGCGGGCCGGCGCGGTCCGCGGCGGCGCCGCGCCGCCCGACGGCCACCCGCTGGCTCCGGCCGTGGCCCAGGCCCCGGCGGCGGCGCGCCCCCGGCCGGCGGCCCAGGGATCGCGGCGCGGCGGCCGCGAGCTGGCGCTGGCGCGGGCGCTCATGAAGGCCCGGGGGCTCTCGGGGACGGCGGCCGAGGCGGCGGCCGTCCGCGAGGTGCAGGAGCTGGCCGACGAGGGGCAGGGGTACGAACGGATCGCCGCGGCCATCGCCGCGGTGGCGCTGCGGACCGCGCGGGGCGCGGGGGAGAAGCCATGAAGGTGGCGATCGGGCAGGTGGCGGTGTCGCAGCAGGAGGTCATGGCGCCGCGGCGGGTGGAGCCGGCGCCGGTCCTCGACCCGGTGGAGGCGCTGCGGCAGCGGCTCTCCGGGCGCTCGGCGCGTGAGCACGTGGTCCTCGACTTCCTCTCCGACGACCTGCGCGAGGTCCGGGAGGCGCTCGGCCACATCCAGCGCTACGTGCAGGGGATCGAGCGGGCGGTGGCCGATCCGCGCCTCACCCAGGACCAGCTGCTGTCGCTGGCCCTCGGGGGCGGCCCGGTGGACCAGCTCGACTACCTCGGCGAGATGCTGACCAACACCCGCCGCCGGCTGGCCCAGGTGGCGGCGCGGATGTGAGGCGGGGCCTCGCCGGCCAGGCCGGCGCCGGCCGCACCGGGGAGCGATCGGCCCGAGACCACGGCCCGCCCGGGGCCGCCGCGGCTCAGCGCGCCTCCTCCAGCTTGGCCGAGACCACCCCGAGGTCCACCTCGGTGACCACCGCCAGCGGCAGCCGACGGGCGTCGGCCGAGTACCAGGCCCAGATCGGGCGGGGCTTCCCGGCGCCGTCGGCGCGCGTCGCCGTCCCCTCCACCCGCAGCGCGGTGAAGCGGCCGGCCGGCACCTCGAAGGTCTCCGTCCGGGAGGCCACCGCCCCGGCGAACCGCCAGTACTTGCCATTGGCCACCAGGTCGAAGCAGAGCCGGTCGCCGGCCGACAGCCGGGCGGCGCGGAGCAGGTAGAGGGCGGAGAGGGCATCGAGCACCTCCCCCCGGCGCTCGAAGGTGGCGCTGCCGCGGCTGCCCCGGTCCATGCTCTCCAGGATCACGGTGGGGCCGGGGGGGACGAAGCGGGCGTCGATGGAGCGGCGGCGCCCGTCCTCGTCGGCCTCCTCGCGGTAGCGCTCCGGGCGCAGCGTCCCGGCGTCCACCCAGGAGAGGGCCACCGCCACCAGCTTCTGCAGCGGCCCGAAGCGGGCGGTGTTGCGGGCCTTGCCCACCAGGGGGATGACGGCGCCGCCGGCGCCGGGGCGCTCCACCGAGAACTGGACCTCTCCCACCTTGATGGAGCCGAGCAGCGACAGGTCCATGCGCAGCCGCTCGCCGGGGCGCCAGGGCGGCGGACCGGCCAGCGGGGGCAGGCCGCAGGCGGGCGGCGCGGCCAGGAGCAGGGCCAGGGCGGTGGCGGCGGCGAGCATCGGGCGGCAGCATCGCCCCGCCCCCCCGGGGACGTCCAGCGGGGCGGGGCCCATTCCGGGGCCGGGGCGCGCCGGGGGTGGACGGCGTCGGGCCCAGCGGCCATCATCCGGCCCGGGAGGGGCCATGCCGGTCGACCAGGGCTACGACGAAGACGACGAGAAGGAAGACGCCAACGAAGGCACGGCGCGCCGCTTCGGTGACTTCGACTGCCCGGAGTGCGCCGCCAACAACCCCTACGACGACAAGTTCGGCGACGGGGACGAGATCCGCTGCTACTACTGCGGCGCCGAGTTCCGGGTCACGGTGACCGACTCGGGGCGGCTGAAGACCAGGCTGATCTAGGCGCGCGGCGGCCGCTCGCCAAACAGCGCGGTGCCGAGCCGGACCAGGGTCGCGCCCTCCTCCACCGCCACCGGCCAGTCGGCGCTCATCCCCATCGACAGCTCGCGCAGCCCCAGCCGGTCGCGCAGCGCCCGCAGCCGGGCGAAGTGGCCGCGCGGCTCCTCCTCCGGCGGCGGGATGCACATCAGCCCCGCCACCTCCAGCCCGGGCAGCCCCCGCGCCAGCGCCACCAGCGGCTCCACCCGCTCCGGGGCGCAGCCGGACTTCTGGGCCTCGCCGCCCAGGTTCACCTCGACCAGCACCCGGGCCGTGGCCCCGGCCGCCGCGTAGCGCTTGCCGAGCTCGCGGGCCAGCTCCTCCCGGTCGAGGGTGTGGACCCAGGCGGCGCGCGGCGCCAGGTACTTCACCTTGTTGGTCTGCAGCCCGCCGACGAAGTGCCAGGTCAGGTCGGCGAGGTCGGCCAGGGCGTCGGCCTTGGCGCGCCACTCCTGGGCGTAGTTCTCGCCGAAGTGGCGCTGCCCGGCGGCGTAGGCCTCGCGGATGGCCTCGACCGGCTGGGTCTTGGAGATGGCCACCAGCGTCACCGTGGCGGGCAGGCGGGCGCGCACCTCGGCCAGCCGGGCGGCGATGGAGGGCGGGGCGCCGGGGATGGTCACGGGGGGCAGTCTACACGGGCGGCGCCGGCGAGGTGATCGCCGAACCCGCGGCGGGGGGCCCGTGGCCGGCCGCCTGCGGTCCGGCCGGCTTCACTGGGAGATGAGCCTTGCGGGGCGTCGCGCCGGCGTGCCACGGTGGATCCGAGGAGAGACCCCCGTGAGCGCGCTCGCCGACTACCTGGCCCGTCCCTGGGTCAAGCACTACGACCCGGGCGTCACCGCCGACGTCGCCGTCCCCGACCGGTCGGTCTCCCAGGTCTTCGACGAGGCCACCTCGCGCTTCGGCGGCCGGACCGCGCTGATCTTCTCCGGCCGGAAGATCAGCTTCGCCGAGCTGCGCGACCAGGTGGACCGGCTGGCCACCGCCTTCGCCGCCCTCGGCCTGCAGAAGGGCGATCGGGTCGCCCTCTACCTGCTCAACAGCCCGCAGTTCGTCATCGCCTACTTCGCGGCGCTCAAGGTGGGCGGCGTGGTCACCGCCATCAGCCCGGTCTACACCAGCCACGAGATCCGCTTCCAGCTCGAGGACAGCGGCGCCCGCATCCTGGTCTGCCAGGACATGCTCCACGACAAGGTGGAGAAGTCGGGGGTGCGCGTCGAGCACGTCATCCTCACCGGCGTCGGGGAGTACCTGCCGGCCCTCTCCCAGGCGGTGGGGCGCAGCTTCCTCGGCAAGGTCTTCCGCTCCCTGGCCATCCCCGCGGCGGGCCCGGCCGCCCCCGGCACGCTCTCCTTCCAGGCCCTGCTGGCCAGCCACCCGCCACGCCCGCCGGCGGTGGCCATCGACCCGGGCGCCGACCTGGCGGCGCTGCCCTACACCGGCGGCACCACCGGCAACCCCAAGGGCGTGATGCTGACCCACCGCAACCTGGTGGCGCTCCGCTCCTTCGCCAACGCGGTCATGGGGCTGGAGGAGGGGAAGGAGACGCTGATGGCCTTCCTCCCCTACTTCCACATCTACGGGCAGGTGGTGGTGCTGTTCTCGGCCATCGCCAGCGGCCAGACCCAGGTGCTCTTCACCACGCCGGACCTGGACGCCATCCTCGAGGCGGTCGAGGACTGGCAGGCCACCGTCTTCTGGGGCGTCCCCACCCTCTACGAGACCCTCAAGGAGCACCAGCGGACCACCCGGGTCAACTGGCGGCGGCTCAAGCTGATCGGCTGCGGGGCCGACACCCTGCACCAGTCCACCGCCACCGGCTGGCAGGCCCGCACCGGCACCGGGATCCGAGAGGGCTACGGCCTCACCGAGTCGACCGCCGCCTCCCACCTCAACCCGCGCCAGGGGGCGCGCCCCGGCTCCTTCGGGCTCCCCTTCCCGGGCCTCGACGCCGCCATCGCCGATCCCGACGGGACCACCTTCCTCCCGGTGGGGGAGGTGGGCGAGCTGCTCCTCTGCGGCCCCAACGTCATGCGCGGCTACTGGAACCGGCCGGAGGAGACCGCCGGCTCGCTGTGGCAGGAGGGGGGGCGCACCTGGCTGCGCACCGGCGACCTGGTGCGCATGGACCAGGACGGCTTCTTCCACTACGTGGACCGGCGCAAGGACCTGATCAAGTACAAGGGCTACTCGGTCTTCGCCAAGGACGTCGAGGACGTGCTCTACACCCACCCCCACGTCAAGGCCGCCGGGGTCATCGGCGTCCCCGACCCGGCGGTGGGCGCCATCATCAAGGCGGTGGTGGTGCTCCAGCCCGAGGCCCGCGGCAAGCTGAGCGAGGAGGAGGTCAAGGCCTTCTGCGCCGAGCGGCTGGCCCACTACAAGGTCCCCAGGATCGTCGAGTTCCGCGGCGAGCTCCCCAAGACCGACGTCGGCAAGGTGTCGCGGCGCGAGCTGCGCGACGAGCACCAGGGCGGCGGCCGGACATGAGCGGCGACTTCTTCGAGGTGCAGGGGCTGACCAAGCGCTTCGGCGGCCTGGTGGCGGTGGACGACGTCTCCTTCCGGCTGCGGCGGGACGAGCTGGTCGGCGTCATCGGGCCCAACGGCGCCGGGAAGACCACGCTGCTGCGCCTCATCACCCGCATCCTCCGGCCCGACGCCGGCCGCATCCTCTGGAAGGGGCGCGACGTCACCGCCCTGCCGCCCTGGGAGATGGTCAACCTGGGGATCGCCGGGACCTTCCAGAACACCCGGCCCTTCCGCCGCCTCCCCATCATCGCCAACGTCATGGTGCCCTGCCTCTCCCGGCGCGGGCAGCAGCGCGGCGAGTGGGTCAAGGTCATCGAGGCCAAGGCCATGGACGCCCTGGAGTTCGTCGGCATCTCCGACCTGGCCCGCGAGCCGGCCTCCTCGCTCTCCCAGGGGGACCTGAAGCGGCTCGAGGTGGCCCGGGCCATCGCCACCGAGCCGGAGCTGCTGCTGCTCGACGAGCCCTTCGGCGGCCTCAACCCCACCGAGTCCGACCTGCTGGCCCGCTCCATCCGCCGCCTCCACAAGGGCGGCCGGTTCGGGCGGCTGCACAGCGAGGGGCCGGCCATGATCATCATCGAGCACAAGCTCAAGGAGCTGATGTCGATCGTCGACCGGGTCATCGTGGTCAACTTCGGCGGGATCCTGCTCGACGGGAAGCCGGAGGACGTGGTGCGGGATCCCAGGGTCATCGAGGCCTACCTCGGGGTGGAGCATGTCGGCGCCGCTGCTGGACATTGACGGCCTGCGGGTCGTCTACGACCGGGCCGTCCTGCTGGGCGGGGTCTCGCTGCGCGTCGGCGACGGCGAGCTGGTCGGGCTGGTGGGGCCCAACGGGGCCGGCAAGTCGACGCTGATGCGCGCCGTCTCCGGCCTGGTGCGCTGGGAGAAGACGGCGCTGCGGGGCACCCGCGGCGAGATCACCGTCGAGGGCGAGATCCGCTTCCTCGGCGAGCGCATCGACCAGCTCCCCGCCCACGAGATCGCCCGGCGCGGCCTGGTGCTCTGCCCGGAGCGCCGCCGCCCCTTCCGCGAGCTGACCGTCCTCGACAACCTCGAGGCCGGCGGCTACCTGCGCCGGGCCGGGCGGGCCGAGGAGCTGGAGCGGGTGCTGACCCTCTTCCCGCGCCTGCGCGAGCGCCGCCGCCAGGTGGCCGGCACGCTCTCCGGCGGCGAGCAGCAGATGGTGGCCATCGGCCGCGCCCTGATGAGCAAGCCCCGGCTGCTGCTCATCGACGAGCCGTCGCTGGGGCTCTCGCCCAAGGTGCGTGGCGAGGTCTTCGCCGCCATCTCCGAGATCCACCGCTCCGGGGTGGCCATCCTGCTGGTGGAGCAGGAGGTGGCCAAGGCCTTCCAGCTGGCCGCCCGCAACTACGTGCTCTCGCAGGGGCGGGTCATCGCCGAGGGGACCGGCGCCGCGCTGAGCGCCGACGAGGGGCTGCGGACCGCCTACCTGGGGATGTGACCGGGGGCGCCGCCTCCCGGCGGCGGGTGGGGACGGCGCGGGACGGCCCCGCTCAGCGCAGGTCGGCGCCGCAGACGCGGCAGGCGGCGCGGGTGGCCACCGTCCTGGCCTTGCAGCGCCGGCACTCCCGCTCGATGCGGTCGCGCACCCAGTGGGCCACCCCCTGGGGCATGACCCGCAGGATCACCAGCACCACCAGGGCGAAGATCAGCAGCCGGTGCTCGCCCAGCCAGGGCACCAGCGCCAGCAGCTCGGTCAGCGGGTAGAGCAGGAAGACCCCGGCCACCGGGCCGTAGATGGTGGCCACCCCGCCGAACACCCCCCAGATCACCGCCTGGAAGGAGAGCGTCACCTCCAGCGTCGACGGCCCCGCCACCCGGACGAAGTGGGCGTAGAGCCCGCCGGCGACGCCGCCGAAGAGCCCGGCCAGCGCGAAGGCGGTGAGGCGGTAGCGCGGGGTGTCGATGCCGGAGGCGCGGGCCGCGGTCTCGTCCTCGCGGATGGCGTGGAAGAGCAGGCCGGTGTTGGAGTCGCCGACCAGCCACATGGCGAAGACCGACACCAGCATGGTGACCACCGCCACGTAGTAGAAGCCGACCCGGGAGCGGACCAGCGGCGCCAGGCCGGAGAGCCCCAGCTCGCCGCCGGAGAGCGAGGGGAGGGCGAAGAGCGCCCCGGTGAGGATGAGCGGGAAGGCCAGGGTGGCCAGGCTCAGGTAGGAGCCGCGCAGCCGCAGGCAGGGGACGCCGGCCAGCGCCCCGGTGAGCGTGGCCAGCAGCGCGCCGGCCGGGATGGTGACCCACGGGGTCCAGCCGAGGTGGTGGTTGAGCAGCGCCGAGCCGTAGGCCCCGGCCCCGAAGTAGAGGGCCTGGCCCAGGCTGACCTGCCCGGAGTAGCCGGACACCAGGTCCCAGCTGGCGGCGAAGATGGCGAAGAGGCAGGAGAGGATCACCACCCGGAGCACGTAGGGATCCCGGGTCAGCAGCGGCAGCGCCAGCAGCCCCAGGCAGAAGGCCAGCACCAGCACGCGGCTGGGCAGCACCAGCACCTCGCCGCGGACGAATCGCCAGCCGCGCCGCAGCCAGCGCATCAACGCTCCTCCTCGAAGGCGACGCCGAACAGCCCCTCGGGGCGGAGCAGCAGCACCCCGACCATGATGGTGAGCGCCACCGCCCCCTTGAGGAAGGAGCCGGAGGGGAGGAGGAAGACGGTGGCCGCCTCCACGTAGCCGATGACGAAGGCGGCGATCAGGCTGCCCTTCAGGCTCCCCAGCCCGCCCACCACCACGATGGCGAGGATGTTGACCAGCGGCGCCTGCCACATGAGCGGGTCGATGACCGCCAGCGGCGCCACCACCGCCCCGGCGACGCCGGCCAGCGCCGCCGAGAGGGCGGCGCTCCAGAGCTCGACGCGCCGGACGTTCATGCCCATCAGGTTGGCCACCTCCCGGTCGTTGGCGGTGGCGCGGATGGCCACGCCCAGCCGGGTCCGGTTGAGGACCAGCCAGACGCCGCCCAGCGCCAGGGTCACCACCCCCAGGCTGAGGAGCTGCTGGTAGGTGACGGTGACCCCGAGCACCTCGACGATCCCGTCGGCCCAGACCGGGTTGCCGAGGAAGTTGCCGCCGAAGGCGGCCAGCACCAGCTCCTGGAAGATCAGGGTGAGGGCGATGGTGGAGATCAGCACCGCCGACTCGTGCTCCCGCACCGGCTCGATGACCAGGCGGTAGACGGCCAGCCCCAGCACCACCGTGGCCGCCACCGCCAGCGGCACGGCGGCCGGGGCCGGGAGCCCGGCCACGTTGAGCAGGATGTAGACCAGGTAGGCCGCCAGCATGTAGAGGCCGGCGTAGGCGATGTTGACGATGCGGGCCACGCCGAAGATCAGCGAGAAGCCGAGCGCCAGCAGCGCGTAGATGGCGCCGTTGACCAGGCCGGTGACGAGGAGCGAGCGGAGCAAGCGGGGGGAGGGGAGGGAGGACCGGCCCCGGGAGCGCGGGGCCGGCCCGGGTCGGCTACTTCTTCTTCATCTCCGGCGGGACCACGAAGGGCTTGACGCCCTTGAAGGTGATCCCCTGCCAGCCGTTGGGGAAGAAGGCCACCAGCTGCCCGTCCTGCCACTGCACGCCCAGCGGGACGGTGTGGCCGGGGGCGAAGGTGACGTCGTGCCCCTTGTCGAAGGTGAGGCGGCTGGAGGTGCCGATGGTGTCGGTCTTCTCCAGCACCGGCACCACCAGGTCGCTGGACACCGAGCCGGCCCCGGTCACGGCGGCCGCCAGGATCATCACCGCGTCGTAGCTGGAGGCGGTGTAGGTCGGCAGCCGCCCGAACTTCTTCCGGAAGGCCTCGACGAAGGGCATGGTCTTGGGGGTCGACTCCACGTCGGCGTAGAAGTTGAGGGTGCTGACGTAGTTGCCCTTGCCGCCGGTGGACTTCCAGAAGGTCTCCTTCTGGGCCTCGACGTTGATGCCGAAGACGATGGCCGGGAGCCGCAGCTCGCCGGCCTGGCGCCCCAGGGCCACGCCCATGGGGCCGGACACGGCGGTGAAGACCAGGTGGGCGCCGGTGGCCTTGATGGCGGTGAGGTCCGGGCCGACGTCGGTGGCGGTGGCCGAGGGCTGGAAGACGCCGACCAGCTCCATGCCCATCTTGGGGATGTTGGCCTGGGCGGCCTTGACGAAGCCCTCGGTCCAGGCGGCCTTCTCGGCCAGGACCGCCACCTTGACCACCGGGACGCCCAGCTCGGCCTTCACCTGGGCGGCGATGGCCCCCAGCATGGCGTAGCTGGCCTTGACCAGATCGGAGGAGCGGGGCGGGAGGATGCGGAACCAGTACTTGTAGCGCTCGTAGTCGGCCACCACGTTGGCGCTCATCTTGTCGAGCGAGGCGCCGGTGACGATGAAGATCTTCTTGGCGTCGGCGGCCACCTCCTGCATGGCCAGCGCCGCCTCGGAGCGGAAGCCGCCCACCGCGAAGTCGATCTTGTCGCGGGTGAGGGCCCGCTCCAGGGCGTTGGTGGCGTCGCCGACGTTGAGGATCTCGTTGGTGTCGACCTTGACCAGCAGGACGGGGCGCTTCACGGCGCCGACCTGCACCCCGCCGGCGGCGTTGAGCTGGTCGGCGGCCAGGCTGGCGCCGTTCCAGGCGTCCTCGCCCTGGATGAAGGCCATGGGCCCGACGATGCCGATCTTGATGGGGTCGGCCTTGGCCTCGGCCCGGGCCAGGGGCGGGGCGGCGAGCAGGGCGGCGGCGGCGAGGACGAGCGCGGCGGCGTGGAGGCTTCGCGACGGCATGAGTGACTCCCGGTTACGACGAGGGGGCGGCGGACAGGAGGATCCAGTACCCTTGAAGGATCCCAGGTGGGCCGGCTACGCCCCATTCGGGACGCCCAGCCAGCAGAGGCACCCTCCTTCGAGCTACTCCGACTCCCAGGGGAGCCGGTGGCCGGCCCGCCGCAGCAGCGCCAGGGTCTCGTCGAGGGGCAGGCCGATCACCCCGGTGACGCTGCCGCGCACCGCCCGCACGAAGGCCCCGAAGAGCCCCTGCACCGCGTAGGCGCCGGCCTTGTCGAGCGGCTCGCCGCTGGCCACGTACCAGGCGATGACGCGCTCGTCGAGCGGCGCCACGTCGACCTCGGTGGCGACCACGGCGGCCTGCTCCAGCCGCACCGCCGGTCGGCGCACGCAGACCGCCGAGATCACCTGGTGGGTCCGGCCGGAGAGGAGCCGCAGCATGCGGGCGGCGTCGGCGGCGTCGGCCGGCTTGCCGAGGATCCGGCCGTCGACGGCCACGGTGGTGTCGGCGGCCAGCACCAGCTCCCCGTCCACCGCCCGGGCCTTGGCCCGCGCCACCCGCTCCACGTAGTCGCGGGGGGGCTCCCCGGGGTGCACCGACTCGTCGGCGTGGGCGGGGCGGACCTGGAGCGTGAAGCCGAGCCCACCCAGCAGCTCGCGGCGGCGCGGGCTGGCGGAGGCGAGCGTCAGGATCATGGCGGCGGCGAGGCCGGCGGGCTACTCGGCGGGGGGCCGGGGCGCCCCCGACGCCAGCGCCGGGTTGACCTCGACCTTGCCGGCGTCGCGCAGCTGCTTCAGCCAGGCCGACTGCACCTGCGCCTCGCGCCGGTTGCGCAGCCGGGTGGCCACGTCGGCCTTCTGGCCCTCGTAGCGCGCCGGGTCGGGCTGCTCGCGCTTCTCCACCACCGCCACCACCGGCCCCTGGGCCGAGGCGAACACCGTGGGGAGCGGGGCGCCGACGGCGCCGGTCATGGCGGCGGCGGCCAGCCCGGGGACGTTGCCCAGCTTGGGCAGGTAGGCGGCCTCGATGCCGAAGAGGCCGGTCGACTCGGCGGCCACGGTCATCCCGCCCAGCTTGACCACCTTCTTGCCGGAGGCCTCGGCGGGGAAGAGGGCGGTGAGGGACTGGCCGCCCTTCACGGCCGCCAGCGCCGCCGCGCTCCGCTCGGCGACCAGCGCCGCGGCGCGATCCTCGACCAGCAGCTCGGCGGCGATGAGCGGGCGGGCCACCTCGAGCGGCACC
Organism: Anaeromyxobacteraceae bacterium; assembly: GCA_032654565.1. GTDB lineage: Bacteria > Myxococcota > Myxococcia > Myxococcales > Anaeromyxobacteraceae > JADKCZ01. The sequence goes on along the minus strand of JAULAX010000009.1, from coordinate 61,642 downwards.
TGCCGGGCCTCGACCACCTCGTCGACCTGGATGAGGTGGAAGCCGGAGCCGGTGCGGACCGGGCCGGAGACCTTGCCGGGGGCCAGCGCCATGGCGGCGTCGGCGAAGGGCTTCTCCACCAGCCCCTCGCTGATGAAGCCGAGCTCGCCGCCCCGCGCCTTGGTGTTCTCGTCCTCGGAGGCCTGGACGGCCACCGTGGCGAAGGGCTCGCCCTTCTGCACCCGGGCCGCCAGGGCCTCGATGCGGGCCCGGGCCGCCTTCTCGTCGCCGCCGGCGGCGACCTTGACGAGGATGTGGCGGGCCTTCACCTTCCGGGGCTGGTCGAAGCGGGCCGGGTTCTCCTTCCAGAACTTCTCCAGGCGCGGCCCCTCCTTGGCGGCGAAGGCGGCCACCTCGGCGGGGCCGGGCTTCCTGGCCTCGAGGCGGGCGCCGGCCAGCGGGAAGCGGACGAAGGTGAGCGAGGCGCGGTCGTGCTCGGCCGACCAGGCCGCCTTGACCTCGGCGTCGGCGACCTTCACGGTCTCGCGCAGCCCGGCCAGCATCCGCTGGTAGAGCAGGTCCTCGCGCAGCACCGACTCGAAGCGGCTCTCCGAGCCGTAGGCGCTGGCCACCGCCCGCTTGTACGACTCCCGGTCGAACTTGCCGTCCACCTGGAAGCCGGGGATCTCGAGGATGGTGCGGGCCAGCTCCTCGTCGGAGATGGCCAGCCCCTGTGTGCGGGCCTCGGCCACCACCAGGGCCCGGTCGACCACCTGGTCGAGGGCGATCTTCGACAGCCCCAGCTGCTCGGCCAGCTCGCGGGAGAAGGCCTGCCCGGCCTGCTGCTGGAAGTTGCGCAGCAGGTTGGAGTAGGCCCGGTCGTACTCGGTCACCGAGACGGTCTCGCCGTTGACCCGGGCCGCCCAGGCCGGCGCCTGGCCGCCGGAGCAGCCCTTGTCGAAGGAGCCGGGGCCGAAGCTGACCACGAAGACGACGATGATCGCGAACAGGAAGACGTAGGTGATGATGCCGCCCTTGTTCGCTCTGAGGTTGTCCAGCATGGGCGCTGACGGCTCCTGTGGCGGGTGCGTGGAAGAATCGGCGCGAGGGCGCGCCGGAAGGTTGAAGAACCTAGTCAATAGTCGCTAAAATGCAAGGGATTTTGCCCCAGCCGGAGACCTCGTGCTGTCCCTCCTTCGGCGGTACCGCGAGCTGATCCTGGTCGCGGTCCTGCTGCTCTTCCCGCTGGCCGTCTTCTTCGCGAACGCCAAGAAGCCGAGCCAACTCTCGCGCGTCGATCGCGCCGTGCTCACCCTCGTGGCCCCGCTGGAGCGGGCGGTGGGCGCGGTGGTGGTCGGCTCGCTGGAGGCGTGGCACGGCTACGTGGCGCTGCGCGGCTCGCACCGGCGCGCCGGCGCGCTGCTCAAGGAGAACCAGGCGCTGGCGCTGCGGCTGCAGGAGCTGCAGCACGAGGCCGGCGAGAACGACCGGCTGCGGCGCCTGCTGGCGCTGGCCGAGGCCGCCCCGGCGCGCAGCTACACCGGGGCCCGGGTCATCGGCGTCCGCGCCGAGCCCTCCGGGCTGCAGCTGGTCACCCTCGACAAGGGGAGCGACGACGGCCTCTCGCGCGGCATGCCGGTGATCACCGCCGAGGGGGTGCTGGGGCGGATCCACTCCACCGGCGGCGGCAGCGCCGAGGTGCTGCTGGCCATCGACCGCAACTCCTCGATCGCGGTGCGGGTGGAGCGGACCCGGGCCCGCGCCAACGTGCGCGGCCTCGGCCACCCCGGCCTGGCGCGGCTCGACCACGCGGTGCGGAGCGAGGACGTCATCGAGGGGGACCTGCTGGTCACCTCGGGCACCGACGCGGTCTTCCCGGCCGGGCTGCCGGTGGGGCGGGTCACCCGGCTGCAGCGCGCCGCCCACGGCCTCTTCCTGGAGGGCTCGGTGATCCCCAGCGTCGACCCGACCCGGGCCGAGGAGGTGCTGGTGATCACCTCGGGGAGCCGGGAGCGGCAGCTGATGCCGGCGGCGCTGGCGCCGGGGAAGGCGCCGTGAGGGCGCTGCTCCACGCCGCGGTGGCCCTGGTGCTGGTCGGCCTGCAGGCGGCGCTGCTGCGCCACGTCGGCGGCGGCGCCTTCACCCTCTTCCTGCCGGTGGTGCTGCTGGTCCACCTGGCGCTCACCGCCGAGCGGGTCGACGGGGCGGTGGCGGCGGCCGCGGTCGGCTTCGTCCTCGACGTGGCCGGGGGCGGGACCAAGGGGCTGCTCACCTCGCTGTCGGTGGCCACCTTCCTCGGCCTCCGGCTCATCCGCCTGGGCTTCGAGGTGCGGGGGTGGGCCGGCTTCGCCGCGCTCTGCGGCTTCGCCGCCTTCTTCCTCTCGGCCGGGGCCGTGGCGCTGGCCCGCTCGGCGGCCACCCTGGAGCTGCGGCCCTCCTGGGCGCTCCTCTCCCGCATCGCCCTGGCGGCCCTGCTCACCGCGCTGCTCTCGCCGCCGCTGCGGTGGGGGCTGCGCCGGCTCGACGGGCTGCTGGGCGAGCGGCCCTCCGAGCTGGCCCCCTGAGCGCGCATGTCGATCCTCCCCACCACGCCAGGCGGCGCCGTGCAGCGCGAGTTCAGGCCCAGGCTGGCCTGGGCCACGGTGGTGATCGTGGCCGCCTTCCTGGCGCTGCTCTCCCGCCTCTACTTGCTGCAGATCGTCCGCGGCGACGAGCTCAAGGGGAAGGCCGACGAGAACTACGTCAAGGAGCTGCGGGTCCCGGCCGACCGCGGCCAGATCCTCGACCGCAACCACAAGGTGCTGGTCGACTCGCGCCCCAGCTTCAACGTCACCCTCACCCCCTTCTACTGCGGCAAGCAGTGCGGCGACATCCTGGCCCGGCTGGCGGCGGTGCTCTCCCTGGCCCCGGAGGAGGTGGAGCGCTCGCAGGCCCAGCTCAGCGGGGCCCGCAAGCTGGAGCGGTTCCGCCCCTTCACGGTGAAGGTGGACGTCAAGCGCGAGGAGCTCGACGTGCTGGAGGCCAACGCCATGGACCTGCCCGGCGTCGACGTCCAGCCCATGCCACACCGCAGCTACCGCTACGGCGGGCTTGGCGGCCACCTGATCGGCTACATGAACGAGGTGGGGGCCGAGGAGCTGCGCCGGCTCAACGAGGAGCTGGCCCGGGCCGGCAGCCCCCAGGGGCCCTACCTGCTGGGCGACTACACCGGCCGGCGCGGCCTGGAGAGGCGGTTCGAGCGCGAGCTGCGCGGGGTGGACGGCAAGCGGCGCATCGCCGTCGACGCCAAGGGGCGCGAGAAGGAGGGCGACTTCATCGCCGAGGAGAACCGGCTGGTCACCGCCACGCCGGGGCGCAACCTGGTCCTCTCGCTCGACTGGCGGCTGCAGGAGCTGGCCGAGAGGACCTTCCCGGCCACCGCCGGCGTGGTGCTGGCCATGGACGCCCGGACCGGCTTCCTGCTGGCCCTGGTGGACCGCCCGGCGCCCGACCCCAACAAGATGTCGGGGCGCATCAGCAGCGCCGAGCTGGCCAGGATCCACGACGACCCGCTCCAGCCCGAGCTCTTCCGCGCCATCCAGCAGCACTACCACCCCGGCTCCACCTTCAAGGCGGTGACCTCGATCGCGGCGCTGGAGGAGGGGCTCTACCGCCCCGGCACGCTGGTCAACTGCCCCGGCCACTTCAACATGGGGGCGATGCGCTGGCGCTGCGACAACGAGGCCGGGCACGGCGCCGTCGACTTCACCCACGCCCTGGGGGCCAGCTGCGACGTCTTCTACTACCAGGCCGGGGCCCAGCTGGGCGCCGACCTGATCGCCAAGTGGGGGCGCAAGCTCGGCCTGGGGGCGCCCACCGGCTTCGACATCGCCGGCGAGGTGCCCGGGGTCATCCCCGACGTGGCCTGGCACGACGAGCGGCTGCCGGGGGGCTACCAGAAGGGCATGGCGGTCAACCTCGCCATCGGCCAGGGCGACCTGAACGTCACCCCCATGCAGCAGCTGGTCCTCTACGGGGCGCTGGCCACCGGCGTCCTCTGGAAGCCGCAGGTGGTGCTGCGCGTCGAGGACACCAGCGGCCGGGTGCTGCAGGAGTTCGCGCCGCAGGAGCGCGGCCGGGTCGACCTCAAGCCCTCGACGCGCGAGACCGTGCTCAAGGGGCTGCTGGCGGCGGTCAACGAGCCCTACGGCACCGCCTACTGGCAGCGGCTCCCCGACGTGAAGATGGCCGGCAAGACCGGGACGGCGCAGGTGGTCAAGCTGGGGGCGCGGCGGCTCAAGGCCGACCAGGTCGACTACTTCGAGCGCGACCACGCCTGGTTCGCGGTCTTCGCCCCCGCCGACGACCCGCAGGTGGTGGTGGTGGTGCTCAACGAGCACTCCGGCTTCGGCTCCACCAACGCCGCCCCCACCGCGGTGGAGCTGGTGCGCAGCTACTTCAAGCTCAAGGCCCAGGACGAGGCCGAGCGGGGCGGGGTGGCGCCCGAGCCGCCGCGACCGGCGCCGCCGGCCCGCTCGCCGCCGGCCGGGCCGAGGCCGGCCGAGCGTCCCAAGCTGGGGGCGCTGGCGCCACCCGGAGGAGCCGACCGTGGCTGACGTCTCGCTCACCGCCGCCACCGAGCGGCGCCGCCTCGACCTGTTCCCCTGGCACATCGCCCTGGCGGTGGTGGCCATCTGCCTGCTCGGGCTCTGGAACCTGGCCTCGGCCTCCCGCACCGCCCACGCGCCGGTCTGGGTGGCGCAGGCCTGGTTCATGGCCGCCGGGGCGGTGCTGGCGCTGCTGCTGACGCTCTTCGACCACCGCGCCTACCAGCGGCTGGCCTGGGTCGCCTACGCCCTGGTGGTGGTGCTGCTGGTGGTGGTGCTGGTGAACGGCCGGGTGATCATGGGGGCGCGCCGCTGGATCGGCTCCGGCTCGCTCCGCATCCAGCCGTCCGAGCTGGCCAAGATCGCGGTGATCATGGCGCTGGCCAGCTGGTTCAACTTCGACGAGGAGCGGCGCAAGTCGCCGCGCGGCCTGAAGGGGATGCTCCTCCCGCTCGCCATCACCCTGGTGCCGGCGGTGCTCATCCTGCGCCAGCCCGACCTCGGCACCGCCCTGGTGGTGGTGGCCATCGGCGTCACCATGCTGCTCTTCTCGCGCATCAGGTGGCGGACGCTGGGGCTGCTGGCCGCCTTCGCCGCCGCCGGCGCCATGTTCGCCTACCCGCACCTCAAGCCGTACCAGAAGAAGCGGGTCGAGTCGTTCCTCAACCCCGAGGGGGACGCGCTGGGCGCCGGCTACCACGCCATGCAGTCGAAGATCGCGGTGGGCTCCGGGCAGGGGCTCGGCAAGGGGTGGGGGCAGGGGACCCAGACCATGCTGTCGTTCCTTCCCGAGCAGCACACCGACTTCATCTTCTCGGTCTGGGCCGAGGAGCACGGCTTCGTGGGCAGCCTGCTGCTGCTGGCGCTCTACTTCTGGCTGATCGCCGCGGGGGTGGACATCGCCGGCAACGCCCGCGACCGCTTCGGCCACTTCCTGGCGGTGGGGGTGACGGCGATGCTCTTCTGGCAGATGACCGTCAACATCGGGATGGTCACCGGGGTGCTGCCGGTGGTGGGGGTGACCTTGCCGCTCTTCAGCTACGGCGGCTCCTCGGTGCTGTCGGTCTTCCTCGGGCTCGGCCTGCTGCTCAGCGTGGCCATGCGCCGGTTCGTCAACTAGGGCGCGGGAGGCGGCGCCGGTCGCGCCGGGCCTCAGAAGCCGAGGCTGAGGCTGGCCAGCAGGCCGCCGGGGAGCGGGGCCACGCCGGCGACCAGGCCGGTCCGGTAGCGGGCGTAGCGGTCGGGGTCGTCACCGGCGATCCAGAGCCAGGTGGCCGAGACCGCCCCGGCCGCCCCGACGCCCACCGCCACCCAGGCCAGGGTCTCGCGCTGCGAGATCTGCGACTTGAGCCGGTCGGCCTCGACGCGCAGGTCGACGCCGCCCTCGGTGAAGACCCCGTCGAGCAGCTTGCGCCGGTCGTAGAGGAAGGTGCCCGGGGTGGAGTCGTTGCCGTAGCGCCGCGAGGCGTCGGCCTGGAGCAGCACCGCGGCCGCGACGCCGGCCACGGTGACGCCGGTGGCGATCCAGGCGCCGACCCGCAGCTTGCGCTGGCGCGACTCGTAGCTGCGGATGAAGTCGGGGCTGGGGGCCAGGGCGGCCCGCTCCTCGGTGAGCTTCCCGGGGAGCACCTGCACCTCCTTCTGGAAGGCGACGAAGCCATCCTTCTCGACCGCCAGGGCGTGGGGGCCGGCCGGGAGCGGGATGGCGCCCTGCAGCGGCGTGGTCCCCTTGACCTGCTCGTCCACCTTGACCACCGCGCCGCTCTCGGTGGAGGCCACCACCAGCGTGCCGGAGCGGCCGCTGAGCACCCGCGCCACCACCTTGCCGACGGCGCGCGCCACCTTGCCGAGCAGCTCGCCCTCGGACCGGGCGTTCTCCACGGCGGTGCCCTCGCTCTGGCCGCTCTTCACCGAGGCCAGGGTCAGCTCCAGGGTCAGGGTCTCGGGGATGTCGCGGGTGGCGGCCAGGCGGGAGACCTTGCCGGAGACCAGGTAGTCGACGCCGAGGGCGCCGCCGATCTCCACGAGGCAGCCGGCGTCGGAGCACCCCAGCATCTGGCGCTGCTTCTCGAAGGCCAGCATGGCGCGGATGGCGTCGGCGGAGATGACCTTGAAGACGCCGATGCGGTCGAGCTCGCTGGCGGTGACCCCGGTGGCGGCGCTGGCCAGCTCCTTGGAGGCGCCGTTGGCGACCAGGTCGAGGACGGCCAGCCGGGGACGGGCCTCGGCGGCGCCGGACAGGCCCGGGACCCCGAGGAGGAGGAGCAGCGGCAACGCCGAGGCGCGCATGGGGGGAAAGCTAGCACTTTGGAATGGGCTCGGACAGCCCGGGGGTGGGGCGCGCCGCCTCGGTGGGGGGCGAGTACGTGGACGAGTCGCTGGTCCAGTTCCAGAGCGCCTGGGACATCTCGGCCCGCCATCCCCACTGGGTCACGGAGTCGTACTCGCTCCGCCTGGTCTGGTGACCGGAGCCTTCCGCTCGTCTTGGACCTGAATCGATGCTTGAATGAGTCCTCCCTCCATTCCCCGGGATCCACGCCATGCGAACCCCCGCCCTGTTGCTCCTCGCCGCCGTCGCCCTCGCTGGCTGTGACAGCTCCAGCCCCAGGCATCTCAGCGCCCAGCCGCCCGCCTCCAACACCGGGTTCTTCGCCCTGGTCACCGCCGGCGGCCGGTACAAGCTCTACCTGCCGGCGCAGTCCAGCCCGACCGCCACCCACGCCACGCTGGCGGTGGTCGACCCCGCCGCGCCCCACGGGACCAGCGGCCTGATCCGGTTCGTCGACCTCGGCGTGGACGGGGCGCCGCAGGCCGTCGGCAGCAGCGGCACGGAGGTCGTGGCCGTCGACGTCAGCGCGCCGGTGGTCTACTTCGTCGACGCCACCACCGACCTGCCACGGGGGCAGGCGACCTTGCCGATCGGCTCCGAGCCGATCGTGGCCTCGGACAACGCCTCCTACAGCATGGGCGCCGCGGTGGACGCCACGCGGCGCAAGGCCTGGGTCTCCGTCTCCACCGGCCTGCTGGAGTACGACCTCGACACCTTCCTGGTCACCGGCACCTTCAACGTGCCCATCACCGAGAACTTCGCCTACGATCCCACGGCGGGGCGGCTCATCGCCCCGTTCTACCTGTGCGATCCCGCCGCGCTCGTCATCGACCCCACCGTCTGCACCGGGTACGTCCACCCCGACGGCCCGGCCCAGACCGACGGGCTGACGCTCATCGAGCTCAACGCCCCGTCCCGGCCGGTCTTCACCATGGCCGACCCGGCCGCCCTCGACCCGCAGTCGCCCCTGGGGCGCGAGCCGGACGCGGTGGCGATCGACTTCGGGCTGGGCGTGGGTGTGGTGGCCGTCGAGGTCCCGTCGACGCTGCAGCTGATCGACCTCGGGGCCGTGACCAAGGACTCCGTCGCCAGGACCTTCGGCGCCCCGGCGCTGCTGGCGGCGGTCGACCTGCCGGGCCTCGGCTACACCCAGGTGGCCGCCGACGGCGTGACCCACCTGGCGCTGGCCGCGGAGGAGTACGGCAACGGGCTGGTCTTCGTCGACCTCGCCAAGGCCAAGGCCGGGATCCTGGTCACCATGGCGCAGACGCTGCCCAACCTTCCAGGCGGGGCTCCCTGGGTCAACCGTGGCGATCCGCACGGCATCGGCATCGGCCTGCTCGACGGGCGCCCCTACGCCTTCCTGGTGTCGAGGAATCGCGACTGGATCGCCCGCATCGACCTGCTCGGCGTGGCCAGGGTCATGAGCGGCGCCGGCACCTTCGCGGCCCAGGTGGCCTACTTCTCGGTCCCGGCCCCTCCGTAGCGCCGCCGAGGCGCCGGGCGCCCCGCCTGGCCCGCGGCGGGGGCCTCAGCGGCCGGGCCGCGCCCGCCGCTCCCGGGTCCGCCAGTAGCGGCGCACCGGGAAGGGGCGCCGGTCGGGCCCCGCCGCCGCCTGCACCGCCGCGGTCCAGCGCACGAGGAGCCGGTCCCCCTCGGCGAAGGCCTCGGCCGGTGACGGCGGCGCCGCGAGCCAGCGGGCCTCGACGGCGTCGCGCTCCGGCGCGAAGAGCGGCAGGAGCCGCTCCGGGTCGCGCAGCGCCGCCCGGTGGAGCCGCTCGTGGCGCCACCACAGGCTGGTCCCGTCGTCGACGTCGCCAGGGCTCGGGCCGAGGTCGAGCGGCGACCCCACCTCGACCGGCTTGAAGAGGCCGGTGCAGGGGGCGGCCGTGCCGGTGGCCCAGTGGCGGAGCCCGCCCGCCGAGAGTTCGCTCACCCAGGAGGCGGTGGTCTGCGAGGCGGCGGCCAGCCCGCCGGCGTGGACGCAGGGGGAGGAGAGCCCGCCGAAGAGCAGCTCGTAGCGCGGCCCGGCGGCGCCGCCGTGGTCGCGCAGCAGCCGCATCAGGCCGGCCGGCCCGCCCGCCGCCCCGGCCAGCGCCGCGGTCCGCGGCTGGCGCAGCCGGCAGCGCGAGCCCCACTCCTTGAGCCGGTCGGCGTGGCGCTCGCGGAAGGCGGGGATGGTGAGGCCGTTGGAGATGGTGCGCGGGCCGTGGACCTCCTCGACCGCCAGGTGGCGGCCGGCGGTCTCCACCAGGAAGGCGCCGCCGGGGTCGGCCACCAGGAAGCTGTTGTGGTAGGTGAAGCCGCGCTGCTCGTGGCCGCAGCCGCCCCCCTGGCCGTGGGCCGCCAGCAGGGCCTCGATGGTGGCGACCGCCTCCTTCGCGGTGGCGGCCCGCTCCAGCGCCAGGCGGAGCAGGTCCATCCCGGTGAGGCCGGTCCGGGCGTAGGGCTCCCGGGTGAAGACCGCCTCGTTGCCGATGACCAGGCCGTGGGCGTTGGCCCCCACCTCGGCCCCCCACATCCAGAAGGGGCGGGAGAGGAGCACCGGGTGCGTCTGGCGCACCTGGGGGAGCTCGATCCAGGTGGCGCGCAGCCGGGCGCCGGCGGCGTGGAGGCGACCCGGGTGCCACTCGAGCAGCTGGGCCTCGTTGGGATCGCGGTCGGAGTTCTTGGCGAAGAGGACCCGGCCCGGCTCGACCACCACGGCGGTGTCACACACGGCGGTCGACCTGGCCCGGCAGCAGGAACGGGTAGACCCGGCCTCGGGACCGGTGCCAGCGCCGGTCGAGGCGGCGCAGCGCCTGGAGCAGCTGCCACATGCGGGCGTCGCCGGCGTAGGTGCGGCGGGCCTCGGTGACGTCGATGGGGGGCGGGAACCGGGCGCCGGCCGCGGCCGCCAGCGCCGGCAGCAGCCGCTCCAGCCCCTCCTTCACCAGGTTGGCCACCGCGTCGAGCACCGCGCCGCGCGGGAGGTAGTACTTGTCGAGGATGGCGCCGAGCAGGAAGCGGCGCACCAGCCCCCGCAGCGCCCAGGGGAGCGAGGCGATGAAGAGGTCGGTGTCGAGCCGCTCGGCGCCGGACAGGTCGCGGAGCATGGGGGTGGTGACGTCGAGGTAGGTGAGCGCGCCGTCCACCACCGCCCAGTTGGAGACCTGGGCGTCGAGGCCGAGCCGGGGGCCGACGGCGCCGGCCACGGCGTCGAGGAGCCGCCCGAAGAGGGTCACCGCCTCGGCCTCGGAGGCGCGGGCGAGGACGGCCGGCAGCAGGGCCTCCCCCGGGAGCTCCGGCTGGACGGCGTAGGCGACGAAGCGGCCGACCGGCCGCGCCAGGTCGATGAGCGTGGTGGGCGCCACCCGGACGCCGCTCGCCGCCAGGGCCAGGAGCGAGTCGTCGAGGCAGGCCCGGTAGGCGGCCAGCCGGGCGGCGTCGGGGAAGGGGGGGAGCCGCTTGCACGCGAAGGGCCGCCCGCCCGACTCCAGCCGGATCACCGCCGAGATCTCGCCGTAGCCGAGCACCACCAGGTCGCCGGCGCCGCCGGCGGCGAGGGCCCGCTCCACCCGGGCCTCGAGCGCGGCCAGCTCGGCGGGCTCAGGCCAGCGCATCGAAGGCCCCCCGGATCCTGGCCAGCAGCTCCTCGACCTCGGCGTCGGAGAGGATGAGGGGCGGGAGCAGCTGCAGCACCGAGCTGTCGTTGTTGGCGGGGAGGCAGAAGACCCCGGCGTCGAACAGCAGCTTGGCCGCCATGAAGCCGGCCCCCTCGGCGGGGAACTTCAGCCCCATCATCAGGCCGCGTCGCCGCAGCGAGAAGGGGAGCCCGGCCAGGCCGGCGGCCACCCGGTCGGAGACCTCCACCACCCGGTCGAGGAAGCCGGGGGCCTCCACCAGGTCGAGCACGGCGAGGGCCGCCGCGCAGCCGGGCTCGGCGCCGCCGAAGGTGGAGACGTGGGCGAAGGGGCGCTCGTCGAGGTAGCCCTTCAGCTCCGCCGAGACCAGCGTGGCGGTGATGGGGTAGACGCCGCCGGAGAGCCCCTTGCCGACCACCACCGCGTCCGGGGTCAGCCCCTCGGCCTGGTAGGCCCAGAGCCGGCCGGTCCGCCCCAGCCCGGTCTGGACCTCGTCGATGACCAGCCGGGCGCCGCGGTCGCGGCAGAGCGTCGCCACCCCGGCCAGGTAGCCGGGGGAGGGGAGGGGCATGCCCAGCGTCGCCGGGATGGGCTCGAGGATCACCGCGGCGGTGGCGCGGTCCACGGCCGCGGCCATGGCGTCGAGGTCGTCGAAGGGGACCTGGACGAAGTCGGCCAGGCTGGCGCCGAAGGGCTCGCGGTAGGGGGCGTCGCCGGTGGCCACCGCCAGGCCGGTGTGGCCGTGGTAGCCGCCGAGGGCCGAGACGATGCGCCGCCGGCCGGTGACGCCGCGGGCCAGCTTGAGGGCCAGGTCGACCGCCTCGCCGCCGCCGGAGCCGAAGACGGCGCCGGCCAGCGCGCCGCCGGTGGAGGCGCAGAGCCGCCCCGCCAGCCGGGCCCGCCAGCCGGAGACCAGGTGGTGATTGCCCACGTCGAGGTGGCCGAGCGCCTCCACCACCGCCCGGACCACCGCGGGGTGGCGGTGACCGAGGTTGAAGACCCCGCCGTTGCAGTGGGCGTTGAGGAAGCGGCGGCCGTCGAAGGCGTCGGTGAACCAGGCGCCGGAGCGCTCCCCCATCACCACGTCGAGGCCGTAGGCCTGGAAGGTGCGGACCTTGCCGCGGGAGACCCGCTCGGCGAAGGCGTCGAAGGTGGCCTGGCGGGTCGGGTAGGGTGGGCCGGGGGGGACCATTCTGCGAGCTTGCCAGAGGGGGGCGTGGGGGGCCACGCTTCTCCATCCACCGCGCCCCACCGGAGACCCGCGTGACCGTCATCACCGACATCGAGGACCTGCGCCGGCTGGCCCGGCGGCGCGTGCCGCGGATGTTCTACGACTACGCCGACGGCGGGTCGTGGACCGAGGGGACCTACCGCGCCAACCAGGAGGACTTCTCGAAGATCCTGCTGCGCCAGCGCGTGGCCGTCGACCTCTCCCGGCGCAGCACCCGGACCCGCATGGCCGGCGTCGAGGTGGCCATGCCGGTGGCCATCGCCCCCACCGGCCTGACCGGCATGTACCACGCCGACGGCGAGATCCTGGCGGCCCGCGCCTGCCAGCGGTTCGGCGTCCCCTTCACGCTCTCCACCATGAGCATCTGCTCGGTCGAGGACGTGGCGGCGCACGTCACCGCCCCCTTCTGGTTCCAGCTCTACGTGATGCGCGACCGCGACTTCATGGGGCGCCTCATCGACCGGGTCAAGGCGGTGGGCTGCGGCGCGCTCATGGTCACCCTCGACGTCCACATCCTCGGGCAGCGCCACAAGGACGTGAAGAACGGCCTCTCGGCGCCCCCCAGGCCGACCCTGGCCAACCTGCTCAACCTGGCCACCAAGCCGCGCTGGTGCCTGGGCATGCTCGGCACCCGGCGGCGCGGCTTCGGCAACGTGGTCGGTCACGTCAAGGGGATCACCGACATGGGCTCGCTGAGCGCCTGGACCTCGCAGCAGTTCGACCCCACGGTCACCTGGGCCGACCTCGAGTGGATCAAGGCGCGCTGGGGCGGGAAGCTCATCCTCAAGGGGATCATGGACCCCGAGGACGCCCGGCTGGCCGCCGCCAGCGGCGCCGACGCCCTGGTGGTCTCCAACCACGGCGGGCGGCAGCTCGACGGCGCCCCGTCGTCGATCTCGGCCCTGCCGGCCATCGCCGACGCGGTGGGGTCGAAGATCGAGGTCTGGATGGACGGCGGCGTCCGCTCCGGGCAGGACGTGCTCAAGGCGGTGGCGCTGGGGGCCAGGGGGACGCTGATCGGGCGCCCCTACCTGTACGGGCTGGGGGCGCTCGGCGAGGCCGGCGTGACCCGCTGCCTGGAGATCATCCACCGCGAGCTCGACCTGACCATGGCCTTCTGCGGGCGGACCGACATCAACGACGTCGACCGCGCCATCCTGCTGCCGCCGCACGGGCCGCGGCCGGCGGCCGGGTAGGCGCCGCCGGTGCTCGCCGCCCTGCTCGCCCAGGGGCTGGCGCTGGGCTTCTCGGCCTCGGCGTCGCCCGGCCCGTTCCAGGCGCTGCTGCTGGAGCGCGCCGCCCGGCTCGGCCCGCGCCGGGCCCTGCACCTGTCGCTGGTGCCGCTGGCCTCCGACCCGCCGGTCATCGCCGCCTGCCTGATGGCCCTGGCCGGCCTGCCCGGCGGCCTGCTGCGCCTGCTCTCCGCCGCCGGCGGGCTGCTGCTGCTCTGGCTGGGGGGCGCGACGCTGCGAGGGCTCTGGAGGTCGCGGCTGGCCCCGGCCCCGGGCCCGGCGCTGGCCGAGGCGCCGGGCGCGCCGCCGCGCCACGGTGGGTTCTGGAGCGCGGCGCTGGTCAACCTGCTCAACCCCAATGCCTGGATCTTCTGGAGCCTGGTGGGCGGCCCCATCCTGGCCGGGACGCTGCGCGGCGACGCCACCCGGCCGCTGGCCTTCCTGGGCGGCTTCTACCTGGCGCTCACCGCCACCAACGCCGTCACCGTGCTGGTCTTCGGCGCCGTGGGGCGGCTGGGGCCGCGCGCCGCCCGGACGCTGGGGCTGCTCTCCGGCCTGGCCTTCCTGGCCATGGGGCTGGCGCAGCTCTGGCAGGGGGCCGCGCCGCCTCGCTAGCGAGCCGTGCCTGGAGGGCCCGCCGCACCGACCTGGCGGGCCGCGCCCAGCCGTTGCTCGAGCCCCCGGGCCTGGGCGAGGAGGGTCAGTTCGGGGTCGGCCCGCCCCCAGAGCGCCAGGAGGGCGTCCAGGTCACGCCGCGCGCGGACACGGTCGCCGAGCCGCTCCGCCGCCTCGGCCGACACCAGCAGAACGCGAGGGTGGAGCCAGTACCAGGACACGACCGGCGCCCAGGGCATGGCCAGGGCCCGGTCGGCCGCGGAGAGGGCGTCGGCGGCGCGCTGCTGCGACCAGTCCAGCTCCGCCAGGCAGGCCGTGGCCTGGTAGCGCACCTCCGGCAGCGGCCCGGCCGAGGCGGCCCGCAGGTGCGCCGAGGCCTCCTCGACCCGGCCGGAGCGCATGGAGATCACGCCGTCGATCAGTTCCCGGGCCGGGAGCGGCACCTGGGCCCAGCCCGGCAGCTGGCGGGCCCGGGCCAGGAGCGGCTCGGCGGCTTCGGGGTCGCCGGCCACGGCCAGCGCCAGGGCCGCCTGGGCGCCCAGCGAGGCGCTCCGGGCCAGGGAAGGGACCTCAAGGTCGGCGATGGCCATCCGAGCCTGCGCCAGGGAACGGGTGCCGGTCGAGAAGCCGAGGCGACGAATGGCCTGCTCCTCGGCGGTGCCGTCCCGGTCCCCGTCGCGGAGCACGCGCTCGGCTTCACGCCAGCGCCCCTGCAGCGCCAGGATGCCGCTCAGGTGCTCCCGCTGGGCCCTGCGGAGCTGGCGGTCGAACAGCTGGTTCTGGGAGGGGTGGGGTGGCATCGGCGGCGAGGCCGTCGAGAGCGCCTGGCGCAGCAGCCGCTCCGCCTCCTGGACCCGGCCCGTCCGGGCCATCCAGGAGGTGAGCGCCGGCGGCGGCCAGGGCAGCCCGGACCACCCGGCCCGGTAGACCTCCTCCGCCTCCTTCGACTGGCCGTTGACGAGCAGGGCGCGCCCCAGGGCGCGGCGACTCTCCGCCGACCGCGACGCCTCGGCCCAGCGGCGGGCCCAGGCGAGCTCCTCCCCGGGGCGTCCGGCCGCGGCCAGGGCCAGGACCAGGTGCTCCATGACCAGCTGGTAGTCGGGGTCGAGCGCCAGCGCCCTCTCGAAGCCGGTGATGGCGCCGAACAGGTCGCCGGCGTGGAAGCGGGCGTCGGCAGCCCAGAAGACCGCGTCCTTGTCCTGCGGGAAGGCCTCGGCCACCTGGTCCCGCAGCCGCATGGCCTCCCCGGTGCGCTGGTCCACCGTCGCCTTCCAGGCCAGCAGCGAGAGCCGCTCCTTGTCCGGCAGCCGATCGGCCTCGCCGAGCGCCGCCTCCAGGTTGGCCTTCTGGTCGCTCGCGTCCGGTGCCTCGAAGCCGCTGGGGCCAAGGACGTGGGTCCAGGCGTCGAGCACCGAGACCTCGTACCGGGCCAGCGCGAAGCTCGGGTCGGCCAGCAGCGCCGCCTTCAGCTCCTCGTGGGCCCTGTCGAACTGCCGCAGGTCGATGGCCTGCCGAGCCTTGAAGTAGTGCTCGTAGGCCGCCAGGCTGGCGGTGGTCAGCGTGGCCACCGGTCGCCCCGTCCCCTCGATGTCGCGATCACGCTCGCTCAGCCGGTCGCGAGCGCGGCGGCTGAGCCGGTCGATGAGCCCGGGGACGCTGGCCTTGCCACGCCCCTGCTCGGCGAGGGTGAAGAGGTACTCGTTCTTCACCGGGTCGAGGGCCCGCAGCTCGATGGCGTAGAGGTCGTCGAAGCGGTGGACGGTGGCCAGCAGCAGCGCGCGCACGCCCAGGGTCCGCCCCACCTCGCGAGCCAGGGGCTCGTCGAGCACCGCCGGCGGTTCGTGGCCCAGCTGGCGGATGGCGTCCACCAGCCGGGAACGGGTGAGCACGGTGAGGCGCCGGGACTGCTCGAGCGAGGTGACCAGCATCCCGGAGAGGCCGCTCAGCTCCGGATCGGAGGTCCCGTTGGCGACGTCGGCCACCGCCACCGGGATGCGGGGGCCGGCCTCGCCGTCGCCGGCGCCGCGGCCCCGCCAGGTGAGGAGCAGCAGCGCCCCCAGGGCCAGGGCCAGTGTCGGAGCCGCCGCCAGGCGCAGCAGCCGGGCCCGATCGCTGCTCCGCCGCGTCTGCCGCAGCGCCTCGAGCCAGCTGGCCCCGTCCCGGGGTCGGCGCTCCCGATCCGGATCGATGGCCCTGGCCACCACCTGGCGAAGCCTGGACGGGACGCCCCGGGTGCGCAGCGCCGGCGGGCGGCGGGCGTCGAGCACGGCGCTGCGCCCGGTCTCGACCGGGTAGGGGCGGGCGCCCGAGAGGGTCTCGTAGAGCATGACGCCGGCGGCGAAGACGTCGGCCCGGGCATCCTGGGCCTCCCCCCGCCACTGCTCGGGCGCCATGTAGCCCGGCGTGCCGCCCTCGCGGCTGACGGAGCCGAGGAACCGGGAGAGGCCGAAGTCGAGGATCTTCACGCCGCCGTCGTCGCAGAGGAAGACGTTGGCCGGCTTCAGGTCGCGGTGGATGACCCCGGCCCGGTGGGCGTGGGCCATCCCCGCGGCCACCGCCTCGGCGACCCGCATCGCCTCCTCGACCAGCAGCGCGCCGCGGCGCAGCCGCTCTTCCATGGTCTCGCCCCGCAGCAGCTCGTACACCAGCCAGGCGGCGCCCCTGGTGGTCCCGAGGTCGTGGATGGTGACGATGTTCGGGTGCTGCAGCTGCGCGGCCGCCTCGGCCTCGACCCGCAGCATCCCGGCATCCACCCCCGGCCTGGGGCGGATGGTCTTCACCGCCACCAGCCGGCCCAGCTCCCGGTCGCGCGCCTCGCAGACCACGCCGAAGCCGCCGCGGCCGATCTCACGCACGACCTCGTAGCGCCCCAGCAGGTCCCCCGGCCCGAGGGCGAGCGGCGCCGGGATGCTGTCCGGGGCGCGGGCCAGCTCCTCGAGCAGCGCGGTCATGGCCCCGGGGGCGACCGGCGCCACCGGGGTCGGGGCCGGGCCGGCGGCGGCCGGCGGCGCCTCGGGCGTCCGCTCGATGC
The DNA here is from genome assembly GCA_032654565.1 of Anaeromyxobacteraceae bacterium. GTDB lineage: Bacteria > Myxococcota > Myxococcia > Myxococcales > Anaeromyxobacteraceae > JADKCZ01. The sequence goes on along the minus strand of JAULAX010000009.1, from coordinate 45,016 downwards.
CGCGCGTCGTGAGGTCGTAGTACCAGGCCAGCAGGACCACCACCGGGAACCCGGCGGCCGACGCCATCACCACCGCCGCGACCGTCCAGTCGGGCAGGTGGAGGCCGTGGACGATGGTCTCCGCCACCTGGAGCACGGCGAAGACGGCGATGCCGTAGGCGCCGAGCGCGCGGAACATCCGCCGCCGCTGCATCTCGTCCAGGAAACGCCGAAGTCGCCGCACGGGGCCTCGCCGGGACATCGTACTTCCGTGCGCGCCGGGCGGGTAGGCGGGGCGGCGGCGGGGCGTTCAGGGGCCCGGACCGGACCGGGGTGTTACCCGGTCACCTTCTTGACCGCCTCCTCCAGCTTCCCCTTGTCGGCGCCGATGACGGTGCCGACCACCTGGCCCCCCTTGAAGATGAGCAGGGTGGGGATGGAGCGGATGCCGAAGTTCTGCGGGACCTGCTGGTGCTCGTCGACGTCCATCTTGCCGACCTTGAGCTTCCCCTTGTAGCGGCGGGCGATGTCCTCGACCGCCGGGGCGATGGCCTTGCAGGGGCCGCACCAGACCGCCCAGAAGTCCACCAGCACCGGCACGTCGCTCTTGAGCACCTCGGCGTCGAAGGTGGTGTCCTGCAGCGTGACGACGTCGTTCGAGGCCATGGGTGCTCCTTCAGGCGGCTGCGTGGATGGGTCTTTCTATTCGCCCCCGGCGGCGCTGGCAAGCGGCGCCGCCAGCGTGCTAATTTCCCACGCCCCACGCGGAGTTGCGGGTGGGCGCGGAAGGACCTCCGGATGGCCGGGCTGCTCTTCGTCTCTCAAGCCATGATCGACTCCTGGGCCGACCAGGGGCGCATCGACTTCGTCGGCAACGTCATGACGTTGCTGGCCGGCGAGGGGCGGGATCGCAGCTACGCCCTGGAGCCCGCGGTCCGCTTCCTGGCCCTGCTCGGCGCCGACGCCGACCCGCACCAGCTGCTCAAGAAGGTGAAGTCGCTGGCCCAGCTCCGCGACCTGGGGGCGGAGGTCATCGACGCCTCGGTGGTGCTGGGCGACGTGGCCTACGAGGTGGAGCCGGGCTTCCTCGCCGAGATGAGCGCGCTGCAGGCGGCCGCCTCGGTCAAGGCCCGGCCGACCCGCCCCGCCGCGCCGCCGTCGGACATCCCGGTCGCGCCGCGGGTGGCCCCGGCCCCCCCGCCGCCGGCCGCGCCCCCGGCCGCCCGGCCCGGCGCCCCGCTCCCCGCCAGCCTGGAGGCCCGCCGCAAGGAGGCCGAGGACCTGGCCCGCTTCCTCCTCGACAAGCTCTCCTGACTCCCATGGTAGGAAGCGGCGCCACCCCAGGCACGGACCCATGAGCATCGACCTCCTCCGCTTCGCCGCCGGCCTCTACGCCGTGGCCGCCGCCGGCTACCTGCTCTACTTCGCCCGCCCCCGCCACACCCTGGCGGCCCGCTTCGGCGGCTGGTTCCTCTCCGGCGGCGTGGTGGTCCACCTGGCCGCCATCGGGCTGGCCTGCAAGGAGTTCGGCGGGCTGGAGTGGTTCACGCTGCGCGGCGGCATGGTGCTCACCGCGGTGCTGCTGGCCGGCACCTACCTGCTGGTGCAGCGCTTCTACCACCTGCCCTCGGTGGGGGCCTTCGTCACCCCGCTCACCCTGATCATCCTGCTCCCCACGCTCTTCGGCGTCGGGGGCGCGCCCGGCGAGGCCCCGGCGGCGCTCAAGCACCCGGCCATCACCCTGCACATCATGACCGCCTCGCTGGGGGTGGCGCTGTTCGGCCTGGCCTTCGGGGTGGCCGTCATGTACCTGCTGCAGGAGCGCGAGGTGAAGGGGAAGAGGTTCGGCGCCCTCTTCTCCCGCCTGCCGCCGCTCGACTCCCTCGACAAGCTCACCGACCGGCTGGTCCGGCTCGGCTTCCTCTCCTTCACCGTGGCCAGCATCCTCGGCGCGGTGATCGCCCGCTCGGTCTGGAAGAGCGCCTGGTCCTGGGACCCGCAGCAGGTCACCACCCTGCTGATCTGGCTGCTCTACGGGGGCATGGTGCAGGCCCGCCACCGCGGCTGGCACGGGCGGCGCTACGCCCTGCTCACCGTCTTCGGGTTCGCGCTGCTGATCGGCTCGATCGGCACGCTGCGCTCGGTGCCGGGGCTGACCATGCACGCCGGCGAGTACAAGGGGCCGCGGGTGGAGGCGGCCAAGTGAGCGTGCGCCAGCTCTTCCTGGTCGGGCTCTCGCACAAGAGCGCGCCCATCGAGGTGCGCGAGCGGGTGGCCCTGAACGGCGACGACCTCAAGGCGGCGCTGCTGCAGCTGCGGGCCAGCGAGGGCGTCAAGGAGGCCTTCGTGGTCTCCACCTGCAACCGGGTCGAGGTCTTCGTCCAGGCCGAGGCCGAGCAGGCCGCCCGGGCCTTCTTCACCAGCCGCGCCGACCAGGCCGGCGAGCACCTCTACGTCAAGAGCGGGGCCGACGCCGTCCGCCACCTCTTCCGCGTCGCCGCCAGCCTCGACTCGATGGTGGTGGGCGAGCAGCAGATCCTCGGCCAGGTGAAGGAGGCCTACGGCCTGGCCAGCGGCGTGGAGGCGGCCGGCGGCTACATGTCCCGCCTCTGCAACCGGGCCTTCGCCACCGCCAAGCGGGTCCGCACCGAGACCGGCATCGGCCGCGGCGCCACCTCGATGTCGCAGGTGGCGGTGGACCTGGTCGAGAAGATCTTCGGCGACCTGAAGGGGCGCGCCATCCTGCTGCTGGGCGCCGGCAAGATGGGGGCGCTCTCCGCCAAGGCCCTCAAGGTGCTGGGGGCCGACCGGGTGCTGGTGACCAACCGCTCCCCGGAGCGGGGGCAGCAGCTGGCCGACCAGGTGGGCGGCACCTTCCGCCCCTGGGGCGAGCTGGACCAGCTGCTGGTGGAGGCCGACGTGGTGATCGTCTCCACCGGGGCCCCCGGCTTCGTGCTCACCGCCGACATGGTCCGCGCCGCCACAAAGCGTCGCCGCCACCGCAACCTCTGCCTCATCGACCTGGCGGTGCCGCGCAACGTCGACCCGGCCTGCGCCGAGCTGGAGGACGTCTTCGGCTACGACGTCGACGACATGCAGAAGGTGGTGAGCGCCAACCACCAGGCGCGCCAGGGCGAGGCGGTGAGCGCCGAGGCGATCGTGGAGGCCGAGGTGATCGCCTTCACCCGCGAGCGCGAGAGCCGGGCGGCGCTGCCGGTGCTGGTGACGCTGCGGCAGCGGGCCGAGGCCATCGCCCGCGCCGAGGCGGAGCGGACCCTGCAGAAGGCCGGCGACGTGCTCGACGACCGGGCCCGGGCCTCGGTCGAGGCCATGGCGCTGGCCATCGTCAACAAGCTGCTCCACCTGCCCACGGTGCGGCTCAAGGCCGCCGCCGCCACCGGCGAGAGCGCGCTGGCCGGCGCCGCCGCCGAGCTCTTCGGGCTCGACCAGGCCGCTCCCGCGGGGCGCCGCACCACGCCACGGAATGGCGTCACCCCACCGGCCGCCACGCCGCCGGAGAAGGATCAGCCGTGACCATCCGCATCGCCACCCGCAAGAGCCCGCTCGCCAAGTGGCAGGCCAACCACGTGGCCGACCTGCTGCGGGCCCTGGAGCCGGGGCTCCAGGTCGAGCTGCACGAGCTGATGACCCGGGGCGACAAGATCCTCGAGGTGCCGCTGGCCCAGGTGGGCGGCAAGGGGCTCTTCGTCAAGGAGATCGAGGACGCCCTGCTCAACGGCGACGCCCAGATCGCCGTCCACTCCATGAAGGACCTGCCGGCCATCGTCGCCCCCGGCCTGGTGGTGGCGGCCATCCCGGTGCGCGAGGACCCGCGCGACGCGCTCTGCTCGCCCCGCTGGAAGACGCTGGAGAACCTGCCGCGCGGCGCCCGCATCGGCACCTCGTCCTTGCGCCGCTCCGCCCAGCTCAAGGCGCTGCGCCCCGACCTGCAGATGGAGGTGGTGCGCGGCAACGTGCAGACGCGGCTCAACAAGGCCTCGGAGGGGCTCGACGCCGTGGTGCTGGCCTACGCCGGGCTGCGCCGGCTGGGGCTGGCCGAGCACGCCACCCAGGTGCTCTCGCCGGAGCAGATGCTGCCGGCGGTGGCCCAGGGGGCGCTGGCGCTGGAGGCCCGCGCCGACGACGCCGTCACCCTGGCCCGGCTGGCCAAGCTGGACGACCCGGAGACCCGCTGGCGCGTCGAGGCCGAGCGCGGCTTCCTGGCCCGCATCGAGGGGGGCTGCCAGGTGCCGATCGCCGGCCACGCCACGGTGAGCGGCGGGCAGGTCCACCTGCGGGCGCTGGTGGCGTCGCTGGACGGCACGCTGGTGATCCGCGGCGAGCGGCGCGGGCCGGTGGCCGAGGCGCGGGCCCTGGGCGTGGCGCTGGCCGAGGAGCTGCTGGGGCGCGGCGCCGGCGACGTCCTCAAGGCGGCCGAGGGGCACACCGTCGGCCTCGGCGCGCCGGTCAGGAAGTAGCGTGTCGCCGTGAAGCCGCTGGCCGGCCGCACCGTGGTGGTCACCCGCGGCGCGGGCGGCGACGACGCGCTCTCGGCGAGGCTGCGGGAGCTGGGGGCGGAGGTGCTGGAGTTCCCCGCCATCGCCCTCTGCGACGCCGAGGACTTCGGCCCGCTCGACGAGGCGCTGCGGGGGCTGGAGCGGTTCGGCTGGGTGGCCTTCGCCAGCGCCAACGCCGTGGAGCAGGCGGTGGCCCGGCTCGACGCGCTCGGCCTCGGGCGAGGCCGGCTGGCCGACCGGCGGCTGGCCTGCGTGGGGCCGGCCACCGGGGCGCGGCTGGAGGCGCTGGTGCGGGCCCCGGACCTGATGCCGGCCGAGGCCACCGGCGCGGCGCTGGCCGCCTCGCTGGCGCCCCATGTCCGCGGCCAGGCGGTGCTGGTGCCGCGCGCCGCCGACGGTCGCTCCGAGCTCGGCGACGGCCTGCGCGCCGCCGGGGCCGAGGTGGTGGCCCCGGTCGCCTACCGGACGGTGCTGGCCTCCCCCGGATCGCTGGCGGCGCTGGGGGCGCTGCTGGCGGCGGGGAGGGTGGCCGCGGTCACCTTCGCCTCGCCCTCGGCGGTGCAGGGGACGGTGGCCGGGCTGGGGGCCGACGCGACGCGGCTGGCCGGCGTGCTGCTCGGCGCCATCGGGCCGACCACCGCCGAGGCGCTGCGCGCGGCGGGGTTCACGGCGGGTGCGGTGCCGGAGCGCCACACCGCGCCGGCGCTGGCGGAAGCGGTGGCCGAGGCGCTGGGCGGGTAAGGCGGCGGCGGAGAAGCCGGGCGGGTAGGGCGGCACGGAAGCGCCCGCTTTCGACCCATCCAGGGCTCGACCCGGTCTGGCCTCCCCGCCTAGGACCTCCTCTCCAGAGGCTGGAGCGGGAGGTCCACATGGCACGCGTGAATCCGATTCCGAAGGGCAGGCCCACCTTGACCCCGGGGCTGGTGCTCCGCGACGCCGTGAAGGCGATCGAGTTCTACAAGAAGGCCCTGGGCGCGCAGGAGGTCACCCGGATGATGGCGCCCGACGGGAAGAGCCTCTGGCACGCCGAGCTGCGCATCGGGGACTCGGTCATCTACCTGGGCGACGAGATGCCCGGGATGAGCCGTCCGGCGCCGACCGAGTCGAACCCGTCACCGGTGACGCTCTGGATCCACGTCGAGGACTGCGACGCCGCCTACCGGCGGGCCATCGGCGCCGGGGCCAGGTCGACCATGGAGCCGGCCGACATGTTCTGGGGCGATCGCTGCAGCGGGGTCTCCGACCCGTACGGCTACAGCTGGTCGTTCTCCACGCACCAGAAGGACCTGACCGACGCCGAGATGCGGCGAGCCGGCGAGGAGTTCGCGCGGTCGATGGCGGGGAAGCAGCCGTCGGCGCCGGCCTGAGCAGGAACCGAAGGCGGCCGTCGGGTGCGGGGGCGTGCCCGGCGGCGGGGGGACGCTGGGCGCCCCGGCAACTCGGCCCCTACTTCAACCTACAACACCGCGCCGGACCTGGCCGAGGCGCTGGCGGCGCGGCTGGCAATGGAGATCGAGGCTCCGCTCGGCGGCCGAGAGGCGTTGCGAGGGGCTGCGCGGTCGGGCGGTGCCGCGTGCGCGGCGGACATCTGGCGTGAGCGCTGTGGCGGTGGCGGTTCAGGTGGTGCCGGTGCCGGAGGCGTTGCGGAGGCGTTGCGGGTGGCGGAGCCGGTGGTGGCGGACACTGTTCTCGCCCGGCGTGATCGCCGGCGTGCGAGCTCGCGGAAATGGCCGTCCCTGTTGGGTTCCACGCCTCTCCGCGACCCCCGAAATGTCAGACCCACATGAGACGCTGCGTGAATGATCAACGCGCAACCGACCATGTCCTCGGCCGCGGCTTCGACTCACGGAGCGGCCTCCCTCTCCCTCGAACTCCTGGAAGCACGGCAACAGCGCGATGCGCTCAAGGCCCTCTTGCGGAAGGAGCAGGCCGCCATGGCCGACTTCCTCGTCGCGCTGGCCGACTTCGACCGTCGCCGCGGATGGGAGGCGCTCGGGCATGCCAACCTCTTCGCCTTCATCCACTCCGAGCTGGGACTCTCGCCGGCCCCGACCTTCTGGCGGCAGGAAGCGGCGCGCCTGCTCCAGCGCTTCCCCGACCTCATCGCTCCCCTCCGGCGAGGCGAACTCTGCCTCACCACGATGGCCGAGCTGGCCAAGGTGTTGTCGGCGGAGAACAAGGAAGCGGTGCTGCCTCGATTCCTCGGCATCTCCACGCGCGAGGCCAAGGAGATCGTCGCCGAGCTGCAGCCTCGCGAGGCTCCGGCCACGCGTACGGTGGTGACGCGAGTGCCTGGGGTGGCGTTCGTCTCGACCGCTGCCGCCGCTGCCGCCGCTGCCGCCGCTGGTGGCGCTGGTGGCGCTGGTGGCGCGGGTGCGGCCACATTCGAGGCCTCGCCGACGCGAACGGCTGGGGTGGCGCTGGTTTCGACCGCTGGCGCGCTTGGTGGCTGGGACGCGGGCACGTCCGAGTCCTCGCCCACCCCGACCGGAGCCCCTCCTTCGCAACTTTGGGCGCCCAAAGTGGATTTCGGGGGAGTGGTCGCGGCGGTCGCAAGGCGCGACGAGGTCGAGCCTCTCTCCGCCGACCGAAGCCGGATCCACGTCAACGTCAGCCGCACCTTCATGAGGAAGCTCGAGGCCGCGCGCAAGGGGCTCGGCCACTCCATCCCTCACGCCACGATGGAGCAGGCGCTGGAGGCGGCGCTCGACCTGCTGCTGGAGAAGCAGGCCAGGGCGCGGGGGCTGGTGAAGAAGCCCCGGAGCGGCGCCGCGACGACGGCGCCGAGCGTGACCACCAAGCCGCCGGTCGCAGGCCCGCCACTGACATTGATCGCGCCAGCTCCGGACGCGGCGGCGCCGAATCACCGCAGGACCGGCCCGCGGGAGGCCATCCCGGCCGCGGTCCGCCGCGCCGTCTGGGAGCGCGACCAGGGCCGATGCAGCTGGCCGCTCGACGGCGGCGGCGTGTGCGGCTCGACGCACCGGCTGGAGCTCGACCACATCCACCCCTGGGCGCGCTGGGGCGGCGAGACGGTCGACGACCTCCGCGTCGTCTGCCACGCGCATAACACCCTGGCGGCGCGCCGCGAGTTCGGGGCGCGGTGCGTGGAGCGCTATCGAACTGATCGCAGGGCTTGATGGCGCCACCTGCTCGGCTCGATTTCGTCGCTCGTGCCCCGAATCGGGCGCGATGACGTGACGAGAGAGCCGACGCCCTTGCGAGGCCGGCGCCCGAGGAGGGAGCAGCGGAAGCGCAGCAGCGCCATGCTGAGCAGCGAACGAGAGAGTCCACAGTCTCGGCGCTCAGCCCCTCTGGCCCTTGGCCCGGTTCCCGGCCGCCACCGGCTGCCACCGGTCCGCCACCGCCCGCCTTCGCCCGCCCCGGGCCTGCTGCGGCGAACGGCGCCGGCCTTCGCGGGCTTCGCTCCCGTCCGCCTTCGGCGACCCAGCGCGGATCAGCGCTTCTTCGGCCTCGGATTGGCCTTCGCCTTGGCCCGCACCGCCGCCGCGGCCGTCTCCCGCGCCGCCGCCTTGGCCGCCTTGGCGGCCTTCTTGCGGGCCAGGAAGCCGGTCTCCTTGCGCTCGGTGTGCATCTGCTGCGCCGTCTTCTTCGGGCGCGGGATGGCGGCCAGGGCCTTCTCGGCGGCCTCCTCCTTCTTCCTCGCCCCCGGCTCCAGCGTCCACCAGAAGAGCCGCTTCACCACCAGCGTGGCGTAGGCCCCCGGCGGCAGGGTGAAGGCGACGTTGACCTTGAAGCGGCCGTCGTTGAGGTCGTCGGGCCGGGTGTCACCCACGGTGAGCCGGCCGGGGTGTGAGAGCAGCGGCCGCTCCTCGTGGTCGAAGTGGATCTCCGGCGTCTTCGGCACCGCCAGCGAGGCCAGCGACATCTCCTCGCGCAGCAGCGGCGCCATGGCCGCCTTCTCCACCTGGGCGTCGGTGAAGGTCGAGTCGGGGCCGAGCAGCGGGAAGGTCATCTTGTCGAGCCGCCGCGCCGCCTCGCCATCGAGCTCGCGCGGGAAGACCAGCGAGCCGGCCTGGTAGCGGATCGAGACCAGCCGCTGGATGCCGACCACGTCGCGGAGGAACTGGCGCACCCCCTCGTTCCAGAGCCAGGACTGGTAGGTGAAGACCTGCAGGGCCCGCCAGCGCGGCTCGGTGCGCAGCATGGCGCCGCGGAAGTCGCTGGGGCTCTTCTTCAGCCACTTGATGACCGCCTCGTAGCGCTCGGCGCCGGCGTGCGGGTTGTGCAGCTCCCAGTGGCCCCAGTTCTCCTTCCAGAACTGCTTCACCCGGGCGTCGCCGCTGGCGTCGAGCTCGCTGGGGTGGGCGATGACGTTCTTCAGCGCCGCCTCGAAGTCGCCGCGCATCAGCTCCTTCACGATGAAGCCCTGCCCGTGCTTGAGGGGGCCGAAGCGCTGCGAGTCGAAGTAGTTGATGACGCCGAGCCGCTGCACCTCGGCCACCGCGGCCGGCAGCTTGGCCACGTCGTCGCCGGAGAGGTCGCGGACGGTGACGGCGAAGCGGTTGGAGGTGGTGTTCTTGGCGGAGAGCGGGTGGCGGGAGCGCCCCATCAGCTTGAGGCGCAGGTCGGCGTCCTGCAGCTCGAGCTCGCGCCCCTTCACGGCCACCAGCTGGGTGGTGCGCCCCTGCTTGTCCTTGAGCCCGCAGTAGCTGACGTCGGCGCGCGGCACCTTGAAGCGCGAGCAGATCCGCTCCACCGCCTCGAAGGTGGTGAGCTTCTGCTTGTCCATCAGGTAGACGCGCCAGGGGCCCTGCGGATCGTCGTCGAACCGCCACGACTCGGTGACGACGAAGTCCTCGGGGCGCTGCTTGAGCCGCATGGGTCACTCCGGGCGGTCACCCGGGCGCGGTGCGCTCGAGCTCAGGCCCTCTGCCGGTAGAAGAAGACGATGGAGAGGCAGTGGAACTCGTCGTCGGAAGACTGGGATACCACCTTGTCGACCACCTCGAGGTCCGCGTTGGCGCGGAGCCACCGGGTGATGGTCTCGCCCAGCTCCTCGCGGTCCTTGGCCTTGGTGGCGGAGAAGACCTTGACGCCGGTGAAGGTCACGGCGCGAGTATCCCCATCGGGTGAGGGTGTGTCAAAATACCCTCCCCATGCTCATCGACCTGCACGTCCACACCCACCGGTCGCCGGGTGGCGCGCTCCGGCCGCTCGACGTGTTGGCCCGGGCCCGGGCCCTCGGCCTCGACGGCGTCGCCTTCACCGACCTCGACTCCCTGGAGGCGCTGCCGGAGGTGCGCGACGCCGCGGCCGAGACCGGCGTGCTGGCGCTGGTCGGCCTCACCCTGGTGACCGACGGCGGCCGCTTCCTCTGCTTCCTCGACGCCCCGGAGCGGCTGGCGCCGCTGGCCCGGCTCCCCGGCGGCGCCCCGCCCCCGGTCCGCGCCGCGCTGGCCCGGGTGGCCGCGCTGGGCGGCGTCGTGGTGGCTGCCCACCCCTACAACCGGGCCCTGGCGCCCGCCTCGGCCGACGCCCTCTTCACGCTCGACGGGCTCTCCGCCGTCGAGGGGCTGCACGGGCGCAGCCCGGGCCGGACCAACGACCTGGCGGTGGAGGCGGCCGACCACCTGGCGCTCCCCTGCGTGGGCGGCTCCGGCGCGCTCGCCTCCCTGGCCGAGCTGGGGACGGCGGCGACGCTCTTCCGCGAGCCGGTGGCCGACGAGGCCGGGCTGGTGGCGCAGCTCCGGGCCGGCGCCTGCTGGGCCGCGGCCCTGGGCGTGGCGCTCAGCGCGACCAGCGCTGCAGCTTCTCGTCCTGGAACCAGGCGCGACGCTTCCCGGCCGGCCAGGACCACTCCTCGGTCGCCGCCGGCCGGTCGATCCTGATCTTCTCCGGGACGCCCCAGGCCATCTCCACGGCCCGGGTGCTCATCCCGTCGAGCAGCTCACGGCGGCCGATGGCGTCGCGCTGGTCCTGGGGCAGCGCCGCCAGGGTCCGCGAGGGATCGTCGACCGTCAGCACCCGGCCCAGCTCGTCGAGGAGGGCGTCGGCGGTGACGTTGGCGTGGGAGAGCACCACCACGGCGGGGCGCTCCTCGCCGGCCAGCTTCAGGTAGACCCAGGGGTGGTAGCGGGGCGACATCACGGCGCGCCCGGCGATCACCAGCCCGGTGGGGAACTCCACCCGCTCGACGCGGACCGGCGTCCCCGGCGGGAGGACCCGCTCGGCGGCCGGCGGCGGGATGATGGAGTCGTCGGTGGCCCGTAGCAGGTCCACCTCGGCGGCCGGGGCGTCGAGCAGCAGCAGCTTGCCGCGATCGCCGAAGAGCGGCGAGGCCGAGACCGCCACCCGCAGCCAGCGGGACTGGCCGTCGAGCGCGGCGTGGGTCCGGGCCCGCTCGGCGTCCGGCACCACCGCGAGCGGGGCGCAGCCGGCGGAGGAGAGGGCCACGGCCAGGGCGGCCAGCGAGGCGAGGCGGTGGAGGCGCATGGTCACTCCTGCTCGAGGAATTTCTTGCCCAGCTCGCGGGAGCGGTTGGTGGCCGACTCCACCGCGTCCATCAGCGTGGTGCGCAGGCCGCCGGCCTCGAGGGTGTGGAGGCCGGCGATGGCGGTGCCGCCCGGGCTGGTCACCTGGTCCTTGAGGCGGCCGGGGTGCTCGCCGGTCTCGATGAGCAGCTTGGCCGAGCCGAGCACGGTCTGGGCCGCCAGCTCCTGGGCCTGGTCGCGGGCCAGCCCGGCCTTGACGCCGCCGTCGGCGAGCGCCTCGATGATCAGGAAGATGTAGGCCGGCCCGGAGCCGGAGAGGCCGGTGACGGCGTCGAGGAGCGGCTCCTCCACCACCACCGCCATGCCCACCGCCTCGAAGAGGGCGCGGGCCTGGGTCAGGTCGGCCTCGGTGGCGTGCTCGCCGGGGGCCAGCGCCGTGGCCCCGGCACCGACCAGCGCCGGGGTGTTGGGCATGGTGCGGATGATGCGCACCCCGTGGCCGACCTTGCGCTCGATGGCCTCGATGGGCACGCCGGCGGCGATGGAGATGACCAGCTTGGTCTCGTCGAGGGCCGGCTTGATCTCCTCGAGCAGCTTGTTCATGGCCTGGGGCTTGACCGAGAGCACCACGATGGACGCCTCGCGCACCGCGGCCAGGTTGTCCTTGAGGAAGCGGACGCCGTACTTGTGGGTCAGCTCCGGGCCGCGCTCGCCGCGCTTGTCGGTGCAGATGATCTCGTTGGGGGCGGCGACGTGGGCGCGGAGCAGCCCCTTCATCAGGGCCTCCGCCATGTTGCCGGCGCCGAGGAAGGCGATGGTCTTTCCGAGGGACATGGAGGCACTCTACCCGATGATGAAGTCCTCGCGCACGGCGCGCTCCGGCCCGGCGAACCGCGCCAGCGAGAAGCGGTCGAAGAGCTCGTGCTTGCCGCGGCCGGTGAGCCAGTCGGCGTAGAGCTCGGCCATGGCGGGGGCCATCATGAAGCCGTGGCCGACGAAGCCGTGGAGCTGGTGGAAGTTGGCGAAGCCGGCCGGCCCGAGGATGGGGTTGTTGTCCGGCGTGACGTCGTAGCAGCCGGCCCACTGGCGCACCACCTTGACGCCGCCGAGCCTCGGCATGATGCGGGTCGAGGCCCGGGCGAAGCGGGCCAGGAAGCGGAGCGTCGAGCCCATGGCCAGCCCCTCCGGCTCGCCGGGGTCGCCCATGCCGCCCACCAGCTCGCCGCGCTGCGACTGCGAGAAGTAGAGGCCGGTGCCGAGCAGCGACACCAGCGGGTCGAGGAACGGCTCGAGCGGCTCGCCCACCAGGATCTCGTGGCGGGTGGGCCGGTTGGGCGTGGCCACGCCGGCCAGCGCCGCCACCTGCTTCGACCAGGCCCCGGCGGCGTTGACCACCAGGTCGCAGGCCACCACCCCACGGCTGGTCTCCACGTGGGTGATGCGGCCGCCGGCGCGGCGCAGCCCGTTGACGGCGGCGAAGGTGCGCACCTTCACCCCCATGGCCTCGGCCCGGGTGGCGTAGCCCCACAGGAACGGCCAGGGGAAGACCACGCCGTCGTCCGGGGTTCCAGGAGGCGGCCACGAAGCGCGACGGGTCGAGGTGCGGCACCACCTCCAGCGCCTGGTCCGGGGTGAGCAGCCGGGTGCGCATGCCGTGGCGGGCGTGGAGCGCGGCGTTCCGCTCCAGCCGGGCCACCTGCGCGCCGTCGGGGGCCAGGAACAGGTAGCCGCCCGGCCGGAACCAGACGTTGATGCCGAGGTCGACGGCGAAGCGACGGCAGATCGCCAGCGAGCGGAGCGCCAGCGTCACCAGGTCGGAGGTGGACCACTGGGCCCGCACCCCGCCGCCGTTGCGCCCCGAGGCCCCGGCGTTCAGGTAGGCCTGGTCCAGCACCAGCACGTCGCGGGTCCCGCGCTTGGCCAGCTCGTAGGCCAGCGAGAGCCCGAGGATGCCGCCGCCGATGATCACCACGTCGGCCCGCTCCGGGAGCGGCGCCAGGGCGGCGGGGCCGGGCGCCAGCGGCGGCGCCTCGGGGGGGACGCCGGCGTGGCCCACCGGCAGGATGTCGGGGTCGAGCGCCGCCAGCGCCGCCAGCGTGGTCGGCTCGCGGGGCGGGCGGGCGGTGAAGGGGGCGATCTCGCCGGGCGTGGCGCCGAGCCGCAACAGCTCGCGCGCCACCAGGGTGAGACAGCTCTTCCCCTGGCACGGGCCGGTGCCGAAGCCGGTGTAGCGCTTCACCGACTCCATGTCGCGGTGGCCGGCGGCGAAGGCGCGGCGCACCTCCTCGAGCGAGACGTCCTCGCAGGCGCAGAGCAGCGTCTTACCCACGGGCGGCCTCCCCGGCGCGGCGCCCCGCCTCGGCGGCGGCGGCGGCGTCCATGGCCCCGGTCACCTCGCCGGCGGCGAAGAGCCCGGGCACCGCGGTCCGGCCGTGGCGGTCGGCGGTGACGGCGAAGGCGGCGGCCTCGAAGGCCACCGGCGCGCCCAGCAGCCGGGCCAGGTCGGTGGCCGGGGCCGGCGGCTGGACCACCGCCACGGTGTCGCAGGCGTGGCGCTCGCCACCCCCGCCGACCAGCCCGCGCACCCGGGCCCGCCCCAGCACCCGGCGCGCCGCGGCCACCCGGGCCACGGCCATCCCGGCCTCCACCAGCCGGGCCGAGAGCGCGTCGGCCTCGTCGCCGCGCCCCAGCACCGCGGCGCGCCGCCCCGGCACCGTGCCGTGCTCGGCCAGCGCCACCGCCAGGCCGCGACCCCAGAGCACGCCCGGGCGATCGCCGTCCTCGATCCCGGCCGGCACCGCGGTGCCGCCGGCGCAGAGCAGCACCCGCCCCGGGCGCACCAGCCGCAGCCGGGCCGGGGGGCCGCGCTGGTGGAGGAGCGCCGTCACCACGCCGCCGTCGACCCAGAGCCCGAGCACCGGCGCCTCGAGGGCCAGCTCACCGCCGGCCGCCCGCACCCGGGCCTCGACCTCGGCGGCCAGCGAGAGCGGCGGCTCGCCGGGCAGCCGGTAGCCGCAGCGCAGCCGGCCGCCGGCGCGCGGCTCCGAGTCGGCCAGCAGGACCCGCCGCCCGGCCAGGGCCAGCGCCTCGGCCGCCGAGAGCCCGGCCGGCCCGGCGCCGATCACCAGGGCGTCGAAGTGCTCCGGGGTCGGCGTGGCCGGAGAGGCCAGGGGCTGGTCGGGGAGCTTGCCGACGCCGGCCAGCCGGCGCGAGAAGGCCACCACCGCCTGGTTGAAGGGCAGGCTGGAGGTGCCGAGGTGGTGGTGGTCGAGCCCGCCCGGTGTGGCCAGGTCGATGAGGCCGAGCAGGTCGTGCGCGGCGGTGGGGAAGGCGTGCTGGGTCTCGACCACCAGGCCGGGGGCGCAGGGGGTCCGGCAGGCGCGCAGGTTGGGCTGGCCGTCGATGCGCACCAGGCAGGACTGGCAGCTGCCGGCCAGGCAGAAGGGGCCGCGCGGCCGGTGGTACTTGGCGCTGCGGGCCATGAGCGGGCGGCCAGCGGCGAGCAGGGCGGCGGCGATGGGCTCACCGGCGCGGGCGGCGACCTGCCGGCCGTCGACCACGATGGTGCAGTCGGCGTCGAAGCGGTGGTCGGGGAGGCGGGGCATCGGGGCTCTCGGGTGGTGGCGGCGGCGGCGGGAGAATAGCCCCGGAGCGGGAAGCGGGCGATGGAAAGCGGGGGCGGTTATCATGAGCCGGTGCCCGTCCTCTTCGTCTTCGTCGACGGTGTCGGCGCCGGACGGCCCGACCCGTCGCTGAACCCGCTCGCCCACCGCCCCTTCCTGCTCTCGCGCTTCGAGGACGGGAGCGGGACGGCGCTGCCGTCGGGCGGCCGGGCCGGGCTGGCCGACGCAAGGCTGGGCGTGGAGGGGCGGCCGCAGTCGGCCACCGGGCAGACCACCATCCTCACCGGCGAGAACGCCCCGGCGCTCCTCGGCAAGCACCTGCTCGGCTTCCCCAACCCACGGCTGCGGGCCCTGCTGCAGGAGCGCTCCATCTACCGCCGCCTCGCCGAGGCGGGGCGGCGCGCCGTCTTCGTCAACGCCTACCCGGTGGCCTACCTGCGGGCCCTCGGCTACCCGGCCGAGGGGGAGCCGGAGTTCGCCATGCCCCGCCGGGTCCGGGCCTCGGCCACCACCGTGGCCTTCGCCGCCGGGGGCGGCACCTTCCGCACCTTCGCGCAGGCCCGGGCCGGGGAGGGGCTGACCCACGACCTGACGGCGCGGCGGGCCGCGGAGCTGGGGCTGGAGCTGCCCCGCCGGACCCCCGAGGAGGCGGCCCGGATCTTCCAGGAGGTGGCCGCCGGCGCCGACCTGGCCGCCTTCGAGTTCTTCGAGACCGACGAGGCCGGCCACGCCCGCTCCCTGCCGCGCGCCCTCGACGCGCTCGACCGGCTCGATCGCTTCCTGCGGGCGCTGGTGGCCGGGCTGGGGCCGGGTGATTCACTGGTGGTGACGAGCGATCACGGGAACCTCGAGGACCTGTCCACCCGCAACCACACCCTGGCCCGGGTGCCGGTGCTCGGCTTCGGTCCGGCGGCGGCGCGGGTGGAGGCGGTGGAGGACCTGACCGGGGTGGCGCCGCTGCTGCTGGAGCTGGCCGGGGCCGCGGCCCGGTAGTCCGCGGGTCAGGTGCCGGGCTCCGACGCCCGGTCCATCAGCCGCACCAGCTCGGCCACCGACTGGACCCCCAGCTTCCCCATCACCCGGCTGCGGTGGATCGAGACGGTCTTCTCGGCGACCCCCAGCGCCTCGGCAGCCTCGCGGCTCTTCATCCCGGCCACCACCAGATCGCAGACCTCGCGCTCCCGCGGCGTCAGCCGGCCCAGCCGCTTCCTGGCCTCGCTGGCGTCGACCTGGATCGCCAGCCGGGCCTCGGCCTTCTCCAGCCCAATCCTCACGGCCTCCAGCAGGACCTTGGCGTCGAAGGGCTTCTCCAGGAAGTCCTGGGCGCCCGCCTTCATGGCGCGCACCGAGGTCGAGATGTCGGCCCCGCCGGAGATGAAGACCACCGCGGGCGCGACCGGCGAGTCGGCGAGCCGGGCCTGGACCTCCAGGCCATTCAGGCCCGGCATCTGGAAGTCGAGGACGAGGCAGCAGGGAGGCGTCAGCCCGGCCTCGTCGAGGAAGGTGACGGGCGAGTCGTAGGACTCGACCCGGTAGCCCGCGCCGGTGAGGATGCGGACCGTGGTCCGGAGGACCTGGCGGTCGTCGTCGACGACGTAGACCTGTGGCGCGGGCGGCTCGCTCACCATGTCCTGATCGGCCATGCCGTGGGCCCCTCCGAGCCGGCCTGACGAGAGGGGCCGACACCTCGGGGAAACTATGCGCCCACCAGGATCCCAGAGTCGATAGGGACTATTCCTTATGCTCGGTGCTTGCCGACCGCTGCCGTGAAGGGTAGGAACGCCCGGTGCGACCACTGCCGCTCCTCCTCCTCGCCCTGGCCGCCGGCTGCGCGCCGCGCCTCTCCGGCGAGCCGCTGCCCCGGCGCGAGGTCCTCCGGATCGGCGAGGCACGCCTCGAGCTGATCTCCTGGCCCGAGGACGCCGCCGCGGCCCGGCAGGTGGCCCGGGCGGCGGCGCTGGCGCTCCCCCGCGCCGCCCGCTGGGGCCAGCTCGAGGTGCCGGTCACCATCACCATCCACCCCACCCACGCGGCGCTGGAGGCGGCGGCCCGGCGCCCCGGCTACGACTGGCTGCGGGCCTGGGCCCGCTACGGCAGCATCGAGCTGCAGTCGCCCACCAGCTGGGGGTTCTTCGGCGCCAGCGACGCCCAGGTGGTGGAGCTGCTCACCCACGAGCTCACCCACTGCGTCATGTACCAGCGGGCCGCCGCCGAGTGGACCTGGTCGCTGAAGGGGATCCCGGTCTGGTTCCGCGAGGGGATGGCCAGCGTCACCGCCGGCCAGGGGGCGCGGCGCGGCTCGCTGGAGGATCTCTGGCGCTACTACGAGCAGGGGCTGGTGGCCGACGGCGCCGGCGACGGCGAGCCCTCGCGGGGGGCGGCCCGGGTCCGGGCGGCGCGGGGGCAGCGCTCCGAGGGCGATCCGCTGGCCGATCCCGAGCCGCTCTACCAGGAGCGCTCCGAGGTGGTCTACGGCGCCGCCCACCACGCCTTCCTCTTCCTGGTGGAGCGCTACGGCGAGGGGCCGGTGCGGCAGACGCTGGAGCGGATGCGCGGCGGGGAGGTCTTCGCGCGCGCCTTCGAGCAGAGCTTCGGCGTCGGCGAGGCCGAGTTCGGCGCCGACTTCCGGCGCTACGTGCTCTGGCAGGGGTGGCGGCGCGGGGAGTAGCCGGCCCCCTCACTCCTCGTCGGGGTCGCTGGGGCGGCGCACCACCGAGGCGGTCAGCCAGAGCCGGTCGCCGTAGGCCTGCTCGGCGCAGATCCAGAGCCGCACCGGCTCGCCGCCCACGCTGGCCGTCGAGCCCGACTCCGGCCCCCAGATCCACTCGCGCGCCGCCACGCCGCCGCCGGTGCGGGGCTCGCCGGGGGCGGTGGAGAGCAGCTGCGCCGCCACCTGGGCCGGCCGGGCCGGCTCGGCGGCGACCAGCTCCACCAGCACCACCAGCCCCTCCAGGTCGATCTCGACGCGGGCCACCGCCAGCACCGAGTCCCCGGCGGTGAAGGCCACGTCCGGCTCGGAGAGGTCGAGGTTGAGCAGCCGGCGCCGCTCGGCGTCGAGCGCCACCGGGTCGGACCAGGGGCGCCAGCCGCGGGCGGAGAAGGCGGCCAGCGCCTCGCGGCGGGGGCGGAGCAGCAGGTCGGCCAGGGTCGGCAGCCGCAGCGCGCTCACGGCCGGCCTCCGGTCGAGGCCGGGGCCTGCCAGGGGGAGGGGAGCACCGGGCCGCGCTCCAGCGCCTTGGCCACCCGCTGCAGCTCCAGCTCGCCCACCAGCACCGGCGGGGCCACGGTGGCGGTCGGCACGTAGCCGCTCTCGGCGCCGCAGAAGCCGTTGAAGACCCGGGCGGTGTCGCCGGTGGCGAGGATGCGGTTGATGCTGGCCAGCGGCGTGCCCACCAGCTCGACGCCGCGCACCAGGGTCTCGGCGCCGGTCTGGGCGTCGACCCGGTAGACCAGCCGCGGCGTCCCCTTGAAGGCCTGGTAGCCCCAGGACTGGGTGTTGGTGTTGCCGCCGGTGATGTCGCGGATGACCAGGCCGTAGGGCTTGCCCTGGCGCCGCGCCTCGGCCATCAGCCGCACCTTCAGCTCGGCGGCGCTCACCATCCGCGTGGACTCCACCACCAGGTTGGCCATGCGGGCCATGGCCGGGCGCAGCCCCTGCGAGCGGCCGTGGCCGTTGGAGCGGGTGAAGGGGTTGACCGGCCGGCGGGAGAGGAGGAAGCCGACCAGCCTGCCCTGGTCGACCAGCACGGTGCGCTGCCCGGGGACCCCCTGGTCGTCGTAGGCGTAGCTGCCGTTGAGCGCGGCGCCGGCGGCGCGGGACAGCGTCGGGTCGTCGAGCACGGTCAGGAAGGTCGGCAGCACCAGCTGGCCCACCTGCCCCTGGAAGGTCTGCCCCTCCTTGTCGTCGTCGAGCCGCTCCCCCTCGAGCCGGTGGCCCACCGCCTCGTGGAAGAGGACGCCGGCCGCCTCGGCTTCGAGGATGGCCGGGCCGGTGTAGGGGTCGATGGCCTGGGCCGCCACCAGCGCCTTGAGCTCGCCGGCCACCTCGCCGGCGGCCCGGCGCAGGGCCGCGGCGTCGGGCAGCCCGGCCTCGTCGTCGGCGTAGAAGTCGCGGCCGCCCTCCAGCAGCTGGCCGTCCGGGGCCCGGGCCGAGGCCAGCAGGTGGACGGCGTAGAGCCGCTGCTCGGTGATGAGCCGGGTCCCCTCGCTGGTGGCCAGCCAGCGGACCTGGCGGTCGGCGTTGAGGCGCACCTGGGAGTCGAAGACGTGGGGGTGGTCGCGGAAGGCGGCCGAGACCTCGCGCACCGTCCGCCGCCAGCGCTCGGCGTCGAGGGCGAGCGGCCGGGCCGGGCCGACGTGGCGCACCGGGACCTCGCGGGAGAAGGAGGGGGCGCGCCCCGGCTCGTCGGGCCGGTAGACCCCGCGCGAGCGCTTGCGGAAGAAGCTGGCGACCGCCTCCTTGTAGCGCTCGTCGGCCACCAGCCAGAGGGCCTGCCGCAGCGCCGCCGGCTGGTCGTCGAGCGGGGCCTCGCGCGGCGCGCTCCAGGTCGGGGCGTCGCCGCCGATCACCAGCACGTCGTCGCCGCCGGAGGAGTCGAACTGGTGGCTCCCCACCCGCAGGTCGACGGCCAGCCGCCGCTCCCGCCGCGCCACGTCGCCCACCAGCGCCCCGGCGCGCCCGGCCAGCTCCACGGTGTTCACCTCGCGCACCTGGAAGGCCACGAAGTAGGGCGGGTCGTAGCCGTCGATGCGCAGGCCGCCGGCGGTCCGCTCCAGCTCCTGGGACATGGCCTCGAGGATGGGGAGGCGGGGGTCGGCGGCAGAGAGGGCCAGGGCGAGCAGGGCGGCGATCACGGCCCCTCATTAACACGGCTGCACACCGGGCGCCCGGGAGCGGTACACTCCACCCACCGTGGAGTCCTTCGGCAGGTACCGGCTGATCGCGCCGCTCGCCTCGGGCGGCATGGCGGAGATCTGGCGCGCCGAGGCGGCCGGCCCGGAGGGGGTGCGCACCGAGGTGGCCCTCAAGCTGGTGGGCGGCCCGGCCAGCGCCGCCGGCGAGTTCGCCCGCATGCTGGTGGAGGAGGCCCGGCTTGTGACCCGGCTGCACCACGCCAACGTGGTGCAGGTGTTCGAGCTGGTGGAGGAGGGGGGCCGGTTCGGGCTGGCCATGGAGCTGGTGCGGGGCCGGGACCTGGGGCGGGTGATCGAGCGCTGCCGCGAGCTGGGGATCCGGCCGGGGCTGGCGCGCATCGTCCAGGTCGGCGCCGAGGTGGCCAAGGCGCTGGCCTACGCCCACCGGCTCAGCATCGACGGCCAGCGGGTCGGCCTGGTCCACCGCGACGTCTCGCCCCACAACATCCTCATCTCCTACGAGGGCGAGGTGAAGCTGGCCGACTTCGGCATCGCCCGGGCCGCCAGCCGGCTCGACCTGACCGACCCCGGCACGGTGAAGGGGAAGCTGGCCTACATGGCGCCCGAGCAGGCGCGCGGCCAGCCGGTCGACGGGCGCGCCGACGTCTTCGCCCTCGGGGTGGTGCTCTGGGAGCTCTGCGCCGGCCGCCGGCTCTTCGCGAGGGAGACCGAGGCGGCCACGCTGGCGGCGCTGCTGGAGGGCGAGCCGGTGGGCCCGCCCTCGGCCTGGAACGAGGTGGTGCCGGCGGCGCTGGACCAGCTGATCCTCGCGGCGCTGGCCCGCGATCCGGACCAGCGCACCGGCTCGGCCGAGGCGCTGCGGACGGCGCTGGCGGCCCAGTGGCTGGAGCTGGCGCGGGACCAGGAGGAGCAGGACCTGCGCGGCCTGATGCAGCGGCTCTGGCCCGACGGCGACCTGCCCACTTTGGCGGCGGAGCCGACGGCGCTGCGGCCGTCGCGGTCGGCGCTGCCGCCGCCCGGACCGCCGGCCGGCGAGCCGGAGGTCACCGTGCTGGCCCCGGCGCGCCGGCGCCGACGAGCCATCGCCACCGTGCTGGTCCTGGCCGCGCTGGGGGCGGCGTGGACCTGGCACCGGCTCGCCATCCGCCCCGCCGAGGCCACGCCGGCCGCGGCGACGGCGCCGCTCGAGCCGGCGGCGCCCGGGGAGCCGCCCAGCGCCGGCCACGGTCTCTGGACGCTGGGAGGCGTGGACGCCGACGCGGCCGGGCGGGGGCTGGGGGTGGTGCGGGTCCACGTGGTCCCCTGGGCGGTGGTCCGGGTCGACGGCGTGGCCGTCGGCGAGACGCCCCAGGAGCTGCGCCTGGCCGCCGGCAACCACCGGCTGCGCGTCGAGCACCCGGCGCTGGGCGCCGCCGAGCTCGAGCTGTCGGTCGAGCCGGGGCGCCGCCAGCTCTGGCGTCCGGCGCTGAAGCGCTGAGGCGCCAGAGCCCGGGCCGCTGGCCGCTGACCGTGCCGCGCTCGACCAGGAGTGGCTGGCTCCGAGCCGCTGGCCGCTGGCCGCGCCGGACCCCAGGCGTTGATCCGGCGCCGTTGACCCCGCCCCGCTGACCCGCCGCGGCGTGGTCGTCCCGTCCGGGCCCCGCGCCCGGGCTCCGCCGCCTCTCCCCCTGTCCCTCCATCACGGCACAGCCGCCCCGGCGGTGCAGAAACCGGCCGCGACCCGTTGACGAAATCCACTGGATCCACTACCTTCGAAATCAAGTTTTCCACTTTGGATTTTCAAACCCATGGATCGAATGGATTTACTGAGCGCCGAAGAAGTGGACCGCCTGGAGCGCGAGCGCTCCGGGGGGATCACCGCCGGCGAGGTGGTCCGGCTCTTCGAGGCGCGCGGGGCGCGGCTCTCGGCCTCGACCTTCCGCAAGTACGTCCAGCTCGGGCTGCTGCCGCGCAGCCGCCGGGTCGGGCGCCTGGGCAAGCACGCCGGCTCGACCGGGCTCTACCCGGTGGCGGTGGTGCGCCGCATCGCGCTCATCAAGCGGATGATGGCCGAGGGCTACACCGTGGCCGACATCCGGGGCAGCTTCGTGACGGTGCGCAACCGCATCGAGGACGTCGAGCAGGGGCTGGCCGAGCTGGTGGCGGCCATCGCCGTCAAGGCGCGGGCGCATCCGCGCAAGCGGCAGTTCGAGGCGGAGCTGGGCAGGGCCGAGCGCGAGGCGCGCGCGGTGTTCCGGAGGTTGGAGCGGGTCGGTGGTGCGGTCACGACGATCGGGACGGCGGAGGCCGTCGGATCACGTGGCCCGGGCGCGGGGGCCGCGCTCGTCGGCAGGTGACAGGGGGCGCCGCTCGCGGCGCAACGGTGGCGGACGGAGGGGTCGGGGATGAGCGAGGCCAAGCGGAGCCAGGAGCTGGAGTCGGACGGTGGGCCGGAGCAGGGTGAAGCCGACGGGGCGCGGCGCCGGTCCAAGACCATGTCGCGCAAGGAGATCGCGCGCGACCTGCGGCGGCAGCGTCAGTCCGGGGTCCTCGACCCCGAGCTCGACGGGGTGATGCGGGAGATCGAGGGCAGCCGGCCGCACGCGCGGGCCCAGTGCGCCACCGGTCCGCGCCCGTGCATGTTCATCTCCTGCAAGCACCACCTCTACCTGGACGTCAACCCGGGGACCGGGTCGATCAAGCTCAACTTCCCGGACAAGGAGGTCTGGGAGATGGGCGAGACCTGCGCGCTCGACGTGGCCGACCGCGGCGGAATCACCCTCGAGGAGGTCGGGGCCATCATGAACCTGACCCGCGAGCGGATCCGCCAGGTGGAGACCCGCGGGCTGCTCAAGCTCCGGGCCATGGTCGACGACGAGCCCCGCGCCAACGACCCGGTGCTGGGCGGGCGCGACGGCCACTGACGGTCGCCGGCGGTGACCGGCCCGGCGCCGGCCGGCCCGCTCGCCGCGGGCCCGCCGCGCGTCGTCCTTGAATCCCCGGCACGCGGCTGGTAAACGGGGCCTCCTTCCCGGGAGGAACCCATGGTCCGCCGCGCGCTGCTTTCGGTCTCCGACAAGACCGGCCTCGTCCCCTTCGCGAAGCGCCTCGTCGCCCTCGGCGTGGAGCTGCTCTCCACCGGCGGCACCCAGAAGGCGCTGGCCGACGCCGGCGTGCCGGTCACCTCGGTGGGCGACTTCACCAGGGCCCCGGAGATCCTGGGCGGGCGGGTCAAGACCCTCCACCCCCGCGTCCACGGCGGCATCCTCTACCGGCGCGGCCTGGCCTCCGACGAGGCCGACGTGCTGGCCCGGGACATCCCGCCCATCGACCTGGTGGTGGTCAACCTCTACCCGTTCCGCGAGGCGGTGGCGGCCGGCAAGCCCTTCGACCAGTGCGTCGAGGAGATCGACATCGGCGGCCCCACCATGGTCCGCAGCGCCGCCAAGAACTCGGCCCACGTCGGGGTGGTGGTCGATCCGGCCGACTACCCGCGGGTCGCCGCCGAGCTGGAGGCGGGCCGGGCCCTCTCCGGCGCCACCCGCTTCGACCTGATGAAGAAGGCCTTCGCCCACACCGCCGCCTACGACGCCGCCATCAGCGAGTACCTGACGGCGCGCCAGGCCGTCGAGGCGGCGCCGCTCCACTTCCCGGGCACGCTGGCGGCCGTCTTCACCAAGGCCCAGGACCTCCGCTACGGCGAGAACCCGCACCAGGCCGGCGCCTTCTACCGGGCCGGGCAGGAGCCGGAGGAGCCGACCGTGGCCTGGGCCTCGATCCTCCAGGGCAAGGAGCTCTCCTACAACAACCTCCTCGACCTCGAGGCGGCGCTGGCCAACCTGAAGGAGTTCGACGAGACCGCCGCGGTGATCATCAAGCACAACACCCCGTGCGGCGTGGCGCTGGGGAGCTCGCTGGCCGACGCCTTCGCCCGGGCCCGGGCCTGCGACCCGGTCAGCGCCTTCGGCGGCATCGTCGCCCTCAACCGCCCGGTCGACGAGGCGGCGGCCCGGCAGCTCACCGACCTGTTCCTTGAGTG
This sequence comes from Anaeromyxobacteraceae bacterium, assembly GCA_032654565.1. GTDB lineage: Bacteria > Myxococcota > Myxococcia > Myxococcales > Anaeromyxobacteraceae > JADKCZ01. The sequence goes on along the minus strand of JAULAX010000009.1, from coordinate 21,549 downwards.
CGTCATCGCCCCCGGTTACGACGCCGCGGCGCGGGCCCTGCTCGGCGCCAAGAAGAACCTGCGGCTGCTGGAGTCGCCGCGGCTCGGCCAGCCCCGCGCCGCCTGGCGCCGCCGCCCCGAGGAGGCCCGCGAGCTCCGCTCCATCACCGGCGGCCTGCTGGTGATGGACCGCGACCTGGGCGCGGTGAAGCGGGAGGACTGCAAGGTGATGACGAAGCGGGCCCCCACCGAGGCGGAGTGGAAGGACCTGCTCTTCGCCTGGAAGGTGGTGAAGCACGTCAAGTCGAACGCCATCGTCTTCGCCAGCCAGGACCGGACCGTGGCCATCGGCGGCGGCCAGACCAGCCGGGTCGAGTCGGTGAAGACCGCGGTGATGAAGGCGCAGCTGCCGGTGCGCGGCGCCAGCGTCGGCTCCGACGCCTTCTTCCCCTTCGCCGACGGCGTCGAGGAGATCATCAAGGCCGGCGCCACCGCCATCATCCAGCCGGGCGGGTCGATGCGCGACGCCGAGGTGGTGGCGGCCGCCGACGCCGCCGGGATCGCCATGGTGGCGACCGGGATGCGCCACTTCCGCCACTGACGGCGGCGCCCTCAGGGGACCGGGTGGCGGGCCGGCTCCCCGCGGGCCACCCGCTCGATCTCCTCGACCACCAGCAGGGCCATGGCGCTCCGGGTCTCCCGGGTCCCCGACCCGAGGTGCGGCGTGAGCACCACGTTCTCGAGGTCGAGGTAGGCGGCCGGGACCCGGGGCTCGTCCCGGTAGACGTCGAGCCCGGCGGCGAAGAGCCGGCCGTCGCGCAGCGCCTCGGCCAGCGCGGCGTCGTCCACCACCGCCCCGCGGGCGGTGTTGACCAGGATGGCCCCGTCCTTCATCAGCGCCAGCCGCTCCCGGGAGAGCAGCCCCTCGGTGGCCGGGGTGCGCGGCACGTGGAGCGAGACCACGTCGGCCTCGGCGAGGAGCGCCTCGAGCGGCAGGCGGCGGGCCCCGGGGAAGGCCACCTCGCGGGGCGAGGTGTAGGCGATGGTCATCCCCAGCCCGGCGGCGCGCCGGGCCACCGCCTGGCCGATGCGGCCGAAGCCGACCAGGCCGAGCAGCTTGCCGTCGAGACCGGCGCCGAGCAGCAGGGCCGGGTCCACCGCGGTCCAGCCGCCGCGCCGGATGAGCCGGTCCCCCTCGGCCACCCGTCGCGCCGCCGCCAGCAGCAGGGCCACGGCGTGCTCGGCGGTGGCCTCGGTGAGCACGCCGGGCGTGTTGGTGACCAGCAGGCCGCGCCGCCGGCAGGCCGCCAGGTCGACGTGGTCCACCCCCACGCCGTAGGAGGCCAGGTGGCGCAGCCGCGGCAGGCCGGCCAGCAGCGGCTCGTCGATGGGGTCGAGGTAGCTGGTCACCAGCACCTCGGCGTGGCGCGCCGCCTCCAGCAGGGCCGGGCGCGGCGCCGGGCGCGGCCCCCCGCCGCGCAGGTCGAAGCGGGCGGCCAGCCGGTCGAAGTGGCCGCCGGGGAGGGCGCGCACCTGGTAGAGGATCGGCCTGGGGTCGGCGGGCGTGGTCATGGCCGCAGCGTCACGCCAGTCGTGGGCCGGTGGCAAGGGGTCCGTTCCGGGTTCCGGGAGGCCCGGGAAGCCCCGGGCGCCCTATCCGGTCGGTCCGGCGAGTCCGGCCAGTCCGGCCCGGCGAGGTGGGGGCACCGACGGCCTCGGGCCAGGGGACGCGAGAATTCTCGCGGCGGGCGAGCGCCACCGCGGGTATGAATCTCTTTACCCGTTCCCCCATGAGCCACCTCCAGCACCTCTGTGTCTTCGCCCGCGCCACCGGGCCCCGGCTCCTGGCCGCGGAGCGGCTGGTCTGCTCCCTCCCCAAGCTGCTCGGCCCGGCGCTGCTGGAGTGCGACCTGCTCCACCGCGCCGCCTCGCAGGACCTGATGGTGGAGCTCTGCCTCGACGAGCAGGCCTTCGGCGAGCCGCTGCGGGCCCGGCTGGCCTTCTGGGCGGCGCGGTCCGGCGGCCGGGCCACCCCGGTGGTGGGGATGTCGGAGCGGGACCGGAAGGCCTTCCAGCTCCACGTGGTGGGCAGCGAGCTGAAGCGGACGGGTGTCCCGCCCGGCGCGCTCTTCGAGGTGGCCGGGGACTTCTTCACGGCGGCCGGGGCGCCGGACTCGCGCCGCCGCGCCGCCATCGAGCGCCCCATGCTGGTGGTGGAGCCGGGCGGGCCGGACTGGGACGGGGCGGCCTACGACCCCCTGCGCGGCGAGCTGTTCCTGCCGTCGCCGCTGGCGCTGCCCGTCGGCGACGAGGTGATGCTGGTGGTCCGCGCCGCCGGGGTGGAGAAGCCGGTCGGCGTGCGGGCGCGGATCTCCGGCCGGCGCTCCGGGGAGCAGGCGGGGCCGGGGCGGCCGGCCGGCTTCACGCTCCTCGTCCCCGAGGCCGCGCTGGTGGTCAGGGCGCTGCTGGAAGGTCAGTCGCCCCCGTCCACCCCCAGCACCCGGGGCATGCCCCGCTACCCGGTCCGGGCCGCGGTCACCGTGGCGCCAGGGCCCGAGGCGGCGGCCCCCTCCTCCGGGCCGCCGGGGGCCACCATCCGCTACGCCACCGACCGGGACCTGGAGGCCGACTACGTCGAGAACCTCTCGCAGGGGGGCGCCTTCGTCCGCTCGGCCAGCCCGCTCCCGGTCGGCGCGCCGCTGTCGCTCCGCTTCAGGCTCCCCAACGGCGCCGAGCTGGACGCCCAGGCGGTGGTGGCCTTCACCAGCCGCGACGGCATGGGGGTCCGCTTCACGCTCGACGCCGAGGTCGAGGCCACGCTGCAGGCCGCCATGGCCCACCTGACGGCCCGGGCCCGGCGCGCCGCGGTGGTGGACGACGATGGCCCGTTCCGCCACCAGCTGGCCGACGCCCTCACCCAGCGGGGCTTCGAGGTGCTCACCGCCCCGCTCTCCGGCGACGGCCTCCGGCTGGTCTCCGAGGAGATCCGCGGGCTCGACCTGCTGCTCACCGACGTGGCCATGCCGGGGCGGGGCGGGGAGCTCTTCGTCCGCCGGCTGCGCACCGCCGGAGGGGAGGGCGGCCCCACCATCGTGGTGGCGGCCGCCAGGATGAGCCTGGAGCTGGAGCGGACCTTCGAGGTGGCCGGGGCCGACGCGGTGCTCGACAAGGCGCTGGGCGCCGAGCTGATGGCGCAGGCGGCCGACGCGGCGCTGGAGCGGCGGCGGCAGGGGCGGGCGACCGCCTGACCCCGCCCCCGGCCCGATCGCGGGGCCGCGGGGATCAGGCCGGGCCGGTCGCGCCTACTTCGGCGGCGGCCCGCAGCGCCGGCGGCGGCGCGCACTCGATCACCAGGGGCGTGCCGCGCTCGGGGTGGTCGAGCGTCAGCCGCAGGGCGTGCAGCAGGTAGCCGGGATCGCCGGGCAGGGCCCGGGTCCCGGGGAGGGGGACACCCCCGTCGCCATAGAGCGGGTCGCCCACCAGCGGGTGGCCGGCGTGGGCCAGGTGGATCCGGATCTGGTGCGGGCGGCCGGTCTCGATCTCCACCTCCACCAGGGCGCAGGGCGGGCCGTCCGTCCCCTCTCGCCGCTCCAGCACCCGGACGTGGCTCCGGGCCGACCGCCCCCCCGGGGCCGCGGCGTGGACGGTGCCGAGCAGCGGGTGCGCCACCTCGCCGATGCGGGCCTCGACGGTGAAGGCGTCGTCGCGCGGGTGGCCGGCGCAGAGGGCGCGGTAGACCTTCCCCACCCGCCGGGTCCGGAAGGCGGCCTGGACCACGCCGGCGGCCGCGGCGGTCCGCGCGAAGAGGACCAGGCCGGAGGTGTCCCGCCCCAGCCTGTGCATGGGGCTGGCCTCGGGGGCACGCCGGCGGACCACCGCCAGCAGCGTGTGCTCGAGGTAGAGGCCGCCGCCGGGCATGGTGGGCAGCCCGCGCGGCTTGGCCACGGCGAGGAGCAGCGCGTCCTCGTAGAGCACCGCGGCGTCGAGCGGCACCGGCGGCTCCTCCCAGGGCGGCCGGTCCCAGCGGAGCCACTGCCCGGCGCGCAGCCGCGCCGTCGCCGTGGTGGGCGCGCCGTCGAGCCGGACCAGCCCGAGGGCGATCCGCTCCGCCCACTCGGCCGGCGAGGCCCGCCCGAACCGCGCGGCGAGGTGGTCGAGCACGGCGCGGCCGGCGCCGCGACCGTCGATCTGCTCCTGGTAGCTGTGGCCCCGGTTCATGTGCCGGTCACGGCGCGGGCGCGAACTCCAGCGGATCGACCCACTCGATGCCCCAGGCCCCGCCGTGGAGCGGCACCGCCACCCGGCTCCCCACCACCATCCGCTCCCAGCGGGCGGCGCCGGGATCGAGCTCGAAGGGGGCCTGCCCCGGTCGCCAGGGGGCGAGACGGACGGTGAAGTCGAAGGCGGCCCGATCCGAGCACTTGGAGTCCTGGCGCCGGAAGGCGGCCAGCATGGCCGGGCGCCGCGCCGCCACGCAGTCGGCGGCGGAGAGCTGGTGGTAGCTGGTCTTCTTGCTCTTGCCCGAGCCGCGCGAGCACTCCAGCAGGCACCCTCGCCAGGTCACCGCCACCGTGGCCAGGCTGGGCGGGGCGGAGTCGAGGTCGACGTTGGTGGTCCGGACCAGCAGCACGCCGCCGAGCAGGAAGCCGGCCAGGCCGGTGACGGCGAAGTCGGCGACCATCCAGGCCATCCAGGCGGTCCCCCGCAGGCGGCGCGAGAGGAGGAAGAGCCAGGGGGCGGCGACGGCCAGGCCGAGCGCCAGCCCGGTGGCCACCAGCCGCTCCCGCTCGGTGGTCTGGCCGGGCGCCAGCCAGACCATGGCCAGGCCGGCCAGGCTGGCCGCCAGCAGGCCGGCGTGGACGGCCAGGGCCAGCACGGTGATCGACCGCCTCGACCAGCCCGCCCCCTCGCCGGGGGTCTCGCCGAGCCGGAGCCCGGAGAGGGTCTCGTGCACCTTGCCGAGGAGCTCGAGGTGGTGGCGGAAGTGGGCGTCGGGCCGCTCCAGGTCCTCGGCGCCGATCTCGATCCAGGCCCGGTCGCCGGCGGCGTGGAGCCCTTCGATGGGGAGGGCCAGCAGCTCGCCGAGCTGGGCCCGGAGCGGCGGCGAGGCCAGGGCCCGCCGCAGGCGCTCCGGGTCGTCGGTGACGATGAACCAGCGGGCGTCGAGCGCGGCGTCGCCGAGCTGGAGCTCGGCGGCCAGGCCGAGCCGCTTGAGGAGCCGGTGGTACCAGCGCTCGCGCACCACCACCAGCGGAAAGACGCGCCGGCTGGCCAGCCCCACCTGGCGCTGCTGGACGCGCCCCTTGGCCTTCCTGGTGTAGCCGAGGGGGACGCGGCCACCCGCGGCGCCTTCGCTGGCCAGGAGCTGGCGGCCGGTCAGCCCGCGCCAGCGCCAGGTGAGGATGAGGGCGAGGACTGCGGCCTGGACGAGGAGGATCACGCCGGGACGATACCCCACGCCCGGCTCGGCGCCACGGCCGCGCCGCCCCCTCGCATCGCCCCCGCGTGGGGCCGGGAATGGGGTAAGTTGCAGCCCGCATGCGCATCCTCGTCGTCGGTTCGGGCGGCCGTGAGCACGCCCTGGCCTGGAAGATCTCCCAGTCCCCGCTGGTCCGCGCCCTCTTCGCGGCGCCGGGCAACCCCGGCATGGGGCGGCTGGCCACCCTGGTGCCGCTCAAGGCCGACGACGTCGAGGGGCTGACCGCCTTCGCCGTCGCCGAGAAGCTCGACCTGGTGGTGGTCGGCCCCGAGGCGCCGCTGGTGGCTGGCCTGGTCGACCGGCTCACCGCCGCCGGGGTCCTGGCCTTCGGGCCCACCGCCGGCGCCGCCCGCATCGAGGGCTCCAAGGCCTTCGCCAAGGAGGTGATGGTGGCGGCCGGGATCCCCACCGCCGCCTACGCCACCTTCACCGAGCCCGGGGCGGCGCTGGCCTGGGCCTCCGCCCGCGGCGGGCAGGTGGTGGTCAAGGCCGACGGCCTGGCCGCCGGCAAGGGGGTGGTGGTCTGTTCCTCGCCCCCCGAGGCCGAGGCGGCCATCCGCGAGATCCTGGTGGAGCGGGTCCACGGCGCCGCCGGCGCCACCCTGCTGCTCGAGGAGAAGCTCTCCGGCCCGGAGGCCAGCTGCATCGCCTTCACCGACGGTGAGCGGGTGCGGATGCTCCCCGCCGCCCAGGACCACAAGCGGATCTTCGACGCCGACCGCGGCCCCAACACCGGCGGCATGGGCGCCTTCTGCCCCACCCCCAAGGTGCCGCCGGCGCTGCTGCTGGAGATCGAGCGGACCGTGCTGGTCCCGGCGGTGCGCGAGCTGGCCCGGCGCGGCCACCCCTTCCGCGGCGCCCTCTACGCCGGGCTGATGCTGACCCCCCACGGGCTGCGGGTGCTCGAGTTCAACGCCCGGCTCGGCGATCCGGAGACCCAGCCCATCCTGATGCGGCTGCGCGGCGACCTGGTCCCGGCGCTGGTGGCGGCGGCCCGCGGCGACCTCTCCCGCATCACCCTCGACGTCGACCCGCGCGCCTCCATCGGCGTGGTGGTGGCGGCCGAGGGCTACCCCGGCAAGGTCACCACCGGCGATCCCATCCGCGGGCTCGACGCCACCCTCGGCGACGACCAGCAGCTCTTCCAGGCCGGCACCGCCAGCGGCCCGGGCGGCCAGGTGGTCAGCGCCGGCGGGCGGGTCCTCACCGTCTGCGCCCTCGGGGCCACCCACGCCGAGGCCCGGGCGCGGGCCTACCAGGCGCTCGGGCAGGTCTCCTTCCGTGGCATGCAGTTCCGCACCGACATCGGGGGCAGCGCATGAACGCCAGGGTGCTCATCCTCATGGGGTCCGACTCCGACTGGGAGGTCATGGCGGAGGCCAAGAAGGCGCTCGACGAGCTGGGGATCGGGGTCGAGGTCCACGTCTCCAGCGCCCACCGGACGCCGGCCCGGACCGGCGCCCTGGCCCGCGAGGCGGCCGGGCGCGGCCTGCAGGTGATCATCTGCGGCGCCGGCGCCGCCGCCCACCTGGCCGGGGTGGTGGCGGCCGAGAGCGAGCTGCCGGTGCTGGGGGTGCCGCTGGCCTCCAGCGACCTGAAGGGGCTCGACGCCCTGCTGGCCACGGTGCAGATGCCGGCCGGGGTGCCGGTGGGGACGCTGGCCATCGGCAAGGCCGGGGCCCGCAACGCCGGGCTGCTGGCGGCCAGGATCATCGCCCGCGGCGACCCGGCGCTGGCGGGGCGGGTCCGGGCGGCGCGGGAGCGGATGGCCGGCGAGGTCGAGGCCAGGGACGCGGCGCTGCAGGCGAAGTTGAAGTAGCGCGGCACGAGCCGACATGGGGCTGCTGGAGCGGTACCTCGCCAAGGAGATCCTGCTGCCCTTCCTGGCGGCGCTGGTCTTCCTGACCCAGCTGCTGCTGATGACCCAGATCCTGGCGCGGGCCGACATCCTCTTCGGCGCCGGGGTCTCCGTCCTCGACATCGCCGGCGTGGCCCTGGCGCTGCTGCCCAACCTGCTCGGCTTCGTCATGCCGGTCTCCTTCCTGCTCGGCGCCATCGTCGGGGTGGGGCGGCTGGCCGAGGACCGCGAGGTGATGGCCATCGGCGCCGCCGGCCTCTCCCCGGTCCGGCTGGTGCGGGTGCCGCTGGCCATCGGGGTGGTGGTGGCGGCGCTGGGGCTCTGGTTCTCGGTCTCGGTCGAGCCGGCCGGGCTGCGCGAGGCGCGGCTGCGCTTCAACGAGATCATCAAGCGCAACCTGACCGCCAACGTCCGGGCCGGCACCTTCTTCGACGAGATCCCCGGCTACACGGTCTTCGCGGCGCGGGTCGGCCCCGAGGGCTGGGGCGACGTGCTCATCAGCGATCGCTCCGATCCCACCGCCCCGGTGCTGGCCCTGGCCCGGCGCGGGAAGCTGGAGCCGGTGGGCTCCGAGGAGGAGATGCGGCTGGTGCTGGAGGCCGGCGAGATCCACCGCGAGGAGTCCGGCGGCGACGAGTACGTGCGGGCCACCTTCCGCGCCGCCGGGCTCACCCTCGGGGTCGGCACCGCGCTCTCCGACCGCAACGCCCTCTCCGGCTCGACCCGGGAGATGACCCAGGCCGAGCTGGCCGCGGCCGCGGTGCCCGGCGAGGAGCGGTCGCCGGCCCAGGCGGTGGCCTTCCTGTCGGCCTACCACCGCCGCCTGGCGGCGCCGCTGGCGGTGCTGGCCTTCGCGCTCATGGCGGTGCCGCTGGCCGCCATGCGACGGGGCGGACGGGCGGCGTCCATCGGCGCCAGCGTGGTGGCCCTGCTCTCGCAGTACCTGCTGCTGCGGGCCGGCGAGGTGCTGGCGCAGCGGGGGACGCTGCCGCCGGCGCTGGCGCTCCAGGTCTCCAACCTGGTGCTGATCACGGTGGGGCTGGCGCTCTGCTGGGTGCTGGACCGGCGCGGCCCGGGGGTGGTCCGGTGATCCTGCCGCGCTACATCGGCTGGCAGACCTGGCTGGCCTCGCTGGCCGCCTTCGCCGGCGTCATCACCATCTTCCTGGCGGTGGACATCGTCGACAACGCCGGGGGCTTCTCCGGGCCGGGCTGGTTCCTGGCCGCGCTCGAGCTCTACGCCAACAAGGCGGCGGTGGTGGCCCACCAGGTGGCCCCGGCCGCCCTGCTGCTGGGGGCCGCCATCGCCGTGAGCGGCCTGCGCCAGACCCGGGAGTGGACGGCGATGCGGTCGGTGGGGCTGGGGCCGTGGCGGGTGGCCGGGCCGGTGCTGGCGGCGGTGGGGCTGGCCTCGCTGGCGCTGGTGCTGTTCCACGAGGCCTGGGGCGTCAAGGCGGCCCAGCGGGCCGAGGAGATCCAGGTGACCCGCTTCGCGCGGGGCGGCGCCTTCCGGCGCTGGCAGGCCACCCAGCAGCCCAAGCGCTGGTTCCGCGGGGCCGACGGCCGGCACGTCTACCACCTGCGCGGGGTGCTGCCGGGAGGCGGCTTCGAGCGGGTCACGGTGCTGGAGCTGAGCGACGACTTCCAGCTCACCCGCCGCATCGACGCCGGGCGGATGGAGCCGGCCGAGGGCGGCGCCTGGCGGCTGGCCGACGTCGAGGAGCGCACCTTCTCGCCGCGGGGCGGGACCTTCGAGCGGTCCGCCTCGCGCCAGGTGCGCTTCGACGAGCCGCCCGGCTCCTTCGACCTGCGGCCGGGGCGCCCCTCGCAGATGACCATCGCCGTGCTGGGCGAGCAGATGGCGCTGCGGCGGCGGCTCGGCCAGCCGGTCGTCGACTTCGCCCTCGAGCAGGCCAACCGGGTGGCCTACCCGTTCGCCGCCGTCTCCGGGGCGCTGCTGGCGGTGGTCCTGGCGCTCCGGCGCAGCCGCCACGGCCACGTCGCCTCGGCGCTGCTGGAGGCGGTGGGGATCTCGCTGGCCCTCTGGGCCGCCCAGGGGGTCTGCCTCGGGCTCGGCCTCTCCGGCCGGCTGGCGCCGCAGCTGGCCGCCTGGCTCCCCAACCTCCTCTTCCTCGCCGTGGGGGCGCTGGCGATGCGCCGGGTCTCGTGAGCCGGGGGGCGCTCGACGGGCTGGCGGACCGGATCGCCGGGGCGGCCGCGGCGCTGCGGCGGGGCGAGGTGATCGCCTACCCCACCGAGACCTTCTACGGCCTGGGGGCGCTGGCCGCCGACGGCGCCGCGGTGGAGCGGCTGCTGCGGGCCAAGTCCCGGCCCGACGGCAAGCCGCTGCCGCTGCTCGGCGCCGACCTGGCCCAGCTCGAGGCGGTGGCCCGCTTCTCGCCGCTGGCCCTCCGCCTGGCGGCCGCCTTCTGGCCCGGCCCGCTCACGCTGGTGCTGCCGGCCCGGCCCGGGCTCCACCCCGCCCTCACCGGCGGTGGAGGGACCGTCGGGCTGCGCGTCACCAGCGGCGAGGTGGCCGCGGCGCTGGCGCGGGCGGCGGGCGGCGCCCTGGTGGCGACCAGCGCCAACCCGGCCGGGCAGCCCCCCCCGACCACCGCGGCGGGGCTGGACCCGGCGCTGCGGGCCCGGCTCGACCTGGTGCTCGACGCCGGGGCCACGCCGGGCGGGTCCCCCAGCACGGTGGTGGCGGTCGAGGAGGGTCGGCTGGTGCTGCTCCGCGCCGGGGCGGTGGGGATGGAGCGGGTCTGGGCGGCGGCCGGGCTCCAGCCGGGGTGAGCCGGGCCCGTGGCCGGGGTGGCCGGTCGGGCCCCCGGGAAGCCTTGCGCCGGCGCGGGGCGTGATCTAGCGTCCCCCGCCCCATGGCCGAGATCGTCCCGTTCCGAGGCATCCGCTACACCGCTCCTCGCGGGCGTCCGCTCGGCCAGCTGCTGGCTCCCCCCTACGACCAGATCTCCCCGTCGCTGCGCGACGAGCTGCTGGCCCGCAGCCCGCACAACGTCGTCCACATCACCCTCGGCGACGACCGGCCCGGCGACACCGCGGCGGTCAACAAGTACACGCGGGCCGCCGAGGCCTGGAAGGCCTGGCAGGCCAGCGGGGTGCTGGCCGGCGATCCCGGCCCGGCCATCTACCCGCTGGAGCAGAGCTTCCTGGCCCCCGACGGCCGCCAGGTCACCCGGCGCGGCTTCATGGCGGCGGTGCGGCTGCACGAGTTCTCCGAGGGGATCATCGTCCCCCACGAGAAGACGCTGGTGGGCCCCAAGGCCGATCGGCTCGCCAACCTGCAGATGGTGAAGGCCAACGTCTCGCCGCTGCTCGGCCTCTACGCCGACGACTCCGGCGCCACCGCCTCGGCCCTGGAGAAGGCCATGATGGGCGAGCCGGTGGCCGAGACCGACTCCGACGACGGCGTCCACCACCGGGTCTGGCGGACCAGCGACCCGGCCCTGGTCGAGGGGCTGCAGGCGCTGGTGCGCGACCAGCGCATCATCATCGCCGACGGCCACCACCGCTACGAGACGGCGCTGCTCTACCGCCGGCTGCTGCAGGCCGAGAACCCGGCGCTGCCGGCCCACGGCGGGCACCAGTACATCCTCATGTTCCTCTGTCCCATGAGCGACCCCGGCCTGGTCATCTACCCGACCCACCGGCTGATCTTCGGGCTGCAGGACGCGGCGCTGGCCTCGCTGCTGCCGCGGCTGGAGCGCTTCTTCAAGGTCCAGCTGGTGGAGGAGAGCCTGCGCAAGCCGGTGGGCCGCGCCTGGGCGGTGGCCCGCCTCGGCGAGCACGCCGGCAAGACCACCGCCTTCCTGATGGTGTCCGCCGAGGACCAGCGGGCCCGCATCCTCACCCTGCGTGACGAGGCCGACCTGGGGGCCACCGAGCTCCCGGCCAACCGCACCCTGCGGGCGCTCGACGTCACCGTGCTCCACGCCGTCCTCTTCCAGCACCTGCTCGGCCTCTCCCCGCGCTCCCAGGAGAACGAGGCCAACCTCACCTACGTCCGCGACGCCGGCGAGGCGGTCAACCGGGTCCTCTCCGGCGAGCACCAGCTCGGCTTCCTGCTCAACCCCACCCCCATGTGGCAGGTGGAGGCGGTGGGCGACGCCGGGGAGACCATGCCGCAGAAGAGCACGCTCTTCGCGCCGCGCCTGCCCAGCGGGCTGGTGATGCGGGCCATCGACCCCACCGAGGCCCCCTGACCGCGGCGGCTGGCTCCTTTCCCACCGCCCGCGGTTGGGCTAGAGATCGCCCATGCCCTTCCCCCAGGAACGACCCCGCCGGATGCGCCGCACCGAGGCGCTGCGCCGCCTCGTCCGCGAGACGGTGCTGTCCCCCGACGACCTGGTCTGGCCGCTCTTCGCCGTCCCCGGCACCAAGGTCCGCCGCCCGGTGAAGAGCATGCCCGGCGTCTTCCAGCTCTCGGTCGACGAGCTGGTCGCCGAGGCCCAGGCCGGCTGGCACGCCGGGGTCCGCTCGGTCATCCTCTTCGGCATCCCGGAGCGCAAGGACGCCGCCGGCTCGGGGGCCTACGCCGACGACGGCATCATCCCCCGGGCGGTCCGGGCGCTGAAGGCGGCGCTCCCCGGGCTGCTGGTGATGACCGACGTCTGCCTCTGCGAGTACACCGACCACGGCCACTGCGGCATCCTCAAGGCGCCGCTGGCCGGCGGTCCCGGGCAGGAGCTGGGGGTGGACAACGACCTGACCCTGCCGCTGCTGGCCCGCGAGGCGGTGGCCCACGCCCGGGCCGGGGCCGACGTGGTGGCCCCCTCCGACATGATGGACGGCCGGGTGGCCGCCATTCGCCAGGGGCTCGACGAGGCCGGCTACGCCGACGTCCCCATCCTCTCCTACGCCGCCAAGTTCGCCGGCGCCTTCTATGGCCCGTTCCGCGACGCCGCCGAGAGCGCCCCGGTGGACGCCCCCGGGGTGCCCAAGGATCGCAAGGGCTACCAGATGGACCCGGCCAACGGCCGCGAGGCCCTGCGCGAGGTGGCCCTCGACCTCGCCGAGGGGGCCGACATGGTGATGGTGAAGCCGGCCGTCCCCTACCTGGACATCGTCCGGCAGATCCGCGACCGCTTCGACGTGCCGGTGAGCGCCTACCACGTCAGCGGTGAGTACGCGATGATCAAGGCCGCGGCCGAGCGCGGCTGGATCGACGGCGAGCGGGTCATGCTGGAGACGCTGCTCTGCTGCCGCCGGGCCGGGGCCGACTTCATCCTCACCTACGCCGCCCGCGACGTGGCCGCCTCCCTGAGCGGGGCCAGGCCGTGAGCCGCGGCGGCGACGGCACCTACCGGGTGGTGGAGGTGTCGCCGGTCGCCGAGGAGACGCTGGAGGAGGCGCTCAACCAGGGCGCCGCCGAGGGGTGGAGCTTCGAGTCGGTCCACTTCGTCAGCCGGGAGGGGTCGCACCGCCCGGCGCTGGCCTACCTGTTCCTGGTCCGCAAGGCGCCGGCGCGGAAGGGGAGGCGGTCATGAGCGTCGCCGAGCCGCGCCGCGACCAGCCGCCCTACGCCAAGGCCGACCTGACCCTGCGTGGCCTGGCCCGCGGCTTCGACTTCGCGGTGGCCCTGGCGCTGGGGCTGGCGGCCCCCTTCGTGGTCGGGCCGCTGCTGGCGGCCGGCTACCTGGCGGTGGCCGACGGCCTCCTCCACGGCCAGTCGCCGGGCAAGCGGCTCTTCGGCGTGCGGGTGGTGCTGCCCAGGCGGCGGCTCTCGGCCGGCTTCTCCGAGTCGCTGGAGCGCAACGCCCCGTTCGCGGTGGTGGCGCTCTGCTGGGCGCTGCCGCTGCTCTGGCCGGTCTTCGTGCTGGTGGGGCTCCCGGTGGTGGCCGTCGAGGCCTGGCGGGCCTGGCGGGAGCCGCTCGGCCTGCGCTACGGCGACCTGCTGGCCGAGACCCAGGTGGTGGACGGCAAGGTGATGGTGAGCGATCCCACGCCGGCCCGGCTCGGCGCCGTCACCCCGGCCCCCCCCGGCCAGGCGGCGCGCGCCGGGGGGGAGCCCCCCGGCTTTCACCCGTCACCGCCGGCGTGCTAGGTATGGCCCCCCGAATTCCCGGACCCAGGTCCACCGAGGAGAACGCATGGCCAACTCGAAGAGCAAGCACATCCGCATGAAGTCCCGCCGCCGCCAGCAGTGGAAGGCGCGCAAGCTCCGCCAGGCCGCCGCCAAGAAGGCCAGCAAGAAGTAGTCAGAAGATCAGCCCGAAGCCGATCTCCGGCCCCTCGAAGCGGGCCGCCGGCCCGGTGCGTGAATCGGCCTCGAGGTCGATGACCCGGTAGCCGAAGGTGAAGGAGAACGGCCCCCCCCGGAGCGCCGCCGCCGCCCGCAGGTCGACGACCTGGACCGGGTAGGGGGTGATCCGCGCGTGCCCCTCCACGCCGAGCGGGCCGATGATCCCCAGGTGGCCGGACACGCCGGCGTCGAAGCCGACGGCGTCGGCGGAGCCGCCGGAGAGCCCGGTGGGCACGGTCAGCCACGATCCGCCCGCCTCCAGCCGCAGCAGGAAGGCGGCGCTGCGGAGGACCGGGTAGGTGAAGTGGGCCGAGCCGAAGCCGGAGGAGGTGGCGGAGGTGACCAGGCCGCCCTGGGTGATGCCGCCCCGGCTCGGGTCGAAGACGTCGTACGACACGTTGAAGCCCCCGCGGGGCCCGTCGCCGGAGAGGGCCATGCCGGCGGCGCCGGACTCGCGCGGCCCGAAGGCGGCGGTGGCCCGCATGGTGGTGCTGAGCGGGCGATGACGCCGCATCGGCTCGGCGTGCTCGGAGGAGGGCGGGTCGGAGGCGATCGGGTAGTAGCCCCAGCCCCAGCCGTACCCCCACCAGAGCGGCGCCGGGTAGTAGACGGGCGGCGGCGAGCCCCACCCGCCCGGACCGTAGGTTGGACCGGGGGGAGGCGGCGGCGGGCGGCCCGGCTCCGGCGGGGGCGGCGGCCGGGGCGGCGGCGAGGCGTCGGTGAGCGGGGGCGGCGGCGGCCGGGTGGCCTGGCTGGCGGCCGACGGCGACGGCTCGGGGCGGGGGGCCGCCGCGGGCGACGGGGGCGGCGGCGGGCGGGTCCTGTCCTGGGCGAGGGCGGGCGCTGGCGCGGCGAGGAGCAGGGCGAGCGAGACGAGGGTGATGCGCATGGTCAGACCTCCGCGGCCTCCAGAGAGCAACCCCGATGCCAGCCGGCCCCCCGGCAGGCCAGGCGGTCAACCGTCCGGGGTCGCTGGGAGTTTGCCCACGACCCGGGCGTGGCGTCGAGCGGCGTGCCGTGGAGGGACACTTCGGTGACGCCGGCCGTCGACACCTCCCGGGCCGGCCGGGCGCCGGCCACGAACGGGCTTGACGGGACTGGCGAGAGCGCGCTAATAACCGCCCTCCCTGCAGTCGGGGGGAACAAAGACCTTGGGCTCGTGGCGCAGCTGGGAGCGCGCCTGAATGGCATTCAGGAGGTCACCGGTTCGATCCCGGTCGGGTCCACCATCTGAAATGAACGCGGGCGGCCAGTCACCTGGCCGCCCGTCTCATTTCCTGGGTCCCGCCGCCCGTCACCCCTGCGGCTTGAACTCCGGGGGCGCGTCGGCGCCGGGGCCGAAGAAGAACTGCTCGCACTGCCCGTAGAGGATCTGGGGGGTGCGCGGATCCGCCGGCGAGAGCCGGTACTCGTTCATGATCATCTTGAAGTGCTCGAGCCACATCTTCCAGGCCTCCTGGGAGATCTGGTCGAAGACCCGCTGCCCCAGCTCGTTGGGGAACGGCTTGAACGTCATGGCCGGGAGCTCCCGGCCGAGCTTCTTGCACATCACCATCCGCGCCATGCGCCGCCTCGCGTCGTCGTGTTGAGTGGACGCGAAAAGATAGTCGATCCGGGCCGGCGTTGCACGCCTGGCGGCGCGCCGCCGGCCTTTCCTCGCGCCCTAGCCGAGCAGGTGGAGCGGGTTGACGGAGAGGGCCTTGGCCAGGGTCTCCAGCGTCTCCAGCGGCGGGGTGCGCTGCCCGCGCTCCAGCATGGAGATGTACGAGACCGAGAGCCCCGCCTTGTGGGCCAGCGCCTCCTGCGAGAGCTTGCGGCGGACCCGCTCGGCCTTGAGGTTGTCGGAGAACTTGTCAGCGAGACTGGCCATGGTGTGGTGCTCCTGGTCGAACGGTGGCGGACTGCGGCGCGGGGCCTGCCCTCCAGGCCACCCGCACTGAGGGAAATAGCACTTCGAGCGGACGAATGCTGTCCCACGATGGAGTGAGCCGGATCGCGCATGACACTTCAAGTGAATCGAACCGAACGGGGTGCGACCAGCTGACCGCGACTACTGGTCGCAGGACCCACCGTACGCGCGCCCCGACCCCACCCCGCCGTCGTCGACGGGCCCGAGCAGGAGGGTCTCGACCCAGGCGCCCCGCGGCAGGCGGGTGCGCCCCGCCGGGAGCAGCGCCAGGGCCCCGACCGCGGCGGCCGAGGTCAGGTCGCCGCTGGTCTGGGTGGGCAGCGGCACCACCCAGGGCTCGCCCCGGCGGGAGACCACGCCGGAGCGCAGGTAGACGGCCAGCCCGGGCGGCTTCTCCTGGGCGGCGTCCAGCCGGGCGCGGATCACCACCCGCCCGGAGCCCGGCAGCCCCGCCAGCGCCCGCACGGCCGGGCGCACCAGCAGCTCGAAGCCGAACAGGGCGCTGGCCGGGTTGCCCGGCAGGCCGAAGACCAGGGTCCGGCCGAGGCGCCCGAAGAGGATGGGCTTGCCCGGCCGCATCGCCACCCTCCAGAAGTCGATGGCCACGCCCGCCTCGGCCAGGGCGGCCCGCACCAGGTCGGCCTCGCCCACCGAGACGCCGCCGATGGTCAGCAGCAGGTCGGCGCCGCGGGCCCGGGCGATGGCCCGGCGCAGCGGCGCGGGGCGGTCGGGGGCGATCCCCAGCAGGCGCGGCTCGCCGCCGGCCTCGCGCACCGCCGCGGCCAGGGCGTGGGCGTTCGACTCGACCAGCTGTCCGGCCCCGGGCCGGCGCCCCAGCGGCACCAGCTCGTCGCCGGTGCCGAGGATGGCCACCGCCGGCCGCCGCACCACCGCCACCCTGGCCAGGCCGAGCGCCGCCGCCAGCCCGATGGCGCCGGGGTCGAGCCGGGTCCCGGCCGGCAAGGCCACGGCCCCGCGGGCCACGTCGCTGCCGGCGGGCCGCACGAAGCGCCCCACCTCGCCGGCCCGCTCGAAGCGGGCCCGGCCGCCGTCCACGGTGACCCGCTCCTGCATCTCGACGGCGTCGGCGCCGCGCGGCAGGGGCGCGCCGGTGAAGATGCGCAGGCAGGCACCGCGGCGCAGCGAGCCGGGCCAGGGGTGGCCGGCCGCCACCGTGCCGGCGACCTCGAGCCGTCCCCCGGGGCCGGGCAGGTCGGCGGCGCGGCAGGCGAAGCCGTCCATGGAGGCGGCGGCGAAGGGGGGGAGCGGCGCGCGCGCTCGCAGCGGCGCCGCCAGCGCCCGCCCGGCCGCCTCGGCCAGCACCACCCGCTCCGCCCCCAGCGGGGCGAGCCGCCGGGCCTGGGCGAGGATGCGATCGAGGGCCTCCGCCGGGGTGATCACCCGTGGACTCATAACACCGGCGGGGGGCGCCGTCGCTCCCGGTGCGGTGAGCGTGTAGAATGCG
Source organism: Anaeromyxobacteraceae bacterium (assembly GCA_032654565.1). Taxonomy (GTDB): domain Bacteria; phylum Myxococcota; class Myxococcia; order Myxococcales; family Anaeromyxobacteraceae; genus JADKCZ01. Next base: position 4,598 of record JAULAX010000009.1, on the reverse strand, counting down.
CGCCAACGAATGAATGACCAGAAGAGGCGTGAGCGCCGCCAGGATGCGCTCCTCTCCGCCCTCCGCGCCGCCGGCCGTCCCGCCGGCGTCAGCGAGCTGCTGCAGCGGGCCGGGCTCCACGACAGCGACCAGACCGACGCCAAGCGGATCCTGCGGGACCTGGTGAAGGACGGTGTGGCCACCCGCGAGGGGAAGCGCTACGCCGTGGCCGAGGCGGCCCCGATGAGGCCGGCCGCGGGTGGGCCGGGCCGTTCGGGCTCGCCGTCCGGCGGGCGAGGCGGCCGCGGCGGCGGTGCCGGCGCCGGGAGCGGCGGCCGAGGTGGTGGTGACGGCGCCGGCAGCGGCGGCCGAGGTGGTGGTGACGGCGGGCGGGGCGGCGGGGTGCTCGGCACCCTGACCCGCCACCGCGACGGCTTCGGCTTCGTGGCCCGGCTCGACCGGAGCGGCGAGGACATCTTCCTGCCCCCCGGCGAGGCCACCCGGGCCCTCGACGGCGACGTGGTGCGCGTGGAGGTGGTGGCGGGGCGGGGTGGCCGCTCGGCCGGCCGCCTGCTCGAGGTGGTGGAGCGGCGCCGCCGCTTCCTCATCGGCACCTACCGCGCCGGCCGTCGCGGCGCCTCGGTGGCGCCCGCCGACGTCAGCCTCGGCTGGGAGGTGCCGGTGGCCGACTCGGCGCTGGCCACCGACGGCGACGTGGTGAAGGTGCAGCTGGCGCCCGGCACCGGCCCGCTGGAGGGCGTGGTGGTCGAGGTGATCGGCCGGCCCGGCGAGCCGCGCGTCGAGGTGCTGGGGGTGGCCTACGCCAAGGGGTTCGCCGACGTCTTCCCCGAGGCGGTGCTGGCCGAGGCGGCCCGGGTCCCCGACCACGTCCGCCCCGAGGACAAGGCGGGCCGCCGCGACCTGACGGCGCTGCCGCTGGTCACCATCGACGGCGAGGACGCCCGCGACTTCGACGACGCCGTCTACCTCGCGCGGCTGCCGGAGGGGAAGGGCGGCGCCGCCTGGCGCCTGGTGGTGGCCATCGCCGACGTCTCACACTACGTGCGGCTCGGCGCCGCGCTCGACGAGGAGGCGCTGCGGCGCGGCACCAGCGTCTACTTCCCCATGCAGGTGCTCCCCATGCTGCCGGAGCGGCTCAGCAACGGCATCTGCTCGCTGATGCCCGACGTGGAGCGGCTCTGCATGGTGGCCGACATGACCATCGGCCGGCGCGGCGAGCCCATGGGCGTGGAGGTCTACCAGGCGGTGATGAAGAGCGCCGCCCGCTGCACCTACACCGAGGTGGCCGAGGTGCTCGACGGCAAGGCGGTCCCCCACCGGGAGCGCTTCCGCCCCCAGTTCACGCTGATGGGCGAGCTGCAGGAGCAGCTCACCGCCATGCGGCGGCGGCGCGGGGCCATCGACTTCGACCTCCCCGAGGCCAAGATCCTGGTCGACGAGGCCGGCCACGTCGCCGGCATCGAGAAGCGGCCGCGCAACCGGGCCCACCGCATCGTCGAGGAGTTCATGCTGGCCGCCAACGAGGCGGTGGCGCTCTGGTTCTCCTCGCGCGAGCTGCCCACCATCTACCGGATCCACGGCACCCCCGACGACACCAAGCTGCAGGCCTTCCTGGAGCTGGCCGGGGCCCACGGCTTCGCGGTGCCGGCCGGCAGCCTCGACCCGCGGGCGCTCGACGACCTGCTCAAGCGGCTGGAGGGGCACCCGCAGCAGCGGGCCCTCAACCAGCTGCTGCTGCGCGCCATGATGCAGGCGGTCTACTCGCCCGAGGACGAGGGGCACTTCGGCCTGGCCGCCGACCACTACCTGCACTTCACCTCGCCCATCCGTCGCTACCCCGACCTGGTGGTCCACCGGCGGCTCCGCGAGGAGTGGGCCCGGCGCGACGGGCCGGCCGGCAAGCAGACCAGCGTCGAGGAGCTGGCCGAGCTGGCCTCGCGCTCCAGCGAGCGGGAGCGGGCGGCCATGGAGGCGGAGCGTGAGATCGCCTCCTACTACGCGGCCCTCTTCATGAAGGACAAGGTGGGGGAGCGCTACCCCGGGACCGTGGCGGCGGTGGCCGAGCCCGGGCTCTTCGTCGAGCTCACCCCGTTCTTCGTCGAGGGCCTGGTGCGGGCCGAGACGCTCTCCGGCCAGTTCGACCTCGACCCGGTCCACCACGCGCTGGTGGACCACGGCACCGGCCGGGCCTTCCGCGTCGGCGACCCGGTCGAGGTGCAGGTGGCCGACGTCAGCATCGAGCGGCGGCGCATCGACCTGGCGCTGGTCTCGGAGCTGCCCAAGGCCGACCCGGGGATGGCGGGCGGGACCCGCCCGCCGGGGCGGAAGCGGCTGCTCGACGGCGGCCCGCGCGGCGCCCGCGGCGGCTCGGCGGGTGGCGGTGGCGGGAGGCCCTCCGGTCGCCCGGGCGGCGGGGGCGGTCGTGGCGCCGCGCCCAAGGGGTCGGGGGGCGGCAAGCCGGGCGGCGGCTCCAAGGGAGGGAAGTCGGGGCGCGGCGGCAAGGGGGGCGGCGCCGGGGGCGGCAAGTCCGGGCGCGGCGGTGGTGGCCGGGGCGGCGGGCGCGGTCGGCGCTAGGTTCACTCCATGGTGCGTCGTGACGGCAAAGCCGAGGAAGTCGCGCAAGCGGCCAACGGAGCCGAGCCTTGCTGTGCAACTCCAGCGGGTGAGAGTCCCGTCCGGGTAATCGCCGGAGAGCCCGGTAGCAGACCGCCGCCCGAGGTCGAGAGGCCGAAGGGCGAAGCGCGGTGTCGAAAGCCCTCAATGGCGAAAGCCGTGGGAGGGGAGCAACAGCGCGGGCCGCAACATCAAGTGAAGCCTGCCGCCTCGTCAGATAAACAATCCGAGAGCCGAGCCGAGCATGTCGCGGCGAAGGCCATGTCTCGCGCCCGTGAATCCGGTTGGGCGGGAGGTCTCGGCGGGGTATGGGGAGCAGCACGCGCTGAAGGAGAGGTACGGAACACGAGAGACCCGTCTGCGCAGCCGACGTCCGGCAAAGACCGACCGTATAAGCCGAGTGCGAAAGCGGGCGGAGCGCAGCGGGAGTCCGAGGGGGCCGTAGTACCGCTGATGGCGGTGAAGAAGAACGCCGCCGGAGGGAAGGGCCCCTGCTCTGGTCACGCTGGCGGAAGAGGTAAGGGCGAGGGCATGGTCCGGACCGCCGGACCCAACCACCCCGGTGGGCGACCGCCCATCGACAAAGTCCGACGACTCCAACGCAAGCTCTACGGAGCAGCCAAGCAGCATCGGGAGCGCCGGTTCCACGCGCTGTATGACCGAGTCCACAGGCTTGACGTCCTGTGGGAAGCGTGGAGCCGCGTCCGACGCAACAAGGGCGCTGCGGGCGTGGATGGAATCACGCTCTCGGCGGTGGAGCAGTACGGCGTCGATCGGCTCCTCCGGGAGCTGGGCGACGAGCTCCACGCAGGTACCTACCAGCCGCCGCCCGTCCTGCGGCGCTGGATTCCCAAGGCCGATGGGAAGCTGCGGCCGCTCGGCATACCGACGGTGAAGGATCGCGTTGCGCAGATGGCGATGAAGCTCGTCATCGAGCCGATCTTCGAGGCCGGCTTCAAGGTCTCGTCGTTCGGGTTCCGGCCTCGCCGGAGCGCGACGCAGGCGCTGGAGACCATCCGGGAGACGGTGAACACCGGGTGCAACCACGTCCTCGACGCAGACATCCGCGACTACTTCGGGAGCATCGACAGGATGCTCCTGATGCAGCGGGTGGAGCGGAGGATCACGGACCGGCGGGTGCTGAAGCTGCTGCGCAAGTGGCTTGAGGCCGGGGTGATGGACGAGGGGCGGCTCGCCGAGACGGTCTCGGGGACGCCGCAGGGCGGGGTGATCTCCCCGCTGCTCTCGAACGTCTACCTGGACCTCCTCGACACCGTGTGGGAGCGGCAGTGCGCCCGGGTGGGCACACTGGTGCGCTACGCGGACGACTTCGTCGTCATCTGCAGGACGCCGAAGGCGGTCGAGGAGGCCGAGCGAAGGGTGCGCATCATCTTCGATCGGTTGAAGCTCACGTTGCACCCGGAGAAGACGCGGACGGTGAACCTCACGGACGGCCAGGAAGGCTTCGACTTCCTGGGCTGTCACCTGCACAAGCGACTGTCGGGGCGCCTGTTGGAGAAGACAGGCAACCGCTGGTACTACCTCCAGCGGTGGCCCTCGGCGAAGAGCATGAAGCGCGTGCGGGAGAAGATCCATGACCTCACGGATCGGAGCCGCAACGGAGTGAAGGACGTACGACTCATCATCGGCGACCTGAACCCCGTGCTGCGCGGCTGGGGCAACTACTTCCGCACCGGAAACGCTTCCAAGAAGTTCAACCAGCTCGACGGCTACGTCCACCGTCAACTTCACCACTTCATGGTGCGGCGACATGGGCGTAACCTACGCGCTGGCCGCGCCGATGCCTGGACGCGGGAGTGGCTCTGGGGCCTGGGACTGCACCGACTGCGCGGGACCGTTCGCTATCCGAAGCCGTGCATGCTGCACGAGAAGACCACCGCTAAGCCGTGTGCGGGAAATCCGCACGCACGGTTTGAAAGGAGGAGGGTGGAGACGGGCCGCTGACGCGGTACCGCGCCACCCCC
>JAULAX010000008.1:0-53093 GCA_032654565.1 Anaeromyxobacteraceae bacterium | reverse complement strand
GCGCCACCGAAGGCTGCATGCCGGCACGCCCAGGCGGCACCTCGACGTCAATCCGATAGGTGGCAGCGCCACCATCGACGCCCGCCTTGCCTGGAAGGCTCCCGACCCATCCCTGGGCCAGCGTGGTGGTCGCGGGGACCGCAGCATCGGCGACGTTGTTCGTCAGGCTCGAGAGCACATCGACTGCGAAGACCGGGCCATAGGGACCGCAGCTCGCCCCGAGGCAGGCGGCCACCTGGTAGCTGTACCTGCCACCCCTCTTCCCGCTGAAGCTCATCGAGGTGGTGGTGACGGCCGGAAGCAGCGTCCCGTTCTCGGCGACCACGTAGCTCGTCACCGATCCCGGCGGCGCCGTCCACGACAACGTATAGCTCCCGTTCTCGCTGGTGGCAGGGCCGGTGATGGCCCCAGGCGCACCGCACACGACCGGTGTGCCGACGCACGTCCCCGCCGAATTGCAGTTGTCGCCGGAGGTGCAGGCATTCCCATCGTTGCAGCTCATTCCAGTACTCACGGTGCCCCTGCACGAAAACGCTCCGTCACACCTGTCGTTGCTGGTACACGTGTTGCCGTCGTTGCAGGCGGTGCCGGCCGCCTTCGGGGTGGAGAGCCACTCGCCGCCCGAGCAGGTCAACACCTCACAGGGATCGGCCGGCGGCTTCGGCGGACAGGTGTTGATCGGCGGGAGCAGGGCCGGCGCGGGGGCGAGCGAGGACGGCGCGGTGCTCGCCACCTGCGCCACGGCCGCGGATGCTGCAATGACGAGCAGCAGGCGAGGAAGCGTCCAGGCAACCAGTCGGCGAACCGGGTGCATCGGTGACCTCCGTGGCTGGCGCCGGATCTCCCGGGCGGTCGACCCGCTCGGCTTGATCGCGGGCAATCGCGCCGCTCGGCCATGTGGCCACCGCGACTGCCAGTCTGCTGGGACAGACGAACGACGGTGGACGATGTGACGAAAGTATTTTTCGCTCAGTACGGCTCGCGCCTCGACAAGGGCCAACCATCCGAAGATGCTGGCCCCTTGCTCGATTCCGCGGGGATGCGGCCGAGCCCGTCACCACCAGCGTCCTGATCGGGCAGACCGGTGGGTTGGAGGCCCGGTCGCTGGCCCCGAGCCTCGAGGGGGAGTTCTGACTGCCCCGTGGACGGTGGGGTGAATGACCTTGCCCCGTGGACGGCGCCCGATGGCCGGCGTCCACACCAGCTCGTAGCGAAGCCTCGCCACCTGAACCAACAGGTCCGAGGCACCATGGCGTACGTCATCGGACGCGCTTCGTGGGTTGGCTTCCCTCCCCCTGAGCCGCCGCCGGATCAGGCCTTGGTGGCGACGCCGTAGGACGGGTAGGCTTGGTTTTCGATGGGCTTCCCGTCGATCACCCGCCCCGAGGTGTCCGGCCGGTCGACCGAGAGGTTCGGGGCCAGCGTCTCGCCCACCTGACCGTTGACCTTGACGATGACGAACCGCCGGTCGTTCGGGTCGTAGCCCAGGAACTCGACCTCATCGCCGGGCCGGAGCGTCATCAGGACCTCCGCCTTGAACGGGTTCGACCGGCCCGTCTCGAGGATCGCCGTGTCCCCATTCTTGATGTAGAGCGGATCCCCCTTGCGCACCATCTTCCGCTTCGGTGGCGGGCAGGGATCCCTGCCGGTCGGGTCGGTGAGGTTCACCGGATCCCCATGGACGTAGCCGTACAGGTTGGTGTCGCGGGCCTCGAAGCTGCGCGGATCCTTGGCCGTCCAGCGCCCCGCGGCCGGGTCGTAGTCGCGCTCGCCGAAGCGGACCAGGCCGGTGTCCCGGTCGTAGAGCCCCCCCGCGAAGCCGAAGGGCTGGAAGCCGGGGTTGGTGTCGAGCGTGACGTTGCCGAACTCGTCGTAGTCCATCCGCTGGACCACGGCGCCGCTGCCGGTGTCCACCACCAGCCGCGGGCTCCCGAGGTGGTCCGGGACGATGCGGTAGGTGTTCGCCCCCTTGACCAGGTACGCCGGGGCGCCGCGCTCGTGGGCGTAGACGAAGCGGCTCACCAGGGCGCCGGTGCCGTCCAGCTCGGCGAGCGGCTGGAGCTGGTTCCAGTAGAGCAGCCCCTGGACGAGCACGCCATTCACCATCTTGCCGATGCGCCGGTCGCGGCCGTCGATGACGTAGTCGATGCGCGTGCCGGAGGGGAGCACCGCCGCCACCAGGTTCCCGGCGGCGTCGTAGGCGTACTGCGTGAGCTGTGCGCCCTCCGTCCGCGTCGCCAGCTGGCCCATGGCGTCCTGGGTGTACGTGGCGGCGCCCGAGGTGACGAGCCGGTCCTGCGCGTCGAGCGTGGCCGTCACCGTCGCCCCGCCCACCGTCGCGCCGGTGCGGTTCCCGTTGGCGTCGTAGGCGTAGCTGGCGTTCACCGTGCCGTCGGTGGTCACCTGGTCGAGCCGGCCGGTGGCGTCGTAGCGATAGGCGGAGGTGTGGCTCACGCCGCCGACGGTCTCCTGGCGCGTGGCGATGCGGCCCAGGGCGTCGCGCGTGTACGCCACCGAGAGCAGCGGCGCGGCGCCGGCGCTGGCCGCGTAGCTGGCCGCGCTCCCGAAGCCGTCGTAGGTCGTGGCGTCCTGGACCACACCCAGGGTGGTCCCGGTGACCTGGCCGCTGGCGGCGTCGCGGGCCAGGGAGAGCGCCCCGGCGCCGGTGATCAGGCCGTCCGCGTCCCGGGTGAAGGTGGCGGCGACGCCGGCGGCGGTCTCCGTCGCCACCGCGAAGTCGGCGTCGTAGCTCCGGGCCAGGGCGCCCGCCACGGCGCCCCCGATGGTCACCTGCGTGGCGAGGGGGCCGTCCCAGCCGTAGCTGATGGTCCCTCCGCCGGGGGCCGTGACCGAGGCCACCTGGCCGCCGGCCGCGTAGGTGAAGTCGGTGCGGCCGCGCGGCTGCGCCATCGAGGCGATGCGCCCCCCGGCGTCGTAGCTCATGGTCCAGGAGGAGGCGTCCGGGAGGCCCACGCTGGCGAGCTGCCCGTCCGCGTTCCAGGCGTAGGTGGTCGCTCCCGCGCCGGCGATCGACGGCGGCGCATAGCTCGCGAGCGCGTCCACCGGCGTGCGGCCGAAGGCGTGCGCCCCGCGGCCCGGCGGCGTGAGGGAGGTGATGTTGCGGGAGGCGTCGTGAGCGACCCGCGTGACCTGGCCATCCGGCCGGGTCGCGCTGGTGGGGAGGTCGGCGGCGTCCCACGAGAAGAGGGTGGTGAGGCTCATCGGGTCGGTGAGGCTGGACGGCCGCCCGAGCGCGTCGTAGGTCGCCGACCAGCTGCGCGTGCCCTGCGACACCCGCGTGGCGCGGCCGTTCACGTCGTAGGTCACCTGGACCGGCAGCAGGCCGGGGAGCTTCGAGGAGGTGGCCCGCCCCAGGGTGTCGAAGACCGTGGTGGTGACGCGACCGGCCGGCGAGGTGGTCGTCAGCGTGCGCGTCGCGGCGTCGAAGCCGGAGGTCCAGGCCCGGCCGTTCAGCTTCACGGTCCGGGTCCAGGTGGCGAGCGCGAGCAGGTTCGAGGGATCGGTGAAGGTCACCGCCCTCGACTCGGTGACGGTCCGCGTCGTGCCGCTGGGCAGGCGGATGGTGGTGCTGGCCGCCGTCGGTGACTGCAGGCCCCAGCGCGGGTCGGCGCCGGCGACCACCGTGGTGACGGCGCCGTCCGGGGCCGTGGACACGGAGGTCAGGCCCGAGGTGGTCTCCACGGTGGTGAGCCCGGCCGGATCGGTGACCGTGCGCTGCAGGTCCCCGGAGGTGAGCTGCGACACGCCGTAGGTGCTGACGCGGCCCAGGGCCGTGGTGATGGAGGTGACCTGCGAGGTGGCCGTGAGCGTCGGGCTGGCGAGCGTCTTCATGCCCCCGGCGGGGTCCTGATCGGTCAGGAGCCTCCCCTGGGCGTCGTAGGTGAAGCGGTGCACGTTGCCACGCGGATCGGTGAGGCTGGCGAGCAGGTCGTTGGCGTCGCTGACCAGGGTGGTGGCGTTCCCGGCCGGATCGGCGATCGAGGCGAGGTTGCCGCGGCCATCCACGGTGAGCGAGGTGACCTGGCCGAAGGGGGCCCGGATGCCGGTGGGCGCGCCGGAGCCGGTCCGGAGGATGCGCGTGACGTTGCCCTCACCATCGGTGACGGTGTCGAGGTCGCCCGCGGGCGTGTAACCAAACGTGAAGCGGGTCGCGCCGGAGAGCGCCAGCACCGTCTGCAGGTGGCGGCCGGCGGCGTCGAAGACGAAGACCTCCTCGCCGCCCTCGGAGGCGACGTGCAGGTCGGTGTTCTCGGGGCCGGGCAGGGGGGGCGTCAGGCGGTGCAGCCCGCCGGTCCAGCTCGCCCACCCGTAGATGGTGCCGTCCGGCCCGAGCGCGAAGGGCTCCCCCAGGGGCTCGGCCACGAGCGCCGGCTGGCCGTCCGGTGGCGAGACGTAGCCGAGCTCGATGCCCTGGACAGCCGTCAGGATGCCGTCCGGGCGGATCCGGCGAACGCCGGCTGCGCCGTCGATGAAGAACACGCTCCCATCCCGTGCCACCTGGAACGGCCCGGCGTTGATCCGGGCGTCGATGGCGGGCCCGCCCACCGGGGCGGAGCTCCCCCCGTTCCTGAAGCCGCCCAGGAGTCGGACCGTGCCGTCGGGGCCGATGCGCCGGTAGAAGGATTTGTCGGCGACGTACAGGGAGCCGTCGGCGGTGGCGGCGAGGAAGTTGGCCTCGGTGAAGCAGGCCGTGGAGAGTGGCGCCGTGAGGGGCGGGCGGGCGGTGGGGCAGACGCTGCCGAAGGGCAGGAAGGTGACCGCGCGCGCCAGGAGGCCGTCGGCCGCGACCCGGGCGATCCCGGTGCTGGTGGAGAAGTAGACGCTGCCGTCCTGCGCCGCCGTCAGTCCCTTGGCATTGCCGATCGGTGACGTCGCGGCCGGCTGGCCCCAGGCCGGGTCGGCGAAGACGCCGTTGCCGGCGAAGGTGGAGATGGTGCCGTCCGGGTCGATGCGGCGGATCCGGTACCTGTCCTTGACGTAGATGCTGCCGTCCGGCCCCAGGGCCAGCCCGGTGGCCTGGTCGAACCCCGCCGCGGTGGCGGGTCCACCGTCGCCCGAGAAGCCGGCAACCCCCGTGCCGGCCACGACCAGGACCGTTCCGTCCGGGAACCGCCGGCGCACGTCGGCGTGGGAGCCGGTGGCGAAGTACAGGCTGCCGTCGGGGCCGACCGCGAGCGCGCTCGGGACCTCGGTGGCCGGGAAGCCCGCGGGTGGCCACTCGGGGATCCGCTCGACCAGGCGGGAGAGCTTGCTCCCGGTGGCGCTCCGCCGCCGCCCGTCGCCGGTGTAGAGGACACGCTCCTCCGGGTCGTACTGGTGGTGGATGTCGATCGTCCAGCCACCCAGGTTCTCCATCCGCGGCCCGGGCCGGCCCACGTGGAAGGTCCTCTCCACGGTGGTGCCGAGGGTGAGGAGGCCTCCGCCGGGGCGCAGGACCAGGGGCACGCCGGCGAACTCGCCGGGACGGGCCGTGAAGGTCTGCAGGTTCGTCACGCCCTGGGGAAGCCAGTAATAGGTGGGGTAGGCGTAGCTGACGGTGACGGACAGGTGCTGGGCGCCGCTGACCGGCCTGCCGAACCGATCGACGGGGTCCCAGCTGAGCGTCGCCCGCTGGTTCGGGGCGGCCGTGAAGCTTTGGTAGACGCTGCGCCCCATGGCCGACGCCTGGAGCTGGACGCCGAGCACGCTCGCCGGGATGGTCGCGCCGGTGAGCGGCACGTCGATCACGGTCGGCGTGCGGGCGCCTGCCATGCGCTCGCTCGAGTAGTTGAGCGTGAAGGGTGTCCCCTGGACCGGCACCCGCTCCCCGAGGGAGCGGTGCTCGCAGGCGATGATGGAGCCCGACTCACCGCACGGATCGTCGGGATCGGTGTCGTCGCTGGGCAGGTCGACGCTCGGGGTCACGGCGTCGGGCGGCGGGAGGCCCGGGGGGTTGAAGTCGTGGGGGCTGAAGTGGCGCACCGGGACCCGCCAGAGCTTCTGCCCGGCGGCGTAGAGCGTCCCGAGCCTGGCGCGCTCCGCGTCCGTGACCCCCAGGGCGGCGAGCGCCGCGGGCGAGCTGGCGGCGTTCGAGCCGTCCACGTCGAGCGTGGCGCCGACGCCGTCGGTGCCGACCACGGCGACGACGCGCCCGTCGGGTTGTGGGACCCATGTCCCCCGCTCCCGGTCGTAGAAGCCCGAGGGGACGGACGCGCCCACCGGGAAGCCCAGGAAGTTCTCGAGGTAGGTGACCACCGGCTGACTGAAGCGGACCGCGCGGGCGCCGGCGGCGATGGCCTCGTCCACGGAGTACTCCACCGCGTAGGTGTAGGCGGTGGTCGGCGGCAGGACGGCGGGCATGGCGGTCGGGCCCGAGGCTCCCACGGTGTACTCGGTGGCGCGCACGGTGAGGTGGGAGATGGGGACCGTCGCGCCGGCGGGATCCTCCAGCACCGCGGCGGTGCCCGGGGCGAAGAGCAGCAGCGGGGTCCGCGTGCCGTCGGCGTCGGTGGTGGTGCTGCCCTGCGCCACCACGACGGCGCCGCCGCCGAGATCCACGGGCGTCGCCTTCGGATCGAGGGCGACGAGCACCACGTCGGGCACCGAGTGGTAGCGCCGCCAGTCCGGCACCACCTGGCGCTGCGCCGGCAGCAGCCCCCCCTTCACGAACCGGAGCATCACCGGGCCGCCGCCGTTCACCAGGAGGTCGAAGACCCCGTCGGCCCGGGTGAGGGTGGTGCCGAGCTCGGCGTGCCCGAGCACGTCGACCTGCACGCCCGGGATGGGCGCTCCGGCGCGGTCGACGACGCGCCCGCGCAGCGCGGAGACGTTCAGCGGCTTGAGGGCGCCCACCGCGACGCCGCGCTGGACGGGGTCGGCGCCGGTGGTGAGGAAGGCGACGGCGTCGAAGAAGGAGGTGGTCCCGCGGGGATCGAGCGGGGTCGCGACGGTGGCCGGATCCGGCGGAAGTGGAGGCGGTCCGAGCGAGACGACGAGGTCGACCGGCGAGCCCGCCGTGACCGAGGCGCCGGCCGCCGGGACCTGCCTCAGCACGAGTCCCGCGGCGACGAGGTCGCTGGGCGCCTGGGTCACGGTCCCCGCCACCAGCCCGGCGGTGGCGAGGGTCGCCCGCGCGTTCGCCTCGGTCATGCCGGTGAGGCTGGGGACCGTCACGCTCGCGGGCCCGGTGGAGACGACCAGGTCCACCGCCGACGAGCGGGCCGCGGTGGCGCCCGCCGCGGGGTGCTGGCTGACCACGCTCCCCGCCGGCAGCGTCGCGCTGCTGGCCTGCGTCCGCGCGCCCTCCACCAGCCCGGCGCTGGCCAGGCTCGCGACCGCGCTGGTCTCGGTCATCCCCACCACGTTCGGCACGGTGACCGTGCCCGGCTGCGTGCCGCCGCCCTTTCCGGAGCAGGCCAGGGCGAGGAGCAAGGGGGCGATGGCCAGGGTGCGGACGCGCGCGCGGATCGTCGACATGTGCCCTCCCGGGGCGGGTCCGGCCGGTTCCGGCCGAAGCTGCTGCGGCCGCCAGTGGTCCGGAACCTTGGCGGGCCGTCCTTCGGCGCGAAAGGAACAGATCCGAGAAGTCGGTGGTACCAGGGCGGTGGCCAGCGGCGCCGACGACGACCACTGCCCCGACGGCAGGCGGGTTCGGGGGGAGGGTGCGCCGTCAGCGCGCCAGCGCGGCCTCGGCGGCCCTGGCGTCGAGGCCGCCTCGAACCAGGGGCTGCATGGCGTAGGCCTCGTCCAGGCTGGTCCGCGCCGCCGCGCGCTCGCCGGCGAAGGCGAGCAGCTCGGCGCGCAGGGCGCGGAGCTCCGGGTCGCGTGGCAGCATTCCGATGGCCTTGGCGACATGCGTGAGTCCGGTCCGCGCCGGCGGCGCCGCCGGCCTCCCGGTGCGCTGAAGCCACCGGGCCTGCGCGATGGCACACCGGGCCAGCAGCTCGTCGGCGCGCCGGTAGTGGCTCAGCCGCGGGTGGGCGGGGCTGGGGCGAGCCGCGATCTCCCCGAAGTTCCGCTCGGCGCGCCCGAACTCCTGCGTCGGGTCGAGTCCCTGGCTGGCCCGCCAGCGCCCCAGGGACAGGGAGAGGCTGGCTCGCGCCTCCTGGGCGGCCACGTTCTCCGGCAGGGCGCGCAGGCTCGAGTCGAGCAGGCGACCCGCCTCGGCGGCCACCGCGCGAGGGTCCTGACCCGCATCGGAGAGCCGCAGCGCGTCGAGGGCCATGATCCCACCCTGCGCCGCCTCGAGCGCCGGAAGTCCGGGCCGGCGGGCGATGGCCTCGGCGATGACGGCTCGCCCCCGGGCGAGGTGCGGTCCGGCCTCCCCGCCCATGGGGATGAGCACCACCGCTGCGGTCGCGTGGGCGAAGGCCAGGTTCCCGGCGGTGGCCAGCAGCTCGGGCTGCAGGCGATAGCTCTCCTCCATGGCGGCCAGGCTCCGCTCCAGGTCGGGCCGCGGATCTCGCCCGTTCCGCCAGGTCTCCCGAGCCAGGTGCAGGAGCGTGGTGGCCACGTTGGGGCGCAGCCTGGCGCTGCCGAGCACCTGCAGCCGGAGCGCCTCCTCGCCCGCGGCCACCGCTCCACGCAGCGCCACCTCCACCGGCTTCCCTTGCGCCGACAGGAGATCCGCCTCGACCTCGTGGAGCAGGCTCCGGGCCCGGTAGACCTCCGGATCGAGCGGGGCACGAGTCGCCGCCCGGGCCACGGCCGCCAGCCCCTCCTCGACGTCATGGAGCAAGATCTCCGGCTCGGCCTCCACCGAGACGTACGCCTTGGCGTAGAGGGCCCGTGCCAGGCCGCAGAGCGTCCCCACCTGGCCACCGTCCAGGGCCGCGGCGCGGCGGTAGAGGGTGGCGGCCTCCTCGAGCCAGGGCAGCCTGGCCAGGGTCTTGGAGAAGCGCGCCGCGCTGGCCTGCTGGGCGAGGGCGTCGGCCCGCAAGACCAGGAGGGCCGGATCGTCCGGGTCCAGCAGCGCCGTCCGCTCGATGGCCTCCATGACCGCGGCCAGCTCCGCGGCCACCGGCCTCCCCAGCTCCGCCAGGGCGCTGGCGCGGGCCTCGAGGGCCCGGACGCGGGCCTTTCCCAGGCTCGGATCGCTGCGGGCCCAGCGCTCGGCCTCGGTGAGGAGCGCGACGGCCCGCGCCGCGGGCTCCAGGCTCTCCTCGAGGCGGCCGTCGCCGCGCAGCCGTGCCGCCTCCTCGAGCCAGGCCTCCGCCTGGAGGGCCCGGGCCTCGTAGCGGTTCACGTCGCCCTCCAGGACCTCCTCGGCCCGCGCCCGGGCCGACACCAGGTCGCCCTCCAGGAGAGCGATCGAGGCCGGCAGGAGCGAGCGGCGAACGCCCTCCGCGCCGGCCGCCTGGAGGTGGAGCGCGGCCGGATCCCGGAGCTCGGCCTGCAAGACCTTCAGGCGCGCCTCGCGGGCCGCCGGCTCGAGCGTGCCGTAGACGCGCCGCGCCTGGTCCCGGTAGAGCCCGGCCAGGGTGTTCCCCAGCCCCTCGGAGACCTTGGGGCTGTGGAACCCGGCCGACCAGGCCCGCTCGTAGGCGGCCCGGGCGCCGTCGAGGTCGCCGAGCAGCTCGAGCCCGATGCCGAGCGCGAACGAGGCCGGCCCGCCGCGCGGGCGCGCCGCCAGCGGCCGGAGCGCCTCCACCTCGGCCCGCAGCGCCTTCAGCGCCGGCCTGAGATCGTGCGGCGGCAGGAGGTACTCCTTCAGCAGCCGGCTCTCCAGCGACGAGGCGACCGCGCCGAGCCGGGCCGCCTCCTGGGCCTCGACGGCCGCCTGGCGCGATTGCCAGAGCGCGAAGGCTCCCGCCGCCAGCAGGACCGCCAGCGCCGCCGCGATGGCCCGGCTGGCGGTCCGGTTCTTCCGGATCCACTTGCCGAGTCGCTGGCCCGAGGTGGGCTGGCGGGCGCGGATGGGTTCGCCGCGCTGGAAGCGCCCCAGGTCCTCTGCGAAGGCCTGCGCGCTCGGATAGCGGGCCGCGGGCTCCTTCTCCATGGCGTGCTCGACGATGACGGCCAGTTCACCGGGCACGCCGGGGGCGAGGCTGGTGAGCGGCGGCGGCTCCTCGCCGAGGATGCGGTGGAGCAGCCGCACCTGCCCCTCGCTGCCCGCCTCCGGCGCGGCCGACGGGATGCGGAAGGGAGGCCGCCCCGCCAGCACCGCGTAGAGGGTGGCCCCGAGCGCGTAGACGTCGGACCGGAAGTCGACCGGCCCTTCGCCGGCCAGCTGCTCCGGCGCCATGAAGTCGAGCGTTCCAGGGAGCAGCCCGGAGCGGGTCAGCCCGCCCTCCTCGGCGTGGGCCAGGCCGAAGTCGGTGACCAGCGCCGTCCGACCACCCTCCTCGGCCTCCTCGACCAGGATGTTGCCCGGCTTGACGTCGCGGTGTACCAGCCCCTGGAGGTGGGCGGCGTGCAGGCCGGTGGAGGCCTGGCGGACCAGCTCGACCCGGTCCGCGAGCGACAGGCCGGCCGAGAGCTCGGCCAGGCTCCGGCCCCGGACCAGCTGGAAGAGGATGCAGGGGCGGCCCTGGAGCGAGCCGACCTCGAAGACCCGGACCACGTGGGGGTGCTCGACCCGGGCCTGGAGCCGGGCCTCCAGGAGCAGCCGCTCGGCGTCGAGGGGACCGGAGCCCCGGACGAACTTGACCGCGACGGCTCGCTCGAGCGTGCGATCCCAGGCGGCGTGCACCTCGCCCATGCCGCCCTCACCGACGAGCTCCCGCAACTCCACGCGGCCATCGAGGGTTCCCGGTTGCACCGCCGCATCCTCCCCTCCAACCCACCGTCATCGCAAGGCGTCAGGCCTGATGGCGCGATCGGTCAGGCAGCGCCGCCGCCATGCGGCGGGCCACCTCGGCGATGCGGGCCTCCTCGTAGTTCGAGAAGCCGAGCCGAAGCGCCTGGACCGGCGCGGCGTCGAAGGCGAAGCGGCGCCCGGCCTGGAAGGCCACCCCGCCCTCGATGGCCCGCGAGGACCAGGCGTCCACGTCGACGTCGCCGCGCACCCGGACCCAGAGCGCCAGCCCGCCGGTGGGCGCGGTCACCTCGACGTCGCCGCCCAGCTCCCGGGTGAGCGCAGCGCAGAGCGCGTCGCGTCGCAGGCGGTAGACCCGGTGCATGCGGTTCAGGTGGCGCTGGATCTCCCCGTCCTCCATCAGCTCCGCCATGGCGCGCTCGAGCACCGGGTCCCCCTGGCGATCGAGCACCGCCCGCACCGCCTTCACCTGGGCCACCAGCGCCGCCGGGCCGTGGAGGTAACCGAGCCGCAGCCCGGGGCTGAAGACCTTGGAGAGGGTGCCGAGGTGCACCACCACCCCGGCCCGATCCTGGGCCGCCAGCGGCGGGACCGGGTGCCCCTCGAACTGAAACTCGGAGTCCAGGTCGGACTCGAGCAGGGCGATGCCGTGGCGCTCGGCCAGCGCCAGGAGTCGGGCCCGCCGCTCCGGCGAGAGGTCCACCAGCGTCGGGTACTGCCGCCGGGGCGTCACCAGCACGGCGCGCAGCGGCGTCGACGCGGCCAGCGCCTCGAGGGCGTCGAGCGAGAGCCCCTCCTCGTCGACGGGGATCGGCAGGCAGCGGGCGCCGGCGCGGGTGAAGGCCTCCCAGGCGTTTCGATCGCCGAGCGCCTCCACCGCCACCACGTCGCCCGGGCGAAGCAGGGCCTGCGCCACCAGGTAGAGCGCCATCTGGCTGCCACGCGTGACCAGCAGCCGTCCGGGGTCGGTGGCCAGGCCGCGGGTGCTGGCGAGCATGGCGGCGAGCGCCGCTCGCAGTCGCGGGTGCCCCTGGGGATCGTCCACCGCCAGCGCGGCCCCCTTGTTGAGCGTGAGGGCGCGCCGGTAGGCCTGGGCGAGCGCGGCTGAAGGGAGGAGGCGCGGATCCGGGTTGCCGGTCGCCACCTGGAGCAGGTCGGCCCCGGCGGTGGGGCCCTTGGTCTCGGTCGCGTCGCGAAGGTCGAAGCCGGCCCCCCCGGCCGGCCGGGCCGCCGCGGCATGCACCGGGAGCCGGGCGGCCACCGTGGTTCCGGAGCGCTGCGTGAGGGTGAGCCACCCCTGCGCCTGCAGCTCGCGGTAGGCCGCCATGACGGTGTTGCGGGAGACGTCGAGCTGCTCCGCCAGCGTGCGGATGCCCGGCACGGGATCCCCCGCCACCAGGCGCCCCCGCTGGATCCCCTCGACGACGGCCCGGACGATCTGGAGGTAGACCGGCTCGCGGCTGGCTGGGTCGAGGAAGATCTGGCAGTCCCAGGTGCTCACGCTGGCCTCCGGGTGAAGCCGTGAGTCTACCGCTTCGGGGAGCGGGGCCGGAGCGGGGGCTCCTCATCGGGGAGCGCGTCCGTCATCGCCCCGCCCCACCCCTACCGCTGCAGCAACCCCAGCCCCTTCATCTCCTTCGGCTGGGGCAGCCCCATCACCTGCAGCGCGGTGGGCGCCACGTCCGCCAGCACCCCCTTCGACCGCAGCTTGGCCCCGCGGTAGTCGGGGTCGGCGAGGATGAACGGCACCGGGTTGAGGGTGTGGGCGGTGTGCGGCTGCCCGGTGACCGGATCGGTCATCAGCTCGCAGTTGCCGTGGTCGGCGGTCACCAGCATGGCCATCCCCTGGGCGCGCGCCGCCTGCCAGAGCCGGCCGACGCACTCGTCCACCACCCGCACCGCCTTCATCGCCGCCTCGAGGATGCCGGTGTGGCCCACCATGTCCGGGTTGGCGAAGTTGACCAGCCCGAAGCCATACGTGCCGGTGCCGAGCGCCGTCACCAGCTTGTCGGTCACCTCGCGGGCGCTCATCTCCGGCTTCAGGTCGTAGGTCTTCACCTCGCGCGGGCTGGGCACCAGGATCCGCTCCTCGCCCGGGTAGACGGTCTCCCGCCCGCCGTTGAAGAAGAAGGTGACGTGGGCGTACTTCTCGGTCTCGGCGCAGCGCAGCTGCTTCAGGCCGGCCTTGCTCACCAGCTCCGGGAAGATCTGCTCCAGCGCCTGCGGCGGGAAGGCCACCGGCCAGGGGAAGGTCTCGTCGTACTGGGTCATGCAGACGTAGGCCGACAGCTTCGGCACCACCGGCCGCTCGAACTCCTTGAAGTCCGGCTCGGCCAGCGCCCGGGTCAGCTCGCGGGCCCGGTCGGAGCGGAAGTTGAAGAAGAGGACGGCGTCGCCGTCCCTGACCAGGCCGACCGGCTTGCCGTCGGCGTCGACCACCACCGTCGGCTTGATGAACTCGTCGGTCTCGCCGTGGGCGTAGGAGGCCTCGACGGCGGCCACCCCGCTCCCGGCCCGGTAGCCCTCGCCGCGCACCATGGCGGCCCAGGCCAGCGCCACCCGGTCCCAGCGCTTGTCGCGGTCCATGGCGTAGTAGCGGCCGTGGACGGTGGCCACCCGGCCGTGGCCGGTGGCGCCGAGCCGCTGCTCCAGCGCCCGCATGAAGCCGGCGCCGGAGGAGGGCGGGGTGTCGCGCCCGTCCATGAAGGCGTGGACGAAGCAGCGGGCCACGCCCTCGCGCCGGGCCAGCTCCACGCAGGCGGCCAGGTGCTCCAGGCTGGAGTGGACGCCGCCGTCGGAGACCAGCCCGGCCAGGTGGAGGGCGCCGCCGTGGGCCTTGGCGCGGCGGCAGGCCAGCACCAGCGCGTCGTTCTGGAAGAAGGAGCCGTCCTCGACGGCGCGGTTGATGCGCACCAGGTCCTGGTAGACGATCCGGCCGCAGCCGAGGTTGGTGTGGCCCACCTCGGAGTTGCCCATCTGCCCCTCGGGGAGCCCCACCGACAGGCCGCTGGTGAGCAGCTCGGTGGTGGGGAACTCGCGCGCCAGCGCGTCCATGCTGGGCGTGCCGGCGAGGGCGATGGCGTTGGCGTCGGTCTGGGCGCGCAGCCCCCAGCCATCGAGGACCACCAGCAGGACCGGCTTCAGCTTGGGCACGCGGAACCTTTCCCGGGCGCCGGCATGGCGCCTTGCGGAGCGGGAATCTTAGGGCGCCGGGGGGTGGCGCTCAAGGCGCGCCGGCCGTGCAGGCCCGAGGCCGGTCGCCGGCCCCGTGGAGCGCTCCGTCGTACCGGTCCGGGCCGACGATCCGGTGGCCTTCCACGGCCGCCTGATCCAGACTCCCTCCCGCATGGACTCGCTCCTCCTCGCCGCCTTCCCGCCGGAGCTGGCCGGGCTCGACGCCGCCCCGCCCCCCGGCTGGCGCGTCGCCCTCACCGGGGTGGGCGCGCTCGGCGCCGCCGCGGTCACGGCGCGGCTGCTGGCCGGGCAGCGCTTCGCGCGGGTGCTCTTCGCCGGCACCTGCGGGGCCTACGACGAGCGGCTCTCGGTCGGCGACCTGCTCTCCGCCTCGGTGGCCATCGCCACCTCGCTCGACGTGCTGGAGGGGCGCGCCTACCAGCCCCAGCTGGAGGTGAAGCGCTGGGACTCGAGCTGGGCGCTCCCCTTCCCCGCCCACCCGGTGGCGGTGCCGCCGGGCATCACCAGCACCGTGGAGGGGGCCCGCCGCCTGGCGCAGCTGGCCGCCGCCGAGCACCTCGAGCTGACCGGGGTCTTCGCCGCCGCCGCCGCCGCCGGGGTGCCGGTGGCCGGGGCGCTGGCGGTGGCCAACCGGGTCGGCCCGCACGCCCACGCCGAGTGGAGGCTGAACCACGCCCGGGTCAGCGCCGAGCTGATCGCGGCGCTGGGGCCGGTGCTGCGGGGCTGACCGCGCCAGCCGCCGGGCCCGGTCACCCCGGGCCGGCCGCGCCGCCGTTCACTTGTGGTACGGCTCGCCGCGGATGATGGTCATGGCCCGGTAGAGCTGCTCGACCAGCACCAGCCGCGCCAGCCGGTGGGCCAGCGTCAGCTTCGAGAGCGCCAGCCGCTCCTGGGCCCGCTCCAGCACCGCCGGCGCCAGGCCGTCGGAGCCGCCGATCACCAGCGCCACGTCCTGCCCGCCGGTCATCCACTTCTCCACCCGCCGGGCCAGCTCCAGGCTGGTGGGCTGGTCGCCCCGCTCGTCGAGCGCGACCACCCGCTCGCGCGGGCCGAGCCGGGCCAGGATGGTGGCCGCCTCCTCGTCGCGGGCCTGCGGCGTGCCGGCCTGCTTCCGGGCCTCGGGGAGCTCCACCAGCTCGAACTTGAGCTGCCGCTGCAGGCGGCCGACGTACTCCTCCACCGCCGGCGCGTAGAGGCCGGAGCGGTCCCGCCCCACCGCCAGCAGCCGGACCTTCACCCGCCCGGCTCCTCGGGGGGCGCCCCCTCGGCGACGGCGCGGGCCAGGGCGGCGTCGAGGCTGGCCAGCGTCTCCTCGTGGCCGGGGCGCGGCGCCGCCGCCAGGTTGCGCTCGAACTCCCCGGCCCGCTCCAGCAGCTCGCCGACCCGGGCGGCGGTGACCTCGTCGCCGGTGAGGCCGAAGCCGAGCCGCTCCAGGTAGCGGCCGTTGAGGATCTGCTCGAACTGCTTCTTCACCGGCACCGAGAGCATGGGCCGGCCCAGGTGGACCGCCTCGGTCATCAGCGTGAAGCTGCCGCCGGAGATGACGGCGCGGGCGGTGCGCAGGTCGTCGATGAAGGCCGCCTCGCTGAAGGGCCGGTAGCGCAGCGTCCCCTCCTGCACCTCCTCCTGCAGGTCGCGGCGCAGGCCGTAGACGCGGCACTCCCGCCCGCACCGCGCCAGGATGCCGGGGAGGGCGTCGTTGGAGGTGCTGGTCTGGTAGACCAGCAGGTGGCCGCCCGGCTCGGTGCGGGCGGCGCGGATCTCCGGGCGCAGCACCGGCGGGTGGAGGGTGGTGCGGGGGTGGGTGATCTCCGGCCGGAAGAAGCTGGTGATCAGGTAGTGGAAGCAGCCGGGCAGCTTGGCCTTGACGATGGCCTTGGCGGTCAGGTACTCGGCCTCCTTGCCGGCCAGCACGTCGTCCGGGAAGGCGCAGCGGTTGACGATCTGGTTGTTGTCCAGGCTCACCACCGGCAGCCCGTGCAGGGTGCCGTAGAGGTAGCTCCAGGTCTCGAAGTCGGAGACCACCACGTCTGGCCGGAACTGGGTGGTCAGGTCGAAGTAGGCCTTGAGGTTGCGGGGCAGGCCGCCGAGCAGGCCACCCTTCAGGTTCGAGAGGATGGTGCGCAGCTGCTGCACCTCGTTGTCCTCGTAGACGATCGACAGCCCCCAGATCTTGTTCACCCCGAGGCGATCGTGCTCGCGGGCCTTGAGGTAGTCGTGGGCCCGGCCGGAGACCACCACCTCCACCTCGTGGGCTCGCGAGAGGTGCTCGATCACCACCCGCGAGCGGGTGGCGTGGCCCATGCCCTCGCCCGCCACGCCGTAGAGGATCCGCATGCGGCGAGTCTACCCGGTCCGGATACCGCGGTGGGCGCGGTCACCTGGTCGGGCCGCGCGAATGGCGGCGAAGCTACCCCGCGCAGACGATGGAGACGTCGATGCGATCGCCCAGCTCGAGCTGGCAGGCGTTCTGGAAGGTGAGCTGGGCGGGGCGGCCGAAGGCGGGCGGGGTGTAGATGGCATCGGCGGCCGGCGCGGGGTCGATCGCCACGGCGCAGGCGACCACGACGCCGCTGGCCTTGGTCAGCTTCACCGCCAGCATGCGCCAGTCGGCCGGCGTCCCCTGCAGCGGCAGGGCCGACGGGGTGAGCCGCCGGGCGAAGCGCAGCAGGGTGTCGCGGAAGCTGGTGTCGCAGATGGAGCCGATCTGCATGCGGGCGTCGCCGAGGGCGGCGTGGAGCTGGCCGAAGCGGTCGGCCTTGTCCAGGGCGGTGCTGCAGGCGGTGTTGGGGCAGAGGGCGGTGTCGCCGCAGGAGGGTTCCAGGGTGGCGGGGTCGAAGCCGGCGATGGCCCCCACCTCCACGTCGCGCAGCTGGCCGCCGATGGGGCCGAGCAGGAAGGCGGAGGTGGCGGCGATGCTGTCCAGCAGCAGCGGGTCGTCCTTGACGGCCAGGTCGTGGCACTGGGCGTTGGCGCCGACGGCGGCGTTGACCTCGCCCGAGCAGTCGTCCTCGTCGGTGAGGAAGAAGACCGCCAGCCGGGCCCCGTCGCGCAGGAAGCCGGCGTTGGCGTCGGCCAGCCGATCGGTGAGCGCCAGCCGGGCGGCGCGGAAGGGCTGCTCTCTGCCGCTGCCGGCGACGCCCACCAGCACGTTGGCCTTGAAGTCCTGCTGCAGGGTGGCCTGCCCGGCGTCGAGGAAGCGGGCGCCGCCCCAGCCGGCGGTGGTCGGGTAGAGGGCGGTGTCGTAGATGAGGTCGCCGCTGATCCCCAGCCCGCCGGCCTGGGCGATGGCGACGATGGCGCCGTCCGGGTAGGGGATGCCGGTGCCACCGTAGGCCTGCTGGGTGGCCCGGTAGCCTTCGACCGAGGTGTTGGTGACGCCGATGCGGAAGTCGTTCTGCACCGGGGAGGCGGCCAGGGTGTCGATGAAGGCGCCCAGGTTGGCGGCCAGGTTGGCCTGCTCCTGGCTCATCGAGCCGGAGTCGTCGATGACGAAGAGGATGTCGGTCTGCACCTTGTCGGGCAGCACCTGGGCCGCCTGGCAGTCCTGCAGGGCGCTGGCCGGCACGGTGTCGCAGGCGCAGCCGGGGATGACGGCGAGGGCGGCGCAGAGCAGCGTGGTGGTGGTTCGCATGGTCGTGGCGCCGCGGGCTCAGCCCCGCAGGCGCTCCTCCTTCTCGGCAGCCAGGTGCTCCAGGGCGGCGGCGGCCGCGGCCCGGGCTTCGGCCCCGGCCCGGTCGTCGCGCAGGGTGAGCGCGGCGGCCAGCGCCACCTCGCGCTCGCGGGTCTCCTGGTCGCGGAGCGCGTCGACCATGCCGGCCACGTCCTCGCCGAGGTCCACCAGCAGGTCGCCGGCGCGCAGCGCCCGGGGGCGGGCCAGGTTGCCCTCGCCCACCTGCCGGCAGGTGCGGCGGATGGCGAAGGCCGGGCCGGCGATGCGGTGGGTGATCACCACCGCGGCGCCCAGCAGGCAGAGCAGCACCCCGGCCAGCGCCGCAGACACCAGCAGGATGCGGCCGCGGTCCTCGGCGGCCAGGGCCCCGGCCAGCGAGTCGCCGGCGTCGGGGGCCCCCAGGGCGATGACCCGGCTGGTCTCCGAGTAGGCCTGCCAGAGCAGCCAGCCCAGCCCGGCCGAGAGCAGCACCGCCACCGCGATCAGGTAGCTGGCCAGCCGCAGCTGCAGCGAGGTGTCCACCAGGTAGTTGCGCACGCGCCGGTGGCGTCGCCCGCCCAGGTCCTGGGACGGTGCCGGCGCCGGCGCGGTGATCTCCTCGTTGGACATGGTCCCCCCTCCCTTCTAGCGCCGTCCGAGCTTGACCGCGAGATCGTCGCCCAGGCCGCGCCCGGCGGCGTCGACCAGCTTGACCACGTAGGCGGCGCGCCGCGACTCCGGCACCGCCCCAGCCACGGTGGCTTTGGCCTTGGTCTCCAGCAGCTCCATGCGGCCGTCGCCGTCCACCACCACCAGCGAGGCGCGGGCCTCGAAGCTGGTGCGGCCGCCGCTCTCGGACACGTCGAGGCTCACCTTGGGCTGCACCTTGAGCTCGCCGTGCGGCGCCACGGTCAGGCCGCGCTCGCGCAGCTGCCGGGAGACCGCCTCGGAGAGCCGGGCGCCGGACGGGCCGCTCCCCTCGGCGACGGTGAGCGTCACCGGCCCCAGGGCGGCGAGCGCCCGGGTGGCGGCGGCGCGCACCGAGGCGTCGGGATCGGCCTGGGCGGCGGCCTGCAGCGTCACCCGGGCGGCGCGGGCCTCGAGCCGGCCCAGCGCCGAGACCGCGGCCAGCCGCACCGAGGTGGCCTGGTCCTCGGCCACCGCCTCGCGCAGCGCGGTGATCCCCTCGGGGCTGGCCCGCTGGCCGAGGACGATGGCGGCCTGGGTCCGCACCTTGAGCGAGCCGTCCTTGCGCAGCGCCGTCACCGCCGCGTCCTGGGCGCGGGCCGCCGGCGACAGCGCGGCGAGCAGCAGGGCGGCGAGGAGGCGTCGCACGGGCCGGCGTCCGCTCAGCCGTCGCTGGAGAGGATGGTGAACTCGACGCGCCGGTTCCGGGCCCGCCCCAGCGCCGTCTCGTTGGAGGCGATGGGCTTCTCGAAGCCGTAGCCGGCCGCCTCCAGCCGGGTGGCCGCCACCCCCTTGGCCACCAGGTAGCGCACCACCGCGGCGGCGCGGCGGGCCGAGAGCTCCTTGTTGTAGGCGGCCGGGCCGACGTTGTCGGTGTGCCCCTCGACCCGGATCCGCTTCAGCTCGGTGTGCTGGACGATGAGCGCCGCCACCTGGTCGAGCACGCCGCTGGACTCGGGCTTGAGGGTGTCGAGCCCGGTGTCGAAGTGGATGGAGTCGCTCAGCGAGAGCCGCTTCGACTGCAGCTCCACCAGCGGCTCGGCCTCGGGGAGCGGGCAGCCGGCGTTCTCGGCCGGGCCGGGCTCGTCGGGGCACTTGTCCTCGCGGTCGGGGATGCCGTCGCCGTCGCGGTCCGGGCAGCCGTCCAGCTCGGCCTTGCCCGGCGCCTTGGGGCAGAGGTCCCTGGAGTTGGGCACGCCGTCGCCGTCGTCGTCGCCGTCGGGAGGCCCCACCGGCTCCGCGGTCCAGCGCACCCCGGCGAAGACCCGCCAGCGCTCGTGGCCGTACCCGGTCTGGCCGGGGCCGGTGCCCAGCCCCACCTCGGCCGACCACTCCGGGGTCAGCCAGGCGCGCAGGCCGCCGCGCACCGAGAAGGGGGCCCGGTAGCGGTCGGAGGAGGCGTCGAAGCCGCGCGGCCAGCTGCCGTTCAGCTCGGCGATGGCCTTCCAGCGCGCCACCCGGCGCACCGGGGGCAGGTCGAGCGAGCCGCCCAGCCCGTAGGTGAAGCCGTCGTGGACCACCAGCTGGGCGTACTGGCCGGTGCCGCGGAACAGGTAGCCGAGCTGGCCGTCGACCCGGACCGGCCCGAAGCGGCGCGAGCCGATGGCCGAGGTGGCCAGCGCCAGCCCGTCGGAGAGGAAGGCCTTGGGGTCGCCGGTGGGCAGGCGCAGTTCGCCGAGAACGGCCAGGTCGAGCGGCCAGCGGGCGCCGTCGAGCAGCGGCACCTTGGCGCCGAGCCGCAGGTCGCCGAGGGCGGTGCCGGCGATGGGGGCCACCAGCGGCCCGGTCACGCCCTGGGCGGTGAGCAGGGAGAGGTCGGTGCGCTGCCAGAGGGCCACCGGCTGGTGGACGCCGAGCTCGACCCGCCCCAGCGACCAGCCGCCCAGCAGGTGCAGGGTGAGCCGGGAGGCGATCAGGTCGTCGCGCTGGCTCCCTTGCTTGAGCACCATCAGGCCGCTGGCCAGGTCCAGCACGGCGCCGAAGGCGTGCGTCCCCGGCTCGGCGGCGCGGGCCGTCTCCACGGCGAAGCCGCCGTCGAGCGAGAGCGCCGGCTTGACCGGATCGGCGTCGAAGCCGCGGGCGGTCGGGTCCTCGGCGAGCGCCGCCAGCGGCAACGCCGCGAGCAGGGCGAGACAGGCCATCGACTGGCGGTGCATGGGAGCAGCTTAGGGCACCGGGCGCCGGAGGCAAGCACACGTCCACGGGACGCGGCCCCTGGCGATAGCGCTTGCGCCATCCCGCCGCGGGGTCAGGGCGTCATCACGGCCGGCAGCGCGGCGGCGCGCGGGCCGCCTCCGCGGCGCTGGGCGCCAGGCGCACGCCGGGGAGCGGCTCGAGCCGCCCGGCCGCCACCTCGGCCTCGCCCACCGCGATGCGCCGGTCGCCGACGAGGACGCTGGCGCCGGAGAGACGACCGTCGGCGCGGTACCGCTCCTCGACGGTGAGTGACACCTCACCCTCCGGCCCCGGGTAGCGTCCCTGGCGCACCCGGCCGATCACCTTGCCGCCGGCGTCGAGGACCAGCCGGCAGGGCGGGCCGTCGTCCCGGTCGGCGACCGCCTCGGCCTTCATGAGGGCCGCCCCCCGTGGTGCAGCCGGCGCGCCGCCGAGCCGCTTCGCCTCGGCGAGCGGCCGGGCTTCGGACAGGTCGCCGGGCGCCTCGGACGACCCGGCGCTCGAGGCGATCGCGGCGGTGGGCGCGGACGCTCCCGCCGGCGCCGCCAGGGCCTCGGCCATGGGCGCGGGCCCCGCCTTCGCCCTCACCGACTCGGCGGCGGGGGCTGGGGTGACGGCCTGCGGCGCTCCGACCGCCACCGCGGTGGGCCGGGCGGCGCGACGGGCCGGACGCTCCCGCTCGCCGGCCGCGGTCGCGGCGGACGCCTGGTCGCTCGCCGCCTCGACCGGCCCCGCGCCCTGCGCCGCCACCTGCGCCGCCACCGGCGCGGCGGGGAGCGCGGGCGGGGTGGCGACCTGCAGCGCGGCCCGCGCCGGGGCCGGCTCCGGCTCGCCGAACATGGTCGGCGGGGGAGAGACCCGGAGCAGCAGCACCGCCAGCGCCGCCGCCCCGGCCAGCCCGACCGCCCCGCCGGCGAGCCAGCGCGGCGCCGCCCACCAGGGTCGGCGTGCCGCTCCGGCCGCCTCGGCCGCCTGCCGCGCCGCCGCCAGCACCACCGCCGCGCCGCGCTCCGGCGCCGTCAGCGGCGGCAGGCCGGCGAGGAGCTGGCGGGTCTGGCGGAGCGCGGCCAGCTCGTCCCGGCAGGCGGCGCAGCCGGCGGCGTGGGCCTCCAGGGCCCGGGCCTCGGCCGGCTCGAGGAGCCCGAGCGCCAGGTCGGCCAGCTGGTCGGTGCGGGGGTGGTCGGTCATGGCGTGGGGCTCCCCGGCGGCGCCTGGGCCGCCACCAGCCCGTCGGCCGCCAGCCGCTGGCGCAGCGCCAGCAGGGCGTAGCGCATGCGGCTCTTGACGGTGTTCTCGTTGACGCCGGTGGCCCCGGCGATCTCGGCGAAGGAGAGGCCGGCGTGCTCGCGCAGCAGGAAGACCTCGCGCTGCTCGGCGGGGAGCGCCGCCAGCGCCGCCTCCAGCCGGGGGCGCAGCTCGGCCGCCTCGGCGGCCTGGTCGGGGGCCGGGCCGGTGGCGGCCGGCGCATAGCGCGGCCGCTCGCCGTCGGCCGCGGGGGCGTCGAGCCACTCGGTGGCGCGGAAGACCTGCCGGCGGGCGGCGTCGGCGGCCAGGTTGCGGGCGATGGTGTAGAGCCAGGTCCGCACCGCAGCCCGCGGCTCCCACCCGGCCGCCCCCTTCACCAGCCGCAGGAAGGTCTCCTGGGTCAGGTCCTCGGCGCGGGTCCGCTCGCCGGTGAGCCGGAGCAGGAAGGCGTGGATGGGCGTGCGGTGACGGAGCATGAGCGTCTCGAAGGCCCGCGCCTCGCCGCGCTGGAACCTCCGCATGAGCTGCTCGTCGGTCTCGTCCACCGCCACGGCCTCACGCGGGCCTCGGCGGGGTGAACGCGCCAGGCTGGGAAAGGATCCGTCGGCAGTCTAGCCCGGCTTCAGCGCGGGCGGCGCCCCGGCCCGCTTGCTCCGTCTCACGCCTCGGCGGGAGCGGCGGGAGCGGGGGTGGTGGTCTCCTCGGGGCCGTCGAGCAGCCGGCCGTTGGGCAGCAGCCGGCGGGGAACCCCCTGCCCCGCTTCGTGGAGCCGGTAGCGCTCGCAGCGGTCGTAGGCCCCCTCGCAGTAGAAGGACTCCCAGACGCGGAGCGCCGCTTCCATCCCGATGCTCCGGGGCAGGCCGCACGGGGCGGCGAATGGGCAGAGCGTCCGGGGCATCGATCCTCTCCTGCCCCACCGCTTTGCACGCGCGATGCCCGTGGCCCCTGGGAGAAAACCCCTCCAAATACAGGCGCCTGCGTCGGATCTTGGCGCCTCGCGAGGAGGGTCTCCGGAGACCTCCGGGTTGTCCCTTGACCACGGGACACGACCCGCGGCCGGGTCCCACCAGGGGAGGGGCCACACCCCGAAAAGGAAGGGCCCGCGCCCCGGTGGTGGGGACGCGGGCCTTCGTGACCTGCAGGCGCTGCGGTCGGTGGGCCCGGCGCCTCCCGCGGAGGGCGGCGCCGGCCGCCGGCCTACTCCTTCGGCTTGGTGCCGCCCGCGGCCAGGGTGGCCGGGTTCATCACCCGGGAGAGCTGGTCGTAGAGGGCGTACTTGGAGCGGATGTCGAGCTGGGCCTGGTCCATCATCCGCTTGTAGCCCTCCGGGTTGGACTGCTGCACCTGCTTGAAGCGGGTCTCGCCTTCGAGGAAGGCGGAGAGGTCCAGCTTGGGCGCGGCGCTGTCCATCTTCAGCGGGCTCTCGCCGGCGGCCAGCCGGCGCGGGTCGTAGCGGAAGAGCGGCCAGTAGCCGGTGTCGACGGCCTTCTCCTGCTGGGTGAGGGCGTCGGCCATGTCGTACCCGTGGGCGATGCAGTGCGAGTAGGCCAGCACCAGCGAGGCGCCGGGGAAGCTGTCGGCCTCCTTCATGGCGTTGACGGTCTGGGCGTCCTTGGCCCCCATGGCCACCCGGGCCACGTAGGCGTGGCCGTAGCTCATGGCCAGCATGGCCAGGTCCTTCTTCTGCGTGGTCTTGCCGGCCATGGCGAACTTGGCCGCCGCCCCCATGGGCGTGGCCTTGGAGGCCTGGCCGCCGGTGTTGGAGTAGACCTCGGTGTCGAGCACCAGGATGTTGACGTCGCGCCCGGCCGCCACCACGTGGTCGAGGCCGCCGTAGCCGATGTCGTAGGCCCAGCCGTCGCCGCCGACGATCCAGACCGACTTCTTGAGCAGGAAGTCGGTGATCTGCGAGAGCCGCCGGGCCTCGAAGCGCGCCTGGCCGCCCAGCTTCTGCTTGAGCAGGGTGATGCGGCCGCGCTGCGCCTCGATCCCCTTCTCGTCCGACTGGTCGGCCTCGAGCAGCGCCTTGACCAGGTCGTCGCCGACCACCGTGCCCAGCTGGGCCAGCAGCTCGCGGGCGTGCTCGCCCTGCTTGTCGACCGCCAGCCGCATGCCGAAGCCGAACTCGGCGTTGTCCTCGAAGAGCGAGTTGGCCCAGGCCGGGCCGCGCCCGGCGTCGTTCTTGGTGTACGGGGTGGTGGGCAGGTTGGCGCCGTAGATCGACGAGCAGCCGGTGGCGTTGGCGATCAGGGCCCGGTCGCCGTAGAGCTGGGTGAGCAGCTTGACGTAGGGGGTCTCGCCGCAGCCGGTGCAGGCGCCGGAGAACTCGAAGAGCGGCTGGAGGAACTGGGTCCCCTTGACGTCGAGCTTGAGCGCGGTCCGGTCGGGGTCGGGGATGGCGAGGAAGAAGTCCCAGTTCTTCCGCTCCGCCGCCTGCAGCGGCAGGGCCACCGCCATGTTGAGGGCCTTCTTCCCCTTCTCGGTCTTCGACTCGGCGGGGCAGATCTCCACGCAGAGCGTGCAGCCGGTGCAGTCGTCCGGCGCCACCTGGATGGTGTACTTCTTCCCCTTGTCGGTGGCCGACTTGAAGTCCATCGACTTGAAGGTGGCCGGGGCCCCGGTGAGCCGGGCCGACTCGTAGAACTTGGGGCGGATGCAGGCGTGCGGGCAGATCAGCGCGCACTTGTTGCACTGGATGCAGAGGCTCGCCTCCCAGGTGGGGATGTCGAGGGCGATGGAGCGCTTCTCCCACTGGGCGGTGGCGGTGGGCCAGGTGCCGTCGACCGGGAAGGCCGAGACCGGCAGCAGGTCGCCCTTGCCGGCCAGGATCAGCGAGGTGACGCGCTGGACGAAGTCCGGCGCCGCCTCGGAGACGGTGGGCGGGCGGGGGCGGCCGTTGACCTGGCGGCCCTCCACCTTGACCTCGTGGAGGTTGGCCAGGGTCTGGTCGACGGCCTCGAAGTTCTTGCGGACCACCTCGGCGCCCTTGCGCTGGTAGGTCTTCTCGATGGTCTTCTTGATGTGGCCGATGGCCTCGTCGCGGGGCAGCACCCCGGAGATGGCGAAGAAGCAGGTCTGCATGACGGTGTTGATGCGCACCCCCATGCCGGTCTCGCGGGCCACCTTGAAGGCGTCGATGACGTAGAGCTTGAGCTGCTTCTGCAGGATCTGCTCCTGCACCTCGCGCGGCAGCTGCTCCCAGACCTGGTCGGGCCCGTAGATGGAGTTGAGCAGGAAGGTGGCGCCGGGGACGGCGAACTCCGCCATCTCGTACTTCTCCAGGAAGCCGAACTGGTGGCAGGCCACGAAGTTGGCCCGGGTCACCAGGTAGGCGGAGCGGATGGGCTTGGGCCCGAAGCGCAGGTGGCTGACGGTGATGGAGCCGGACTTCTTGGAGTCGTAGACGAAGTAGCCCTGGGCGAAGTTGGGGGTGTCCTCGCCGATGATCTTGATGGAGTTCTTGTTGGCGCCCACCGTGCCGTCGGCGCCCAGGCCGTAGAAGAGGGCCCGCACCACGTCGGCCCCCTCGGTGTCGAAGCTGGGGTCGTACTTGAGCGAGAGGTGGGTGACGTCGTCGTTGATGCCGACGGTGAAGTGGCGCTTGGGGCGCGGCTTGGAGAGCTCCTCGAAGACCGCCTTGACCATGGCCGGCGTGAACTCCTTGGAGGAGAGGCCGTAGCGGCCGCCGATCACCGTCAGCTGGTGGTGGAAGCGGTCGATGTGGGCCTGCTCGGCCTCGCGCAGCGCCGTGACCACGTCCATGTAGAGCGGCTCGCCCAGCGCGCCCGGCTCCTTGGTGCGATCCAGCACCGCCAGCTGGTGGACCGAGCGCGGCAGCGAGGTCATGAACTCGCCCAGCGCGAAGGGCCGGTAGAGCCGGACCTTGACCATGCCCACCTTCTCGCCTGTGGCGACCAGGTGGTCGATGGCCTCGGCCGCGGTCTCGCAGGCCGAGCCCATCAGCACGATGACCCGCTCGGCCTCGGGGTGGCCGTAGTACTCGAAGAGGCTGTACTTGCGCCCCACCACCTTGGCGAACTCGTCCATGGCCGCCTGCACGTGGTCGTGGACGTCGGCGTAGTAGGGGTTGCAGGCCTCGCGGGCCTGGAAGAAGGCGTCGGGGTTCTGGGCGGTGCCGCGGACGGTGGGGGCCTCGGGGGTGAGGGCCCGGGCCCGGTGCGCCGCCACCAGCTCCTCGGGGATCAGGGTCCGCAGGTCGTCGTCGGTCAGCTCCTCGATCTTGGCCACCTCGTGCGAGGTGCGGAAGCCGTCGAAGAAGTGGAGGAAGGGGACCCGGCTCTTCATCGAGGCCAGCTGCGCGATCACCGCGAAGTCGTGGGCCTCCTGCACCGAGTTGCTGGAGAGCAGGGCGAAGCCGGTCTGCCGCACGCCCATGACGTCCTGGTGGTCTCCGAAGATGGAGAGGGCGTGGGTGGCCAGGGTGCGGGCCGAGACGTGCATGCAGAAGGCGGTCAGCTCCCCCGCGATCTTGTACATGTTGGGGATCATCAACAGCAGCCCCTGGGAGGCCGTGAAGGTCGTGGTCAGGGCCCCGGACTGCAGGGCGCCGTGGACCGCGCCGGCGGCGCCGCCCTCCGACTGCATCTCGGCGACCAGCGGCACGGTCCCCCAGATGTTCTTCAGCCCCTTGGCCGACCACTCGTCGGCCCACTCGCCCATGTTGGAGGACGGGGTGATGGGGTAGATGGCCGCGACCTCGTTGATCCGGTAGGCCACCGAGGCCACCGCCTCGTTGCCGTCCATGGTGACCATTCGCCTGCCCGCCATCGTGCCTCCCGCGGCGGGGCGTCGAGCGCCCGCCAACCCGAGTTTGATGGGCGCCCCGAGGGAGGGGTGGCGCACCCGCCGCCACGCCTCGCCTGACCGCCCGCGCTGCTACTGAGGGGGGGCGAGTGTAGCAGATCGGCCGGCGCCGGCCGCAAGGCGGATGCGGCCGGTCGGCGGCGAATTCCGGGTGAATCTGGACCGGATCAGCCCTTGATCTCGACGCGGGGGGCGTCGGCCCACAGCCCCTCGAGATCATAGAAGGACCGGGTCTCGCGCCCCATCACGTGGATCACCACGTCGCCGTAGTCGACGATGATCCAGGTGCCGGTCTCGTACCCCTCCACGGCGATCTTGGAGTGGCCGGCCTCCTTGAGCTGCTGGTCGACGTGGTCGGCGATGGCGCCGGCCTGCCGATCCGAGTCGGCGCTCATCAGCACCAGGTAGTCGGCGTAGGAGGAGAGGCCGCGCACGTCGAAGACCAGGACGTCCTCGGCCTTCTTGTCGAGGCCGGCCCTGGCCACCGCCAGCGCCGTGTCGCGCCCCGGGTCGGGCAGGTTGGCGTCGATGGGGGCGACCGGCGGGGCCGCCTCGCGCCCGATCGACTTGGGCATCTTGCGGCGCGGGCCGTACTTGCGCGGGAGCTTCCGCTCCAGGGCCGGCTTCTTCTTGCCCTTGAAGCCGCCGGCCTTGAAGGCCGGGCGGGTGGCGGGGCCGGCCCGCTTGGCGGAGGCCCGCCGGGGCGTGCCCTTGGACGGGGCCTTGCTGGCGGACTTCCTCGCCGGGGTCTTCTTCTTCGTGGCCATTCGTTCCTCTTCGCTGCCCGGTCAGGCCCGGGTCTGCCCTTCGCCCTCTACCACGAACTTCCGGGTGGTGAGCTCGTTGAGCCCCATCGGCCCGAAGGCGTGGAGCTTGCTGGTGGAGATGCCGATCTCGGCGCCGAGCCCCAGCTCGCCGCCGTCGTTGAACCGCGTCGAGGCGTTGATGACCACGGCGCTGGCCGTCACCTCGCGCTCGAAGCGCCGGGCGCTGGCGAGATCGCGGGTCAGGATCGACTCGGTGTGGAGCGAGCCGAAGCGGGCCACGTGGTCGAGGGCGGCGTCGAGGTCGGGGACCACCCGCACCGCCAGGATCAGGTCGAGGAACTCGCGGCCGAAGTCGTCGGCCGCCGCCGCCACCGCCGGCACGCCGGCGCGTCCCAGGATGGTGAGCGCGGTCGGGTCGCAGCGCAGCTCGACCCCGTGGCCGGCCAGGACCCGCCCCAGCGCCGGCAGCAGCGCCGCGGCGGCGTCGCGGTGGACCAGCAGGCACTCCAGGGCGTTGCAGGCCGACGGCCGCTGCACCTTGCCGTTCACCGCCAGGGCCACGGCCCGCTCGGCGTCGGCGCTGGCGTCGAGGAAGAGGTGGCAGACCCCCATGAAGTGCTTCACCACCGGCACCCGGGAGCGCTCCGACACCGCCTGGATCAGCGACGGTCCGCCGCGGGGGATGGCCAGGTCGATGAGGTCGTCGAGCTGCAGCAGCGCGTAGGTGGCCTCGCGGTCGCTGGTGGGGACCACCCGCGCCGAGGCCGCCGGCAGCCCGGCCTCGGCCAGCCCCTCGGCGAAGGCGTCGCAGAGCGCCAGCGAGGAGCGCAGCGCGTCGGAGCCGGGGCGCAGCAGCACGGCGTTGCCGCTCTTCACGCAGAGCGCCGCCGCCTCGGCGGCGACGTTGGGGCGGGCCTCGTAGACCATCAGCACCACGCCGAGCGGGATGCGCACCCGCTTCACCTCGAGGCCGTTGGGGCGGCGCCAGGAGTCGGTCACCTGGCCGATGGGGTCGGGGAGCGAGGCCACCTCCTCGATGGCGGCGGCGATGGCGCGCAGCCGCGGCCCGTCGAGCGCCAGCCGGTCGAGGTACGCCGCGTTCTTGCCGGCCTGCCGGGCGGCGGCCAGGTCCTCGCGGTTGGCGGCGAGGATGGCCTCCTGGCGGTCCCGCAGGGCCCGGGCCCCGGCCCGCAGTGCCGCGTCCTTCCGCGCCGACGGGGCGTGGGAGAGGAGGCGCGCCGCCGCCTTGGCCTCGGTGGCCAGGGCGCGCATCTGCCGCTGCAGGTCGTTCTCGGTGGTGGCCATGGCTCGCTCGCCGCCCTCCATACCATGAGTGCCCATCCCGCTCCCCCGGGGGGCGGGGCCGGGCCCTACTCCAGCAGCACCAGGTCGTTGCGGTGGACCACCTCGTCGGTGTGGCGGTAGCCGAGCACCTCCTCGATCTGCGAGGTCTTCTTGCCGGCCAGCCGGCGCACGTCGTCGGCGCCGTAGCCGGCCAGGCCGCGGGCGAAGGGCTGCTTCGGGTCCACCGCCAGCTCCACCGGGTCGCCCATGCCGAAGTGGCCCTGCACCCCCTTGATGCCGCTGGGCAGCAGGCTCTTGCCCTGCTCGGTGATGGCCCGCCGCGCCCCGGCGTCCACCAGGATCACCCCGCGGGCCTTGGCCGCCGAGGTGAGCCAGCCGTCCCGGCCGGAGAGCCGCTCGGCCGAGGGGGAGAAGACGGTGCCGACGGCGTCGCCGGCCAGCAGCGCCGCCAGCGCGCCCGGGCGCCGTCCGGAGAGGAGCGCCGTGGAGACCCCCTGGGCGCCGAGCCGCCTGGCCGCCTTCACCTTGGTGGCCATGCCGCCGGTGGAGTGCTCGCTGCCGGCGCCGCCGGCCACCCGCTCCACCTCGGCGGTGACCCGGGCCACGTGGTGCAGCAGGGTGGCGCCCGGCTCGGAGGGGTCGCGGTCGTAGAGCCCCTCCACGTCGGTGAGCATGGCCACCAGCTCGGCCTCGACGCAGCCGGCCACCAGCGCCGCCAGCGAGTCGTTGTCGCCCACCTTGATCTCCTCCACCGCCACGGTGTCGTTCTCGTTGACCACCGGCACCACCTGGCGCGAGAGCAGCTGCTCGAATGTGCGGCGGGCGTTGAGGAAGCGCTTGCGGCTGGCGAGATCGTCGGCGGTGAGGAGCACCTGGGCCACGGTGAGGCCGTGGGCGGCGAAGGCCTCGCCCCAGGCGTTCATCAGGTGGGGCTGGCCGACCGCGGCGCAGGCCTGCTTGGTGGCGATGTCCCAGGGGCGCCCCTTCTGGCGGGCCAGGCCGAGCCGCTGGGCGCCGAGGGTGATGGCGCCGGAGGAGACCAGCACCAGCCGTCGGCCGTCGGCCACCGCGGCCAGCTCGGCGGCGAGCCGGTGGCAGTTCTCGCGGTCGAAGCGACCGGCGGCGTCGGTGAGGGTCCCGGTCCCCACCTTGACGACGAGGCGGCGGACGCGGGAGAGGGCGCTTCTCGGCACGCGGCGATTCTACCCGACGCGGCCGCGGCGCAGTAGCGGGTCCGGGGCGCGGCGGGGGGGGGCGCCGGCCCTGGCGGCTACTTCACCGGCAGCTTCAGCCCCTGCGCCACCATGGCCAGCAGGGCCTCGGCGTTCCCCTTGGCGTCGTCCACCGGGTGGTGGCTGGCCGGGGTGGTGCGCAGGTGCTTCCAGGTGGCGTAGCCGTCCTTGACCATGCCGCAGTAGAGGTCGCCGATGCGGCGGCCGCTCCAGCCGAAGGGGTTGCGCCCCAGGGTCTCCTGGAAGTACCAGGCGATGAACATCCAGTCGAAGGCCAGGTTGTCGGAGCAGAAGACCGGCTTCCCCTTGCTGTTGGCCTTGATCCAGGCCTCGAAGCGGTCCATCACCTGCCCCGGCTCATCGAAGCGCAGGTGCTGGTCGCGGGAGACGCCGGAGATGGCCAGCGCCTCGGGCAGGAAGCGTTCGGAGATGGGGCGCACCTGGCCGAAGAAGGTCTTCGACAAGGTCGGCTCGACCACCACCGCGCCGAACGAGACCATCGAGTAGTGGCCCGGCGTGGGCCCGTCCGCCTCCACGTCGACGACGATGAGCGACATGGGCCGGAGTGAACCACGCGCCCGGCCTGCGGCGCAAAGGCGCGCGACGCGGCGATCCGACGTTCACCTGGGCGCTTTCACCACCCGGGGTCGCGGCCGCATCAGCCGGATGGTGCTGCGGAGGATCCGCGCAGGGACCATTTACCGGCGTGGATCCACCCACTTCTCTGGGATGGGAGAAATGATCGTGCTTCCGAGGAGTTGGCACGATTCTTCCATTGAGGATTGTGGACTCGAACAAGCGCCGTCGACTTCCCGCCGCGGAGGGAGAGCTCATGTACACACCAGCGATGACATCGGAGGCCATCCAGCTCTCGGTGGCCGGCCGGTTCGACCTGCCGGCCGCCCTGCGCCTCGCCCGGGCGCTCTCCGAGGCTGACGAGGAGACGCTGGTCCGCATCGACCTGACCCGGGTGAGCCACTTCGACGACAGCGGCGTGGCGGTGCTGGGGCGGGCGCTGAGCGGCCACCAGCGCGCCGACGTGCGGGGCCTGCGCCAGCACCAGGTCCGGCTGCTGCGCTACCTCGGCGTCGAGGGCGTGGGCGGCTCGATGGTCGACGCCCAGCCGGCCTGGACCTCGTAGCCTGCGCCTCGCGTCACGGCGCCGCCGCTCCGGGCCGGGCGGAGCGCGCCGACGGCTTTGGCGCTAGACTCCGCGCCCCGTGAACGACGTCACCGGCCACCTGCTCGGACTCAAGGCCTCGCAGCTCCACGCCCTGGAGCGGACCTGGCGGCGCCGCGTCGACGCCGACGAGGTGGTCTCGCCCGAGCTGGCCCGCCACCTCACGGAGATCTCGCGCGAGATGGGGCGCCAGGTCGGCGTGCTCATCGACCGCAAGGGGGACGTGCAGGCGGTCATCGTCGGCGACGCCGGCAAGCTCACCCTCCCCGACATCGGCCGGGCCCGGGCCGGCTCGCACCGCCTGCGCGGCCTGCGCCTGGTCCACACCCACCTCGACGCCACCCCGCTGACCCGCGACGACCAGACCGACCTGGCGCTGCTGCGGCTCGACCTGGTGGCCGCCATCGAGACCCTGCCCGACGGCCTGCCGGGGCGCGTCCACCTGGCCTGGCTGATCCCGGAGAACCCGGCCGGCGCCCTCTGGCAGGAGGAGACGGTCGCCTCGGTCCACGAGCTGCGCCACGACGCGCTGGCCGGGGCCCTGGCGCTGGAGGACGAGTTCGCCCGGGCCCGCACCGCGCGCGGCACCGGCGGGCGCGAGCGGGCCATCCTGGTCGGGGTCTCGGGGCGGAAGCGGTCGCGCGAGGAGGGCGAGTCGTCGCTGGAGGAGCTGAAGGAGCTGGCCCGCACCGCCGGCGTCGCGGTGGTGGGGGCGACGCTGCAGCACCGGGCCCAGGTCGACCCGCGCACGCTGATCGGCAAGGGGAAGCTGGACGAGATCCTGCTCAGCTCGATGCAGCTGATGGCCGACCTGATCATCTTCGACGCCGACCTCTCCCCCTCGCAGGCCCGCCACATCGCCGACGCCACCAGCCTCAAGATCCTCGACCGGACCCAGCTCATCCTCGACATCTTCGCGCAGCGGGCCTCGAGCGCCGACGGCAAGCTGCAGGTGGAGCTGGCCCAGCTCAAGTACATCTACCCGCGCCTGGCCGGGCGCGACGACTCGCTCTCCCGCCTGGCCGGCGGCATCGGCGGCCGCGGCCCCGGGGAGACCAAGCTGGAGATCGACCGCCGCCGGGTGCGCGACCGGATCACCGCGCTGGAGCGGCGGGTCGAGGCCCTCTCCGGCGACCGCCAGCTGCGCCGGCGCAAGCGCAACGACCGCAACCTGCCGGTGCTCTCCATCGTCGGCTACACCAACGCCGGCAAGTCGACGCTGCTCAACGCCCTGACCCACTCCACGGTGCTGGTCGAGGACAAGCTCTTCGCCACCCTCGACCCGACCAGCCGCCGGCTGCGCTTCCCGCGCGACCGCGAGGTGATCATCACCGACACGGTGGGGTTCATCCGCGACCTGCCTTCAGACCTGGTGGCCGCCTTCAGCGCCACGCTGGAGGAGCTGGCCGACGCCGACCTGCTGCTCCACGTGGTCGACGCCTCCGACCCGCGCCGCGAGCAGCAGGTGCGCTCGGTGGAGAAGATCCTCGGCGACCTCGACCTGCTCGAGAAGAAGCGGGTGCTGGTCTACAACAAGATCGACCGGCTCCCGCCCGGCGAGGGGGCGGCGCTGGCCCACCAGGCCGGCGGGGTGGCCATCTCGGCGGCGAAGCGCAACGGCCTCGGCGACCTGCTGCACCGCTGCGACCGGCTGCTCTGGGACGACGGCCGGGTGGCCTTCGCCGAGGTGGAGGCCGGGGCCCCGCCGCCGGACGGGTCGCCGGGGGAGCCGGGCGCCGAGGACCGGTAGGGCTGGAACAGGCGAGGGGTCCGGGCTAGATTCCCGCAGCCGTCGACCCCCTCAGCAGCCGTACGGAGCCACCATGAGCGCCCCCGCCTCCTCGACCTCACCGGCCAAGGAGTTCAAGCCGTACGTCCCCGCCGAGACCATCATGGCGGAGCTCACCCCCAAGGCGGTCATCACCGGCGCCATCTTCGGGATCATCTTCGGCGCCTCGACCGTCTACCTGGCCCTCAAGGCCGGCCTGACCGTCTCCGCCTCCATCCCCATCGCCGTCATCGCCATCTCGCTGGGGCGCAAGTTCCTCAAGACCACCATCCTCGAGAACAACATCATCCAGACCGCCGGCTCGGCGGGCGAGTCGATCGCCGCCGGCGTGGTCTTCACCCTGCCCGGCTTCCTCTTCCTCTCCACCGACGCCACCACCGGTGTCTCGGTGGGCGCCGGCTACTTCGCCCCGCTCACCCTCTTCCTGCTGGCGGTCATCGGCGGCATCCTCGGCGTGCTGATGATGGTGCCGCTGCGCCGCGCCCTCATCGTCAAGGAGCACGAGGAGCTGAAGTACCCGGAGGGCGCCGCCTGCGCCGCGGTGCTGATCGCCGGGGAGAAGGGGGGCGACTTCGCCAAGACCGCCTTCCAGGGCGTCGGCATCGCCATGGTCTACGCCATCCTGCAGAAGGTCTTCCACGTCATCGCCGAGACCCCGGCCTGGGTCACCTCCAAGGCCAGCAAGTTCCTCCCCAACGCCACCGTCAACGGCGAGATCACGCCGGAGTACATGGGCGTCGGCTACATCATCGGGCCGAGGATCTCCGGGGTGCTGGTGGCCGGCGGCGTGCTGGCCTGGCTCGGCCTGATCCCGCTGCTCGGCTTCCTGGTGCCGGGCGACGCGGTGGCGGCCCAGCTCCTCAAGGTGGGCAACAACCCGGCCCAGTTCGGCTGGGACCCCATCACCCACACCTTCGCCAACACCACCAACGCCATCTACCGGGCCTACGTCCGCCAGATCGGCGCCGGCGCGGTGGCCGCCGGCGGCTTCATCACGCTGATCAAGACCCTCCCCACCATCTACTCCTCGCTGCGCGACTCGATCCGTTCGCTCTCCGACAAGACCGCCGCGGCCAGCGTCAAGCGGACCGACCGCGACCTCTCCTTCGTCACCGTCATCGCCGGCAGCCTGGCGCTGGTGGCGGTGCTGGCGGCCCTCCCCTTCATGCCCGGCAACTCCTTCCTCAACCGGCTGCTGGTGGCGGTGCTGGTCATCGTCTTCGGCTTCATCTTCGTCACCGTCTCCTCGCGCATCGTCGGCCTGATCGGCTCCTCCTCCAACCCCATCTCCGGCATGACCATCGCCACGCTGATGGCCACCGCCATGGTCTTCGTCGGGGTGGGCTGGACCGGCTCGGCCTACGAGCCCATGGCGCTGGTGGTGGGCGGCCTGGTCTGCATCGCCGCCGCCAACGGCGGGGCCACCTCGCAGGACCTCAAGACCGGCTTCCTGGTCGGGGCCACGCCGCGGGCCCAGCAGATCTCGCTCTTCGTCGGCGCCATCGCCTCGGCGGTGGTGATCGGCTGGACCGTCAACCTGCTCGACACCCCGACCGCGGCGCAGGCCGCCGCCGGCATCCACCACATCATCGGCACCGAGAAGTTCCCGGCCCCCCAGGGGACGCTGATGGCGACCCTCATCAAGGGGCTGCTCTCGCTCAACCTCGACTGGATCTACGTGCTGGTCGGCGTCTTCTTCTCGGTCACCATGGAGCTCTGCGGCGTCAAGGCCCTCTCCTTCGCCGTCGGCCTCTACCTGCCGCTCTCCACCACCCTGCCCATCTTCGCCGGCGGCGTGGTCAAGGGGCTGGTCGACGCGGTGGCGGCCAGGAAGGGCGGCGCCGCCGAGGACTCGGAGCTGGGCGGCGGCTCGCTGATGGCCACCGGCCTGGTGGCCGGCGGGGCGCTCACCGGCGTGGTGGTGGCGCTGCTCAGCGTCAACGAGGCCATCTCCGGGCAGATGGAGAAGCTCAACCTCGAGCCGGCCATCACCGGCGCCATCGGCCACGGCGGCTTCACGCTGCTCGGCGTGGCCTGCTTCGTCGGCCTCGGCGTGCTGCTCTACCGCGCCTCGCAGAAGCCGGCCCCCTCGGTCTGATGCGGATCCCCGCCGCCATCCTGCTGGCCGGCGCCCTGGCGGCCTGCTCGCGCGGGGCGGCCCCGGCGGCCGGCGGCGGCGCGGCGGCGCCCGGCGGCGGGGCCGGCGGCGTCCCCTCCCCGCTCGACTGGGAGCAGCCGGCGGGGCTGCTGGCCCTGGACGCCGGCGAGGCGGCGGCCCGGCTCGGCTCCTTCGAGTGGGCCGGCACCGCCAGCTTCACCGTCACCACCCAGGCCGACGGCGCCAGCCGGGTCCACGTCACCGAGCGCCACCGGGTGCGGCAGGCGGCCAACGGCGAGTTCGAGGCCGACGCCGAGATCGACGAGGGGCGCGGCCCGGGCGGCGAGGCGGGCAAGCACGTGGTCTCGGTGGGCGGGCTCACCTACGCCCGCGGCCAGTACGCGCCGTGGCGGGAGCGCCCCACCGATCACGGCCGCGACGCCCGCCGCTTCCGCGACGACAGCTTCACGCTGGCCGGCGACCTGGCCCGGCTCCAGGGCCCGGCGCTGCGGCTCACCCCGGCCGGCGAGGTCCAGGTGCTCGGCCGCGCCGCCCGCCGCTTCACGGTGTCGCTGGCCCCCGAGGCGGCGCCCCCTGCCGCGGCGGCCGACCCGCGCCAGTTCCCGGCCGGCGGCCCCGACGAGGAGACCCGGCGCCACCTCGCCTTCCTCGACGGGCGGGTCCCGGTGGCGGCCGGCGGCGAGGTGCTCCTCGACGCCGCCACCGGCGTGCCGCTGCGGGTCCGGCTCACCGGCGCCTTCTCGGTGAAGGACGACCCGCGGGTGCGGGTGCAGGTGGAGGTGGCCGGCGAGATCAGGTCGCTCGGGTCGAAGGTCCCCGCGGTGGTGGCGCCCAAGGGCGCCCTCAAGGACTCGCGCAAGCCGCCCGGCGTGGCCCTGGCGCTGGAGCGGGCCGGCTTCAAGTCACGCGACAAGGCGGCGGCGGCCGAGCCGGCCGACGAGCCCGAGGCGCCCTGATGGTGCGGCCTCCGGGCCGCGCCGAGTCCCACCTGCTAGAGTCCCGGCCGATGCCCTCTCGGGATCCCATCCCCGACCCTGCTCCGCGCCCCGGCGTCGTCGACGAGACCCTCCTCGATGCGCTGCTGGCCCTCTCCCCCGAGGAGCGGCTCCGCCTCAACGACCGGATGGTCCTGACCATCCAGGAGCTCCGCCATGGCTTCGCCGCCGCTGGGCCTGACCACGCTGCTCGCCCGGCTGGCCCGGCCGGGCGCCGACGGTGGGCCGGGCGGGCCTCCCCTACCGGTACCGCTTCCACTCCACCAGCAGGCAGCGGTCCTGGACCACCTGGATGCCGGCCCGGGCCAGCCGCTCGGCGGCGGCGGCGTTGCGGATGCCGAGCTGGAACCAGGCGGCCCGCGGCTGCTTGGCGATGATGTCGTCGACGTGGGCGTCGATGTCCGAGGGCTTGCGGAAGACGTCGACGATGTCGACGGGGCCGGGCACGTCGGCCACCTTCCGGTGGACCTTCTTCCCGAGGATCTCGGTGACCTCGGGGAAGAAGACCGGCACCGGGATCACCTCGGCGCCGTGGGTGGCGACGTACTCGGCCACGTAGAAGGCCGGCTGGTCGGCCTTCTCCTCCGGCTTGATCCCCAGCACCGCCACCCGCCGGGCGCCCCTCACCAGCGCGGCGATCCCGGCGTCGTCCTCGATCAGCAGGTCCTTCCAGTCACCCATGCGCCACCTCCTCGATCCTCTGGTTCTGTCGGGGTGCGCCCCCGCGCGCAAGCGCTCACACGGGGTCCACCGGGGCGGTGGGCCCGAAAACTGGACGGGGGCGGCTCGCCGCCTACGATGGCCGCAGGCCGTCCGGAGCAGGACGCCGACCCCCGAGGTGAAGCGGATGGACGAGAAGCGGAAGATCCCGAGGAGCAGCGGCGCCGTGGTCACCGAGGCCGCGGCCCAGGCCGCGTTGCGCCGGGGGCAGGCCCGGGAGCTGAGCGCCGAGGAGGAGAAGGTGATGCGCCTGCGGCTGGGCGCGACGCCGCCCGCCACCACCTCGCTGGAGTGGACCGAGGAGGAGCTCTCCGAGGACCTGCAGATCGAGCTCCAGGCCATGCAGATCGAGGCCTGGATGAAGTGGAAGGCCCACCTGGCGGCGCAGCAGGCGCCCCGGCCGGCCGCCGTCCGGACCGCGCCGGCCCCGCGCCCGTCGCGCACCAAGGAGAAGATCATCCGCTCCTTGCGCCGCAAGCCGTAGCGCCGCCGCCGCCCC
This sequence comes from Anaeromyxobacteraceae bacterium, assembly GCA_032654565.1. Taxonomy (GTDB): domain Bacteria; phylum Myxococcota; class Myxococcia; order Myxococcales; family Anaeromyxobacteraceae; genus JADKCZ01. The sequence continues at coordinate 15,953 of JAULAX010000008.1, read as the reverse complement.
ACCCGGGCGGCGCTGCTTCAGCCGGCCCGGCCCAGCTCCAGCAGCCGCACCAGCCCGCTCGCCGCCGCCGGCACCGAGGGCGGCTCGGCCCAGGCGAAGCGCCCGGCCGCCAGCAGCCCGGCCAGGTGCGCCGGCGCCCGCGGGTTGCGCCACCAGTCCTCGTCGAAGGCATCGCGCAGCTCGAGGCGCAGCCGCTCCCCGGCCGCGAAGCCGGCCACCCGGGCCAGCAGCGGCCCGGCCTCGGCGTCGCGCCCGGCCCGCACCCCGTCCCAGACGGCGTGGCAGGCGGCGGTGAGCGCCTCGCGGTGGGCCTGCCGCCAGCGGACGCCGGACAGCCCCCGCTCCACCTCGGCGGCCACCCGCGCCGCCGCCGCCGTGACCCGCAGCCGGAAGAGGGCGCGCAGCGCCAGCGCCCGCAGCACCTCCGGCGCCTCGCGCCGGGAGAGGTCGAGCCGCGCCGCCAGGAAGCCGGGGTCGAGCAGCAGCGACTGGAGCAGCCAGCCCCAGGCGGCCTCGAAGACCGGGTCGCGCCGCGTCGGCGGCTGGCGCGCCGCGATGGCCGAGCGCCCGGCGGCGTCGAGCAGGTCGGGCCAGTCGGGCAGGCCGCCGCGCGGGCGGAAGGCGATCCGCGCGCCGAAGGGGTGGGCGCCGGGCCAGGCCGAGACCCGGGTGGTCTCGGCGATGCGCAGCCCGTCGGCGTCGAGGCCGACGGCGCCGCAGGCGGCGCGGAGCAGCTCGGCCAGCCCCTGCTTGCGGAAGAGGCCGTCGTAGGCCGGCGCCGAGAGGACCCTCAGCAGCCCGGCGCGGGCCAGGTCGCCGCGCGGCTGGGGATCGAGGTCGAGCTCGCGCCGCGTGGCGTGGGTGAGCAGCTCCACCCAGGCCTCCTCGGTGGCGTCGAGCAGCTGGTCGCCGGCCACCACCCCCGGCCAGTCGGGGACCAGCCCGTGCTCGGCGCGCACCCGCACCCGCACCTCGACCGCCCGGTCGCGGTGGCTGGCCGCCGGCTCCAGCGCCGCCGCCACCGCCGCCGCCAGGTCGCGGCGCCGGTCTGGATCGGCCTCGCGGGGCAGGGCCAGCTCGGCCAGCGCCAGCGGCGCCGGTCCGTCCGGCCCCACCACCAGCGCCCCGGCCTCGGCGCTGCGCCAGGCCTCCTCGGGCTCGGCGGCGGCCCGCTCGGCCACCAGCGCCCCGACCACGCCGAGCAGCGACGCCTCGCCGGCCTCGCGCAGCCGCGCCACCGTCTCCGGGTGGGTGGCCTCGTCGTGGGCGGCGAAGAGCCGGGCCAGCGCCGGCGCCGGCTCCAGCCCGGCCACGTGGCGGCCGCGCTCCTCCTCCAGGGCCAGCCCCAGGTGATCGACCACCTCGGCCAGGCTGTCGCGCCAATCGCGGTCCATGCTAGATCAGGGCTCCATTCCTCGCGGGGCCGCTTCTACCACCTCACATGCCCATCTACGAATACGACTGTCCCCGGTGCGGCCGCTTCGACGTCATCCAGAAGATGTCGGCGGCGCCGCTCAAGACCCACGCCGAGTGCGGCTCCAAGGTGAAGAAGGCGGTCAGCGCCGGCTCCTTCTCGGTGAAGGGCCCGGGCGGGAGCGCCCCGTCCTGCGGCAACGCCGGCGCCTCGGGCGCCTGCGCCTCCTGCCCGTCCGCCCGGGCATGAGGCCGGCGTGAAGCGGCTGGTCCTGGTGGCGCTCCCCGGCGACGAGGGGGAGCGGCTGGATCGGTTCATCGCCGCCCGCGGCGGCATCTCGCGCGGGGCGGCGCGGCGGGCCATCGACGAGGGGGGCGTCTTCCTCGACGGCCGGCGCTGCAAGGTGGCCGGCAAGCCGGTCCGGCCCGGCTACACCGTCCACGTCAACCTCGAGGAGGGCGGCCGCGTCCCCGACGCCGTCGAGCCGCTCGGGCCCGGGCGGCTGCTCTACGCCGACGAGCACCTGGTGGCCGTCGACAAGCCGTCCGGCGTCCCCGCCCAGGCCACGCTCACCTCCGACCGCGGCACCCTGCCGGAGCTGGCCGGCGACCTGGTCGGCGCGTCGCTGACGCTGGTCCACCGGCTCGACCGCGAGACCTCCGGCGTCACCGTGCTGGGCCGCTCCGCCGCCGCCACCTACGCGCTGGCCGAGGCCTTCCGCGCCGGGGTGCCGGAGAAGACCTACCTGGCGCTCTGCCAGCGCCCCCCCTCGCCGCCGCAGGGGCGCGTCGAGGTGGCCATCGGCCGCGACCCGCGCCGCAAGGGGCTGCGCATGGTCGCGCCGGGCGGCGACGCCGCCGCCACCCGCTACCGGACGCTGGTGATCGGCCACGCCGCGCTGGTCGAGGCCCGGCCGGAGACCGGCCGCACCCACCAGGTGCGCGTCCACCTGGCCCACCTCGGCGCCCCGCTGCTCGGCGACCCCAAGTACGGCGGCGCCCGCATGGTCGGGTCGATCCCGGTGCTGCGGGTGATGCTCCACGCCGCCCGGCTGGAGCTGCCCCACCCGGTCACCGGCGCGCCGCTCTGCTTCGAGGCGCCGGTGCCGGAGGACTTCGCCGAGCTGGCCGAGCGGCTGGAGTGCCCGCTGCCGGGGTAGGCCCTCGGTTCAGGGCCAGCTGACCCGGAACGGTGGGGTCACGACGCCGCGCGCGTCGAGGCTCACCAGGTCGAGGGTGAAGCCGCCCACGCCCAGCTCGAGCTCCTCGCTGAGCCCGCTCAGCGTCGAGCGCTCCAGCGGGGACGGGTTGACGGCCAGCTTCCAGAAGCAGGTCCTGCTGGTGGCCCCGCCGCAGGCGTCCAGCTTCACCACCCCGCTCTGGGCGACGCCGGCGGCCGCCTCGAGGAGGTGCACGGTCGCGGAGTCGAGCTGCTTCGCGGCGCGGAGCGAGAAGGTGGGGCGTCCGGTGCCGCCGCCCGCCCCCGACGGCGCGGGCGGGGCCTCGCCGCGCAGGGCGAAGGCCAGCGCCTCGCTCCAGCGCGGATGGTCCCGGTCCTGGCTGTCGCCGTCGAACGGCTCGACCCGGAGGAAGAGGTCGAGGACCGTGCTGGCCGTCGCCGGGGCATCGGGGAGCCGTCCAGCGGCCAGCTGGCCACCGCCGAGGCTGAGGTCGACCACCACCGTCACCGGCGGGCCGAGCGTGCCCGACGCCAGCTGGGACCGGAGCTCGAAGGTCGCCTTCTCCCAGGCGAAGGCGATGGTCTCCAGGTCGGGCCCGAGGCTCATGGCGCTGACGGTGACGCGCTCGAACCGCACCTTGAGCCGGCAGAGCCCCCCGGTGACGACCTGGCAGACGTCGAGGTCGACGGTGGCGATGGGGGTGCCGCGCACCAGCCGATCGAGGACCGGCCCGGTGGCCGTGTCGCGCCCCTTGAGCAGGGCCAGCTGGTGCCACTCACCGCGCCCGCCCGCGCCGCCCGCCCCGCCGGACCTGGCCCCGCCCGCTGCGCCGAGGCCGAAGGCGAGGACCTCCGACCAGCGCTCGTGACCCCTCGTGGAGAGCGAGCCATCGACGCCCGCGACCTTGAGGAAGACGTCCCACCCCGCACCCGGGGAGCCGATCGCCATGGACGGCGCCGCGGCGCCGGCGGACGACGATCCGGCAGCCCCGGACGGACCGGCGGGCCCGACTGGCCCGGCCGGGCCGGTCGCTCCCGTGGCGCCGACCGCGCCGGGATCGCCCTGCGGGCCGGTCGGCCCCGCCGGCCCGGTGAGGCCCGGGGGGCCCGCCGGTCCGATCGGCCCGGTCGCCCCCGTCGCGCCGGTGAGCCCCTGCGGACCGGGGGGGCCCGCGGGACCGGGGGTGTCGACGCCGACGAAGAGCTCGTGCGGGCGGCAGGCCAGCGCGCCGCCGGAGGTGCAGCGCGTGCCGGGCAGGGCACCGGCCGGGGCGGGGAAGCCGAGCGTGGTCGGGTCGCAGCCGGCCGGGGCCCAGGGGGAGACCACGCGCCACTCGCCGCTGCGTCGCTCGTAGCAGGTGGGGATGGTGGTGGGTGGTGCGTACTGCGGGAGGTCGCGGTCGCGGTGGTCGCCCTCGCGCTCGTGGCCCCCGGGGGTGGCGCGCGGCGGCTGGTCGGCGCGCGCGGGGGTGATGGTGCCGACGGCGAGGAGCAGCGACGCGGCCAGCGCGGCCCGGGCGTGAGTCGTCATGGGGGATCCTCCGGTTGGCCGGAAGCCTACCGCCGCCGCAGCGCGGAAGTCACGCCCGGCCGGCGAAGGGCGCCGCCGCCGGCTGCGGCGGGGGCTGCGTTGGCGCGGCCGGCCGCGTCTTCCAGCGCTCGTGCATCCAGACCCACTCCTCGGGCCGGGCCCGGATGGCCCCCTCCAGCAGGGCGGTGCAGGCGGAAGTGATGCGCACCGACTCGGCCTCCCGGTCGGCGGTGCCGCGCCCGGCGGCCTCGGCGTCGAAGGGCACCAGCTCGATGGAGAGCTCGTGGCCGTCGCCGGGGCGGGGACCGCGGCGGCGGCTCCAGATCACCGCCACCGGCGCCTGGAAGCGGAGGGCGAGGTCGCCGGCGGCCCGCGGCGTCCAGGCCAGCCGGCCGAAGAAGGGGACGAAGACCCCCTGCACCGCGGTGTCCTGGTCGATGAGCAGGCCGAGCAGCATCCCCTTGCGCAGGCAGCGGATGATGGCGCGCGCCGTGCCCGGGTCCTCGCGCAGCAGCACCTCGAACTTCCCGTCGGCCCGGAACCGCTCCAGCACCGCGTGCAGGATGGGGTTGGTGCCGCTCCTGGCCACGGTGGCGCAGGGGACGCCGGCCCGCACCAGGCGGCGGGCCAGCAGCTCCCAGTGGCCGATGTGGCCGGAGACCATGATCAGCCCGCGCCCCTCGGCCATCAGCTGGCGCAGCCGGGCCTCGGCGCCGGGGGCGAAGGTCACGTAGCGCTCCAGCTCGGCGTCGTAGGCGCGGACCGAGAGCATCTCGGCGATCAGCCACCCCAGGTGGCGGAAGCAGGCCCGACCGGTGACCTCGCGCTCCGGGGCGGAGCGCTCGGGGAAGGCGACGGCCAGGTGGGCGAGGATGCGCCGCCGCGTCGTGCCGGCCAGGCGCCAGCCGGCCCAGGCCAGCCCGCCGCCGAGGGCCAGGGCGACGCGGAGCGGGAGGTGGGCGAAGAGCGCCACCAGCCCGCGCAGCGCCACGCCGCGGAGAGAGCGCCGCGCGCGGGTCAGGAGGGGGATGGCCAGGGCGGCGATCCTGCCCTACCAGGGGGCGGGGCGGTAGTCCTTGTAGAAGTGGCCGGCCTGGTGGCGCCCGGTGGTGAAGCCCTCGAAGACCGGGGCGACGATGCGGGCGGCGCCGTCGACCACGTCGAGCGGCGGGCTGAAGGCGTGCTCCTCGATCTTGCGCGCCGCGATGTGGGCCGGGTCCTCGTCGGTGACCCAGCCGGTGTCGACGGCGTTGAGGTGGATGCCGTCGCGCAGCAGGTCGGCGGCGCTGGTCCGCACCAGCATGTTGAGCGCCGCCTTGGCCATGTTGGTGTGCGGGTGCTTGTCGGTCTTGAGGGCCCGGTAGAACTGCCCCTCCATGGCGCTGACCATGACCACGTGGCGGGCGCCGTCGGCGCTGGTGGCGGTCCCCGGCGGCGGCGTCGCCGAGCGGAGCATGAGCGGCTTGAGCCGGGCGGCCATGACGAACGGGGCCGTGGCGTTGACCAGCAGCACCTCGAGCAGCTCGTGGGTGGGCACCTCGTGGAGCGGCAGGCGCCAGGAGTTGGTGGTCCGCAGGTCGACCTGCTGCAGGTCCTGGTCGAGGACGCCGTGGGGGAAGATCTCCAGCGAGGCCGGGCCGGCGCCGGTGAGCAGCAGGTCGTCCTCCACGCCCGCCTGGCTGAGCTGGGCGGGGCGGGTCAGGCCGGCGGCGCTGTGGCGCCCGGCGTGCTCCACCCGCAGCGCCTCGTCGCTGCGCAGCAGGTGCTGGACCGCGGCCGGGAGGGTGTCGGCCGGCCGGTGCTCGTCCTCGATGAGGTGGCCGTAGAAGCCGGGCGGGCGGCGCACCGTCTGGCAGGCGTTGTGGATCTGGAAGTCGAGGCGCGGGAGCGTGGCGTCGAGCCAGTGGCAGAGGTGCTCGACGCTGGGGGTGTGGCGCAGGTCGACCCCGTGGACCAGCAGCCGATCGCGCCAGGCCTCGAAGTCCGGCTCGCGGGCGTAGCGGGCGGCGGCGTCGCGGGGGAAGCGGGTGCAGGCCACCACGGTGCAGCCGGCGCGGAGCAGCATGATGGCGGCGTGGTAGCCGATCTTCACCCGGGCCCCGGTCACCAGGGCCACCCGGCCGCGCAGGTCGGCGGTGGCCTCGCGCCGGGCCTGGTTCTCGTCGCCGCAGGCCGGGCAGAGCTGGTCGTAGAAGGGGTGGAGGCGGCGGTACTCGCGCTTGCAGACGTAGCACTTGCGGGCGGCGTGGAGCTCGGGGCCGCCCTCGCCGCCAGGGGCGGATGCGTCGGCGACCTCCGGGTCGGTGGCGGAGGCGGCCTCCGGCCCGGGATCCAGCCCTGGCCCGGCGCCGGGCAGGACCGGCCACCAGCCCGAGGCGTCGGTGCCGCGCGGCGGCATCACCGGGAACGGGGTGCGGAAGACCGGCTCGTCGCGGAGGCGGCGGATGCCGCTGCCCCGCCGCAGCGCCTCGTCCCCCTCCTTGCGCGCCACCTGGGCGTTGCGCAGCAGCGTCTTCTGCAGCCGCTTGCGCGCCTTGAGGTCGGGCCGGGCGATCTCGCCGGCGAACCGCTGCAGGGCGTTGCGGGTGGCGGCCTCGACCCCGGCCAGCAAGGCCCGGTCGGCGGCCACGGCGGCCAGCACCCGGGTGGCGGCCTCGATCTCGGCGGGCGTGGGGGCCGGCGCCGCGGGCGTGGCGGGGTCGGCGGGCCGGTCGTGCTCGGGGTGGTCGGCGGTGGACACGGGCCTTCCATACCCGGAGCCGGGCGCGGCCGGTAGGGGGGCGGGCCGGTTCAGGCCACGCAGCGGTAGTCGCGCAGCTCGACGAAGCCGCGCTTGTCGAGCTCGGCGCGGATCAGCTGGCGCGCCCCCGGCGCCCCCACCGCCACCAGCAGCGGAACGCCGCGCAGCCGCTCGACCTCCTCGAAGGAGTGGACCGGGGCGCCGCGGATGGTCCGCCCCACCTTCTTGCGGTCCACCTCGACGAAGGCCACCACCCGGATCCCCACCCGCAGCAGCCCGTCGGCGAAGCTCCGCCCGGTCTCGCCGGCCCCCCAGAGCGCCACCTCGGCCACGCCGCGCAGCGGGCCGCCGGCCAGCGCCCCGCACTTCAGGGCCACGTGGCGGTCGAGCCCGTAGCGGGGATCGGTCCGGGTGAGCCGGGCCGGCCCCTCGCGCCAGTCGAGCAGGGTGCGCGGCAGGTTGGCCATCCGCGCCCCGGCGGCGGCCAGCCGCAGCCAGAGGTCGTAGTCCTCGGGGAAGTCGCCGGACCGCCAGCCCCCCACCGCCGCCAGCGCCCGGCGGCGCAGCAGCGTGGCCGGGTGGCAGAGCGGCGCCTCCACGAACAGGTCGCGCGCCACCTGCTCCGGCGTCACCAGCCCGTTGAGCCAGCCCACGTAGCGGCGCATGCCGTCGCGCACCTGCGGGCGCGGGAAGAGCCGGACCCGCGCCCCCACCACCGCCAGCGCCGGGTCGGCGTCGAGCGCCTCCACCTGCGCCTCCAGCCGGCCAGGCCAGGCCACGTCGTCGGCGTCCATGCGCGCCACCAGCTCCGAGTCGCTGGCGGTGAGGGCCCGGTCGAGCGCCAGGGCGATCCCCTCGCCGGGGGCGCGCAGCACCTGCACCCGGCGGTCGCGCGCCGCCAGCCGGTCGAGCACCGCGCCGGTGGCGTCGGTGGAGCCGTCGTCGACGGCGAAGAGCGACAGGTCGCGGTAGCGGCCGCGCAGGATGGAGACCACGGCGGGCCCCACCGTGGCGGCGGCGTTGCGGACCGGGAGGAGGACGGCGACCCTGGCCATCCGGTGGGCGGGCGGGGCGCGTCCCTACGACTTGGGGCGCGCGCCCATCTCGGCGCAGAGCCACTCGGCGGCCAGGATGTAGCCGCGCACCCCGAGCCCGGTGATCTGGCCGCGGCAGGCGCCGGCCACCACGCTCTTGCGGCGGAACTCCTCGCGGGCGTGGATGTTGGAGATGTGCACCTCGACCACCGGCGCCGCCACCGACTTGAGGCAGTCGTAGAGGGCGATGCTGGTGTGGGTGTAGGCGCCGGGGTTGATGATGATCCCGCGCGCCTCCTTGCGGTGCTGCTGGATGAAGTCGATGAGCCCGCCCTCGTGGTTCGACTGGCCGGCCTTGACCGGCACGCCCCAGGCGTCGCAGGCGTTGCGGACCATCTGCTCGATCTCCGACAGCGTGGTGGCGCCGTAGATCTCCGGCTCGCGCTCGCCGAGCAGGTTCAGGTTGGGGCCGTGGACGAGGAGGATCATGTGGGCAACCCTAGCCGCTTGGTGAACCACCGTCGAGGGGCCATTTGGACGGGACGAGCCCACGGTGCCGCGCTGGTTTCCGTCTCCGACGGCTTCGCCCTGGACGGACCCGCCGCCGAGGTGGTCCTGGCCGTCATGGCCTGGGCCGCCAAGATGGAGCGGCTCTCCATCAACGAGCGGATCTCCGCGGCCAGGGAGCGGGTCGAGGCCGAGGGAGGGTCCTGGGGCAGGCCGAGACGCCTCGACTCCCAGACCCGCGACCGGGTTGTCGCCATGAAGCAGGCCGGCAAGAGCGTCCGGGAGGTCGCCGTCGCGCTCAAGGTCCCGAAGTCCACCGTGGCGAGGGCGCTGTCCAGATAGCTCACTACCGAGACAGCCCCAGGTACCCGCCTGCGCCAGGTGGGTTTCGCGCTCATGCTGAGGCCCATCATTGTGGGACGGCACCGACCGGCCCTCCCTTCGCTCCACTATGTTCGGCGGAAGCAGCCTAAGCTGAGTGCGTCTAACAGTAGTTGACGCGAGTATAGATGGCGTAGATCAGCAGGAAGAACATGCTGGATTGGACACACACATCTACCCAGGTAGGCTTGATTCTGCGCGCCAGCGCAGCATGAACGGCGAAGCACAGCAGCGCCAAGATCGCCGAGCGACCCACTGGCACCGGTAGCTCCGCCGCCGATCTGAGCGGGGGCACTACCAAGAAGAACGACAGCGCGAGGGCCAAGTACTGACCAAGGCGCAACCATAGCCACGAGAGCCCACTCTTGCTCGGATAGGCCGTCATTGCTTCTTGCTCCGGTCCGGGTTCTGGGAGTTAGGATTGCCGCTTGACCATTCCTTGGCCTTTCCTGCCGAGTTCCGATTGCGCATGGATGGATCAGTCGCAGGCAACTTCTCCCGGCCCGATTCAGATAGCTCTTTGCCCCCTACGCCGAGCACCCATCGAGGGAAGGCTTCGGCAGGTGATTCTCCCTTGCCAATTGATTGGGCGAAGTCTACCCCCGCAGAGTTGCTCGGAATGTCTTCAGGCGAAAACGCGCTCTGATAGTCGTTCGGTCCTTCGTTCATCCACTGCTGAACCTCAACTCCGTACCCCATGGCCTTCACGACTGGGCCCGGCATTCCTTTATCGGCCACTTGGCTAGCTGCGGCTCCAAAGTGCCTGATGTCCACCCAGCCGAACTTCTCGGTGAAGAAGTACCTCGACGCATTGGTTCCGTGTGAGGCGCTAAGCTGAGAAAGTGAGCCTGATTGCAGCGCACCGGCAACATGGTGCCAGTCCGTAGCGCCAGCTTGGTTTGGCGCCTTGCCGGTCGGATCCGTGTACTTGTACGGATTGTTCAGCACATACGAGTACCGATTGAGCGTCATCGGGCTCGCGGTGGATCCCATCACCGAGTCCGCCGAGATGAACCTCCCGATCTGCGGCCAGTACATCCGGGCGCCGTAGTCGTGGAACCCCGTCTCCGGGTCGAAGACCCGCCCGTTGTACTGACTGGAGGGGCCCGATGCGGTTTCGCCGTAGGTGAAGGGCGAAGCCCTGTGCGGTCCTGGGGTTGGGCGATCTGCGAGCCCAGATGCGACATCCAGGATGCGACCAAGAACCCTGACGCGAGTTCCCGCGAAGCCGTCACCCAGCGTGCTGGTCGGCGCCTGGATGGTGGCGAGGAGGAGGCAGAGGAAGCGGCCAGCGGTCAGCACAGGACGCCAATGCTAGCACGCAGGGCGAAGCGGGGGTCCTACTCTCCGTGCTCCTCCTCGGCCTCCTCGTCGAGCTTCGCCAGCACCTCGGCGCGGTCTGCCTCGGGGTCCTCCTCGGGCTCCTCGCGGGCGCCCTTGCGCTCCAGCCTGGCGGCCGGGTGCGTGGCCGTGTGGATCTCCTTCAGCTTGCGGATCGAGACGCGGGTGTAGAGCTGGGTCGAGGTCAGGCTCTCGTGGCCGAGCAGCTGCTGGATGAACCTGATGTCGGCGCCGCCCTCCAGCATCAGGGTCGCGCAGGTGTGCCGGAACAGGTGGCACGAGCCCTTCTTGCCGATGCCGGCCGCGTCGATGTAGGCGCTCACCTGATCGGTGAGGTGGCCCGGGGTGACGGGCTCACCCTCGCCGGTGAGGAACAGGAAGCCGTCGTCCGGTTCCATCGAGAGCTGCGGCCGGACCTCGGTGAGGTACTTCTCCACCCAAGCCATGGCCCGCTCGCCGATGGGGATGATGCGGTCCTTCTTCCCCTTGCCCTTGCGGATCAGCAGCGTGCCCCGGTCGCGGTCCAGGCTGAAGATGGTCAGCTCCACGACCTCCTTGCGCCGGATGCCGGTGGAGTAGAGCGTCTCCATGATGGCCCGGTCGCGCACCCCGATGGTGTCGTTGAGGTCGGGCTCGGCCAGTACCTTCTCGACCTCCTCGATGGTGAGGATGGCCTTGGGGAGCCGCTTCTCTGTGCGGGGCAGCTCCAGCTCGCTGGCCGGGTTGTAGAGCAGGTGGTTGTTGCGGGTAAGCCAGCGGAAGAACGTGGTCACCACCACCAGCCGCTCGTACTGGGTAGAGATGCCGAGCGGCTGGCCGTTCTTCTTGCGGTAGTAGAAGAGCCACCGCTGGTACCGCTGGAGGATGGGCCGGGTCACCTCCTGGGGCCTCAGGAGTCCGCGCTCCTCGCACCAGCCGGCAAAGTAGCCCAGGATCTCCGCCCGGGACTCGATGGACCGCTCGGTGTAGGCCCGGATGCCCATCCACTCCAGGTAGGCGGCCATCATGGCCCGCATGCTGCCGGGCGGGTGGCCGTTGAGGGACTCGATGGCGGCCGTCTTCTTCGCCTTCTTCTTCCTGGCCATCAGGTGCCCTCCTCGGTGTGTGGGTACGACGTGCCGGTGGTGGTCTCCTGCGGCGTGGCTTCTCGGCCGACCTCGTGGTCGGCGGCCAGGGGGCCGATCTCGCTCGGGTTCTCCTCGGTGGTGGTTGGGCTCGGTGGGGCCTCGATGAGGGCTCCATGGGGGCTCGGAGGACCCTCGAACCCCGTCGGCGACCCCTCGATCTGCGCCGACGCCCCCTCGACCTTCAGCTTCCCCACGTCGAGCAGCCCCACCAGGAAGGGCGCGCCGTCCTGGCCGTGGCCGTCGTAGAGGAGTTCGTAGCAGAAGAGCTGGCCCCGGCCGCCCCGGTGGACCAGCACGTACTCCAGCGCCACCAGCTTCTCCATGTGGGTCCGGACCTGGAAGTCGCTCCAGCCCAGGTGGTCGCGCACCTCGCGCCGGCTGAAGCGGTAGGCGCTGCGCTCGATGCCGGCCTTGGCGCAACGCTCGTCCACCATCCGATCGAGCAGGAGGAGCAGCCGGCGGGCCTGGGGCGGCAGGTCGTCCAGGCTGCGCCCCAGCACCTCGTGGGCCAGCCGGTTGGCGAGCGCGATGTCGGAGAGCGCCACCTCGATGTACTCGACCACCTGGCCGGCCTGCTGGATGGTCTTCACCGGCCGCTGGTGCTGGTGGAGGAGTGCGATGGCCCGGATGAGGGTGAGGTACTTGCCATGGTCCCGCCGGGTCCGGGTCCGGTCGTCGAGGAAGGTGAGCTCGGGGGCGTAGGGGTTGGCCACCAGGAGCGGCCTGAGCAGCCGCTGGGCGTCCTGGTGGACCTTCAGCACCTGGTCCCGCTCCCGCCGCGCCAGCAGCCCCTCCAGCGTCTGGCGGGCCCGCTGGAGCCGGTGGATGGCCCGGGTCTGCTCCCGGTCCTCGTCCACGGTGAGGAGCACGGCCCGGTTGAGCAGCTCCTCGTCGAGGTCGATGGCGGTGGTGGTGAGGAGCAGCATCACCGGCCCCTGCACCCGGTACTCCTGGGCCACCAGGCGGCCGGTGTTCGGGTCCTTGCCGGTGGAGGCGATGGTCAGCTCCCCGTCGCTCTGGAGCAGCTTGAGCGCGTAGCTGGCCCGCTCCGCCCCCTCCTCCTCGGCGATGGCCAGGATGCGGTGGGTGAGGTCGCCCTCTCCCATGTAGAAGAGCGACTGCCCGGTCATGGCCGAGAACTGGAGCCGGTCCTCCTCGGGCACGAAGGCCAGCACGGCCTCCATGAGGCTGGTCTTCCCGGCCGCGCTGCTCGACTGGACGATGACGGCCAGCGGGTCGTCGAGCTTGCGGGAGACGGCGGCCAGGTAGGCGGTGAGCTTGTTGGTCTCCTCGCCCACCATCCCGCACCTGAGGATGCGCTGCACCAGGTCGGGGTCGCGCAGGAGGTCGAGGGCGGCGACCCGGTCGGCCTCCTCCAGGTGGACCTCCTTGCGCTTGGGCTCCAGCGCCCGCTTGATCTGCACCTCCTGGAGCGCCTCCAGCTTGAGCAGGACGGCGCCCAGGTCGCGCTTCACCGCCTCCTCTCGCAGCCCCAGCTCGCTGGCCGCCTGCTTCACGAAGGCACCCCGCTGGCGGGCCGAGTAGAGGTCCAGGCTGTCGGCGTGGAGGGCCTCGCCGTCGGCGTCGAGGGTGACCAGCAAGTTCACGCGCAGGGTGTCGTAGCTCAGGTTCCTGCCCAGCCCGCGCACCCGGTAGCGGCGGTGGCCCAGGTGGATGACCACCTCCTCGTCCTTCAGCTCGGCCGCCACCTCGGTCGTGGCCGGAGGTGGGGGCTCGGGGGTGGCGACCTCCACGGGGACCAGCTGGTCGGGCTCTTCGGCCGCGCTGGGCGCGATCTCCGGGGGCAGGGGGCGGGCAGGCGGCGGGGCCGGCGTAGGTACTGGCGGCGTCGCCACGGGCCGCACGTCCAGGTCCGGGCTCTTCCCTTTGCCGAGCCAGGTGGCGTGCCGCAGGGCCGTCCCAAGGACCTTCGCGGGCAGGTCGGAGGCCAGGGCGTGGTCGTTCACGTCCATGCCGGCCGGGAGCAGGACTCGGAAGCAGCCGAGCCCGTGGGCCATGAGCCGCTCGGCCATGGCGTCGGTCGTCTTCTCGCCGTCGGCGTCGCGCCGGTGGGCTAGGAGCACGGTCCTCGCCCCGGCGGCCATGATGGTGGCCACCTGCTCCTCGGTGAGCCCGTCCTGGCCTCCAGCGGCGGTGACGTTCCGGTACCCGGCGCACCAGAAGGTGAGTGCGTCGATGAGGCTCCCCGCCACGATGAGGGTCTTCTGGCCGGTCAGCCCCTCCCGGTTCCAGACGCCGCGAAGCGGGCCGGGGAGCCACAGGTGGAGCGCCGTGCCGGGGCGCAGGTTGGGGGTCACCTTCCGGCCGTAGAGCTGCACCACCTCGCCCTGCTCGCCGAAGACCGGGATCACGAGCGAGCCGGGCAGGTGCTCGTGGCCGGTCTCGCGGTAGATGCCGAGCGCCGTGAGCCGACCGCGCAGCTCGGCGCCCAGCTTGCGGTTCTTGGGCGGGAGTCGCAGGCCGAGCGTGCGGTTCGAGTAGCCGAGTCGGAAGCGGTCCACCGCCTCGGTGGAGCCGATGCCGCGCTCGGTGAGGTAGCCGAGCGCCTCGGGGCTCTGCTTCAAGGTCTGGTGGTAGTAGTCCACCACCTGGCGCAGCAGCTCGTGGTCGTCGGACTCGGTGGTCACCGGCGCGGCCAGCTTGCGGATGGTCGCCACCTTCACCGCCCCGGCCTTCACCGAGCCCGCCAGCGGGCTGCCGTCGGCCAGCAGCTCCAGGGCGTGGCGCCGGCTGACGCCCTGGGCCTTCATCACCCACTCCACCGCCGAGCCGCCGGCCTGGCACGCGTCGCAGCGCCAGGTGTTGGTGGCGGGGCTGATGACGAGGGACGTGCCGGTGTCCTCGTGGAACGGGCAGGCGCCCTTGAGGTCGGCGCCCTGCCGGGTGAGCTTCACGCCCATGGCCTCGACGAGCCGCTGCACGCTCACCACGGCGGCGTGCCGGTCGGCCTTGGGGCTGGTCTTCTTCTTCATGGTTCACGCGCTCCTCTCTCCTGCCGGCCGGTGGGCCGGAGGTCTTGGGGTTGATGGCTAAGAGAAGGGGCTGCGGCGGATGCCGGCCCCCTCGGCGCTGCGCTTCAGGCCGGGCAGGCCAGCTCGGGCCCCAGCGGCGGCGCCCGGCGCTTACGCGGCCTTGGCTTGATGGTGACGCCGGCCCGCGAGGCCAGCTCACCGCCCAGGCGCTTCAAGCGGGCGAAGATGGCCGAGATGGACGAGTCCATGGCCTCGGCGGTCTCCTGCAACGTGCAGCCCTGGTAGCGGGCCGCCAGCACGGCGCGGTCCACGTCCCGCAAGCTCCCGGTCCACCGCTCCAGGTCGATGGCGGAGATGATCTTGGCCGAGGGGTCGTCCGCCAGCCCCTCGGCCAGGCCGATGACCAGATCGCCCTGCTCCTCGCCGGCCAGCTCCCCGTCCTCGTCGGCCACGCCGTCGAGCCGCAGGATCTCTACCCGGCCCTGGTGGTAGTTGCGCGGGTCGAGGGCATCGCGCTTCCGCTGCCCTCCGCGCACGAGCTGCCGGCTCAAGTCGATGGCCCGTAACTTGGCGTGGTGGACGAGCAAGGCGTCGTCGAGCAGCACGCCGACCTGCGCCTTGCGCCAGTACAACTCGAACGTCATGGCCACCGCCTCGGCCAACCGCTCCTCGGGGTCGTTGCCGCTGATGTGCCGGATGACCGGCCGGAAGATGCCGGCGCGGACCTTCTTCTCGAACTGCTCTCGGATCTCCTCGGTCGTCATGAGCCGCTCCAAGCGCGGCCACACGACGGGCGTCGAGCCCCGGTGGCGCGCAGCTGCGCCACCAGGCGCTGTGCTTGTTGCTGGTGACCCTCACGCCGGCCAGCGGGACCACCCCGCCGGCAGACGTGAAGGTGGAGGTCCGGAGAAGACCCGTGCCTCCATCATCCTTATCCCCAAGACTGGAGCCGTTTTGCTCCTGGTACGGCCGAGTCCAGGGCGCCCCCAAGAACTTTGGCGGCCACTACCCCACTCCCCGGCGGATCCTGGAAGGCCACTCCCGCCGGCGGCGCTGACGGGGCAGCCGGCCGGCTGGGCCACCAGCCCGGCAGCTGCCCGAGGCGCCGAACCCCTCGTTGCCCTGGCTTGGGTCCGGGTACCTCTGTGCCTCCAAGGCGGCGGACCTGCTCGCGATCCGTAGCCCTCGCGATTCGCGAGGTCCTTAGTGACCGGAAGTGCCGGTCTGCCCTGCACTCTTGGCCCATCGGCACGACGCCGGGACCCACCGCGAAGTGTGCAAAGGGCCTTCACTGTGAAGGGGTTCTTGCACTCCTGGCGCGCTGAGATCGGTGCGTGCCCTTGCTCGCCAGCATCGACATCCTTGTTGCGGGTCTGCCTTGCCAGGGCTTCAGCAAGGATTCGGCGGCAGACGGGACGGCCAAGTACCTGAAACCACGATGGCGGAAGTTCACCACCAGTCGCGGCCAGTGGTCGGCTTGGCTAAGTGCCCGACTTTCCTCGAGTCGGCACATCGAGGCGCGAGACGGCTGTTGTCAGGCGAAGCGGCAGGATCACGGCCGCAACACCATCACCAACCCCAACAACCGAAAGGAGCAGGCGGTGCGTCACCGGGACACCAACCAAGCGGCGCACCACCTGCGAACAACATGGACCACGATACCAGCCACTCCCGACACCAGCTTCGCCTCACCGCTGACGTTCTCC
>JAULAX010000007.1:0-226050 GCA_032654565.1 Anaeromyxobacteraceae bacterium | reverse complement strand
CGCCGCCGACGAGCACGACAAGATCATGGAGGGGCTGGAGACCGAGGACCTCGAGAGCGTCGCCCACGAGCTGGAGGAGCCGACCGACCTCCTCGACGCCGACGACGAGGCCCCCATCATCCGGCTGGTCAACTCGCTGCTCTTCCGCGCCGTCAAGGAGCGGGCCAGCGACATCCACATCAACCCCGAGGAGAAGGACATCTCGGTCCGCTACCGGATCGACGGGGTGCTGCGCGAGGTGATCCGCGCCCCCAAGCGCTACCAGGCCTCGATCGCCAGCCGCATCAAGATCATGGGCGGCCTCAACATCGCCGAGAAGCGGCTCCCCCAGGACGGCCGCATCCGCATCAAGCTGGCCGGCAAGGACGTCGACGTCCGCCTCTCCACCGTGCCCACCGCCAACGGCGAGCGCATCGTCATGCGCCTGCTCGACAAGTCGAACGTCATCCTCGATCTCGCCGAGATCGGCTTCGAGCCCTGGCAGCTCAAGATCATGGACTCGCTGGTGACCCGCGCCCACGGCATCGTGCTGGTGACCGGCCCCACCGGCAGCGGCAAGACCACCACCCTCTACGCCGCCCTCTCCAAGATCAACTCGCCCGACCTGAACATCCTCACCATCGAGGACCCGGTCGAGATCCCGCTCAAGGGCGTCGGCCAGGTGCAGGTCAACCCCAAGATCGAGCTGACCTTCGCCGGCGGCCTGCGCGCCTTCCTGCGCCAGGACCCCGACGTCATCATGGTCGGCGAGATCCGCGACCTGGAGACCGCCGAGATCGCCATCCAGGCCTCGCTCACCGGCCACCTGGTGCTCTCCACGGTCCACACCAACGACGCCGCCGGCGCCATCACCCGCCTGGTCGACATGGGGGTGCAGCCCTTCCTGGTGGCCTCGTCGCTGGTGGGGGTGCTGGCCCAGCGGCTGGTCCGGGTCCTCTGCCCCGCCTGCCGCAAGCCCTACGCGCCGACCGCCGAGGAGCGGGAGCAGGTCGGCCTCTCCGACGAGATCCTGGCCCAGGCCGGCAACCCCGCGGTCATCTACAAGTCCACCGGCTGCCCGGCCTGCCAGCAGACCGGCTACCTGGGGCGCACCGGGATCTACGAGCTGATGCTGGTGGACGACGACATCCGCGCCCTGGTCCTCAAGAACACCGACTCCTCCACCATCAAGAAGGCGGCCGTCGACCGCGGCATGCTGTCGCTGATGCAGCACGGCGCCTACAAGGTGGCGCTGGGGATCACCACCGCCGCCGAGATCCTCTCGGTCACCGCCGAGGATCTGCACTGACCCCATGCCGGTCTTCGAATACAAGGCGCTGTCCGCCGCCGGCAAGCCGGTGCAGGGGCTCAAGGAGGCCGAGTCCCCCAAGACGCTGCGCGCCGCGCTGAAGCGCGACGGGGTCTTCCTCACCGAGGTGCTGGGCGAGAAGCAGCAGCAGGCGCAGCAGGCCCGCGAGGTCAACGTGCGCCGCTGGGTGATCGGCCGGGTCAGCGCCGAGGACCTCGCGGTCATGACCCGGCAGCTGGCGGTGCTGGTCCACGCCGGCATCCCCCTGGTGGAGGCCCTCAACGCCCTGGTCGAGCAGGTCGAGCACGAGCGGCTCAAGCGGGTCATCTCCGACGTCAAGCAGCGGGTCAACGAGGGCGCCTCGCTGGCCGACGCGCTGGCCGTCCACGGCAAGGTCTTCACCACCCTCTACGTCAACATGATCCGGGCCGGCGAGTCCTCGGGCGCCCTCGACGTGGTGCTGGTGCGGCTGGCCGACTTCACCGAGGGCCAGGCCCGGCTCCGCTCCAAGGTCATGGGGGCGCTCACCTACCCGGCCGCCATGGCGGTGGTGGGCGGCGCCATCATGCTCATCCTCTTCGCGGTGGTCATCCCCAAGATCACCAAGATCTTCGAGGACACCCAGGTGACGCTCCCCCTCACCACCCGGCTGCTGATGGGCTTCTCCACCTTCGTCTCCAACTGGTGGTGGGCGCTGGTGCTGCTGGCCGGGGCCGCCTTCTGGGGCTTCCTGCGCTGGAAGGAGACCACCGCCGGCCGCGCCCGCTGGGACCGCTTCAAGCTCACCGTCCCCATCTTCGGCCGGCTCATCCGCACCATCGCCATCGGCCGCTTCACCCGCACCCTGGCCACGCTGCTCAAGAGCGGCGTGCCGCTGCTGGCGGCGATGGACATCGTCAAGAACGTGGTGGGCAACGTCCGCCTCGCCGAGGTGATCGAGCAGGCCCGCCAGGCCATCCAGGAGGGCGAGTCGATCGCCGCCCCGCTCAAGCGCTCCGGGGAGTTCCCCCCGCTGGTCCACCACATGGTGGCCATCGGCGAGCGCTCCGGCTCGCTCGAGGAGATGCTGGGGAACGTGGCCGACGCCTACGAGGACCAGGTGGACACCACCGTGGGCGCGCTCACCTCGCTCATGGAGCCGCTGATGATCGTGCTCATGGGCGCGGTGGTGACCTTCATCGTCTTCTCGGTCCTCATGCCGATCCTGCAGATCAACACGCTGGCCGGGTGAGCTGGACATGTCCCCGACCGCTCTCGCTTCACCGGAGGTCGTCCCCATGGAAGCCCGCAAGCGCCGCGCCGAGCGCGGCATGACCCTCATCGAGATCATGGTGGTGCTGGTGATCATCGGCCTGGTGGCCTCGGCGGTGGCCGTCAACGTGGTGGGCCGCCTCGGCGAAGCCAAGACCAAGCAGGCCGAGACCGACGTGCGCAACATCGCCAGCCAGGGGGTGGACGCCTTCAAGGTGATGCGCGGCCGCTACCCGACCACCGAGGAGGGGCTCAACGTCCTCATCCAGGAGAAGTTCATCAAGGCCAACAAGGGCGGCAAGATCCTCGACCCGTGGGGGCAGGAGTACATCTACCTCTACCCCGGCCAGGCCCACCCCGACGGCTTCGACGTCAAGAGCTACGGCGCCGACAAGCAGCCCGGCGGCGAGGGCGAGAACGCCGACGTCGTGAACCCCTAGGAGCCCGTGACCGGCCGCGGCACAGCGCGAGGGTTCACCCTCATCGAGCTGATGGTGGTGATCGCCGTGGTGGCGGTCATCTCCGCCGCCGCCGTCCCGGCGCTGCGCGGCATCACCGGCGCCAACGCCAAGCAGGCGGCCGGCGAGCTGGCCGGCACCCTCCGCTACCTCTTCGACACCGCCTCGCTCCGGAACGCCACCTGCCGGCTGGCCATCGACATCGACAACCACGCCACCTGGGCCGAGTGCGCGCCGCGCGCGGTGACGCTGGCGCGCCAGGACCAGCCCTCCCGCGTCTCCCGCGAGCTGGAGGAGCGCTTCCCCGACGAGCGCGACGCCGATCGACGCCGCCTGATGGCGCAGACCCGCTTCGGCGCCTTCGAGGACCGGCTGGCGGCGAAGCGGGTCCTGCCGGGCAAGACCAGCTTCGGCCCCATCCGGATCGAGGGGCGCAGCCAGGCCATCGAGGAGGGGGTGGCCTACGTCCACTTCTTCCCGGGCGGGCAGGCGCAGCGCGCCTTCATCCCGGTGGTGGACGGCGACCTGGTCTTCACCGTGGTGCTCGAGCCCTTCACCGGGCGGGCCCGGGTGGTCACCGGCAAGGTGGAGGCGGACCGGTGACCGGCGTCTCCGACCGCCGCGGCGCTGGCGTTCCGCGTCCGGTTCCGGGTCCGGGCCGCGGCGTCGCCGGGCCGTGCCCGGTCCGCGGCTTCACGCTGCTCGAGGTGATGGTGGCGCTGGCGGTGCTGGCGCTGGCGCTCACCGCCGCCTCCGACGTGGTGGGCGGCGCGCTCCGCAACCACGTCCGGGCGCGGCAGCTCGAGGTGGCCACCATGCTGGCCCGGGGGCGGCTGGCCGAGGCCGAGGCCAAGTTCGAGGAGGAGGGCTTCCGCGACTTCGACCAGACCGAGGAGGGCACCTTCGATGACGACGGGCACCCCGAGGTGACCTGGAAGGTGGAGGCCATCAAGCCGCAGCTCGAGCTGGGGCCCGACGCCGTCCTCAAGGCGCTCACCGGGGTCGAGGGCGGCGTGGCCGGCCTGCTCGGGATCGACGCCAAGGGGCAGGGCAAGGGGGCCGACGCGGGCAGCGCCGCCGGCGGCCCCATGACCTCGCTGGCCGGCTCCCCGCTGGCGGGCGCGGCGGTGGGGATGATCCAGCAGCAGCTCACCTCGCTGGGCGAGAAGCTCAAGTCCGGGGTGCGCGAGCTGCGGCTCACGGTCGGCTGGAAGGACGGCAAGACCACCGAGTCGTTCACGGTGGTCACCCACCTGGTGGTGCTGACGCCGGGCATGCAGAAGCGGCTCAACCCCCAGGCGACGGGCGCGGCGCCCACGGGAGCGCTGCCGCCTGGAGCGCCACCCGGGCCACGGACCGACAGGCCCCTTCCACAGCGCTGGGGGGAGGGACAGTGAGGCGCGCCCCCCGCGGCTTCTCGCTGCTCGAGGTGATGATCGCGGTGGCCATCACCGCGGTGATCGGCGCCATGGCGGCCGGCGTCTTCCAGCAGGTCGACCACGCCGCCTCGCTGGCCCGGGACCAGGCCGAGCGCTACGCCGGAGCGCGGCTGGCCCTGACGCGGCTGTCGAGGGAGCTCTCGATGGCCTTCCTCTCCGAGCACTACGACCGGGCCCGCTTCCGCGACCGCCCCTCCCTCTTCAAGGGCCAGGAGGACAAGCTGCTCTTCTCCACCATGGCCCACGTCCGGCTGGTGCAGGACGCCAAGGAGTCCGACCAGTCCCTGGTCGAGTACCTGGTGGAGCGCGATCCAGTCAGCGGGGGCGACGCCCTCTTCCGGCGCGAGAAGGTGCGCCTCGACGACGAGCCCGACCGCGGCGGCCGCAAGGACCTGGTCGCCACCCACGTGAAGGGGCTCTCGCTCCAGTACTGGGACCTGAAGCGCAAGGAGTGGGTCCGGGAGTGGTCGACGCGGACCCCGGAGAAGCTCAACGAGCTGCCCACCCGGGTCCGCATGGTGCTCGAGGTGACGCTGGCCGACGGCCGGACCGAGAAGTTCTCCACCCAGGCGCGCGTCGCCATCACCACGCCGCTGGAGTTCTGACCGTGACCCGGGCGAACCAGGGCCGGCGCACCGGCCGCCGCGAGCGCGGGGCCGCCCTGCTGGTGGTCATGGTGGCGGTGGCGCTGGTGACGGCGCTGGCCATGGACCTCGCCTACCAGGCCAGGGTCGGCCTGCAGATCGCCGCCAACGGCCGGGACGAGCTGGTGGCGCTGGCCCAGGCCCGCGGCGCCGTCAACCTGTCGCGGCTGGTGCTCCACTTCCAGTCCCAGCTCGACGCCCAGGCCTCGGCCACCGCCACCGCCGTCGCCGGCCTGGCCGGCCGGGCGGGGAAGGCGGGCGCCCCCCCCGGGGCCACCGCCGCCATGGGCGCAGCGGCCGGTGCCATGCCGCGGATCCAGGTCTGGAAGCTGGTGCCGGTCGACTCGCTGCTGGTGGCCAACCTCTTCCCGGAGGGCGCCGGCCGCCGGCCCGGCGCTGGATCGGCCCGGGCGGCGGGGACCGCATCCGGCCGGGCGGCCGTCGACGAGGTGCCGGCCGGCCAGGCCGGAAAGGGCCCTGCGCCCGGGCGCTTCTCGGCCACCATCGACGACGAGGACCGCAAGGTGAACGCCCAGCTCGACGGGTCGGCCAGCGGCGGCCTGCTCGGGGGACAGCTGGCCAGCTTCATGGCCCTGGTGTCCGACCGGCGCTGGGACCCGCTCTTCGATCGGGAGGACGCCAACAACGTCAAGCAGAGCCGCAACGAGCTGGCCGCGGCGCTCAGGGACTGGGTGGACGAGGACCAGCAGCAGTCGGCGGTCACCGGCCTCCCCGGCCGCCCGTTCGAGAACGGCTTCGGCGACGAGAGCTACGTCTACGACCGGGGGCCCGACCGCTACAAGGCCAAGAACGCCCGCTTCGACTCGCTCGAGGAGCTCTTCATGGTGGCCGGCTTCTCCGACCTCCACATGGCCGCCTTCGGCGAGCGGCTCACCGTCTACCCGGCGCGCGACGGGAAGATGAACGTCAACGCCGACGACGTCGTCGAGCTGTTCCGCAACGCCCGCATCATGGCCGACCCGCCCGTCCAGCCGGTCTTCTCCGACCCGACCTTCCCCGACCGGCTCTTCCAGGCGGTCAAGCTGGTGCGGCTGGGCGGGTTCGTCACCATGTCGCCACAGCAGTTCGCCGGGGTGCTGGAGTCGCTGGGGGTCGGGGTCCACCCCGACTACACCTCGCCGAAGAACACCGACCGGCGGGGCGCCTTCACCGATCGCTCCTTCGTCTTCCGCATCCGCGGGCAGGGGAGCGCCGGCTCGGTGGTCAAGAACATCGAGGCGGTGGTGAGCTTCGATCCGGTCCAGGCCCGCGAGGACGCGACCGACCTGGGGCGGCTCATCCACTGGCGCGAGGAGTAACGAGATGGCGCAGACCATGCTTGGGCTGGACCTGGGGGCCCGCGCGGTGAAGGCGGTGCTGCTGGAGAGCAGCTACCGCGGCTTCACCGTCATCGGGCACGCCACGGTGCCGCTGGCCCCACCGGCCGAGGGCGAGCCGCTGGCCCAGCGGCAGGCGGCGGCGCTGGGACGGCTCCTCGCCGAGCAGGGCTGGCGCCCCGACGGCTGCGTGGCCACCGTGCCCGGTGCGACGCTGGCCTCCCACGTCATCACCCTCCCCTTCACCGACCCGCGCCGCATCGCCCAGACGCTGGCCTTCGAGGTGGAGGCGCAGATCCCCTGGGAGCTCGACGAGGCGGCCTGGGACTGGGAGCCGCTCGGCGAGCGCGGGACCTCGACCGACCTCTGGGTCGGGGTGGGACCGCGGGCCGAGCTGTCGGAGCTGCTGGGGGCGCTGGCCGCGGCCGGCATCGACCCCCGGGTGGTGGCGCCGCCGGCGGCGGTGCTGTCGGCGCTCTTCGCGCCGGGCGTGCTGGCCGGCGAGCCCCCCGAGGCGGGCGCCGCGCCGGCCTGCCAGGCCATCCTCGACCTGGGCCAGAGCCGCACCCAGGTCTGCGTGGTGTCGGGCGGGGCGCTGGCGGCGGCCCGGACCATCCCGTCGGGCGCGGCCACGGTGGCGCGGGCCCTGGCCCGTGACCTGGGCATCAGCGAGGCCGACGCGGCGCTGCTGCTGTCCGCGGAGCCGGACGGCGAGCCGCTGCCGGACATGCTGGCGGCGCTCTCGGTCGAGCCGCGCGTCGAGGCGGCCTTGACCCGCGCCCTGGTGCCGCTGGTCCGGGAGATCCGGTCGACGCTCCGGGCCTGGCGGGCCCGGGCCGGGGCGGCGCCGCTGACCCGCCTCTGGCTGGCCGGCGGGCTGGGGCGGCGGGCCGGGCTGGCGGAGCGGCTGGCGGCCGAGGTGGACGGACCGGTGCTCCCGCTGGCCCTGGCGGGATCGGCGGCCTCGCTGCCCGCGGCCGAGGCCGGAGCGCTGGCGCTGGCGCTGGCGGCGGCGCTGCGCGGCCACCTCGGGGCCAGGGTCGGGCGGGTCAACCTCCGGCGCGGCGACCTCGCCTACACCCGCGACTTCGAGCACCTCAAGGGCAAGGTGACCCGGCTGGCGGTGGCGGTGGGCGCGGTCCTGCTGCTGGCGGTGGCCTCGCAGGTGGTGAAGCTCTACACCCTGTCCCGGCAGGAGGCGGCGATCGACCGCGCCCTCTGTGACGCCGAGGAGAAGGTGCTGAAGAAGTGCTACGTCAACTACGAGGAGGCGCTGTCGGCGCTGCGCGGTCGCGGGGTGCCGGGCGCGGCCATCCCCAAGACCTCGGCGGTGGACGTGATCGGCGACCTCTCCGGCCGGCTGCCCGAGGGTGCGCCGCTCAAGCTGGAGAAGATCGACATCACCGACCGCAAGCTCCACCTGCAGGGGGTGGCCGACGCCGCCGAGCACGTCGACCGGCTGGTGGCCTCGCTGCACGGCTCCAAGTGCTTCGCCGACGCCCGCTCTGGCGGGGCGCGGAAGCGGACCTCGGACGGGAAGTTCGAGTTCTCCATCGACTCGGCGCTCGGCTGCGCCGAGGGCGCGGCGGGAGGGGAGTGACCATGGAACGGCTCAAGCAACTCCGCGCCGAGATCGAGTCCTGGCTGGGACGGCTCTCCCCCCGCGAGCGGGTGCTGGTGGGGGCCGCCGCGGCCGCGGTCCTGGTCTTCTTCGGCTCGCTGGTGGCGGCGGGGATGAGCGCCTCGGTGCGGGCCCGCGAGTCGCGCATCGTCGAGAAGGGGAAGGTGCTCGAGCAGGTGGGCCGCCTGGCCGGCGGCTACCGGCGGGTGCAGCTGGAGCGGACCGCGCTGGAGGCGCGCCTCAAGGGGCAGCCGATCCAGCTGATGAGCCACGTCTCGAAGGTGGGCGCCTCGATGGGCGTCGAGGTGACCGACCTGCGCCCCACCGGTGCGCCGGCCGAGATCGACGGCGTCATGGAGGAGAGCGTCGAGGTGAACCTGGTCCGGATCGAGCTCGGCAAGCTGGCGCAGCTGGTCCAGGGGCTGGAGCGCGGCCCCGGGATGGTGAAGGTCCGACGCCTCCGCGTCGCCACGCGCACCGACGACCCCAAGCTGGTGGACGCCACGGTGGTGGTGGCCACCTACCAGATGAAGGGCTGAGCCCCGGGATGGCTGCCATGAAGATCGACTGGAGCACCTGGAAGCCCCGCCTCCTCTACGGCGCCTTCTTCGTCGTGGCGCTGCTGCTGGCGCTGCGCTGGACCTTCCCCACCGGGGCGCTGCTGGAGCGGCTGTCGCTGGCGGCGGCGGAGCGCGGCTGGCAGGTGCAGGCCGGCGAGACCGGGGCGGCGGGGATCATCGGCCTGTCGCTGCGCGACGTCACGCTCAAGGACAAGTCGGGGCTCACCGTCCCGGTGGAGCGGATCGACCTGACGCTGCCGCTGTGGCCGCTGCTCACCGGGCGGCGCCGGATCGCGGTGGAGGCCTGGATCTACGACGGGCGGCTGCGCGGGGCCTTCGACCTGGCGGCCGGACCGCAGGAGTACCGGGCCGAGCTGGTGGGGATCGACCTGGCCCGGGCGCTGCCGCTGCGGATGGCCCTGGGGGTCGACCTGGCGGGGGTGGCCACGGGGTCGGGGCTGCTGCTCCTGCCCGCCGACGAGAAGGCGAAGCCGGAGGGGCGGCTGACGCTGAACGTCAAGGAGGCCGGGCTCACGGGCGGAAAGGTCAACGTGCCGGGCGCGGGCGCGCTCACCCTGCCGGCGGCCAGGTTCGGCGAGCTGGTGGTCGAGCTGGTGCTCAAGGACGGCAAGGGGACGTTCGAGAAGCTGGGCGCCAGCGGGGGCGAGGTGGAGCTGACCGGGGAGGGGCTGTACTTCGCGTGGCAGCCGCGGCTGGAGTTCGCGCCGCTGTTCGGGAAGGCCCGGCTCAAGGTGTCGCCGGCGTATTCGTCCAAGCCGGAGAACCGGGCCTTCGTCTCGCTGCTCGATGCGGCCCTGGCGGGCGCCCGCAGCGGCGAGGGGACGTACGGTTTGCAGATCTTCGGGAGCCTGGGGCACCCGCAGGTGCGACCGGTGGGGAGTTCGGCCCCGTAGCACCTTTCCCGTCCCCCCCTCCCGTCCCAGAGTAGTTCCCCCTCCCGCCCCTCCCGTCCCAGAGTAGTTCCCCCTCCCGCCCCTCCCGTCCCAGAGTAGTTCGGCGGACCAAGGTCCGCGGGACGGCCGGGGTGGGGTGGGCGGCGGTGAGGCAAGTGGCCGGAATCGCGAGCGGAGGCATTGGCACGGGTCCTGCGATGTAGCCCCAGGCCATGACCGCGCCACGCCAGGTGCTCCCGGGCACCACCTACCTCATCACCCGCCGGTGCCTGAACCGGCAGTTCTTCCTGCGCCCCTCGAAGGCCACCAACCAGCTCGTCGGCTTCCTCCTCGCCGTCGCCGCCGAGCGCTTCCACGTCGAGGTCCACGCCTTCTGCGTGATGTCCAACCACCTCCACCTCGTGGTCACCGACCCCGACGCCTGCCTCCCCGCCTTCGGCAGGTTCCTCGACTCGCTCATCGGCCGCTCCATGAACGCCATGCTGGGGCGCCAGGAGTACTTCTGGGGGCCGCCCACCTTCAGCGCCGTCGCCCTGCAGTCCCCGGCCGACGTCCTCGACAAGGTCGCCTACACCCTCGCCAACCCGGTCAAGGCCGGCCTGGTCCGCCGCGGACGGCTCTGGCCGGGGCTCTGGTCCGCCCCGGACCAGATGGGCGCCGCGCCCCTCGAGTTCGCCAGGCCCTCCTCCTTCTTCCGGCGGGCCGGCCAGGGGTCCCTTCCCGACCGGGCCTCCCTGCGGCTCGTCATCCCCACGGGCTTCGACTCTCCGGCCCACTTCCGCCGCTCCCTCCACGCCGCCCTCGCCGACCGGGAGCAAGCCGCCTCTGCCCACCTCGCCTCGCGCGGGCGTGGCTTCCTCGGCGTCCAGCGCGTGCTCGCACAGCGCCCCTTCGACAGGCCTCCCACCAGGGAGCCCCTCGGAGGGCTCAACCCGCGCGTCGCCAGCCACGACACCTGGCGTCGCGTCCAGGCCCTCCGCGCCCTCGGCTCCTTCATCCAGGACTACCGCCGCGCCTTCGACCGCTGGCGGGCCGGCTCCTCCGGCGTCCTCTTCCCCGCCGGCACCTACCTCATGCGCGTCCTCCACCGCGCCCCCTGCCTCGCCCCTGGCTGACTCACCACCCCGTCAGCTTCCCCCACTCAGCCTCGTCACCACGTCAGTCGTCTCCGGCCGCGGTCGGGGACTGCCTGGGGACGGCCGAAGGCGCCGCACGACTGGTGGCTGGATGATATCCGGGCGCCTCTGAGTCCTGCTTGGACGCCTCTCCTCCCCGGCAGGGACTCCTTGCCGGCCTCTGCCGCCACGCCTCCCTACCCTGCGGGCGGGCGCCCGATGCCGAGAACGTGAACTTGGCCCAACTACTCTCGGACGGGAGAAGCAATCTCAGACCCTGAACCGCCCTACCCGCTCGGCCAGCTCCCTGGCCCGCGCGCCGATCCGATCGGCGACCCCGGTCAGCCCCTCCACCGCCTGCTCGTGGTCTCCCGCGGTCGTCGAGAGGTCGCCGAGCGACTCGCGCACCCGGCGCGTGGCGTGGTTGTGCGCCTCCACGGCCCGCGAGATGTCGCTGATCATCCGCTCCAGCCTGGCCAGGTTCTCCATCTGCCGCCGCCCCTGCCCGACCTGCTCCTCCAGCGCCCGCGCCACCTGCTCGGCCAGCGCGTTGACGCTCCGCGACACCGAGCCCACCGCCGCCACGCTCCGCCCCACCAGCTGCACCGCGCCGGTGACCGCCTTGGAGCCGCTGGCCACCGACTCGACCAGGTCCGCCAGGTCCCGCGAGGACCCCGAGTGGACCTCGACGGCCGCCCGGATCTCCCCCGCCGCCCTCGTCCCCAGCGCCGTGGTGCGCCGGATCTCCCCCAGCGCCTCGAGCGAGTTCCGCGCCAGCTGCACCCCCTCCACCGCCAGCGCGTCGCCGCGGTCGATGAGCGCCGCCGTCGCCCGCACGTCCTCTCTCACGGCGTTGATGATGTCGCCGATCGACTTCGTCGAGCGGGCGATCTGCGCCGCCAGGTCACGGATCTGGTCGGCCACCACGGCGAAGGCCTTGCCGTGCTCCCCGGCCTGCGAGGCGATGATCGAGGCGTTGAGCGAGAGCAGGTTGGTCCGCCCCGCCACCTCGGAGATGAAGTCCACCACCTGGTCGATGTCGTCGGAGCGGCGCCCCAGGGCGGCGATCCGGGCGTGGGCGTCGGAGACCGCGGAGCGCAGTGTCTCGATGCCGACCACCGTCTCCTCCACCACGCCGCCCGACCGCTCCGCCATCTCGGCCACCAGGCCGGCGTTGGCCTGGCTCTCGGAGGCAGCCCGCTCCAGCGCCGCCATCGAGGCCTTGACCGCGGCCAGCGTCCCGGTGGCGTGGCCGGCCAGCGTCTCCAGCTCCCCCAGCGTCGCCTCCGCCTCCCGACCCGCCCCCGCCAGGTGATCGACGTCCTCGAGGGCGGTGTCCATGGTCCGGTCCAGCTCCGCCCCCTTGCGCCGCACCTCCTCGAGCGCCGCCGCCATCTCGCCGACGGCCGTGGTGGTGGCCGAGACGTAGTCCGAGAGCGACCCGACCCCCCGCGAGACCTGGGCCACCGAGCCCTCCATGGCCTCCACCGCCGCCTGCACCGCCACCACGCCGCCGTGCTGGCCGAGCGCCCCGTGGCGGACCCGGTCCCCGATGGCGCCGGCCTCGCGGGCGCCGAGCGAGACCCCCTGGCTGGCGGCCTGCACGTCGACCACCAGCACCTTCAAGCCCTCGGCCATCCGCCGGAAGTCGTTGGCCAGCAGGCCGACCTCGTCGCGCGAGGTGGCCGAGGGGGTGGTGGTCAGGTCCCCGGAGGCGATGCGCCCCGCGGCCCGGCCCAGGGCGCGCAGGGGGTTGGTGATGGTGCGGGAGGCCACGAAGGCCATCAGCGCCGTGGCCAGGTAGACGAAGAGGCTGGTCGAGACCAGCGAGGTCCAGTAGGCGCGCCGCCGTTCGCGCAGGGGTGCCTCCGAGAGCCAGCTCACCACCAGCCCGCCGCCGGGCGCGCGTGAGCCCACCATCCAGCCGTCGGCGACCCGGACCGTGCCGGGCCCGTGCCCGGCTCTGGAGAACGGGGCGTCGCCGGGGCCATGGCGTGCCTCGACGGCGCCTCCGGGGCCGAGGAGCGCCGAGGGAGCGGCGGTCACCGACCAGACCTCCTCCAGCAGCGCGGCGCCGGAGCGCCCGGCCTGGTGCCGCAGCGCGCTCTGCTGGGAGCGCTGCGCCGTCGCCACGTACTCTTCGTCGATGTCGACCCGGTAGTGCACGTAGCCGGTGGCGGCGAAGAGCAGCAGGCCGACGGTGTTGAGGCCGAAGGAGACCAGCAGGATCTTGGCGCGCACGGTGCCGCGCAGCCCGCCCTCGGCCCGGGGGCCCAGCCGTTCCAGCGCCGCCGCCACCGTGGAAGCGCAGAGCGCATAGACGGCCATGGCGCCGAGGATGGCGGTGGCCACCCCCACGCCGGCCTCGGCCATGGCCAGGTCGTAGGGGAGGCTCGCCTGGCGCATCACCACCACCCCGCCGCCGGCCACCAGGCTCCCCGCCACCGCGGCCACCAGCGCCCCACCCGCGGGGATGCGGTGGGCCGCCGTCGCCAGGGCCACCGCCTCGGCCTCGGCGTCGATGGAGGCGTCGGCCACCGCCAGCGCCCGACGCAGCGGCCGGGTCAGCGAGGTCAGCGCCGCGCCGACCAGCAGCACCTGGATGACCCAGCCGACGGCGAAGGTGATCCCCAGCACCTCGACCTGGTCCGGGGTGAGCGGCAGGGACGAGCTGCCCAACCACCAGTCGAGGAGCGCCACCAGCGCCAGGGAGAGGGCGACGTTGCGGAGCAGCGGGCCGAGGAGACGCATCGGCGCCGAGTGTAGTCGCTGCCGGGCCCGCTGGGAAAAAGGGGGACCGCCTCCGGGACGCTGACGCTACATGGCGTGTCACGTAACGCGCCGGAACGATGGGCGAATTCCTCTGGGAGCGCTCCGGTGGGCTGTCAAGTTCCCGGGAATCCCCAGCGTGATCAACGGCTTGTATTGAATCCCGCCGGGGGGCGTGATATCGCCGTGGGCATGAGAATCAGGCGGCTCGACGTGGTCGGCTTCAAGTCGTTCATGGACCGGACGGTGGTCGTCTTCGACGACGGCGTCACCGGCGTGGTCGGTCCGAACGGCTGCGGCAAGTCGAACGTCGCCGACGCCATCCGCTGGGTCCTCGGCGAGCAGTCGGCCCGTCAGCTGCGCGGCCGCTCCATGGAGGACGTGATCTTCAATGGCTCGGAGACCAAGCCGCCGCTCTCCATCGCCGAGGTGATCCTCACCTTCATCAACGACCGCCCCTCCGAGCTGCCGGCCCAGTACCAGGGCTTCGGCGAGATCACCGTGGGGCGCCGCCTCTACCGCAGCGGCGAGTCGGAGTACCTGGTCAACGGCGTCACGGCCCGGCTCCTCGACGTCAACGACATCTTCTTCGGCTCCGGCATCGGCCGCACCGCCTACTCCATCGTCGAGCAGGGGCGCATCGGCCAGATCGTCTCGGCCCGTCCCGAGGACCGGCGCGCCATCATCGAGGAGGCCGCCGGCATCACCAAGTACAAGAAGCGGCGCGAGGCGGCCGAGCGGAAGATGGAGGCCACCCACCAGAACCTCACCCGGGTCGCCGACCTGGTGCAGGAGCTGGGCAAGCAGCTGGAGAGCCTCAACCGCCAGGCCCGCCGGGCCGAGAAGTACCGCGGGCTCAAGGGGCAGATCCGCGAGCTGGAGCTGGCCGCCGCCGCCGCCCGCTACCTCGAGCTGACCGCCACCCGCCGCGCCGCCGAGGAGCGCCACGCCACCGCCAAGGTCGAGGAGGCGGAGCTGGCGGCCCGCCTCGTCGAGCTGGAGGCGGCCGCCGAGGTGGACCGCAGCCGGCTCGCCGAGAGCGAGGCGCGGCTCAACGACCTGATCGGGCGGGAGCACGAGCTCTCCAGCGCGGCGCGCGTCTCAGAAGTCTCGGTGGAGGCCGCCGGGCGGGAGCTCGGGCAGATCGGCGAGCGCACCCAGGCCCAGGCCACCGAGGTCGAGGCGCTCAAGGGGCAGGCCGAGGGGCTGGCCGCCGAGCGCGAGGCGCTGCTGCGCCAGCGGGACGATCTCACCTCGCTCTCCAGCGCCGACGACGCCCGCCTCGGCGAGGCCGAGGTGGCCATCCGCGAGCTGGGCCGGGGCCAGGGCCAGGCCCAGGGCGAGGCCGACGCCGCCCGCGCCGACGCCGCCGCGGCGCTCAACCTGGCCACCGGTCACCGGAGCCAGCTGGCCCAGATCGAGCGGCAGCGGCTCGACCTGAAGTCCCGCCACCAGCGCCTCCTGGGCGAGGCCGGCGACCTGGCCGAGCGGACCACCCGGCTCGACGGTTCGCGCTCGCAGTACGCCGAGAAGCTGGGGCAGACCCGCCAGCTCAAGCTGCGGCTCGAGGAGCAGCGCGGCGCCCAGGAGGAGCTGCTGGAGCGGACCCGCTCCGAGTTCATCCAGAACGAGGCCAAGCTCATCACCCTGCGCGAGGAGCTGCAGGACAAGCGCTCCCGCCTGCAGACGCTGGTCGAGGTGCTGCGCAACTACGAGGGCTACGGCCGCGGGGTCCGCTCCATCATGACCCGCGCCGGCCAGGGCGAGGGGCGCGATCGCGGCATCTTCGGCCTGGTGGCCGACGTGGTCTCGTCGTCGCCGGAGTTCGAGAACGCCATCGAGGCGGTGCTGGGCGAGCGGCTCCAGTACGTCATCGTCGAGAGCCACTCCCAGGGGGTCGAGGCCATCGACTACCTGAAGACCGCCGCCGAGGGGCGGGCCTCGCTCATCCCCATGGCGCGGCTCCAGGACGCCTCGGCGTGGCTGCCGGAGATGGCCGGCCACCCCGGGGTGGTCGCCAGCGCCATCGACGTGGTCAAGTACGAGCCCTCCTACGACAAGGTGGTCCGCTTCCTCCTCGGCGACGCCCTCATCGTCCGCGACCTGCCCTCGGCCCTGGAGCTCTGGCAGGCCTCCGACCCCAAGCGCACCCTGGTGACCCTCGACGGCGAGGTGCTCGATCCCTCCGGCGTGGTCACCGGCGGGCCGCTCGAGGGCGAGGGGCACGGCGCCCTGCAGCGGCGGCGCGAGGTGCAGGAGCTGGAGGGGACGGTCCGCACCTTCGAGGCCGAGTTCGCCCTGGCCCAGGAGCGCCACCGCACCCTGCAGACCCGCCTCCTGCAGCTCGAGGCCGCCCTCAAGTCGCTCGACAAGGACGGCCGCGACAAGGAGCTGGCCCTGCTCGACCAGGAGAAGGACCTGGCCCGGCTCGGCGAGGAACTGGAGCGGGTGGCGCTGCGCATGGGCCAGCTGGAGCTGGAGCGGTCGCAGCTGGAGTCCGGCCTCACCGGCCTGGCCCGCGAGGAGGAGGAGCACCGCCTGGCCGCCGCCACCGCCGAGGCCGAGGTCTCGCGCGGCGAGGAGCGGGCCCGCGCCGCCATGGAGCGGCTCGACGGCCTGCGCGGCCGCGCCGACCAGGTCACCGCCGAGGTGCTCAACCTGAAGGTCAAGGTGGCCGCCGACTCGGAGCGGCGCGAGTCGATCGGCGGGGCGCTGCGGCGCATCGACGACGCCCGCCGCGAGGTGGAGGAGCGCCGCGCCCGCATCTTCGCGGCCCTCTCCGAGCAGAACGCCCGCGCCGCCGAGCTGCGGGCCCGCGTCGAGGGGACCCGCGTCGACCTCGGCCGGCTGGGCGCCGACCTGGCGCAGGTGCAGGGCCAGCTCGCCGACGCCCGCAGCGTCCACGAGGGGCTGCAGATCGGCGGCCGGGCCCGCGAGGCCGAGGTGCGCGACCTGCGCGCCCGCGTCGAGGAGCTGCGCACCGAGCTCTCCGCCTCGGCGCTGACCGCCCGGGAGCAGGCGCTGGAGCTGGCCCACCTCGAGGAGCAGACCCGCGAGCGCTGCCAGGCCGAGCTCCGCCTCGAGCTGTCCCGCTTCCACCTGGAGCGGCCGCCCGGAGAGGCCGAGCGCGAGCGGCTCGAGGAGCTGAAGGGGCAGGCCGAGCGGATGGGGGCCATCAACCTCACCGCCATCGAGGAGTACGACGAGCTGGCGCAGCGCCACGGCTTCATGACCGCCCAGAAGGCGGACCTGGAGAGCTCGATGGCCGACCTCAAGGCCGCCATCGTCAAGATCAACCGGGCCAGCCGGGAGCGCTTCCGCGAGACCTTCGACCGGGTCAACGAGAAGTTCCAGCAGGTCTTCCCCCGCCTCTTCAACGGCGGCCGGGCCGGGCTGGTGCTCACCCAGGACGACGGCAGCGACGGCGAGGCCGGCGTGGAGATCTTCTCGCAGCCGCCAGGCAAGAAGCTGCAGAGCGTCAACCTGCTCTCCGGCGGCGAGAAGGCGCTCACCGCGGTGGCCCTCATCTTCGCCATCTTCCTCATCAAGCCGACCCCGTTCTGCCTGCTCGACGAGGTCGACGCCCCGCTCGACGATGCCAACGTCGGCCGCTACAACGACATCGTCCGGGAGATGTCCGCGACCTCGCAGTTCATCCTCATCACCCACAACAAGCGGACCATGGAGATGGTCGACACGCTCTACGGGGTGACCATGGAGGAGCCGGGCGTCTCCAAGCTGGTGTCGGTGCGGCTCTCCGAGCGGGCCCGCGAGTCCAGCGCCGCCTAGCGCGGCGGAGCCCCCCGGCCAATCGCTTGACCTGAACGCCCGTTCCGGTCATGACTCCGGGGTGCCGCCCCGCCCCGTCTCCAACCCGCCCAACCCCTGGCTCTCCACCGACGTGGAGTGGCTGGAGCCGGCGCCGGCCCGGCTCGAGGTCTACGAGGACGCCACCCGCCAGATCCTCTCGCCCAACGACAGCCCCGACGTCCCCTTCCGCTGGAGCGTCAACCCCTACCGCGGCTGCAGCCACGCCTGCGCCTACTGCTACGCCCGGCCCACCCACGAGTACCTGGGCTTCGGGGCCGGCAGCGACTTCGAGACCCGTCTCACCGTGAAGCCGCGCGCGGCGGCGCTGCTGCGCGCCGCCTTCGACCGCCCCTCCTGGAAGGGCGAGCTCGTCGCCTTCTCCGGCAACACCGACTGCTACCAGCCGCTCGAGGCCAGCTGGCGGCTCACCCGCGCCTGCCTCGAGGTCTGCGCCGAGTACCGCAACCCGGTCTCGATCGTCACCAAGGCGCCGCTGCTGGAGCGCGACCTCGACCTGCTCGCCCGGCTCTCTGCCGAGGCCCGGCTCTCGGTGACCCTCTCCATCCCGTTCCTCGACCCGATCCACGCCCGAGCGCTGGAGCCGGGCGTGGCCACCCCGGCCCGCCGGCTGGAGACGGTGCGCCGGCTCTCGGCGGCCGGCGTCCGCTGTGGCGTGCTGCTGGCGCCGGTCATCCCCGGCCTCAACGACGAGGACCTGGCGCGGCTCCTCACCGCCGCCCGCGAGGCCGGCGCCACCCGCGCCGCCTGGCTCCTCCTGAAGCTCCCCGGCTCGGCGGCCCAGGTCTTCGAGGAGCGCCTGCGGGCCACCCTCCCCGAGCGCGCCGAGCGGGTGCTCCACCGGATCCGCGAGGTGCGCGGCGGCGCCCTCGACGACCGGCGGTTCGGCGTGCGCATGCGCGGCGTGGGGCCCTACGCCCAGGCCATCGACGACCTCTTCCGGGCCGCGGCGCGGCGGGCCGGTCTTGCCGACGGCGCCGACCAGCCCGAGCCTGAGGCGGGCCCGACCACCTTCCGCCGTCCCTCGCGAGGGCAGCTCTCGCTGCTGTGAGGCGGACCGGGGCCTGGCCCCGTCGCACCGCTTCGCCGTATGGTGCCCCGGCCGCTCGAACGATCGGTGGACACCCGTGCCCCGCACGCACATGAAGGCGCTGACCAGGGAACGCTACGGTACCTCGGACGTGCTGTCGTGGAGGGAGATCGACACCCCTTCACCCAGGCCACAGGAAGTCCTGGTTCGAGTGCATGCCGCCTCCGTCAACGACTGGGACTGGGGGATGCTCCAGGGCGCCTCGCTGGTGGATCGCCTGCTGTTCGGTCTCCTCTCACCCCGGGTGAAGATCCTCGGCTGTGACGTCTCCGGCCGCGTGGCGGCGGTGGGGAGCCAGGTGACGAGGTTCCGCGTCGGCGATGCGGTCTTCGGCGATCTGTCCGGGAGCGGCTTTGGCGGCTTCGCGGAGTACGTCTGTGCGCCGGAGACCAGCCTGGCCCACAAGCCTCTCCGCATGACCTTCGTGCAGGCTGCCAGCCTCCCGCAGGCCGGCATGCTGGCGGTGCAGGGCCTCATCGACCTGGGCCGGCTGAGGCCGGGTCAGAGGCTGCTCCTGAACGGGGCGGGCGGTGGCGTCGGGACCATCGCCCTGCAGATCGCCCGGCGGATCGGGGTCGAGGTGACCGCGGTCGATGGGCCCGGAAAGCTGGACCTCCTGCGCGCCCTCGGCGCCGACCACGTCGTGGACTTCACCCGGGAGGACTTCACCAGCGGGGATGATCGGTATGACCTGATCCTCGACGTGAAGACCAACCGTTCGCCCTGGGCCTACGCGCGGGCCCTGCGTCCCGGCGGCACCTACGTCACCGTCGGCGGGAGCATGCTGCGCCTGCTGCAGATCCTGGTCCTGGGTCCGGTGGTTCGCCGGCTCCTCAAGAAGCACCTGCGCATCGTCGCGCTGAAGCCCAACAAGGACCTCGGCTACCTGGGCGAGCTGTTCCTGGCCGGGCAGCTCGTGCCGGTGATCGACGGCCCCTTCCGTCTCGCCGATGCAAACCTGGCGCTGCGGCGCTTCGGCACCGGAGATCACCTGGGCAAGGTCGTCATCACCATGGCTTGAGGGGCAGGGTCGAGGCTTCGGGCCGCCGCGCCGGAACCGGTGGCCCCCCGGCCCCGGCGCGTTGACACCCCCGCGCCGGGGGACCTATATCCTCGGCGGCTCGAGCCCCTGCCCCCGGAGCCCACCCACGTGATCCCGTTTGCCCTCGCCGCGAACGACGCCACCGGCGTCGCCGTCATCGCCGCCGGCCTCCTCCTGCTGGTGGGGGTCCTGGTGGCGGTGCTGCGCCGAAACCGGAAGGACGCTCCCGGCCCGGTCGACGCGGGGCCGAAGGGCGCCGCGACCCCGGCCGCCACCGGCGCCGGCCCCGGCGCCACCGCAGCGACGCCGGACCCGCGGAAGCCGGCGGCCGCCGGGAAGGGCGCGCCCTCCCCCGCCCCGCCGCGCCCCGCCGCCGAGGCAGCGACGCCGCTCGACGAGGAGGCCCGCAAGGAGGCCTACCGCCAGAAGAAGGAGCAGGAGCGGCTCGACAAGGAGCGCCGGCGGCAGGAGCGCGAGGCGGCCGAGCGGCTGGCCCGCGAGGAGGCGGCCCGCGCCGCGGCCGAGGCCGAGGCGGCCCGCCTGGCCGCGCAGGAGGCGCAGCGGCTGAAGGCCCGGGCCGAGGCCGGCAAGACCCTCTCGGCCGGCCTGGAGAAGACCCGCGGCGGCTTCATGGCCCGGCTCAACGGCCTGCTCGGCGGGGCCCGCGCCGTCGACGACGCGGTGCTGGCCGACCTCGAGGAGCTGCTCTTCACCGCCGACATCGGCGTCGCCACCGCCACCGCCCTGCTCGAGGCGGTGCGGGCCAAGGTCCGGGCCAGGGCCTTCTCCGACCCCGCCCAGCTCAAGCAGGCC
Organism: Anaeromyxobacteraceae bacterium; assembly: GCA_032654565.1. Lineage (GTDB taxonomy): Bacteria > Myxococcota > Myxococcia > Myxococcales > Anaeromyxobacteraceae > JADKCZ01. The sequence continues at coordinate 205,881 of JAULAX010000007.1, read as the reverse complement.
CTGCGCGTCGAGATCACCCGCCTGCTCTCGCTCGACGGGGCGGCCGCGGCCCTCCCCCCCTTCGCCCCCGGGGCGCAGCGACCCTGGGTCGTGATGGTGGTCGGCGTCAACGGCTCCGGCAAGACCACCACCGTCGGCAAGCTGGCCGCCCAGCTCAAGGCCGCCGGCCACTCGGTGGTGCTGGGGGCCGGCGACACCTTCCGCGCCGCCGCCGGCGAGCAGCTGGAGATCTGGGCCGGCCGGGTGGGCGCGCCGGTGGTCCGCGGCAAGGACGGCGCCGATCCCGCCAGCGTCTGCTTCGAGGCGGTGCAGCAGGGCGTGGCCTCGGGGGCCGACGTGGTGATCTGCGACACCGCCGGGCGGCTCCACACCAAGGCCCCGCTCATGGAGGAGCTGAAGAAGGTGAAGCGGGTGCTGGCCAAGGCGGCGCCGGGCGCGCCGCACGAGGTGCTGCTGGTGCTCGACGCCACCAACGGCCAGAACGCCATCCAGCAGGCCCGCCAGTTCCACGAGGCGCTGCAGGTGACCGGCCTGGCGCTCACCAAGCTCGACGGCACCGCCAAGGGCGGGGTCATCATCGGCATCTGCGCCGAGCTGAAGCTGCCGGTGCGCTGGGTGGGCGTGGGCGAGGCGGTCCCCGACCTGCGGGCCTTCTCCCCGGACGAGTTCGTCGAGGCGCTCTTCGAATGACCGGCTACGCCGCCTTCCTCTTCGACATCGACGGCACCCTGCTGCGGGCCGGCGGGGCGGGGCGGCGGGCCTTCTCCAGGGCCATGGAGGAGCTCACCGGGCCGGTGACCGGGCCGGTCGCCGCCATGAAGTTCGACGGCATGACCGACCGGATGATCGTGCGCGAGGCCCTGGCCCTGTCCGGGAGGGACTACGACGAGGCCCTGGCCGACGCCATCCTGGCCCGCTACCTGGCGCACCTCCCGGGCCACCTCGACTCGCCCGCCTTCCGGGTCCTCCCCGGCGCGGCCTCCACCCTCGGCCTGCTGCAGGCCCGCCGCGCCACCCTGGGGCTGTGCACCGGCAACCTGGCCGAGGGGGCCCGGCTCAAGCTGCGCCACGCCGGGCTGGACGGCTACTTCGACTGGTCGCCGGCCAGCGTCCACGGCTTCGCCGAGGACGGCGAGGCCCGCGCGCTGCTGGTGGCGGCGGCGGTGGCGCGGGTCTCGGCGGCGCTGCGGCGAGCCGTCCCTCCGGCCGAGGTGCTGGTCATCGGCGACACCCCGCGCGACGTCTCGGCGGCGCGCGAGGTGGGCTGCGCGGTGCTCTGCGTCGCGACCGGCAACTTCGACGCCGCCGCGCTCGAGGCCTGCCGCCCCGACGCCGTGGCCGAGTCGCTCGAGCACCCGGCGGCGCGCCGGCTGCTGGGGCTGGCCGGGGAGCGCTGACCGGTGGACGCCTTCACCCGGATCGCGCCCACGCTGGCCGCCACCGACCGGCTCTCGGTCATCGAGGCCACCCGGGCCTCGACCGGCGCCCTGCGGACCTGCCTCGACGGGTGCTCCGACTACTTCCTGCGGACCGACGGGGCGCTGCCGGGCGGGGACGCCGCCGAGCGCCTGCTCGACGAGGCCGAGGCCGATCCGCTGCGGCGGCTCTACCTCTTCTCGCTCCGGCGGGGCGGCGCGCCGGCGGCGCTGGTCGACCTGTGGCTCGACCAGCCCGAGCCCGGCACCGCCCACCTCGGCCTGCTGCTGGTGCGCGAGGCGCTGCAGGGCCAGGGGCTGGGGCGGGAGGCGATGGCGGCGCTGGAGGCGGGGCTGGCGGCCACGGGCTGCGCGGCGCTGCGCCTCTCGGTGACCGACGAGAACCGCGAGGTCGAGGGGTTCTGGGAGCGGCTCGGCTTCGCCACGGTGGGCCGCCTCGAGGGCGGCGTCACCGTGTACGAGAAGCCGCTGGGCGGCTGAGGCGCGGCGGCACGCCGCCGCCGCGGCGCGCCTGGAGCCCCGCCCTACTCCGCGCTGGTGGCCGGGGTGAAGACCCGGGCCCAGCGGACCACGGTGCCGCGCAGCCCCTCGTAGATCGAGGTGAGCGCCACGTAGCCGAAGCCGACCTGGAAGAGGACCAGGAAGGGGATCGAGTAGTAGACCTCGCGCTCGATCAGGTAGGCGATGCCGTAGGTCATGTAGGCGGCCAGCCCCAGCTCGACCAGCGGCTGGAAGGTGGCCAGCGCCTTGTAGGCGCCGCGCGTGGACTTGCGGGCGGCGGGGCCGCCGACCCCGGCCTTGGGGGTGCGGACGAAGGCGGTCTCGTACCCCATGAGCGCCTCGATGACGGCCCGGGCGTTGTTCACCGAGAGGCCGATGCCGAGCGCCATGACGAAGGGCAGGTGCTTGAGCCGCTGCCACCAGGTGGCGCCCTGCTCGGCCTGGCTGATGGCGTAGAACATCAGCACCGAGAGGGTGGCCAGCACCGAGAAGGGCAGGTCGACCAGCAGCACCTCGAACCAGCCGTGGGAGACGCGCACCACGCAGGAGACGGGGAGCAGGATGGCCAGCGGGATCATCACCACCCAGGCGATGTTGGCGGTGAGGTGGAAGAAGGCCTCCTTGCGCTGCTCGGGCGGCAGGCCGGCCTTGCGCAGCATGGGCCAGAGCTTCAGCGCCACCTGGATGGAGCCCTTGGCCCAGCGGTGCTGCTGGGCCTTGAAGGCGTTCATGTCCTCGGGGAGCTCGGCGGGCGCCACCACGTCGGGCAGGAAGACGAAGCGCCAGCCCTTGACCTGGGTCCGGTAGGAGAGGTCGAGGTCCTCGGTGAGGGTGTCGTGCTGCCAGCCGCCGCCGTCGACGATGGCGGCGTGGCGCCACATGCCGGCGGTGCCGTTGAAGTTGAAGAAGCGGCCGGAGCGGCTGCGCGCCGAGTGCTCCACCATGAAGTGGCCGTCGAGGAAGATGGCCTGGGCCCGGGTCAGCAGCGAGTGGTCGCGGTTGATGTGGCCCCAGCGGGCCTGCACCACCGCCACCCTGGGATCGGTGAAGTGGTGGATGGAGCGGAGCAGGTAGTCGGGGTTGGGAAGGAAGTCGGCGTCGAAGACGGCCACGAACTCGCCGGTGGAGGTGGTGAGGCCGTGCTCCAGCGCCCCGGCCTTGAACCCCTGCCGGTTGACGCGGTGGACGTAGACGATGTCGAGGCCGCGGGCCTTCCAGCGCTCCACGGCGGCGCGGGCGATCCCCTGGGTCTCGTCGGTGGAGTCGTCGAGCACCTGGATCTCGAGCTTCTCGCGCGGGTAGTCGAGGGCGCAGGCGGCGTCGATGATCCGCTCCGCCACGCACAGCTCGTTGAACATGGGCAGCTGGACGGTGACCCGCGGCAGCTCGGCGAACCGGCCGGCCGCGGTGGGCAGGCGGTACTTGTGCCGGTAGTGCAGGTAGGCCATCTGGATCCGGTGGGACCCGTAGATGGACAGGACCAGCAGCAGCAGCGAGTAGGCGACGAAGACCGACAGCTCCAGAGTGCTCATGTATGACCCGTTCGAGACGGCGCGCCCCCGCGGCCGTCACGCTCATTCCCGATTCAGTGTGGTGTGGTGCCGGCCCTTCAAAAGCAAGACCAAGGCCGGGCGTACTCTACTCATCCAGACTGAAAAGTCAAACCACCAAATACTCGATTTTACTGTGGTTTTCCTCTCCGTCTCGACCAAAGGCCCGGATCGGCCCCCGCCCGCCTGCCCGGAAGGCGGGCACCCGCTGCCTCCGGCGAGGTCGTCCGGCTACTTCCCCGGGGCCGCGCCGCCGGCCGGAGCCGGTTCGCCGCCCTTGAAGAGGTCGACCGCCTTCAGGTAGTCGAGCGCGGTCCGCAGCTGGTAGTCGTCGCCCGCCCCCTGCGCCGGCGCCCGGGGGCGCTCCCCCAGCTCCGGGCGCAGGTGGCGCTTCAGGTCCTTCTCGGCCAGCCCCTCCTCCCGCGACGGCGGCGAGGCGTCGGCCACCACCACGTCGGGCGTGATCCCCAGCTCCTGGATGGAGCGGTGGCGCGGCGTGTAGTACCGGGCCACGGTGAGCTTCAGCCCGGCCCCGTCCTCCAGGTCGATGATCGACTGGACCGAGCCCTTGCCGAAGGTCTGCGTCCCCATGATCACCGCCCGCCGGTGGTCCTGCAGCGCCCCGGCCACGATCTCGCTGGCGCTGGCGGTGCCCTTGTTGACCAGCACGATGAGCGGGTAGTTGGGCTCGGTCTCCTTCTCGTGGGCCTTCTCCACCTCGACGGTGCGCCGGTTGCGCCCCTCGGTGGTGACGATGATCCCGCTGGAGAGGAAGGTGTCGGCCACCCGCACCGCCTGGTCGAGCAGGCCGCCCGGGTCGTTGCGCAGGTCCAGCACCAGGCCGCGCAGGTCCCCCTTGAGCGCGGTGCGGGCCTCGTCGAGCGCCCGGCGCAGGGCCCGGTCGGTCCGGTCCTGGAAGGCCTTGACCCGGACGTAGGCGTAGCGGCGCGGGCCGTCGAGCACCCGCCAGTCGACGCTCTGCATGCGGACGCGCTCGCGCAGCAGGGTCAGCTTCTGCGGCGCGGTGAAGCCGTCGCGCATCACCTCCAGCGCCACCTTGGTGCCGGGCGGCCCCTTGAGCCGGCGGCCGGCGTCGACCAGGCCCAGCTCCCGGGTCGGGGTGCCGTCGATGGAGAGGAGCCGGTCGCCGGGGAGGATGCCGGCCCGCTCGCCGGGCGAGTCGGCCATGGGCGAGATCACCACCAGCTGGTCGTCGCGGATGGTCAGCTCCAGCCCCAGCCCGTCGAACTCGCCGCTGGTCTCGTCGCGCAGCGCCTTGAAGAGCTCGGGGCGCATGAAGACCGAGTGCGGATCGAGCCGGCCCATCATCCCCTCGATGGCGCCGTAGACCAGCTCGCGCTGGTTCACCTCCTCGACGTAGCTGTTCTCGACGTGGCCGAGCACGGCGGCGAAGGTGTCGAGCGGCCGGTAGCGCTCCGGCTTCTTCGCCGCCAGCGCCACGTGGTCGAAGGAGAGCCCCGCGAGGAAGGCGGCGCCGATGGGGAGCGCGGCGAGAAGGCCCCGGACGAGCTTCGTTCGCATGGCGGCAGTCTAGAGCACAACCGCCCCCGGGGTCAGGGGCACCGGTCCAGGGGCGCCATCAATTGGCCAGCCAGGGGCGGGGGTCGACCGGGCGCCCCTTCTCGCGCAGCTCGAAGTAGAGGTAGGGCCCCTTGAGCGAGCCGGAGTCGCCCACGGTGCCGAGCACGTCGCCGTCGGCCACCTCCTCCCCCATGGCGGTCCGCATCGAGGCCAGGTGGGCCACCAGGGTGTGGAAGCCGCCGCCGTGGTCGACGATGAGCAGGTTGCCGTAGCCCTTGAACCAGCCGGCGTGGACCACCCGCCCCGGCGCCACCGCCACCACCGGCGCGCCGGCCGGGGCCTCGACGTCGAGGCCGTGCTGCACGGTGACGGTGTTGAACCTGGGGTTGACCACCTTGCCGAAGCCGACGGTGACGGTGCCGTCGGCGGGGAGCCGCAGCTTCCCCTTGCGGGCGGCGAAGCCGGCGCCGCTGGTCTTGACCTCGCCGCGCGCCGGGAGCGTGGAGACGAAGGCCGCCAGCGCCCGGGCCTGGGTGGCGGCCTCGGCGGCGGCCCGCTCGTGGAACCCGCGCGCCGTGCGCAGCGCCGCCAGCAGCGACTCCCGCTCCTCGCGCCGGGCCTGGGCCTGCTCCCCCAGCTCGGCGAGCGACGCCGCCGCCGCGGCCAGCCGGGCCGACTCCGCCTCGCGCCCGGCCCGGGCCCGCTCCCGGGCGCCCCAGGCCTCGCGGGCCCCGGCCACCAGCGCCCCGTCGCGGCGCAGGATGCGGTCGAAGAGGGCGTGGCGCTTCACCAGCTCGGGGAGCGACGGCGCCGAGAGCAGCACCGCCAGCTCACCCGCCCGCCCCAGGCGCGCCCGGGCCGCCAGCCGGGGGCGCAGCTCGTCGAGCCGGGCCCGCAGGCGGGCCGCCGCCCCGGCCTCGGCCTGGCTGGCCTCGGCCAGCGCCCGCTCGGCGGCGCCGCGCGCCCGCTCCACCTGCACCAGCTCCTGCTGGGCCCGGCCCACCGCCTCCTCGGCCCGCTGCAGCTCGTCGAACACCGAGCGCTCCTGGTCGGCGAGCAGCCGCGCCGCCGCCGCCTCGGCCTCGCGCCGCCGCTCCAGCGCCGTCAGCTGCGACCTCGGGTCGATGGCCAGGACCAGCGCGGTGAGGGCGGCGAGCGCGAGCATGGGGGTGACCCGGCGCTAGGCGCGGCGGAGGAACCGCAGGATGGCCAGCCCGCTGGCCAGCAGGCCGATGGCGGCGGCGCCGCCGACCACGCCGGCCAGCAGCGGCCAGGGGAGCGCCGCGCCGAGCGGCTGCACCGCCAGCGGCCCGAGCGCGGCGGCCAGGCGGGGCCCCAGCGCCGCCGAGATCCCGAGCAGCGCCGCCGCCGCCACCCCGCCGGCCAGCAGCCCCTGGAGCAGCCCCTCCAGCAGGAAGGGGGCCCCCACGAAGGCGTCGGTGGCCCCCACCAGCTTCATGATCTCGATCTCCTCCCGCCGGGCGTAGACCGCCAGCCGCAGGGTGTTGGAGACCAGCACCGCGGTGGCCAGGCCGAGCAGCAGCAGCAGCGCCACCCCGGCCACCCGGGCCCGGCGCAGGAAGGCCTCGAGCCGCTCCAGCCAGGCGTTGCCGTAGTCGACCTCGGCCACGCCGGGCACCTGGCGCAGCCGCAGCGCCAGCGCCCGCGCCTCCTCGAGGGAGATCCCGGGGACCGCCACCTCGACGCAGTCGGGGAGGGCCTCGGCCCCCACCCCATCGAGCAGCCCGGCCTCCTCGCCCAGCCCCTCGGCCAGCCGGCGCAGCGCCTCGGCGGCCGGCACCGCCTCCACGGCGCGGCCGGGCGCCAGGGCCCGCACCGCCGACGCCGCCCCGGCCAGGTCGGCCCCGCGGGCCAGGTAGACGGAGAGGCGCACCTCGCCGGCCCAGGCCTGGAGCAGCCGCTCCGCCGTCCCCAGCGCCGCCGCCACCAGCCCCATGGAGAGCACCGCCACCAGGATGGTGCCGGTGCCGGTGAGCGTGACGTACGGGCTGCGCGCCATGGCGGTGAGGGCGCGGCGCAGGGCCTCGGCGGGGCGTCGCAGCATGGGCGCTCAGCCTCCCGCCGCCTGGCGGATGGAGTCGCCGTCGGAGACCAGGCGACCCCGCTCCAGCGCCACCACCCGCCGGGTGTAGCGCTGCAGCAGCGAGCGATCGTGGGTGGCGATGACCACCGTGGTGCCGCGGGCGTTGGCGGCCGCCAGCAGCTCCATCACCTCCAGGGTCCGATCGGCGTCGAGGTTGCCGGTGGGCTCGTCGGCCAGCAGGAGCGCCGGGTCGGCGGCCAGCGCCCGCGCCACCGCCACCCGCTGCTGCTCCCCGCCGGAGAGCGACGGGGGGAACTTGTCGGCGCGGTGCTCCAGCCCCACCGAGCGGAGCAGCCCCTGCACCTTGCGCCGGATCTCGCGGCGGGGGAGCGACCGGACCTCCAGCGGCAGCGCCACGTTCTCGGCGATGGTCCGCTCGGCCAGCAGCTTGAAGTCCTGGAAGACCACGCCGATGTGGCGGCGCACCCAGGGAATCTCGCCGGGCGAGACCCGGGCCACGTTGCGGCCGAAGAGGAGCAGCTGGCCGGTGGTGGGCGGCTCGGCGCAGAAGATGAGCCGGAGCAGCGTCGACTTGCCGGCGCCGGACGGGCCGGTGAGGAAGACGAACTCGCCCTTGTCCACCTGCAGCGTCACGTCGGAGAGCGCGGGCGGCTCGCCCGGGTACTCCTTGGTGACGTGGAAGAGCTGGATCATGGGCGGCGCGCCGGCCTACCTGCGGTCGCCCAGATCCTCGGCCAGGTAGGAGAGGATCACCTCGTCGAGGCTCTTCTCGGAGATCAGGTCCTCCCCGAAGAGCGTCTCGGCGCCGTCGTTGCGCAGCACCGGGGCCGGCTCCTGCCGGGCCGCCAGCACCTCGGGCGGCAGCGGCCTGGCGGCCGGCGGCGGCGGCACCGCCTTCAAGCCACCGCGCGTCTCCACCCGCATCGAGGGGGCCAGCTGCACGGTCCGGCCGTCGGCCTTGATCTCGCCCGGCTGGAAGGAGGCGGCCTGCGCCGCGTTGGCGTCGCCGACGTCGTCGTAGACGCCGTTGATGAGGTTGCGGAGCATCTCCTTGTGCTGCTCCTCCATCAGCTCACGCACCACCGTGGCCAGGTTGTCGGCCCCGACCAGGTCGGCGTAGGAGGTCTTCTTGGAGGCGAGGATGTTGCCGCCCACGAAGAGGTGCGTGATCAAGTGGGGGTTCTCCAGGCCCGAGTCCTCGGTCTGGATGTGGTACATCTTCCCCTTGTGCTTGATGTTGTGGTTGAAGCCCACAACCATCCTCTTCACGTCAGCGGCCATTGACCCCGGACTCTAGCAGCGCCACCGGGGTCGCGCCAGACGGTGACGGGGCCCCCCACCGCCTCAGACGTCGACGTGCTCGGCGGCCTCGACGGGCCGCCCCAGGAAGCGGCCGGCCACCGCCAGGAACCGCTCCGGCGCGTCGGTGACCAGGAACTGGTGGGTGCCGGTCCGCCCCGGGGTGGCCGGCAGCAGCGCCTTCACCTCGGCGGCCACGGTCCCGGCCGAGTCGACCAGCGTCACCCCGGGCAGCTCGGCGGCGATGGCCTCCGCGAGCAGCGGGTAGTGGGTGCAGCCCAGCACCAGGGTGTCGATCTGCTCGGCCAGCAGCGGCGCCAGGTAGCGCCGCACCACGCCGCGCACCAGCTCGTCGGCCGGGTCGGTCCACCCCTCCTCGGCCAGCGGCACGAAGAGCGGGCAGGCCCGGGCCACCACCACGGCGGCGGGCGTCAGCGACCGCAGCGCCGCCTGGTAGGCGCCCGAGCCGATGGTCCCGCTGGTGCCGATGACGCCGATGCGGCCGCTCCGGGTGGTCCTCGCCGCGGCCCGAGCCCCCGGCTCCACCACCCCCAGCACCGGCACCGGCAGCGCCGCGCGCAGCGCCGGCAGGGCCACCGCCGAGGCGGTGTTGCAGGCCACCACCAGCAGGTCGATGCCCCGGTCGAACAGCACCCGGGCGTTGCGCAGCGAGTACTGGGTCACGGTGGCGGCCGACTTGGTGCCGTAGGGCACCCGGGCGGTGTCGCCGAGGTAGATGGTGTCGGCGCCGGGCAGGGCCTCGAGCAGCGCCCGCTGCACGGTGAGCCCGCCGACCCCGGAGTCGAAGATGCCGATGCGTGCCATGCGGCCGCGGACTCTACCCGAAGCCGGGTCCGCGCCGCGAGCCGCCGCTACGGGGCGGCCCCCGCGAAGCAGGCGGGCGCCGCGGGGTTGGTCGGCAGCAGGTAGGCCGGAGTGAGGGAGGTGACGGCGCCCGCCGAGGTGAAGTCCACCGGGATGGCCGGCTCCCCGCCGCAGGTCTCGTTGACCGAGGTTGGGCCGCTGAGGGGGTTGAACACCTCCTGGACGCCGAGCAGCCTGTAGGCTCCCACGGGCAGCGGGAACTCGATGGCCGTCCCGCAGGGATAGGCGACCTTCCAGGCGCTGGAGCTGCCGGCGTTGATGACGGAGGCGGGCTGGCTCGCCACCTCGTCCCAGAGCGAGAACCAGATCACGTCGGTGGAACCACCCGCGCCGGAGCAGGCGTCGGCCGGGGTCCCCGGCGTGGCGAAGTGGTAGTCGACCCGGACCATCGCCTCCTTGAGCACCGCGGCGTGGAGCGTGCCGCCGCAGTCGCCCACCACGACGTCGAACTGGGCCCGGTTGATGATGGTTCCCGCCGAGTCGACCCCCTCGACGGTGGTCGGGTACCGGCCCGGGACGAAGCCGCCCACGTCGATCGTCCCCCCGTAGTCCGCGCAGCGGAAGGTGACCGGGGACACGCCGTACCCGATGTAGACGTCGACCATGGCGACCCCGGCCTGGGCGCAGCTCCAGCCGCTCCCGTTGGTGTCCTGGAGCGACCAGGCGAAGCGGGCGGTCGGCGGTTCGCAGACCGTGGCGACGCAGCCCCCGAGGAGCGGCAGGGAGGTGATGGCGAGGAGAGCGAGCGTGCGCATGGTCGTGGGCTCCGTGGTTGTCCGGCCAGACGTGGCCGGACCGTCTGAAATTCAGCAACCGCCATGCCATCGGCCAAACCGAAGGAATCGGGGCGGTTGCGCGCCGGGGCGGCGTGCCGTGGACGTTCGCTGGACGGCACGGGCGTGAACCGGCGGCACGCCTCGGCCCGCCGGGCGGCGCCCCGCCCCTCCCGGATGCGGCAGATGCGGCCCGGTCGCGGGTTCATGTTAGAAATCCGCAACCTTCCCGTGCCCTTCGGAGCCATGACGCCACTCAGCCTCGCCGTGACCACGCCGCTCGCCGCCGCCGCCGGCGACGGCATCGACTACCTCCAGATCGTCTCCAGCGCCGGCCTGGTCGGGCAGGGCGTCCTGCTCCTGCTGGCCGGGGCCTCGGCGGTCTCCTGGGCCATCATCGTCAACAAGACGCTCCAGATCCGGCGCGCCGAGCGGGAGTCGGCCAAGTTCCTGGCCGCCTTCTGGCAGTCGAAGCGGCTCGACGCCATCTACCAGGCGGCCGAGGCGCTCCCCGCCTCGCCCATCGGCGCGGTCTTCCGCGCCGGCTACGTGGAGCTCTCCAAGGTCACCCAGCGCAAGGAGGGCGAGGCCGGCGGGATGAGCGACGAGCTGGGCGGCATCGAGAACGTGGAGCGGGCGCTGAAGCGGGCCGCCGCCACCGAGGTGACGGCGCTGGAGCGGCGGGTCTCCTTCCTCGGCACCACCGCCAGCGCCGCCCCCTTCGTCGGCCTCTTCGGCACCGTCTGGGGGATCATGCGGGCCTTCCACGACATCTACCGGATGGGCAACGCCAACCTGGCCACCGTGGCCCGCCCCATCTCCGAGGCGCTCATCGCCACCGCCGTCGGCCTCTTCGCCGCCATCCCGGCGGTGGTGGCCTACAACTTCTTCGTGTCGCGAATCCGCGTCCTCGACGGCGAGATGCAGAACTTCTCCTCCGACTTCCTCAACATCGTCCGCCGTCACTTCTTCTCCTAGGCGCCCCGTGGCCATGTCCTCCGGCGGCGGCGGCCGCACCACCCTCACCGACATCAACGTCACGCCGCTGGTCGACGTCATGCTGGTGCTGCTGATCATCTTCATGGTCACGGCGCCGCTCATCCAGCAGGGGGTGGCGGTCAACCTGCCCGAGGTGCGCGCCAAGGCCATCGACGCCCCGGAGCAGAAGCTGGTGCTCTCGGTCAAGCTCGACCGCTCCCTCTGGCTCGGCGCCGGCGACGACGCCGCGCGGGTCCCGGCCGAGCGGCTCGAGGAGGTGCTGCGCGCCAACGCCCGCCTGCAGAAGGACAAGGAGCTCTTCCTGATGGCCGACCGGGCCCTCCCCTACGGGGTGGTGGTCGAGGTCATGGCCACGGTCCAGCGGGCCGGCATCACCGGCGTCGGCATGATCACCAACCCGCCCAGCGAGCGACCCCGCCCGGCCGGCGAGGAGCGTGGCACGAAGTGAGCGGCCTGGCCGACAGCGCCCTGCTCCGGCGCGACCGGCTCTGGCCGGCGGTGGTCGCCTCGGTGGCGGTCCACGCCGCGCTGGGCGGGCTGGCGCTCTACCGCCGCAGCAGCTACCCGTACGACCCCTCCCAGCGGCCCATCGTGGCCAAGCTGGTCCGGCTGGGCGAGGTGCGGCCCAGGGAGCTCCTGCCACGCAAGGAGCCGGAGACGCCGAGCGCGCCCGAGCCCGGCCCGGCGCCCGCCCCGGTGGCCGCCGCCCCCGCCAGCCCGGCGGCGAAGCCCGGCCCGGCCGCCAGGGCGGTGCCCGCCACCAAGCCCTCGCCCAAGGCGGGCGCGGAGCGGACCGGCGGTCGCCGGCTGGGGAGCCTGCTGGCCGGCATGAAGCAGGAGCTGGCGGCCGGCAGCCCGGACGGCGATCCGCTCGGCGACTCCAGCGAGGCGGTCGGCGACCAGTACCTGGCGCAGGTGGTGCGGGCGCTGCGCCAGAACTACCGGGTCCCCTCCACCATCGGCGAGAAGGAGCGGCTCTACCTCAAGGGGACCATCGTCCTCTTCATCGAGCCCGACGGCCGGGTGCTCCGCCACGAGTTCGCCACCCGCAGCGGCAACCCCACCTTCGACGAGGCCCTGGAGCGGGCGGTGCGCGACATCCGGCTGCCCCCGCCCCCCGCCGACGCCCGCGAGGCCTACCGGCGCCGCGGCCTGCAGGTCGACTTCAAGATCTGATGCGAACCCCAAGGAGCGCCATGCGCCTCGCCCGCCTCGCCGCCGCCTGCCTCGCCGTCTCCGCCGCCGCCACCGCGGGGGCCGAGCGGCCACGGGTGGTGGTCGACGCCCCCGACTTCCACCCCCTCCCCATCGCCGTGGCCCCCTTCCTCGCCGAGGGGGACGCCCGCGCCGCCGCCGAGGTGACCGAGGTGGTGCGCGCCGACCTGGCGAGGAGCGGCCTCTTCGAGGTGCTGGATCCCAGGGGCTTCCTCGCCGATCCCGGCGAGGGGCTGGCCGCCGCCTCGATCAAGTTCTCGCGCTGGGCCGACGTCGGGGCCGAGGGGCTGGTCAAGGCCCGGGTGCGCCGCGGGCCGGAGGGGCTCACCGCCGACCTGCGGCTCCTCGAGGTGCGGGCCGGGCGCGAGGTGCTGGCGCGCACCCTGCCGGCCGCCGAGGTCCGCGGCCTCGGCCACCGCATCGCCGACGAGGTGGTGCGCCACTACACCGGGGAGCGGGGCATCTTCCGCACCCGCATCGCCGCCATCCGCCGGGTCAAGGAAGGGCGCGAGCTGGTGGTCTTCGACGCCGACGGCCAGAACCCGCGGGTGCTGCTCAGCGAGAAGGCGCTGCTGCTCCTGCCGGCCTGGCACCCCAGCGGCGAGGAGCTGCTGGTCACCAGCTACCGGAGCGGCATGCCCGAGCTCTGGCGCTACCGCTTCTCCGACAAGAGCTTCCGCCGCGTCGCCACCGGCCACGCCGCCATGGGCGGGAGCTGGTCGCCGGACGGCAGCCGCATCGCCTTCACCGCCATCGACGGCAACGACACCGACGTCTGGACCTGCAACCCCGACGGCAGCGGCGCCCGCAAGCTCACCGCCAACGCCGCCCTCGACCTCTCCCCCTCCTGGTCGCCGGACGGCAAGCGGCTGGCCTTCGTCTCCGACCGGGCCGGCTCGCCGCAGCTCTACGTCATGAACGCCGACGGCAGCGAGCCGCGCCGCCTCACCTTCCAGGGCAACTACAACCAGACCCCGCAGTGGAGCCCGCGCGGCGACCTCATCGCCTTCACGGCGCGTGACGAGCGGCGCGTCTTCGACGTCTTCGCGGTGGCCCTCGACGGCGGCCGCATCCAGCGGCTCACCCAGGACCAGGGGCGGACCAACGAGGAGCCCTCCTGGGCCCCCAACGGCCGCATGTTCGCCTTCACCAGCGACCGGGGCGGCACCCCCCAGCTGCTGGTCTCCGACCCGCGCGGCGAGCGCCAGACCGTCCTCACCAGCGGCGCCGACCTGATGACCCCGGCCTGGGGCCCGCTCCCGGCGGAGTGACCATGCCCACCCGCGTCGCCGCCATCGACGTCGGCACCAACACCGTCCTGCTGCTGGTGGCCGAGGACGGCCCCCACGGGCCGGTGGCGCTCGCCGAGCGGGCCGAGATCACCCGGCTGGGACGGGGCGTCGACGCCACCGGCCGGCTCGACCCGGCCGCCATCGCCGAGACCGCCCGGGTGCTGGGCGCCTACGCCGCCGAGGCCCGGGCCCTGGGCGCCGTCGCCATCGACTGCGTGGCCACCAGCGCCGCCCGCGACGCCGCCAACGGCGCCGACTTCTTCGCCGCGGTCCGGGCCGCCGCCGGCCTCACCCCGCGCATCATCAGCGGCGACGAGGAGGCCCGGCTGGTCTACGCCAGCGCCTGGCGCGACTTCGGGGCCGGCCGGGCCGGGGCCGGGGGGCTGGCCGTGCTCGACGTCGGGGGCGGCTCGACCGAGTTCACCTTTGGTGACGAGGAGGCGCCGCGCGGCCGGCGCAGCCTGCAGGTGGGGGCGGTGCGGCTCACCGAGCGCCACGTCACCGCCGACCCCATCGACGCCGCCACCCTGGCCACCCTGCGCCGGGCTGCCGGCGAGGCGCTGCGGCCGCTGGCCGGCATGGACGGCGGCGGGCGGCGCGGCGGGCGGCTGGTGGGGGTGGCCGGCACCGTCACCACCCTGGCGGCGGTGGACCAGGCCCTCCCCGCCTACGACGCCGAGCGGGTCCACGGCGCCTCGCTCTCGCTGGCCCGGGTCGAGGCGCTGGTGACCCGGCTGGCGGCGCTGCCGCTCGCCGAGCGGGCCCGGCTCCCCGGCATGGAGCCGAAGCGGGCCGACGTCATCGTCGCCGGGGCGGTGGTGGTGGCGGTGGCCATGGCGCTCACCGGCTTCGAGGCGCTCACCGTCTCCGACCGGGGCGTCCGCTGGGGGCTGGTCCACGAGCGGCTGGCCGGCGCGCGCCACCCGGGTTGACGCCACCTCCCCCGGGCGTTACGACCAGCCCCCCCCCCCATGCCTCGCCCCTGGGCCATCGTCTGCGACTTCGACGGCACCGCGCTGGCCCTCGACCTCGGCGACGCCGTGGCCCAGCGCTTCGCCGGCGCCGCCGCCTACGAGGCGGCCGAGGCGCTCTTCCGGGCCGGGCAGTCGAGCTTCGGCGTGCTCCTCCAGGCGGTCTTCGCCCCCATCACCGCCAGCCGGGAGGAGATCGCCGCCTTCGCCCTGGAGCGGGCGGCCTGGCGCCCGGGCTTCGAGGACTTCCTGGCGGCCTGCGCCGGGTCCGGCCACCGCTTCCTCATCGTCTCGGCCGGGCTCGACGCCTACATCGAGCCGGTGCTGGCCGGCCTCCCCGCCCCGCTGCGGCGCCACCTCGAGCTGCGCTCCAACCGGGCGGCCTGCTCGCCGACCGGCCTCTCGGTGGCCTTCCACGGCCCCGACTGCGGCTTCTGCGGCGCCTGCAAGGGGGAGGTGGTGCGCGAGCTGCAGCGGGCCGGGCACCGGGTGCTGGTGCTGGGTGACGGCGCCGGCGACCGCTGCGCTGCCGAGGCCGGCGACCTGGTCTTCGCCCGGTCCGGCTCCAGCCTGGTCGAGTGGTGCCGCGACCGCGGGGTGGTCCACCAGGAGTTCAGCACCTTCCACGAGGTGCTGGCGCGGCTCCCGGAGCTGGCCGGGCCGCCGGCGACCTAGAACAGCCCGATGGTGAAGTGGACGGCCCAGATCCGCTCGTTGATGCGCCGGTCCGGCAGCAGGTTGAAGCCGAGGTCGAGGGCCGCCGGGCCGACCGGGGTGACGAAGCGGAGGCCGGCGCCGGCGTTGGGGCGCAGGTCGAGCAGCCTGAAGTTGGCCGGGTTGGCCCAGAGGTTGCCGAGGTCGGAGAAGATCCCCAGCTCGACGCTCTTCGAGAGGCCGAGGCGCAGCTCGGCCTTGAACAGCACGTAGGCCTCGCCTCCCTCGCTGGCCACCATCTGGCCGGCGTTGAGCCGCTGGCCGGCCCCGGTGCAGCCGGCCTGGCCGGCGACCCCGCCGGCGGCGATGGAGCTGGCGCAGTGGTTGGACTGGTCGGCCAGCCCGTCACGCAGGTCCTGGGCCACCATCTCCTCCTCGGCGAAGCCGCGCATGGAGCCGGCGCCGCCGAGGAAGAAGCGCTTGGGGATGATGGTGCGCGACCGATCGTCGAGCGGGTAGACGCGGCCGCCGCGGGCGGAGAGGGCCAGGGTGGTGGCCCGGCTCACCGGGAGGTAGGCGGAGAGCGTCCCCTGCACCTTGACCAGGTTGCTGTAGATGTCGCTGCCGGGGAAGAAGCCGAGGTACTGGTGGCCGGCGGCGCCCATCGAGTGGGCCCACTCGGCCGACCCGGTGGCGAACCAGCCGGAGTGCGGGTGGGAGGCGTTGTCCCGGTAGTCGAGGGTGGCCACCGGCCGGATCGACTGGAGGGAGGTGGTGCCCTGGTCGAAGCGGAGGCGCTCCAGGTCGGCCTGGGTCAGGTAGGAGGTGGCGCTGTTCCGCACCAGCCGCCCCACCATCACCTCGTACTGCAGGGAGAGCGAGATCCGGCTGGTGAGCGGGTGGTCGACCCCGAACACCGTGGAGATGTCCGACATGTCGTAGGCCCGGCGCCGCAGCCGCTCGGCGATGACGTCGAGCCGCCCGGCCATCGGCCAGGGGGTGAACTGCGGCGCCCGCAGCCCGACGTCGGCGCGCCCTTCCCAGCGGTTCTTGGGGCTGACGTTCTGCAGGTCGGGGCGGAAGTACTCCAGCGGGTAGTTGATCTTGGCGCGCGAGGTCAGCTCCAGGGCCCGGCCCAGCAGGTTGGGCTGGCCCCACTCCACCGCGGCGCGCGGCCCGTTGGCGAGGGAGAAGCCGGCCCCGGTCGAGACGTAGAGCCAGGGGCGCTCGGACAGCTCGATGTTGAGGTCCTTGACCGCCTCGGGAGTCTCGGCGTCGGAGAGCCGCAGCCCCACCGAGCGGAAGACCCCCAGCGCCAGCAGCGCCGTCTGCGTCCGGGCCACCGCCTCCGGGTCGTACGGCTCCCCCTCCCTGACCGAGACGGCGCGCCGGATCACCGAGGCGCGGGTGCGCCGGTTGCCGCTCACCAGCACCCGGCCGATGCGGACCCGCGGCCCCTCGTCGACCACGAAGCGCAGCGCCGCCAGGTGGCGCTCCCGGTCGATCTCCTCCTTGGCCTCGACCCGGGCGTAGAGGAAGCCGCGGGCCAGGTAGAGCCGCAGCAGCGCCGACCGGGTCGCCTCCACCTGCTCGAACACCAGCGGCCGCCCCGGAGCCAGCCGCGCCTCCCGGGCCAGGTCGGTGAGCGGCACCTGGGCGTTCCCCTCGAAGCCGATGGAGTCGACCGTGGTCCGCTCCCCCTCGCGCAGCCGCACCACCACCTCGAGCGTGCCCCGGTCGGCGTCGGTCTCCACCGACCAGCCCAGCGAGGTCGCCTCGAGGTAGCCGTCGTTCTGGTACTCCTCGACGAGCCGGGCCAGGGCCCGGTCGGTCGGCACCTCGTCGAGCAGAGTCTCCGGGGCCGGCCGGGGCGGCGGGGCCCGCCGCGGCGGCGCCGTGGGGATCGAGGCCTCCAGCGCCCGCGCCAGGTCGTTGGGCGGGCTGGCCGGCGGCGTCCCCTGCTCCTCCTCCAGCAGGGCGCGCAGCCGGTCGTTCACCACCGCCTCGCCGCGCCCC
The DNA here is from genome assembly GCA_032654565.1 of Anaeromyxobacteraceae bacterium. Classification (GTDB taxonomy): domain Bacteria; phylum Myxococcota; class Myxococcia; order Myxococcales; family Anaeromyxobacteraceae; genus JADKCZ01. Next base: position 188,683 of record JAULAX010000007.1, on the reverse strand, counting down.
TCCGCCCCCTCGACGCGCAGCCCGCGCAGCCGGTAGGGCCGCCCCTCGGTGACGTGGATGGTCACCACCAGCCCCTCGCCGAGGCGCCGCTCCTCGGCCTCGAACCGGGCCAGGGCGTGGCCGTGGGCGCGGTAGAAGACGCGCAGCCGCTCCAGCCCGGCCTCGATGGCGGCGGCGTCCAGCCCCGCCCCGCCGTCGAGCTGCAGCTGCGCGGCCAGCTCGGCGCCGGTGAACTGCTCGGCGCCGCGGACCTCCAGCGCCACCAGCGGCCCGGGCTGCACCGGGAACATCACCTCGACGCCCCCCTCCACGTCGTGCACCGAGGCCGCGCCGACCCGGGCCCGGCGGCGACCGGCAGCGTGCAGGGCGGCCACCAGCGTCTCCTGGTCGGCGCGCAGCCGCTCCCCCACCAGCAGCTCGCCGGGGCGGGTGGCCAGCCGGGCGCGCAGCCCCGCCTCGTCGGCCCCGGCCCCCGGCAGCCGCACCGCCGTCACCAGGGTGGGCGGCCCGGCCTTCACCACCAGGTGCAGCGTCGCCGCCGGCTGGCCGGCCAGGCGCCCGTCGACCACCGCCGCCAGGTGGCCGCGCTGCCGCAGCGCCGCCACCATGCGGGCGGAGATCCGCTCGACGTCGTCCTGGTCGATGGGGTCGCCCAGGGCCACCTGCAGCTCGCCCTTGAGCTCGCGCTCGCCGAGCGGGGTCGGGCCCTCGAAGGCCCAGGTCGCGGCCGCGAGGATGCGCGGCGGCAGGCACTCGACGGTCAGGTCGATCCACTCGCCGCCGGCCCCGGCCGGCGCCGCCGCCTCCCGCCCGGTGACCACCACGTCGCGGCAGCGGCCCGACTGGAAGAGCCGGGTGACGGTGCGGCGCAGCGCCGGGACGGTCACCGGCGCGCCGCGCTCCAGCACCACCAGCGCCTCCAGCGCCGGATCGTCCTCGTGCTCGGGGAGCACCAGGTTGACGGTGGCGGCCCGGCGAACGGCGGGCCCGGCCGGCGCGGCCGGGGAGGTCGGGGGGGCCGCCCCGGAGAGCAGGGCCAGCAGCACGGCCGCGGCGTGGACCGGGCTCATTCGTGCCACTCCCAGCGCAGGCGCAGGTCGACCCCGTGGTCACCGCCGGTCTTCAGCTCGGGGTTGTCGTTGTCCCACTGGTACTGGAGCGCGGTGTGGTCGCCGAGCCGCAGCTCGGCCTGGGCCTTCTGGCCGCGGGCCCCGGAGAGCGGCGCCTGGTAGCGCAGCTTGAGCCGGTCCTTCACCAGCCAGGACTCGAACTCGGCCCGCGGCTCCACCTGCCCGGTCCCCTCGGTGTAGGCGCTGGTGACCCGCACCGAGAGGTCCTGGAGCACCTCGCCGCGGGGCATGAAGCGGCGCACCTGCTCGTCCAGCCCGGAGGCGGTGATCAGGGCCTGGGCGGCGGCCGCCTGGGCCATCCCCTGGACACCGGCGCTGGCCGGGGTGTCGCGCGAGGTGTAGCCCATGGAGAGCAGGGTGATGATGTCGGGCTGCGAGAGCGGCGGCGAGGAGGTGAGCCCCAGCTTCGGCTCGGTGAGGGGGCCGAAGACGTGCATGAAGACCTGGTAGTCGCGCACCCGCGCCTCGCCGTGGACGTCGAGCCCCATCTCCACCCGGTCGCGCTCGGTGAACTCGACGACGGCGTGGCTGAGGGCGAACTCGTTGCCGCGGAACATGGCCCGGCTCCCCTCGGTCATGGTGAGCGAGCCGATCATCCCGGGCGCCGCCAGGCTCCCCACCAGGGTCAGCTCGCCGCGCACCCCGCCGCGCGCCACGTCGTTCTCGATGCGGGCGTCGCCGTCCACCGCCATCTGCAGGTCGAAGCGCAGCCACTCCGAGGCCTTGTCGTAGGTGCGGGCCGCCGCGGCGCGGCGCCGCCGCAGCTCGAGCAGCCCCTTCTCCATGTCGACGTTGTCGGTGTAGCGGGCCTTGAGGACGTGGAGCCGCCCGGTCACCACCGTCTCCTCGAGCGTGCCGGCCGCCTCGACCCGGCCCGAGACCGTCACCGGCAGGTAGGCGGGGATGGCCACCGGCACCGCCTCCAGCGACGCCTCCAGCCGCAGCCGGGAGGGGAGCAGCCGCACCAGCTCCACCTCGCCGGACATGGTGGTCTTGCCCCCGTTGATGCGGGCCTCGGCCCCGTCGAAGATCACCCGGTTCTGGGAAAAGGAGAGCCCGCCGGTCAGCCCCTCGAAGACGGCGTTGGTCCCGCGCACCTGGAAGCCGCCCTCGTCCACCCGCCCGTCGCCGAGCAGCTCCAGGGCCTCGGTGGTGCCGCCCACGTGCGCCTCCAGGGTGAGCTGGCCGTGGGGACGCCGCAGCGCCGGCAGCAGGCCGGCCAGGAAGCGCAGGTCGATGGCGCCGGCGGCGTCGAGGTCGAGGTCGAGCCCGCCGCCCATCCCCCCGCTCACCGAGAACTCGGTGTTGGGCCCCTGGATCCTGAAGGTCTCGATGTCGAGCCGCCCGCCGTCGAAGCGGAGCGCCACCGGCGCGGCGTTCTCGACGCGGAAGTCGCTGACGGCGACGCTGAGCCGGCTGAGCTCGATCCGCCCGCGGGCGGTGCGCGGGGCGGCCAGCTCCCCGCTGGCGGTGGCCAGCCCCTCGACGGCGGCGCGGAAGCCGCTGGGGGGCCCGCCCGGCCAGAGCCGGGCCGCGTCCTCCAGCTTCAGGTCGACCCGGGCCTGGTAGGGCCTGCGGCCGTCGAGCCTGGCCTCGGCGGAGAAGCGCATCCCCTCGGCGCCGCCGGTCACCAGCAGCCGATCCGCCTCGATGGTGCCGCCCAGCTGGACGGTGCCGAAGGCGATGCCGCGCAGCGACAGGGCGTCGCCGTTGAGCGCGAAGCGGACCTTGGGCTGGTCCCAGGAGCCGTCGAGGACGGCGCTCCCGGAGATCGAGCCGCTCCAGGCCCCGCCCGGCAGCGCCAGGGTCGCCGCCGGCAGCCCGGCCGCCGAGAGCGTCAGCGCCCAGGGCTGCGGCCCCTGGAACGCCCAGGTGCCGACCGCCCCCACCGTGCCCGGCCCGGAGGTCAGCTCCAGCCGGTCGAAGCGGACCGAGGCGGCCTGGAGGATGACGCCGGCGACCCGCCCGCCGTCGAAGCTCCGCCCCATGACCTCGCAGGGCCCGAAGCGCCCCTCGAACTGGATGTCCGGGGCCGCCGCCGGCCCGGCCGCCGTGACCGTCATGGCGTCGACGCGGCCGTCGATCAGCCCGCGCAGGGCCCGCGAGCTGGGCAGCCAGTCGGTGACGGCGTCGAGGTAGTCGCGGGCCACCCCGCTGACGCTGAACCGGGAGCCGGACAGCCGCACCGGCGTGGCCCCCAGGTCGACCGCCAGCCAGCCGCCGTAGGCGCTGGCCCCGCGCCGCCCCTCCAGGTTGGAGAACCGCAGCACCTTGTCGGCGGCGTGGACCACGTCGCCGCTGACGGTCCCCAGGTCGACGTCGAGGAAGCGGAACTGCTCCAGCTTCACCTTGGCCTCGGCCTGGGGCAGCCCGTAGGGGACGGCGCTGACCCGGGTGGAGACGGCGCCGTGGCCGGACATGGGCAGGCCGGCGATGTGGCCGAGCGGCGCCAGGTCCACCTCCCCGGCGGCCCGGAGCTGGAAGCCCCGGGCGTCGTCGAAGTAGACCTCGGCGTCGAGGTCGAGGGCCCCGCGCCCCACCTCGATGCGGGCCCGCTCGAAGAAGAGGCCGTCGAGGGTGATGCGGAAGGGCGCCTTGATCCGCCCCTGCGCGAACTCCACCATGGCCTGGTCGCCGGCCCGGGCCTGGCGCCACGGACCGGTGAGGGCGCGGAAGCCGCGCACCTGCGCGTCCACCTCCAGGGCCAGCCGGGGCGGCCAGACGGTGCCGCTGACCGTGGCGGTGCCGGTCATCCGCCCGGTCACCCAGGCGCCCGGCACCGAGAGCCGCTCCAGGACCTCCGCCAGGTCGACCCCCTCGATCTGCGCGGTGGCCTCGATGGGGACGTCGGAGGCCAGGGTGACCACCCCGGTGGCCTTGAGCGTACCGCCGGTGAACGGGAGGGTGAGCCGGTCCACCAGCACCTTGTCGCCGACCACCCGGGCCTCGGCGTGACCGGCCCCGAGCTTGACCCCGCCGGAGGCGAGCTGGGTGAAGTCGACGGTGCCGCCCAGGGCCGGCGCCGCCGGGCGGCCCGTGACCCGCGCCTGCACCTTGAGCTGGGCGTCCCAGGCCCCGGGGGACTCGCCGGCCAGGGCCACCACCCTGGCCAGGGACCCCTCGACGGTGGCGGTGAGGTCGAGCACCGGGTCGCAGAGCGACTTGACCAGGCCGCGGGCCCCCAGCTTGACGCCGTCGACCAGGGCCTCGGCGCCGTCCAGGGTGGCCTCCGAGAGGTCGAGCGCCACCTCGCCGTCGATGGCCGGATCCCGCGCCCGCCAGGCCCGGCCGGCCGCCGCCACCCTCACCTCGCCGGCGCCCGCGGTGACGTGGAGCCGGCGCGCCGCCGGGCCGAAGGGCCACCGCGAGGTGGCCTTCCGGCCCGCCTCGACGCGGAGCCCGTCGACCGCCACCCGCCCGCCGCCGGGGAGCGTGAGCTCCAGGGCGCCGTCGGTGAGGTCGAGCCGGCCCAGGTCGATCCGCCCCAGCTCCGGCGGCGGACAGGTGCGCGGGGTGGGCGAGGGGGCCGGGAGCGTCGCCACCACGCGCGGGCGGGTCAGCCGCAGCGACGCCAGCTCGAGCCGCCCGCCCAGCCCCTGGATGACGGCCAGGCGGGCCTCCACGGCCTCGGCCGTGAAGGTGGGCGCCTGGGCCGGTCCCAGCCGCAGCCCCTCGGTCAGCACCGAGAGCGTGAAGGGCTCGATGCGGCATGAGGTGGTCGCCACCTCCAGCCCGGTGGCGGCGCGGATCCGGGCCGAGGCCAGCGCGCAGATGCGGTCGCCCGCCCAGCGCGTGCGCAGCACCGCCAGCGAGCCGGCCACCAGGGCCAGCAGCAGGGCGAGGAAGGCGAGGGCGAGCCGGCGCTTGGTCACGCTACCGATTGTCCCGCCGCGGGGCCCCGCCGCCAAGCTGCCGGCGGCCCCGCGCTACTTGGTGAGCGACTCGAGATACCGGTCGATGTCCCCGAGGTCGATGCGGGGACGGGCGGAGGGCCGTTCGACCTCGAGCGGCGCGGGGGGGGGCGCCTCGGGGCCCACCAGCCCGAGATCTCGGGCGACCCGGCCGATGGCCTTGTCGTCGATCTCCCGGGTGCGGGCCACGAAGCCCTCGAAGAGGGCGTTGTCACAGATGGTGTTGATGAGCCGGGGCGTGCCCCGGGACTGGGCGTGGATGGCCACCATGCCGGCGGCGGTGAAGGGGATGCGCGTCGCCCCGGCCAGGCGCAGCCGGTGGTGGATGTAGGCCTCGGTGTCCTGCGGCTTGAGCGGCTCGAGCCGGTACTTGAGCGCCACCCGCTGCGCCAGCGGGGGGTCGAGCCGGAGGTTGTCCTCGATCTCCGGGAGGCCGAAGAAGACGAAGGAGAGCAGCTTGCGCTCCGGAACCTCGAGGTTGAGCAGGCCGCGGAACTCCTCCATCAGCTCGCGCGAGGCCAGCATCTGGGCCTCGTCGATGAGCACCACCGCCTTCCTCCCCTGCTCGTAGATCTTCACCAGGCGCTGGTAGAGCTGCGAGAGCAGGGCCAGCTTCTCCTCGGCCGGCGACTCCACCCCGAGCTGCAGGGCGATGCGGCGCAGCAGCCAGCCGGCGGTGATGCCGGAGTGGATGATGACCAGCAGCGCCGCCTCGTACTCCTCCTCGGGGAGGCTGTCGAGCATGCGGCGGGCCAGGGTGGTCTTGCCGGCGCCGATGTCGCCCACCAGCACCGCCAGCCCCTTCATGTTGGAGACGGCGTGGGTGAGCCGCATCAAGGCCTGGGCGTGCTGGGCCGAGCCGAAGTAGAAGCGCGACACCGGCGCGTTCGAGAAGGGCTCCTGGTTGAGCTCGTAGAAGTCGAGGTAGGTCACGCCGGCCCCAATCTACAGGAATCCGATGTTCTTCTTCGGCGGAGGAGGGCTGGCCGGCGGCGGCTTGACGGCCGACGCGGCCTGGGAGAGGGGCTGGTCCGGGGCCCGGGGCGCCGCCGCGGGGCCGGCGCCCGGCCTGGCCAGCCCGGCCACCGGGCGCGCCGCCACCATGCCGTCGGGGGGTCGGCCCGGCCCGCCACCGAGCGCGGCGATGCGGCGGGTGGTCTCGCGGTAGGCGGGATCGACCCGGGCCACCTTCTGGAAGCACCAGAGGGCCTCCTCGCCCTCGCCCAGCTCCTCGTGGACCACGCCCAGCTCGTAGTGGAGGGCCTTGGCGCTCTCCTTGGCGAGGTAGTCGGAGCGCAGCGCCCGGCGCAGCGGCTCGATGGCGTCGCGGGCCCGCCCCTGCGAGAGGCGGCAGGTGGCGATCATCGAGAGGCTGTCGATCTCCTTCTTCCGGTTGTTGCCGCGCAGGGCGGTCTCGAACTCGTTGACGGCGTCGTCGACCAGCCCCATCTCCTTGTAGGCGATCCCCAGGTCGTAGTGGGTGTCCGAGTCCTCGGCGGTCACGGTCTCGGCCACGCCGCGCTTGAACTGGTTGAAGACGTCCTCCACCGAGTACTGGAACTCGTCGGCGGCGCCACCGAGGTCGGGGGCCCGGTCGAGCTCCTCGGCCAGGTCGGCGCCGAGGTCGAAGCCGTCGCCGCCGGGGGCGGTGGGCTCGATCATCCGCGGGCTCTGCCGGGTGGCGCGCGGGTCCGGCGTGGGCGTGCCGGCCGCCGGGGCCGGGGCCGGGGTCGGAGCCGGGGCCGGGGCGGGCGGCGGCGCCAGCTTGGCGGCGAGGCGGCGGTCGACGTCGGCCAGGCGCGCCTCGAGGACCGGGTGACCGGGGTGGACCTCCAGCAGCTGCTCCAGCGAGTCCCGGGCGTCGGCGAGGAACCCCTGCTGCGCGAAGAAGTCGGCCTCCTCCAGCTCGTCGGCGAGGTCGACGGGGCGCGGCGACGGGGCCGCGGGCGGCGGGGGCCGGCTCGCGGCCAGGGAGGCGTCGAGGGCCGCGGCGAGCGACGCCGGGATGGGCGTGGCGATGGGCGTGGACGGGAGATCGGGCGGCTCCTCCCCCAGCTCGGGGAGCGCGGCCCCGCCCTCCTCCTCCACCACCTCGTCGGCGTCGACGGACGCCAGGGCGGTGCGCAGCAGGGCCGCGTCGGGCCCCTCAAGGTCCAGATCCGGCGCCGCCCGCGGCGCAGGCGCTGGCGTGGGCGCGGGCATGGGCGAAGGAGCAGGTGCGGGTGCGGGCGGGATGATGGCGGCCGCCGCCCAGATCGGCGTCGGGGCGGTGGCCTCGAGCGGCTCGTCCTCGACCACCTCGTCGCCGCGGGCGCCGGCCGACAGCTCGGCCAGGGCGTCGTCGTCCAGGGCGCGGGTCGGCTCGTCGGCCATCTCCAGCTCGGCCGGGGTGGCCGGCAGTTCGCCGGGCTCCAGCTCCTCCTCCACCTCGCCGCTGGAGAGCTGGATCTCCTCGGTGGTCCCGCAGGCGGAGGCCAGGTCGCCGAGGCTGGGGTGGCCGGGATCGAGCTGGCGCAGGCGGGCCAGCGACTCCCTGGCCCGGTCGGCGTCGCCCTTGGCCACGGCGGCCCGGATCGCCTTCTCGCCCGCCTCGAGGGCCTCGGCGCGCCGCCCCCCGGCCTGGTGCAGGTCGCGCAGCTTCTCCAGCGCCGCCGGGGTCTCCGGGTCGATGGCCAGGATGGAGCGGAGGTGGGCGAGGGCCTTCTCGGTCAGCCCGTACTTCAGGTAGACCTCGGCCTCGGTGAGCAGCTTGGGGATGGCCTCGGCCCCCAGCACGGGCCCCGGCGGCGCGGCCGGGGGCGGGGGCGGGGCCGGCGCCGGAGGGGGCGGCGGGGGCGGGGCCGGTCGCGGCGGGCTGAAGGCCTGGAGCGGCGGCATCACCGCCACCTTGCCGACCGGGGCGCCCTGCGGCATGGCCGGCGGCGGCGCCGGGCGCGGCACGGGCGGGGGCGTGGGGATGGGCGCGGGCCGGGCCTCGCCGAGCATCCGCGCCGCGTCGGGATCGGCCGGCGCCAGCTCGGCCACCTTTCGCCAGGCCGCGGTGGCGTCGGCGCGGCGGCCGGCCCGGTCGTGGACGTCGGCCAGGGTCTTGAAGACCTGCACCGTCTTGGTGTTCTGCCCGAGGTCGCGGAAGGCCTGGGCCAGCAGGGTGAGCGTCTCCACGTCGCGCCCGTCGGCCTTGAAGCAGACCTGGAGCTTGGCGAGGGCGCGCTTGGTGTCGCCCTTGGCCATGTAGATGTTGGCCAGCTCGCGGGTCAGCGCCAGGTCGGCGGGCGCCAGCTCGACGATCCGTTCGGCGACCTTGAGGTAGTCGTCGGCCCGGTTGTGCGTCTTCAGGTAGGCGGCGGCCCGCCGGTAGTGCTCCAGGGCCGGCCCCGGCTGGTTGGCCCCCTGGTAGAGCTTGCCGAGGCGCACCACCGACCCGATGTTCTCCGGGTCGAGCTCCACCATCCGCTTGAGCGCCTCGAGGAGCCGGGCCCCGTCGCCGGCCTTCTCGTGGGCGGCGGCGATGAGCTGGAACTGCCCCATGGCGTCGCTGAGCAGGCCGAGCTGCTGGTAGAGGCCGGCCAGCCGCTCGTTGACGCGCACGTCCTCGCCGTCGAGCTTGAGCACCTGCTTGTAGACCGCCACCGACTTGAGGAAGAACCCCTGGTCGGCGTAGGTCTCGGCCACCCGCTTGAAGGCGTCGGCGGCCATCCGGTCGTCGCCCTTCTTCTGGTAGAGCTCCCCGACCTTGAGCAGGACGCGCACGTCCTTGGGATCCTCCTTGAGGATCTTCTCGTAGGTCGTGATCGCCTTGTCGTAAGCCCCCCGCTGGACGAGCTTGGTGGCCTCGGCGATGATCTTGTTCTTGTCGATGGCCATCTGGCCGGGGCGGCTCGCTGGGCAGGAGGTCGTGCAACCGACCCGACAGGGCACACGAAGGCCCAGCCTGCGCAGACCCTGCGGGTCTGGCAAGCGTAACGGAAGGATGAGGGTGGCGCAAGGCGGAATCCCCCGTCAGGACGAGGGGTTTCCGCCTTTCAGCCCTTCTTCGGCGGCGCCGCGGGGACGGCCTCGGGGGGGGCCGGCGGGTTGAGGATCTGGTCGACGATGCGGGTGTCGTAGCGCCCCTCCACGAAGGCCGGGAAGGTGATCACCCGCTTGTGGAAGGCGATGTTGGTCTTGATCCCCTCGATGACGTACTCGTTGAGGGCCCGCATCATCCGCTGCAGCGCGATCTCGCGGGTGGCCCCGGTGACGATCAGCTTGGCCACCAGCGAGTCGTAGTAGGGCTGCACCTTGTACTGCTCGTAGGCCATGGTGTCGACGCGGACCCCGTAGCCGCCGGGCTGGTGGTAGCCGGTGATCCGCCCCGGCGAGGGGGCGAAGGTGACCGGGTCCTCGGCGTTGACGCGGCACTCGATGGAGTGGGCCCCGGGGATCACCTGGTCCTGCGTGCGCCCCAGCAGCTCGCCGGCGGCCAGCCGGATCTGCTCCCGCAGCAGGTCGAGCCGGTAGACCTGCTCGGTCACCGGGTGCTCGACCTGGATGCGGGTGTTCATCTCCATGAAGTAGTAGCGCCCCTTCTCGTCCATCAGGAACTCGATGGTCCCGACGTTGTTGTAGCGGATGGCCCGCATGGCCTTGAGGGCCACCTCGATCATCTCCTGGCGCAGGGCCGGGGAGACCGCCGGGCTGGGGCACTCCTCGATCAGCTTCTGGTGGCGGCGCTGCACCGAGCACTCGCGCTCGCCGAGGCAGATCATGTTGCCGTGCTCGTCGGCGACGATCTGCAGCTCGATGTGGCGCGGCTCCTCGACGTAGCGCTCCAGGTACATGGTGCCGTCGCCGAAGGCGGCCAGCGCCTCGCGGGAGGCGGTCTCGAAGGCCTGGCGGATGGCGCCGACCTCGCGGACGATCTTCATGCCGCGCCCGCCGCCGCCGGAGGCCGCCTTGAGGATGACCGGGAAGCCGATCTCGGCGGCCAGCGCCTCGGCCTCCTCGGGGGTGGCCAGCACGCCGCGGGAGCCGGGCAGGAGCGGCAGGCCGGCCTGCTCGGCCGCGGCCCGCGCCGAGACCTTGTTCCCCATCAGCCGCAGCATCTCCGGGCGGGGGCCGATGAACTTCATCCCCAGCTTGACCACCATCTCGGCGAAGTCGGCCCGCTCGGAGAGGAAGCCGTAGCCGGGGTGGATGGCGTCGGCGCCGCTGACGTCGGCGGCGGAGAGCAGCGCCCGCACGTTGAGGTAGCTGTCCTTCGACTGCGGCGGGCCGATGCAGATGGCCTCGTCGGCGAAGCGGACGTGGAGCGACTCGGCGTCGGCGGTGGAGTGGACCGCCACGGTGGCGATGCCCAGCTCCTTGCAGGCGCGGATCACCCGGAGGGCGATCTCGCCCCGGTTGGCGATGAGGACCTTCTTGAACATGTGGGGCCTCGTTCGCCTAACCCGGGACGACGCGGAAGAGCTTCTCGCTGAACTCCACCGGGCTGCCGTTCTGGGCGTAGATCTCGGCGACGGTCCCGTCGATCTCGCTCTCGATCTCGTTCATCAGCTTCATGGCCTCGACGATGCAGAGCGTCTGGCCCTTCTTCACCTTGGCGCCGACGTCGGTGAACGGCGGCGAGTCGGGCGAGGGGGCGCGGTAGAAGGTGCCCACGAACGGCGAGGTGACCACCGAGCCGGGGGCCTCGACGGCCTTGGCCTCGGCCTTGGCGGCGGTGGGGGCGGCGGACGGCGCCGCCGGGAGCGGGGCCGCCACCGGGGCGTGGTGCATGGCCACCGGGGCGTGGGGCGCCATGGCCACCACGGCGCCGCGGCGGATGACCACCTTCTCGATGCCGCGGCTCCAGGCCACCAGGCTGACGTCGGTCTTCTCGACCAGCGCCACCAGCTTCTTCACGTCCTCGATGGTGAAGGCCTGGGCGGCTTCCTTGACGGGCTGCTTGGTGGACTTGGCCATGCGCTCTCGCTCCTTGGGGTTGGAACCGTGGGGGGGACGGTCGGACTAGCCGGCGACGCGGGTCAGGTACTCGCCGGTGCGGGTGTCGATGCGGAGGATCTCGCCCTCGTTGATGAAGAGCGGGACGTTGACGACGAAGCCGGTCTCCAGCGTGGCCGGCTTGGTGGCGCCCGACACGGTGTCGCCGCGGACGCCGGGATCGCACTTGGCCACCAGCAGGTCCATGGCGTTGGGCAGGGTGATGCCGATGGCCTTGCCGTTGAAGAAGACGATGTGGGTGGTGGTGTTGTCCTTGATGAAGTTCTTCGAGTCGCCCATCTGCTCGACGGTCAGGAAGGTCTGCTCGAAGTTCTTGTTGTCCATGAAGTTGTAGTGGTCGCCGTCGCGGTAGAGGTACTGCATCTCCTTCTCCTCGATGTCCGGCTTGCCCACCACGTCGCCAGACTTGAAGGTCCGGTCGATGGTCCGGTTGTTGATCATGTTGCGGATCCTGGTCCGCACGAAGGCCGAGCCCTTTCCGGGCTTGACGTGCTGGAACTCCACGATCTCCCAGGGGTCGCCGTCGATCTCGATCTTGAGGCCGCGGCGGAACGCCGAGGTGTCCATGCTGTCGCCCATCTGCTTCTCCTGCTCCTGTTGGAAGTCCCTGGAACCGGCGGAGCCCAATCCCCTGGCGGGGCCGGGGCGCGCGCCGGGGCGGCGGTCCTACAGCTCCGCCAGCAGCTTCGGTGCGGTGACGCGCATCATGAAGCGCGCCTTGCCGAAGTTGCCGTCGGGCCGGAGGGCCACCACCATGAAGTACTCGGGTGAGACGAGCCGGGCCACCACCAGCAGCCGCTCCGAGAGCACCGAGAGCTCCGACACCGCGCCGGCCTCGTGGGCCGCCGCCGCCTCGCGCGCGGCGCGGAAGAGGGAGGAGTACTCGATGAGCAGGGTGTGGACGTCCAGCCCGTCCCCGCCGTCGAGGTGGTGGCTGTCGACCTCGATGCCGTCCACGCCCATCAGGGCGCAGGCCACGGCACCATCGACGTTCTCGACGACCTGCTGGAGGTGTGCTCGAAAGCTCATGGCTCGCCGCTCCGCGTCGTAAATCCCCGAAAAGACGAGGACCGCGTCACGAAGCGGGCCGTATGTAGCCCGCTCGTGCGCGATCCGTCAAGACAACCGGCAGCCCCCCGAAGGCGGGGTCGCGCCGCTACTCGCAGAGCGGGACGCCCGACTGGCCCGCCTTGGGGCAGACCGCCAGGTTCGGTGTGCTCAGTGGACAGCCGTAGCCGGCGCCGGCGCCGTTGATGATGTCGACCACCACCGAGTACGGGCCGGTCTCGAAGGAGGAGCCGTCACCGAACTTTCCGGTGGCCTGGATCTCGGCCCGCACGGTGCCCTGCAGGTCGCCGCCGCCGGGCAGGGGCACGCCGAGCAGGGTGGCGACGCTGACCGGGATGACCGGGATGGAGACCACCGCCGAGGCCCCCGGCTCGATGGTCCGGGTGGAGTCCTCGATGGTCACCGTGGGGATGGAGATGGTGGCGGAGAAGTAGCTGATCTTGAAGCCGGTGATGAAGGCGGTGGCGGTGTTGGTGCCGCCATCGCGGCCGGAGTTGTCCGACCGCTGGTTGTCCGCCTGGAAGGGCCAGTAGAGGGTCCCGTCGAGCGGCGAGGGGTTGACGGGGTCGACGTAGGCGGTGTCGACCCAGAGGTTGTCCATCCAGACCGAGTCGCAGGTCGCCGAGTAGGCGCAGACCCCGGCGGCCGGCGCCGGCGGGGCGCAGGTGCCGGAGAGGCGGACCGAGGCGTTGTTGTCGACGCAGCCGGCGAGGGCGGCGACCAGCAGCAGCGGAGCGAGGTTTCGGGCGTTCATGGGGGTCGTCCCTCCTGCCTACCCGCCGTTGGCGACGGCGGTCGCCTGGCGGTTGAGGATGCGGGGGGTGATGAAGATGAGCAGCTCGGTGTGGTCGTCCGAATCGGCGTCGGTGCGGAAGAAGAACCCGATGATGGGGATCTTGCCGAAGAAGGGGACGGCGCTGCGCCGGGTGGAGGTCTGGCGGGTGAAGATGCCGCCGATCACCGTGGTCTCGCCGTCCTTGACCAGCACCTCGGTCTCGGCCTCGCGCTTGGAGATGGAGGGCTGGCCGTTGGCGCCGGTCAGCTGCGGGTTGGCCTGGTTGTTGGTGGCCTTGATCTTGAGGAGGATGGAGCCATCGGCGGAGACGTGCGGCGTCACCTTGAGCTCCAGCTTGGCCTCGATGAAGGTGGTGTTCACGCCCGAGGCGCTCACCTGCGAGTAGGGCATGCTGATGCCCTGGCCGATGGTGGCCTCCTTGTTGTCGATGGTGGCCACCCGCGGCGAGGAGATGGTCTTGACCACGCCGCTGTTCTCCAGCGCCGAGAGCCGCAGGTTGAGGTTGAAGGCCCCGCCGGCCGAGCCGAAGACCATGCCGATGCCGCCGCCGGCCCCCTGGCCGATGGCGGCCGGGAGGTTGACGGCGTACTGCGGGGCGTTGGCGGTGCCGGTGGTCGGGCCGCCGCCGGCGGCGCCGGCGCCGGAGGCGATGTTGGGGAAGGCCAGCCCGGTGGGGTTGCCGGAGGCCTGCGACATGGAGGCGTTGCCGCCCCACTGGACGCCGATGGCCTTGTTGAAGTTGGACGAGGCCTCGACGATGCGGCTCTCGATCAGCACCTGGGGGATGGCGGTGTCGAGGTTGCGCACCAGCCCCTCGGCCCGGGTCAGCGCCTCCTGGACGTCCTTGACGATGAGCACGTTGGTCCGCTCGTCGGTGGAGACGCTGCCGCGCTCGGTGAGCACGTCCTTGATCCGGCCGGCCATGTCACCGGCCCGGGCGAAGTTGACCGGGATGATGCGGACCTTGAGGGGGATGAGCGGCTTGCGGGCCTCGGCGGCCTTGGCCAGCGCCTCCTGCTCCTTGGCGATGTCCTCCAGCTTGGCGACCCGGATGATGTTCCCCATCTCCTCCTTGCCCAGCCCCTTGGAGCGGAGCACCAGGTCGAGGGCCTGGTCCCAGGGGACGTTGCGCAGGGAGACGGTCACCTTGCCGCCCACGTCGTCGGCCACCACCATGTTCTTCTTGGAGACGTCGGCGATGAGCCGCAGCAGGTTGCGGACCTCGATGTCGTGGAACTCCAGGCTGATGCGCCGGCCGGTGTAGCCCTTCTTCTGGGGCGCGCCGGCCGAGGCGTAGCTGGGGGCCTCGGCGGCGAACCCGGCCGCCCCCGCCTCGGCGGTGGTGGCGCTGGTGTCGTCGGAGAGCATGACCGGCTCGTCGTCGCGGGCGCCGCTGGCCACCGCCGGCTCGGCGAAGGTCCAGGTGAGGCCGTCGCCGCGCTCGGCGAGGGCGTCGGCGGTGGGGCCGCGCAGGGTGGCCACGATCTTCACCTGGCCGGTGGAGGGCTGGTTGAAGGAGGAGATCATCATCACCGGGCCGCCGAAGGCGCTGGTGTCGAGCGACCGCTCCAGCTTGCGCGGCAGCTCGGCGGCGTCGAGCGAGAGGACCACGGTGCGGGCGTCGGGGCGGGTCACGGTGTGGCGGGCGCTGCCCACCACCTCGATGCGCGAGGTGCCGTTGGTATGACTGAAGGTGACGTCGCTGATCCGGGCCCGCTTCGGCGCGGCCACCGGGGCCGCGGCCTGCCGGGTCCGGACCGGAGCCGGGGCGGCGGCGACCGCCGACGGCGTCGGGCTGGACGGGGCGGGCGTCGCGGCGCCGCGGGGCGTCACCGCGATGCCGCCGGCGACGCGCTTGACCTGGTAGGCCGGCAGGTCGCCGGCCACGTCGAGGACCACGCGCACCTTGTTGGTGTCGCGGCCGAAGCGGACCTGGCCGAAGGCCCCGTCCAGCTTCACCGTCCCCTTGGGCGCCTTGACGACGCCGTGGAGGTCGAGGGCGAGGCGGGCCGGGTTCTTCAGCTCGATGATCTCGATGGAGCCGACGTCGCCGTCGGTGGCCAGCAGCAGCCCGCGGCCGGAGGGCTTGACGCCGGTGACGGCGCTGGCGGCGCGCTTCACCGGGGCCTCGTCGGTGCGGCGGGAGACCACGTTGTCGTTGGCGGGCGCGGCCGGGGGCGCGGCGGCGATCGGGGCGGCCGGGGTGACGGCAGGAATGACCACGGGGTCGACCGGGGCCGCCACCGGGACGGCCGGCGCGGGCGCAGGTTCGTTGGCCTGCGCCAGCGGCTGGGCCGCAGGGGCGGCGAAGGCGGCGGAGGGCTCGGCCGGCGTGGCCGGGGGGGTGACGGCAGCCGTGGCCGGCGCCTCGGGCGACAGCACCCGGACCACCACCGACTCGCCGCGCTCCAGCACCTCGTAGCGGCGGGCGCCGTCGAGGGCGACGATGACCCGCCCCACGGTGCTCCGCTCGTCCTTGTACTGGGCGGTGGAGACGGCCAGCACGCCGCCCTTCCCCACCTGGACCGGCGAGGCCACCGCGGTGACGTCGGCGCCGGCCAGGTCGACCACCAGGCGCGGCGGGTCCTGCAGCTTGAAGACGGTGTAGGAGGGGGGCCGCGAGCCGCGGATGGCCAGCTCCACCGCGCCGCCCTGCTCGGCGACGTCGATGGACCTGATGGCGTTGGCGTCGGCGGCGCGCGCCGGGGAGGCCACCGCGAGGGCGCCCCACAGGAGGAAGCCGGCAAGGCGCTGGGGGTGGTTGTTCATGGCGACTCCTCGAGGTTGATGACTTCCCGCTTGGGGAGGCTGAGCACGGTCTGGGTCCGGTCCCGGGTTCCATCGGCGCGGGTGGCCCACTCTGCGACCACCACCTCGCCGGTGCGGACGGCCGCGACGCTGCCGCCGTTCTTGCCGATGCAGGAGCCACGGCGCACCGTGTAGCCGGTGCCGTTGGGCGCCTGGACCATGGCCACCGGGTCTTCCAGCCCGGTGATGACCGCCACCAGCCTGAACTGCTCCAGCTCGTAGCGGCCGAGCGGGGTGGCGCAGCGGGTGGTCAGCGCGGGGCCGCCACCGCGGGTCTCGGAGAGGAAGCTGCGGAACGGATCGCGCTTGCCCACCGAGGAGTAGGACCAGGCCTCCCCTGGCTTCTTGTCGCCCTCGGCGGCGGCGGCGGCCGGCTGGGCGGCTGCGGCGGGGCGGGCGGCGGGGGCGGCGGTGACCGCCGGCTTGGGCTTGTCGCAGGCGGCGGCGCCGAGCAGCAGGGCGGCGGAGGCGACGAGGCGGAGGCGGTTCACTTGGTCCCCCCCTTCCTGGCGCCGGCCGGGGCGTTCTTGGCCTGGTTGAGGAACATGAAGGTGGTGACCATGAACTTGGCGTCCACCACCATCTTCCCGGCCACGTCCTTGGGCGTCGACATGGAGATGTCGCTGACGTTGACGATGCGGCGCAGCCTCCCCAGCGAGTCGAAGAAGGTGGCGATCTCGTGGAAGTTGCCGGTCACGGTCATGGGGATGGGGATGCGGGCGTAGAACCCCTCCGACTTCTCCGCCTCCGGCGTGATGGTGGAGATCTCCAGGCCGGCCTTCTGGGCCCGATCCTGGAAGAGCTGGAGCAGCTCGTCGATGTTCTTCTCCTCGGGCAGCTCGGCCAGGGCCTCGGCCAGCCGCTGCTCGAGCAGCTCCTTCTCCTTGCGGAAGCGGTTCAGGTCGTTGGCGATGGCCTGCTTCTCGGTGTAGTCGCGCTCCAGCCGGGCCTGCTCGGCGATGGTCTTCTTGATGCGGGTCTCGATCTCCGAGACCGACGGCCCGTAGGGGAGCGAGAAGACGAAGTAGGAGAGCGCCGTGACCAGCGCCAGCGCACCGGCCACCACGCCGGCCTTGAGCCCGGTGGGCGCCTTGGCGATCCTCTCGATGAGCTGTTCCATCGCCTTACCCCTTCTTCCCGGGCGCGCCAGCCGCCTCGGCCGCCAGCGGGTTGTACTTGGCGGTGGCCTGGATCTCGAAGTTCACCAGCCGGTCTCCGCGCCCGGTGGACTTGACCGCGGTGGTCTTCTTCAGCTCCACCTTGGTGAAGTACTTCGACTGCTTGAGCTTGGTCATGAACTCGGAGACGTCGTCGATGCTCAGCGCCGCGCCGCCGAAGACCATGGCCCCGTTCTTCTCGTCCATCTTGGTGAGCCAGAGCTGGCGCGGGGTGACGCTGGCCAGCTCGTCGAGCATGCGCACCGGGCCGCTGCGCCCCTGCTTGAGCTTGTCGAGGACGTCGAGCTTCTTCTGCAGCTCCTGCTGGGCGTCCTTGATGTTCTTGACCTCGCCGATGATCCGCTCGAGCTGGGCGATGTCGTCGCGGGTGCGGGCCAGCTTGGCCTCGCGCGCCTTGAGGTCGCCGGCCCGGGAGGAGGCCCAGAAGAAGTTGCCGGCCAGGCCGACCAGCAGCACCGCCGCGAAGATGACGAGCTGCTGCTTGCCCGCCTCCTTCTTCTTCGAAACCCGAACCGGGAGTAGGTTGATCCGGACCATGGTCACTTGTCCCCGGGCCGGCGCAGCGCCAGCCCGACCGCGACCGCCGCCGCCGGCGCGCCGGCCAGGATGGCCGCCGGGTCGAACTTGCGATTGTCGATCTCGATGTTCTTGAACGGGTTGAGGATCTCCACCGGCACCCCGGCCCGCGCCTCGATGACCTTGAAGAGCGCCGGGATGCGCGCCGTGCCCCCGGAGAGGAAGACCCGGGAGATGCGGGCGTCGGCGGCCGAGGAGGCGAAGAAGTCGAGGGAGCGCTGGATCTCGCCGCCCATCTGCTCGGCGACCCCCTGGATGACCCGCTCCACCTCCTGGGGCACCACCGCGTCGGTCTCGCCCTGCCCGCCCACCTTCAAGGCCTCGGCCTCGTCGTAGGAGATGCTGAGCTGCTTCTGGATCTCCTCGGTGAAGGCGTTGCCGCCCATGGTGATGTCGCGGGTGAAGGTGGTGACGCCGCGGGTGAGGATGTTGATGTTGGCCACCGCCGCGCCCACGTTGATCAGCACCACGGTGTCGCTGGGCGACAGCTCGTAGCTGGCCTCGAAGGCGTTCTGCACCGCGAAGGCGTCGACGTCGACCACCGTGGCGGTCAGGCCGGCCTCGGCGCAGACCGACGAGTAGTCGTTGATCATGTCCTTCTTGGCGGCCACCAGCAGCACGTCCATCTGGCCGGCGGCGTCCCCCTCGGGCGTGAGGATCTGGGTGTCGATGTTCACGTCCTTGACGTCGTAGGGGATGTACTGCTCCGCCTCCCAGAGGATCGACTCGTCCAGCTCCTCCTGGGTCATGCGGGGCATGGAGATCTTCTTGATGATCACCGAGTGGCCGCGGACGCCGATGGCCACCTCGCGGGTCTTGACCTTGTGCTGGGCCACCAGCTCCTGGATGGCCTGGACGATGGCCGCCGAGTTCATCAGGCTGCCGTCGACGATGGCCTCGGGCGGCAGCGGCGCGGTGCCGTAGGCCAGCAGCGAGTAGCCGCCCTTCTTCTCCTTCAGCTGGATGAGCTTGACGCCCGAGGACCCGATGTCGAGCCCGACCGCGAGCTTGCTCCGGCTCATGACGTCCGCCCCTTCCTGCCGCCGCCGAACACCTTGGCCCGGTCGGACGGGGTCATGCCCAGCGCCAGGATGATCTTCCGCTTGGTGTCCACCCGGCACTCCTGTCCGGCCTCGATGCGCGCCACGGTGAGCGGGGAGACGCCGGCCTTGCGCGCCAGCTCCGCCTTGGTGAGGAGCTGATCCTCGCGCAGGCGCTGCAGGTTGTTGGCCGGCCGGCGCTGGATCTCGGCGCGGACGGCGGTCTTCGGGGTGTGAGGAGCCATGCAGGGGAGACGCTACGCGATCGATCCCGATGGGATCAAGAAAGCGACCGGCGCCGATATCGCATCTGTGGGGCTCTCGATGCGTCCGCGACGCGAAGTGATGCGTCAGTGTGCGTCCGTGGATGCTCCGGGTGGCCTCCCGCCCCCCCCCCGCCGGGGCCGTCCGCCCACCCCCGCTCACCCCAGCCCGTACTCCTTGATCTTGTAGAGCAGGGCCCGATAGGAGAGGTCGAGCAGCTCGGCGGCGCGGGTCCGGTTGCCGCCGGTGCGGGCCAGGGCCTCGGCGATCAGCCGCGCCTCGAGGGCGGCGGTGGCCCGCTTCACCGAGAGGTCGTCGCCGGGCGGCGGCGGGGCGGCGCCGGGCGGTGGCGCCGGGGCGGCGCGCACCGCGTCGGGCAGGTCGTCCTCGCCGATCAGCGGCCCGTCGGCCAGCACCACCGCCCGCTCCACCGCGTGCATCAGCTCGCGCACGTTGCCCGGCCAGCGGTGGGCCCGCAGCCGCTCCAGCGCCTCGGGGGAGAAGTCGAGGCCGCGCACCTCGGGGCGGAGCGGGGCGAAGCGGGCCAGGAAGTGGCGGGCCAGCGGCTCCAGGTCCTCGCCCCGGTCGCGCAGCGCCGGCAGGCCGATGCCCACCACCGCCAGGCGCCAGTAGAGGTCCTCGCGGAACTGGCCGGCCGCCACCGCCTGGGCCAGATCGCGGGCCGAGGCGGCCACCACCCGGACGTCGACCTTGAGGGCCCGGGTGTCTCCCACCGGCCGCACCTCCTCCTCCTGGAGGAAGCGCAGCAGCTTCACCTGGAGCGGCAGCGGCAGCTCGCCGATCTCGTCGAGGAAGAGCGTGCCGCCGTCGGCCTCCAGCGCCAGCCCCTTCTTGGCCCGCACCGCGTCGGTGAAGGCGCCGCGGGCGTGGCCGAAGAGCTCGGTCTCCAGCAGCTCGCCGGGGATGGCGCCGCAGTTGACGGCCACGAAGGGCATGGCGGCCCGCGGCGAGCGCTCGTGGAGGGCCCGGGCCACCAGCTCCTTGCCGGTGCCCGACTCGCCGTGGATGAGCACGGTGGTCTTCTGCGGGGCCACCTTGGCCACCTGGCGGAGCACCGCCTGCATGGGCTCGGAGGCGCCCACCATGGCGTCGGCGGGGAATGTGCCGCGCAGCTCGGTGCGGAGCCGGCGGTTCTCGCGGGTGAGCCGCTCGCGCTCCTCGGCCTTGCGCAGGCAGAGCAGCACGTCGTCCGGCTTGAAGGG
Organism: Anaeromyxobacteraceae bacterium; assembly: GCA_032654565.1. Classification (GTDB taxonomy): domain Bacteria; phylum Myxococcota; class Myxococcia; order Myxococcales; family Anaeromyxobacteraceae; genus JADKCZ01. Next base: position 168,707 of record JAULAX010000007.1, on the reverse strand, counting down.
CTTGGGGAGGAAGTCGTAGGCCCCGGCCTTCATGGCCTCGATGGCGGCGTCGTGGGAGCCATAGGCGCTCATCACGATCACCGTGGCCCCGGGCTGCCGCTCGCCGATGGCGCGGGTCAGGGCGATGCCGTCGCCGCCCGGCATGCGCACGTCGGTGAGCACCACGTCGAACTCGCGGGCCTTGAGCTCCTCGAGCGCGGCCGCGGCGCCGGCCACGGCGCGCACCTGGTAGCCGCGATCGGCGAGGATCACGGTGAGCAGGTGGCGCATCGACGCTTCGTCGTCGACGACGAGGACGCTCTGGAGCACGGAGCGAGTCTAGCGCGTGTCGCCGGGGGCGGCGATGATCCCGCCGGCGCGGACCGTCGACTCCGTGATCTCGAGGGGCTGGGCCGGGCCGTCCCCTACCCGGAGCCGCCCCGTCGCCGTCCGGATGGTCTGCGTGGACAGATCCGTGGGGAGCGGCACACGCAGCTGCCAGCGCCCGTCGGCCCCGGCGTCGGCCCAGGCGCGCCAGGTGTGGGGGCGCCCGTGCTCGGTGAGCGGGACCTCCAGCACCACCCGCGCGCCGGCCGGCGCCCGGCCGGTCAGCTCGGCGCCGGCCACCACCGCGTAGAGCCAGATCACCGGCAGCGGCGACTTCAGCCCCTTCACGACCCGCGTCGCGGCGAGGATCGGCATGAGGTGGCCGAAGTGGCGAACCCCCAGCGCCGGAACGCCGGAGCCGCCGATGAGGAGCGGGGCGGATGGCGTGCCTTGCAGCCAGCGCGGGTCGAACTCCCCGTTGCTGAACGGGATGAGGGCGTCGGCGCTGCGCACCCGGCCGAAGAGGTTGGCGGCGCCGGCCACCACCCAGCCCACCCGCCGCCCGGCCAGCCACGGCAGCAGCTCCTCTTCACTGGCCGTGTAGGCCTTGACCGTCTCCCAGTAGGCGGCCGGATCCGGGTACGGGCCGAAGCCGGTGACCACCACCGGCCGCCCTGCCAGCGTCAGCACCTCGTTGGCGAGATCCCACGGGGCCAGTACGCCGGGGCTCGGCCCGGCGGGGCGCCGGCGCAGCTCGCGGGCCACCTCGACCATGGCGTTGGGGATGGGATCGCGGCTGGTGCCAAGGCCGGCGCGGACCGCCGGGTCGAGCAGCGCCAGCGCGGCGACCAGCGGAGCGAGCGGCGCCAGCCGGCCCGCAGGGCGGAGCCGTCCGGCCAGCCAGGCCAGCGCCAGCCCGGCGGCGAGGGCCAGGAACGGGACGAAGACCCGCCCGAAGCGGACCTGCAGGAGCGTCAGCCCGGCCAGCGCCGAGCAGAGCCAGAGGAGTCCGGCGGCCCGGGCCGGTGTGGCAGCGCGCGCCGCCCACCAGGCCAGCGGCAGGGCCAGCGGCGTGGCGAACCCGGCAACGCCGAAGTACCGGGTCACGCTGCCGTGGCCGCCGCGCCGGGAGGAGAGGAGCGGCTGGAACTCATCGATGGTCCGCAGCCAGGGATCGGCCTTGAAGAGCCACTCGCGCAATCCGGCCACCGCCTGGCCCAGCCCCTGGGGTACGGCGAGCGCCCCCAGCACCGCCAGCGCGACCAGCCCGGCCGCCACCAGCCCCAGCCGCCTCCGGCCGGGCCCGACCCGGGCGCCGACCGCGGCCACGGCGCAGACTGCCAGCCCGGCGGCGGCCAGCAGCAGCGGCTGGAGCCAGGAAGGGAAGCCGAAGGCGAAGGCGCGGCCGTTCGCGGCTACTGCCGGCGCAGACGCCAGCCCCGCCAGCGCGCCACCGAGCAACAGCCCGGGGCCGCCGCTCCCCAGCACCGAGGGGCGCTCGCGGACCAGCGCCGCGCCGGCCAGCAGCGGCACCACCAGCGCCACGTAGAGCGGCGAGCCGGTGAAGACCAGCACCGCCCCGGCGGCGAGGGCGCCGCCCGCCACCTCGAAGACCAGCCGCTGCCGCGTCGTTCCGCCGCCCCGGGGCGGCAGGGCCGCCAGGGCCCAGCGGGCCAGCAGCAGCATGACCAACGCCTCGGCGACGTGGTGGTCGATCCGTCCGTAGCGCGAGATGGCGACCCCCTGCGGGAGGACCGCCGCCAGGATCCCGGCCGCCAGCGCGCCGGGGCGCCGGGCCGGCCCCGCCGGCTGGAGCGCCAGGGCCAGCTCGATCACCGCCGCCACCACGGCCACGCCGAGCAGCGGGCAGAGCGCCGCCACCCAGAGATCGCCGCCCGCCGGGCCGCCGGCCGCCCGCCCCAGCACGATGAGGGCTGCCCCCAGCAGGTCGAAGCCGGCCGCCCAGGGGATGGCCGCCCCGGCCGGCCAGGCGATGAGCGGATCGATCCAGGGCACCGCCGGGAACTGCTCGGCGATGAGCCGCATCCGGTGCAGGTGGTAGAGCGAGTCTCCGTCCAGCGTCACCAGCTCGCCCTGATCGAAAGCGGCGGCGGCGCCGGCCAGGCGGAGCAGGAAGGCGACGAGGAGCAGCAGCGCCACCGCGGCGGCGAAGGCCCATCGGCTCCGCCCCTCCGTGATGGTGGGTGGTGGCAAGCGCCCCTCTCCGTCGACGGCCCTCGCCGGGCTCTCCCCGTGCGTGCCCGGCGCCGCGCCACCGGTCACGGCGGCTCCGCGGCCAGCCGGAGCGTGAAGCGGGCCCCGCCGCCGGGCGCCTCGCCGGCCTCGATGGAGCCGCCGAAGGAGGCCATCAGGCCGTGGCAGACCGACAGCCCCAGCCCGGTCCCCTGCCCCGGCTCCTTGGTGGTGAAGAAGGGGTCGAAGAGCTTGAGGCGGGCCTCCGGGGCCAGACCTGGCCCGCCGTCCTCCACCTCGACGATCACCTGGCCCTGCCGGAGCCGGCCAGTGACCCGCACCCGCCCCGCCCCCGCCATGGCGTCGCCGGCGTTGAGCAGCAGGTTGAGGAAGACCTGCGCCAGCCGCCGCTCGTCGGCGCGGACCGGCGGCAGGTCGGCGGGCAGGTCCAGCTCCAGCGCCACCTCGCGGAACCGCCCCTGCACCCGCGCCAGCCGCGCCGCAGCGTCCAGGGCCGCGGCCACCGTGACCGGGCCCAGCGCCAGCGGCGCCGGGCGGGCGAAGTCGAGCAGGTCGCGGACGATGGCGTCGATCCGCTGCGCCTCCACGCCGATCCGCCGGAGGAAGTCGTCGACCGCGGCCGGGTCGGCGCTACCGTCGGCCAGCTTGGCCCGGGCCAGCTCGGCGTAGCCGCCGATGGCGCCGAGCGGGTTGCCCACCTCGTGGGCGATCCCGGCGGCCAGCCGCCCCACCGAGGCCAGCCGCTCGGAGCGGAGCAGCTCCTCCTGCGCCTCGGCGAGGCGGCGGTGGCTCGCCTCCAGCTCGGCCACCTTGGCCGCCAGCCGGGCCCGCTCCTCGGAGAGGGCCGCCGCGGTCCGCTCGAAGGCCACCGCGGCCCGCGCCAGGCTCGGTCCGGCCTGGTCGCCGGGCGGCCCCAGCGGCGGCAGCCCGCCCTCGGCGCCGAGCCGCGCCGCCGCCTCCACCAGCCGGTCGAGCGGCCGGGCCACGCCGCGGGACAGGAAGAGGCCGCCGACGCCGACCACCGCCAGCGCCGCCAGCAGCACCAGCGCCAGGAACTGGCCGGGGCCGAGGGCGCGCGCCGCCAGCAGCGGCACTCCCACCGCCAGCAGGACGGCCGCCACCGCCGCCGCCACCGCGGTGAGCTGGAGGAGCAGGTGGAGGCGAAGCTGCATCTTCACCGGCGGTCACCGCCCCACGAATGGGGAGAGCAGGGGGACGGCGCGGGCCAGCCAGGGTCCGAGCAGCAGCCACTCCAGCGCCGCCAGCGCCAGGAAGGGGCCGAAGGGGAGCGCGTGGCGCGGGGGGATCCAGTCGTCTTCTGCGGCGACGGGCACCTCGGCGGCGGGCAGCGCCCCGTCAAGCGGTGCTGCGACCGGAGCGGTGGTGGGCACCGTGGCCGGAGGGGCGGACGGGGCGTCGGTCGCCTCCGGGGCCGGCGGCCCGGGCTGCCCGCGGCCGAGCAGGACCAGGGCGATCCCCACCACGCTGCCCTGCAACGAGGAGAGGAGGATGACCGGCAGCAGCCCCCCGACACCGAGCCAGCCGCCGAGGCCGCCGAGCAGCACCACGTCGCCGAACCCCATGGCCTCGCGCTTGAAGATCTTCTCGCCCACCAGGTGGACCGCGAGGAAGGCCAGGAAGCCGACGCCGCCGCCGAGCAGGGCGCCGCCGAGCGAGCCGGATGGGGCCAGGCCGAGCCCGCCCGCCAGCAGCCCCAGCGCCGCCAGCGGCAGGCTGAGCGCGAAGGGGAGCAGCCAGGTGTCGAGGTCGATGAAGGCGAGCGCCACCAGCAGCGCGCCGAAGGTGAGCTCGGCAGCGGCGGCGGCGGAGACGCCGTGGCGCTCCACCGCCAGCCCACCGAGGAGGGCCACCAGCAGCTCCACCAGCGGGTAGCGGGCGCTGATGCGGGCGCGGCAGCGGCGGCAGCGGGCCCGCAGCAGGAGCCAGGAGAGGACCGGGACGTTGTCGTACCAGGCGATGGGGGCACCGCACCCCGGGCAGCGCGAGCGGGGGTGGACCACCGACTCCCCCTTCGGCAGCCGGGCCACCACCACGTTGAGGAAGCTGCCCACCACCGACCCGACGAGGGCGCCCCAGGCGATGGAGAGGGGTCGGAGGATGTCGGCGGCGGCTGGGTCCACGTGGTCTCGGCCCTCGCGGGTACACCGTCGGGGCGAGCCAGATGATCGGACGGCGGCGATCGGCTGTCAAAGTTGCCTCGCCTGGGTGTCCCGCGTTCATGCGGTCCCCGGAGGTGACGGTTTTCGTCACCCGCGACCACCCGGGTGCCCGGATTGGTCCGGTGGGACGAACGGCTACACCGCGAATTTCATGGAGGTTCGTAAAATGGGCGGCTGGCACTCCCCGTGCTAACAGGATCCACGAACCAGGTCGGGCAGCATGCCGCACGCCGCCTGGCACAACGCCGGCCGTCTCACAGCGTCCCGGCCTGACCGGAGAACACACATGAAGAAGCTGACCCGTGGCTTCACCCTGATCGAGCTGATGATCGTCGTGGCCATCATCGGCATCCTGGCCGCCATCGCCATCCCCAACTTCGTCAAGTACCAGCTCCGCTCCAAGTTCTCGGAGGCCTCCTCCAACATCGAGGGGCTCCGCAAGGCCGAGGAGGCGCTGCGCCAGGGCGAGCGCAAGGTGATCATCACCGGCGCCCTCGACGCCGCCTACGAGCCCGGCTCCTACCACTCGCTCGGCAGCACGGCGATGCCGGCCGGCACCATCGGCACGGCCAAGATCACCTGGGCCACCACCGAGCTGGCGCTGGCGCAGGCCATCGACTGGCAGATCGAGGGGGCCACCTACTTCAACTACGAGGTGGACACCTCTGCCCCCTGTGCGACCGCCATCGGCGGCGCAAACTCGGGAATCTGCTACATGATCGGCGCCGCGGCCGACATCGACGGCGACGGCACCAACGGCGACGTGGCCCTGGCCAAGGGGGCGCTCGACGGCGTCAGCTTCCCCGTCAAGACCGGCAACATCGCCGCCTTCCCGGGCACCCTGGGCAGCTGCCTCGACGGCGCCAAGACCGTCTACGGCACCCCCTGCACCACCACCAGCCCTGACGTCTTCTAGTCACCGGTTGGCCTGAACCAAGGAGGGCGTCGCGCGTCAGCGCGGCGCCCTTCGACGTTTCCTGGACCGGCCTCGTCAATCCAGCGGTATCCTGCCTCGCACCGGATGCGCAGCCACTCCGTCACCCTCGCCGCCCTGCTCGCCGCGGCCGTCGGCGTCACCGCCCTGACCCGTGGCGTGCTCGAGCCGGAGGCCTCCGCCCGCGGCGCCGTCCGCGACCCGGCCTGGCTGCCGAGCGGACAGGTGCTGCGGATCGCCTCCTTCGGCCAGCGGCTGCTCCTCTCCGACTTCTACTGGCTCCGCACCGTCAGCTACATGGGCGAGACGCTGCTGGCCAGGAGCGACCGCTGGGAGGCGCTGCTCCCGCTCACCGAGATCGTCACCGACCTCGACCCCCGCCACGGCTACGCCTACCAGGTGACCGGCTCCAACCTGGCCGGGCTGGCCGGGCGCCACGCCGAGGCCGACCGGATCCTGGAGAAGGGGATGCGGGCGCTCCCGGAGCGCTGGAACCTCCCCTTCATCCAGGCCACCAACAAGTTCATCTTCGAGCAGGACTACCCGGCGGCGGCGCGTCTGGCCCGGCGGGCCGCCGAGCTCAGCAAGAAGCCACACCTGGCCCTGCTGGCCGCCAACCTCTCGGCGCTGGCCAACACCGACGACGAGTACGATGCGGCCGCCGCCTTCCTCACCCAGATGCTCGGCCAGGCCGACCTACCCGAGCTACGCGACGACCTGGCGACCCGCCTCACCCGCATCCGCACCTTCCAGGTGCTGGCCAGGCTGGAGCGGGCCGTGACCGCTCACCGAACCCGGACTGGCCGCCTCCCGGTCCGGCTCGGGGATCTCCTGCCCGCCGAGCTGACCACCCTCCCCGCCGACCCCTCCGGCGGCCGCTTCGAGTACGATCCCGCCACCGGCGCCGTCCGCAGCTCGGTGCTCGGCCCCCGCGCCCCGCTGCGCGTCACCCGCTAGGAGCCCTCCCCTGCGCACCACCCTGGCCGTCGCAATCACCACCCTGCGCGAGGCGCTGCGCGAGCGGCTCCTCTACAACCTGGTGGTCTTCGCCGTCCTGCTGGTGATCGGGTCAATCACCATCTCGCAGCTCACCCTGGGGGAGCAGTTCCGTATCATCGCCAACATCGGTACATCCGCGACCCAGGTCTTCGGCACGCTGATCGCCGTCTTCCTCGGCGTCGGCCTGGTGAGCAAGGAGATCGACCGGCGCACCTGCTACCCGGCCCTGGCCCGCCCCATCTCGCGGGCCGGCTTCGTGACCGGGAAGTACCTCGGCCTGCTGGCCACGCTGCTGCTCAACGTGGTGCTGATGGCGGCGGCCACCGCCGCGGTGCTGGCCTTCTACCGAGGCAGCGCGGTCTTCCTCGACTTCGCCTTCGCCGCCACCTTCGCCCTGACGCTGGTGCAGCTGGCGGTCTGCGCGGCGCTGGCGGTCCTCTTCTCCACCTTCACCACCGCCACGCTGGCCGCCATCTGCAGCCTCTCCATCGTCGGCGCCGGCTGGCTCTTCGGCGAGGTCCGCTTCTTCTGGCTCAACGCCCGGCAGGCCGACATGAAGCAGCTGGTCCGGGTGCTCGACGTGCTCCTGCCCAACATGAGCCTGCTCGACGTCAAGGAGGCGGTCACCTACGGCGACGTGGTCACGGTGGGCTCGGCGCTGGCCCGTGGCGCCTACGGCGCCGGCTACGCCGCGGTGCTGCTGCTGCTCGCCTCCGTCATCTTCTCCCGCCGGGACATCCGCTGACCATGGCCGACCTCGCCATCACCTGCTCCAGCCTCTCCAAGACCTACCGGCTCGGCTTCCGCGCCCGCAAGGTGGAGGCGCTGGCGGCGCTCGACCTGGCGGTGGCGCCGGGCTCCATCTACGGCTTCATCGGCCCCAACGGCGCCGGCAAGTCGACCACCATCAAGATCCTGGTGGGGCTGGTGCGCCCCAGCGCCGGCCGCGCCGCCCTCTTCGGCCGCGACATCTCGGATCCGCGGGCCAGGCTCTCGGTTGGCTACCTGCCGGAGAACCCCAGCTTCCACGACTTCATGCGGCCGCTGGAGGTGCTGCGCTACCTGGGCCGGCTCTCCGGGCTGTCGGGGGCCGACCTCGACCGGCGCGCCGAGGCCCTCATCGACCGGGTCGGGCTGGGTCACGCCCGCGATCTCACGGTCCGCAAGTTCTCCAAGGGGATGGTGCAGCGGCTCGGATTGGCCCAGGCGCTCATCCACGACCCTCCCCTGCTCATCCTCGACGAGCCCATGAGCGGCCTCGATCCCATCGGGCGCAAGGAGGTCCGCGACCTGATCCTGGAGCTGCGGCAGCAGGGGAAGACCGTCTTCTTCTCCACCCACATCCTCCCCGACGTCGAGTCGATCTGCGACCGGGTCGGCATGGTCTTCAAGGGGCGGCTGATGAAGGAGGGTGCGCTGCAGGGGCTCCTCGACGGCACCGTCCGCGCCGTCGAGCTGCGCTGCGGGCCGCTCACCCCGACCCTGCTCGAGGCGCTGGCCCCGGTGACTGGCCCGGCCACCGCCCTGCCCGAGGGGCACGCCTTCAGCTTCGCCAGCGTCGAGGCGGCCAACCTGGCCGCGGCCCGGCTGCTAGCGTCCGGGGGACAGCTGCTCTCGCTCCTCCCGCACCGCGAGTCGCTGGAGGAGACCTTCGTCCGGCTCGCCGGCGCCGTGGGCGCCGCCGACGAACGGCCGCTCCCGTGAGGCGGTTGCTGCGGCCGAGAGCGGACCGTGGCTAGCCAGCCGTGGCGCGCCTGGCGCCTCATCGGCTCGGCGCTGGCGGTGGCCGCGGCGCTGCTCTTCCTTCCGGCGCTGGTCGGCGACGGCCAGTTCCTCTACCGCGACGCCGGTCGCATGCACCACCCGGTGAAGCGCTGGCTCGCCGAGGAACTCCGGCGGGGCCACTGGCCGGAGTGGAACCCATACGGCGGGCTCGGCCTCCCGGTGGTGGGCGCCGCCGTGGACGCGCCGCTCCACCCCTTCAACGCGCTGCTGGTGGTGCTCCCCTTCGAGGCCGGCTTCAAGGGCTGGGTGCTCCTCTCGGTGCTGGGGGCCGGGCTGGGTGCGGCGGCCTGGGCGCTCCGGCTCGGCCACGGGACCACCGGAGCGGCGGTCGCCGGCCTGGCCTTCATGCTCTCCGGGTTCGTGGTCTCCAGCACCGACAACCTCACCTACCTCTCGGCGCTGGCCGGGGCTCCCTGGATGCTGGCGGCGGGTCACGCCGCTGCGACGGCGCTGGGACCCCGGCCGCTCCTGGCCCTGCTGGCCGCCTCCTTCGTCACCGCGGCGGCGGGCGATCCCATGGGCTGGGCGGTGGCGGTGGGCCTGGTCCTGGTCCAGGCGCTGCTGCTCCCCGGCCCCTCCCCGGGCCGGCGCGCCTGGCGGGCGCTGGCGGCGCTGGCGGTGGTGGTGGCGGCCGCCGCCCCGGTGCTCCTGCCGGTGGCCGCCTGGCTCCCGCACTCGTCGCGGGCGGCGGCGTTCGAGCCCGGGGAGTACCTGCGCTGGAACCTCCACCCGCTCCGGCTCCTCGAGTTCCTGGTCCCGCACCTGGTGCGGGCCCCGCCCGGCGCGGTCTACGCCCCGGTCTATCGGTGGTACGCCGGCAACGAGTACTCGACCATCCCCTGGGTCCTCTCGATCTACCTCGGCGCCGCCACGCTGGGGCTGGCGGCCCTGGGCGCCAGCCGCAATCGCCTGGCCCGACTCCTCCTCGTCGGCGCGGCCCTCTTCACCTGGGCCGCCATGGGCCCATACGCCGGCTTCGGCCAGCTGGCCCGCCACCTGCCATTGCTTTCAAGCTTCCGCTTCTGGGAGAAGCTGGCGGTCTGGAGCGCGCTGCTGGTGGCCGTCGCGGCTGGGGCCGGCGCCGAGCGGCTGCTGGAGGAGAAGGCGGCCGGTCGGCGCCTGGCGCTGGCGAGCGGTGGCGCCGGTGCGCTCCTCCTGGCCGGGTGGGGCGCCTTGACCGCCTTCCCCGAGGCGGCGGCCCGGCTGGTCCAGCTCCCCGACGGGCGGCGCCTGGCCACGGTGCTGGTGGAGAACGCCACCGACGGGGCGATCGCCGCGGCCCTGGGGCTCCTGCTGCTCGCGGCGGTCGCCAGGCTGGTGAGCCGCGGCGCCCTGCGTCGGCTGGCGCCCGCCGCCATCGGGCTGGTGGTGGCGCTCGACCTGGGGGCGGCGGGACTGCGCGCCTACTTCCTGCTCCCGCCCGGGCTGGTCACCGGGCCCTCCCCCATCCCGTCCCGGCTGCGGGCCGAGCCGGGCCTGGCCCGGGTGGTGACCCCGTTCCAGCTCAGCGACAGGCGCTGGCCCGAGCTCACCCAAGTGGAGGGCGGCTGGCGCTGGGCCGCCCGGACCGGCGCTCCGGCCTGGAACGTGGCCGACCGCTTCGGCAACCTGGAGGCCTACGCCGGCATGCTGCCGCGGCGGCTCCTCCCGTTCCGGCAGAAGGTCCCCATGCGCGAGCTGGTCGAGCCGGGCGCCCTCTGGGGGTTCGCCTTCGTCACCGTGCCGGGTTCGCTCTCCCAGGCCGCCACCGTCGGCCTGACCCCGCCCTATGACGTGGTCGCCGTCGACCCCGAACTCCCCGCCTTCCTGCTCCGCCGCCCGGCCCGCCCCCGCGCCTACCTGGCCGGATCGCTCACCACGGCGGACGAGGCGGGAGCGCTTGAGTTCGTCGCCTCGCCCGACGCCGCCACCAGCGGCCGCTCGGTGCTGGAGGCGCCGGTCCCGGACAGCTACCGCCCCCCCATCGGCCAGGCCCGGATCGTCGTCGACGAAGGCGAACGGATCGAGGTGACCACCGAGGCCGACGGCCCGGCGCTGCTGGTCCTCAACGACCAGCACGCCCCCGGCTGGACCGCCACCGTCGACGGCCGACCCGCCGAGATCCTCCCCGCCAACTACCTGGCCCGCGGCGTCTGGGTGCCGGCCGGCCAGCACACGGTGGTCTTCCGCTACGCCACGCCGGGGCTGGCCGCTGGCCTCACGCTGGCCCTGGCGGCGCTGGCCGCGCTGCTCGCCTGGGGCGTGGTGGTTCGCCGCCGCCTGCAGAAAGTGGCCAGGGCCGATACTTCTTGCATGTAGGCGAGGGGCGCAGCTCTCCGACACCCTCGAAATCACTGGCGCTTTCCAGCCTCTCCGCCAGTCCGGACCTTGCATCCCTGAAGAGGGTGGAGGCATCCGTGAACTCTTCGAAGGCCCAGCGCGGCTTCACGCTCATCGAGATGATGGTGGTGGTGGCCATCATCGGCGTCATCGCCGCCATGACCCTCTTCCTCTTCGGCCGGCAGAAGGGGCGCCAGCAGGTCGACCAGTTCGCACTCGAGGTGCGGGCCCTGATGGTCGGTGCACGCCAGACCGCCCAGGGCACCGGCACGCCGGTGGCGCTGCTGGTCTTCCCGAACCAGGTGACCGCGCAGGGGACCGGCCGGCTCATCCTCTACCGCGACGGGGACTTCTCCCTCTTCTCCGGCGCCGCCGCCGTCAACCTGGAGAACATGGATCCGGCCGCCCCGGTCGCCGACGCCCGCAGCGAGGTGCTGGAGACCATCGACCTGGCCGACGGGCTGGTGATCGGCCCGGCCAATGGCCAGGGCACCGGCGCGGTGATGCCGGCCCCGTTCGCCGGCATCGCCATCGACGTCGCCTGCCCGTTCTGCACCGGGGCCGGCGGCCGCGGCGCCGTGATCTTCCAGCCCAACGGCTCGGTCACCTTCCAGGACCGCAACGGCCCGCCGCTGGCGCTCGCCCAGGGGGGCAGCCTCTCGGTGACCAGGCCGGACAGCCAGGAGATCCGGACCATCACCGTGGCCGCCAGCACCGGGGCCATGACCACCCTCAAGTGGAAGCCGTAGCGACGCAAGGGAGACGACGATGCGCACCGGGCGACACCAGCGCGGCAGCACCCTCCTCGAGGCCATGATCGCCATGGGGGTCCTCATGCTCGGCGCCGCCGGGCTGGTCGGGCTGCAGCGGCAGAGCAACTTCTTCATGGGCGACTCGCGCCGCACCACCCGGGCCTCGATGTTCGCCCAGGACCTGGTCAACCAGATCGAGCTCTGGGACTACGACGACCCGCGCCTCGCCAACCGCACCACCAGCAACGACGCCGACCTGGGCGACTCGGCCGCGGCCATGTCCCTGGCCTCCAGCGTCGACCCGGTGGCCGCCAACCTGGCCGACTATGGCGAAGCTGACCTGGGCGCCACCTGGGTCGGGCTGCCCAAGGACCTGCTCGACGCCAACCAGATGGAGCGCTTCTGGAACGTCGCCGACGGCCCCGACGCCAACGGCAACAACGTCCCTGACTCGAAGCGGGTGGCGGTGATCGTCCGCTGGCAGGCCGGGGCCAGCTGGCGGCGGACCGTCTTCATGGTCACCAAGGTCAACACCGGGGACATGCTGTGAACCGCGCCCCCCGCCGCGGCTTCACCCTGCTGGAGCTGATCATCGGCCTCGGCGTCTCCACCATCGTCATCGCCGCCGCCATGACGCTGCTCATCCAGCAGCAGCGCTCCTACAGCGTCACCTCCACCGAGCGGGCCCAGCAGGAGTCGGGCCACGCGGCGCTGCGCGAGATCGTCACCCGGCTGCGCATGGCCGGCTACGGCATCGACCCCAACCTGGTCTTCGACTTCGGCCCCCAGGCGCTCCCGGTGCCGCGCACCGGCGCCCCCACCAACGCGGTGCTCTTCGACGCCACCAGCACCTACCGCTGCGGCGCGGCGGTGACCTGCCGCGACCGGAATGACGGCCCGGACGAGGTGGTCTTCTACAGCCGCAACCCGCTCTTCAGCCGCACCATCACCGCCTTCGCCGGCGCCTCGCTGACCTTCCGCGGCGGGCTGACCCGGCCCATCTACAAGGGGCAGGTCCTGCAGGTCGCCTGCCTGGGCGGCAGCCAGGCCCGCGGCTACGTCAAGGTGAGCCGGACGGTCCTCCCCACCGCCGCCCCGCCCGATCCCGCCGAGCTGGTCCAGGTGCAGCTCGAGGCCGGCGCCGTGGTGGGCGCGGCCCGGGTCTTCCCCTTCGAGAACGGGGTCTCCACCGACACCTGCTTCGCGCTGGCCGCCGCCGGCGAGGCGCCGGTGCTCACGCAGGTGGACCGGTACCGGTTCCACGTCGAGTGGTACAGCGCCGCCGGCGCGGTGGTGGCGGCCCAGACGCCGGAGGCCCGGCCCTACCTGATGCTCGACCAGGGGCTCACCGACCAGAACGGCGCCGCCATCGACGTCCCGGTGGCCTCCGACGTCGAGGACCTGCAGGTCTCCTACTACTTCCCGCCCCCGGCCGCCGGCCAGGCCAACCGGCTGGTGGGGGCGACGCCGGGGGTGCTCGCCGACGCCGAGGCCTTCCCGCTGGCGGTCAACGTCACCGCCCCCGCCTACACCGACCTCCCAGACGCCCCCTCCCGCCTGACCGGCCACCCCGCCAACCTGCTGGCGGTCCGCGTCGCCGTGGTCATCCGCGCGCCGGAGAAGGACCTGGCCGTCGCCTCGGCGCTGGAGCGGCAGCTCCCCGCCGCCGGCAACCGCGGCCTGATCATCGGCCTCCCCTCCTACCGCCGCGCCGCCTTCGAGAACACCGTGCTGATCCGCAACCTGCGGACCGCGGCCTTCGCCTATCCCCAGGTCAACCCCGTCGCCACCGTCGGCTTCAACGTCGGCGGCGGGTAAGGAATCGAGCCATGCGCACCCTGCAACGCGGCAGCTCCCTCATCATCGCCACCATCGTGGTGCTGATCATCGCGGTCATCGGCGTCGGGATGGTCCGCTTCACGCAGCGCCAGACCGCCGGCGCCCTGGCCGGCACCCGCGCCGACGCCCTCTCGGCCTGCGCCGAGGCGGCCCGCAAGCTGCTGGAGAGCCGCTTTCACGCCCTCTCCCCGACCCAGCCGGTCGACGTCGCAGCCCTCAACGTCAAGCTGGACGGACCGGACGGCCGGATGCAGGCGGTGGGCGGCCACATCGACGCCGACCCGGCCCAGCTGCTCCTCACCATCAAGCAGGTGGAGCTGCTCAGCCCCCGGGTGATCCAGACCCAGTACAACGAGGAGGACTCCACCAACACCGTCCGCTTCACGGGCAACATCGGCGGAGCGCCGCTCAAGATCACCGTCCACTGCCAGGAGGGCGATCTGTCCAGCCCCACCTCCGGCCGGCAGATGGAAATCGAATACGCCGTGAAGTTCGGCCTCTAGGAGCCACCATGCGCGCCCGACACCTCAAGCTCTTCGTCCTGGCCCTGGCCCTCGCCGCCGTCCTCCCGCTGGCCGGCGACGCCGCCATCCCGGTCCCGGCCGCCTCGCAGGCCGCCTGCTGCAACACCGCCGACCAGATCCCCTCCCCGTCGCCGACCGGCGACGAGGTCTTCTTCAAGATCCCCGGCGGCGTGCCCAACATCATGGTGCTGGTCGACTCCTCCGGGTCGATGATCCAGTTCCCCAAGACCATCCGCTTCCCCACCTCGACCGCCTTCAACAACGACGGCAGCTGCGACTCGACCGTCGACCCCATGCCGAACGGCACCGACCTGGTGCCGCGGGCCTGGCTCGACCAGGCCGCCGCCGCCGCCGCGCTCAACCCGGCGGTGGCGGCCGAGCCGGCCTACCGGACCTACTACGACGCCGCCCACACCCTGCCGGCCCTCACCAACTCCCCTCCCTGGACGTCGGCCTGCACCACCACGGCGACGCCCGCCGGCGACCATGTGGTCGACACCTGCCTCTACCGCCAGACCAGCTACTTCAAGCTCAACGCCGGGAGTTCGAACAACCCCGGGACCATCCAGATCGAGGCCCCCGGCATCGCCAGCGCCTACGCCTACAACAAGCCGGATCCCACCCCGACCCTGCCCGCCGCCGCCGGCCCCTGCTCGTCCATCGACGGCAACGGCAACGTCAACGGGATGGCCCCCAACGTGGCCCAGTGCCGCACCTGCCTCAACACCAAGGGCTACTATCTCTTCAAGTCCTCCGGCGGCGACTACCAGGCGGTCTTCACCGGCACCTTCCTCAACCAGAGCCCGCCCAAGTTCGTGGCCGCCCGCCGGGTGGTCAAGGATCTGGTCAAGATCGACCCCATGCTCCCGGGCAACCTCGACATGGTCCGCTTCGGCCTCACCATCTTCAACCCGGCCGCAGACGGCTCGACCAGCATGGGCACCAAGATCGGCTCCAGCGACGGCGGCGCCCTGATCGTCCCGCTCGGCCCCAACTGCGACGGCGCCTTCCCGGCCGTCACCTCGGCCTTCGTCGCCGCCCGCCAGGGGGTCATCGACTCGGTCAACAACACCGGCCTGGTCCAGTTCAGCTCCTACACGCCGCTGGCCGAGTCGCTCTACAACATCGGCCAGTACTTCTCCAACGGCGGCTCCAGCGGCTTCTACCAGGCCAACTTCGGCACCTCCTGGATGAAGCTCTCCACCAGCAACGCGGCCCAGAACTTCTCCGAGACCTCCGCGGGCGGGCTGGGCGCGGGCGCCACCTGGACCGGCGCCGGGAAGAACCAGCGCTCCTTCTGCTGGGCCTGCCAGCAGTCGGCGGTCATCATCGTCACCGACGGCGAGCCGACCGGCGACACTGGCCTGCCCAAGGGCTCGTCGCCCAACACCACCCACACCGTCTTCAACAACGACTTCCAGAAGTGGACCAACCCGGCGGTCATCGCCGGGAGCAGCGCGGTGGACGCCTTCCTGCTGCACCGGGTCTCCTACTTCCTCGCCAACACCGACCTGCGGACCGACCAGGCCAACGCCCCGCGCCCGCAGACCGTGCAGACCTACACCATCAGCCTGGGCATCGCCACCGGCTCCACGGCCGACCTGCTGCTGGCCCGGGTGGCCTTGAACGGCAAGGGCTTCTACCGGAACACCGGCTCCGCCGAGGAGCTCAAGACCGCCTTCGAGGCGGCCGCCTCCGACGTGGTCACCCGCGCCACCTCCTTCTCCTCGGCCAACGCCAACTCGCTGCAGACCTCCAAGACCTCCGGCGTCGACTCCTACCTGGGGCGCTTCCGCCCCAACAACAGCGCCTTCTGGGAAGGCCACCTCTTCGCCGCCGGCATCTTCGACGAGTTCGGCGAGGGGTGCGACGAGAGCTTCGGCACCACCGGCCAGAAGGGCGTGAAGTGCGGCATCTACGCCAGCCGCAACCCCAACATCGACGGCGACGAGGACCCCGCCACCGCCAAGGCCATCTGCAAGAGCGCCTACGTGGTGGACAAGGAGTGCGACCCCATCATCGAGGACTCGGCCGGCTCCTTCAAGAAGGGGGCCTTCGACGCCACCACCCACCAGCTCATCAGCACCCCTGACGACGCCGTCCTCTTCTGGGACGCCGGCAAGGTGCTCTCCGACCCGACCGAGACCGGCTACCGGTCGGCCGACGAGAACGCCACCAACAAGCGGACCATCCAGACGGTCATCGACGTCAACGCCGACGGCAAGTTCACCGCCGCCGACGGCCTGGTGGAGTTCACCGCCGCCAACGCCGCCGCCCTGGCCCCGCTCATGAACCTGCCCGCCATGGCCCAGACCGTGGCCACCGCCCTGCCCAGCAGCGGCACCCCGGCGGCGGTCCCCTGGTGCAACAGCTGGCTCAACACCATCGGCGTCTGCGGCCTCGCGCCGCTGCCGGCCTGCCCCAACAGCGTGGCCAACGTGCGCACCAAGTGCGCCGAGCAGGTCATCAACTTCTACCGAGGCTGGGACGTGATGGACTGGGACAGCGACCACTGCGCCGGCCCCGGCAACTACTACAACACCGGCGGCTGGGGGACCTGCACCAGCGACGCCAACTGCGGCGGCGCCGCCAAGTGCAACACCACCACCAAGAAGTGCATGACCCAGGGGTGCGCCGGCGGCGAGCAGCGCGACCGGGTCAACGACTCGCGCGCCGTCAACGCCCAGGAGTTCTGGAAGCTGGGCGACATCTTCCACAGCGCCCCGGTGGTGGTGAAGGCCCCGGCCGACAAGTTCGTCTGCAACATCGGCATCAACAACCAGTGCCTGCTGACGCTCTTCTCGGCGCTGGGCACCTCGGCCTCGACGCCAACCCCGCTGGAGAAGTACGGCGCCCTCGACGCCTACGACCAGCACCGCAAGGAGAAGCTCAACATCCAGCAGCTGGTGATGGTGGGGGCCAACGACGGCATGCTCCACGCCTTCGACGCCGGCGTGCCCGACACCTCCAAGGCTGCCAACAGCGAGGGACAGTACCCGCTCACCCCCGGCTACGGGACCGAGCTCTGGGCCTTCATCCCCCCGGAGATGCTGCCGAACCTGAAGGAGGGGCTGAGCCAGCACCGCTACTTCGTCGACGGCAACACCATGCTCCGCGACGTCTGGTACGACAGCAACGGCGACGGCACCAAGCAGAAGGAGGAGTTCCGGACCATCGCCGTCATCACCGAGCGCGGCGGCGGCACCCACTTCACCGCCCTCGACGTCACCGACCGCGCCAACCCCAGGTTCCTCTGGACCTTCCCGCAGTCCTGCACCGAGGACTCCAAGCTGGCCGGCCAGACCTGGAGCCTGTTCCCGCCCCGGCCCCCGCCCATCCTGCCGGTCCGCCTCAAGCTGCCCTCGGGCAGCGGCAAGGACCCGCTCAACCGCGGCTTCGAGGAGCGCTGGGTGGTGGCGCTCAACGGCGGCTACGACCCGACCCTGGTGCGCGGCCGGGTGGTCTGGCTGGTCGACGTCATGACCGGGCAGGTGCTCTGGCGCTGGACCGACGCCTCCTTCAAGGCCATGCGCGGCGACCTCAAGGCCAGCATGCTGCCGGTGGCCGCCACCATCGGCGGCATGGACATCGGCAAGGCCGACCAGGCCTCCGGCCTGCCCGACACCGACGGCTACTTCGACACCCTCACCTGGGGTGACATCGGCGGCAACCTCTTCGTGGCCCGGCTCTACGAGCCCGGCACCGTGGACCCGGGCACCGGCCTGGTCACCAACTGGACCGCGGCCCGCACCTTCGAGCCCAACCGCAAGGCCGACGACACCCACGCCGCCGCCAACCGCGGGCAGTTCTTCTTCATGACCTCCAACTTCCTCTCCGGTGCCAGCAAGCTCATGACCATGGTGGGCGGCGGCAACCAGGAGCAGCTGATGCAGACCTCCAGCAACTGCGGGCCCGACAACCTGCTCGGCTGCTGCGCCTCGGGCTGCTCTGTGGCCAGCGCGGTGGCCTCCTCCACCTACGGCGCCGGCTCCTGCACCCAGGGCGGCACCTTCCAGTGCGCTGCCGGCGCGCTCACCTACACCCCGGCCGCCACCACCGGCTGCGCCGCCGGCTTCAGCTGCGGCGCCACCAACCAGCAGGTGACGCTCACCTTCAGCTGCGGCGCCGCCGGGTCGCCGCCGCCCATCACCGCCAAGGTGAGCTGCGGATCGGACGGCGTCTGCACCACCAACGCCCCGTTCTCCCCCAGCGCCTTCTCCACCGCCGCCCTCGGCCAGCCCCTCAACCAGAACCGCGCCTACTCCATCTGGGCCTACGGCAAGGAGACCTGGAAGCTCTTCAGCGACGCCGCCAGCGCCCTGGCCTTCGAGAAGAACCGCTCCACCGACGTCCCCTTCACCGGCTGCGGCGGCGCCACCCGCACCTGCCAGCTGGTGGAGACCTCGTCGGCCCAGGTCCAGGACAGCGGCACCGGCATGGGGCTGCAGACCACCTGCCGCGACGGCAGCACCAAGTGCTGGGCCGAGGACACCGACAACGGCTGGATGTACAGCTACGGCAAGTGGTGCCCGCTGGCCAGCTGCACCACGCCCACCTGGACCGACGAGAAGTCGGGCTCGGCGCCCACGGTCTTCCGCGGCTGCACCGAGTGGTCGGGCTTCCGGCCCACCGGCGCCGCCGGCGGCACCGACCCCTGCACCGCCAGCTCCGGCACGCCCACCTCGATTCGCTATAGGGCCGACGTGCGGTCCGGCGTGCCCCGCCAGTACTGCGGCATCGACGGGACGGTGGCCGGCCGCTCCGCCGTCTTCTTCGGCGCCCAGAAGAACGCCTACGCCCCGCCGCAGTCCGGCTCCATCCGGGTGGTGGTGAACGAGAAGGGGCAGGTGAGCTACTCGACCCTGAAGATCGAGACCGGCACGCCGGCCGAGAAGCAGGGGCTGGGGACGAGGAGCAGCATCTCCGAGCCGCTCTACTGGCTGGAGGTGCCGCGCGAGGTCCACAGCTGCCGGCACGTCGATCCGACCACCTGCCAGTGACCGGGACGGCGGGGGAGGCCTCTGGCGCCACTCACCAGGCGAGCGGCGCCCTCACTCCCCCGCCATCTTGAGCTTGGCCAGCCGGTAGCGGAACTGGCGGAAGGAGAGCGCCAGCAGGCGCGCCGCATCGGTCTTGACGCCGTCGGTCCGCTCCAGGGCCTGGGTGAGGATGGTCCGCTCGATCTGTTCCAGGTGGGCCTCCAGGTCGAGGCCGCCCTCCGGCAGGCTGTCCACCTCGCCGCCGACGGGCGCCGCCGGCCCGCGCAGGTTGGAGGGCAGCACCGCGGCCCCGATCTCCAGCCCGTCGGAGAGGGTCACGGCCCGCTCCACCAGGTTGGAGAGCTCGCGGACGTTGCCCGGGTAGTCCCAGGCCAGCAGCAGCCGCTCCGCCTCCGGGGAGAAGCGCATCCCGGGCCGGCCCAGCTCGGCGGCGAAGCGGGCCAGGAAGTGGGCCAGGAAGAGCGGCAGGTCCTCGCGCCGCTCCCGCAGCGGCGGCAGCCGCACCTGGATGACGTTGAGCCGGTAGTAGAGGTCCTCGCGGAAGCGCCCGGCCTTCACCTCGTCGCCCAGGTCCCGGTTTGTGGCGGCGACGATGCGCGCCGCCATGGCGATGTCCCGGCTGCCGCCCACCCGGCGGATCTTCCGCTCCTGGAGCGCCCGCAGCAGCTTCACCTGCAGCGGCTGGGGCAGGTCGCCCACCTCGTCGAGGAACATGGTGCCGGCCCCGGCCACCTCGAAGAGGCCGCTGCGCTGCTCGCTGGCGCCGGTGAAGCTCCCCTTCTCGTGGCCGAAGAGCTCCGACTCGATCAGCCCCTCGGGGATGGCGCCGCAGTTGATGGCCACGAAGGGCAGCTCACGCCGCCCGCTCCGGGAGTGGATGGCGCGGGCCACCACCTCCTTGCCGGTGCCGCTCTCGCCGGCGATGAGGATGGTGGTCCGGGACGGCGCCACCTTCTCCACCAGCCGGCGGACCTCCTCGATGGCCGGGGCCTGCCCGATCAGCTCGTCCTGGCTGGGGCTTCCGACCTGGTGGCGCAGCACCCGGTTCTCCGCCAGCAGGGCGCGGTGCTCCAGCGCCTTCTCGATCACCAGCTGCAGCTCGTCCACCTTGAAGGGCTTGAGGACGTAGTCGTAGGCCCCCAGCTTCATGGCCTGGATGGCGTTCTCGGTGGTGGCGAAGGCAGTCACCACCACCACCTCGGTGGCCGGTGACTCGGCCTTGGCGGCCCGCAGCACGTCGAGCCCGGAGTCCCGCCCCAGCCGCAGGTCGGTGATGACCAGGTCGAGGTCGGCGGGGCCGAGCCGGGCCAGCGCCCCCTGCAGGTCCGACGCCGTCGAGACCTCGTGCCCCTGCTTGTGGAGCAGGATGGAGAGGAACTCACGCATCGACTGCTCGTCGTCGACCACCAGGATGGATGCCATGCCGGCCGATCCTACCCCGGAGCGCCCCCGGGCGGCGCCGGCAGGCGGACCGAGAAGCGCGCCCCCTCCCCCGGGGCCGAGTCGAGCGTCAGGGCACCGCCGTGGGCGTCGACGATCCGGTGCACCGTGGCCAGCCCCAGGCCGGTCCCCTCTGGCTTGGTGGTGAAGAAGGGGGTGAAGACCTGGGCCTGGTCGGCCGCCGGGACGCCCGGGCCGTTGTCCTCCACGATCAGCTCGGCCCCCCCGCCCGGCACCGGGGCGCAGGCCACCCGCACCCAGCCGCGCGGATGGCCGCGGATGGCCGCGGCGGGCAGCGCCTGGGCGGCGTTGAGCAGCAGGTTCCAGAGCACCTGGCGGAGCTGGTCGGGATCGCCGACCGCCGGCGACGGCTGCAGCTCCCGCCGCAGCTCCACCCCGGCGGAGGCCGGGTCGTACTCGAAGGCCTCCAGCGCCTCGGAGGCGAGCCCGGCCAGGTCGAAGGGCTCCCGGCGGGGTGGCGCCGGGCGGGCGAAGGCGAGGAACTCGGTCACCAGGTGCTCGAGGCGCCCCGCCTCGCGCAGCACGATGTCGAGGAGGCGTCGGTCGTCGCTGGGCAGCGGCGCGCTCCGCAGCAGCTCCACCGAGCCCATCATCGAGGCCAGCGGGTTGCGCAGCTCGTGGGCCAGGCCAGCCGCCAGCTGCCCGAGGTCGGCGAGCCGCTCGGAGCGCGCCACCCGCTCCTCCATGGAGCGCAGCTGGGTCAGGTCCTGGAAGATCACCGCGGTGCCCAGCGGCGCCCGGCCCCGCCCCAGCAGCGGGAAGGAGGAGTACCCCAGCCGGACCCGGCTGCCGTCGGCGCGCCCCAGGTCGGTCTCGCCGCGGGCGGTGTCGATGCGGAAGGCCCCGAGGAAGCGCTCGGCGTGGCGACCGGTCAGCTCGCCGAGGGAGTGGCCGAGCATCTGCTCGCCGGCCCGGTTGAGGAAGGTGACCCGTCCCCTGGAGTCGATGGTGAGGAGCCCGGAGTTGACCGACTGGACGATCGACTCGTGCAGGGCGGTGATGGTGGCCAGCTCGCTCTCGCGCTCGGCCAGCTTCTCGTCGGAGCGGCGCAGCTGCTCGGCCAGGTAGCCGGCCAGCACCGCGGTGGCGGCGAAGGCGCCGGCGTGGACGAAGAGCAGCGTCCAGGGGAGCGCCCCCAGCCGCGGCGCCACCACCGCCTCCAGGCCGAAGTAGGCCAGCAGCGCCAGCCCCAGCCCGGTCATGGCCCCGCGCCGGAAGAGCAGGATGGCGCCGTTGACGATGCCGAGCGAGTACATGAAGACGAAGACGCTCTCGGCCCACCCGGTGAAGGCCACCACCGCGGTGGCGGTGGCCACGTCGAGGGCCAGCTGGGCGTAGGCCAGCGGCACCAGGGCCCGGCCCTGCCGGAGCCACCAGGCCGAGACCAGCGACGCCAGGTAGGTGCCAACCACCAGGCCGTAGAGGGCTCTGTTGAAGAGGTCGGCGTCGGAGGCGCGCCAGCTGGCCAGCGCCGTGCCGCCCAGCAGCACCGTCACCGAGACGATGCGGAAGAAGGTGAGCCAGACCAGCTTCTTGTGGAGGGCGCCGTCGGCGGCCGCCTCGCCCAGCGCCGCGTCGGCTGGGGACACCATGCGTCGCTACTTGACCGTGCTCGCCATGGTGAAGATGGGCAGGTACATGGCGATCATGAAGTAGCCGACGGTGCCGCCGAGGAAGACCATCATCAGCGGCTCGATGGCCGAGGTGAGGGCGCCGACCGCCACGTCCACCTCGTCGTCGTAGAAGTCGGCCACCTTGGCGAGCATCTGGTCCATGGCGCCGGTGGCCTCGCCGACGCCGATCATCTGCACCACCATGGGAGGGAAGACGTTGGTCTCGGCCAGCGGGCCGGCGATGTTCTTGCCCTCGGAGATCTTGATGCGGACGTGGAGGATGGCGTCCTCGATGGTCCGGTTTCCGGCCGAGCGGGCCACGATCTCCAGGGCGTCGAGGATGGGGACGCCGGAGGACAGCATGGTGCCCAGCGTCCGGGTGAAGCGGGCCACCGCCACCTTGCGGATGAGCGGGCCGAACATGGGCGTCTTGAGCACGAAGGCGTGCCAGAGCTCCTGCCCCCGGCCCTTGGCGGTCCAGATCTTGAAGGCCACGCCGATCCCGACGGGGATGCCGACGATCAGGTACCAGTAGCGCCGGAAGGCGAAGGAGAGGTCGATGAGGAACTGGGTGGGCGCCGGGAGCGAGCCGCCCATGTCCTTGAACATCTTCTCGAAGGTGGGGACGACGAAGGCGATGAGGACCAGCACCACGCCCACCGCCACGGTGAGCACGATGGCCGGGTAGACCATGGCGCCCCTGACCCGCCGGGCCAGCTTGTCGTTCTTCTCGATGTAGGCGCCCAGCCGCTGCAGGATGGTGTCGAGGATGCCGCCGATCTCGCCGGCGCGGACCAGCTGCACGAAGAGGACGTCGAAGACCTTGGGGTGCTCGCCCAGGGCGTCGGCGAACGTGGAGCCGGACTCCACCTTGGACTTCACCTGCAGCAGCACGCTGCGGAACTTGGCGTTGTCGTTCTGGGTGCCGATGATGTCGAGCGCCTGGACCAGCGGCAGGCCGGCGTCGATCATCACCGAGAACTGGCGGGTGAAGACCAGCAGGTCCTTGGTGCCGACTCCGCCGCCGAAGCTGGGGAGGCGCAGCTCCCGCGCCTTCTTCTTCACCTTGGTGGGCTCGATGCCCATCTGGCGCAGGCGGGCCTCGACGGCGGCGGCGTCCTGGGCCTCGATCTCGCCGGAGCGGACCTCTCCCTGCTTGCTCTTGCCGGTCCACTTCCAGACCGGCGTCTTCTGCACCGGCTTGGCGACCTTGGTCTTCTGTGTGACGGCTGCGGCCTGGGCCATGTACGCCTCGTTGGTTCGCGGCTGCGGATGTTAACGCGGCGCCGCCCCCGGGTCGAATCCCCGGCCGCTACCTCGGCGGCGGCGGCTGCGGCGCCCCGGGCCGGGCCGTCCCGTAGCCGCTGGAGATGAGGTTCTTCAGCTCCTCGGCGTCGGAGGAGCGGTTGATGGCCTCCTCCAGGGTGATGAGGCGCCGGGCCACGGCGGCGGCCAGGCTCTGGTTGAAGGTGATCATGCCGAACTTGGTCTGGCCCACCTGCATCTGCGAGTAGACCTGGTGGACCTTGTCCTCACGGATGAGGTTGCGGATGGCCGGGTTGGGGACCATCACCTCGACGATCAGCACCCGCCCGCCGCTCCCCGCCTTGGGCAGGAGGTTCTGGGTCAGCACCCCCTCGAGCACGAAGGAGAGCTGGGCCCGCACCTGCGGCTGCTGGTAGGGCGGGAAGACGTCGAGGATGCGGTTGATGGTCTGGACCGCGCTGTTGGTGTGGAGGGTGGCGAAGGCCAGGTGGCCGGTCTCGGAGATCACCAGCGCCGCCTCCACCGTCTCCAGGTCGCGCATCTCGCCGATCAGCACCACGTCGGGGTCCTGGCGGAGGATGTACTTGAGCGCCTTCTTGAAGCTCTGGGTGTCGGCCCCCACCTCGCGCTGGTTGACCACGCAGTTCTTGTGCGGGTGCAGGTACTCGATGGGGTCCTCGACGGTGAGGATATGCTCGTGCCGGTCGGTGTTGATCTTGTCGATGATCGAGGCCAGCGTGGTCGACTTGCCCGAGCCGGTGGGGCCGGTCACCAGCACCAGGCCGCGCGGCTTCCTGGCCAGCTCGGCGACGATGGGCGGCAGCCCCAGCTCGGCGAAGGTGAGGATCTTGAAGGGGATGGTGCGGAAGGCGCCGGCCACCGCGCCGCGCTGCATGAAGATGTTGGCGCGGAAGCGCGACAGCCCCTTGACGCCGAAGGAGAGGTCGAGCTCGTTCTCCTCCTCGAACTTGTGCTTCTGGGCGTCGGTGAGGATCGAGTAGCAGATCTGCTTGGTGTCGACCGGGTTGAGCGGCGGGGTCTTGAGCGGCACCAGCTTGCCGTCGATGCGCAGCTGGGGGGCCGAGCCGGTGGTGATGTGGAGGTCGCTGGCCCCCTTCTCGACCATCGCCTTGAGGAGCTGGTGCAGGTTGGCCATGAGGTCTCCGGTGCGTCCTAGAACTTGTCCGGGGCGGTGTTGCCGAGGGCCTCGGACAGGGTGGTGACCCCGAGCTTGACCTTGGAGAGGGCGCTCATGCGCAAGGTGCGGAAGCCGAGGCGGATGGCCTCCTGCTTCAGCTCGGCGGTGGAGCAGCCCTGGATGATCAGCTCCTTCAAGCCGTCCCAGATGGGCATGACCTCGTAGACGGCGACGCGCCCCTTGAAGCCGCGGTCGTTGCAGTTCTTGCAGCCGGCCTTGTCGAAGACCTGGAAGGTGCCGACCTCGTCGGGGGCGAACCCGGCGTCGAGCAGGGCCGAGTCCTCCAGCTTGACCGGCTTCTTGCAGTCCGGGCAGAGCCGGCGGCAGAGCCGCTGGGCGACGATGGCGTTGAGCGAGGCGGTCACCAGGAACGGCTCGATGCCCATGTTGAGGAGGCGCGAGACGGTGCCCGGGGCGTCGTTGGTGTGCAGGGTGGAGAGCACCAGGTGGCCGGTGAGGGCGGCCTTGACGCCGATCTCGGCGGTCTCGAAGTCGCGGATCTCGCCGACCATGATGATGTCGGGGTCCTGGCGCAGGAAGCTGCGCAGGGCGGCCGCGAAGTTGAGGCCGATGTCCTCGTGCATCTGCACCTGGTTGATGCCGAAGAAGTTGAACTCGACCGGGTCCTCGGCGGTGGAGATGTTCCAGGCCACCTCGTTGAGCTTGGAGAGGGCCGAGTAGAGCGTGGTGGTCTTGCCCGAGCCGGTGGGGCCGGTCACCAGCACCATGCCGTAAGGCCGGTCGATGGCGTCGAGGAACTCCTTGAGCTGGGCCTCCTCGAACCCCAGCTTGGTCATGTCGAGCTGGAGGTTCGACTTGTCGAGGAGGCGCATCACCACCTTCTCGCCGAACAGCGTCGGGCAGACCGAGACGCGGAAGTCCATCTCCTTGCCCTTGCCCAGCTTGAGCTTGATGCGGCCGTCCTGGGGCAGGCGCCGCTCCGAGATGTCCAGCTCGGCCATGATCTTGAGGCGGGAGATGATGGCGTTCTTCAGCTTCATGGGCGGCTTCATCACCTCGTAGAGCACGCCGTCGATGCGGAAGCGGACCCGGAACTCCTTCTCGTAGGGCTCGACGTGGATGTCCGAGGCCCCCTTCTTGATGGCGTCGAGCAGGATCAGGTTCACCAGCTTGACCACCGGGGCCTCGGCGGCGCTGTTCTGCAGTTCCGCCGAGTTGAGGTCGTCGTCGCCGCCCTCGACCAGCGCCACCTCCGAGTCGTCGAAGCCCATCATGACCTCGTCGAGGTCGGGCCCCTTGTCGGCGTAGAGCCGGTCCAGCGCCTCGCGGATGGCCTGCTCCGAGGCCACCACCACGTCGATGTTGTAGCCGGTGAGGAACTTGATGTCGTCGATGGCGAAGATGTTGGAGGGATCGCTCATGGCGATCACCAGCGAGGCGCCGGTGCGGTTCACCGGCACCACCAGGTGCTTCTCGGCGGTGGCCTTGGGCACCAGCTTGAGCACCTCCGGATCGATCTCGAAGTCCTTGAGGTCGATGGAGGGGACGCCGTACTGCTTGGAGAGGAAGCCGGTCAGGTCGGACTCGGCGATCGACCCCTGCTTGACCAGCAGGGAGCCGATGCGGCCGCCGCCCTTCCGGGATTCGTCCTGCGCCTTCTGCAGCTGCTGCAGGGAGATGAGATTCTCACGAACCAGCAGTTCGCCGAGCCGTCCGGACATGTGTCGAGTTCCCCGCTGCCGTTGAGGTGGAGAGGGCGCAAACGTTAGCAGCGTCGGCCCGGGCGCGCTAGCGCCCTCCCGCCCCTCCGGCGCCGGTCCCGAGCAGCGCCCGGGCCCGCTCCACGTCGGCGGCGATCTGGCTCCGCAGCGCCTCCACCGAGGGGAAGCGCCGCTCCTCCCGCAGCCGCCCCAGGAAGGACAGGCGGATGGCCTCGCCGTAGAGGTCGCGCCCGTCGAAGTCGAAGAGGTGGACCTCGGCGCTGACCCGGCCGGAGGCGTCGACGGTGGGTTTGACCCCGACGTTGGCGACCCCGTCGTGGGCCGCCGCCCCGGCGCCGCCGGCGCTCCCGCCCCCGACCAGCACCCGCACCGCGTAGACCCCGAGGGCCGGCAGCATGGCCGCGGTGGCGACGTTGGCGGTGGCGAAGCCGAACCCCCGCCCCCGCCCCGCCCCCCGCACCACCTCGCCGTCCAGGTCGTAGGGGCGGGCCAGCAGCAACGCCGCCCCCTCGACGTTCCCCTCCAGCAGGAACTCGCGGATCTTGGTGGAGGAGACGGTGAGGCCGCCCTCGGTCACCGGCTCGACCACCCGCAGGGCCAGGCCGGCGGCGGCCAGCAGCGGCCGCAGCGCCTCGACCCGGGCCCGCTCGTGACCCGCGGTGAAGTCCCAGCCCACCACCACGTCGGCGGCGCCCAGCGGGCGCAGGTCGCGGGCCACGAAGTCGGCGGCCGGGGTGGCCGCCCAGGCCAGGTCGAAGGGCTGCACCACCGCCACCTCGACGCCGGCCGCGGCCAGCAGCTCCAGCTTGCGCGGCAGCGGGGTGAGCAGCGGCGGGGCCAGGGTGGGGCGGAGCACCCGGACCGGGTGGGGCTCGAAGGTGAGCGCCCCGGCCGCGGCGCCACGCCCGCCGGCCAGCTCCAGGGCCCGGGCCAGCAGCGCCCGGTGGCCGAGGTGGACGCCGTCGAAGTTGCCGATGGCCAGGGCCCCGCCTCGCAGGGCCCCGCTGGCGGCGGCCTCCTCGATGGAACGGAACAGGCGCATGGCCGGAACAGATAGGCCCGCCGGCGGGGTGGCGTCAAACCAGTCGTGCCCAATTGTGCTGGCGCCGGCTTCTGGTGGCGCCAGCGCAAGATTGGTCCAAACTTCCTGCCGTCGAGGAGTCCTCCCGTGCGATGACGGCGCCATGCCGCTCCACACCGCCCTCGCCCTCTCCTCGGTCGCCGCCGCCGCCTACCTCTTCCTCGCCGCCGGCTCCCGGGTGCTGGCCGGCATCGCCCTGCTGGCCGGCGCCGTGGAGTTGGCCCTGGCGCTCGGCTGGTTGCGGCTGGCGGTCCACGGCCCCACCCTCTCGCTCGGGCTGGGCGTCGCCATCGCCCTGCCGGCGCTCGGCCTCTGGTGGCGGGCCGGCGGCAAGGGGCCGCTCACCGCCGCCTCGGTGCTGGCCTTCATCGGGGTGCTGCAGACGACGCTGGCCGTCCTCAATCGCGTCGGCGCCAGACTCTAGCGGCGCCGACGCAAGCCTCGAGCAGCCTCTCCGGACGGCCCACGCCTCGGGGCGCCTTCTCCGCTACCTCAACAGGGTACGCAGCACGTACGGCAGGATCCCGCCGTGGCGGAGGTGCTCGACCTCGGCCGGGGTGTCGACGCGCAGGGTGAGCGCCACCTCGTCGACGGTGCCCGAGGCCCGGCGGATCCGCAGCGTCACCGGCTGGCGCGGCCGCAGCGCCCCCTCCACGCCGGGCAGGTCGAGCCGCTCGGTGCCGTCGAGCCGGAGCGCCGCCGGGTCGAGGCCGTCGGGGAGCTGCAGCGGCAACACCCCCATGCCCACCAGGTTGGCGCGGTGGATCCGCTCGAAGCTGCGCGCCACCACGGCCCGGACCCCCAGCAGCCGGGTCCCCTTGGCCGCCCAGTCGCGCGAGGAGCCGGTGCCGTACTCCTTCCCGGCGAAGACCAGCAGCGGCACCCCCTCGGCGGCGTAGCGGGCGGCGGCGTCGAAGATGGGGAGCCGCTCGCCGCTCGGCTGGTGGACGGTGACGCCCCCCTCGCTGCCGGGCGCCAGCAGGTTGCACAGCCGCACGTTGGCGAAGGTGCCGCGCACCATCACCTCGTGGTGGCCGCGCCGCGCCCCGTAGGAGTTGAAGTCGGCCTCGGCCACGCCGCGCGCGAGGAGCCAGCGCCCGGCCGGCGAGCTGGCCCGGATGTTCCCGGCCGGCGAGATGTGGTCGGTGGTGACCGAGTCGCCCAGCACCGCCAGGGCGCGGGCCCCGGCGATGGGGGCCGCCGCCGGGAGCCCGGGCTCGAAGCCGGCGAACCAGGGGGCCTCGGCGATGTAGGTGGAGGCCGGGTCCCAGGCCGGGACGGCCCCGCGGGGCGCCTCCAGCGCCCGCCAGCGCTCGTTCCCCTCGGCGACGTCGGCGTAGTTCCGGGCGTAGCCGTCGGGGTGGCTGGCCTCGCCGAGCAGCGCCTCCACCTCGGCCACGCTGGGCCAGAGCTCTCGCAGGTGGACCGGCCGGCCGTCGGCGGCGGTGCCGAGCGGCTCGCGGGTGAGGTCGACGGCGACGGACCCGGCCAGCGCGTAGGCCACCACCAGCGGCGGGCTCATGAGGAAGTTGGCCCGCACCGCGCCGTGCACCCGGGCCTCGAAGTTGCGGTTGCCGGAGAGCACGCTGGCCACCACCAGCTCCTCCCCGGTGATGAGCGCCTCCAGCCGCGGGTCGAGCGGGCCGGAGTTGCCGATGCAGGTGGTGCAGCCGTAGCCGACCACCTGGAAGCCGAGGGCGTCGAGGTCGTCCTGCAGCCCGGTGCGCCGCAGGTAGTCGGAGACCACCCGCGAGCCGGGGGCCAGCGAGGTCTTCACCCAGGGGCGGGGGCGCAGCCCCAGGGCCCGGGCCTTGCGCGCCAGCAGGCCGGCCGCCAGCATCACCGCCGGGTTGGAGGTGTTGGTGCAGGAGGTGATGGCGGCGATGACCACGTCGCCGTGGCCGAGCGAGAGCGCGGAGGTGGCCACCGGCTTCACCCCCGGGGGCGCGTCGCCGGCGGCGGCCTCGACGGCGGCGTGGCGCTTCCCCAGCTCGGCCCCGGGCCTGCCGAAGCCGTCGGCGCCGCC
This sequence comes from Anaeromyxobacteraceae bacterium, assembly GCA_032654565.1. Taxonomy (GTDB): domain Bacteria; phylum Myxococcota; class Myxococcia; order Myxococcales; family Anaeromyxobacteraceae; genus JADKCZ01. The sequence goes on along the minus strand of JAULAX010000007.1, from coordinate 139,528 downwards.
CTGCTCGAGGAGCGCGGCGAAGCGGGCCTTGAGGCCGGAGAGGGCGACGCGGTCCTGCGGCCGCTTCGGTCCCGCCACCGACGGCTCCACCGCGGCCAGGTCGAGCCTGACCACCCGCGAGTAGTCGACCTGCCCCTCGAGCGGCACGCCGAAGGTCCCTTGCGCCTGGTGGTAGGCCCGGAGGGCTTGGACCTGGGCGGCGGGGTGGCCGGTGGCGGTGAAGTAGGCCAGGGTCTGCTCGTCGACCGGGAAGAAGCCGGTGGTGGCGCCGTACTCGGGGGCCATGTTGGCGAGGGTGGTCCGGGTGGTGGCGGGGAGCGCCCGCGCCCCCTCGCCGAAGAACTCGACGAAGGCGCCCACCACCCCGGCCCGGCGCAGCAGCTCGGTGAGGGTGAGGACCAGGTCGGTGGCGGTCACCCCCTCGCGCAGCGCGCCGGTGAGCAGCACCCCGACCACGTCCGGCTCCAGGAACGCCGCCGGCTGGCCCAGCATGGCCGCCTCGGCCTCGATGCCCCCCACCCCCCAGCCCAGCACCCCCAGCCCGTTGACCATGGTGGTGTGCGAGTCGGTCCCCACCAGCGTGTCGGGGAACCAGACGCCGTCGCGCTCGATGACGCCGCGGGCCAGGTGCTCCAGGTTGACCTGGTGGCAGATGCCGAACCCCGGGGGGACGATGCGGAAGGTGGAGAAGGCCTGCGCCCCCCACTTGAGGAACTGGTAGCGCTGGGCGTTCCGGCTCGCCTCCAGCGCCAGGTTGACGTCGAGCGCCTCGGGGGTGCCCCAGCCGTCCACCTGCACCGAGTGGTCGACCACCAGCTCCACCGGCACCAGGGGCTCGACCTTCCTCGGATCCCGCCCCAGCCGCGCCGCCGCCGCCCGCATGGCGGCGAGATCGACCAGCAGCGGCACGCCGGTGAAGTCCTGCAGCAGCACCCGGGCCACCACGAAGGGGAGCTCGCGGGTGCGCGGGCCGGTGGGGTCCCAGCCGGCCAGCGCCCTCACGTCGGCCTCGGTGACCCGGTGGCCGTCGGCGTGGCGGGCCAGCGACTCGAGGACGACGCGGAGCGAGATCGGCAGCCGCGAGATGGGGCCGAAGCCGCGCCGCTCCAGCGCCGGCAGCGAGACCAGCGTTCCGGATCGGCCGTCGCCGAGATCGAAGGTGGTGCGCGCGCCCAGCAGGTCGGCCATCCACCAAGCCTAACGGCGCCGCCGGTCCGGCGCGAGGCCCCGCCGGGTGCGCCGCCGAGTTGTCGGGCCACCGGGACCGGGAGGCAGGAGGCCCTGCTCGAAGCTTGCGTCGGGGCCACCAGAGGCCGGCCCCGACGCGACTGGCTAGAAGCTGAACCGTTCGACGACGCCCCGCGACCACTCCAGGATGGTCGGCCAGCCGACCACGGCGTCGAGCGCCACCTCGGCCTCGGCCAGCGCCACCTTCTGCTCCACCACGCTGGCGGAGCAGGCGATGAGCCGGGCGCCACCCCGCCGGGCCTGCTGGAGCAGCGCCGCCGGGTCGTCGGCCTCGCCGTCGTGCGCCCCCACCACCGCCACCACCGCCGGGCCGGTGAGGAAGACGTCGACCCGCTGCTCCACGGCCACCGCCGCCAGCGCGCAGGAGCCGGCCGAGCGGAGGGCGTGGGGGGCGGCGCTGGAGAGGAAGATCACGGTGCGGCCGGACATGGAGGCGTTGTAGCGGACTCCCCCGGCGGCGTCACCTCGCCCGCCGGGCCGGTCGAACCGGTTTTCCCCGCCAATTCGCGTGTGCTATGCGTCCCCCGCCCTATGACTGACGAGAAGAAGCCCACCGGCCCCGTGGTGATTCGCAAGGGGCACCTGAAGCCGCCGCCTCCCGGGACCCTCATCGAGCCGACCGTGGTCGAGTCGATCGAGCCGTCCGCCGCCGCGCCGGCCCCCCGCGACGACCGCCCGCTCTGGCAGCGGCTGGCCGACGAGAAGCGGGCCGCCGAGGCCGGGGCCGCCCCGCCGGTCGGCGCCGCCCCGGTGAGCCGTCCGCCCTCCGGCCGCCCGTCTGGCGACCGTCCGCCCGGCGACCGTCCGCCCGGCGCACGTCCGGGGGGCAGCCGCCCGCCCGGCGACCGCCCGCCCGCCGGCCGTCCGTCCGGCGACCGGCCGCGGGGCGACCGCCCGCGCGGCGACCGGGACCGCCCGCGCCAGCACGACTCGATGAGCGCCGACGCCCCGGCCGCGCACCTCCCCGCCGGCGAGCCGCCGCCGGTCCCCGAGGCCCAGGTGGAGGACGAGGGCTCCTTCGCCGACCTGCTCGCCTCCACCGGGGGCAGCTCCCCGGCCCGCCGCCGCTTCAAGGCCGGCGAGAAGGTGGCCGGCAAGATCATCCAGGTGGGGGACGAGGTCACCTTCCTCGACCTGGGCAGCGGCCTGGCCGACGGGCTCATCGAGACCGTCGAGCTGCACGACGCCGGGGGGAACGTCACCGCCCGGGTCGGCGACATCCTCGACGCCGTGGTGGTGAAGGGCGGCGACCGGGGGGTGCAGGTCTCCATCGGCCGCGCCAGCTCGGTCACCCGCGACCACGCCCGCGAGGCGCTCTCTGGCGCCGTCGAGACCGGCCTGCCGGTCGAGGGGATGGTCAAGGCGGTCAACAAGGGGGGCATCGAGGTGGAGGTCAACGGGGTGCGGGCCTTCTGCCCCATGTCGCAGATCGACGTCCGCTTCGTCGGCGACGCCACCACCCTGATCGGCCAGAAGCTCCACTTCCGCGTGCAGAAGGCCGACGACCGCGACGTGGTGCTGTCGCGCCGGGCGCTGCTCGAGGAGGAGCGGGCCGAGAAGGCCCAGGCCACCCGCCAGCGGCTCGCCGCCGGCGCCGTCTTCGAGGGGACCGTCACCAGCGTCCAGGACTACGGCGCCTTCGTCGACCTGGGCGGCATCGAGGGGCTGGTGCACGTCTCCGAGCTGGCCTGGGACCGGGTCTCCAAGCCGCAGGACCTGCTCAAGAGCGGCGACCAGGTCACCGTCACGGTGCTGCGCATCGACGAGGACCAGAAGAAGGGCGAGCGCATCTCGCTCTCGGTCAAGGCGCTGATCCCGCGCCCCGAGCCCAAGGCGGCCGAGCCGCGGCCGGACCGGCCGGCCCGTCCCGCGCCGCCGCCGCCCCCCCGGGCCGGCGACGTGGTCGAGGCGGCTGTCGACAAGATCGAGTCCTTCGGCCTCTTCGTGAAGTTCGCCGGCGGGCGCGGCCTGGTCCCGGCCTCGGAGAGCGGCACCCCGCACGGCACCGACCTGCGGCGCGCCTTCAAGGTGGGCGACGCCTTCCCGGCGCTGGTGCTCCAGATCGACGAGCAGGGGCGCTTCCGGCTCTCCAAGACCGGCGCCGTCGACGCCGCCGAGCGGGCCGACGCCCGGGCCTACATGGAGGCGTCGAAGCCGGTGGGCGGCGGCAAGGGCTTCGGAACGCTCGGGGATCTGCTCAAGCGCAAGCTCGAGCAGAAGTAGGGGCCGGACCGGGGGACCGCGCCGCGGCGCGGCATCCCCATTCCCGCTGGAAGCCGACCCGGGTGTGCGATAGCCTCCGGCTCCCGCGTGGCGCCGTGCCTGCGGGCCCCGCTGCCCCCTCCGACGACCGACGAGGATCCCCCCGATGGCACAGACCGCCCCGACGCAGCACGCCGCCCTCCTCCGCTGGGTGGAGGAGACCGCCAAGCTCACCAAGCCGGACGCCATCGTCTGGTGCGACGGCAGCGACGCCGAGAAGAAGCGGTTCACCGCCGAGGCGGTGGCGGCCAAGATCCTCATCCCGCTCGACCAGAAGAAGTGGCCGGACTGCTACTACCACCACTCCAACCAGAACGACGTGGCGCGCGTCGAGCACCTCACGGTGATCTGCACGCCGACCAAGGAGGAGGCCGGCCCCACCAACAACTGGATGGCCCCCGCCGAGGCCTACGCCAAGCTCAGCGCCATCTACGACGGCTGCATGAAGGGGCGCACCATGTACGTGGTGCCCTACATCATGGGGCCCGCCACCTCGCCCTTCTCCAAGGTCGGCATCGAGCTGACCGACTCGGTCTACGTCGCCCTCAACATGGGGATCATGACCCGCATGGGCAAGGTGGCCCTGGACCGGCTCGGCACCAGCGGCGAGTTCAACAAGGGGCTGCACTCGGTCGCCGACAGCAACCCCGACCGGCGCTGGATCTGCCACTTCCCCCAGGACAACGCCATCTGGTCGGTGGGCTCCGGCTACGGCGGCAACGCCCTGCTCGGCAAGAAGTGCCTGGCCCTGCGCATCGGCAGCTACCTGGCCAAGAAGGAGGGCTGGCTCGCCGAGCACATGCTCATCCTCGAGGCCGAGAGCCCGCTGGGCGAGATCAGCTACGTGGCCGCCGCCTTCCCCTCGGCCTGCGGCAAGACCAACTTCGCCATGATGATCCCCCCCCAGACCTTCGAGGGGTGGAAGATCCGGACCGTGGGCGACGACATCGCCTGGATGCGGGTCGGCGAGAACGGGCAGCTCTGGGCCGTCAACCCGGAGAACGGCTACTTCGGCGTGGCCCCGGGCACCAACCGCAAGACCAACCCCAACGCCATGGAGAGCGTCCGCAAGGACTCGCTCTTCACCAACGTGGCCCGCACCAAGGACGGCGACATCTGGTGGGAGGGCTGGGACACCGAGGCCCCCGACGAGCTCATCGACTGGAAGGGCGACCCCTGGAAGAAGGGCTCCAAGGACAAGGCGGCCCACCCCAACAGCCGCTTCACCGCGCCGGCCGCCAACAACCCGGCCCTCTCCTCCAAGGTTGACGACCCGGCCGGCGTGCCCATCTCGGCCATCATCTTCGGCGGCCGCCGCTCCACCACCGTGCCGCTGGTGCTGGAGGCCTTCAACTGGACCCACGGCGTCTTCATGGGCGCCACCATGGGCTCGGAGACCACCGCCGCCGCCGTCGGCCTCAAGGAGGGCGTGCGCCGTGACCCCATGGCCATGCTGCCCTTCATCGGCTACGACGCCGGCACCTACCTGCAGCACTGGCTCGACATGCAGGGGCGGATCCCCAACCCGCCCAAGGTCTTCATGGTCAACTGGTTCCGCAAGGACGCCGCCGGCAAGTTCATGTGGCCGGGCTACGGCGACAACATGCGGGTCCTCAAGTGGATCCTGGAGCGCAGCCACGGCCGGGTCACCGCCAAGGAGACGCTGGTGGGCCACGTGCCGCGCGCCGAGGACATCAACCTGAACGGCCTCGACCTCACCGCCGACGCGGTCAGCAAGATCATGGACGTCGACCTCGGCGAGTGGGAGACCGAGCTGGAGAGCCAGCAGGAGTGGTTCGACAAGCTCGGCAAGACCCTGCCCCGCCCCATCAGCCTGCAGCGCGACATGCTGCTGGACCGGGTCAAGCGCGCCCGCGCCGTGAAGTAGGGCGCGGCGAGGGACCACCTCGCCGTGTGCACGCTCGCCCTGGCGCTCGGCGTCGACCGGCGCTGGCCGGTGGTGGTGGCCGCCAACCGCGACGAGCGGCTGGGGCGGGCGGCCGAGGGCTGGGCGCCGCGCCGCACCCCGGGCGGCGTCCGCTGGGTCGGCCCCCGCGACGCCCTGGCCGGCGGCACCTGGATCGGCCTCTCCGGGCGCGGCGTGCTGGCGGCGCTCACCAACTTCCACGCCCCCTTCGACTGGTACCCCGACCCGGCCCGGCGCTCCCGCGGCGAGCTGGTGCCGCGGGCGCTCGAGGCCCCCACCGCCGCGGCGGCGCGGGAGGCGCTGGCGCCGCTCGACCCCTCGGCCTTCAACCCCTTCCACCTGGTGGTGGCCGACGCCGCCTCGGCCTTCCTCTGGTGGTACGACGGCGAGGCCGCCGGGGTGGAGCCGCTCGGTCCTGGCCTGCACGTGGTCACCGAGGACTCCCCGCACGGGCTCGGCCTCCGCGGCGAGCTGGTGCGGACCCGCTGGCCTGTCGACCCGGCCCCGTCCCGGCTGCGCGAGCTGCTCTCGCTCCACGCCCCGCCCCACCCCGCCCCCACCTGCCTCCACGTCGAGCCGCACTACGGCACCCGCTCTGCGGCCATCGTCCGGTTGACGGCCGACCTGCGCCACGCCGAGCTCTACGCCGCCGACGGCCCGCCCTGCACCTTCCCGCTCGAGGATCGCTCCAGCCTGCTGGCCGAGCTGGCCCGATCGGCTTGACGCGGGCCCCGCGCCGCGCCATTCAGTGGGTCGCCATGGGACTCCTCGACCGCATCACCCTGCAGAAGCACACCTCCAGTCCGCCGGAGGCCATCGACGTCACCGCCGACCAGGCCATCCAGGTCTCCTGGCCGGGCGGCGAGCAGGTGACCATCCCGGCCATGAAGCTGCGCTGCGCCTGCCCATGCGCCGGCTGCGTCGAGGAGATGACCGGCAAGAAGCTGCTCGACCCGGCCACCGTCCCGGACGACATCCGGCCGCTGGCCATCGAGCCGGTCGGCAACTACGCCGTCAAGATCGACTGGTCCGACGGCCACTCCACCGGCCTCTTCACCTGGGCCACCCTGCGGGCGGTCGGGACGCTCTAGCCGGCCGCGGTGGCCCGCGGCGCCCGCTGTCCAGGCAGCTGGAGCCCGCAGCGCCCCTCCCCCTTGATCGAGTGACACGATCCCCCCCAAATCGGGTGCGTGTTGATACCCGTTTGGGTTGTGGTAGCGGGACCGTTTGTCGCCGCTGGCGGCGCGTGCTACCGCCGTCGCACGCATTATTTTCGTCTCCCCTCAAGGCCCTCCCCCGAGGGCCACCCCGATTCCTGTTGGAGGAGTGCATGACTACTTCTAGGCACGGAATTTCCCGTTTGTTCGTGGTCTCCCTGCTGGCGGTTGCTGCAGCCTGCGCCAGCCGGCCCTCCGACCCGGCCGCCGCCGTGGCCGGGCCGCCGGTCGCCGCCGTGGCCGCCGCCTCCAGCCGCCCCCAGGCCACCGCGGCCGGCCGCCAGGCCGCGCCGGTCTATGCGCTGGTCGAGCTGACCCAGGCTGCCGCCGCGGTGCCGTACCGCGCCCGGCTGGCCCGCGCCAGCGCCGGACTCGGCACCACCGCCGACGCCACCGCCGCCGCCGTCAGCCAGCTCGCCTCGGTGACGTCCGAGCAGGGCACCTTCGCCCAGCAGGTCGCCGCCGCCGCCATCCCCGCCACCGCCGAGCTCTACCGGCTGCAGCGGGTCTTCAACGGCATCCTCTACCGGACCGACGCCGCCGGCCTGGAGCGGCTGCGCGCCGTCCCCGGCTCCCGCGCCGTCCACATGCTCAAGCCCCAGGAGCTGGACAACGCCTACGGCGTCCCGTTCGTGGGCGTGCCGCAGCTCTGGAGCGCCGGCGTCCCCCTCCACGGCGAGAACGTCAAGGTCGGCGTCATCGACACCGGCATCGACTACACCCACGCCAACTTCGGCGGCCCCGGCACCGTGGCCGCCTACGCCGCCGTCAACCAGGTGGCCATCGGCCCGGGCGTCTTCCCCACCACCAAGGTGGTGGGCGGCTGGGACTTCGCCGGCGCGGCCTATGACGCCAACTCCGCCAACCCGGCCATCAACACGCCGCAGCCCGACCCCAACCCCCTCGACGGCAACGGCCACGGCTCGCACGTCGCCGGCACCATCGCCGGCTACGGCGTGAAGATCGGCGGCGCCCCCTTCTCCGGACCGTACGACGCCTCCTTCGACCTCACCAACCTGCGCATCGGCCCCGGCGCGGCCCCCATGGCCTCGCTCTACGCCCTCAAGGTCTTCGGCAACACCGGCAGCACCTCGCTGGCGGCGCTGGCCATGGAGTGGGCCACCGATCCGAACGGCGACGGCGACTTCTCCGACCACCTCGACGTGGTCAACCTCTCGCTCGGCTCCGGCTTCGGCACCTCCGCCGACGCCGAGGCGGCCATCTACACCAACGCCGTCAACGCCGGCGTGGTGGTGGTGGCCTCGGCCGGCAACTCCAACGACGTCTACTTCATCACCGGCGCCCCCGGCTCCACGCCCTCGGTCATCAGCGTGGCGGCCACCAGCGTCGGCGAGTCTTCCGGCCTCCGCGTCAACGCTCCGGCCTCGCTGGCGGGGTTGAAGGCGGCGGGCACGGCCGCCTTCGGCCCGTCCAGCTGGACGGCCATCACCGGCGACGTGGCGGCATCGGTCCCGGCCAACGGCTGCCTCAACGCCACCACCGGCGGCATCACCAACGACCTGACGGGCAAGATCGCGCTGGTCGCCCGCGGCACCTGCAGCTTCGCGCTGAAGACCTGGGCGGCGCAGCAGGCGGGCGCCATCGCGGTCATCATCACCAACAACGCCGCAGGTGACCCGCCCGGCATGGCGGCCGTGGCCACCCCGACGCCCATCACCATCCCGACCCGCTCCATCAGCCAGGCCGACGGCGTCGCCTTCAACGCCGCCCTGGCGGTCCCGTCGGTCGTCAACGTCACCATGGACGACTTCACGGTCTTCCAGGACCTCACCAAGATCGACACCATGGCCACCTTCAGCTCGCGCGGCCCGAGCCGCTCCCTCAACCAGGCCATGCTGAAGCCCGACGTGGCGGCGCCCGGCAGCAACGTCGTCTCCACCGCCATGGGGAGCGGCTACCTCGGCACCACCATGAGCGGCACCTCCATGGCCGCCCCGCTCACCACCGGCGTGGTGGCGCTCCTGAAGCAGCAGCACCCGACCTGGACCCCGGCCCAGCTGAAGGCGCTGCTCATGAACACCGCGGCCCACGACCTCTTCAACGCCCCGACCACGGCCACCACCAGGTACCGGGCGGGCCCGTCCCGCGTCGGCGCCGGCCGCATCGACGCCGTCCGGGCTTTCGCCAGCTCCGTCATCGCCTATGACAAGGCCTCCCCGGAGCGGGTCAGCGTCACCTTCGCCACCTCCGACGTGACCGCGGTGGCCAGCGAGACCCACACCGTCCAGCTCCAGAACACCGGCGCGGCCGCCGCCACCTTCGACGTCGCCGTCGACGCGGTGCGGGCCCCCGCTGGGGTCACGGTCACCGCCGGCGCGACCTCGGTGACCGTCCCGCCCGGCGGCACCGCCGAGGTCACGCTCAAGCTCGACGCCGATCCCGCCGCCATGTTCCGGCTCCGCGATCCCGCCATCTCCGCCAACAACGGCGGCCGCGACTGGCTCTCCGAGGCGGCCGGCTACCTCCTGCTGCAGCAGGGCGGGGCCACCGTGCTGCGCGTCCCGTACTACGGCGCCCCCCGGCCGGCCTCCACCATGCGCACCGCCGGCCCCCTGGCCACCAAGCTCCGCCCCTCCGGGACCGGCTCGCTGACCCTGGTCGGCACCGGCGTGAACAACGTCGCCGCGTCCGAAGGTGACGTGGTCTCGGTGGTGACCCCCTTCGAGCTGGCCTACGCCAGCCCCAAGGCGCCGCCGGTCGGCAACTGGCTCCCCTCCGGCTACGTGGCGGCGGAGACCGACTTCGCCAACCTCCGCTACGTGGGCGTGACCAGCAACTACGCCGACGTCGGCACGCTGGGAGTCGGAGGCACCGAGCTCTACTTCGCCGTCAACACCTGGGGCATGTGGGGCTCGCCGAGCGAGGTGGAGTTCGACGTCTACATCCGCAAGGTCGGGGCTCCCAGCTGGGAGTACGTGCTCTACAACACCGACAACGGCCGGGCCGGCGGCGGGGCCACCAGTGACGTCCCGGTCTCCCGGCTCTTCAACCTCACCACCGGGACCGGCACCATCGAGGACTTCATCAACGGCGCCCCTCCGGGCTGGCTCGCCATCCCGCTCTTCCTGAGCGACACCATGGTCCTGCCGGTCTACAGCGCCAGCCTCGGCCTCGACCTGGCGGCCAGCTCCGCCATCGAGTACCAGGTGGTCACCTGGGGGCCGTTCGGCTTCCCCATCGACCAGTCCCCGGTGCTGAGCTATGACCCGAGGCTCTCGGCCATCTCCAGCACCATCGATCCGGCCCTGGGGATGGGCCCCGGCTACGCGCCGTCCTGGACCGACCTCCCCGGCTCGCTCCCCATCGGCTACAACCTCGACGTGGCCCGGGCCAGCAACAGCAACGGCCTGCTCCTCTTCCACCACCACAACGCCTTCGGCAACCGGGTCGAGACGGTGGCCATCGAGGGGCTGACCTGCACCAGCGACGCCAGCTGCGCCGGGTATCCCACCAAGCCGGTCTGCGACATCGCCAGCGGCGCCTGCGTGGGCTGCGTCACCAACGGCGACTGCACCGGCGCCGGCGCCTACTGTGACACCACCGGCACGCGCACCTGCGTCCTGCCGGACTGCCGCGTGCCGGGCGGGCCGGTCTGCCCGGCCCACTACAGCTGCAGCGCCGACTACGGCAACTGCCAGCCCAACCTGCAGCTGGTGGCGGTGACGGCCATCGCCCCCGGCGCCACCTGCGCGGCCGGTGGCCAGCAGATCACCACCGGGTTCGACGACAACCGGAACGGCGTGCTCGATGCGGCGGAGGTGCTGAACACCAGCAACGTCTGCAGCGGCATGGCGGGGCTCAACTCGCTGGTCCTGGTGACCACCGAGGCGGCCGGGACCAACTGCGCCCACGGTGGCCAGAAGATCGAGACCGGGCTCGACAACAACCGCGACGGCGTGCTCCAGGCCGGCGAGGTGATGAGCACGGAGTTCGTCTGTGACGGCGCGCCGGGTGCCACGGGCGCGACCGGCGCCACCGGCGCGACGGGTGCCACCGGGGCCACCGGCGCGCAGGGCCCCAAGGGCTCCAGCGGCTGCAGCAGCGTCGGCGGCAGCTCCTCCGCCTTCTCGCTGCTCGGCCTCGGCCTGCTGCTCTGGCGGCGCCGCCGCTCGATGAAGCCGGTCAGCGCCTAGCGAGGGAGAGGTCCCGGGCGGCACCGTCCGCCCGGGCCTTCGGCCTCCCCCCGAGGGTGGCCGGGAACCTGGGACACCGAGGGCCTCGCCGGCAGCCGCCGGCGGGGCCTTCTTCCTTCCTGGGTGGGCGCCGCGCCGGGGCGGGGCCTGGGAAGGGGTGGCCTCGACACCTCCCATGACCCCCAGCCTGCTGCGACCGGGGGTGACGAGCTGCGCCCTACCGCCGGCGCCCGCGCACCATGGCGCGGTCCATCTCCCGCTTCGACTCGCGCTCGGCGATGGCGCCGCGCCGGTCCTCGTGGGTCCGCCCCTTGGCCAGCGCCAGCTCCACCTTGGCCCAGCCGCCGCGGAAGTAGATCTGGGTGGGGATGAGCGTGTAGCCGGAGCGATCGACCTTGCCGGCCAGCTTGTCGAGCTGGCTGCGCCCCACCAGCAGCTTGCGGTCGCGGATGGGGGCGTGGCCGAAGGGGCCGGCCTTGTCGTACTCGCCGATGCGGCAGTTGACCAGGAAGAGCTCGTCGCCGCGCGGCTGGGCGTAGGCGTCGGCGAGGTTGGCGTTGCCGGCGCGCAGCGACTTCACCTCGCTGCCCTGCAGCACCAGCCCGGCCTCGAGCCGCTCCTCGATGTCGAAGTCGAAGCCGGCGCGCCGGTTGCGGGCCACCACCTGCACGTCGGGCGCGGCCTTCTTCTCGCCCTTCTTGGTCCCGCCGGCCTTCTTGCTCATGGCAGCACCCGGTTGTCGATGAGCCGGGTGGTCCCCACGAAGGCCGCCACCAGCATGACGCTGCCCGGCGCCGCCTCGGCCACCGGCTGCAGCGTCTCCGGGTGGACGATCTCCACGTAGTCGACGCGGGCCCCGGCCGCCGCCAGCCGCTGCCGCGCCGCCGCCAGCAGCGGGGCCGCCAGGCGTCGGCCCGCCGCCACCGCCGCGCCGGCCTCCTCGAGCGAGCCCGACAGCGCCAGGGCCGCCGGGCGCTGCGCCGGCGTCAGGTAGGCGTTGCGCGAGGAGCGGGCCAGCCCGTCGGCCTCGCGGACGATGGGCATCCCCACCACCTCGATGCCGAAGGCCAGGTCCCGGACCATGGCCCGGATCACCGCCAGCTGCTGCCAGTCCTTCTGGCCGAAGATCGCCACCTGCGGCCGGGTCAGGTTGAAGAGCTTGGCCACCACCGTGGCCACGCCGCGGAAGTGGCCGGGCCGGCTGGCGCCGCAGAGCCCCTGGCTGGCCTGCTCCACCGTCACCCAGGACTGGTGATCGGGCCCGAACACCAGCGCCGGGTCGGCGGGGGCCAGCACCAGGTCGATGCCGGCCGCCTCGCAGGTGGCGAGATCGCCGGCCAGGTCGCGCGGGTAGCGGGAGAGGTCCTCGCCGGGGCCGAACTGGGTGGGGTTGACGAAGATGGTGGCCAGCGCCAGGCCGCGCCGCCCGCCCTGGTCGGCGCGCCGCCGCGCCTCGGCCAGCAGCGAGCGGTGGCCGTCGTGCAGGTAGCCCATGGTGGGCACCAGCGCCAGGCGCTCGCCGGCGTCGCGAGCCTGGTGACAGCGCGCCTGCCAGGCGGCCGGATCGGTGAAGACCTGGGGGAGGGACACGGGGGGCGGAGTCTACACCGGGGCGCCCATGACGCCGGGCAGCTCTTCGGGCGGGTCCTCGGCCACCGGCACCAGCCGGACCGCCGAGGAGTGGAAGCTGTGCTCGTCGGCCGGGAAGGCCCGGGCCTTCACCTCGGCGACGTACTGGCCGACCGCCTCGGTGGTGGCGGCGCCCAGCTCGGCGAACCGCTTCACGAAGCGGGGGGTGAAGCTCGAGTCCATGCCCAGCAGGTCGGTGAGCACCAGCACCTGCCCGTCGCAGGTGGGGCCGGCGCCGATGCCGATGGTGGGGATCCCGGCCTGCCCGCTGATGATCCGCGCCAGCTCGGTGGGGATGCACTCGAGGACGATGGCGTAGCAGCCGGCCGCCTCCAGGGTGCGGGCGTCGTGCAGCAGCTGCTGGGCCCGCTCGGCGTCCTTGCCCTGCACCACGTAGCCGCCCAGCTTGTGCACCGACTGCGGGGTGAGCCCGATGTGGCCCATCACCGGCACGCCGGCGCGCACCACCCGGCGCACCACCTCGGCGTAGTCGCTGCCGCCCTCCAGCTTGACCGCCTCGACGCCGCCCTCGGCCACCATGCGCATGGCGGCCTTGACCGCCTCGTCGGCGCTGGCCTGGTAGCTGCCGAAGGGGAGGTCGCCCACCAGGTGGGCGGCGGCGCCGCTGCGCTGCAGGCCGCGGCGGACCATGGCCGAGTGGTAGACCATCTGGTCGAGCGTGACCGGGAGCGTCGAGTCGTGCCCCTGGACCACCATGCCGAGCGAGTCGCCGACCAGCACGACGTCGACGCCGGCCGCGCCCACCAGCCGGGCGGCGGTGGCGTCGTAGGCGGTGACCATGGCGATCTTCTCGCCGCGGTCCTTCATCCGCTTCAGCTCGTTGACGGTGATGCGGCGCGGGGGTGGGCCGCTCTGTGTGGACATGCCGACCTCTGGTGCAGGCCCCTGGCGGGGTCCCGCCCGTTGGAAGGGGGAGGGAGAAGATCGAATCTAGATCCGGAGCGACGGCAATGTCACCTACGCGCCGCGTCAAAACGCTGCGGGTTCGCTCAGCGGCTCCCGCCGGGAAGGTAGTGCTGCGTCCCCTTCCGGTGGCGCCGGATCACCGTGGCCAGGGCCTCGACGTCCTCGGCCGACTCGACGATGTCGATGTCGCTGGTGTTGACCACCAGCAGCGGCGTGTCGTCGTAGTGGAAGAAGAAGTCGCTGTAGGCGGTGGCCAGCGACTCGACGTAGGCGGGGTCGATCTGCCGCTCGTAGGCCCGACCGCGTCGCTTGATCCGCTGCAGCAGCACCTCGCCCCGGGCCTGCAGGTAGATGACCAGGTCCGGCTTGATCACCCGCGGCCCGAGCGCGCCGTAGAGCCGGTCGTAGAGCGCCAGCTCGTTGGGGTCGAGGGTGAGGGCGGCGAAGATGCGGTCCTTGGCGAAGAGGTAGTCGGCCACCGTGCTCTGGGTGAAGAGCTCCTGCTGGTGGAGCGCCTGCTGCTGCTGGAAGCGCGAGAGCAGGAAGAAGAGCTGGGTCTGGAAGGCGTACTTGCGGGCGTCGTCGTAGAACTGGGCGAGGAAGGGGTTCTCCTCGACCGGCTCCAGCACCAGCCGGGCGCCGGCCCGCTCCGCCAGGATCTGGGCGAGCGTGGTCTTGCCGACGCCGATCGGGCCTTCGATGGCGATGTACCGGGGCCGATCGGTCTGGATCATGGGGCGGGTTCCGAGAGTACCAAAGGAGGGCGGTGTTGGGGCCCCTGGATTGGGCCGGCGCCGCGCGCCTCCGCCCGGCTCTGCCGGCCGTCTTCCCCGCCCCTGACATCTGGATCGTGGGGCCATGATCCATGGATCACGGGGATAGGAGCTCTCTCATCGCTACGAGCTTGATCATCCAAGTGTTTTCAATCGATATCGGCATGGCTTGACTCCGCGGATCATGAAACGTATCGTCCTGCCTCGTTGGGCGGAGCATCAGCCGGGGAGGCTGCCAGGATGCCGGTGGGACGAAAGTCGGCGGTGAAGGTGGTGGCCTCGAAGAAGAGGACGGTCGAGCAGGGCCGGTCGCGGCCGGCGCCGCTCCCCTGCGACGACGTCGACCCGTCCTTCCACCGCGCCATCCTCAAGATCGCGCTGGAGCTGAAGAAGCCCACCGCGCTCAGCTACGACCAGGTCGTCGCCGCCACCATCCAGGCCATGCGGCTCGACGCCGCCGCCTTCCGCCGCTACCTCGGCGAGAACGGCGCGCGCAACATGGGGCTCCTGCTGGCCACGGCGCGTGGCGGGGGGCTCTAGGACACTTCGTTTTCACGGACGCCCGTCCGTGGGTTGGGTTGGTCTGGGCGGGGCGGGCAGCACTGGTGGGGGCGGGCGTCCGTGGCCTTTTCACTCGGAGTCGTCGGCGCCGGCGGCGTGGCCCGCGGGCGTGGCCTCCACCGGCCCCAGGGCCCGCTCCAGCGCCGCCCACTCGGCGATCTCCAGGGTCTCGCCGCGCCGGCCTCCGTCGATCCCGGCCGCCGCCAGCGCCGCCTCGAGCCGCTCACGGGTGGCCACCCGTGAGGCCTCCAGGGCGTTGCGCAGGGTCTTGCGCCGCTGCGCGAAGCCGCCCTTCACCAGCCGGCGGAAGCGGGCCACGTCGATCACCTCGCAGCCACGGGCCGGCGGCCGGAAGATCGCCAGGATCACCGCCGAGTGGATCTTCGGGGGCGGGAAGAAGGCGCCGGGGGGGACGATCCGCTCGATGGAGACGTCGGCCTCGCGCTGCAGGAAGACCGAGAGGATCCCCCAGTTCTTCTCGCCGGGCTCGGCCGCCAGCCGCTCGGCCACCTCGCGCTGCACCAGGAAGGTGGCGCGGGCCACCTGCCCGAGCTGGTCGAGCAGGGAGAAGAGGATGGGCGAGGTGAGGTGGTAGGGCAGGTTGCCCACCACCGAGAGCGGCGCCCCGGCCCCGGCCACGGTGGCGTAGTCGAAGCGGGCGGCGTCGGCCTCCAGCAGCGTCACCTGGTCCCCCAGCTCGCCGCGCAGCACCCGGGCCATGTCCCGGTCCCGCTCCACCGCGGTGACCACCGCGCCGCGGGCCAGCAGGCGCGCCGTCAGGTGGCCCAGGCCCGCCCCCAGCTCCACCACCCGGGCGCCGGCCGAGGGGGCCGCCAGCCGGGCGATGTCGTCGAGCACCGCCTGGTCGCCGAGGAAGTTCTGCCCCCAGCTCTTCTTGGCGCGCAGCTCGTACTTGTCGAGCAGCGCCCGCGGCGTGGGGTAGCTCACGCCGGCCGCCCGGTGGCGTCGCCCGCGGTCACGTCAACCGCCAGCCGGGGTCGGCGTTGAGCTGGTCGTCGGCGCGCCGGCCCCGCTCCAGGGCGTGGGTGCCGGCCACCGCGATCATGGCGGCGTTGTCGGTGCAGAGCCGCACCACCGGGACGATGACCCGCAGGTCGGCGAACCCGGCCGCCTGCTCCAGGGCGGCGGCCCGCAGCCGGCTGTTGGCGGCCACCCCGCCGGCCAGCACCAGCCGCGGCAGCTGGAAGCGGCGCGCGGCGCGGATGGCCTTCTGCAGCAGCGCCCCGACGATGGCCTCCTGGTAGCTGGCGCACAGGTCGGCCAGCGCCTGCCCCTCGGGCAGGCCGTGCTCCCGGACGTGGTGGAGCAGGGCCGTCTTCAGCCCGCTGAAGCTGAAGGCCAGGTCGGCCCCCTTGACCACGGCGCGGGGGAACCGGACCGCCTGCCGATCGCCGCCCTGGGCCAGCCGGTCGATGGCCACGCCGCCCGGGTAGGGGAGGCCGAGCAGCTTGGCCCCCTTGTCGAAGGCCTCGCCGGCGGCGTCGTCGCGGGTGGCGCCGAGCAGCTGGTAGTCGCCGAAGCCGCGCGCCGCGTAGAGCGAGGTGTGGCCGCCGGAGACCACCAGGCCGAGGAAGGGGAACTCGGGCGGCGCCTCGCCGAGGAAGGCGGCCAGCAGGTGCCCCTCGAGGTGGTTGACGCCCACCAGCGGCTTGTCCCACCCCAGCGCCAGCCCCTTGGCCACCTGCACCCCGACCAGCAGCGCCCCCACCAGCCCCGGGCCGCTGGTGACGGCGATGGCGTCGATGGCCCCCGGCCCGCCAGCCGCCCGGACCGCCTCGTCGATGACCGGGATCACCTGCACCACGTGGTTGCGGCTGGCCAGCTCCGGCACCACCCCGCCGAAGCGGCGGTGGACCTCGAACTGCGTGGCCACCACGTCGGAGAGGATGCGGCGGCCGTCCTCCACCACCGCGGCGGCCGTCTCGTCGCAGCTGGTCTCGATGCCGAGGACTCTCACTGGAGCTGCTTGGCGAGGATCTCGCGCACCGCGCGGGCCTGCTCCCCGGTGGGCTGCAGTTGCAGGAAGCGGGTGTAGGCGGCGCGGGCCTGGGCCACCTTCCCCTCCCCCTGCTGGATCTCCCCGAGCAGCAGCCAGCCGGGGGCGTACTGGGGATCGAGCCGCTGGGCCCCCTCGAGCACCCGGAGCGCCTCGGCGGTCTGGTTGGAGTCGTACAGGGCGCGCCCCAGCCCGACGAAGCCGGACGGCGTCGCCTTGACGGCCAGCGAGCGGCGGAAGTCGGCCACGGCGCCGGCGAAGTCGCCACGCTCGTACCGCTTCTCGGCGGTGGCGATCAGCCGCTGGGCCCGCTCCGCCTGGACCGCCGGATCGGCGGCCGGCCGGGGCGGCGGCGTGACCGGGGCGGCGGCGGCCGGCGCGGGTGCGGCCGGCTCCGGGGTCGCCGGGGCGGCGGTGGGCGCGGGAGCTGGCGCGGCCTGCGGCGGGGCGGGCTGCGCGTCGGCCGTGGACGGACCCGGCTCGGGCGTGGGGGGCGGTGCGGGCGTGGGCTCCGGGGTCGGCGGGATCGGCGCCGCCACCACCGGCGCCG
Organism: Anaeromyxobacteraceae bacterium; assembly: GCA_032654565.1. Lineage (GTDB taxonomy): Bacteria > Myxococcota > Myxococcia > Myxococcales > Anaeromyxobacteraceae > JADKCZ01. The sequence goes on along the minus strand of JAULAX010000007.1, from coordinate 122,263 downwards.
GTTCGGTCCCCTTCCCGCCCGCCAGCCAGCCCACCACCCCGGCGGCGGCCGCCGCCAGCAGCAGCAGGCCGATCAGCAGGGCGCGCGAGCGGCGGGGCGCCACCGCCGCCAGGGTCGTGGAGGTGGTCCGGGCCGGGGCCGGGCCCCTCGGCGCGGCCGGTGCGGTCGGCGCGACTGCCGTGGCCGTGGCCGTGGGCGCGGGAACGGGCTGGGTGGTCGGCGCGACGGGCACCGCGACCGGCGTGGCCGCCCGTGGCTCCGGCTCGGGCGGCTGCGCCGCCGGCAGGTACGGCGACGTGCCCTGATCGAGCGGGTAGTGGCGAAGGCTCTCGGTCGACGGGCCGCCGAACGAGGGCGGCGGCGGGAACGAGCCGGGGGCCGGCAGCGGCAGCGAGAACTGGCTGGGCGAGCGGTAGGCCGGCCCCGGTCCCCGGGTCGCCTCCGGCGGCGGGGTGAGCCGGGGCGCGGCCCCGGGGATGCGGAGGGGCGGCTCCGGATCGGGCTCGTCGGCGGCCACCTGGGCGGCGGCGCTGGCCCAGGCCTCGGGGGGCGGCTCCACCGGCGTCGAGATCGGCGGGGGCGGCTCGTCCACGTCGAAGTGGGGCAGCGGCTCCTCGAACTGGGCCGGCTCCTCCTCGACGTGGCTCGGCGGCTCCTCGACCTGGGCCGGCGCCAGCGGCTCGGCCGACCAGTCGACCCGCGATGGGGACGGCGACGGGACGGGCCGGGGCTGGAAGGCGTGCATCCCGCCGGCGATGGGCGTCAGCGCGGTCGGCCGGGTGACGCTGCGCCGGGCCACCTCGCGGATGATCTTCTCGAAGTAGAGCTTGGAGATGACCCCGGCGGCGGCCAGGTCGTCGTAGTCGGCCTCCTCGATGATCCGGCCGAGGGTGCGACGGCCGTCGAAGAGCCGCAGCAGGGTGTTGACGTCGTCGGGGATCTCGGCGAGCCGGTCCGCCAGCAGGCCGTAGTCGAGCTCGAAGACCAGGTCCAGCGACGGCAGCTGCTCGACGATCCGACCCCACTCGTCGATGCGCCGCATCCCCTCCATGAGCAGCCCCTGGGTCGAGAAGGGGATGCGCTCGTCCCGCTCGATGGCGCGGAACTCGATGGCGAACTCCCCCTCCTGCCAGTTGAGCAGCCGGTAGAAGGCGTTCTCGCCGGTCACCTTGCCCAGCTCGCAGTCGAGCACCCGCCCGTCGCGGAAGAAGACCACCGCGGCGCCGGCCGCGCTGGTGATGTGGAGCGCCCCCGACTTCTTCCCCATCTCCAGGGTCTGGACCAGGTCCACCACCCCCATGTCGGAGAGGTTGCCGCTGAAGCTGGCGCGCAGGTCCTTCTTCTCCAGCCGCTCCTTCTCGCGCTTCTCGAGGAGGATCTTCACCCGGGTGACGATCTCCTTGATGTAGATGGGCTTGGTGAGATAGTCCTCCACGCCCAGCTCCAGCCCCTTCACCTTGAACTCCACCGACTTCTGCCCGGTGAGGAAGATGAAGGGGATGGCGCGGAACCGCTCGTCCTGCTTGAGCCGCCGGCACAGCTCGAAGCCGTCCATCTCCGGCATCTTGGTGTCGGAGAGGATCAGGTCCGGCGGCCCCGCCTCGCACCGCTCCAGCGCGTCCCGGCCGTGCACCGCCGTGGTCACGGAGAAGCCGGCCTTGCGGAGGCTGACCTCCATGACCCGCAGCGACTTGGGATCGCCGTCGACGAGGAGGAGGTGCTGCTTGGCCAAAGCGGTGAGCCTTTCAGGACGGCGCGGCGGTGCGAAAACCGGGTGATCACGCCGCACAACCGCCCTTGAGTCAAGGAAGCCGTTGGAGCGTCAACGGCCGCGGCGCTACCGGCGCGCCCGGGTCCGCCAGCCTTCCATGGCCCGCAGCTCCCGCAGCGCCTCGGTGTGGCGCGGGTTGGCGGCCACCGCGGCCTTGAACTGCCGCTCCGCCTCGGCCTGGTTCCCGCCCTCCAGGGCCAGCAGCCCGGCCACGTAGTGGGCCCGGTCGCTCCCCGGACCGCCCAGCGCCGGGTGGGCCAGGGCCGCGGTGACGAGGGCGCGGGCCCGCTCCAGGTCCTTGCCGGCCCCCAGGTCGAGGTAGGTCAGGGCCAGGGCCGCCTGGTACTCGGGGCGGGGATCGGCGCGCACCGCCGACTCGAGGAAGCCGCGGGCCCGGGCCGGGTCGCGGGTCCGCAGGCAGGCCTCGCCCTTCTGGAAGTCGATCCGCGCCGCCTCGGCCCGCTGCGGGTTGACCGACCCCCCGCTCCGCAGCGCCGCCAGGTGCTGGGCCCGCTTCTTGTCGTCGGAGAGCGCCTGGTAGGCCTCGTTCACCGCCGAGAAGAAGCCGCGCACCTTGTCCTGCATGTCGGCCATGGCCGGGCCGGCGAAGAGGTCGGGGTGGAACTGCCGGGCCAGCGCCAGGAAGGCGGCCTTGACGTCCTCCTTGCCGGCGGTCTCGGCCAGCCCGAGCCGGACGAAGTAGCTGCGCTCCTCGGCGCGCGGGGCGATCTCCAGCAGCGCGGCGCGGAGCGCGGCGTCGGCCGGGCTGATGACGGCCGGCCCCGGGACCCGCCCCATGCTGCCGGGGGGCGGCGTGGCGGCCCTCGCCTCGCCCGGCCGGCTGAACGGCCCCACCCCCATGTTCTGGATGGCCTTGGCCAGCAGGCGCTGGCGCCGGGCCCGCGCCTCGGCCGGATCGCTCCGCTTCAGCGGGACGGCTGGCGAGCCCGGCGAGGGCGAGCCGGGGGTGGCCGGCGACTGGAACGGGGGCGGCGTCCAGCGTGGCGGCGGCGCCTCGTCGGCGGGCGGCGGCGCGCCGGACGGACCGGCCCCGGCGCCCTGCTGCCCGCGCAGCTGCTCGACGGCGGCGACGCCGGCCAGGGTCAGCCCGGCGAGGGTGTCGCCGGTGGCCCGGGGCGACTCGGCCGAGGGGACGGCCAGCCCCAGCAGCAGCAGGCCGGAGAGCATGGCCCGCCGCCGCTCCGGCCCCACCTCCTCCTCGGCGCTGAAGAAGAACTCGAGGGAGAGCGGGTGCTCCAGCCGCGCCACCAGCTGCCGCTCGACCCGGTCCCAGCCGAAGGCCTGGGCCACCTCGGCGTACCCCGAGGCGAGGCGCACCCCGCCCAGCGCCACCGGCCGCAGCGCCGAGGTCACCAGCTCGCTGGCCTGGGGGCGCTCCAGGGCGTCGATGATGGTCCGCAGCGGCGAGATGCCGATGCCGCGGGTCCACTCCGGGACCGGCTGGGTGGCGTCGAAGCTGAAGGCCCCCTGGTCGAGGGCGGCGATGCTGGAGATGTAGCCGGTCTGCTGCTCGGAGAGCGCCGCCTCCACGTCCTGGCGGGAGACCACGCCCATCTCCACCAGCAGCTCCCCCTGGGGCCGGCGCCGCGTGGCCAGCTCGGCGAGGCTGCGGGAGAGGGCGTCGACGTCGATCTTGCCGGCCTGCAGGAGCAGCAGGCCGAGCGGCCGGAAGCCGGTGGCCACCTGGGCGCCGACCGGCTGGCCGGCGCGGAACCAGAGGCGGGAGATGCCGCCGCCGTGGTCCACCTCGAGCACGCCGTCGGCGCGCAGGTTGAGCAGCTCGAGCAGGAGTGCGGCCAAGGGGGTGCTGGAGAGATCGCCCGGTTGGTCGAGGAGGCCCATCGGCCGCTATCCTACCTCAACCTACCCCGGGATCGAATGAAACTGAGCGTCGAGGCCCCGATCGAGGCGGCCGTGACCGGGGCCCCGGCCGTTTGACCCCGACCAGAGGCGCGATTAGTGTCGCGCGACCGGGGGCCTCAGAAATGCGCATCGCCGTGGCCGGCACCACCGACGTCGGCAGAAAACGTGCCCACAACGAGGACGCCTTCCTGCTCCTGCCCGAGGAGCAGCTCTACTGCGTGGCCGACGGCATGGGCGGCCACGCCTCCGGCGAGGTGGCCTCGCGCATCGCCGTCGAGGAGCTGGCCGAGTTCTTCCGCCTCACCGGCCGCGACGACGAGGCCACCTGGCCCTTCGCCGGCGAGCCGGGGCGCCGCCTCGACGAGAACCGGCTGCTCACCGGCGTGCGGCTCGCCAACCTGCGCATCCTGGAGCGGGCCGGCACCGACGAGCGGCTGCGCGGCATGGGGACCACGCTGGTCTGCGCCCACTTCGACAAGGCGGTCGAGTCGGTGATCATCGGCCACGTCGGCGACAGCCGCGCCTACCTGGTCCGGCAGGGGACCATCCGCCAGCTCACCGACGACCACTCGCTGCTCAACGACTACCTGCGGACCCGCCGGCTGACGCCGGAGGAGATCGAGAACTTCCCCCACAAGAACGTCATCGTGCGGGCGCTGGGGATGAAGGACCAGGTCGAGGTGGACCTGCAGCGCGAGCCGCTGCGCCCCGGCGACGTCATCCTGCTCTGCTGCGACGGCCTCTCCGGGATGGTGCCCGACGAGCGGATCGCCGAGATCGTCCGGCAGCACCAGCGCGACCTGAAGGCGGCGTCCCAGGCGCTGGTGGACGCCGCCAACGCCGCCGGCGGCGTCGACAACATCACCTGCGTGCTGGTGCAGCTGCACGACTGAACCGAAGGCGAGGAGCGGACCATGAGCGAGGTGGGTTGGTACTACGACCAGGCGGGCCAGCAGACCGGGCCGGTCGGGCAGGCGTCGCTGCTCGAGCTGATCCGCTCCGGGCGGATCGGCCCGGGGACGCGGGTCTGGCGGGCCGGGCTGGCCGGCTGGGCCCCCTGGGAGACGCTGGCGGAGCTGGCGCAGCCCGCGGGCGCGCCGCCGCCGCTCCAGGCGCCCTCGTACCCGGCGGCGCCCACCGGCGCCCCGCCCTTCTCCGGCAACAGCTACGCCGCCGACGTGCTGACCGGCGCCGGCGCCGGCGCGCTCTACCCCAAGGCCCCGCTCGGCGGCCGCTTCCTCGCCGCGCTGGTCGACGGCCTGGCCGCGGCGGCCGCCGGGATGCTCTGGGTCTTCGCGGTGGCCGCCTTCGCCGCCGGCTCCACGCCCGCGGGCATCGTGCTCTCCCTGGTGGCGGTGGCCGGCACCCTCTGGGCCCTCTACTACTCCTTCACCAAGGACGGCCGCCCCGGCGGCCAGAGCATCGGCAAGAAGATGATGGGGCTGATGGTGGTCCACCTGCAGTCCAACCTGCCCTGCGACCGCGGCCAGTCGTCCATCCGCTACCTGGTGATGTTCCTGCTCAACCTGGTCCCCTACGTCGGCTGGCTGGTCGAGCCCATCGTGACCCTGGCCGCGGCCGGCGGCCGGCGGCTGGGCGACTCGGCGGCCGGCACCCAGGTGATCCGGCTCGCCGACTTCAAGCCGCGCCCCTGAGCCGGGCGCGTCGCCGGGCCCCTCCCCGGCCGGCGCGCCTCACCCCTCCAGCCGCCCGCGCAGCCAGAGCGCCGCCGCCCAGGCCGGCCCGAGCAGCTGCAGCGTCCAGCCCAGCGCGCCGATGGCGCCGCCGATGGCCTGCCCCTGCTCGACCAGCCCCAGGGCGCCGAGCATGTTCCCCCAGTCGTGGCCGCTGGCGTCGGCGTTGACCAGCGGCAGGGCGCGGTCCCGGGCGTCGGCGGCGTACTGCCCGACGTTGACCAGGTTCACGCCCAGCCAGGTGACCGCCACCGCCACCGAGGCGGCGTGGCCGCGCCGCCAGAAGACCACCGCCGCGGCCAGGGGCGGCGTCAGCTGCAGCAGCGTGCCGCCGAGGATGGCGAGGAAGCGCCAGCCGAAGAGGCCGAAGAGCGGGTGGCCGATCTCGTGGACCACCAGGTCGAAGCCGTGGATGGCCGCGGCCAGGAAGCCGTGGCTCCGCTCGGAGCGGAGCAGCAGGGCCACGCCGGCCAGCAGCGCCGCCACCGCCGCGCCGTGCGGCGGCGGGAAGCCGAGCAGCGCCCCCGCCCAGCGGCCGGGGAGGCCCGGCGCCGGCCCGGTCGCCTCGCCGGTCATGGGCCGCGACGCCCGCGGCGTCGCCGCTCCACCCCTGGCACCCTCCTCCTGGTGAGCCACCCTCGATTTCCTAGCACGGCCCCCCGCATCGAGGGTTGCGCGCCACCGCGCACCCGGGAAGATAGGAGCGATGGTCCAGACCGCCCCGCTCCCCGCCGGCCTCGCCCCCGGACTCCTCGTCGCCTCGCCGACGCTGGGCGACCCCAACTTCGACGGCTCGCTGGTGCTGATGGCCGAGCACCACGCCGAGGGGGCGCTCGGCTTCGTGGTCAACCGCCCCGGACCCATCGCCGTCGAGGAGGTGCTGCGCGGGCTCGATCCGGCGCTGGCCAGCGACGCCGTCCGCCACGGGCGGGCCGGCGGCCAGGTGATGGTGGGCGGCCCGGTGCAGCCCGACCGGCTCTGGATCCTCTACCGGCCCGGCGAGGTGCCCGCCGAGGAGGACGCCCCCCGCATCGGCCACGGCCTGGCGCTGGGCGGCTCGCGCGAGCTGCTCGAGGCGCTGGTCCGGGCCCCGGGCGGCGGCCCCTTCCTGCTCATGCTCGGCTACGCCGGCTGGGCGCCCATGCAGGTGGAGCACGAGGTGACCGAGGGGGCCTGGCTCCCGCTGCCGCTCCACGAGGACCTGGTCTTCGAGGTGCCGCACGGCGAGCGCTGGGAGCAGGCGGTGCGCCGGCTCGGCCTCGAGCCGGGCGGCTTCATGGTGGCGGGCGGCGGCGCCCGGGCCTGAGCCTGAGAGCGCCACCCGCGACGGGCCGGGCCAGGCGAGCGGCGCCCTGATTCGACGGGGGGCCTTGTCTAGACAGATCCGGGGGATCTACCCTTGTCGGCATGATCCTGTCCCCCGGCCGGCTCACCCTCGCACAGCTCCGCGCCATCGCCCGCGCCCCGCAGCCGATCGAGCTCGAGGCCGCGGCCTGGCCGGTGGTCGAGGCGGGGGCGGCGGCGGTCCAGGCCATCGTCCGGCGCGGCCAGCCGGCCTACGGGATCAACACCGGCTTCGGCCGCCTGGCCTCGACGCACATCCCCGACGACCAGCTCGAGCTGCTGCAGCGCAACCTGGTGCTCTCCCACGCCGTCGGCGTGGGCAAGCCGTTCGCGGCGCCGGTGGTGCGGCTGATCATCGCCCTCAAGGTGGCCAGCCTGGCGCGCGGCCACTCCGGCGTGCGGCGGGTGGTGATCGAGGCGCTGCTCAAGCTGCTGGCCGCCGGGGTGCTGCCGGTGATCCCGGAGAAGGGGTCGGTGGGCGCCTCGGGGGATCTCGCGCCGCTGGCCCACCTGGCGGTGGTGCTGCTCGGCATCGGCGAGGTCACCGTGGGCGAGGAGCGGCTGCCGGCGGTGGAGGGGCTGCGGCGGGCCGGCCTGGCGCCGCTCACCCTGGCGGCCAAGGAGGGGCTGGCGCTGCTCAACGGCACCCAGGCCTCCACGGCGCTGGCCCTGCTCCACCTCTTCGACATCGAGGACCTGCTGCGGACGGCGCTGGTCTCGGGGGCGCTCTCGGTGGACGCCGCCGCCGGCTCGGTCCACCCCTTCGACGCCCGCATCCACGCCCTGCGCGGCCAGCCCGGGCAGATCGAGGTGGCCGCCAGCTACCGGGCGCTGCTGGAGGGCTCGGAGATCAACGTCAGCCACCGCGACTGCGGCAAGGTGCAGGACCCCTACAGCCTGCGCTGCCAGCCGCAGGTGATGGGGGCCTGCCTCGACCAGGCCCGCCACTCGGCCGGGGTGCTGCTGCGCGAGGCCAACGGCGTCACCGACAACCCGCTGGTCTTCCCCGACACCCTGGAGGTGCTCTCCGGCGGCAACTTCCACGCCGAGCCGGTGGCCTTCGCCGCCGACAACCTGGCGCTGGCGGTGGCCGAGATCGGGGCGCTGGCGGAGCGGCGCATCGCCCTGCTCATCGACGCCACCCTCTCCGGCCTGCCCCCCTTCCTGGTCCGCGACGGGGGCGTCAACTCCGGCTTCATGATCGCCCACGTCACCGCCGCGGCGCTGGCCTCGGAGAACAAGCTGCTGGCCCACCCCGCCTCGGTCGACTCGCTCCCCACCTCGGCCAACCAGGAGGACCACGTCTCCATGGCCACCTTCGCGGCCCGCAAGCTGGGCGACATGGCCGAGAACACCGCCGCCATCCTGGCCATCGAGCTGCTGGCCGCGGCCCAGGGGGTGGAGCTGCGCGCCCCCAGCGTCACCAGCCCGCGGCTGCGCGAGGTGCTGCGGCTGATCCGCGGCCGGGTGGCCCACTACGACCTCGACCACTACTTCGCGCCGGACATCGCCGCCATCCAGGGGCTGGTGCAGGCGGCGGCGGTGGCCGCCCACGCGCCGCTGGCGCTGGCCTCCCTGGAGACCCCATGATCCCCGCCTACCAGCGCATCAAGGCCTGGCTGCACGAGCGCATCGAGGCCGGCGAGTGGCGCGAGGGCGACCGCATCCCCTCCGAGCCGGAGCTGGCCCGCCGCTTCAAGGTGGCGCGCATGACCGTCAACCGGGCGGTGCGCGAGCTGACCGCCGCCCACCTGCTGGTCCGCACCCCGGGGAGCGGCACCTTCGTGGCCCCGCCGCGCCACGAGGCGACGCTGGTGGAGATCCGCTCCATCTCCGACGAGATCCGCTGGCGGGGCGGGGTGCACACCACCGAGGTGCGGACCCACGCCGTGGTCCACGCCGACAAGCCGCTGGCCGCCGAGCTGGGGTTGCCCGAGGGCGAGCCGCTCTACCTCTCGGTGCTGCTGCACAGGGCCGACGGGGTGCCGGTGCAGCTGGAGGAGCGCTGGGTGGTCCCGGGCGCCGCCCCCGCCTACCTGGAGCAGGACTTCTCCCGCATCACGCCCAGCGAGTACCTGATGCGGGTGGCGCCGCTGGCCCGCGTCGACTACCGGATCGAGGCGCGCATCCCCGACGACACCACCGGCGAGGCCCTGGAGCTCCCGGCCGGCGAGCCCTGCCTGCTGCTGCACCGCTGCACCTTCTCGCGCGGCCGCGCCGCCTCGGTGGCCAACCTCTGGTACCCGGGGAGCCGCTACCGGCTCACCGGGCAGCTCTAGGCGCGCTGGCCATGGACCGCCGCTCCGATCCCGCCCGCCTGGTCCGCTCCCCCCGCGGCCGCGCCCTCACCTGCCGCAGCTGGCTCACCGAGGCCCCCTGGCGGATGCTGCAGAACAACCTCGACCCCGAGGTGGCCGAGCACCCGCAGTCGCTGGTGGTCTACGGCGGCATCGGCCGGGCGGCCCGCGACTGGCCCTGCTTCGACGCCATCCTGGCCACGCTGGAGCGGCTCGGCGACGACCAGACGCTGCTCATCCAGAGCGGCAAGCCGGTGGGCGTCTTCACCACCACCACCGACGCGCCGCGGGTGCTGCTGGCCAACTCCAACCTGGTGCCGCGCTGGGCCACCTGGGAGCACTTCGACGAGCTCGATCGCAAGGGGCTGATGATGTACGGCCAGATGACGGCCGGCTCCTGGATCTACATCGGCAGCCAGGGGATCGTGCAGGGCACCTGGGAGACCTTCTGCGCGGTGGCCACCCAGCACTTCGGCGGCGAGGCGCGGGGGCGCTGGATCCTCACCGGCGGCCTCGGCGGGATGGGCGGGGCCCAGCCGCTGGCCGCCACCATGGCCGGCTTCTCGATGATCGCCGTCGAGTGCGACCCGACCCGGATCGAGAAGCGGCTCGCCACCCGCTACCTCGACCGCCGCGCCGGGACGCTCGACGAGGCGCTGGCCCTGCTCGAGGAGGCGAAGCGCGCCGGACGGCCGGTCTCGGTGGGGCTGCTCGGCAACGCCGCCGACGTCTTCGCCGAGCTGGTCGAGCGCGGCCTGACCCCGGACGTGGTCACCGACCAGACCAGCGCCCACGACCCGGTCCGCGGCTACCTGCCCCAGGGCTGGTCGCTGGCGCGCTGGCGCGCCGCCCAGCAGGACGACCCGGCCTCGATCGCCGGGCCGGCCCGGGCCTCCATGGCCGCGCAGGTGCGGGCCATGCTGGCGCTGCAGCGGCGCGGCGCCGCCACCTTCGACTACGGCAACAACCTGCGGCAGCAGGCCCGGGAGGCCGGCGTGGCCGACGCCTTCGCCTTCCCCGGCTTCGTCCCCGCCTACGTCCGGCCGCTCTTCTGCCAGGGGAAGGGGCCCTTCCGCTGGGTGGCCCTCTCCGGCGACCCCGAGGACATCCGCAGGACCGACGCCAAGGTGCGTGAGCTGCTGCCCGGCGACGACCACCTGCACCGCTGGCTCGACCTGGCGGCCGAGCGGATCGCCTTCCAGGGGCTGCCGGCCCGCATCTGCTGGGTGGGGGTCGAGGACCGGGTCCGGCTCGGGCTGGCCTTCAACCAGATGGTGGCCAGCGGCGAGCTCCAGGCTCCCATCGTCATCGGCCGCGACCACCTCGACACCGGCTCGGTGGCCTCGCCCAACCGCGAGACCGAGGCCATGCTCGACGGCTCCGACGCGGTGAGCGACTGGCCGCTGCTCAACGCCCTGCTCAACACCGCCGGCGGCGCCACCTGGGTCTCGCTCCACCACGGCGGCGGCGTCGGCATGGGCTTCTCGCAGCACGCCGGCGTGGTCATCGTGGCCGACGGCACGCCGGCGGCGGCGCGCCGGCTCTCGCGCGTGCTCTGGAACGACCCGGCCTCCGGGGTGATGCGCCACGCCGACGCCGGCTACCCGCTGGCCATCGAGACCGCCCGCCGGGCCGGGCTCGACCTGCCCATGCTCCGGGAGGCGCCGTGAACCGGCCCGCCGCCTGGGACCTGCTGATCCGCTCGGCGCGGCTGGCCACGCAGGCCCCCGGCGCGCCCCCCGGCGAGGCGACGCCCGGGGCGCTGGCGGTCCGCGACGGCCGCATCGCCTTCGTCGGCCCGGAGGCGGCGCTGCCGGCCGGCGCCACCGCGGCGGTCGAGCTCGACGCCGAGGGGCGCCTCCTCACCCCCGGCCTCATCGACAGCCACACCCACCTGGTCCACGCCGGCCACCGCGCCGCCGAGTTCGAGCGGCGGCTGCAGGGGGCCAGCTACGAGGCGCTGGCCCGGGCCGGGGGCGGCATCCTCGCCACGGTGGCCGCCACCCGCGCCGCCGACGAGGCCACGCTGCTGCGGCAGAGCCGGCCGCGCCTGGAGGCCCTGCTGCGCGACGGCGTCACCACCGTGGAGGTGAAGAGCGGCTACGGGCTCGACCTCGACACCGAGCTGAAGCAGCTGCGGGTGGCCCGCCGGCTCGGCGAGCTGCTGCCGGTCACGGTCCGCGCCACCTTCCTCGGCGCCCACGCCGTGCCGCCCGAGCTGGCCGGGCGCCCCGAGGCCTGGCTCGACCTGGTCATCGCCGAGCTGCTGCCGGCGGTGGCGGCGGCCGGGCTGGCCGACGCCGTCGACGCCTACTGCGAGCCCTTCGCCTTCACGCCGGCCCAGGTGGAGCGGCTCTTCGTGGCGGCGGCGCGGCACGGCCTCCCGGTGAAGCTGCACGCCGAGCAGCGCTCCGACTCCGGGGGGGCGGCGCTGGCGGCCCGCCACCGGGCCCTCTCCGCCGATCACCTGGAGCGCCTCTCCGCCGACGGGGTGCGGGCGCTGGCCGCCTCGCCGACGGTGGCGGTGCTGCTGCCTGGCGCCTTCCTCCACCTGCGCGAGACCCATCCCCCGCCGGTGGCCGCGCTGCGCGCCGCCGGCGTCCCCATGGCGGTGGCCACCGACTGCAACCCCGGCACCTCGCCGCTGGCCTCGCTCACCACCGCCATGAACCTCGGCTGCACGCTCTTCGGCCTGACCCCGGCCGAGGCGCTGGCCGGCGCCACCCGCCACGCCGCCCGGGCCCTCGGCCTGGCCGACCGGGGCGCGCTGGTGGTCGGGCTGCGCGCCGACCTGGCCCTCTGGAACGCCGACCACCCGGCCGAGCTGGCCGCCCGGCTGGGGCCATCCTCGCTGGCCAACCGCTTCGTCGCCGGGAGACCCGACCATGCACCGAACCGCTGACCCGGCCGCCTGGACCGGCCGCGCCGATCTCGAGGAGGGGCCGCGGGCGCTCCGCTGGCACCAGGCCGTCCGCCCGCTGCTCGACGGCGCCGCCCCGGGGATGGCGCTGCTCGGCTTCGCCTGCGACGCCGGGGTGGCGCGCAACCACGGCCGGCCCGGGGCCGCCGACGGTCCGGCGGCGCTCCGCCGCGCCCTCGCCAACCTGGCCTGGCGCCGCACCGCCCCGGCCTGGGACGCCGGCGACGTGGTGGTGGAGGGAGACCGGCTCGAGGAAGGGCAGGCCGAGCTGGCGCTGGCGGTGACCCGGCTGCTCGACGCCGGCCACCGGCCGGTGGTGGTGGGCGGCGGCCACGAGGTGGCGGCCGGCAGCTTCGCCGGGCTCGCCGAGCACCTGGCGCGCCGCGCCGGCGGCCGGGCCCCGGTGGTCGGGGTGGTCAACCTGGACGCCCACCTCGACCTGCGGGCCGGCCGCGCCAGCTCCGGCACCCCCTTCCGCCAGATCGCCGAGCAGTGCGCCGCCCGCGGCTGGCCGTTCCGCTACCTCTGCCTCGGCGTCGACGAGGGCTCCAACACCGAGGCGCTCTTCGACACCGCCCGCCGCCTCGGCGCCGGCTGGCGGCGCGACCGGGCCATGACCCCGTCGCGGCTCGACGAGGCCAGCGCCGAGCTGGCCGCCTTCCTGGCCACCGTGGACCGGGTCCACCTCACCGTCGACCTCGACGTGCTGCCGGCCGCGCTGGCCCCCGGGGTCTCGGCGCCGGCGCCGCGCGGCGTGGCGCAGGAGGTGGTCGAGGCGCTGGTGGACACCGTGGTGGCCAGCGGCAAGCTGGCGCTGGGCGAGGTGGCGGAGCTCAACCCGCGCCTCGACGTCGACGGCCGCACCGCCCGGGTGGCGGCGCGCCTGGTGGAGCAGCTGGGGCGGTAGGGGGCTACGCCGCGGCCACCAGGTCGGGGCCACGCGCCTCGACCGGGTGCGCCGCGCCGTGGACCAGCCAGCCCTCGCCGGTGAGCAGGCCGTCCCGGTGCGAGAAGACCCGGCTGCGCCCCAGGCCGGTGCTGCTGCCGGCGTTGACCACCCGCAGCGGGCGGTCCGACTCACGCCCCAGCACCAGCTCGGCCGGAACGTGGCGGTGGCCGTGGAGCACCAGGTCGCAGCGGCCGTGGAGCCGGCGCAGCAGGGCCGGGCCGTGGCGCAGCTCCTCGGTGAAGGGGAGGCCGACCATGGCCGACAGGCTCTCCCAGAGGTCGTCCCCCGGCAGCCGGTGCACGTGGTGATGGAGGAGCACCGCCACGAGCACGCGGGCCGGGGCACGGTCGAGCGCGGCTTCGATGTCGTCGAGGTCGCTGGAGGTGAGCTGGCCGTAGGCGTCGAGCCAGCGGCGGTTGTGCGGCGCGGTGGAGTCGACCCGGACCAGCAAGAGGCCGTCGCGCTGCTCGGTGGCCACCCGGCCGCGCATCATCAAGCGGGCGGCGTCCTCGCCGAGCCGGTCGTGGTTCCCCGGCACCACGGTGAGGCGGCCGTCCAGCGGGGCGGTGAGCCGCCGGAAGGTGGCCAGCTGGTCGAAGGTGCCACCGTCGGTGAGGTCACCGGTCACCACCACGTGGTCCACGCCGGCCTCGACGAGCGCCCGCACCGCCCGCCGCAGCCCGGCGGTGTCGGCGTCGCTCCGTCCCAGGTGCAGGTCCGACAGGTGGGCGAGGGTTCGAGTCACGTGGTCTCCCTTGGGGGGCATTCCACCCCGGCCCGGTGACGGGAGCAGGGCCGGGGGATGGCGGCCGCGTGAACGATTCCGCCGTTTCCGGTCCGTCGCAGGACCGCGACCGAAGCGCCACCCGGCCCCGGCACCCTGCGCAGGTCCCGGTGGCGGAGGCACGGCACCACGCGGGCACCCGAGGAGGAACCAGATGGCGCGACGCGAGATCAGGCCACTGCGGAACGGCGACTTCACCGAGCTGATGCGGCTGGAGGAGGAGGTCTTCGGCGCCGCCGGCGAGGGGGTGCTGGGCGCCTACTACGTCCGGCTCTGCTGCGAGTTCTTCACCGAGACCTGCTTCGCCGCGGTCGAGGACGGCCGCATCGTCGGGTACGTGCTCTGCTTCGTGAAGGGGGACGAGGCCTACTGCACCACGCTGGCGGTGGCGCCGGGGCGGCAGGGCTCCCGGGTGGCGGTCCAGCTGCTGCGGGCGCTCATCGGCGGGCTCTCCAGCCGGGTGGAGAGCTGCTGGTTCACGGTCAAGGAGGAGAACCTGGCCGCCCGCTCGCTGCACAAGGCGCTGGGCGCCACCGAGCTCGGCTTCCGCGACGACTTCTACGGCCCCGGCGACCGGCGGCTGGTCTCGCGCATCGACCGGTCCGGCTTCGAGGCCCTGCGCGGCCGGATGGAGCGGCTCGGCCTGGTCGACCGCGAGTCGCTGCAGGAGGTCGCCTGATGGCCACCCTGGACGGCGTCGCCAGCGGCGGCGCCGGGGTGCTCCGGGCCGGGACCCGGCTGGCCCTCACTGGCGCCACCGCCGCCGTGGTCGCGGTCCGGGCCGGAGGGATCCGACGCAGCGGTGGCCGGCCTCGGGAGCAGGCCCGGGCCCTGCGCGACGGCTGCCGCGCCGTGCTCCGCACCCACGGCATCGAGGTGGCGGTGGACGGCCTGCCACCCATCGGCCCGGCGCTGCTGGCCTGCAACCACGTCAGCTGGCTCGACCCCATCGTGGTGGCGGCCCACGCCCCCTGCGCGCCCATCTCCAAGCTCGACGTCCGGGGCTGGCCGGTGGTCGGGCCGCTGGCCGGCCGGCTCGGCGTCATCTTCCACGACCGCGGGCGCCCCGGCTCGGGGCTGCGGGTGCTGCGCGAGGCCGAGCAGGCGCTGCGCAGCCAGGTCTCGCTGCTCAACTTCCCCGAGGGGACCACCACCGACGGCGCCGGCGTGCTGCGCTTCCACAAGGGGCTCTTCGGCGTGGCGCTGCTGCTGGGCGTCCCGGTGGTGCCGGTGGCGCTGCGCTACGCCCCCGCCGACCTGGCCTGGACCGGCGACGCCACCTTCATGCCCCACTACCTGCGGCTGGCGGCGCGCGGCGCCTCGCGGGTCCGGCTCCGCTTCGGCGAGCCGGTGGCGGCCAACGAGCACGCCGACGCCGGGGCGCTCGCCGCCGCCGTCCGCGAGCGGGTGCTGGCCCTGCTGGAGGCCGGGTGAGCGCGCCATGAGCCAGCAGTCGGCGCAGGAGTACCTCTCCCACGGCCAGACCCCGTTCTTCCGGCTGCCGCTGGCGGTGCGGCCCGACCCGCTCCCGGCCGGGACCCGCGCCGTCCTGCTCGGCGTCCCCTACGACGGCGGCACCACCGCCATGCCCGGGGCCCGCTTCGCCCCCTTCCACGTCCGGCGGGTCAGCGCCTTCGTGCAGGGCTGGCACCCGGTCCACCGGCTCGAGGTCTTCGACCGGACCGGCGCGGTGGACGGCGGCAACCTGCTCTTCCCGCCCTTCGCCGCCGCCGCGGTGCGCGAGCGGATCGAGGCCGACGCGCTGGCGGTCCACCGGGCCGGGGCGGCGCCGTTCCTGGTCGGCGGCGACCACTCCATCGCCCTGCCGGCGCTGCGGGCGGCCGCCAGGGTCCACGGGCCGGTGGCGGTGGTCCACGTCGACGCCCACCTCGACACCAGCGGCCCGGCCACCTGGGGCGAGCCCTTCCACCACGGCACCCCCTTCCGCCACGCCATCGAGGAAGGGCTGATCCTCCCCGGCCACCTCCACCAGGTGGGGCTGCGCGGTCCCTGGGGCGGCGCCGACGACGGGCTGGTCGGGGCCGAGCACGGGGCCCGGATCACCAGCGCCGACGAGGTGGCCGCGCTGGGGGCCGGGGCGGTGGCCGCCGGCATCCGCCACGCCGTCGGCGACCGGCCGGTCTACCTCTCCTTCGACGTCGACGCCGTCGACCCGGCCTTCGCCCCGGGCACCGGCACGCCGGTCCCCGGCGGGCTCACCTCGCGCGAGGCGCTGGCCCTGGTGCGCGGCCTGTTCGGGGTGAGGCTGGTGGGCATGGATCTGGTCGAGGTCTGCCCGCCGCTCGACCACGCCGACCTCACCAGCCACCTGGCGGCGCACCTGCTCTACGAGGGGCTGGCGCTGGTGGCGGCCCCGGGACGCTAGCGCCCGGCGGCGCCGCCGAAGGCCGCGCGCCCCCAGGCCACCGTCTGCCGGGCCGCCTCGTCGCGCGGCGCGGCCAGGTTGCCGTAGCGGGCCCGGAACCGGGCGTCGTCCACCTCGAACCGCTCGTCCCACTGGTAGGCCATCTCGGCCAGCTCGCGGAGGATGGGCATGAAGAGGCCGAGCCCGCGCAGCAGCAGCGGCGACATCCGGGTCGCGGTGATGGGGCGCCCCAGCGCGGCGGCCAGGCGGCCCACCAGCGCCTGCGTCGACTCGGCCGGCTGGCAGGGGAGCATGAAGGTGCCGGTGGCCGCCGGATCCTGCCCCAGCTTCGCCAGCCCGGCCGCCACGTCGGGGAGGAAGTGGTAGGTGTGCGGCGTGTCGAGCGGCACGATCATGGCCGCCGGCTTGCCGGCCAGCGCCGCCGGCCAGAAGCGGTCGGCGAAGAGGGTCTGGACGCCGCCGGGGCCATAGAAGTCGGCGGCCCGGCCGGTGACCGCCTGGACGTCGCCGCGCCGCACCGCCGCCTCCAGCTGCTGGTGGAGCCTGGCCCGGAGCTCCCCCTTCCTGGAGCAGGGGTTGAAGGGGGTCTCCTCGGTGAGGACGCGGCCGCCCGGCTTGCCGAGGGCGTAGAGGTTGTCGAGCACCACCAGGCGCGCCTGGGCGCGGCCGGCGGCGGCGATCAGGCTCTCGAGGATGGGGGGCAGCTCGGCCGTCCAGCGCGCCGTGGAGTAGGCCACGTTCATGCAGTGGTAGACGGCGGTGGCGCCGCGCGCCGCCTCGGCCGCCGCGGCCGGATCGCTGGCGTCGGCCCGGACCGCCTCGACGCCGGGGATGGTGACCGGGGCGGGGGAGCGGCGCACCAGCCGGACCCGGTGGCCGGCGGCGACCAGCTGGCGGGCCAGCGGCGGCCCGACCTGGCCGGCGCCGAAGACGACGTGGAGCTGGGTCGGTCTGGTCATGGCGGGAGGTTAATCGGGGGCGCCCGGGCGCGCCACGACGTCCCCGTTCCCGTCCCCGGCCCCTACCCCGGCCCCGGCTCCTCGGGCTCTCCGTCGGCCTCGTCGGCCGGCAGGCTGGGCAGCAGGCGGGCCGCGTCGCCCGCCGGCAGCTCCTCCACGCCGCGCAGCTTCCGCTCGATGGCCCGGCTGCGGACGCCGACGGCGGAGAGGGTGCTTGTGGCCTCCTCCAGCTTCTTCTCCACCTTCTGGATCACCTCGCCGAACTTGCCGAACTCGGTCTTGACCGCGCCGAGCACCTGCCAGACCTCGGAGGAGCGCTGCTGGATGGCCAGGGTGCGGAAGCCCATCTGCAGGCTGGAGAGGAGCGCGGTGAGCGTGGACGGACCGGCCACGGTGACCCGGAGATCGCGCTGCAGCCCGTCGGCCAGCCCCGGGCGGCGCACCACCTCGGCGTAGAGCCCCTCGGTGGGGAGGAAGAGGATGCCGAAGTCGGTGGTCTGCGGCGGGTGGACGTACTTGTCGCGGATGTACTTCGCGCAGTTCTTGATGCGCGTCTCCAGCGCCTTGCCGGCCAGCTCCACCCCGGCGGCGTCCCCCTTCTCGGAGGCCTCCACCAGCCGCTGGTAGTCCTCGGTGGGGAACTTGGCGTCGATGGGGAGCAGCACCTCGCCCTCCCCCTGCCCCTGGCCGGGGAGCCGGATGACGTACTCGACCCGGTCGCCCGAGCCGGGCGTGGTGGCCACGTTGGCGGCGTACTGGCTCGGCACCAGCATCTGCTCCAGCAGCGCGCCCAGCTGCACCTCGCCCCAGGTGCCGCGGGTCTTGACGTTGGTGAGCACCTTCTTGAGATCGCCGACGCCGGTGGCCAGGGCCTGCATCTCGCCGAGCCCGCGCTGCACCGCCTCGAGCTGCCCCTGCACCAGCTTGAAGGACTCGCCCAGCCGCTTCTCCAGCGTCCCCTGCAGCTTCTCGTCGACGGTCTGGCGCATCTGCTCCAGCTTCTCCGAGTTCTCCTTCTGGAGGCCGGCCAGGCGCAGCTCGACCGCCTCGCGGACCGCGTCGAGCCGCAGCTGCAAGGTCTTGCGCAGCTCCTCCTGCCGCGCGGCGCTGGAGTCGGTGAGCTGCTGCAGCCGGGCGCCGAACCCCTCCAGCGCCTCGCGCTGCAGCCGGGACATCTCCACCAGCTGGGCCTGCACCTCGTCGCGCTGCCGCTTGGCCTCCGCCGCGGTCAGCTCGCGCTGCCGGCCGGCGTCGGCCGCGGTGGCCTCGCGCTGCCGCTGCGCCTCGGTGGCCGCCTCGCCGCGCCCGCGCCCCAGCTCCTCACGCAGGCCGCGCTCGCTCTTCTCGACGTTCCGGTCGAGGGCGTCGAGCCGCTCCAGCAGCGCGGCGCGCAGCTGGGCGGCGACGCGGGCGGGGACGAGGAGGAGGAGGGCCGCCGTGGCCGCCGCGATGGCGACGAGGAGGATGAGGGTGGGGAGGTCCATGTGACCACAGTGTAGCGCGGGGTCGGACACCGCGAGGCACCGGCACGGCGCCCACGCACGGCGCCGGCCTGGCTCCGCGTCACCGCGCCGGCGCGGCGCAGCGCCTGGCGGTGCGGCGCAGCTTGGGGCGGTGCGGCGCGGAGGAGGGCGACCTACCCGACGGTCTCTTCCTCGAAGTGGTCGAAGTGCTCGTGGTCCGCCTCGGCCGGAGCCGGGGGCTGGTGGCCGGGGTTGTCGCGGTGGCCCGGCGGCGCGTCGAGCGCGTAGAGGGTGAGCGGCACCTCGCCGGTGTTGATGAGGTTGTGGGTCGAGCCGGCCGGGACCAGGATGGCGAAGCCCCCCCGGATCGCCGTCCTCACCCCGTCGATCACCGCCTCGCCGACCCCCGACTCGACGCGGAAGAAGTGGTCGAAGTCGTGGACCCTCGCCCCGGTCTCTCCCCGGGGCGGGACCGCCATGAGCACCAGCTGGCCGCACCGCGCCGAGCAGAGGATGCGCCGGAACTCCTCGCTCCGGCCCGCCAGCCCCTCCATGTCCTGCACGAATCCGACCATGCCGACGCCTCCGGTGCCGGGTCGCAGGCAGGTCGCCGCCGCTCCAGCCCACCTCACCATTGCAAGCTGCCGGCCACCGCCGGCCCCGCGCCGAAGGGCCGTCCCCATTGAGCGCGCCGCGGCTCGCGGTACCCCGCCGGGCCTTCATTCCTGCGCGACGAACGTTCGAGAACGACAGCGGCGCTGCTCGACGCCCCTCGAGGGGAGGCCGGCCCGTCGGCCGCTCACCGCACCGGCCGCTCCAGCCGCAGCAGCCGGACCCCCGCGTACTCCTCCTCGGCCGTCACCGCGGCCCCCTCGGCCGCCAGCGCCTCGCGGAGCCGCTCCGACTGCGGCTGCTCGGCGAAGAGCAGGAAGAGGACGCCGGCGTGGCCGCGCACCCGCTCGGCGAGCGGCGGGCGCCGCTCGAAGTGCAGGTCGAGCAGGTCGTCGGCCGCCGGCGAGACCCGCTCCGGCCCGGGCCCCTGCCCCAGCCGCCGCAGCTCGCGATCGAGCGAGAGGGCCATGGCCGGGTGGCTCACCACCAGCACGTCGCCGGGGCGCGCCAGCGCCACCACCCGCGCCGCCACGGTGTCGATGGGCTGCCAGAGCGGATCGGCGTAGCGATCCGACTGCACCTCGCGCAGCCCGAGCCCGACGAGCAGCAGCGCCGCCCCCACCACCAGCGCCCGGCGGCGCAGCGAGGCCACGCCCAGCGCCGCCAGCAGCAGGACGCCGGGCAGCGCCACCAGCAGGTAGCGCGGCACCAGCAGCGGCTTCAGCGTGGAGGCCAGCAGGGCCAGCAGCACCGGCGCCAGCGCCAGGGCGGCGGCCAGCGCCAGGTGGAAGCCGTCCCGCCCGCCCCGACGCGCCGCCAGCAGGGCGACGCCCAGCCCCATCGACCAGAAGAGCAGGAGCAGCCTGACGCCGCCGCTCAGCTTCACCAGCAGGTTGACGAACTGGGTCCAGTCGAGCGCCTCGACCCAGACCACCTGGCCGGCGTCGCCCCAGGCGCTGCGGGCCATGACGAGGAGCGAGAGCGTGCCGCCTAGCGCCAGCCCGGCCAGCGCCGTGGCCGGCCCCGCCAGCGGCCGGCCGCGGACGACGCGGAGGCCGGGGTGGACCAGCGCCGCCAGCCCCTGCCCCGCCAGCGCCAGCGCGGCGAAGAGGTGGGCCCAGGTGGCCAGGCCGGCCAGCAGGCCGAAGGCGATCGCACGCCGCCAGCGCGGCTCGTCGAGCAGCGTGACCAGCGCCGACGAGGAGAGGATCACCAGCAGCACCGCCAGCGTGTAGGCGCGCCCCTCCAGGCTGTAGGAGACGTGGAACTGGTTGACCGTCAGGAAGGTGGCGGCCAGCAGCGCCACCCGCTCGCCGGCCAGGCGGCGGGCCAGCAGGTAGAGGGCCGGGACCGAGGCGACGCCGAAGCAGGCCGAGAGGCCGCGCGCCGCCGCCAGCGGCTCGACGCCGAGCCCGTCGGTGACGGCCAGCAGCCCGCGCAGCAAGAGCGTGTAGATGCCGCCGTTCACCTCGCGGTGGGTGAGGAACTCGCGGAGCTCGTCGGCGGGGTAGCGGACCAGCGCCAGCGTGAAGGCCTCGTCGCCCCACATGGGCCGCCCCGGGCGCGCCCGCCAGCGGACCAGCGCCGCGCCGAGCGCGAGCAGCGTCGCCACCGCCGCCACCCGGCGGCGCGGCCAGGCCGGCGCGGGGAGATCGGTGTCGGTATCGCCAGGGGCCCTGGCGGGCGGAGCGGACATGCGGGGAACCTACTCCCCTTGGGCGGCGTCGACCCCCGGCGTTCCCGCCGGGCCGTCGACCGCCCGGTGCGCCGAGGTCACGACCGCCGCAGCCAGAGCCAGGCGCCGGCCACCAGCGCCAGGAGCGCCACCAGGAGCGGGCCGCGCCAGGGGCTCCGGACCGCGGCGATCTCGGCGCTGCTGAAGGGCACCAGGTCGCCGGTGCCGAGCTGCATGGTGCCCTTCGAGGAGGCCGCCGCCAGCGCCCGCTCCTCGAGCAGCGTGGTCAGGCGCCGCTCCGGCCGCAGCTCGCCGAGCAGGCGCCCCTCGATGGCCTTCAGCTCCAGGGCCAGCATGGCCGCGGTCTCCCAGCGGCGGTCGGGGCGCCGCTCCAGGCAGCGCTCGATGGCCCTGGCCAGCCGGCGGGGAACGGCCGGGGCCAGGGAGCGGACCGGTCGGAGCCGGCCCTTGCGCACGGCGGCGAAGAGCGCCTGGTAGTCGGCGCCGTCGAAGGGGCGCTGGCCGGTGGCCAGCTCGTAGAGCGTGACCCCCAGCGACCAGAGGTCGCTGCGCTCGTCCTCGCCGTCGCCGCCCAGCACCTCGGGGGCGATGTAGTAGGGCGTGCCGATCACGGTGCCGGTCCGGGTCAGGTCGGAGGCCATGGAGTCCTTGACGATGCCGAAGTCCATCACCTTGACCGCGCCCTGGCGGGAGATCATGACATTGCCCGGCTTCAGGTCACGGTGGAGCAGCGCGTGGGCGTGGATGCACTCCAGCGCGTCGGCCACCGCGGCCCCGACCGCGGCGACGCAGTCGGGGGGAAGCCGCCCGCGGGCCAGCAGCCGGCAGAGGTCCTCGCCGTCGACGAACTCGGTGATCAGGTAGAGCGCGTCGTCCTTCTCGACGAAGTCGTGGATGGCGATGATGCCGGCGTGGTGGATCTGGGCGTAGGCGCGCCCCTCGCGCCGGAAGCGCTCGGCCAGCTCCTCGGAGCGAGCCGAGCCGGCGTCGAGGGCCTTGACCGCCACCTTGCGGTCGAGCGCCTCCTGGTAGGCCTCGTAGACGACGCTCATCCCGCCGCGGCCGATCTCCCGGATGACGCGGCTGGTCCCTACCTTGCGCACGGCCATGGCCGGAGCTTGGACCGCGGCGAGGGAGCAGGGCAAGGGACGATGCGCCGGCGGGCGTCGCGAGCGGCTACCGGTCCGGTGGCCGGCCCGGCGGCGAGGGAGGGCCCTGAACCGGGGCCGCGGCGCGCCCCACCCACCGGCGCATCGCCGCCATGGTCTCCTCCAGCCAGCGGAGCCGCTCGGCGGGCGTGAGCCGGGCCCCGAGCGCCCGGGCCTGGGCGCGGCGGTGCTCGTCCCAGCCTCGCGACCCGCCGGCCGCCTCGTCGCGCTCCCCGGTCAAGGCGCCCGCCCCGCCGAGGCGATGACTTCCAGCGCCTCGATGTCGGCGAGGTCCTGCGGCCGCCGCGCCTGGCGCTTCAGGGCCAGCAGGTCCTGGAGCGCCACCACCG
Organism: Anaeromyxobacteraceae bacterium; assembly: GCA_032654565.1. Lineage (GTDB taxonomy): Bacteria > Myxococcota > Myxococcia > Myxococcales > Anaeromyxobacteraceae > JADKCZ01. The sequence continues at coordinate 100,006 of JAULAX010000007.1, read as the reverse complement.
TCGCCGTGGTGGTGTCGAGCGACACGGTCGCCCGGCGCGCCCAGGCCTGCTCGAAGTCGAACGGCTCGCGGACGAAGAGGTCGACCTCCAGCGAAGGCAGGCGATCGCTCCAGAGGGAGAAGACGGTGAGCCCCTTCTCGGCGATCCAGCTGGCGCGCTCGGTGGCGTCGGCGAAGAGCTCCGCCGCCACCGGCGCCCGGGGGCGATAGCCGAGCCCGGTGAGCGCCTCGATGGCGCGCCGGGCGTTGGCCGGCTCGAGCGAGACCACCAGGTCGAGGTCGGCGGTGGTGCGAAGGTGTCCGTGGAGGACGACGGCGACACCGCCGGCCACGAGGTAGCGCACGCCTGCGGCGTTGAGCGCCGACAGCACCTGCTCGATGGGATGCGCGTGCTCGATGGGAGGCGCCGTCACGCGGCAAGCCTAGCGCGTTCCCGCGGTCCCGGGTGACGTGGCCTGGAGGTCCAGGTGGACCGCGCGCGCGGGCCGGGCTGGCGCCACGGCGGGTCGCGCAACGCGTACGCAAGGTCGCTTTGGGCGGGACACCACGGGCGGCGCGCCCTGCGGGACGCGCCAGTTGCCCTCATTTCCTTGACTCTCGCTCATCCGTTCAGTATCCATCTGTTCAGTGGCGATGTCAGAGGGGGCCGCTACAAGCCCTCCCACACGACGAACGACGGGGACGCGGACAGCGCCCCCTCCAAGGAGAAGTGAAATGCCCGTGGGACCTGAGAAGGAAAAGGCGATCGAGCTGGCCGTCTCGAGCATCGAGAAGGCCTTCGGCAAGGGCTCGATCATGCGCCTCGGCAACGAGGAGGCCATGGTCAAGGACATCGCGGCGGTCTCGACCGGCGCCGTCTCGCTCGACATCGCGCTGGGCGTGGGCGGCTTCCCGCGCGGCCGCATCATCGAGATCTACGGCCCGGAGTCCTCCGGCAAGACCACGCTGGCGCTCCACGCCATCGCCGAGGCCCAGAAGGCCGGCGGCATCTGCGCCTTCGTCGACGCCGAGCACGCCGTCGACATCGGCTACGCCCGCAAGCTGGGCGTCCGCACCGACGACCTGCTCATCTCCCAGCCCGACACCGGCGAGCAGGCGCTGGAGATCGTCGAGACCCTGGTCCGCTCCGGCGCCATCGACGTGCTGGTGGTCGACTCGGTGGCCGCCCTGGTGCCCAAGGCCGAGCTGGAGGGCGAGATGGGCGACGCCCACATGGGCTTGCAGGCCCGGCTCATGAGCCAGGCGCTCCGCAAGCTCACCGGCACCATCTCCAAGTCGCAGACCATCGTCATCTTCATCAACCAGATCCGGATGAAGATCGGCGTCATGTTCGGCAACCCGGAGACCACCACCGGCGGCAACGCCCTCAAGTTCTACGCCACGCTGCGGCTCGACATCCGCCGCATCGGCGCCATCAAGGACGGCGACAACGTCATCGGCAACCGCACCCGGGTCAAGGTGGTGAAGAACAAGGTGGCCCCGCCCTTCAAGGAGGTCGAGTTCGACATCATGTACGGGCAGGGGATCAGCCGCGAGGGCGACCTGCTCGATCTCGCCGCCGAGGAGAACGTGGTGGAGAAGAGCGGCACCTGGTTCAGCTTCGAGGGCGAGCGGATCGGCCAGGGGCGCGAGCAGGTCAAGGCCTTCCTCCGCGAGCACCCGGCCATCCTCCAGAAGATCGAGGGGCAGCTGCTGCAGAAGTTCGGCGTCCGGCGCGGCCCGCAGGCGGTGCCCGACGAGCCGGGCGACGCCGAGGAGAAGGGCGAGGAGCGGAAGCCGCGCGTCAAGGCGGTCAAGTAGCGCCCCCACAGGACTGCGCACCGCGACCGCGGGCGCGAGCAAGGCACGAGGGGCCGGCTCCGAGAGGGGTCGGCCCTGCTTCTTTTCGGCGCCGCCTCACTCTAGACTCCCGGTCTCCGTGCCCGTGGACCTCTCCAGCAAGGACTGGCTCAGCGCCCTCGTCGACGACGAGCTGGACCGGCGCGACCCGGAGGTGGAGCAGGCCTCGCTGGGGTCGGAGCTGCTGCGGGCGGCGAGCGGCATGGACCTGGCCCCGGGGGCCCGGGTGCTGGTGGCCCGCTCGCTGCGCCACCGCAAGCTGGCCCCGGGCGACGACTCACCGGAGGCCGCCTTCCTGGAGGAGGTGCGCGGCCACCTCGACCTGGTGCTCGACCTGGCCCGCCTGGCCGGCGAGCCCTGGCTGCGCCACCGCGGGCGCTTCGAGCTGGCCGCCGGGCTGTGCGGGGCGCTCGGCCAGCACGGGCAGGCGCTGGCGGTGGACGCCGCGCGCGGCTCGCGGGCCGCGCCGCAGGAGATCGAGGTGGCGCTGCGCGCCGCCGGCCAGGCCCTCAAGACCCGCTTCTTCCCGCCCGGCGATCCCATCGACGGGCTTCCGCTCTACCCCGGCGCCCGGGCCTCGTTCCGCCGCCAGCTGGCCCGCGTCGCCATGGGGCTCCACCGGACCGGGCGGCTCGAGGTGGAGGCGCTGGAGCGCCACCTGGCCTTCGCCGAGGCGGAGCGGGCCCTGCTGGCCGAGGCGCTGGCCAGCCTGCTGCTGGCCGCCGCCCCGCCGCCGGGCGCGCAGATGGCGGTGCTGCGCCGCCGCCAGCTGGGCCGGCTCGGCCTGCCCGGCCAGCGGCTGCGCGACGCCCGCCGCGCCGTGGCCGCCCCCCGCACCGCCGGCGCCCTGGCCCTGGCCACCCCGCCGCCCATGCGCGCCTTCCTGCTCGAGCAGCTGCTGCTCGCCCAGCTGCGCGCCGGCCTGCCCGCCGAGCCGGCGGCCGAGTTCATCGAGGCCTTCCGCGCCGCGGCCGGGCTCGACGCCCAGGCGCTGGTGGCGGCGCAGGTGGAGGCCGGGGCCCAGCACGACGACCACCTGGCCTGGTTCAAGGCGGTGGCCGGCCCGGGCGCCGACTGGCTCAACCTGGTGGACGCCTGGGAGCAGACCTCGGACCAGATGGTGGAGCGGGTCAACGACGCCGTGGCCACCAACTACGACGCCCTGACCATGGCGCTGCGCGAGACCGGCGAGCTCGGCCAGCTGCTGGCGCGGGCGGCCGGCGGGGCCACGCTCAGCGCCGCCGAGAAGAAGCAGGTGAAGGAGCAGCTCATCGATCTGGCCAAGGCGGTGCCGGCGCTGGCCATCTTCGCGGCCCCCGGCGGCATGCTGCTGCTGCCGCTGCTGGCCAAGCTGCTGCCGTTCAGCCTGCTGCCCGGCGCCTGGGATCGGGCCAGGGAGCGGGCCCGGACCCGGCCGAGCGGGCGACGCTAGGGCAGCTGCTCAGCCTTCCCCGCCCGGCTCCGGCCCCGGCTCGGGCGGGCCCGGCTCGACCGAGGGCCGCGGCGGCGGGTCGGCCGGCGGCTCGGCGGCCAGGCAGTCGGGGCAGGTGCCCACCAGCTCGTGGTAGTGCGACTCCAGCCGGTAGCCGTGCTTGCTGGCCACCTCGCGCTGCAGGATCTCGAAGGCCTCGAACTCGAACTCGATGACCTCGCCGCAGCGGCCGCAGAGCAGGTGGTCGTGGTGCTCGCGCCCGAAGGTGGTCTCGTAGCTCTTGGAGTCGGCCACCACGATGGCCGGCTGCAGGATGCCGGCCTCGGCCAGCAGCGGCAGGGTCCGGTAGACCGTCGCCTTTGAGCCGCGGATGCCGCGCGCCTTCAGGTCGGCGATCAGGTCGTCGATGGGGTAGTGGCCGGTCCGCGCCATGGCCGCCTCGACGATGGCGGCGCGGGCGTCGGTGAGCCGCAGGTCCTTGAGGTGGAGGAACCGCTCGAACCGCTCGAGCGCCGCCTTCAGCTTCTCCTTGTCGGGCAACTCCGTGCGACCTTGTCTCACGTGGCGGACCGTACCGGGCCGACCCGGTCGGAGTCAACGATGGCGCGCCCTTGTCCGCGAACGGCCAGCGGCGCTACACCGGTTCCACCGTGCACCGCCGTCTCGCCTCCACCGCCCTGCTGCTGGCCCTCGCGCTCCCGGCCGGGGCCGGGGCCGCCGGCCCGGCCGGGCCCCGCCCGCCGCCCTGCGCGCCGCCGTCGACGCCCTGGTGGAGCGCTCCGCCCTGGCCGGCGCCCGGGTCGGCATCTGCGTGGTCTCGCTCGACACCGGCGCCACGCTCTACGCCCGCGACGCCGACGCCCTGCTCAACCCCGCCTCCAACGTGAAGCTCTTCACCGCCGCGGCGGCGCTGGCCCGGCTCGGCCCCGAGTACCGCTTCGAGACCGAGGCCTGGCTCGACGCCGCGGGGCTCTCCGGCGGCGCCGCCCGGGCCCTCTACCTGCGCGGCAAGGGGGACCCGACGCTCACCACCGAGCGGCTCTGGGTCCTGGCCGGCGACCTCGCCCACCTGGGGTTGAAGCGGTTCGGCGACCTGGTGCTCGACGAGGGCTGGTTCGACGCCGAGCGGATCGGCGCCGGCTTCGACCAGGAGAGCGGCGACAAGAGCTACCTGGCGCCGGCCGGGGCCCTCTCGCTCAACTTCAACAGCGTGGCGGTCCACGTGGCGCCGGCCGATCGCCCGGGCGCCGCCGGTCGCGTCGAGCTGGAGCCGGACTCGGCCTACTTCGAGCTCAGCAACCGGACCCGCACCGTGGGGGCGCGCGCGGCGCGGCGGCTCACCGTCTCGTCGACGCCCGGCGGCCCCGGGGGGCGGCAGCGGATCGTGGTGGAGGGGCGGCTCCCGGCCGGCGGCCGGCCGGCCGTCTCCTGGCGCAAGATCGACGACCCGGCCCAGTACCTCGGCCAGACGCTGCGCCGGCTGCTGGAGCTGCGCGGGGTCCGCATGACCGGGGTGGTGCGGCTGGGGGCGGTGCCGGAGGGGGCGCGGCTCTTCCACGTGGTCGAGTCGGAGCCGCTCTCCGAGGTGGTCCGCCGGCTCAACAAGAGCAGCAACAACTTCATGGCCGAGCAGCTGCTCAAGGCGCTGGGCGCTGCCACCGCCGGGCCGCCGGGGAGCTGGGCCTCGGGCCTCGCCGCGGTGGAGGGGTTCCTGGCCTCGTTCGGCCTGCCCCGCGGCAGCTACGTGATGAAGAACGGCTCCGGCCTGAACGACGCCAACCGCTTCAGCGCCCGGCAGACGGCCCGGCTGCTCGCCGAGCTCTGGCGCCGCTTCCCGGTGTCGGCCGAGTTCCTCGCCTCGCTGCCGCTCTCCGGCAAGGACGGCACCATCCGCTGGCGGCTGGAGGGGCCGGAGACGGCCGGGCGAGTGCGGGCCAAGACCGGCACGCTCGACGGCGTCAACTCGCTGTCCGGCTACCTGGAGACCGTGGACGGCGAGCGGCTGGCCTTCGCCATCCTGGTCAACGACGCCCCGGGCCGGGCGGCGGCCGTGACGCCGGCCATTGACGCGGTGGCGGCGGCGCTGGTGCGGCGCGGCGCACCGGCGGCGGCGGCGCTGGCCGCGGGGCCGGGCCTGGCGGCGGGACCGGCCGTGACCGCAGCCTCCACCGCCAGCCCGGAGGCGCTCGACGCCGCGGCCTCCTCCTACCTGGCGCTGGGCCGAGCCCGCGACCGGCGCAACGTCTCCTTCCTGCGGACGGCGCTCCGGGCCGAGACCGAGCCGCAGCTCCGGCTGGCGGTGGCCGAGGCGCTCTACCGCTCCGACCCCGACGCCGACGCCGCCCGGCGCGGCCTGCTCGAGGCCACCGCGGCACCGCTGGCCCCCCCGCCGCTGGCCCGGCTGCTGGCGCTGGCGCTGGCCGGCGAGCCGCCCCCGGTGGTGGCCGGGCTCGGCGACCTGGCCGGCGAGGGGAACGGCGAGGCCATCTCCCGGCTGCTGGCGCTGGCCGCCGCCGAGCCCCCCGCCCCGCTCCGCGGCGCGCTGGCGGCGGTGCTCGGCGAGGTGGCCGACGCCGCCCCCACCGAGCTGCGGCTGGCGCTGCTGGCCGCGCCCCCTCCGGCCCGCCAGGCGGCCCAGGGGCTGCTTGGCGACCGGCTGCCGCTGCCCCCGGCGGCGGCGGCGCCGGCCACCATGGGTCCGGCCACCGCCGGCCCGGGCGGCCCGCCGGCCCAGCGGGTCGGCCACCGAGCCGGCCGCTGTCAGACCCGGCCAGTAGGGTCCCAACCTCACGACGCCGGCGGCTCACGCCGGCCACGCACCCGAAAGGTCTCACCCATGGTCAACAAGGTCATCCTGGTCGGCAACCTCGGCAAGGACCCCGAGGTCCGTTACACCACCGGCGGCCAGGCGGTCGCCAACCTCCGCATCGCCACCTCCCGCTCCTGGACCGACAAGCAGTCGGGCCAGAAGAAGGAGGAGACCGAGTGGCATGACGTGGAGGTCTGGGGCAAGCAGGCCGAGCAGTGCGGCGAGTTCCTCGCCAAGGGCCGGCAGGTCTACGTCGAGGGGCGGCTCAAGACCGACTCCTGGGACGACAAGACCTCCGGGCAGAAGCGCTCCCGCGTCAAGGTGGTGGCCGACACGGTCCGCTTCCTCGGCGGTGGCGGCGGCGCCGGCCGCGGCGCCGGCGCGGGTCCCGGCGGCGGGGCGCGTCCCCCCCAGGGCGGCCCCGACGACCAGGGCGGTCCGCCGCCCGGGTTCGACGACAGCGGCAGCAGCGGCGGCGGGCACGAGGACATTCCCTTCTAATTCCTACCTGGGCGGGAGTGTCCACAAGAGGGGTGGAGGGCCTTGAGCCCTCTGCCCTTTTTCGTTCTCCGCTTCCCTCGACAACAACGAGGTTCGCCCGCACTCTTGGCTGGACAATCTCGCGCCATCGGAGTTTGCTCCGCGTCACACTCAGGTTGCATCAGGAGCGGCCTAGACTTGGGTGGTGTGTGGGGGGCACGTGTTTCTCGGGAGCGCGCGTGAGACTGGACGCGGTGAGGTCGCTGCGCCCTCAGCGCATTAGATACGCAGTGTATCGGTGCGGCGCAACGAATGGGATTGATTCATGACTTTCCTAAAGACCGCCGCCAAGCTCCTGTTCACTGTCCTTTCGATCGTGAGCATGGTGTTTGGCGTAATGCAGTACTTCTCGCGGCCACGCCCAGAAGTCACCATGGAGATCTCCTCGAACGCGGTCCTCACCGATCTTGCGCCGAGCTTCTCCGGTTTCACCGTGTTGTACGGTGGCGAAGACCTTTCGAAGCTGGGGCGCCACGCCCGCGCCATGACTGTGAGAATTTCAAACACGGGCGATGTGGATATTGCGCCCGCAATGCTTGACCCAGCCTTGGGCTGGGGCTTCTGCGTGCGTGATAGTCGAGTCGCGTCCCTTACCGTTCGGCAGACAGGCGATGCCTACCTGGACAAGACGTTGACTGGAACGCTCACCGAAGGTGAGGAGTGCGTTAGGTTTCCCACCCTAGTTCTTGATAGGGGACAGGCCTTCTCGCTCGACCTGATCGTGATTCATCCACGCAACACCGAGCCGTCTATGGCGCCCTTTGGGAAGTTCGCTGGAGGGCGCATTGTATTGCTATCGGCTCAGCGCGATCGGGCGCCGGGGAGACTGTCGTCAGCATTCCTTGGTCCGGTGAGCGTTCAGTTGCTGCGAACAGTGGGGTACACGCTCGTAAGCGTTCTTGGGGTTGTGTTGATTATCGTGGTTGGCACCGGATATTCCTCGCTCTCAGAGAGGAAGAGGAACCGGTCCAAATTGCTCCGCAACCGTTTGCTGGAGCAGACGAAGCTTCCGAAGTTCCCGGGGCGGGCCAGCGCACTGAGAGTATATCGCGAACGGGGATTGAGTGGCCTAGAGGGGCTCGCGGAACTCGTCGGCGAGGGGGAAACCTTGTCGCGCTACTTCACGCTTCTTCAGGCTGACAGTAGGTATCGCACGGCCGTTAAGGCCCTTGCTTCGACGGAGGATACTGAGGCTTGGCGGCGACAAACACTCCTTAGGAAGGGCAGGGGTCTCGAAGTTGAGCCAACCATTCGGATGGACGGTGGCGCTGTCTATCCGCAGTATTTGTTGGGATCTCCCCCTGAATTCTATTCTGTGTTTCGCAGCCTCGTCGATGGGGGATGCATTTCGCTTGAGCAGGGAGCCGTCACTGTATCCGCCGAGTTTAGGGCCGGGCTTGCGGAGGCAACGAGACTTCTGTCTCTCGCTGAAAGGGGCAATGGCGGAAGGTGACTGACCTTGCGAACAAGGCAACATCGACGGAGGCCTGCCCCTGCTGTGGCTGTTTCGTTCGGCGAGATGTCTTCCTCAACCACTGAGTGGCCTTCTGGGCCGGTGGAGAGGTCGGGACCCTTGCTCAGGACATCACAATCGATCGAGCCGTGAGCGCCGAGCGTGCGTGAATCAGGACGAACACATGATGGGTGGTTGTGAATCCTTCCGCTACGCAGTCGTGAATCGTCCCATTCTCGTCCGTCAAAGGCAACTCCCGAGGTCGCGACATCTTCCTCCCACCGATGGGGACCAATGCCCCGACGCGATCGCTCGGAGTGAACGCCTCGGGCCACTCTAATGCACCGAACATTCGAGCGAATTCCGGTGAAGGTACTACCCTCCTAAGGCGCGCAACGAAGCCAACGCCATTCCCATAGGTAGGCGGCTCGAGCACCAATACAACACAAGGACTTGGGTGACAGGAGACGTAGCGCCTCACCGACGCGTACACTGAAGCCCCGTATCGCTTGCTCAAGTTGAGAGGCACCCGAATGCCAAAGGGGTGCGCATTTGCTTCAAGCGCAAAGGCGTCAAGCTGGAACATCACCTCGGAGGCGAATGTGTTCGCCTCCTGGTCGAACTTCTCGCTCACCTCGGGAGCGAGAGTTCCCTCGCTGTCTTCGATGACTGAGTAGATGTCTCGCTGCCATGGCAACAGCGCGTGCGCAGCCTCATGAAGCTTGAGGAAGCGCTGCTTGACTCCAAGGACGGCCTTGTCAATGTAAACAAGGCGAGCCTTGGCATCGAGGACGCCCCAGATCTTTCCCAGGGCTCCCTTGAGAACGGCTCGAGCCCGAGCCGTCTTCCTGCGCAGATGCGCAACCAGCGACTCATCCAGGTCGTCTTCGGCAACGATCAGCTTCGCCGCGTCCATCACTTCGGACACGGGTGTGGGCAGGCGGCCCAGTGCACCTGCAGCCTCGAGCGCTGAACGCGCATGGGCCCGGAGCAGTTCCAGGTGCCTACGATCGTGGATGCTGTCGTGCGGTCGCACTTAGCGTTTGCTTCTCTTCGACCGCAGAAACGCTAGATAGGAAAGTAGGGCCTCTTCTTCTTCTCGAGTGAGGCTCTTGTCCGCGAAGGTCGCTACTCGTCCATGCTTGGCTGTCTCGACCCGGTCAGAAGCTGCCATCACGTACCCAGCCTTCTCCATCAGGAGTTCGTAGGGCACCGCGTATGCCTTCGCAAGACTGTGGAGAATGTTCGGAGACGGTTTGCCAATCCTCCCGTTCTCTAGCTGGCTCAGGTACGCGTTTGAGACAGTGCGCCCTGTTACCTCCTCTACCTCCCGGAGCTTCATCTGCTTCGAAGCTCGAATGTTTGCGAGGTACTCGCCAAGGGACTGCGGCGCCGACTGCGGGACAAGTTGCCTCTTTGTGGTCACACGTGCCTCCGTGAGTGGGACCGAATGCACTGCCACTGTACTACGGCTGCTTGACGGAGCAAGCAGTGCTAGGGGTTGCTTGACGTTCTTAGCAAATTGCGGTACGCAAGCATGGCGGGTCCCATAGAAGACCTGCCCCGCCGTGGGCGGGCACTTTGATGGAAGGAGCAGTCACATGGAACACGAGAGCAAGAAGGTGGCCGTAACCGTTCAGTACGTGGGTAAGGACGATTTCGTGGCCGAGGTGCCAGCCAGGGAGGCGCTGCAGGCCATCAAGGTCCAGGCCCTGAAGCACTTCGGGCTGAACGCGGGTGATGCCGGTCGGTACGTCCTCCAGTTCAACAACGTCGACGTGAACGAGCACACCAAGGTCGGCGCGCTCGGCGAGACGGTGGTGCTCAAGCTGGTGCTCGCAGAGGAAGTTGCGAAGGGCTAGCGAATGACTCTCGACGAGTTCATGGCTTCCCAGGACTGGAACCTGCTCAAGGTCGTCAACGGCTGGGTCGTGACGCGTGACGGGGACCGGCTCCAGTTTGGACTCACGGCGCGCGACGAGGAGCGGTACATCGTCCGCCTGCTGTGCGACGACTTGCCTCGCCGCGCGCCGTCCGTCGTCTTCGTCGATGCGGCTGGGTCATCGTCGACGATGAACGCGTGGCCCAAGGGTACGGGTCGCTTCCATGAGGTCGTGAAGCCCCCGCCGAACTGCTTCCTCTGCATGCCGCTCACCCGGGAGGGCCTCCAGCACCACCCGGATTGGCTGCAAAGCCCGGCCATAACGGCCTGGCGAGGGGACCGGAGTTCGCCGATAGAGGTCTTCAACTATCTCCAGCGGCTCCTCACCTCGGATGACTACGCGGGAAGGGCAGCATGATGCATCCACCTCCCATCCTTCACGTTTCCCGCCCGCTGTGGGCCCTGACTTGGAGCGGCCTTCGGTCACGCAGTGGTGGAGTCCGTGAAGCCGCTTGCGTCTGGTCGGGCGATCGCGCTGCAGAGAAGTGGATCGTTCGCTCGGTGCACTTCCTGGAAGACTTCGGTCCAGTGAACGCCGGTGCGCTCTTCCACCGCGCCAGCCGCGAGTGCGTCGCGCAGCTCTTTGCCGAGATGCGCAGGCGCGGCGAGAGCCTCATCGCGGACGTCCACGTTCATCCTGATGCCTGGGTCGATCTGTCGCCGACCGACGAGACGCACCCAATCGAGTACAGGATCGGATTGCTCGCTGTCGTGCTTCCGTACTTCGCCTCCCGAGCACCGAATCTTCTCAGTGCGGGGGTGCACGAGTACGTGGCGACATCGGAGTGGCGGCGCCTACCCGATGAAGAAGTCAGTGCGCGAGTTCTCCTGGAGTAATTTCGCCATGCGCGTCTCGAGAGTCGACAAGCTCCTCAACGTCCGCATGGCCGCGCCGTCACTCGCGCTGAGCCGGCAGTCTCGAAGTGTCCCTCTTGCCATCGTTCTTCACGACCTCGAGCCGGTGAAGCGCGCGGTCATGGCGCATGTGGCCGCGACTCTGGCTCTCCGGTGCTTCACGGGACCCATCCTTGTGTATGGTGACCCTCGAGCGGTCGGCGTCGGATCTCAGCACGGCACCCTTGGTGATCAACTCTTGGAGTCAGCCGCTGCTTTCGGCGAAGCCGGCAGGATTCAGTGGCGCGACGGATCACCCTCTAGTCAGCCCATAATCCACATCGGCGGCGCCGGGGCCGAGTTCGTCGCGAATGCCGCTGGGTGGGTGGCTGGCGTCAACACCTGGCTTCCGGGATACCTTCCGGCAGAGGTCCCGGCAAGCGTCTTCGCCGTGTCCTGCGTGTTTGCTCAGGTATTCAGCAAGACGCTGCTGGGCGGCGGTCACGCGCACTCGTGGACCTTCTCCGTCAGTGATCTCGCTGTGGGCGTCGATGCCCCCGCGGCACACACACTGGCATCCATCGAGTGCGGGCAGGTCGGGGTCCTGGGTGCGGGCGCAATCGGATCGGCTTTCGCCTACACGCTCTGGCTTTCGGACTGGACTGCTGGCCTCGATATCCTCGACGGCGACTCCTACGACGAGCCGAACCTCGAGACGACGTGCCTCATCGGCAAGGACCAGGTCATGCGCTGCCGCCCGAAGGCCGCCGCACTCGCCGAGGCTTCGACTCGATCCGGCCTTCGTGCTTCAGGTCGTCACGTTGTGGTCGACCGTGGAAGTCCGGAGCTGGACATACCGCGGTCTACGTTCGTGTGCGCTGTCGACAACCCCGAGACCCGCCGCATTCTCGACTCGACCAGCGCGGGCCTGCTGCTCAACGGAGCGGTGGGCGGAGCCGCCCGCGACGCCGGACTTGTTCTCTTCACAAGGCATGGCGCCGCAGACCCACTGCTCTCCGAGAGGTATCCGGAGCGCAAGGTTGTCGCCGGGCCGATCGATGAGGCAGCGCGCGTCCCTGTCGAAATCCGGGACGAATGCAGCCGCGTCGCATATGATGGCGTTGCCACGGCGGCGCCATTCCTCGCTACTGCCACGGCCGCCATGCTGGCTGCGGCGTGCGCCGAAGTGCCGCCTGGCGCTCCGAACTACCTCAAGCTCGACCTCTTCGGGAGGCAGGACAGGGTGGACCGAAGGCTGTTGCCTCCCCTCTCATAGACGTCGGGCGCACCAGACCGAAGTGTCAACAACTCCCCCCGAAACCGCCCGGATCGGCCTACTGGTTGAAACTTTGGCGCTTCAGCCCGCCAAAACCGCAGCCCCGTCAGCCTTTCGTGAGATGTTTACACTCGCAGGTACGAATACACGTTCTAGCAGCCAACCCGGGAGCGGAGGACGATCGCCATGAAGCCCCTGGTGGTGGTGGTGCGCGACCTGGTCTTCCGCTCCAAGATCCACGCGGCGGCCGAGCGACAGGGCGTCCCCCTGCGGCTGGCCCCGCGCGGCTCGACGCTGGCCGAGGCGGTGGCCGGCATCGAGCGCCCCACGGTGCTGGCCGACCTCGGCGAGGCCGGGCTGATCGAGCAGATCCGCGCCGTGAAGGCGCTGGGTCCGGTCCGCGTCATCGGCTTCCTCGGCCACCTGCAGGAGGGGCTGATGGCCGAGGCCCGGGCGGCCGGGGTGGACGAGGTGCTCACCCGCGGCCAGTTCGTGGTCCGGCTCGACTCGCTGCTCCAGGGCGGCGAGCTGAACTGACCCTCCCCGCCCCGGCGTCGACAGCCGGGGCGGCGGGCGTTAAGGAAGGCGCATGGCCCCTCCCAAGGTCACCGTCTACACCACCACCTGTTGCCCGTACTGCGTGCGGGCCAAGGCGCTGCTCACCCGCAAGGGCGTCGCCTTCGAGGAGATCCCGGTGGACGGGAAGGACCAGCTGCGCGCCTGGCTGGTGGAGCAGTCCGGGCAGATGACCGTGCCGCAGGTCTTCGCCGGGGAGCGCTCGCTGGGCGGCTTCAGCGACCTCGACGCCCTCGACCGCGCCGGGGAGCTCGACCCCATCCTGCGCGGCGACGCCTGACACGGAGCGTGACCATGGCCTGCTGGCTCCTCAAGACCGAGCCGTCCACCTACGCCTTCGGCGACCTGCTCGACGAGGAGGCCACCGACTGGACCGGCGTGAAGAACCCCCAGGCCCAGCTCAACCTGCGGGCCATGGCGAAGGGCGACCGGGTCGCCGTCTACCACACCGGGGGGGAGAAGGCGGTGGCCGGCCTCGCCGTGGTGGCCGGCGCGCCCCGGCCCGACCCGACCGACGCCGCCGGCAAGCGGGTGGCGGTGCGGCTCCGGGCTGGTCGGGGGCTGGCCCGCCCGGTGACCCTCACGGCCCTGCGCGGCCAGAAGGCCTTCGCCGGCTCCCCGCTCCTCGTGCAGGGGCGGCTCTCGGTGGTGCCGCTCACCGCCGCGCAGTGGAAGGTGATCGAGGCGCTGGGACGCTGACGCGTGGTAACGTCGGGCCGCCGTGGCCCCGACCGTCATCGAGAAGTACCGGCAGATCCTCGCGGCCGATCCGCGCTCGCGGATCTTCGTCGAGCTGGCCCGCGCCCTCCTGGAGCAGGGCGACTCGCGGCAGGCCATGGAGGTCTGCCGCGCCGGGCTGGAGCACCACCCGAAGTCGATCCTGGGGCGCATCACCTGGGGGCGGGCGCTGCTCGAGGCCGGCGACGCCAAGGGGGCCCACGACCAGTTCGACGTGGCCATCGGCATCGATCCCGGCACCCCCTACGCCTACAACCTGGTGGGCGACGTGCTGGTGGCGGCCGGGCGCTTTCGCGAGGCGCTGCCGGTCCTGACTCGAGCCGCCGAGCTGCAGCCGGCCGACGCGAGCGCCCGGACCCGGCTGGAGGAGGCGCGCCGCCGGGCCAGCGGCGGGACCGCGGCGGCCATCGTGGCGGCCGTGGACCCGGCGCCCCACGACGCGCCCGCCTCGCCCGACTCGCCCGCGGAGCCCAGCCCCGCCACCTCCCCTCCCCTCGCCGGACCGACCCGCGGCACCCTGCCGGCCGTCCCCGACCCGGCCCGCGGCGAGCCGGCGGCGGCGCCACCTCCCAGCGTCACCGTCCACGCCGACGAGGCCCCCACCCAGGAGCTGACGCTCCGGCTCGCCTTCGACGACCTGCCGGCCGAGGCCGACCACTCGCCGCCGCCGGCGCCGCCGCCAGTACCGCGCCCAAAGAAGAAGGGCGGGCTCCCCGGCCCGCGCACGCTGCTCGGCATCCTCCCGCCCGGCGAGGCCCCGGCCGCCTCCCCGGTGGCGGCCGCCGGCCCGGACCCGGTCGAGGCGGCCCGGCTGGCCTCCAGCTACGAGACCGAGCTGCGCGAGAAGGCGGCCCACGCCGAGGCCCGGGCCGCCGCGCCGTCGAAGCGCGGCCGGGCGGTGGCGCTGGTGGCGCTGGCCGCCGTGCTGGCCGGCGCCGGCGGCACCTTCGCCTGGTTCCGCGCCCGGTCTCAGGGCGAGGAGCTGGAGCGGGCGCTGCGCGAGGCGCGGGTGGGGCTGGCGCGCGATACCAGGGGGGCGCTGCAGCAGGCGGCCGAGGTACTGGCCCGGGCCCGGAGCGGCTCGCCGCAGGACCCGCGCCTGCTCTCGCTGGTGGCCCAGGTCAACGCCGTGCTCGGCGCCGAGCACGGCGAGGCGGCGGCGCGTGCCCTGGCGCTGGAGCTGGTCGACCCGGCGGTGGCCGGCGACGGGGCGCTGGCGGCGCGCTGGCTGCTCGCTGCCAACGCCGCCGAGAAGACCGAGGCGGCCCGGGCGCTGGTCTCGCCGCCGGCCGGGGCCACGCCGGAGCCGATCGTCCACTGGCTTGCAGGCGAGGCGCAGCTGGGGCGCGGCGAGCTCGACTCGGGCCGGGCCCGGCTGGAGAAGGCGTCCGCCGCCTCCCCGCCCCTGCTGGGCGCGCTGGCCTCGCTCGGCGACAGCTACCTGAAGGCCGGCGACGCCGAGCGGGCCCTGGCCTTCTACGAGGGGGCGCTCCGGGCCCAGCCCACCCACCCGCGCTCGGTGGTGGGCGCCGCCGAGGCGCGGCTGGCGCTGGCCCGCCCGCTCGACGGCTCCCTGAAGGAGCTGGCCGCGCTGGAGGCCGACTCGGCCAGCCCGCCGCCGGTGCGCGAGAAGCTGCGGCTGCAGCTGGTCTACGCCCGGGTGCTGGCCGCCACCGGCGAGATCACCGGCGCGGTGCGGCGGCTCACCCTGGCGGCCGGCGCGCTGGGCGACTCCTCCCGGCTGGAGGCCACCCGGGCCGAGTTGCTGCTCGGGGCCCGGCGCTGGGAGGAGGCCGAGGCGGCCGCGGCCAAGGCGGTGCGGCTGGAGCCGAAGGCGGTCGAGCACCGGGTGCTGCTGGCCCGGGCCCGCAGCGGGGCCCACCGCTTCGGCGCGGCGCTGCAGGCGCTCGACGCCCAGGACGGGCGGCTGGTCTGGCTGGAGCGGGGCATCGCCCAGCACGGGCTGGGGCGGCACGAGCAGGCCCGCGCCGCGCTGGAGCGGACCATCCGCGACGGGAAGATGCCGGGCGAGGCGGCCCTCTGGTACGCCCGCGCCGACGTCGCCCTCGGCCACGCCGACCGGGCGGTGGCGCTGCTGACCCGGCTGGCCGCGGCGCCGGGGGCCGGGGCGCTGGCGCAGGCCACGCTGGGCGAGGCGCTGCTGGCGGCGAAGCGCCCCGCCGACGCCGAGGCGGCCTGCCGGGCGGCCATGGCCCGCGACGCCCGGACGCCCGAGGGGCACCGCTGCCTCGGGCAGGTGCTGCTGGCCGGGGGGCGCGGCGCCGAGGCGCGGGCGCCGCTGGAGCAGGCGGTGGCGCTCGACCCCACCGACCCCGACGCCCGCAGGCTGCTGGCCGCCGCCAAGGGGCCGCCGCCGGCGCCGGCGAAGCCACCGGCGAAGAAGGCGGCGCCTCCGAAGGGGAAGCGGTAGGGGGCGGCGCGCCTCGCGCACGTCCTGTCACCCACGGCGCGCCAGGGCCGGGGTGGAGCGGAGGCGCTCTACCGCCCCAGCACCAGGTCGATCCCGGAGAAGACCAGCTCCAGCTGCCGCTTCGAGCTGCGCCCCACCCGCTCGGTGAGGAGGGCCCGGTCGAGCGCCACCACCTGCGAGACGTTGGCGACCGAGTCGCGGGAGAGCCCGGTGCCCCGCGCCGGCAGCAGGACGTTGCCCGGCGCCTCCAGCCACTTCAGGTTGCTGGTCAAGGGCACGCAGACCACCGTGGCCAGGTCGCTGCGGTTGAAGGCGTCGCCCTGCACCACCAGCACCGGCCGCCGGAAGCCCGGACCGGAGCCCACCGGGTCGGGGAGATCGGCCCAGCAGACATCGCCCTGGGCGATCACCACTCCGAGCCCCCCAGCAGCCGGCGCGCCGCCGCCGCCGTGAACGGATCGGGGCCGGCGCCCACCTCCGCCACCGCGCGATCGAGGGCCACGGTGATGGCCTCCGGCTCGTGGCGGGCCAGGTACTCGGCCACCGCCTCCTGGTAGAGGCGGCTGCGGGACTTCTTCAGGCGTCGGGCCAGCCGCTCGGCGTCCCGGAAGATGGCGTCGGGCAGGGAGATGGCCGTCTTCATACCAGAAGTATAACCATGGCCGGGGCGACCGGCAACGGCGCGGCCGGGCCCTGGAGTCGGGTCCCGGCGCGGCGGCGGGGTCGGGGCCGGCCCCCTCACCGCCGCCACCGCCCCGCCTCCACGAACGAGTAGTAGCCGCCGGCCGCCACGATGACGTGGTCACGGGCCAGCACCCCGACCAGCTCGGCGGCGGCCCGCAGCCGCTCGGTCAGGTCGACGTCCTCGGGGGACGGGGCCGGGTCGCCGCTGGGGTGGTTGTGGACGAAGACCACCGAGTGGGCGCCTTCACGCACCGCCGGCCGGAGCGCGTCGCGCGGCGAGACCGGGCACTGCGAGAGCGACCCCTCGGCCACCTGCACCGCCCGCTGCAGCCGGCCGCGGACGTCGAGCAGGATGACGTGGAACCCCTCCCGCTCGGCGTGGGCGGCGTGGCGCATCAGCTCGTGGACGCGGCCGGGATCGAGGCAGCGCTCGCCGCGCCGGGGTGGCGCCCAGCCGCCGCGGCGCCCCAGCTCGAAGGCGGCGGACACCGCGGCGGCCCGCGCCGCGCCGACCCCGCGGCAGGCGGCGATGGCGTCGGGCGGGGCCCAGGAGAGCTCCTGGAGCGGCGCCGACTCGAGCAGGTCGAGCGCGGTGGCGCGGGCGGAGCGGCGCCCGGAGCCCAGCACCAGGGCCAGCAGCTCGGCGTCGGAGAGCGCTCGGGGGCCTTCGGCCAGCAGCCGTTCGCGCGGCAGGTCGGGCGCCGGGGCGCCGGTCGGTCGGGTCATCGGTGGGGAGGAGAGCAACCGGCGTGCCGCGAACGGGGTGGCGGCGCGGCGGGGGTGGGCAAGGGGGCTGGCCGGCCAATCGCCCGCCACGCCACGCCTTTCTCCTGACCGAGAGTAATCTTCGAGGAGGGCCGGCGCGGGCTCGAAGGGCCCTCGCGCCCCCTTCCGCCGACCGCGCCCCGGACCTGGGCGACCGCGCCGCGGCCCCTTCGGCCTCGAACCCGCGCCCCCCGGCCGCCGTCCCAACGTGAGCGGCCCGGCTCACCGGGAAGGCCGGTGGCCGGGCCGAAGGTGCGGC
The DNA here is from genome assembly GCA_032654565.1 of Anaeromyxobacteraceae bacterium. Taxonomy (GTDB): domain Bacteria; phylum Myxococcota; class Myxococcia; order Myxococcales; family Anaeromyxobacteraceae; genus JADKCZ01. The sequence goes on along the minus strand of JAULAX010000007.1, from coordinate 82,429 downwards.
GACGACGGGGCGGCTACTTCTTGGCCGGGGCGGCGGCCGGGGCCGCCTCCTTCACCAGCTCGGCGTCGATGGTGATGGTGACGGCGTCGCTGACCACGGCGTCGGGGCCGTAGCTGACGCCGAAGTCCTTGCGGTTGACCTTGGTGGTGGCCGAGACGCCGCGGCGCGACAGCCCCCACGGGTCCTTGATCTCCTTGGTCGGGCCGGTGACGTCGAGCACCACCTGCTTGGTGACGCCCTTCATGGTCAGGTCGCCGGTCACCTTGAGCCCCTCGCCGGCCTTCTCCACCTTGGTGGACTTGAAGGTGATGGTGGGGAACTTGGCGGCGTCGAAGAAGTCGGGGGCCTTGAGGTGGCCGTCCCGCTTCTCGTCGCGGGTGTTGACCGAGGAGACCTCGATGCTGGCCTCGACGGTCGACTTGGTCACGTCGGCCTCGTCGATCACCACCTTGCCGGAGGTCTTGTCGAAGTCGCCGCGGACCGAGGAGATGAGCAGGTGCTTCACCGAGAAGGCGGCCTGCGAGTGGGCGGTGTCGATGTTCCAGGTGTCGGCGGCGAAGGCGAAGGCCGGGAGGGCGAGGACGGCGACCAGGGTGCTGCGGACGATGCGGTTCATGGGTGCGGCTCCTTTCACTGCGGTTGAGGGCGATACGCGAAGGTGCGGAGGCTCAAGGTGGCGTAGGCGAAGGCGTCGGAGATCGTCTCGGCCCGCTCGCCGGGCCAGGCGGCCCCGACCGCGACCAGCAGCGGGTCGAAGTGGTCGGTGTACGGGTGGGCCCGCGCCGCGCTGGGGGCCAGCCGCTGCCAGCGGGCCAGCGGCTCGCGCTCCTGCAGCGCCGCCCGCTCCCAGGCCCAGCGCTCGAAGTCCAGGGCCCACTCGGCCGGCGCGGCGTCGGGGTGGGCGAAGTCGATGGCCCCGAGGTTGTGGACCAGGCCGCCGCTGGCCACCAGCAGCACCCCCTCGTCGCGCAGCGGCCGCAGCGCCTCGCCGAAGCCCAGCAGCGCCTCGGGCGGCACCGCCGGCAGCGCCACCTGCACCACCGGGATGGAGGCGTCGGGGAGCGCCAGCAGCAGCGGCACCCAGGCCCCGTGGTCGAGGCCACGCGACGCGCTCACCGAGGCCGGCACCCCGGCCGTGGAGAGCTGGGCGGCGATGCGGGCGGCCAGGCGGGGATCGCCGGGCGCCGGGTAGCGGAGCCGGTAGAGCGGCTCGGGGAACCCGGAGAAGTCGTGGATGGTCTCGGGGCGCGCCGCGCCGGTGACGCCGACCGCCCCGCGCACCTGCCAGTGGGCCGAGACCACCACGATGGCGGACGGGCGGGCCGCGCCGGTGAGCCCATCGCCGAAGCGGCGCAGCGCCGCGGCGTACGGGCCGGTGTCGAGCGCGGCGGTGGGGGCGCCGTGGGAGACGAAGAGGACCGGCTGGCGGCTCATGGCGACCGTCCCGCGCGCGCCGCCGGGGCCCGCGCCTGGCCCCGCCGCCGGGCGCCGATGGCCCGGCCGGCCGGGGCGAAGATCCGGATCAGCTCGCCGGCCCACTCGGCCAGCGCCCCCGGCACCACCTTGTAGTGGTGGAACTGGCCGCTGCGCCGCACCGTCACCAGCCCGGCCGCCACCAGCACCTTCAAGTGGTGCGAGACGGTGGCCTGCGAGATGGGAAAGGCCCGGACCAGCTCGGCGCAGGAGTGCTCCGGGACCATGGCGACGGCCAGCAGCAGCTCGAGCCGGGTCTGGTCGGAGAGGGCCTTGGCGACGTGGGCGACCCGGGCGGTGGCAGCGTTCATCGACATATCGATGAGCGTCTATCTAAGCGCCGCCGGTCCGGACGCAAGCCAATCGCCTCCGCCCCGCATGGGTGGCGCCCACAGGTGCGTCAGGACTGGCTTTTCAGCGCCGCAGGAACCGCTCCAGCAGCCGGTAGCCGCGCGCCAGCGCCGCCACCTCGATCCACTCGCCGCGCTGGTGGGCCTGCGCGGTGGCCCCGGGGCCGAGGTTGACCGCCGGCACCCCGTGCACGGCCAGCCGGGCCACGTCGGTCCAGGCCTGCTTCGGCTCGGCGGCCGCGCCGGTCCGGGAGAGCAGCCGCTGCACCAGCGGGTGATCGCCGAAGGCCGGGCAGGCCGGCGAGCGGTCGGTGAGCGTCACCTCGGCGCCGTGGGCCGCCCCCATCGCCGTCAGCTCGTCGGCGGCCTGGTCGAGGGTCTTTTCCGGCGCGAAGCGGTAGTTGAGGTTGAGCGTGCAGCGCTCCGGCACCACGTTGCGGGCCTGGCCGCCCTCGATGCGGGTGCAGGTGAGCACCTCGCGGTAGACCTGCCCGCCGCTCAGCGCCTCCCGCGGCGGCCGCGCCGCCAGCTCGGCCAGCAGCGCCCCGGCCCGGTGCACGGCGTTCTCGCCCTGCCACGGCCGCGCCGAGTGGGCGGCCCGCCCGTGGAAGGTGACGGTGGCGTGGAGCGAGCCGACGCAGCCCAGCTGCACCACGTTGTCGGTGGGCTCGAGGCAGATGGCCAGCGCCGCGCCGCGCAGCTCCGGGGCCCCGGCCAGCACCACCTCCAGCTCGTTCTCCAGGTACGGCCCCTCCTCGCGGGCGTAGAAGACCAGCAGCAGGTCGCAGAAGCGCTCCGCCGCCGGCAGCGCCTCGGCCAGCGCCATCATCAGCGCCAGCCCGCCCTTCATGTCGGAGGCGCCCGGGGCCGTGAGCCGCCCGCCCTCCCGCCGCGGCCCGCCGCGATCCTCGGCGCGGACCGGCACGGTGTCGAGGTGGCCGCAGAGCGCCAGCAGCGGCCGGCCCTCCCGGGCCGCGGCGCCATCGACGCCCACCACCAGCGAGTCCTGGAGCCGCCGGACGTGGGGGAAGCGCCCGGTGGCCCAGGCCTGCACCCGGTCGCAGAGCGCCCGCTCCTCGCCGATGGGCGTGAGCAGCGCGCAGAGGTCGGCGGTCCGCGCCGCCAGGGCCTCGGCCAGCGCCTCGTCGCCTGCGCCTGCGCCGGCGCTCACCGCGCCCCCCGGCCCGGCCGCGTCACACCTGCACCTCGAACTCCCGCAGCGCCTCGTTGAGCGAGACCTTTGTGTCGGTCGAGGCGCTCCGCTTGCCGACGATGAGCGCGCAGGGGATCTGGTACGTACCGGCCGGGTAGGCCTTGGGCCGGGTGCCGGGGATGACCACCGAGCGGGCCGGGACCCGCCCCTTGTGCACCACCTCGGTGGGGCCGGTGACGTCGATGATGGGCGTGGAGGCGGTGATGCAGACGTTGGCGCCGAGCACCGCCTCCTCCTCCACCAGCACGCCCTCCACCAGGATGCAGCGCGAGCCGAGGAAGACGCCGTCCTCGACGATGTTCGGCCTGGCCCCGGGCGGCTCGAGCACGCCGCCGATGCCGACGCCGCCGGCGATGTGGACGTTGCGCCCCACCTGGGCGCAGGAGCCGACCGTGGCCCAGGTGTCCACCATGGAGCCGGTGCCCACCCGGGCGCCGACGTTGACGAAGCCGGGCAGCACCACCACCCCGGGCTCCAGGAAGGCGCCGTAGCGGACGATGCCGCCCGGCACCAGCCGCACCCCGGCGGCCTCGAGGTCGCGCTTGAGCGGGACCTTGTCGCGGGCCTGGAACGGCCCGTACTCGTGCACCACCATGCCGCTGATGCCGAAGTAGAGGTTGACCGCCTGCATCAGCCAGGCGTTCACCCTCCACTCGCCGTCCAGCTTCTCGGCCACCCGCAGCTCGCCGCGGTCGAGGCCGGCCATGGCCTTCAGCACCGCCTCGCGGGCGGCGCCGTCCTCCAGCCGCTTGCGGTCGGCGAAGGCCGCCTCGATCAGCGCCCGCGCGCCCGTCCAGTCGCTCATGGTGAGACCCTCCTCCAGCAGTCGATGGCCGCGCGGCACTCGTCCAGCGTCGGCACCAGCGCCACCCGCACGTACCCCTCGCCGGCCCCGAAGGCGGTCCCCGGCGCCACCACGATCCCGGCCTCCAGCAGCGCGAGCGCGTAGCCGGCGGCGTCGACCCCCGCCGGCACCTTCACCCACAGGTACAGGGTGGCCTCGCTGCCGTGCACCGTGAGGCCGCGCTCGCGGAAGAAGTCCGCGAAGAGGTCGCGCTTCGCCTTGAAGATGGCGCGGCGCTCGGCGGCGTGGGCGTCGTCGCTCCAGGCGGCGGTGGCGGCGGCGCTGACGAAGTCCGGCGAGGCCACCCCGGGGTGCGAGCGGGCCCGCTTGAGGATTCCCACCAGGTCGGCGTCGCCGGCCACGAAGCCGGAGCGGTAGCCGGTCATGCCGCTGCGCTTCGAGCAGGAGTGGATGGCCAGCACGTTCTCCACCTGCACCTGCAGCATGGAGAGCGGCGGCTCGCCGAAGTAGATGTCGGCGTAGCACTCGTCGGAGGCGACGATGAAGCCGTGGCGCAGGGCCGCGGCGCCGACCCGGGCCAGGTGGTCGCGCGGGGCCACCGCGCCGGTGGGGTTGTGCGGGGAGTTGACCCAGTAGATCAGGGTGCGGTCGAGCACCTCGGCGCCCAGCGCCTCCGGCTCCACCAGGAAGCGGTTGGCGGCGGTCAGCGGCACCTTGACCGGCTCCAGCCCGGCGAAGCGGGCCCCCACCTCGTAGGTCGGGTAGCCGGGGTCGGGCATCACCACCAGGCGGCGCCGCGGGTCGCCGCAGAAGGCGAAGGGGAGGTGGAAGATGGTCTCCTTGGCCCCGGTGGCCGGGAGCACCTGGGTGGCCGGGTCGACGCTGACGCCGAAGCGGCGCGCCAGGTAGCCGGCCACGGCGCCGCGCAGGGCCGGGGTCCCGGATGGGCTGGGGTACTGCGAGACCTCGGGCACGGCGGCGCGCAGCGCCTCGCGCAGGAACGGCGGGGTCGGCTCGCGGGGGTCGCCCAGCCCGAAGTCGAAGAGGCGGCGCCCCTCGGCCCGGAGCCGGGCCTTCCGCTCCTCGAGCGCCACCATCAGGTTGACCTGGAGCTGCCCGAGGACCGGGTTCTTCGGCGGCGTGCGCACGTCCCGTCGAGGATATGCCCAAGCGCCCGAAAACGCACTATAAGCCCGGTCATGTTGCACTACGACGTGGTGGTGATCGGGTCGGGCCCCGCCGGGGAGAACGGCGCCATCCAGGCGGCCGCCCTCGGCAAGAAGGTGGCGCTGGTGGAGAAGGAGGCGGTGCCCGGCGGCGCCTGCGCCAACACCGGCACCATCCCCTCCAAGGCGCTGCGCGAGACGGCCCTGGCCATCAAGCAGGCCCGCAACCGCGACGCCCACGGCATCGAGCTGAAGGTCTCCGACCACGTCACCGTCCCCGAGCTGATGGGCCGCCGCGGCCTGGTCACCGCCCGCGAGCACAGCCGCATCCGCGACGGGCTGAGCCGCGCCGGGGTCGAGTACTTCCGCGGCAAGGCCAGCTTCGTCGACGCCCACACCATCAAGATCGCCGCCCCCGGGGGCTTCAGCACCCAGGACGTCACCGCCGACATCGTGCTGCTGGCCACCGGCACCCGCCCCTTCCACCCGCCGCAGTACAAGTTCGACAACGCCCGGGTCTACGACTCCGACTCGATCCTGCTGCTCGACCGGGTGCCGCGCTCGCTGGCCATCCTCGGCGGCGGCGTGGCCGGCTGCGAGTACGCCTCGATCTTCGCGGCGCTGGGCGTCCACGTGCACATCGTCGACTCCAAGGACCGGCTGCTCCCCTGGCTCGACGCCGAGCTCTCCATCGCCATGCAGGAGGCCTTCGTCGAGCTGGGCATCGAGCTGCACCAGCGGCTGCGGGCCACCGTCGTCGAGCCGGGGGAGCGCGACGTGCTGGTCACGCTCTCCACCGGGTCGCGCATCGTCGCCGAGAAGGTGCTGGTGGCCGGCGGCCGGCTCGGCAACGTCGAGGCGCTCAACCTGGGCGCGGCCGGGCTCGAGGCCACCGACAAGGGGATCCTCGAGGTCAACCACCACTACCAGACCAAGGTCCCGCACATCTACGCGGCCGGCGACCTGGTGGGGTTCCCTGGCCTGGCCTCGGCGTCGATGGAGCAGGGGCGGGTCGCCATGCTGCGCGCCTGCGGGGGGGTCCGCACCCAGCTCTCCGACCTGCTGCCGGTGGGCATCTACACCATCCCCGAGGTCTCCTCGGTGGGCGAGACCGAGGAGTCGCTCTCCTCCAAGTCCATCCCCTACGTGGCGGGCAAGGCCAGCCTGGTCGGCAACGCCCGCGCCAACCTGATCGGCGAGGCCACCGGCTTCGTGAAGATCCTGGCCGGCCGGGGCGACCGCAAGATCCTCGGCGTCCACGTCATCGGGCCGCACGCCTCCGAGCTGGTGCACCTGGGGCACGCGGTCATGGCCCTGGGCGGCGACCTCGGCTACTTCGCCCAGGCGGTCTTCAACTACCCGACGCTGGGCGAGGCCTTCAAGTACGCCGCCTTCGACGCCATGGAGCGGCTGAAGGGGGAGCTGAAAGTCGAACGGGGCGACCTGGCGGCCGCCCCGTTCCGTGCTGCGCGGCGGAACGCCCCCCGGCGCCCGCCGCTCTCCCCTCAACCACGTCTCTGCGGGGCAGTGTAGCCGGAACGGACGCCGACGGGCGGTCCGCGGCTTGCGTCCTGTTGCCGCAGCGGCCGGGCGCCGCGGCGTTCACCTAGGTGATGCGGGCCCGGGCCTGCGAGAGCGCGGTGTGCACCTGCTCCAGCGCCCGCTTGGCGGCGGTCAGCTCGTCGCGATCCCGCCGCGACGACTCCAGCTCGGCGGCCAGGCCGTCCCGCTCCCGGGCGGTCTCGGCCAGGGCCCCGCGCAGCCGCGCCGCGTCGGCGCCGGCGTCGCGCAGCTCCTCGGTGAGCCGCTCCACCTCGGCGGCCCGCTCGCTCCGCCCCGCCGCCTCCAGCTCGGCGCGGCGGGACACCTCCTCCAGCAGCCGGGCCCGCTCCTCGTCGATGCCGGCCATGGCCTGGGCGCGCCGCAGCGCCTCGTCGCGCTCGGCCTCCAGCCCGGTCATCTCCGCGAGCAAGTCGCCGAGCACGATCCGCTTCTCCTCCAGCTCGGCCTCGACCGCGGCGGCGCGGGCCAGCGCCTCGCGCCCCTCGCCGGCCGTGCGCGCCAGCTCGGCCCGGGTGGCCTCGAGGTCGGTCCGCAGCGCCGCCTCGCGCTCGCGGGCGTTGCCCAGCTCGGCCTCGAGGTCGCGGGCCAGCCCCAGCACCTGCTCGGCGGCGCGGGAGGGATCCCCGGGCGCCGGCTCGGTCCGCGGCCGGGGGCGGGCCGCCTCGGCGACGCGCCGCTTGATCTTGTCGAGCCGCTCGCGCCGGGCCTCCAGGTCGTCGACCTCGCGATCGAAGGCCGGCGCGGCGCGCGCCGCGGCCGGGGCCGCCACCGCCGGCCGGGAGGCTGCAGCGGTCGGCGTCGGCACCGGCGATGGCGCCTCCAGCCTGGCCTCGGCGGCGCGGGCCAGCTCCGCCATGGAGCCGGCCGCCACCGGGGCGCGCACCTCGGCCGGGGCGTCGTCGACCCGCTCCTCCAGCTGCAGCGTCGCCCGCGGCGCGGCGCTCTTGAGGCGGGGCTTCAGCTTGGGCACGTTGGCGTCGAAGGCCTTGCGCATGGGTCTCACGCTCCCGCGGCGCCGGGGCGGGGAGGCCCCAGGGCGCCGATGCGACCGAGGATCTCCTGCTGGAGCGCCTCGATGTCGTTCGCCCCCTTCGAGTCGGGGTCGTACCCGAAGACCGGGCACCCCTCGCTCGAGGCCTGGGCGAACTTGGTGCACTGCCGGACCACGCTCTTCAGCAGGTACTCCGGGTAGTGCGTCTTGAGGGCGTCGAGCGCCTCGCGCGCGATCCGGAAGGTCTGGTTGAAGGCGTTGACCACGATGAAGATGTGCTCGAGCTGGTGCGAGAGGTCGTTCTCCAGCCCCTGCACGGTCTCGAAGAGCAGCCGCAGGCCGTCGTAGGAGAGGAAGTCGGCCAGCACCGGGATGATCAGGTCGCTGGCCGCCATCAGGGCGTTGAGGTTGAGCAGCCCGAAGGACGGCGGCGCGTCCAGCACCACGAAGTCGTAGCGGGGGAGCGCCTCCTCCAGCGCCTTGGCCAGGCGGAACTCGCGCCCCGCCATGGGCATGAGCGAGAGGTCGATGGTCGACATGGCCAGGTTGGCGGGGACCAGATCGAGGTTGGGCATCCGGGTGGAGACGGTCACCTCGGAGATGGGGGTCTTGCGGACCAGCACGTCGAAGAGGGTGGCCTTGGCCTCGCCGCCGTCGTGGCCGAGGCACTTGGTGGCGTGCCCTTGCGAGTCGAGGTCCACCACCAGCACCCGGTAGCCGCGCTCGGCCAGCCGGTAGGCGTAGGAGGTGGAGAGGCTGGTCTTGCCGGTGCCGCCCTTGAAGTTGAGGAAGAGCTGGATGCGGGCGGCGGCCATGGTGGGGACCGGCTTCTTCAGCTTCCCGCGCAGCTCGGCGATCACCTCCGGGCCGTAGGCGTCGCGCTTGCCCAGCGCCCCGTCGACCTGGCGGGCGGTGGCGCCGACGATCTCGGCGAGGCGCTTCACGCTGTAGCGGACGTTCTCCATCGTTCCCCTCAGGCCATGCACCAGCGCGGGCCGCGCCGCACCACCGCGCCGCGCCCGGCCAGCAGCTCGAGCGCTGCGTCGACGCGCGCCGGGGGCGCGCCGCAGACCCGGGCCAGCTCGTCGGCCGACTGCCCGCGCAGGGCGCCGCGCAGCTCCAGCAGCAGCGCCGCCTCGAGGGCGCCGGGTGGGGGCGCCGCCGGGGCGGGCGCCTCCAGCACGGCGACGCGGGTGCGCGGAGGGTTTGCCGCGGCGGCCGGCGCCGGAGCCTCCCGCACCGCCACGGCGGCGCCAGGTCGCGGCGCGGCGGCCTGGGCCAGGAGCGACCGGGCCGGGAGCGACGAGGACGGCCGCGCCACCGCGTGCTGGTACTTCTCCAGCGCCCGCCGGGTCGGCTCGCCGCTCCGCCCGGCCAGCGCGGCGGCGGCGGCCCGCGCCACCCCGGGATCGGCGTCGCGCAGCGCCGCGGCCAGCGCCGCCTCGGCCACCTCACCGCGGGTGAACCCAAGCAGCACCGCGGCGCGCCGCCGGACCAGCGGGCTCGGGTCGGCCAGCAGGCGGGCCAGGTGCGGCAGCGCCGCCACCTCGGCCACCGCCGCCAGCATCTCCAGCGCCGCGGCCCGCACCTCGGGGCGCGGGTCGCCCAGCTCGCCCACCGCCAGGTCGGCGGCGAACGGCTCCTGGAAGCTCCCCAGCGCCTCCAGCAGCGCCACCTTGACGCCGGCGTCGGGCTCGCGCCCCAGCGCCGAGGCCAGCAGCGGCGCCGAGGCCCGCGCCCCCAGCGCCGCCAGCTGCCGGATGGCCCGCTTGCGCGCCGGCGGCTCGCTGGCCGAGAGCTCGGCCATGGCCCGCTCGTAGAGGACCCGGTCGGCCCGGGTGGGCAGCAGGCCGGCCAGCGAGGTGGCCTCGGCGCGGGAGAGGCCGGTGCGCCCCGCCGCCTGGAAGTCGCCGGCCAGCTCGGCCAGCGCCGCCGGTCCGGAGGCGGGGCGCGGTCCGTTGGTGGAGGAGGCCGGCCGGCCCGCCGCGCCGGGGGCCACGCCGCCCGCCTCGGCCGCCGCCTTCCAGGCCCGCAGCGACTCGATCTCGGCGCGCAGCTCGGCGATGAAGCCGGCCAGGTCGGACTCGTCGGCGTCGGCGGGGGCCTCGCCCAGCACCGCCGGCGCGCCGCCCAGCCGGGCCCGCTCCACCAGCCCGCCCATGAGCCGCTCGCGCTCCAGCTCCAGCAAGGTGATTCGCTCGGTGAGGTCGGTCTCGCGCAGCGCGAAGGCGCCGCGCTCGCCCCGGGCGGTGGCCAGCTCCTGCGTCAGCTCGGTCTCGCGGGCGCGCGAGCTGGCGGCGTCGGCGCGGGCCCGCTCGGCGATCTGGCGAGCCGCGGCCAGTTCGGACTCGAGCTGGGCCACCTTGCACTCGAAGAAGACGATCTTCTCGAGCACGCTCCTGAGGAGCTCGCCCGGATCGCTCGCCCTGTCGTCCGATGGCCGCCGCCCGTCCATTCCCCGAACCACCCCTCGCCACCCGAACAGATCCCGCCCTGATCACGGGATCTTGCTGCGATATCGGAGAGTAACTGCTCGGATCGGGGAAGGCAAATTCTTGACAGGTGGCGACGCTGTCGGCGGACCCCGGACGGGTCGTTCACTGAAAGTGCAAACTACTCTGGGACGGGATCGGGGCTGGCCGGGCCCCGCGGAGGGTCCCCCGGCAGGGGCGCTAGGTCCTGACCGCCTCGAGCCCGTGCCCCTTCGGCCCGCGCTCGCTCCTCCAGAGCAGGAAGGAGAAGACGAAGCCGAGCGTCGAGAGCGCGGCCAGCATCCACATCACCGGCAGCCAGCCGCCCGGGTTGGCGGCGCTGGCCCCGGCGGCGTCCTTCACCGCCCCCATGCCCCAGGCCATCCCGGCCCAGGCCAGCTGCTGGCAGAAGGTCATCAGCGCGTAGGCGCTCCCCAGCCGCTCCCCCGGCACCAGGTAGGTGACCGCCGGCCAGAGCACCGCCGGCACCAGCGCGAAGGCCAGCCCCAGCATCCCCATGGAGAGCTCCGGCGGCAGCCGGGTGTAGGCCAGGAGCAGGAACGGCGGCACCAGCAGCGCCGAGCCGATCAGCATGAAGAGGGCCCGCTTGCCGACCCTGTCGACGATGAAGCCGAAGATGGGCATGCCGATCATGGAGAAGAGCGGCAGCAGCGACTTCAGCTCGCCGGCCCGCTCCGGCGAGACCGCGTGGGCGTCGACGAGGAAGAGGTTGGCGAAGGTGCGGAAGGGGAAGATGGAGGCGTAGAAGGCCACGCACAGCCCCACCACCCACCAGTAGCCGAGGTCGAAGCGGACCAGGTCCTTGAGCACCAGCTTGTCGGTGGCGCCGGCGCTGGCCACCGCGAAGCGCCGGGCGGCGGTCCGCTCCAGGCCGGCGTAGGCGATCGCGAAGACCAGCCAGGCCCCGCCCAGGGCCGCGGCCAGCAGCAGCGGCGGCTGCCAGCCGGCGAAGAGCGGCTTGAAGAGGTCGGGCGACTGGTCGGCCAGCCAGGAGCCGCCCCGCGCCACCAGCAGCTGGATGGCCATGGCGAAGGAGATCTCCTTCCCCTTGAACCACCGCCCCACCACCGTGGTCGAGGCCACGATGAAGAGCTCGGAGCCGATGCCGAGCAGGAAGCGCCCCACCATCATCCCGGCCCACGGGGTGGCCGGGAAGAGGGCCGGCAGCACGGCGATGAGCAGCGTGCCGAGGGCCCCGACGGCGGCGAAGAGGACGGCCGAGGTGGCCATGCCGATCCGGTCGATGAGCACGCCGCCGGCGATCAGCGTCAGCAGCGCCGCCACGTTGTAGCTGGTGTCGAGCAGGCCGAGCTGCTCGCCGGTGACGCCGAAGGTCTTCTCCAGCAGCGGCGCCACCGGGTAGAGCGCGTCGAAGGTGTAGTAGCAGCCGAACATGGCCAGGCTGCAGGCGCCCAGCACCAGCCAGCGGTAGCCGGCGGGGGGCGGTGGGCGGACCTGGGCGGCGGCGGACGGGGGGGACGCGGGGGCGGACATGGGGGCGCAGACTATCACCGCGGGCGCGGCCCGTCGGTCGCAGGTCGCAGGTGGCGGGTCGCAGGTGGCGGGTGGCGGGTCGCGGGTCGCAGGTCGCAGGTGGCGGGTCGCGGGTCGCTGGTCGCCGTTCAGCGTCGACGCGCACGGCGGCGCGCTCAGACCGGATCGTCGGGATACATGGCGTCGAGGTCGTGGTCGGCCAGCACCGGCTCACCGGCCCCGGCCTCGCCCCAGGCGCGCACCGACGGGTGGGCCAGCAGCGTCCGCGCCAGCTCGCCGGCCTCGCCCCTCGGCGCCACGCCGTAGGTCTGGAACCGGTAGGCCACCGGCGCGAAGTAGGCGTCGGCGGCGCCGAAGGCCCCGAAGAGGAAGGGGCCGCCGCGGCCGAAGCGCTGGCGGGCCTCGCCCCAGAGCGCCTCGATCCGGGCGATGTCGGCCTCCACCGCGGCGCTGCGGCGGCGCTGCGGCCGGCGGGAGGCGACGTCCATGGAGAGCTGGCTGCGCAGCGCCTGGAAGCCGCCGTGCATCTCGGCGCAGCAGGAGCGGGCGAAGGCCCGCGCCACCGGGTCGGCCGGCCAGACGCCGGGGTGGCGCTCGGCCAGGTACTCGACGATGGCCAGCGAGTCCCAGACCTGCACCGGCCCGTCCTCCAGGACCGGCACGCGGCCGCCCGGCAGGCGGGAGAAGCGCGCCGCCTTGGCCTGGTCGGGCTGGAGCGAGACCAGCCGCTCGGTGAAGGGGATGCCGAGCCCATGGAGCAGGATCCAGGGGCGGGCCGACCAGGAGGAGTAGCGCTTCTCGCCGACGTGGAGCGTGTAGGGCATGGCGTGGATATAGCGCGTCAGGCGCCACGCGCCGCCCCGGGGTCAGCGCAGCTGCAGGCCGTGGGACGAGAGCACCACCTCTTCGCCGACGCGGAACGGCGCCTGCCCTTCGTACGGGTAGGTGCGGAGGCTGCCGTCGTCGTAGCGCACCGTGACCTCGTAGAAGATGCGAGCGCCGCGGCCGCGGCTGGCGTCGGCGCCGATCATGGCGCCGGCCATGGCGCCGAAGAGCCCGCCGCCGTGGCCGCCGGAGAGGGCGTGGCCGACCATGCCCCCCACCACCGCCCCGGCCACCGCGCCGCCGGCCGGGTCGCCGCGGTACTCCTCGACGGTCTCGCGGACCTGCACCACCCGGCCGTACCAGACCTGCTCCTGCGGGCCGTCGGCCGACTGCTCGGTCCAGGTGCGGGTGGTGGTCCGGACGCCGACGCAGCCGGTCCCGAGCAGGACCGGGACCAGGAAGAGTGCGGCGATGCGAGTGGCGGACATGGTGGCCTCCGGAGGGTGTGACGCCCGGCGGTCCTCGTCGGGCCGGGCTCCCATGGTACTGCACGGCCCGGACCAGCCCCAGCCCCACCTAACTCCCCGCCACCACTGGCGGCGCCCTCGGCGCCGGCCGCCGACACCGTGACGTGGCGGCACGGTCCCGGCCCCGGGTGGGGGCGGATCACCGGCGCCGCTGGGCCTCGCCGGTCATGGGGACGAAGCGGACCGGGAAGAGGGTCCGGCGGCTCCAGCCGTCCGCGGTGCGCGTCACCACCACCAGCTCCTGCTCCGCCTCGCCGACCGGCGCCACCAGCCGGCCGCCCACCGCCAGCTGGTCGAGCAGCGGCTGCGGCAGCTGGGGCGGCGCCGCGGTCACCAGGATGGCGTCGAACGGGGCCCGCTCCGGCCAGCCGCCGTACCCGTCGCCGGCGCGCACCGTGACGTTGCGGTAGCCGAGCGCCTCCAGCCGCGCCCTCGCCTCCGCCGCCAGCGGCTCCACCACCTCGACGCTCGAGACCTCGGCCACCAGCAGCGAGAGCACCGCCGCCTGGTAGCCGGAACCGGTGCCGATCTCCAGCACCCGGGCGCCGGGGTGCAGCCGCGCCGCCTCGGTCATGGCCGCCACCACGTAGGGCTGGCTGATGGTCTGGCCGTGGCCGATGGCCAGCGGCCGGTCCTCGTAGGCGTGGTCGCGGACCGGCGCCGGCACGAAGCGGTGGCGCTCCACCCGCCGCATGGCCTCCAGCACCCTGGGGTCGCGGACGCCGCGGGCCTCGAGCTGCGTCGCCACCATGCGCCGCCGCAGCTGGGCGGTGGCCTCCTCGGTCCCCGCCGCCGGCGCCGCGGCCTCGAGGCCGGCCGCCATCAGCAGCGCGGTGACCGTGGCGCGGTCGAAAGGAACGCTCACCTCGAGCCACCTCCCCTCACGCCCGCAGCCCAGCACTCCCCGCCGGCCGGGTCGAGCCCCCTTGGGAGGGGAGACCCAGCCGGCCCGACCCTAGGCCCGCCCGACGCTGACCGCCTTGAGGCTGTCCTCGAGGGCGCCGAGGAAGGTGTCGAGCTGCGGGTAGCCGATGGTGAGGGCCGGCTCCACCCGCAGCACCCGGGCGTTGATGTAGGTGCCGGAGATGAGGATCTGCCGGGAGAAGAGCTGGCTGGCGACCTGGTAGCCGAGGTCGTTGTCGGTGAACTCCATGCCCAGCATCAGGCCGCGGCCGCGCGCCAGCTTCATCACCTTGGGGTACTTGGCCGCCAGGGCGTTCATGTGCTTGAGCAGGTACTCGCCCTTCTCGGCGGCCTGGCGCGGCAGGTCCTCCTCGAGCAGCACGTGGATGGTGGCGATGGCCGCGGCGCAGGCCAGCGGGTTGCCGCCGAAGGTGGTGGTGTGGAGGAACGGGTTGTCGATGTACTTCTGCCAGGTCTTCTGGGTGCCGACCACGGCGCCGATGGGCATGACCCCGCCGCCGAAGCCCTTGCCGAGCGCCATCAGGTCGGGGGTGACGCCGTCGTGCTCGCAGCAGAACATCTTGCCGGAGCGCCCCATGCCCGACTGGACCTCGTCGAAGATCAGCATGGCGCCGTACTGGTCGCAGATCTCGCGGGCCGCGGCCAGGTAGCCGGGGGGCGAGACGATGATGCCGCCCTCGCCCTGGATGGGCTCGATGACCACGGCGGCCACCCGGTCGCCGGTGAAGTCGCCGCTGGCCAGCACCATCCTGAGGGCGTCGACGTCGCCGAACGGCACGTGCATCCAGTTGAGCAGCGGCAGGAAGGGCTCGCGGAAGAAGGCCTTGGAGGTGCCGCCCAGCGCCCCCAGGGTCTTGCCGTGGAAGGCGCCGATGGTGCCCACCAGCTTGCGGCGGCCGGTGGTGAGCATGGCCATCTTCAGGCAGCCCTCCACCGACTCGGTGCCGGAGTTGGAGAAGAAGGAGTACTGCAGGTCACCCGGGGTGATCTGCGACACCAGCTTGGCCAGGTAGGTGCGGAGCGGGTCGATCAGCTCCTGCGAGTGGATGGCCTGCTTCTGAAGCTGGTCGGTGACCGCCTTCAGGACCTTGGGGTGGCGGTGGCCGACCACGTAGATGCCGAAGCCACCGAGCATGTCGATGAACTCCTTGCCGTTGACGTCGCGGAAGACCGCCCCCTCGTCCTCCCACTCCACCGCCGTGTAGTCGGTGGAGACCGACTTGCGGTACTGGAGGAAGCCGGCGTTGACGTGCTCGTTCCAGAACTGCACCGACTCCTTGATGACCTTCTTGCGCTCCTCGGGGTTGAGGGTCTTCTTGGAGATGAGGTCCATCACCTGGTTGGACTGCTCCAGCGCACCCTTGAGATCCTGGGCCATGGCGACTCCTGTGCTGCGGTAGCGAACGGTTGGAAAGCGGAAGGGACGCGGCGCCGCTTCAGGCGGCGGGCGTCGGCGGCCTAGGAAGCGGCCGGGGGAGGCTGGGCGCGGAGGTTCGGGGTCACGGCAGCACCGCCGCCAAGCTCTCGCGAAAGACGGCGGTATGCAAGTCGACGTCGGCCGCGGTGGTGGCCGGGCAGACCAGCGCCATGTTGTGGAAGGGGGTCATCAGCACCCCGCGGTTGAGCGCCGCCAGGTGCATGTAGCGGTCGAGCTCGCCGTCCACCGCCGCCGCCGCCTCGCCGCCGTTGCGGGGCGGCGTGGACCGGAACCAGTACTCGGCGCGGGCCCCGAGCCGCTTGACGATCCAGGGCAGCTCCAGCTCGGCGATGATCCCCTCGACGCCGGCGGCGAAGCGCTCGGCCAGCGGGATCATCCGGGCGTAGGCCGCCTCGGTGAGCACCTCGGAGAGGGTGGCCCGCATGGCCGCGACCGCCAGGGCGTTGCCAGCCAGGGTCCCGCCGATGCCGCCGGTGTCGCAAAGGTCCCTGTCGGTGGCCGCCCGCCAGCGCGCCGCCACCTCGGCGGTGAAGCCGTAGACCGCCGCCGGGATCCCCGAGGCGATCGACTTGCCGAGGGTGACGACGTCCGGCTCGAGCCCCCAGGCGCGGGTGCAGCCGCCGGGGCCGGCCGAGAGGGTGTGGGTCTCGTCGATGACCAGCAGCGTGCCGTGCTTGCGGGTCAGCGACCGCAGCGCGGCGTGGAAGCCGGGCTCGGGCAGGACGATGCCGATGTTGGTCATGGCCGGCTCGGCCAGCACGCAGGCCACGTCGCCGGTGGCCAGCTCGCGCTCCAGCGCTGCCAGGTCGTTGAACTCCACCACCCGGGTGGTGACCGCCGGGTTCACCGGGGGTCCGACGTTGCCGGGACGCGGGCCGACCCGGCCGTCGGGGCCGAGGGTGGCGAAGGTCTCGTCGACGGTGCCGTGGTAGCACCAGTTGAAGACCAGCACCTTGGGGCGCCCGGTGATCTGGCGGGCGATGCGGATGGCGAAGCGGTTGGCGTCGGTGGCGGTCATGGCCAGCTGCCAGGACGGCAGCGAGAAGCGGCGCGACAGCTCGCCGGAGACCGCCAGCGACTCCTCGGTGGGGAGCATGAAGGTGATGCCGCGGTCGAGCTGGGCCTTGATGGCGGCCAGCGCGGCGTCGGGGGCGTGGCCGGTCATGGCCCCGGTGTCGCCGAGGCAGAAGTCGACGTAGGTCCGGCCGTCGACGTCGGTGAAGCGCGCCCCCTTGGCCCGCTCCACGAAGAGCGGGAAGGCGCCGGCCCAGCGGGTCATCCAGCTCATGGGGACACCGTCGTGGAGGTGCGCCTTGGCCTGCTCGAAGAGCTGCCGCGAGCGCGGGTGCTCGGCGGTGAAGCGGGCCAGCTCCGCCGTGAGAGCGGCCGACAGGCGGTTTCGGTCGATGCTCCTCATGGTGCTCCCTCGCGGAGTTCGGGCGGGACCTCGTCCCTGCGGCTGCCCGCGGCGACCCCTCCCGCAAAGCACCGAGTGTGCCACCTGGCAGCTCCCGCCGCCTGCGGCCAGCTGGGGCTCAAGGTCAGGTGATGTCGTCCCTTTTCAAGGATGGTGCGGAGAGCCGTCGGTCGCCGTCACTATGCCGGGTTGCCATTTTCATGCGCGGTGGCATAGATCCATGATGCTCCGGAGCGCCGACCCCGCCACGACCCTCACCGATTGGCTCCATGAGGCGGGGCTCGACGCCGCCTCCCTGGCCCGCGCCCTCATCTTCGGACCGCGGCGCGGCATCGCCATCGCCGGCGTCGACGGGCTGATCCGGTTCGCCGGCGGCCCGGCCGCCGAGGCCCTGGGGCTGGAGCCGGGCCGACCGCTCGGCCTGGCCGCGCCGGAGCTGACCGCCGAGCTGGCCGCCGCCCTGCGGGGCGAGCCGCCCGGTGACCAGGTGGCGGTGCGCCGCGGCCCCTTGAGCCTGCTGGCCCGGGTCTCGCCCATCCGCGGCCCCCGCGGCGTGGGGGGCGTCTTCTGCGTGCTGGTGGACGGCGCCGAGCGCGACGAGGTGCTGCGGCGCATGCGCGACGGCGAGGAGCTGGCCAAGGAGCAGGAGGCCATCATCAATTCGATGTCCGACGGCCTCTGGGTCTGCGACGGCCAGGCCAACGTCCTGCTGATCAACCCGGCCTCGGCCCGCCTCAACTCCATCGAGCCGGCCCAGGTGGTGGGGCGCAACATGAAGGCGCTGCTCGAGGAGGGGGTGTTCGACCGCTCGGCGACGCTGGAGGTGCTGCGGACCGGGAAGCCGGTCAACATGTTGCAGTCGCGGCGCGGCCGGAAGCTGGTGCTCACCGGGGTGCCGGTCCGCGACGACGCGGGGGTGCTGATCCGGGTGGTGGTCAACGAGCGCGACGTCACCGAGATCGAGTCGCTGCAGCGCGACCTCGAGGAGCAGGAGGCCATCAAGGAGCGGGCCCGCGACGAGATGCAGGAGATGCGCATCGAGATGGTGGAGTCGCGGCGGGTCATCGCCAAGAGCCCGGCCATGCAGCAGGCGCTCCGCCAGGCCATCAAGGTGAGCGGGGCCGACTCCACGGTGCTGGTGCTGGGCGAGTCGGGCGTCGGCAAGGGGCTGTTCGCCGACCTGATCCACAAGTACTCGCCCCGGGCCGGCAAGCCGCTGGTCAAGGTCAACTGCGGCGCCATCCCCGACTCGCTGGTCGAGGCCGAGCTCTTCGGCTACGAGAAGGGGGCCTTCACCGGGGCCCAGCTGAAGGGGAAGGCCGGCTACTTCGAGCTGGCCGAGGGCGGCACCCTCTTCCTCGACGAGATCGCCGAGCTCCCGCTCTCCTCCCAGGTCAAGCTGCTGCGCTTCCTCGAGGACCACCGCATCACCCGGGTCGGCGCCACCGCCAGCCGCGAGGTCGACGTGCGCATCATCGCCGCCACCCACCGCGACCTGCAGGAGATGGTGGACCAGGGGCTCTTCCGGCTCGACCTCTTCTACCGGCTCAACGTCATCCCGCTGGCCATCCCGCCGCTGCGGGAGCGGGCCGAGTGCATCCTCCCCATGCTGCGCCACTACGTCGAGCACTACAGCGCCACGCTCGGCGCCCGGCGGCGGCTGTCGCGCTCCGCCACCGACACCTTGCTGGCCTACCGCTGGCCCGGCAACGTGCGGGAGCTGATGAACCTGTGCGAGCGGCTGGTGGTGATGTCCGACACCGAGGTCATCGACGCCGGCGACCTGCCCCCCAACATCACCGCGGTGACCGGGGCGGGGGCGGTGGCCCCCAACGTCCTCGACGACGAGACCACGCTCGACGAGGCCATCGAGCGGACCGAGCGGCTGGTGCTGCTGCGGGCCCGGCAGCGCCATGGCAACCAGACCGACATGGCCCGGGCGCTGGGCGTGAACCAGTCGACCATCGCCCGCAAGCTGAAGCGCTACGGCATCAGCTGAGCGGGCGCCCCCGGTCCATGCAGCGCTGCATCGGGGGGGCGGCCGGCCCGGCTGGCGGTCTCCGGCAGGCCCGCCGCGGCGCGGCGCCGGCGGCGGAGACCGGGCGAGGTCGGGCGGTGAACGGCCCGCGCCGAAAGGCCAATGAGCTCGGCCACCTCGCGGCGGACTGGCGCGCCCGGGCCCAGGACCCGGGCGGCCCGGGGGACCGGGACCGGGCCGGCGGTGCCCCGGGTGGCACGCTTCTGGCTCTCCCCCCTGCGCGATGTCCTTCGCCGTCCCGCTGAAGAACGAGTTCCTGCTCCGGCAGAGCTGCTTCATCCGCGGGGCCTGGACCGAGGCCGCCGACGGCCGCACCATCACCGTCAGGAACCCGGCCAGCGGCGCCGTCATCGGCAGCGTCCCGCGCATGGGGAGCGGCGAGGCGCGCCGCGCCGTCGAGGCGGCCGCGGCGGCCTTCCCGGCCTGGCGGGCGCGGACCGCCGGGGAGCGCGCCGCCGTGCTGCGCCGCTGGTTCGAGCTGGTGATCGCCAACCAGGAGGACCTGGCCACGCTGATGACCGCCGAGCAGGGCAAGCCCATGGCCGAGTCGCGCGGCGAGATCGCCTCCGCTGCCGGCTTCATCGAGTGGTTCGCCGAGGAGGGCAAGCGCGTCTCCGGCGACACCATCCCCCAGCACCAGGCCGACAAGCGGCTGCTGGTGCTCAAGGGGCCCATCGGCGTGGTGGCCGCCATCACCCCGTGGAACCTCCCGGCGGCGACCATCACCCGCAAGGCCGCCCCGGCCCTGGCCGCCGGCTGCACCGTGGTGCTCAAGCCGGCCAGCGCCACCCCCTTCTCGGCGCTGGCGCTCGCCGAGCTGGGCGAGCAGGCCGGGCTGCCGGCGGGCGCCTTCAACGTCATCACCGGCGACGCCGGCGCCATCGGCCAGGAGCTGGCCTCCAACCCCACCGTCCGCAAGCTCTCCTTCACCGGCTCCACCGAGGTCGGGAGGCAGCTGATGGCCCAGTGCGCCTCGACGGTGAAGCGGGTCTCGCTGGAGCTGGGCGGCAACGCCCCCTTCATCGTCTTCGACGACGCCGACCTCGACGCCGCCGTGCAGGGGGTCCTGGTCTCCACCTACCGCAACAGCGGCCAGGCCTGCGTCCGCACCAACCGGGTGCTGGCGCAGGACGGGGTCCACGACCGCTTCGCCCGCAAGCTCGCCACCGCGGTGGCCGGGCTCAAGGTGGGCGACGGGCTCAAGGCCGAGACGCAGCAGGGGCCGCTCATCGACGAAGCGGCGGTGCGGAGGGTGGAGGAGCAGATCGCCGACGCCGTCGCCCGAGGGGCCACCGTGGTCACCGGCGGCGGCCGCCACGCGCTCGGCGGCACCTTCTTCCAGCCCACCGTCCTCACCAACGTGACCCCGGCCATGAAGGTCACCCGGGAGGAGACCCTGGGGCCGCTGGCGCCGCTCTCCCGCTTCACGACCGAGGACGAGGCCATCCGCCTGGCCAACGACACCGAGGTCGGCCTGGCCTCCTACGTCTACACCCGCGACCTGGCCCGGGCCTGGCGGGTCGCCGAGCGGCTCGAGTGCGGGATGGTGGGGCTCAACACCGGACTCATCTCCACCGAGGTGGCCCCGTTCGGCGGGGTCAAGCAGTCGGGCACCGGCCGCGAGGGGTCCCGGTATGGTCTCGACGAGTACCTCGAGCTCAAGTACCTCTGCATCGGAGGCCTCACGTGAAGCCTGCACCGACCAAGCCCACCGCGCCGCAGGCCCCGCTCGACACGGGGGTGCAGGCCTCCATCGACGAGGCGGCCGAGGCCTCGCGGCGCGGCTACCGCTGGCTCCGCAACTTCGCCCCCAACGCCTTCTCCAGCACGCTGCGCGAGGACGCCGGGATCCTCGCCAGCCTGGCGGCCGGCCTGCCGCGCCTCACCACCGACCGCGAGCTGGTGCTGGTCGACCGCGACCGCGAGCTGACCCTGGCCCGCCTCGATCGGCCCGGCTCGGTCTTCGAGACCCTGCGGCAGATCGAGGACCGCGAGATCGCCTCCTCCGAGATCTTCCACTCCGACGCCGCGCTCCCCGGCAGCGACGCCGGGCTGGAGGTGCACCGCTACGAGTTCGCGGCGCCGGCCGACGCCCCCGGGGCCGCCCCCGCCGGCGCCCCCCCGGCCCCGGTGCTGGACGCCATCCGCGCCGCCGCCGCCGCGCGCCACCCCGGCCTCGGCGCCGCCGCGCTCGACGAGGCGCTGCGGCTGCTCTGGGCCGACAACCAGCGCTGGGTGCGGCTGGCCCCCCCCGGCGACGTGGCCCGGCTGGCCTGGCTGCTCCACGAGTGCCGGGCCCGGGGCGGCTTCTCCCTCGACCTGGTCGAGAGCGAGGGCGCCGGCGAGCGGGTCGAGTCGACCGTGCTCTTCGCCATGGCCAGCCCGCCGCCGCGCGGCTTCCTCATGCAGGTCACCGAGGTGTTCAACGCCCTCAACCTCGGGCTGCGCCGCTCGCTGGCGCTCTCCGCCACCGCCGACGGCCAGCGCTACTTCCTGGCCAGCTTCCGCGTCGCCCACCGCGAGGGGCTGCCGCTGACCCGCGAGGGCGAGCTCTTCCGCAGCCTGCGGCGCCAGCTCTTCGCCACCCAGATCCTCTCGGTCGAGTCGCCCACCTGGCGCGACTTCGTGCTCCCCCGGCTGATGACCGCCGAGGAGGCCGGGCTGGTCAACGCCTTCATCGGCTTCTGCCACACCCAGTGCGCCCACAACCAGACCGACAACTACACCTACGAGGACGTGGTCCGGGCCTTCCACTTCCACCCCGACATGTCGCTGCGGCTGGTGCGGCTCTTCAAGGTCCGCTTCGACCCCGACCGCCGCGACCGCCAGGCCGCCTGGCCCCGCGAGCTGGCCGAGGTGGAGCACGAGCTGGCGGCCTACAACACCGGCCACCGCCGGCTCGACGACTTCCGCCGCTCGCTGTTCCAGACCGCGCTCACCTTCATCAAGCGCACCCTCAAGACCAACTTCTTCGTCGACGAGAAGCACGCCCTGGCCTTCCGGCTCGACCCGGCCTACCTCGACGACCTGGGGCCGCTCTTCACCGGCGACCTGCCGCCGGAGCGCCCCTTCCGCGTCACCTTCTTCTCGGCCCGCTACGGGCTCGGCTACCACGTCGGCTTCGCCGACATCGCCCGCGGCGGCTGGCGCACCATCTTCGCCGACACCCGCGACGACTACGTCACCGTCGCCAACAGCCTCTTCCGCGAGAACTACGTGCTGGCCCACACCCAGCACCTCAAGAACAAGGACATCTACGAGGGCGGCTCGAAGATGGTGGTGGTGGTGCACGTCCCCGGGCGGCGCCTGCCGGCCCAGCAGGAGCCGCTCCTCCACAAGGTGCAGCGGGCCTTCATCAACGCCTTCCTCGACGTCTTCGTCACCAGCGGCGGCGTGGCCCGCGACCCCCGGGTGGTCGACTACTACCGCGAGGACGAGCCCATCGAGCTGGGCCCCGACGAGAACATGCACGACGGGATGATCGAGGAGATCGCCCGGATCTCGGTCAAGCGCGGCTACCTGCTCGGCGCCGGGGTGATGTCCTCGAAGCGGGTCGGGATCAACCACAAGGAGTTCGGCGTCACCTCGACCGGGGTGGTGGCCTTCGCCGAGATCGCCATGCGCGAGCGCGGCGTCGACCTGCGCACCGCCCCCTTCTCGGTCAAGTTCACCGGCGGTCCCAACGGCGACGTGGCCGGCAACGCCATGCGCCTGCTGCTGGAGCGCTGGCCCGGCGCCGCCATCCGGCTCATCGTCGACGGCACCGGCGCGCTGGTCGACCCGGCCGGCCTGGATCGCGAGGCGCTCTCCCGCATCGTGCTCAAGGCCGACGCCGCCGCCTTCGATCCCGCCCGCCTCCACCCCGGCGGCTTCATCCTCTACCGCAACCAGCGGCGGGCCGACGGCCTGCGGCAGCTCCACCGCCGGGTGGAGATGACCGGGGCCGGCCTGAAGGAGGACTGGGTCACCCTCGACGAGTTCCACCAGGAGTTCAACACCCTGCTCTTCAGCGTCCCGGCCGACCTCTTCATCCCCGCCGGCGGGCGCCCCGAGACCATCGACGGCCGCAACTGGAGCCAGTTCCTCGGCGCCGACGGGAAGCCCAGCGCCGGGGTCATCGTCGAGGGGGCCAACTCCTTCATCACCCCGGAGGCCCGCCTCAAGCTGCAGGAGGCCGGCGTGGTGCTGCTGCGCGACGCCTCGGCCAACAAGTGCGGGGTCATCTCCTCGTCCTACGAGATCATCGGCAACCTGCTGCTCGACGAGGCCGAGTTCCTGGCCACCAAGGCGGCCTACGTCCGCGACGTGCTGGAGATCCTGGAGCGGCGCGCCACCGACGAGGCCCGGCTGATCTTCAAGCGCCACCGCGAGGCCGGCGGGGCCCGCAGCTACACCGAGATCTCGGCGGCGCTCTCGGTGGAGATCAACGACCACAAGGCCCGCCTCTTCCGCTTCTTCCAGGCCCACCCCGAGGTCCAGCTGCAGCCGCCCTACCTGGCGGCGCTGCTGGCCCACCTGCCGCGCCTCGTCCGCGAGACCCCGGCGCTGGCCGCCCGGGTCGAGCGGCTCCCCTCCAAGTACCGCTCGGCCATCCTGGCCGCCGAGATCGCCACCACCCTGGTCTACCGCCGCGCCCTCGAGCCCGACTTCGGGGCGGCGCTCCACGACTACGTCGAGCAGATGTTCCCCACCCCCGCAGGAAAGGGAGTCGAAGCATGAGCGACAACGCCAGCCTCAAGGCGCGCCGGGAGGCGGCCACGCCGCGCGGCGTGGGCATCACCACCCCCTTCTTCGTGCAGCGGGCCGAGAACAGCGAGCTCTGGGATGTCGAGGGGCGGCGCTACATCGACTTCGCCGGCGGCATCGCCGTGCTCAACACCGGCCACCGCCACCCCCGGGTGGTGGCGGCGCTGCGGGCCCAGCTCGACGCCTTCACCCACACCGCCTACCAGGTGGCGGCCTACGAGTCCTACGTGGCGCTGGCCGAGCGGCTCATCAAGCTCACCCCCGGCACCCACGCCAAGAAGGCCACCTTCTTCTCCACCGGGGCCGAGGCGGTGGAGAACGCCGTCAAGATCGCCCGGGCCGCCACCGGCCGCCCCGGCGTCATCGCCTTCTCCGGCTCCTTCCACGGCCGGACCATGATGACCATGGCGCTGACCGGCAAGGTGGTGCCCTACAAGGTCGGGTTCGGCCCCTTCCCCGGCGACGTCTGGCACATCCCCTTCCCCATGGCGCTCCACGGCGTCACCGTGGCCGAGTCGATCGAGGCGCTCCACCGGCTCTTCAAGGCCGACGTCGACCCGAAGCGGGTGGCGGCCATCATCATCGAGCCGGTGCAGGGCGAGGGGGGCTTCTACCCGGCGCCGCCGGCGCTGATGCAGGCGCTGCGGGCCGAGTGCGACGAGCACGGCATCCTGCTCATCGCCGACGAGATCCAGACCGGCTTCGCTCGCACCGGCCGCTGGTTCGCCATGGACCACCACCAGGTGCTCCCCGACCTGATGACGGTGGCCAAGTCGCTGGGGGCCGGGCTCCCCATCTCCGGCGTGGTGGGGCGCACCGCGCTGATGGACGCGCCGGCCCCGGGCGGCCTGGGCGGCACCTACGCCGGCAACCCGCTGGCCATCGCCGCGGCCCATGCCGTGCTCGACGTCATCGAGGAGGAGCAGCTGGTGGCGCGGGCCAACCTGCTGGGGGGGCGGCTGACCGCGCGGCTCGAGGCGCTCCGGCCGCGGGTGCCGGCCATCGCCGAGATCCGCGGCCCGGGCGCGATGCTGGCGGTGGAGTTCATGAAGCCGGGGGGCGGCGGGCCGGACGCCGACCTCGCCAAGCAGGTGCAGGCCCGGGCCCTGGAGCAGGGGCTGGTCCTCCTCACCTGCGGCGTCCACGCCAACGTCATCCGCTTCCTCTTCCCGCTCACCATCCAGGAGGCGGTCTTCGAAGAGGGGCTGGCCATCCTGGAGCGGGCCCTCACCGCGTGAACCGGTCCGCCGACCATGCGCGGCCGCATGACGCAGGGCGTTCTGGCATAGGCTCGGCGGGCCGATCCATGCCTTTGGGAAATACAACCGCCCGTCATCAGGACCACTTGTGGCTGAAGAGGCCCCGCCCCGATTCCCCCGGTCATGGCACAACGCGTGCTACCCGTTTGGCGTGTGACCAGGACGCCGTCCGGAAGAGCGGGGATTCGGTGGCACAGCCCACCCGGAGCCCAAACTGCGCGCATCGCCCTGCGCGGCCCCGTGGCAGAGTACCGCCCACGGCCCGACCACCGGCACCCCCTGATCGCACGCCTTGACCGTGACCTGCCTGGAAACCAACCGTGAACCTGGAGGCTTGAGCATGAACCCGATGTCATCGCCCCGCCGTCTCGCCATCCTCGCCCGTCTCGCCCTGGCCTGCACCCTGCTCTCCGTCGCCTCGGCCCGCGCCGAGGAGGAGAAGGTCCTCAACATCTACAACTGGTCCGACTACATCGCCGACGACACCATCGAGAACTTCGAGAAGGAGACCGGCATCAAGGTCCGGTACGACAACTTCGACTCCAACGAGGTCCTCCACGCCAAGCTGGTGGCCGGCCGCACCGGCTACGACATCGTGGTGCCCTCCTCCTACTTCGGGAAGATGCAGCTCGAGGGCGGCCTGCTCAAGAAGCTCGACAAGGCGCAGCTCTCCAACTGGAAGAACCTCGACCCGGTCATCTTGAAGGCGCTCGAGGAGATGGACCCGGGCAACCAGTACCTGGTCGACTGGCTGTGGGGCTACACCACGGTGGGCATCAACGTCGACAAGGTGAAGAAGGCGCTGGGCGGCATGCCCATGCCGGAGAACGCCTGGGACCTGGTCTTCAAGCCGGAGTACATGGCGAAGCTCAAGTCCTGCGGCGTCAGCTTCCTCGACTCCTCCACCGAGATCGTCCCGGCCGCGGCCCACTACCTCGGCAAGAAGGCCTACTCCAAGGACGTGGCCAACTACGCCGGCACCGCCGACCTGCTCGCCAAGGTCCGCCCCTACGTCACCCTCTTCAGCTCCTCCGGCTACATCAACGACATGGCCAACGGCTCCATCTGCGTGGCCCTGGGCTGGTCGGGCGACATCAACATCGCCAAGAAGCGCGCCGCCGAGGGCAAGACCGGCCAGAACATCGAGTGCCTCATGCCCAAGACCGGCGGCGTCATCTTCATGGACACCATGGCCATCCCGGTCGACGCCCCGCACCCGGGCAACGCGCACAAGTTCATCAACTACATCATGCGCCCCGAGGTCGGCGCCTCGCTCACCAACAAGGTCTTCTACGCCAACCCCAACAAGGCGGGGATGAAGTTCGTGAAGCCCGAGGTGGCCAGCAACCCCACCGTCTTCCCGGGCGACGCGGACATGAAGAAGATGGGGCTGCCCGGCGCGCTCAGCAACGACTCGCGCCGCGCCATGACCCGCATCTACACCACCTTCAAGACCGGCCTCTAGGCCGCGTCCACCGTTCCCCCAGCGACCGGAAGCCCGATGAGCCCAGCCGTGGCCGGACAGGCCTACCTGCAGATCCGCGACGTGGTGAAGGACTTCGGCAACGGGTCCGTCGCCGTCAACCACGTCAGCCTCGGCATCCAGCAGGGCGAGATCTTCGCCCTGCTGGGCTCCTCCGGCTGCGGCAAGACCACGCTGCTGCGGATGCTGGCCGGCTTCGAGACCCCGACCTCGGGGCAGATCCTCCTCGACGGCCTCGACCTGGCCGGGCTGCCGCCCTACCTGCGCCCCATCAACATGATGTTCCAGTCCTACGCGCTCTTCCCCCACCTGACGGTCTGGGACAACGTGGCCTTCGGGCTGCGGCGGGAGGGGATGGCCAAGGACGCCACGGCCCAGCGGGTCGAGGCCATGCTCAAGCTGGTGCAGCTGCAGAAGTACGCCAAGCGCAAGCCGCACCAGCTCTCCGGCGGCCAGCAGCAGCGGGTGGCCCTGGCCCGGAGCCTGGCCAAGCGGCCGCAGCTGATGCTGCTCGACGAGCCGCTCGGCGCCCTCGACAAGAAGCTGCGGGAGGAGACCCAGGTCGAGCTGGTCAACATCATCCACGAGGTGGGCGTCACCTGCGTCATGGTCACGCATGACCAGGAGGAGGCCATGACCATGGCCACCCGCATCGCCGTCATGAGCGAGGGGGAGATCCTCCAGGTGGGGCCGCCGGCCGACATCTACGAGACCCCGGCCACCCGGTTCGTCGCCGACTTCATCGGCAACGTCAACCTGATGGACGGCACCGTGGTGGTGGACGAGCCGGACCTGGTGGAGATCGACTGCGGCTACTGCCGCCACCGGGTCGGCCACGGCATCACCGGCAACGTCGGCATGGCGGTGAGCGTGGCGGTCCGCCCCGAGAAGATCCGGCTGAGCCGGGAGAAGCCGGAGGGCGAGGTCAACCAGGTCAAGGCCACGGTCCGCGACCGCTCCTACTTCGGCAGCTTCACCGTCTACAACCTGGAGCTGGAGGGCGGGCGGCGGCTCAAGGTGAGCGAGAGCAACGTCGAGCGCCACCGCGCCGACGCACCCGAGGAGGGCGAGGTGGCCTGGGCCACCTGGCCCGACACCGCCCAGGTCGTCCTCACCCAGTGAGGCCAGGCCCGACCACCCCATGAGCCGCCCGCTCGCCACCTCCTTCTTCGACCGGATGCACGCGCATCCCTTCTTCCGCAAGCACGGGCGGAAGGCGGTCATCGTCGTCCCCTACCTCTGGCTGCTGATCTTCTTCGCCCTGCCGTTCTTCATCATCCTGAAGATCAGCGTGCAGGACATGGAGGGGGTGGTCTTCCAGCCTGTGGCCAAGCTCCAGGACGGGGTCGCCTCGCTGGTCATCAACTTCAACCACTACCTCTTCCTCCTGCAGGACCGGCTCTACGTCCAGACCTACTGGTCGAGCCTGAAGTTCGCGGCGGTGACCACCTTCTGGTGCCTCTTCATCGGCTACCCGTTCGCCTACTTCATGGCCCGCGCCAAGGCCTCGGTGCAGCCGGCGCTGATGATGATGGTGATGCTGCCGTTCTGGACCTCCTTCCTGCTGCGGGTCTACGCCTGGAAGGGGCTGCTGATGGACGGGGGCTGGGTCGCCAACCTGCTGGTCGCCCTCCACGTCGACGACCTGCTGCTCGCCTTCGACCTCATCCCGGCGGCCGGCAAGTTCATGAACTCGCCGTTCTCGCTGACGGTGGGCATGGTCTACACCTACCTGCCGTTCATGATCCTGCCGCTCTACGCCACCCTCTCCAAGATGGACCTGCGGCTGCTCGAGGCGGCCGCCGACCTGGGCGCCACCCCCTGGGTGGGCTTCTGGAAGATCACCGTGCCGCTCTCCAAGGCCGGGATCATCGCCGGCTCGATGCTGGTCTTCATCCCCTGCATCGGCGAGTACGTCATCCCCGAGCTGCTGGGCGGGCCGCGCACCCTGATGATCGGCCGCGTCCTCTGGGACGAGTTCTTCTCCAACAACGACTGGCCCATGGCCTCGAGCGTGGCGGTGGTGGTGATCCTGCTGATCATCGTGCCCCTGGCCCTCTTCAACAAGTACCAGGCCGAGGCCACCGAGGTGCGGGCGTGACCTTCCGGCACTTCCTCCACGGCGGGAGCTTCAACCGGCTGGTGGCCCGGGGCTGGCTGGCGGCCGGCTTCGCCTTCCTCTACCTGCCCATCCTGGCGCTCATCATCTACTCCTTCAACGAGTCGCCGCTGCCGGTGGTCTGGGGCGGGGTCTCGCTGCGCTGGTACCGTGCCCTGGCCCACGACCGGGAGCTGCTCGAGGGGCTCTGGCTGTCGCTGCGCATCGCCACCTACACCGGCCTGGCCTCGGTGGTGCTGGGGATCCTGGCCGCCTTCACCCTGGTGAAGTACCGGCGCTTCATGGGCCGGACCATCTTCTCCGGCATGGTCAACGCGCCGCTGGTGATGCCCGAGGTGATCATCGGCCTGTCGCTGCTGCTGATGCTGGTCACCATGCAGCGCTGGATCGGCTTCCCCGAGCGCGGCCTGCTCACCATCTGGATGGGCCACCTGCTGCTGGGGCTGGCCTACGCCACGGTGGTGATCCAGGCCCGCCTGCAGGACCTCAACCCGGAGCTGGAGGAGGCGGCCACCGACCTCGGGGCCCGGCCCATCCAGGTCTTCTTCCTGGTGACGCTGCCGCTCATCTTCCAGTCGCTGGTCTCCGCCTTCCTGCTCACCTTCACCCTGTCGCTCGACGACGTGGTGCTCTCGGCCTTCCTCTCCGGGCCCGGGGCCACCACCATGCCCCTCGTCATCTTCTCGCGCGCCCGCCTGGGCATGCGACCCGACGTCAATGCTGCGGCCGCCATCATCATCGGCATCGTGTCGGTGGGCGTGGTGGCCGGCAGCCTGTTCATCGCCCGCAACGAGCGCCGCCGCGCCGCCGAGATGGCCGCTGCCCAACGAGCCTGACCACCACGCCTCATGCCACTTCCGACTCACCACCAGAGGAGCGCACCCATGAGAACCCTGAAGCTCACCATCCTGGCACTGGCGCTGGCCAGCGCCTTCCCCAACCAGGCCGCCGCCCAGACCGCCAAGCCGGCCGGCATGACCGAGGAGCAGCAGGCCGAGTTCAACCGCATCGCCGTCAAGACCGAGGCGCTCGAGGACGGCCGTGACGCCTCCGGCTTCAAGAACCTCAAGATCTCCGGCTACGCCGACATCAACTACATCTACAACGTCAACAAGCAGCGCGGCGGGTTCCAGTTCCTGGTGCCCAACGCGACCGAGCCCTACGCCTACGACAACTCCTACTTCGGCTCGGTGGCCCTCGACCTCCAGAAGGAGACCGACGGCGGCACCAAGTTCCGCCTCACCCTGATCCCGGCCCGCTCCACCGGCGACTTCATCGGCGGGGCCAACATCGTCCACGAGGCCTCGGTCTCCATCCCGGTCGAGGCCATCGGCGGCAAGGTCTTCGCCGGCCAGGTGCCCGACTGGTCGGGCTACGAGTACCTGCCGCCCACCCAGAACAAGCTCATCACCCACAACCTGCTCTTCGACTTCACCCTGCCCTACGTCTACACCGGCGTCGGCATCGAGAAGGCGGTCGGCAAGTGGGTGTTCAAGGGGATGCTCGCCAACGTCAACGCCCCCATCCGCCAGGTCGGCGAGAGCACCCCGGTCTTCGTCTGCCGCGGCGACTACTCCGGCGGCGAGTTCTGGGGCGTCGGCTTCGCCTGCCTGGCGGGCAAGAAGGCCAACTTCGCCGGCGGCAAGGACACCCTGGCGCTCACCGGCGAGGTGGACGTCTGGTACACCCGCGGTGACCTGACGCTCAACGGCCAGGTCTCCTACGGCCAGCAGGACAAGGCCGCCATCACCCCGGATCCGGTCACCGGCGACCAGCGCACCGCCTCCTGGTATGGCGCCTCGATCCTGGCCGCCTACAAGCTCACCCCCCGCCTCGAAGGCGTGCTGCGCGCCGACTTCATCGCCAACGAGAAGAACGGCGGCGGCCTGTTCGACTGGACCGCGCCCGACGCCGTCAACGGCATCGGCCCGGCCAACGGCGGCGCCTTCATCGACGATCCGGCCAACCCCGGCACCCTGATCCCCGACTACACCGACCCGTCCTGGAAGACGGGGGCCAACAAGTACGCCATCACCGCCGGCCTGAGCTACGCCATCGACAGCAACGCCACCTTCAAGCTCGAGTACCGGTACGATGGCGCCACCCAGAAGGTCTTCGGCAACAAGGACCTGCTGACCGGCACCGGCGCCGACCCCAAGTACCTCAAGTCCAACTCGCTGATCTCGACCGGCGTGGTCGTCTTCTTCTAGACCAGCGCAACGCGTCACCTGGGAGCCGGTTCCTCACGGGGCCGGCTCCCTTCCTTTTCTCGGCCCCGAGTGGCCCCTCCCCGGGCCGCTGGTGGGCTCCAGGCTCTCCCTCCTTCGGGTCTCGCCCAGGCCCGTGCAGGAGCGCATTTTCGGTCAATGCGAATTCGCATAACTACACCATACGTGCATTGTCGGCTCGAAATCCGGGGCCCCTCCCACCGATAATCTCCTGTGATGGCAGCAACTTGGGATGATGCATCCGCTGCCAGCCCAGATGGGTGATGGCATGACGGGTGCAGTCCCAGAGTAGATTGGGCCCGTCTCCCGGACCCGTCGCCATGACCACCCTGCTCCCACCAGACCACGTCGACCCCGCGTACCCGACCCCCTCGGCCGCGCCGACCTGGAGGCCCGGGTGACCACGCGCGCCGCCTCGGCTCCCGCCCGTTCCCGGGCCACCCTCGCCGCCCTCTCCCGCACCGGCCGGCGCCCTCCGCCCACGGGGCGGCCGGCCCGCCACCGCCTCCGTCGCCCCTTCCCCACCCGCCCCACCCGCATCGAGCACCGCCATGACTCCCACCGCCAGCACCACCGCCAGCACCACCGCCGTCACCAGCACCCCGTCACGTCCCCAGGCCAGCCCGCCGCCGCCGGCCTCCCCCGCGCCCGCCGCGCCTCGCCCGTTCATCGACCCCCTCCCCAGCGCCCTGGTCGAGGCCAACCGCTACCTGGAGCGGATCGTCGCCCTCCAGGCCAGCTACCGGGCCGGCGACATCCACGTGCGGGTGCCGCCCCGCTTCGCCGACCCCGAGACCCTGCTGGAGAAGGCGGTGGCCCGCGACCTGCCGGCCACCCAGGCCGCCCTCGACGCCGCCGGGAACGGCCTCTTCAGCTCGCTCCCCCTGGCCTTCGACCCCACCGAGAGCGTCGGGCCCTACCTGGCCACCGTCGACCGCGACCCCAACGGCGAGCCCTACCGCTTCATGGACCTCGGCGCCCTCATCGCCACCCAGCCCTTCGGCGAGAACGACCTCGACGTGGTGGCCAGCGTGCTGCGCGGCCTGCCCTTCGTGGCCTCGCGCTACGCCCACTCCGAGTACCAGACGACGCTGTCGCTCCAGATCAAGGCGGCGCTCGGCCGCATCGCCCCGGCCGGGACCCCGCGCTTCTTCATCGTCAACACCGGCGCCGAAGCGGTGGAGAACGCCATCAAGGCGGTCCTGCTCAACCGGGTGAAGATGACCCCGGCCGAGCCCGGCCAGGCGGAGGCGGCGGCCGACAAGCAGGGCTTCTTCATCATCCCCTTCGAGGGGGCCTTCCACGGCCGCACCCTCGGCAGCCTGGCGGCCACCCACAAGCGCAAGGCCCGGCTCGGCTTCCCGACCTTCGACTGGCCGCACGCCCTCTTCCCGGTCGAGGACCCGCGCTCCAAGTGGCGCACCCAGCGGCGCGACGAGAAGAGCCTGGAGCAGGTCTGGACCCTGCTGGTGACCGGCCGGGTGGCCGGCGCGCCGCGCCCGCTCGAGCAGTTCAAGCGGCAGCTCAAGGCCTGCGACGAGCTGCTGGCCCGCCTCCCCGCCGACCGGTCCGCCTGGCCGGCCATGGTCAAGCAGTTCGTCGAGCTGCAGCGGGCCCTCATCGACCCCGCCGTGCTCAAGCGCGCCCTGCGGGTCGCCGGCGTCCTGGTCGAGCCCATCCAGTGCGAGGGCGGCCTGAAGTTCGCCTCCGCCAGCTTCTTCCAGCGGCTCCGGCTGCTGACCCGCATCTACGACGTGCCGCTGATGTTCGACGAGGTGCAGACCGGCTGGGGGGCCACCGGCAAGCTCTGGGCCCACGAGCTCTTCGACCTGCCCTGCCCGCCCGACGTGGTGGTCTGGGCCAAGAAGGCGCAGAACGGCCTGCTCTTCGTCAGCGAGGACCTGGCCACGTTCTTCCAGGAGGAGAAGAAGTTCAACACCACCTGGGAGGGTGACTCGGTCGGCATGCTGCGGCTGCTCGGCTACCTGGACCGGCTCGACCTCGAGCAGGTGAACCGCACCGGCGAGCTGGCGCGGCAGGGGCTGGAGCAGCTGGCCAAGGACTACAAGGACCTGCTGCAGAACGCCCGCGGCCAGGGCTGCATGCTGGCCATCGACGTGGTCCGGGCCGACTGGCGCGAGTGGCTGCGCGAGCGGGCCTTCCGCAACGGGCTGATCCTGCTGCCGGCCGGCGACCGGACGCTCCGCTTCTACCCGCGCTACGACATGGAGGCCTCGGCCATCCAGGAGGCGCTCACCATCCTGCGCCAGTCGGTGGCCGAGCTGGTGGGGGCCCCGGCCCCGGCCACGGTGGCCGACGGCCCCGAGGTCCGCCCCGGCCCCATCGACATCCCGCTCGGGACGCTGGAGGTGGTCGACCTGAACGGCCCGGCCACCAAGCAGCTCATGCCCCAGGTGCACGAGCTGGAGGACGAGCAGTACGGCTCCACCGACGGCCGCCGGCCGCTGCTGCAGTACCCGGCGGAGACGCTGGAGGCGACGCTCGGCCACCTGCGCGCCGTCGGCGTCGGCCTGCGCGACCGGGTCTCCGGCCGGCTGGTGGCCTACGCCATCGGCAGCCCGCTGGAGAACCACGATGAGCTGGGCGTCCGCGACGACCCCAGCTACGGCGACAACAACGGCATCTACCTGCAGGCGGTGGCCATCGACCCGCAGCTGAAGAACCAGGCCGAGGTGGAGGGGCTGATCCTCGACGCCTTCCGGGCCCGGGCCGAGTGGCTCGGCTTCGTCTCGCTCTCCTCGCTCATCGAGGCCCGGGTGGTCGAGGCCGGCCCGGCCTGGCTGAAGACGGCCACGGTGGTGGAGACCATCGAGAACTACATGCAGAGCGGCGTCCAGTTCGTCTACCTGCGGTCGTCGCTGGAGACGCCGCCCACGGAGGGGTGAGCCATGCCCGGCATCGACGAGACCGCCCCCATCCTCATCGACGGCCGGTGGGAGGCGGCGCGGTCGAACCTGACGCGTGAGATCCGCAACCCGGCCACCGGCGCGCTGCTCGGCCTGGCCGCCGACTGCGGGGCCGAGGACGTCGACCGGGCGGTGCGGGCCGCCCGGGCGGCGCAGGGCGAGTGGGGGCGCAAGCCGGGCGCCGAGAAGGCGGTGGTGCTGCGCCAGGTCGGCGAGGCCATCCGGCACATGGGAAAGGAGCTGGCCACGCTGATGGCGCGCGAGACCGGCAAGCCGCTCATCGAGGCCATGGACTGCATCGAGTGGGTGGCCGCCTGCTTCGAGTACTACGCCGAGGTGGGGCGCAGCAGCCGGGGCAACTCCATCCCGCCGGTGGCGCCGCACCAGCTCAACTTCACCATCAAGGAGCCCTACGGCGTGGTGGCGGCCATCGTCCCCTTCAACTTCCCGCTGCTGTTGATGGCCTGGAAGGTGGCCCCGGCGCTGGCCGCCGGCAACACCGTGGTCTGCAAGCCGCCCCACCAGAACCCGCTCTCCAACCTGATGATGGCCCGGGCCTACCAGCTGCTGCCGCCCGGCGTGGTCAACGTGGTCACCGGCGACGGGGCCGGCGCCGGCGAGGCGCTGCTGCAGCACCCCGGCGTCGACCTGGTGGCCTTCACCGGCTCCACCGCGGTGGGGCGCCACATCGCCGCCGAGGCGGGGCGGCAGCTCAAGAAGGTGAACCTGGAGCTGGGGGGCATCGATCCGTTCATCGTCTTCGCCGACGCCGACCTCGAGGTGGCGGTGAAGGCGGTGGCCTGGGCGCGGCTGCTCAACGCCGGCCAGGTCTGCACCTCCTCGAAGCGCATCTACCTGGTCAAGGAGATCGCCCCGGAGTTCACCCGCCGGCTGGTCGAGTACGTCAAGACGCTGGTGGTGGGCGACCCCCTCGACGGCGCCACCGACGTCGGCCCGCTCATCAGCGCCGCGGCGGTGACCCGGGTGGCCGACCAGGTGCGGCGGACCCTGGAGCAGGGGGCCCGCCTGCTGCTGGGCGGCGCGCCGCTGCCCGGGCCGGGCTGCTTCTTCGCCCCCACCGTCCTCGGCGAGGTGCGCCACGGCAGCCTGCCCACCACCGAGGAGATCTTCGGCCCGGTCATCTCGCTGATCGTGGCCGAGGACGCCGACGACGCCATCCGCATGGCCAACGACTCCAACTACGGCCTCGGGGCGGTGGTCTACACCCGCAGCCTGGAGCTGGCCCTGCGCGCCATGGACAACATCAAGGCCGGCACCTTCTGGGTGAACGACCCGCTCACCGACAACGACGCCGGGCCGTTCGGCGGCATGCGCTGGAGCGGGGTGGGGCGCGAGCTGGGCGAGGAGGGGCTGGACGCCTTCCGCGAGCCCAAGCACGTGCACATCGACTACGTCCAGGAGGTGAAGTCCTTCTGGTTCCCCAACAAGCAGCGGGAGGTCACGTGAGCCGGCGTGCAGCGGCGGCGGCGCGGCGCGAGCCGGCCGGGAGCACCCCCCGCACCTTCGCCGTCGTCGGCGGGGCCGGGGCCATGGGGCGGATCACCGTCCGCGATCTCGTGGAGACCTGCGCGGTCACCGACGAGGTCCTGGTCGCCGACTACGACCTCGGGAAGGCGGAGGCGCTGGTGGCCTCGCTGCAGGGGGCCGGCCGGCCCCGGCTGCGCGCGGTCCGCGTCGACGTGCGCGACACCGCCGGGTCCGCCGCCGCGCTCTCCGGGGCGCTGGTGGTGATCAACGCCGTCCAGTACCAGCACAACCTGGCGGTCATGGAGGCGGCCCTGGCGGCCGGAGCCCACTACGTCGACATGGGCGGCCTCTTCCACGTCACCCGCACGCAGCTCGAGCTCGACGCCCGCTTCAAGGCGGCCGGCCGGGTGGCCCTGCTCGGCATGGGGGCGGCGCCCGGGATCACCAACCTGCTGGCGCGCCACGGGGCCGAGCAGCTCGACGAGGTGCGGGAGATCCACTGCCGCGTCGGCGGCATGGACGCCACCCGCTACCGGCCGCAGCAGGCGCTCCCGGTCGCCTACTCCCTGAAGACCATCCTGGAGGAGTTCTCCATGGAGCCGGCCGTCTTCACCAGGGGGCGGTTCACCTTCGTCGAGCCGATGTCGGGCGACCTGCCGCACCGCTTCCCGGCGCCGGTCGGGCTGCGCCGGCCCATGTACACCATCCACTCCGAGGTGGCGACGCTGCCGCTCTCCTACGCGGCGCGCGGGATCCGCGAGGTGAGCTTCAAGATCGCCTTCGACCCGGACTTCCTGCAGAAGGTCCGCTTCCTGCGCGACCTGGGGCTGGCCTCGCACGAGCCGATCGATCTCACCGGCACCCGGGTCCGCCCCATCGACGTGGTCGACCGGGTGGCCATGAGCCAGCCGCCGGCGCGCCAGGTGGGCCCGCTCAGGCAGTACGAGGTGGTCCGCTCCGTCGTGAAGGGGCTCGCCATGGGAAGGAAGGTCACCTGGGTGGTCGACCTCCACACCCGCGGCATGCCGGCGTGGGGCGTCGGCCTCGACATCGACACCGGCTCGCCGCCGGCCGTCGCCGCGCAGATGCTGGCGGCCGGCGAGATCACCGCCACCGGGGCGGTCCCGCCGGAGGTGGCGGTCCCCTGCGCGCCGTTCTTCGCGCGGCTCGCGGTGCGGAAGATGAAGGTGGTGGCGACCCGCAAGGCGGGGTGGGGCTTCCCGACCTGAGCGGCCGTCGAGCGGCCGGCAGCCCCCCGGGCTGGCGACTCCGGGGGGCGGGCCGGACCTACTTCACCGTCTTGACGATCTCGGCGTAGACCTCGAGCGTCCTGTCGATGTCCGCCTCGGTGTGCGAGTAGCAGAGGAACCAGGGCTCGCGGGGGTCGTAGTCCGGCATCACCCCGCGCTCCATGGCCGCCTCGGCCAGGCGCAGCAGGTAGTCGCGGTCGCTCCTGGCCCAGTCGCGCTGGCAGGTGACCGCGTCCAGCCCGACGGCGAAGGCGAACATCCCGGGGAAGCCGCTGAACACGGCCTGGATGCCGTTCTCCTTGAAGATCTTCTTCAGCCCCTCGATGAGCCTGGTCCCGCGCCGGTTGATGGTCTCGATGACCGGCTCGGCCTTGAGGATCTTCAGGGTGGCCCAGGCCCCGGCGATGCCGGGCTTGTTGTTGGTGTAGGTCCCGCCCACCGCCACGCCGTGGCCGATGATCTGCATGATCTCGCGCTTGCCGCCCAGCGCCGCCACCGGGTAGCCGTTGCCCAGCGCCTTGGCGTAGGTGGCGAGGTCGGGGCGGACCCCGAGCAGCTCCTGGGCGCCGCCGTTGGCGATGCGGAAGCCGGTCTTCACCTCGTCGAGGATGAAGAGGGCGCCGTGCTCGGTGGTCAGCTTCCGGATCAGCTCGAGGAAGCCCGGCAGGGCCTGGATGGCGCCGCAGTTGCCCTGGCAGGGCTCGCTGATCACCGCGGCGACCTGGTCGCCGTGGGTGCGCATCACCCGCTCCAGCCCCTCGAAGTCGTTGAAGGGCAAGGTGATGATCTTCTCGCCGAGGACGCGGGGGATGCCCGAGGAGGCGGCGATGGGGATGGGGCTGCGGCGGTTGCCGTAGGCCTCGGCCGGCGCGTAGGTGCTCCAGAGGGTGTTGTCCTGGAAGCCGTGGTAGTTGCCCTCGAACTTCACCAGCAGCTCGCGGCCGGTGAAGGCCCGCGCCACCCGGACGGCGTGCATGGTGGCCTCGGTGCCGGAGCAGGCCATGCGGACCATCTCCACCGCCGGGCACATCTCCACGATCATCTCGGCGACCTCGATCTCCAGCTCGCCGGTCATGGCGAAGAGCACGCCGCTCTTCACCTCCTCGATGACCTTCTGGTCGACGGCGTCGAAGGCGTGGCCGAGGATGATGGGGCCGAAGGCCAGCCGGTAGTCGATGAACTGGTTGCCGCCGACGTCCCACAGGTGGGCGCCCTTGGCCCGCTTGACGTAGGGGGTCAGCCCCTCGCCCCAGTACCTGAAGTTGGAGTTGACGCCCAGCGGCAGCACGCGCTCCGCCCGCTTCTGGACTTCCTGGTTCTTCTGCCAGTTCTTCATGTGGTGGTCTCTCCCTGGAGGTTCAACGGTGGGTCAGCTGAGGCAGGATCGCGAGGGTCGGGCGGCGCGTCGGGCTCCCGGCGAACCAGCGCCTGCACCGCCGCCAGCACCACCGCGGCGCCGATCCACTGGGTGGGGCCGAGCCGCTCGCCGAGCGCCAGCGACCCGCCGGCGACCCCGAAGACCGGGATCAGCGCCAGGAAGAGGGTGGCGCGGCTGGCCGGCAGGTGGCGCAGCCCGATGAGCCAGAGCCAGAAGGCCACGGCGTACTGGAGCACGCCGGTCAGGGCGGCCAGGGCGATGGTGCGCGGCGAGAGCCCGGCCAGCCCCAGCGGCACCCAGCCGAGCGCGGCGGCGACGAGCAGCGCCAGCGCCGCCCAGAGCAGCCCCACGGTCTGCTGCAGCGTCACCAGCGGCAGCGCCGCCATCCCGCCGATGAGCCGCCGCGAGACGATGACGTAGACGGCGGCCAGCAGCGTGGCCACGCCGACCAGCCCGTCGCCGGCCAGCGACCCGCCCCCCAGGCCGTCCAGGTCCGGCAGGATGACCAGGCCGACGCCGAGCCCGGCCACCGCCGCCACCAGCAGGGTCTTCGGGCCGATCCGCTCGCGCAGGAAGAGCCAGGCCAGCAGCACGGTGGCCGGGGCTTCGGTCGCGGCGATGAGCGTGGTGGCGCTGGCGGTGGTGAGGGCCAGGCCGGCGGTGCCGAAGGTGTGGGCCAGTCCGGGCTCGAGCAGGCCGCTCAGCGAGGCGCGCAGCGCCGCCCGGTCGAGCCGGACCGGGGCGCGGGTGACCAGCACCGCCGTCCAGAGGAAGGCGACGCTGGCGCAGAGCTGGATCACCAGCATGGGCATGGGCGGCACCGCGCCGAGCTGTCCCTTGGTGGCCACGGTGGACAGGCCCCAGCAGGCGGCCGAGCCGGCCAGCGCCAGGCTGGCCCGGAGCGCGGTGCGGCGGCGCTCGCCCTGCGGCGATGAAGGGGGGGAGGTCACGGGCGGTGGTCCTAGAAGGAGGGCGGGGTGCAGGCGCTGACGATCTCGCAGGTCTCGCCGCCGAGGTTGCGGAAGCGGTGGGGGACGCTGCTCTCGAAGGCGTAGGCGTCGCCGGCCCGCAGCACCCGGGTGACGGCGCCCACGGTCAGCTCGATCTGGCCGCGGACCACCACCCCGGCCTCCTCGCCCTCGTGGCGCAGCATGGCGGCGCCGGTGTCGGCGCCGGGCTTGAGCCGCTCGTGGAGCAGCTGCAGCGCCTTGCCCCGCAGGCTGGAGCCCACCTGGCGGTAGGAGATGGCGCCGCCGCCGATCTCCACCAGCTCGTCGGCGCGGAAGAAGAGCTTGTCCTGCTCGGGCGGCCCCACCGCGAAGAACTCGGCCAGCGACATGGAGAGGCCGTCGAGGATCTTCTTGAGCGTGGCCACCGAGGGGCTGCTGCGGTTCTTCTCGATGAGCGAGATCATCCCGTTGGTGACGCCAGCCCGGGTCGCCAGGGCCCGCTGCGAGAGCCCGAGCCGGGCCCGGAGCTGGCGCAGCCGCTCGCCGATGTCGAACGGCGGCGGGGTCTTGGCGGGGGTGGCGCGGGGCTTCCTCGGGCTCATGGTGCTCCTCTTCCGGGGCGGGACCACTGTCCCATATCTCAACTCACTTGATTAATATACTACACATCGCTACCCTTGGCCGGTCGCCTCCTCCACCCACCGAAAGCGCAGGGACGAGCATGACCGTCGGACACCTCATCGCAGGGAAGGCCGTGGCCGGCGCCAGCGGGCGCTTCGGGGACGTCTTCGATCCAGCCACCGGCCAGGTCACCAGGCGGGTCGCCTTCGCCAGCCGCCAGGAGGTGGACGCCGCGGTGGCCGCCGCCGCCGCCGCCCTCCCGGCCTGGGCCGCCACCCCCCCGGCGCGCCGCGCCAAGGTGATGTTCAAGTTCAAGCAGCTGCTCGAGGCCCACGCCGACGAGCTGGCCCGGCTCATCACCTCCGAGCACGGCAAGGTGCTCTCCGACGCCCACGGCTCGCTGGCCCGCGGCATCGAGAACGTCGACTTCGCCTGCGCCATCCCCCACCTGCAGAAGGGCGAGTTCTCAGAGAACGTCGGGGGCGGCGTCGACAGCTACTCGCTGCGCCAGCCGGTCGGGGTCTGCGTCGGCATCACCCCCTTCAACTTCCCGGCCATGGTGCCGCTCTGGATGTTCCCGCTGGCGGTCTCCTGCGGCAACACCTTCGTGCTCAAGCCGTCGGAGCGCGACCCCTCCTGCGGGATGCGGCTGGCCGAGCTGGCGCTGGAGGCCGGCCTGCCGCCCGGCGTCCTCAACGTCGTCAACGGCGACAAGGAGGCGGTGGAGGCGCTCATCACCCACCCCGGGGTGGCCGCGGTCAGCTTCGTCGGCTCGACGCCGGTGGCCGAGTACATCCACCGCACCGCCACCCAGCACGGCAAGCGGGTGCAGGCGCTGGGCGGCGCCAAGAACCACGCCGTGGTCATGCCCGACGCCGACCTCGACCAGGCCGCCGACGCCCTGATGGGCGCGGCCTACGGCTCGGCCGGCGAGCGCTGCATGGCCATCTCGGTGGGCGTGGCGGTGGGCGACGCCGTCGCCGACGCGCTGGTGCTGCGCCTGCGCGAGCGGCTGGGCCGGCTCCAGGTGCGGCCCGGCCTCGACCCCACCGCCGAGATGGGGCCGCTGGTGACCCGGGAGCACCTCGCCAAGGTCCGCGGCTACGTCGACCTGGGGGTGAAGGAGGGGGCCACGCTGGTGGTCGACGGCCGGGACCTGAAGGTGCCGGGCGGCGAGGGCGGCTACTTCCTGGGCGGCTGCCTCTTCGACCGGGTCACCTCGCAGATGCGCATCTACAAGGAGGAGATCTTCGGCCCGGTGCTGGCCATCGTCCGGGTGGCCACCGCCGAGCAGGCGCTGCAGCTGGTCAACGCCCACGAGTTCGGCAACGGCACCGCCATCTTCACCCGCGACGGCGACGTGGCCCGCGAGTTCGTCGCCCGGGTCCAGGCCGGCATGGTCGGCGTCAACGTCCCCATCCCGGTGCCGGTCGGCTCCCACAGCTTCGGCGGCTGGAAGCGCTCGCTCTTCGGCGACCACGGCATCTACGGCGCCGAGGGCGTCCACTTCTACACCCGCCTCAAGACCGTGACCTCGCGCTGGCCCTCGGCCGTGGCCAAGGGCCCCGAGTTCGTCTTCCCGACCACCCGCTGACCAGGGAGCACCACATGACCACCACGCCGACCGCGCTGAGCGGCGACCAGATCGTCGCCCTCACCAAGCAGCACACCCTCTACGAGTGGTCGGCCCAGTCCAAGGTCGACCCCATCCCGGTGGCCCGCGCCGAGGGCATCTACTTCTACACGCCGGAGGGGAAGCGCTTCATCGACTTCAACAGCCAGCTGATGTCGGTGAACGCCGGCCACGGTGAGCCGCGCATCATCAAGGCCATCACCGCGCAGCTCGAGACCCTCGACTTCGCCAACCCCTTCATGGCCACCGCGCCGCGGGCCCGTCTCGGCGCCAAGCTGGCCGAGCTCTGCCCCGGCGACATCGACGTCTTCTTCTTCACCAACGGCGGCGCCGAGGCCAACGAGAACGCCATCAAGCTGGCCCGCCAGTTCACCGGCCGGCAGAAGATCATGGCCCGCTACCGCAGCTACCACGGCGCCACCGCCGGGGCCATCGCCCTCACCGGCGACCCGCGCCGCTGGATCACCGAGCCGGGCATGCCCGGGGTGGTCCGCGTCACCGACCCGTACCACGGCATCCAGCGCGGCTGGGAGGACGCCGCCTCGGCGCTGGCCAACCTCGAGGAGATCATCCAGCTGGAGGGGCCGCACACCATCGCCGCCTTCATCCTGGAGACGGTGACCGGCACCAACGGCATCCTCATCCCGCCCGACGGCTACCTGGAGGGGGTGCGGGCGCTCTGCACCAAGTACGGCATCCTCATGATCGCCGACGAGGTGATGGCCGGCTTCGGCCGCACCGGCGCCTGGTTCGCGGTCGACCACTGGAAGGTGGTCCCGGACCTCATCACCATGGCCAAGGGGCTGACCTCCTCCTACGTGCCGCTGGGGGCGGTGGGGATGCGCCGCGCCATCGCCGACCACTTCAAGGACAAGGTCTTCTACGGCGGCCTCACCTACAACAGCCACCCGGTCGGCTGCGCCGCGGCGCTGGCCGCCATCCAGGTCTACGAGGAGGACGGGCTCATCGAGAAGGCCAAGGCCACCGGCCTGGTCATGAAGCGGCTGATGGCCGAGGTGGCGGCCCGCCACCCCTCGGTGGGCGCGGTGCGCTCCATCGGCCTCTTCGGGATCGTCGAGCTGGTGCGCGACCGGAAGACCATGGAGCCCATGGCCCCCTACAACGGCACCTCCGAGGAGATGGCGGCGCTGGGGCGCTTCTTCCGCCAGGAGGGGCTCTACACCATGGTGCGCTGGAACAGCTTCTACACCAACCCCCCGCTCACCATCACCGAGGCCCAGCTCCGCGAGGCGGTGGCCATCATCGACCGCGGCCTGGAGATCACCGACAAGGCCGTGCGGGGCTGAGGCGCACATGGCCACCCGCCCCATCGAAGAGGCCTGCTACTGGCTGGCCCAGCTCCCCGGGCACCAGGTCACCCCGCTGCAGTCACCCGTCGAGACCGACATCGTGGTCATCGGCGGCGGGCTGACCGGCCTCTGGACGGCGCTCTTCCTGAAGGAGCTCGACCCGGGGCGCGAGGTGGCGCTGGTGGAGCAGGGGATCGCCGCCTGGGGGGCCAGCGGCCGCAACGCCGGCATGCTGGCCGAGACCATCGACCACACCCACGGGCTGGCCATCCAGCACTTCGGCGAGGCCGAGGCGGCGCGGCTGGCCGCCCTGGGCGAGAGCAACGTGCGGGAGCTGGTCGACTTCCTGCGCGACCGCGACATCCAGTGCGACTACCAGCCCACCGGCCGCTTCATGGCCTCCTTCACCGAGGCCCACCTGGTCGAGGCGCAGCGAAACCTCGACATCGCCAGGAGCCTGGGCATCGACTCGCACCGGGTGCTCACCCGCGAGGAGATGCAGGCCGAGGTCCACTCCCCGCTCTACATCGGCGGCCTGGAGGTGCGCGGCGGCGGCATCATGGACCCGGCCCGCATGACCGACGGGCTGCGGCGCGAGGCCGAGCGGCTCGGGGTGCGGGTCTTCGAGCGCACCCGGGTGGAGACCATCGAGGAGGACGGCGCCGGGGTACGGCTCACCGCCAACGGCACCACCCTCAAG
Organism: Anaeromyxobacteraceae bacterium; assembly: GCA_032654565.1. Classification (GTDB taxonomy): domain Bacteria; phylum Myxococcota; class Myxococcia; order Myxococcales; family Anaeromyxobacteraceae; genus JADKCZ01. The sequence goes on along the minus strand of JAULAX010000007.1, from coordinate 39,621 downwards.
GCCCGTCGCGCCGTGCTCGGCACCAGCGCCTACACCCACCACCTGCTGCCGCAGGTGCGCCACCGCTTCATCCCGCTCTACGACTACATCATGGTCAGCGAGCCGCTCAGCGCCGCGCAGTGGGAGTCGATCGGCTGGAAGGGGCGGCAGGGGATCACCGACGGCCGCACCTTCTTCAACTACTACCGCCCCACCGCCGACGGCCGGGTGCTCTGGGGGACCAGCGAGGCCACCTACTACCGTGGCAACCGGGTCGACGAGTCCTGCGATCACTCGCCGCGCCACTACCAGGCGCTCCAGGCCAGCTGGCGGCGCACCTTCCCGCAGCTGGCCCAGATCGAGTGGCCCTATGCCTGGGGCGGCCCCATCTGCTCCACCACCCGGCTCACCCCCTTCTTCGGCAAGGCGCTGGGCGGCCGGGCCTGGTACGGGCTCGGCTTCACCGGCCACGGGCTGGGGAGCACCCGGGTGGCCGGGAAGATCCTGGCCCACCTGGTGCTGGAGCGCCCCAGCGAGCTGCTCTCGCTGTCGCTGGTGACCCGGAAGCCCATGCCCTACCCGCCCGAGCCGCTGCGCGGCTGGGCGGTGGACGCGGTGACCCGCGACCTGCGCAAGGTGGACCGGGGCGAGGAGCCCAGCGTCATGCTCCGGCTGCTGGAGAAGATGGGGATCGGCTTCTCCAGCTGAGCGCGGTCACGAGCTGGAGAGCTCGAGGAACTCCATGCTCCAGAGGTCGACGTGGAGGTGGCGGCCGCGCAGCGGCAGCCCCACCCCGAGCAGCACCTTGCAGGTCTCGGCGACCTGCAGGCTGGCGATCACCGCCGGCGTGAAGGACGGGTTGCCCAGCTCCACCTCCATCCCCTTGGTCTCGGTGCCGTTGCCGTAGAGCTGCTCGATGGTCCGCTCCCCGGGGAACTGGGTGGCGACGTGGCCGTACCACCCGCCGATGGCGCCGTGGACCAGCGGGACGCCGAGGGCGCCGCAGACCGCCGCCAGCTCCCGCCGCACCGGGATGCTGTCGAGGGCGTCGATGACCACGTCGACGCCGGCCAGCAGCGCTGCACCGTTCTGCGTCCCCAGCGCCACACGGTGTGGCGTCACCGCCACCGCCGGGTTGATGGCGGCCACCCGGGCCACCGCCACCTCGACCTTGGCCCTCCCCAGGTCGGCCAGCGAGGAGAGCAGCTGGCGGTTGAGGTTGTGCTCCTCGAAGTGATCCGGGTCGATGGCCACCAGCCGACCGACGCCGAGGCGGGCCAGCTGCTCGATGGCGTAGCCCCCCAGGCCGCCGCAGCCGATCACAGCCACCCGGCTGCGCAGCAGCCTCAGCTGGCCGGCGATGGGGATGGTCCGGCGGTTGCGCTGGTAGCGGGCCGGGAGCAGGCCCATGGCGAGGGCCGCCGCCTCCACCTCGGCGCAGCCGAGGGCGAAACGGGCCATGGCCGCCTGCTGCGCCGTCCAGGGCAGCAGATCCCCGACCGCCTGGCTCGACAGGTAGGTCTCGAGGGGAGCCATGCGAGCTACTCCAGCCTCGGGAGCAGCCCGTCCAGCTCCGGCTCGAAGACCGCCCAGACCCGCTTCGAGAGCTCGGCGAAGAACTCCGGGGAGGCCACCACCGGCGGGAGCTTGATCTGGGCGTTCGGCTTCTCGAACACCTCGGCGGGGAGCGTGAACTCGGCCTTGGTGTACCCCTGGCGCAGCTCCAGGGCCAGGCCGCGCAGGAAGGCCCGCCGCACGGCGCCGGCGATCTCGTCGGTGGTGACGGTCAGGCCGCACTCGCTCTGCAGGCAGTCGACCACCATCTGCGTGCCGATCCCCTTGCCGATGTCGAAGAACTTGCAGAGCCCGATCATGTCGAAGCCGACGATGTTGAGCTTGGTCTGGGTGATGCCGGTGACCCAGGACTCGAGGTCGGACTTCCCCTCCCGGGTCAGCAGGCCGTAGGTGGCCATCGACATGTGGCCGCCGGCGATGGCCCAGGCGTAGCCGGGGTTGGTCTCGGGCTGGTAGGCGGGGAGCTCCAGCCCCTTGACGTGGTAGGCGTAGGAGGTCTCGCCGGTGGCCTGCGAGAGCCGCATCGATCCCCGCCCCACCTCCGGCACCCGCCCCTCGCCCGCCCCCACCACCAGCTCCTTGATCTTCGCGAAGTCGCCGAAGGTGGCGCCGTTGAGGATGGGCCTCTCCGGGTGGCGCTGGTTCCAGGAGAGGACGTAGGAGACGGTCACCCCCAGGGTGATCGAGTCCATCCCCAGGTTGTCGGAGAGCTTGATGAGCTGGGCGGCCTGGCCGGGGTCGTGGACGCCGAGGTTGGTGCCGAGCAGGTTGAGCGGCTCGTAGTCGAACTTGGCGAGGAACTCGCCGCGGCCGCCGTCGGCCTTCTTCTCGTGGACGTTGTTGTGGCAGGTGATGCCGCAGCGGTAGCAGGCCTCCGACTTGATGTCGTAGGCCTTCTCGACGTTCTCCCGGAAGAGCAGCTCCGGCGAGTCGTCCCCCTGGGGGCGGAAGTTGTTGACGGGCACGGCGTGGAAGGCCTGCAGCACGTCGTAGTTGGCCCAGGTCCCGCCGCCGCCGCCGCGCTTGATGGGCTGCAGGCGCGCCGAGCCGCCGCCCTTGATGACGTTGATGTTCACCTTCTTGACCGCCTCGGAGACCGGCTTGAGCTTGTCGCCGACCTGGGCCACCAGGGCGATGAGGTTCTTGTAGCCCATCAGGCTGCCCATGCCGCCGCGGCCGGCGAAGCGGCACTTGTCGTGGCCGGAGCGGAGCTGGTTGTCGGTGGAGAGCGCCACCGCCCCCATGTAGTTGGTCTCCCAGTGCTCCCCGGCCTGGCCGATGGCGGCGAAGTGGGCGCCGTCGTGGTCCTGGCGCAGGGCCATGATCTTGTCGTGGGTGGTCAGCCCGAGCAGGTGGCCGGCCGGCCTCAGCTCCACCACCGGGGTGCCGGCCTCCTCGCGGATCAGGGCGTAGACCGGCGTGGCGGAGCGCCCCTCGAAGATCAGCTCGTCGAGCCCGGTCCACTTGAACTTGGCCCCGAAGTTCCCGCTCCCCGCCGACCAGATGGCCGCCGGCAGCCCCCGCTTCGACCCCTTGAGCGGGCTGTAGCCGGAGAAGTAGGTGCGCAGCCCGGTCATGGCGTTGGTGCCGGTGAGCAGGCCGGTGTTGACGATGAGCGGGTTGGCGTCGCTGTAGGCCTCCGTGACCTTGCGCTCGGCGAGCAGCTGGAAGGAGCGGCCGAAGCCCCCCAGCACGTCCTCCAGGTTCCGGCAGGGGACCTCCTCGTGCTTCATGGCGCCGCTGCGCAGGTCGACGGTGCAGCGCCGGTAGAGCACGGCGGCGGGCTCGGCGGCGGGGTGGGTGGTGAGGGATCTCATGGGGCGCTCGGGTGGTGGCGGGGGATGGATCGCCGGGAGGTCAGGGGTGGGCGGCCGCGGCCGTCATCCTCCGCCCAGGATGGGGAGGATGGAGAGGACGTCGTCGTCCTTCAGGTGGTCCTCGATGCCGGCATGCACGCCCCCGATCAAGACGGTCCCGACCAGCCGGGTGGGGATCTGGAGCTGCTCCACCACCGCCCGGGCCGTGGTCCCGGCGGGGTAGTCGCGGACCTCCTCCTTGAAGCGGTCGATCCGGAAGACCCCGTGCAAGCGTACCTTGATCCTCACGTTCCCGCCCCCTCGGCCGCCGCCCTCCGGCCGGCCCTACCCGCCGGCCCCGGCCCGGAGGAACCGCAGCGCGTCGCCGTCCTTGAGCGGGAGCGACCGGTCCCGCTCCAGCCGCTCGTTGAGCGCGAAGATGACGTGGCCGGGCAGGTGCAGCCTGGCCACCACGTCCTCGACCCTGGCCCCGTCGGGCAGCTCGAGCACCGCCGTCCCCCGGGCCTCGGGCGGCAGCAGCTCGCGCAGGTACGAGTGCAGGACGACGGACACCTTCATGCTGCTCCTCCGCCCACCCCGCGGTGCCAGCGAGCCGGTGCGACGCTACCGGTTGAGCCAGCCCAGCTCCAGCTCCTCCAGCCTGGCGGGCGTGGGGTTGCCGGTGGCCACGTCCCAGCCGGCCAGCCGGTAGTAGACGTCCTTCACCTGCTCCAGGTCCGACTCCTTCCAGGCCACGCCCGCGGTGGGGCCCACCCCCTGCAGCGGCTTGAAGAACTTCTTCGGCAGGGTGTCGTCCTTGCGGGTGAAGCCCTGGCGGGCGTTGAAGGCCCGCATCATGGCCAGGCGGCGCTCGCCCACCTTGAGGATCTCCTCCACGGTCACGTCCCAGCCGGTGCCGGCGGCGAGGATCTCGGCGGTCTCGACCGGGCCGTAGAGCTCCCAGCTCGGCCCGAAGACGAACTGGCAGAGGCTGTAGGTGTCCATGGCCGAGTAGAAGCACTGGGTCCGCCAGGCGTAGCGCACCTTCTCGTCGGTCATGCTGCCGGGCGGCTGGGGGGTGGTCAGGCCGAGGGCCGCCAGCCGCTTCAGGTAGAACTCGCCCACCCCGTCCTCGTAGAGCGGGTCGTGCTCGGAGGACTGGTGGTCGGCGCCGAAGGCGTTGACCGCGTAGATCAGCCCCAGCGACTTCTTGGCCTGCGGCATGTGGGCCGGCGCCTCGGTCCCCTTGCAGGTGACCAGGCACTCGTCGGCGCCCCGGCCGATCTTCGCGGCGGCGCGGGCCGAGCCCTCCGCCAGGACGTCGCCGAAGCCGCGCCGCTCGCCGATCTGGCGCACCATCTCGACCATGGCCTCGGCGTTGCCGAACTTCAGCTCCAGCCCGCCGGTGTCGGCCGCGGTGATCAGCCCCTTCTCGAAGCACTCCATGGCGAAGGAGATGGTGGCGCCGGTGCCGATGGTGTCGAGGCCGTAGAGGTTGCAGAGCTGGCTGGCCAGGGCGATGGCGCCGAGGTCGGCGATGCCGCAGTAGCTGCCGAAGGTGGCCAGGGTCTCGTACTCGGGCCCGCCGTAGGTGGGGTCGACCTTGTGGCCCTGCGCCTCGGTCTCCACCACCCGCTTGCAGCGCACCGTGCAGGCGTAGCAGGTGTCGCGCTCCTTCAGGATGGTCTCGCGCATCCGCTCGCCGCTGATGTCCATGTACTTCTCGAAGGTCCCCTCGTTGTAGTTGAAGGAGGGGAGCGAGCCGATGGAGTGCTGGAACGGGACCACGTCGGCGGTGCCGTTGAGCGCCAGCCCCTTCATGTCGGGGATGGCCTCGACGTTGGCGGTCCCCTCCTTGTTCTGGCGGGCCAGCGCCCTGGGCTCGGCGGCCTGCACCCGGAGCTTGCCCTGCACCACGATGGCCTTGAGCCGCTTCGAGCCCATCACCGCCCCCACCCCGGTGCGGCCGTTGGCGCGGTTGTGCATGTTCATGATGGCGGCGAGCCGGACCTGCTTCTCGCCGGCCTGGCCGACCTGCATGACCTCCACCTTGCCGTGCTTCTCCTCCAGCAGCCGGTCCACCTCGGCGGTGTCCTTGCCCCACAGCCCGGCGGCGTCGTGGAGCTCGGCCTTGCCCTCGGTGATCAGCAGGTAGACCGGCTTCGCCGCCGCGCCCTTCACCACGATGCCGTCGAACCCGGCGAACTTGAGGGCCGCCGGGGCGAAGCCGCCCGCCTGGCTGTCGGCGATCCCGCCGCTCAGCGGCGAGAGGGCGTTGACGCAGATGCGCGACTGCCCGGAGACCGGCAGGCCGGTGATGGGGCCGGTGAAGAAGGTGAGGATGTTCTGCGGGCCGAGCGGGTCGGTCTTGGCGGGGAGATCGCGGAGCAGGTAGTAGAGCCCCATGGCGCTGCCCCCGCCGTAGGTCCGGTAGAACGCCTCCGGGGGCTGCTCGGTGGTGAGCGCGCCGCGGGTCAGGTCGACGTGGAGGATCTTTCCGCTGAGGCTGCGAGCCATGTGGTCTCTCCCTCTTTCCGAGGCGAAAGCGTATCCCAAAAGCCCCCCGGCCTGAAGGCTCGGGGGCGGGGCCCCGGCCTCGCCCGGCGAGGGGCCGCGCCGTCAGTCGACCACGGCCCGGTGGCGCAGCGACCAGGCCCGCAGCCCCTTGGGGAGGTGGCTGCCCACCGCCCCGATCACCAGGGCGCCGGTGAGCGCGGCCGGCCCCCAGGCGGAGGCCAGGCCGAGGACGGCCGCCAGGCCGAAGGCGACGGTGTGGGCGAGCACCAGCAGCCCGCGCACCTGGTAGGCCCAGTGGCGGCTGTGGCTGGCCTCGCTGGCCAGCAGCGCCAGGCCGGTCAAGGCGGTGGCCAGCGCCGCGCCGCCGAGCTGGCCGGCCGGGACCCCGGCCCAGGCGCCACCCGCCAGCGCCGCCATCGCCAGCAGGTGGGCGGTGCGCAGCGTGATCCCGACGGCGCGCGCGGGCCCCAGCGTGGCCCTGGCCTGGCCCTCGCCCACCTCAGGGCTCCTGGAGGTCGGAGCGGAGCAGCTGGACCATCACCACCTGCCCGGCCTCCAGCCTCCCCTGCTCGGCCGGGACGATGGCCAGGCCATCGGCGCGGAGCAGCGTCTTGAGGATGCCGGTCTCCTGGTTGCCGGCGGTGGTGGCCAGCAGCGCGCCGTCGGCCCGGCGCGAGAGGCGCACCCGCACGAAGTTGACCCGCCCCGGCGCCTTGCCCAGCGGCTCCTGCAGCAGGGCCGGCTGCAGCGGCCGGTACACCTGGCGGTGGCCCATCATGCGCAGCAGCGCCGGGCGGACGAACTGCTCGAAGGTGAGGAGGGAGGAGACCGGGTTGCCGGGCAGGGAGAAGACCGGGGTCCGGCCGCGCACGCCGAAGGCGGTGGGGCGGCCGGGCTTGATGTCCACCTTCCAGAAGAGCTGGCGCACCTGCAGCTCGTCGAGGACCTCCTTCACCAGGTCCCGGTCCCCGGCGGAGACGCCGGCCGAGGTGACCAGGGCGTCGGCCTCGAGCCCGCGCGCCAGCAGCGCCCGCAGCGCCGGACGGTCGTCTCGGGCGATGCCGAGCGGGATGGGCAGGCCGCCGGCCAGCAGCACCGCCGCGGCCAGGGCCACCCCGTTGCTGTCGCAGACCTGGCCCGGGCCGACCGGTTGGCCGGGCTCGACCAGCTCGTCGCCGGTGGAGAGGATGGCGACGCGCGCCCGGCGGATCACCGGCACCGAGAGCCGGCCCGCCGAGGCCATCACGCTCACCTCACCCGGCCCGACCACGGTGCCTGCGGGGAGCGCCACCTCGCCGGCGCGCAGGTCCTCGCCGCGGCGGCGGACGTGGGCGCCGGGCCGGACCGCGGCCCGCAGCTGGATGCTGTCGCCGGCCTCCTCGACGTCCTCCACCGGGGCGATGGCGTCGGCGCCGGGCGGCACCGGGGCCCCGGTCATGATGCGGACCGCCTCGCCGGCCCCGACCGCCCCGGCCGGCAGGCCGCCGGCGGGGATGTAGCCGGTCACCCGCAGCCGGGCCGGCCCGGTGCAGTCGGCGGAGCGGACCGCGAAGCCGTCCATGGCCGAGTTGTCCCAGCCCGGCAGGTCCCAGGGCATGGTCACGTCGGCGGCCAGCACCAGGCCCACCGCGCCGAGCAGCGGCGTCTCCTCGGCCGGCAGGACCGCGACCTGCTCGAGGATGATGCGGCGCGCCTCGTGGTAGCTGGGCATGGCGCGGAACTCTAGCAGGCCCGCCGGATGACGTGGACCGCGGTGGCCTTGAAGGAGGCGAACACCTCCTTGCCCCGGCTCAGCCCCAGCGTCGCCAGCGACTCGGCGGTCACCGTGGCCACCAGCGGGAAGCCGCAGTCGAGCTTCACCTTGAGGTAGGGACCCGCCGAGGCGACGCCGGTGATGCGGGCCGGGAAGACGTTGCGGGCGCTGCTGCTCCCGGCCGGGCTGACCAGCTCGATGGTGACGTGCTCGGGCCGGATGCAGCAGTAGACGTGGTCGCCCGGGGCGCCGGCCCCGATGGAGGAGAGCTCCCGCCCGCCCACCGCCATCACCACCTCGCCGTCGACGCAGCGGGTCACCACCCCCTCGACGATGGTCTCCATCCCCATGCAGCTGGCCACGAACTCGTTGACCGGCTCGTTCATGACCACGGCGGGCGCGCCCGACTGGACGATGGCGCCCCGCTGCATCACCACGATCCGCTCCGAGAGCCGGAGCGCCTCGGCCTGGTCGTGGGTCACCAGCACGGCCGCCACCCGGGCCTCGCGGAGGGTCCGCTCCAGGTCGTCGGTGATGCCCTGCCGGGTCGGCGGGTCGAGGTTGGCGAAGGGCTCGTCGAGGAAGACCACCTCCGGCTCCACCGCCAGGGCCCGGGCGATGCTGACCCGGCGCGACTCGCCGACCGAGAGGTGGCGCGCCGAGCGCCCCTCCAGGGCGGTGAGGCCGAAGCGCTCCAGCCAGGTCATCACCCGGCGGCGCTCCTCGCCCCGGGGCATCCCACGGAGGCGCAGCCCGGCGGCGACGTTGTCGTAGACCGTGGCCTGGAAGAGCAGCGGCTCCTGCAGGACCATGGCCATGCGGCGGCGCAGCCCGACGGCGTCGCGGCCGGTCGAGACCTCGACGCCCCGCCAGAGCACCTGGCCGGCGGCCCGGGGGAGCAGGCACATCAGGGAGAGCAGCAGCGTCGACTTCCCGCAGCCGTTGGGGCCGATCAGCGAGACGAACTCCCCCTCCTCGAGCCGGAAGGTCGGGACGTCGAGCACCGCCACCCCGCCACGCTCCACCCGGAGGTCGCGGGCTTCGAGGAGGGCCGCCGCCGTCACCGGGGCCGCTCCCGCTGCTGCACCAGGGTGAGCAGGTAGTTCACCGCCAGCGTCACCAGCAGGAGGATGGCGGAGAGGGCGATGGCCACGTCGAAGTTGCCGCGCCCCGTCTCCATGACCGTGGCGGTGGTGAGCACCCGGGTGGAGCCGCGGATGTTGCCGCCCACCATGATCGAGGCGCCCACCTCGGAGATGACGCCGCCGAAGCCGGCCATGACGGCGGCCAGCAGCGGCAGGCGCGCCTCGCGGATCAGCAGCCAGACCAGCTGCGGCCGGGTGGCGCCGAGCGCCAGGATCTGGAGCCGCAGCGCCGACGGCAGCCCCTGCACCGCGCTGATGCTGATCCCCATGACGATGGGGGTGGCGATCACCACCTGCGCCAGGACGATGGCGGCCGGCGTGTAGAGCAGCCCCAGCCCGCCGAGCGGCCCGCTGCGCCAGAGGAAGAGCGTGACCACCAGGCCGGCCACCACCGGCGGCAGCCCCATGCCGGTGTTGACCAGGCTCACCACCAGCTTCCGGCCGGGGAAGCGGGCCAGGGCGATGAAGGTCCCGGCCGAGACGCCGAGGAGGACGCTGACGGCGGTGGAGGCCAGCGACACCTGCAGCGAGAGCAGGGTGATGCCGAGCACCTCCGGATCGAGGGAGGAGATGAGCCGGAGCGCCTGGCCCAGCCCGTCGACGACGAGGTCCACTCAGCGCCTCGGTGCCTGCGACGACCGGGCGCGGCGGGCCGCCGGCCGGCGTCGCGGGCGATGGTCGTCGCCCCGGGGCGCGGAGCTTCGAAGGGGTGTGGCCGGAGGTCGGCGCAGGTTCATGACCGCCGAGCCTAGCAGGCGAGGCCACCCCCGGAAACGGGGACCGGCCCGGCCAGGCGGCGCACCGCCCCGCGGCCGCGGCGGTCAGCGAGCTCTCTCCGGCGCCCCCGGGCCGCTGCCGCCTTCGGGCGACCCGCCCCGCCGACCCGCCCCACCCGTCCACCACCTGGACTTGAAGCCGGGGGCTTCGGCCCTTAAACGTCCCACCGGTGTCCAGCCCACGTTCGGCCGGACCGTGCGCAAGGGCCTGGAATGAAGACCAAGACCAAGCAGTGGCTGGGAGCGGTGGCGGGGCTGGTGGTGGTGCTGGGCGCCCTGGTGGGCGTCAAGGCCGGCCAGATCGGCGCCATGATCGCGAGCGGCAAGGCCTTCACGCCGCCGGCCGAGTCGGTCACCTCGGCCCCGGTCCAGGCCACCGAGTGGCAGCCCTCGCACCCGGCCAGCGGCAGCGTGGTGGCGGTGCACGGCGTCACCCTGGGGGCCGAGCTGCCCGGCACGGTGCGCGAGGTCACCTTCGACTCCGGGGCGTGGGTGAAGCGGGGCGCGGTCCTGGTCCGGCTCGACACCACCTCCGAGGAGGCGGCCCTGGCCGGCGCCCGGGCCGACGCCACGCTGGCCCGCCTCGCCCTGGAGCGGTCGCGCAGCCTGCGCCAGTCGGACGTCAACTCGCAGGCCGACCTCGAGGGCGCCGAGGCCCGCGGCGCCCAGGCCGCCGCCGCGGTGGCGGGGCTGGAGGCGGCCATCGCCAAGAAGACGCTGCGCGCCCCGTTCGACGGGCGCATCGCCATCCGCCAGGTGGAGGTCGGCCAGGTGGTGACCCCGGGCACCCCGGTGGCGTCGCTGCAGTCGGTCGACCCCACCTTCGTCGACTTCTGGCTGCCGCAGCAGGCCCTCTCCAGCCTGCAGGTCGGGCAGCAGGTGCGGCTCCAGACCGACACCTGGCCGGGCGCCACCTGGGAGGGCCGGCTCACCACCATCAACCCGGAGATCGACCCGGCCACCCGCAACGTGCGGCTGCGGGCCACCTTCGCCAACGCCGACGGCCGGCTGCGGCCGGGGATGTTCGCCAACGTCGAGGTCCTCTCCGCGGCGCGCCAGGCGGTGCTGCTGGTGCCGGCCACCGCGGCTATCTACGCCCCCTACGGCGACTCGGTCTTCGTGCTGGAGCCGACCGCCGAGGCCGGCAAGCCCCCGGGGCTGGTGGCGAGGCAGCGCTTCGTCCGGCTCGGTGAGCGGCGCGGCGACCTGGTGGCGGTGGTCTCCGGCCTCAAGGCCGGCGAGACGGTGGTGAGCAGCGGCGCCTTCAAGCTGCGCAACGGCGCCGCGGTGGTGGTCCGCAACGAGCAGGCGCCCGGCGCCGAGCTCGATCCCAGGCCGGTCGACAAGTAGCGCCCCGCGAGGCCTGACATGAGCTTCACCGATCTCTTCATCAAGCGGCCGGTCATCGCCGTGGTGGTCAGCCTGGCCATCGTCATCGCCGGGCTGCAGGCGGTCCGCTCCCTCAACGTGCGGCAGTACCCGCGCAGCGAGAACGCCGCCATCACCGTCACCACCGTCTACGTCGGCGCCAACGCCGAGCTGGTGCGCGGCTTCATCTCCACGCCGCTGGAGCGGGTCATCGCCGCCGCCGACGGCATCGACTACATCGAGTCGGAGAGCCGGCAGAACGTCTCGGTGATCCGGGCCCGGCTGCGGCTCGACCAGGACGCCACCCGGGCCCTGGCCGAGATCAGCTCCAAGGTGGACCAGGTGCGCGGCGACCTGCCGCCCGAGGCCCAGGTCCCCATCCTCAACATCGAGTCGGCCGACAGCCAGTTCGCCTCCGCCTACCTGAGCTTCTCCTCGCAGTTCTTGAAGCAGAACGAGATCACCGACTACCTGGTGCGGGTGGTGCAGCCGCGGCTCACCGCCGTGGAGGGCGTGCAGCGGGCCGACGTGCTCGGGGCCCGCACCTTCGCCATGCGCATCTGGCTCAAGCCCGACCGGCTGGCGGCGCTGGGGGTCAGCCCGGCCCAGGTGCGCCAGGCGCTGGCCGCCAACAACTACCTGGCCGCGGTCGGCCAGACCAAGGGGGCGCTGGTCCAGGTCAACCTCACCGCCAACACCGACCTGCGCTCGGTGAAGGAGTTCCAGCAGCTGGTGATCCGCGAGCAGGCCGGCTCGCTGGTGCGGCTGGGCGACGTGGCCGACGTGGTGCTGGGGGCCGAGGACTACGACACCTCGGTGGCCTTCTCCGGCCAGACCGCGGTGTTCGTCGGCATCTGGTCGCTGCCCAACGCCAACTCGCTCGACGTCATCAAGCGCATCCGCGCCGAGATGACCTCGATCCAGAAGGAGCTGCCCGAGCAGCTCCAGGCCCGCATCGCCTTCGACGGCACCACCTACATCCGCAGCGCCATCTCCGACGTGGTGCAGACCCTGGTGGAGACGCTGCTCATCGTGGTGCTGGTGATCTTCCTCTTCCTCGGCTCGCTGCGCTCGGTGCTGGTGCCGGTGGTGGCCATCCCGGTCTCGCTGATCGGCGCCGTCTTCCTCATGCAGCTGCTCGGCTTCACCGTGAACCTGCTGACGCTGCTGGCCATCGTGCTCTCGGTCGGCCTGGTGGTCGACGACGCCATCGTGGTGGTGGAGAACGTGGAGCGGAACATCCGGCTGGGGTTGAAGCCGGTGGAGGCGGCGCTGGTGGGCGCCCGCGAGCTGGTCGGCCCCATCGTGGCCATGACCATCACCCTGGCGGCGGTCTACGCCCCCATCGCCTTCCAGGGCGGCCTGACCGGCTCGCTCTTCCGCGAGTTCGCGCTGACCCTGGCCGGGGCGGTGGCCATCTCCGGCGTGGTGGCGCTCACCCTCTCGCCCATGATGTCGGCCCGGCTGCTCAAGGAGGGGCACCAGCCGACCGGCGTGGCGGCGCTCCCCGCCCGCGCCTTCGAGTGGCTCAAGGCCACCTACGCCCGCCACCTCGACGTGGCGCTGGGGATGCGCCCCATCATCTACACCGCCTGGGCGCTGGTGGCGCTGCTGGCGCTGGTGATGTTCAGCCAGTCGCCCAAGGAGCTGGCCCCGGTGGAGGACCAGGGGGTCATCTTCGGCATCGTCAACACCCCCTCCGACTCGACGCTGGAGCGGGTGGTGGCCTCCACCAAGGAGGTCAACCGCACGGTGATGGAGGTGCCGGAGGGGGCCTACACCTTCCAGGTGACGCTCCCCACCGGCGGCTTCTGGGGGCTGGGGATGAAGCCCTGGAGCGAGCGGAAGCGCAAGACCACCGCCATCCTGCCGGAGGTGAGCAAGCGGGTGGCGGCCATCCCCGGGGTCCAGACCTTCCCGGTGCTGCCGCCGGCGCTCCCTGGTGGCGGCACCTTCCCGGTGGAGGTGGTGCTGGCCTCCACCGCCGAGAGCAGCGAGATCCTCGGCTTCGCCAGGCAGCTCCAGGAGAAGGCGGCCAAGAGCGGCCTCTTCGCCTTCCCGCCGCTCATCGACGTCAAGATCGACCAGCCGCAGTCGGAGATCGTGCTGGACCGCGAGAAGGTCGCGGCCATGGGGCTGAGCCTGCAGCAGGTGGGGCAGGACCTGGCCGCCGCGGTGGGCGGAAACTTCGTCAACCGCTTCTCGGTGGCCGGGCGCAGCTACAAGGTCATTCCCCAGCTGCTGCGGACCGACCGGCTCAACCCCGACCAGCTCAAGGACCTGCACGTCACCGGCCCGGGCGGGAAGCTCATCGCCCTCTCCTCGATCGCCACCATCCACGAGCACGTCACCCCGCGCTCGCTCAACCGCTTCCAGCAGCTCAACTCGGTGAAGCTGAGCGGCGTCGCCATCCGCCCGCTCGACGACGCCCTCAAGTTCCTCGAGGCCGAGGCCGCCGCCATCCTGCCGGCCGGCTACACGCTCGGCTACACCGGCGAGTCGCGCCAGCTGCGCACCGAGGGGAACAAGTTCCTGCCGGCCTTCCTGCTGGCGGTGGTGCTGATCTTCCTGGTGCTGGCGGCCCAGTTCAACAGCTTCCGCGACCCGCTGGTGATCCTGGCCGGGTCGGTGCCGCTGGCCATGTTCGGCGCCCTGGCCTTCACCTTCCTGAAGATGCCCAACCCCAACCTGCCCTTCTTCACCGACGGCTGGACCACCACCCTCAACATCTACTCGCAGGTGGGGCTGGTGACGCTGGTGGGGCTGGTGGCCAAGAACGGCATCCTCATCGTCGAGTTCGCCAACCGGCTCCAGGAGCAGGGGGTGGGCAAGGTGGCGGCGGTGCGCGAGGCGGCGGTGACCCGGCTGCGCCCCATCCTCATGACCAGCGTGGCCACGGTGTGCGGCCACTTCCCGCTCACCCTGGTGACCGGCCCGGGCGCGGCGGCCCGCAACAGCATCGGCCTGGTGCTGGTGGGCGGCATGGTGATCGGCACGGCCTTCACCCTCTTCTTCGTGCCGGCCATCTATGTGCTCATCGCCCGGGACCACCGGGCGGCCAGGGCCTCCGACGCGGTGGCGGCGCCGGAGGCGGCGGCCGGGTAGACTGGGGGGTCGCCCACCAGCGCCCGGCAGGCTGCCCTGTCGGCGGACGCCGCCGCGCCCCTACCCCGCCACCACGGCGCGGAAGGGGGCCGGCAGGTGGGCCACCTTGCGGGCCCGGTAGTCGAAGAAGAGGATCCCGGTCTTGGCCAGGGCGATCTCGCGGCCGGTGGCGGCGTCGGTGAAGCGGTAGAGCAGGTCGCAGCCGCGCGAGCGGACGTCGGCCCAGGCCAGCTCGGCGCGCAGCACCATCCCGTAGGTGCCCTCCGACCGGTAGATGACCGCGGCGTCGGTCACCACGATGCCGAGGCCGGCGATGTCGAGCTCGGTCCAGCCGTGGCCGGCGAGCCAGCGCACCCGCGCCTCCTGGGCCAGCGAGAGCACGGCGTCGTTGCCGAGGTGGTTGCCGTAGTTGATGTCCGAGATGCGGATGGGGATCTCGGTGACGAAGGGGAAGGTGGCCGGCAGGGCCAGCTCGACGCGGGGCATGGCGCGCTCAGGCCCGGTCCAGGTCCTCGAGGCCGATGTTGGGGAGCCAGGGGAGCAGCTCGTACTGGGCCACCCCGTGCTTCACGAAGGGATCGTCGTCGCGGACCGCCAGCAGGGCGGCGTCGGCGTTGGCCACCCGGAGCAGCAGGGCGCCGCCGAAGCGGGGCTCGAGCGGGCCGGAGGCGACCAGCACCTTGCGGGCCTTCAGGTCGCGCAGATAAGCGCGGTGCTCGTCGACCACCTTGAGGACCTCCTCCAGCGGCTTGCGGTAGCGGATGATGGCGATGGCGTACATGGGCGGGTTCCTTCGTTGTGGGGGGTCGGGGTCCGGCCTGAACTACTCTGGGAAGGGAAAGACGGGTTCGACGAGATTACCCTCGGTCAGGAGAAAGTCGAGGAGTCGCGGGCTCATGGCGATCCGGTGGCGGAGACCGGCCGGGGCGATGTCGGGGCCCGGACCGCCCGGAGCCGCGTCACCCGCCGCGGGTCGGCCTCGCTGACCGTGAAGATCCAGCCGTGCCAGAAGAAGCGGTCTCCGGGGGCCGGGATGGCCCCGGCCAGCGAGTTGAGGAACCCCGCCACCGTCTCCACGTCGGTGTCCTCCGGCACCCCGGCCCCGGTGGCGCGGTTGAACTCGGCGATCGAGACCGTCCCCAGCACGCTGAAGCTGCCGTCGGCGTGCGGCTCCACCGCCCGGCCGGCGTCCACCTCCTCGAACTCGTCGTGGATGGCGCCGACGATCTCCTCGAGCACGTCCTCGATGGTGCACAGCCCCATCACCCCGCCGAACTCGTCCACCACCAGCGCCAGGTGGAGCCGCTTGCGCTGCATCTCGCGCAGCAGCTGCTCCACCGGCTTCGACCAGGGGACGAAGTGGGCCGGGCGCAGCAGGTCGCGCAGCACGATCAGGTCGGGGTGGGCCAGCATGGGCACCAGATCCCGGGCGTGGAGCACGCCGACGATCTGGTCGAGGTGCCCCTGGTAGACCGGCAGGCGCGAGTGGCCCTCCTCGGCCACCCGGCGGATGATCTCCGCCACCGGCGTCTCCAGCTCCATGGCCTGCACCGCCGCCCGCGGCACCATGACGTCGCGCGCCACCTTCTCGCGGAACTGGAAGACGGCGTGGATCAGCTCGCTGGTGGAGGCCCCCTGCCCCTGCGAGCGGGCGTACTCGGCCAGGGCCCGCTCCATCTCCGCCAGCGGCGGGCTGGGCAGGGTGAAGCGGGCCTGCCCGCCGGAGAGGGCCGCCACCAGCCGCCCCAGCGGCCGCAGCCCCACCCGCAGCGCCCGGGCCGGCACCGCCAGCGCCAGCGCCACCGCCTCGCCGTGGGCGGCGCCCAGGCCGCGCCCCACCGCCGACAGCAGCAGCGAGGCCAGCCCGGTGATGATCACCAGCAGCAGCGCCGCGACGAAGGGGGAGTGCTCGGGGAAGACCAGCGCCCCGGCGGTGGCCGAGAGCAGGCCGGCCAGCACCACCGTGGCCGTCTCCACCACCCGGACCACCGCGCCGGACCCCTCCGGATCCTGCGCCAGCGCCGCCAGGCTGCGGGCCCGTCGCCCGGCGTCGGCGGCCCCACCCAGCTCCAGCGCCCGCGGCCGCCCCAGCGCCACCAGCGCCGCCTCCAGCGCCGCCGCCAGCGCCCGCAGCACCAGCAGCGCGCCCACCGCCGCCAGGGCCTCCAGCGCCAGCCGGAACGAAGGTTCCACCTAGAAGGTGCCCCCCACCGCCAGCATGGCGCCGCCGGGGACCAGCACCGGCATCGCCGCCACCTTGGCGGGCGGCGGGGCCGCCGCGGCGGCGTCCTGCACCATGGCCGCCACCAGCAGCCCGCCGGCGGCCAGCGCCCCGGCCCCGGCCACCGCCCAGGAGACGTTGGAGATGGTGGCCCGCTGCTGGGCCTCGTCGTGCAGGTCGACGGCCCGGGTTCGCACCGTCTCCACCTTGTAGGCGTCGTAGCTCCGGCTGGCCTGGATCCCGAAGTAGATCCCCGAGCCCGACGCCGCCACCGCCACCCCGGCCGAGACCCAGCCCCAGGTCCAGAGGCGCGAGCGGGCCGCCTCGCCGAGCAGCTGCACCGGGACCAGCTCCACCGCCACCGGCACCGTCTGGCCGGCCGGCACCATCACCGTCGTCGACCAGCGGACGAAGCCGTCCTTCTGCACGTTGATGGAGTGGGGGCCTTCCAGCACCCGCGGCGCCTCCTTGAGCGGGCTCGTGCCCAGCGAGCGGCCGTCCAGCGTCACCGTGGCGCCGGGGCGATCGACCGCCACCCGGATGACGCCGGTGGTGTCGAGCCGCTCGCCGGTGGTGGCCTCGTGGCCGAGGCGGCGAGCGGCGTCCACCAGCTCGCGCTCGCTGGCGTCGAGCAGCGTGGCGGTGACCCGGGCCAGGGTGCGGCTCTTCTTGACGTCGAGCACCTTCACGGTGAGCAGCGCCGTCCGCTCCAGGATGGTGAGCGAGCCGGAGAGCAGCCGGTCGGAGTCGAGGGCCCCGGCCAGCTCGGCCATGCACCCCTGGTCCTCGGTGCAGCCGAGCATCTGGCGGGTCCGCTCCAGGCCGAGCATGGCGGCGATGTCCCCCTGCGAGAGCACCTGCAGGCCGGGGGCGGCGGCGGCCCCGGCGGCGGCGGCGTCGGCCAGCACCCGGGCCAGCTCGGGGGCCACCGAGCCGGCCAGCGTGAAGTCGAGCACCGCCAGGCGCTGTCCGGCCTTGGCCTTTGCTTTCACCGGGGGTGACGGAGCGGCCGGCCGGGCCACCGGGGGCGGCGGCAGGGGCGGGTCGTAGAGCTTCTCCTGGGCGAGCGCGGAGAGCGGGAGCAGCAGCGCGAGGGCGATCGACTTCATGGGCAGGCTCCCGTCGGCGGCTTGCTGGAGACGGTGCCGAGACCGTCCGGCGTGCAGGAGAAGCAGGACGGGTTGGGCATGCAGTAGCTCACCTCGGGCGGGACCGCCGCGGCGACCACCAGGCAGGACCCGGCGGCCACGCGCCAGGCCGGGCAGGCGCAGGTCCCGGACAGCCCGGGGCCGGCCGGGCAGGCGGCCTGGACGCTGGAGTTGGGGTCGAAGCGGCACGGCTGGCAGAAGGGGGTGCTGGCGGCGACCGTGGGCCCCGCCGAGACCATCCCCTGGCAAGCGCTGGCGGAGCAGGTGAACCCGCCGCAGTCGGCGCTGTCCCGGCAGCTGGTCATCGAGGCCTGCACGGTGATCTGGGAGGTGACGTAGGTCGAGCCGACCTCGGCCACCCGCTCCCGCAGCACCACGCCGTAGACCGGCGGCGGACTGACGGTCGGGACTGGCGCCGGCGCGGCCAGCGGCTGGGCGACGCCGGCCGGATCCCCGCCCGCGGCCGTCGCCAGCGACCCGAGCGGCGGCGCGCTGACCGGCGCCACCACGTGGATGGCGTAGAGCCCCTCGGGGACTGTCACGTCCACCGAGCCGTCGGATGCCGGGGTGATGGGGTTGAGCCCGGGGTCGGGCGTCAGGAGGACCGTCAGCGAGCCGGGTGGCAGGGCCAGGCCGACCGCCTGCACCCGGAAGCGGAGCCGACCCCCCGGGGAGGTTGCCTGCCGGGCCACCACGTTGGCCAGCGTGATGGTGGTCCCCTGCTCGGCCGCGGTGATGTTGACCACCACCTGGCCGCCCACCCAGATCCCCGAGAAGGTGTCGACCACGTGGAGCTTGATGAGGTGGGTCCCGAGCGCCAGCATGGGGAAGCGGAAGGTGATTGGCGCCGTCGGGCTGGGCGGCGTGGTCATCCCCAGCAGCGGCACCGTCATCCCGCTGCTCTCGTCCACCGCCACGCCGCCGGCGATGAGGTTGCCGGGCGGCAGCGAGACGCTCCCCTCCACCGCCGCCGAGTAGTGCAGCACCACGCCGCCCAGCTCGACCCCCTCCGGCTGGCCGTCGCTGCCGTAGCCGATGTCGACGTCGCGCTCCAGCGCCCAGGTGGTGCCGGTGCGGAAGAGCAGCCGGTGGCGCCCGGCCGGCAGGTCGAGCACCACGAAGCGGCCGTTGGGGCGCGAGGCCTGGTCGAAGGCCGAGCCCTTCAAGGAGACCGCCACGCCCTCCCTGGGGACGGGGACGCCGGCGCCGGCCACGTCGGCCAGCACCGTGCCGCTGGCCTGCCCGGCCCGGAGATCCTCGGAGGGGTTCTTGAAGCTGAAGAAGCAGCCGGTGAGCTGCGCGGCGGCCAGCAGCACGAGCGAACGGTGTGGGATCACGCGGCCACTCCTTGCAGGGGCGTTGTCGTTGGGAGCATATCCATTGTCATGGCGGCGATCGACCTGACGGGACCGAATGGCAGGCTGGAGGCGATCCTGGAGGAGGTGGCGACGCCCCGCTTCGCCGCGCTCATCTGCCACCCCCACCCGCTCATGGGGGGCAGCATGCACACCCACGCGGTCCACCGGCTCGCCCGGGGGGTCCGGCTCGCCGGGGGCGTCACGCTGCGCTTCAACTACCGGGGCGTGGGCTTGAGCGAGGGGCGCTACGACCGGGGGCGCGGCGAGGCCGACGACGCCGAGGCGGCGCTGGCCTTCCTGGCCGGCCGCTACCCGGCCCTGCCCCGCGTCTGCGGTGGCTTCTCCTTCGGGGCATTCGCGGCGCTCGCCGCCGGGCCGCGCGACCCGGGGGTGCTCGGCCTGCTGCTGGCCGGGGTGGCGCTCACGCCCATCCCCGACCTGCCGCGCGACCTCGGGCCGCTGCGAGCGCTCCCCCTCCCGGTGGCGGTGGTGCAGGCCGAGCAGGACCAGTTCGGCGCCCCGGCACAGCTGCGGGCGGCGCTGGAGGGCTCGTCCGGGCCGCGGCGGGTGGCCGTGGTCCGGCACGCCACCCACCTCTTCACCGAGGCGCTCGACGACCTGCAGCTGGAGGCGGAGGCGGCGGCCGGCTGGGTGCTCGACGCCGCGGCGGCGCGGCAGGCTGGACGTGCCGCCCCGGGCGGGGGGCCCTGATCAGGGGCGGAGTTCGCCGGCCGCCACGGCCTCGCCGGCGAAGCGGCGGACGTGGGCCAGCAGGTCATCGAGCCGGAAGGGCTTGGCGAGGACCGCCGAGACCTTGATGTCCGGGTCATGGCCGAGGGCGGTCACCACCAGCACCGGGATGCCGGCCAGCGACGGCTCGCGCAGCTGCGCCGCCCGGAACTCCCAGCCGCTCATGCCGGGCATCATCAGGTCGAGCAGGATCAGCGTGGGCCGAAAGCTCCGGCACAGGGCCAGGCCTTCCCGCCCGTCGCGAGCCGCGGCGACCTGGTAACCGGCGAATTCGAGCGCTTCTCCGACGACCTCGCGGATGTCGGAGTCGTCGTCGATGACGAGGATGCGGGCCACGGTGGATCTCATACGGCAGGCGCCCCCCCGCCGCCACACCCCGGCCGGGCGGCGACGGTGGGTCCGGGGCCATCAACCGCCCGAGAACTGGACCCCTTCGAAGACCAGGGTCGGGCTGCGCAGCGACGAATATGGGTAGGGGTCGTCGCCGACGGCCACCAGCCGGCCCCAGAGCTCCCGGTGGTTGCCGGAGACGTTCATCTCCCCGACCGGCTCGGCCACCTGGCCGCCGCGCAGGCGGAAGCCCCGCACCCCGAGCGAGAAGTCGCCGGTGGTGCCGTTGGAGTTGCCGCCGAGGAAGCCGGTCACCAGCACCCCGTCCCCCACCCCGGCCAGCAGCGCCTCGCGGGGGCGGTCGCCGCAGCGCCAGGTGATGTTGGACGGGCGGCCGGTGGTGGGCGGCAACCCCAGCTTCCGTCCGTAGTAGGTGTCGAGGTACCAGCTGCGCAGCACCCCCTGCTCCACCACCGGGCGCGCCACCGCCGCCAGCCCCTCGCCGTCGAAGTGGCGCGAGCCGAAGCCGCGCCGGATGAGCGGGTCGTCGCGCAGGTCGAGGAGCGGGCTGCCGATGGCCTCCCCGGTCTTCCCCTCCAGGAAGGAGCGGCGCTGCTGCAGCGGCGCCCCGTGGAGCGGGCCGAGCAGCTGACCCACCAGCTTGCCGGCGGCGCGGGCCTCCACCACCATGGGCAGCACCCCCGACTCGCCCCGGGCGGCCCCCAGCCGGGCCAGGGCCCGCTCGGCGGCGCGGCGGCCCACCACCTCGGCCGGCTCCAGCGCCGAAAAGAAGCGGCTGCCGCTGGCGGCCGACTCCTCGGGGCGGCGGCCGTCGGGATCGCGCACCGCCACCTCGGCGGAGAGCCAGAAGTCGGTGCCGCGCTTCACCCCCTCGAAGCCGTTGGTGGCGAAGTAGGCCCCCTCGCTGGCCCCGTCCCAGGCGCCGGTGGAGACCGACTGGATCCGCTCGCCTCCCGGCGCCGCCCGCGCCGCCACCTCCAGCGCCTCGGCCAGCCGCCGCCGCGTCGGGGCGTCGAGGTCGGGGTGGGTGGGATCCTCCAGCTCGAGGTCGAGGTCGGCCCGGCCGGCGTAGAGCGCCGGGTCGGGGAGCCTGCGGTGCGGGTCGGGGGCCAGCGAGCGGGCCAGCGCCACCGCCTCGACCAGGAAGGCGTCGAGCGCCGCCGGGCGCAGGTCGCTGGTGGAGACGGCGGCGTAGCGGCCGTCGACGTAGAGCTCCACCCCCAGCCCGCGGGTGGTGGCCTCGGAGATCCGCTCCAGCTTGCCGTCGCGCCAGGAGACCTCCACCTGCCGGGCCCGGTAGGCCCCGGTGGCCGCCTCGTCGGCGCCGTGGCGCCGGGCCAGCAGCGCCGCGTCCCGGGCGATCTCGAGCAGCGTCACGCCCCCCTCCCGCCCACCGTCAGGCGGGAGACCCGCACCGTGGGCAGCCCCTGCGAGACCGGCACGCTCTGGCCGTCCTTGCCGCAGGTCCAGCCGCCCTCGTCGATCTCCAGGTCGTCGCCCACCATGTCCACCTGCTCCAGGGCCCGGGGCCCGTTGCCGATGACGTTGACGTCCTTGACCGGCCGGGTCAGCTTGCCGTCCTCGATGAGGTAGCCGTTCTTCACGTAGAAGGTGAAGTCGCCGCCGCCGATGTTGACCTGCCCGTTGGAGAAGTTCTGGCAGTAGAGCCCGCGCTTGACGCTGGCGATGATCTCGTCGGGGTGGTGCGGGCCCGGGAGCATGTAGGTGGCGCGCATGCGCGGCAGCGGCGGGTGGCGGTAGCTCTGGCGCCGCCCGTTGCCGGTGGGGGCGACGCCGTAGTGGCGGGCCGAGATGGCGTCGTGCAGGTAGGAGGTGAGCACGCCGTCCTGCACCAGCACGGTGCGGCCGGCGTCGTTCCCCTCGTCGTCGACGTTGATGGCGCCGCGGGCGCCGGGGAGCGTGGCGTCGTCGACGATGCTTACGAAGGGGCGGGCGATGGGCTTGCCCAGCTTGTCGGCGTAGATGCTGGTCCCCTTGCGGTTGAAGTCGGCCTCCATGCCGTGGCCGATGGCCTCGTGGAGCAGGATGCCGGAGGAGCCGGCCGCCAGCACCACCGGCAGCTCGCCGGCCGGCGGCGCCCCGGCCTCGAAGAGGATGGTGGTCCGGTCGATGGCCTGGCGCACCAGCCGGTCGAGCCGATCCGTGGTGTAGAACTCGAAGCCGGCCCGGCCGGCCACGTTGTAGCCGTTCTGCTCGCGCCGGCCGTCCTGCTCGGCCATCACCGAGATGGAGAGCACGGTCATGGGCTGGTGGTCCTCGCAGAGCCGCCCCGCCGAGTCGGCCATGAGGATGGTGCTGTCCTCGCTGCGCAGGTGGAGGTTGACCTTCCGGATGCGCGGGTCGGCGGCGAAGGCCCGCTCGTTCAAGCCCGCCAGCAGCGGCCGGCGCTCGCCGGGGGGCACCGCCTCCCAGGCGCGGCGCAGCGGGTAGCGGTCGGGGTGGGCGGCGCCGACGTGCAGGGCGGTGGGGCCGGGGCGGGCCGGGCCGTCAGCGATGGCGGCGGCGGTGCGGGCGCACTCCAGCAGGGCCGGCAGGGCCAGGTCCTCGGTGTAGCCGTAGCCGGTCTGGTCGCCGCGCACCACCCGGACCCCGACCCCCATCGACACCCCGGCGTGGGCCCGGTTCACCTCGCCGTCCTCCAGCCCCATGTCGGAGGAGACGGCGTGCTGGAAGTAGACGTCGGCGAACTCCCCGCCGCGGGAGAGGGCGGTGGACAAGGTGTCGCGGATCATCCGCTCGGTCACCCCGAAGCGGTCGAGTGCGGTCATCCCCCTGTCATAAGGGTTGTCGGCGCCGGACGCGAGAAGTGCTAACCATCGTCACATGCCCACCGCCTCCCTGAACGGCACCGAGCTCCACTGGCGCGACGCCGGCCGCGGCACCCACGCCGTGGTCCTGCTCCACGCCTTCCCCCTCCACTCCGGCATGTGGAGCCGGCAGGTGGAGGCGCTCTCCCCCACCCACCGGGTCATCGCCCTCGACTACCGCGGCCTGGGCGGCACCGGGGGGTCGCCCGAACCCTCCACCATGCCGCTGCTGGCCAGCGACGTGCGGGCCCTGCTCGGCCACCTGCGCATCGAGCGGGCGGCGGTGGTCGGCCTCTCCATGGGCGGCTACCTGGCGCTGGAGCTCTGGCGGCAGGCGCCCGGCCTCTTCACCGGGCTGGCGCTCTGCGACACCAAGGCCGGGGCCGACACCGCCGAGGGGGCGGCCGGACGGGAGGCCTTCGCCAAGTCGGCGCTGACCCAGGGGCTCCACTGGGTGGCCGAGCAGATGGCGCCCAAGCTGCTCAAGCCGTCGCCCGACGCCGCGGCGCTGGCCGAGGTGCGCACCCTGATCGGCGGCGGCACGCCGGTGGGCGTGGCGGCGGCCCAGCGCGGCATGGCGCTGCGCCCCGACTCGACGCCGACGCTGGCCACCATCACCTGCCCGACGCTGGTGGTGGTGGGCGAGGAGGACGGCCTGACGCCGCCCGCCGAGGCCGAGAAGCTGGCGGCCGGGATCCGCGGCGCCGTGCTCAAGCGGATCCAGGGGGCGGGCCACCTGCCCAACCTGGAGCAGCCGGCCGCCTTCAACGAGGTGCTGACCCGGTTCGTGGCGGGGCTGTCGGAGTGAGCCGGCGCCCGCCCAGGGCGCGGGGCCGGGCGCGGACCGGCGCCGCCGCCGGGCTGCCCCCCATCTACGAGGGGCCGGAGGCGCTCACCGCCCTCTTGGCCCGGGCCGGCGCCCCGCTCACCGCCGAGGAGGTGGCGGCCCGCTTCACCGCGGCCCAGGCGGCGGGCGAGCCGCGGGCCAGCGTCATCCCGGCGCTCTTCGAGGCCGAGCCGCGCTTCGCCTCGCCGGAGGACGCCCGGCGGCTCTACGGCAACCTCTTCGGCCTCTGGGAGCGGCTGGCCGCGGGCCAGGGGCCGCACGACGACGCCCCCGAGGTGGTGGCCGAGCCGCCACCGCCTCCCCCGCTGCCGGCGCGCGGCGAGACCCGCGGCGACCAGCTGCCCCCCGAGCTGATCGAGACGGCCTGGCGCTGGCTGGCAGCGGCCCCGCCGCGCGAGCTGGCGCGGTGGCGCGACCGCTTCAGCAACGTCCAGCCCGACCTGGCCGCCTGGCTGGACTCCGTGCCCCTGCCGGAGAGCGGCCTGCTCTCGGCCACCGACCTCTGCTTCGAGGGGTGGATGATGCTCGATCTCGCCTTCGGCGACCGGCTCTCCGCCGCCGACTGGCACGCGCTGCGCGAGCTGGAGGGGGAGCCGCCGGCGCTGGAGACCACCCAGCCGGCCTTCGCCGCCTACGCCGCCGAGCAGCTCGACCTGCTGGAGGGGGAGGACGACAGCTTCAGCGAGGAGGCCCGCGCCCAGGTGGAGCGGGTGGTCTCGGCGGTGATGGCCGCGCTCACCGCCGCGCTGCGTCAGCCGTCGTAGCCTTTCGCCGGCGGTGTTCGTCTTTACATGCCGCCGGGGGAGATCTATGCGAGTGGATGATCTTCGCTCGCTTGCTGGTCGTCTCACTGCTGGTCCTTCACGCTGCGGCGGCCGGGGCGCTCGAGGTCATCCCGGTCCCCTGGGTGGCGACCGATCCCTCAGTCCCCCACCTCGCCTACAGCGGCCACGCCACCACCTTCAAGGCCATCGCCCGGGGCGGCAATGGCACCTACCTGGTGGAGTGGGACTTCGACGGCGACGGCGTCTTCGACTTCTCCGCGACCACCACCGACCGCTACGACCTCTCGGCGCGCTCCACCTTCCCGCCCCAGGGCGCCGACGCCACCTTCCTGGCCAGGGTCCGGGTGACCTCCGGCGGTGAGGTCGCCGCGGCCACCTACCCGGTCCGGATCTTCGCCGACGTGCCGGCCGACCCGGCGGTGGCGACCGACGGGCAGCTCCAGGTGATGCGCAGCGTGGCCATCGACGACGGGCTCTGGTACCTCCACACCCAGCTGACGCGAGCTGGGGACGAGGCGCACCCGGAGACCGGGGCGCAGGTCACCGCGTGGAGCGATGGGAACCCCGGGTGGCCCAACCAGAGGAACCTGGTGGGGACCTCATTTCTCGAGGCGCTGGGGCGCAGCCAGCACGTCCCGGCCTTCCCGCCCGCCTACCTCGGCGAGCTTCCGGACCCGGCGGCCAACGCCGCACGCTGGGCCACCGATCCCTACGCCGAGGACGCGGCGCGCCTGGTGAACTACATCCTGGCGCAGGCCAGCGTGGTCTCGGTCGCCGCGGCTGACGAGTCGAACCTGACCGGCTTCTACCCGGAGGTGGCGCGGACGCGCATCCCAGGGACCACTGACGGCTACGGGATCATGGTCGTGAACTCCCCTGGTGAACCGTGGAACGGCGCCCTCTCCGGCTTCCTGCGAGCCCTCTCCTTCGCCAACTTGACCGGGTACGTGGCGCAGGTGGGCGACCCGACCCGGATCCTGGGCCGGCGCTTCGAGTTCATCGCCCAGCAGCTGGTCGACGCGCTGGTCTGGGCCCAGAACGACGCGGGCACCACGCCCGGGGCCTGGTACTACGTGGCCAACGAGAACACCGACATGCTGGGCGAGTACAGCGGCGGTACGCTCGACGCCGCCGAGGCGCTCTGGCAGGTGGAGCGCTCGCTGGGGAGCGCCGGCGTGGTGGTGCCCAACCTGGTGAAGACCCGCCTGGCCACCTACATCCTCGGCAACGCCAACCCCTGTCCGCTGGGCGGCGTGGGTGGCACCTGGACCAGCGCCTTCGACGGGGTCTGCGACTTCTCCCTCTCGGCCGCCCATGTCCTCACCTGGGGCTGGCTGGGGGCCAACAACTTCACGACGGGCGACCTCCGCCTGGCCTTCCCCGGCTACACCGCCATGACCCGCGGTCAGCTGCGGACCCAGTACGACAAGAGCCTGCAGTTCATCAGCAACGCCTTCTTGCTGACCTCCACGGGAGGCTTCGGCTGGGACATGGGCTTCGTGGAGGCCGGCGCCAGCGGGTTGGCCGACTTCGGCCGGACCGACGGCCACGGCGATCACTGGTCGATGCTCCACTGGACCCGCGCCGCCCGCGCCGTGACGCCGCAGATCGTCGCTTTCGGCGGCAACGACCACGCCCGCCTCTTCGGTCGCTACCTCGTCCTCAACCAGGCGGCCAGCGGCGGCTGGATCTGGACCTACACTCCCGTGCTCAACAACCAGAGCGACAACGCCCTTGGCCCCCGAGGCCGCGCCGCCTGGGCGCTGATCACGCTCTCCACCGAGGGCATGGCCCCGGTCGCCAGCATCACCGCCTCGACGCTGGTGGCCGATGAGGGCACCCCCATCACCTTCGAGGGGATCAACCACGCCGCCGGCGCGGCGACCTACACCTGGAGCTTCGGCAATGGCGAGGTGCGTGAGGGGAGGCGGGTCGACTACGCCTTCCCCGACAACGGGGTCTTCGACGTGTCGCTCACCGTCGTCTCGGCCGCCGGCACCTCGGTGGCCACCACCCGGGTGACCATCGCCAACCTCCCCCCGGTCGCCCTCCCGGGGGCCGACCTCACCGTCGCCGAAGGTGAGGCCGTGCTCTTCCGCGGCGGCGTGACCGATCCGGGCCGCGTCGACACCCACACCGCCAGCTGGGACTTCGGCGACCTGCAGTCGGCCACCACGCTGGTCGCGACCCACGCCTACGCCAACCAGGGCGTCTACGCCGCGACGCTGACCGTCACCGACGATGACGGTGGCGTCGGCAGCGCCAGCGTGGCGGTCACCGTGCTCAACGTCGCGCCGACCATCACCTCGTCCCCGGTCAGGGAGGTCATCGAGGGAACGGCCTACGCCTACACCCTGACCGCCACCGACCCGGGCGTGGGCGACGTGCTGACCTGCACCGCGCCGGTGAAGCCGGCCGGCGCCACCCTGGCCGGCTGCACGCTCGCGTGGTCGCCGACCTTCGCCCAGCTGGCGGCCCCCGCCCCCGTGAGCCTCTGCGTCGCCGACGGCGACGGCGGCGAGACCTGCCAGTCCTTCGAGATCGCGGTCGCCTTCATCGACGCCGACGCCGACGGCCTGCCTGACAGCTGGGAGGTCCACTACTTCGGGACCATCACGGGGCAGGACGGCAGCTCCGACTCCGACCACGATGGCGTCACCAACCGTGACGAGCTGCTGGCCGGGACCGACCCGGCCAGCTGGGCCGGACCGGGCCTGCCCGTGCTCCTGGCGCCGGCCTGCGGATCACGGATGGCGACCACGCGCCCCACGCTGCTGGTGGCCAACGCCATCGACCTCGGCGGCAGCCCGTTCACCTACGACTTCGAGCTCCACCGCGACGCCGCCATGACCAGCCTGGTGGCCGCCGGGCGGGCCGTCGCCGCTGGCCCCGGCTACACCTCGTGGCAGGTGACAGCGGCGCTCGAGGAGGACGTCCACTACTTCTGGAGGGCGCGCGCCGGCTCCGGCGCGGTGTCCGGGAGCTGGACCACGCCGGAGTGCGAGCTGATCGTCGACGTGACCCCGGCCGCGACCTCCTCCACCCCACCCGCCTCCAGCTCCGGCTGCGGCTGCTCCACCTCCCCGGCGGCGCCCGGCGGATCGCTCGCCGTGGTGCTGCTTCTGGCGCTCTGGGGGGCCAGGCCCGGCGGCCGGAGGTCGTCGCTCCTGGACCCGCGCCGTCGTCGCGGCCATTCGCGTTGACCTCGGCGGCGAGGTCGCCGATGTTGGGGGCGGCGCTGGTGCGCTTCGCTTCATGGGCCCTTAGCTCAGCTGGATAGAGCGTCGGACTTCGAATCCGAAGGCCACAGGTTCGATCCCTGTAGGGCCCGCTGGGAAGGCAGGGGCCTCACCGGCATTCGCCGGTGGGGCCTCTGCCGCCACCAGGGATGGCTGCCCGACCGCCTCCCGGTGGCGCTCGAGACGAAGTGCGGAGGTCCGGTCCGGCCACGCCGTCAGGCCGTCGAGCGCCCGCCGCTCAGAACCAGGCCCGGGCCGCCAGCCCGAGGGTCCCGAGGACGGCGGTCTGCGCCGGGATGGCGTAGGTGGTCACCCCGTTGGTGGCGGTCACCCCGGCCGGCGTCGGCAGCGCCATGAGCCCGGCCCGGAGCCCGAGCTGGAACCAGCCCCAGCCCTTGTCGAGGCGGAGCTCCAGGTGGGCGAAGGGCCCGACGCGGATCACCTTGACCTCCTGGACGGCGTCGAAGGCCACCCCCGAGGCGGTCTGCGACGCTCCCAGCTCCAGCGCGGTGCCGAGGGCGAAGCCGCTCGACTCCCACGGCGACCAGGCGACGGCCAGCCCGGCCTGGCGACCGGTCAGCAGGGTGCTGGCGTTGTTCGGCCCCCCCTTCTGCTTGATGTCCATGTAGCGGACCAGCCCCTCCACGGCCCACGCCGGGGAGAGGCGCCAGCCGAAGCGGGCGCTGCCGTCCCCGCTGGTGCAGCCCGAGCCCTGGGTGGTGCCCGTGCACCCGATGGCCCCCTGCACCTTGTAGCGGGTGAGCAGGTCCATCCCCCCGCGGACCTCCAGGTAGGGGCCGCTCCCGCGCACCGCGTTGGCCTGCAGCCGCTCGCCGCCCTGGGGCGGGAGCGCCACCAGCTCCGGGGCCACCAGCGAGGTCTGGCCCGGGACCACCCGCACCCCGGTCTGCCAGGTGGCGAACCCCTCCTTGGTGACGATCACCTTGTGCGTCCCCTCGCCCACCCGCCGCGAGCGGCGGAGCGGGCCGCGGCCCACCTCCACGCCGTCGAGGAGGACGCGGGCCTCGGGCTCGGCCACGTCGAAGTCGATGGTGCCGGAGGTCTCGAGCGGCTTGCCGGTGACGGCCTGGTGGGCCAGCCGCCGGGCGGCGTCGAGCAGCTCCTCGGCCCCGGCGTTGCGGAGCGTCTCGCGGACGCCGCGGATGGTCAGGGCCTTGCGGGCGTCGATGAGGCTGACCGCGACGTGGAAGCCGTCGCCGATCTGGGTGACGGTGCCGCCCATGGTCCGGTCGGCGTCGAGGGCCCCGGCGATCTCCGCCATGCAGGAGCGGTCCTCGGAGCACCCGGTCATCTGGCGCAGGTGCTCGACGCCGAGCTGGGTGATGGCCTCGGCCTGGGTCAGCACCTGGTAGCCGCCGATGGCGGAGACCTGGTGGGCGGCGGCCTCGGCCAGCGTGCGGCCGAGGTCCTTGGCCGCCTCGCCCTGCACGGCGAAGTCGAGGACGACGACGCGGAGCGGCTTGGCCCGGGGGGCCGGCTCGGCCGCGAGCGTCCCCCCGGCCGTGGTCGCGACGAGGAGCCCGACGAGGGCCGTGGTGGCGCTGCGCATGGAGACCCCTCCCGCTCCGGAGGTGTCAGGCCACCTTGACGATTGCAAGCGGCAGCCGGAGCCGGAAGGTGGTCCCCTGGCCTGGGTCGCTCTGCGCCTCCACCGTGCCGCCGTGGGCCTCGACGATCCGCTTCACCAGCGCCAGCCCCAGCCCGACGCCGCCGGTGCCGCGGGCCCGGCTCCGGTCGGTGCGGAAGAACGGCGTGAAGAGGCGCGGCAGGTCGGCGGCGTCGATGCCGATGCCCTGGTCGCGGACCTCGACGACCACGGCGCCGGCCTCGGCCCGGGCGCCGAGCTCCACCGGGGCCGGCTCGGCCGAGTACTTGGCGGCGTTGTCGAGCAGGTTGTCGAGGGCCCGCCGCAGCAGGGCCGGGTCGGCGTCGAGCGGACCGGGGAGCGGCTCGGCGCGCAGCGCCAGCGTCCGCGTGGGCCGCAGCTCGCGGAAGCGGGCCGCCGCCTCGTCGAGCAGGTCCGCCAGGTCCACCGGCTGGCGCCGCAGCGGCAGGTCGCCGGCCGCCTGGTCGAGCCGCGCCGCCGAGAGCACGTCGGCCACCATCCGCTCCAGCTCGGTCAGGTCGGCGCCGATCTCGGAGAGGTAGCGGCGGGCCCGGGCCTGGTCGCCCTCGGCCGCCAGCTCCAGCGCCACCCGGATGCGGGCCAGCGGGGTGCGCAGCTCGTGCGAGACGTTGGCCAGCAGCTCGCGCTCGGCGCGGACCAGCCGCTCCAGCCGCCCGGCCATCTCGTCGAAGGCCCGCCCCAGGTCGCCCACCTCGCCGCCGCCGCAGAGGCCGGCGCGGGCCGAGAGGTCGCCCTCCCCCAGCCGCCGCACCGCTACCGTGAGCCGCTCGATGGGAGCGGTGACGCCGCGGGCCAGCGGCACCGAGGCGATGGCCAGGGCCAGCAGCACCGCGCCGATCACCACCGCCACCCGGGTCACCTGGTAGGGGCGCCAGCCGCCGGCCAGCACCGCGTAGGCACCGGGGGCGCCGTGGAGCGGGGCGGCGTAGGCCCAGCTCCGCCCCGGGATGCGGAAGGCGGCGCCGGCCTGGAGGCGGAGCCGGTCCTCGGCGGGGAGCGGCGGCGGCGGCGGCTCGACGTTGGCGGCCACCAGCCGGTCGCCGTCGAAGACCGCCACCTCGATGCCGAAGGCGTCGTGGGCCCGGCGCAGGATGGCGTGGAGCCGGGCCGGGTCGTGGAGGGCCTCGGCGGTCTGGGCCGCGGCGTACTCGACGATCCGCTCCGGCCGCATGGGCGGCCCCTGCGGCCCCATCACCGCGCCGGCCGCCACCACCGCCGCCGCCACCAGCACCAGCAGCAGCAGGCCGTTCAGGTAGACGCGCCAGAAGAAGCGGCCGCGGCCGTGGTGGCGGTGGCCGTGGGGCCGGTGGCGGGCGTGGCGGCTCAGGCGATCCCCTCGCCGGCCAGCACGTAGCCGGCGCCGCGCACCGTCTTGATGAGGCGGGGGCGCTTGGGGTCGTCGCCGAGCTTCTGGCGCAGCCGGGAGACGTGGACGTCGACCGAGCGGTCGAAGGAGTCCTCCGAGCTGCCCCGGGCGAACTCCATGAGCTGCTCGCGCGAGAGGATCCGCCCGGCCCGCTCGGCCAGGGCGTGGAGCAGGGCGAACTCGTAGGCGGTCAGCTCGACCGGCTCGCCGAGGAGGGTGACGCTGCGCGCCGAGGGATCGATGACCAGCCCGCCCACCTTGACCGGCTTCAGCGCCGGCCCGGCCCGCCCCTTGGCGCGGCGGGTGACGGCCCGGATGCGGGCCAGCAGCTCGCGGGGGCTGAAGGGCTTGGCCAGGTAGTCGTCGGCCCCCAGCTCCAGCCCCATGACCCGGTCGGCCTCCTCGCCGCGGGCCGTCAGCACGATGATGGGCACGTCGCTCCGGGCCCGCAGCTCGCGGCAGACCTCCAGGCCGGGCAGGCCGGGGAGCATCAGGTCGAGCAGCACCACGTCCCAGCCGCCGCGCTGCGCCTCGATGAGGCCGCGCCGGCCGTCGGAGACCACCTCGACGGCCACGCCGTGGCCGCCGAGGTACTCGCGGGTCAGCGCCGCGAGCCGGGCGTCGTCTTCGACCAGCAGGGCCTGGAGGGCGGGGGCGTCGGTCACGTCGGCCATCCTACCGCTCCTCCCGGCCCGGCCGGCGGCTACTCCTCGAGGTGGCGCTTCAGCTTCTTGGTCACCTGGGCCCGCTGCTCCGGCGTCAGCGTGGCGTGGGCCTCGGCGGCGGCCTCGACCGCCTGGTGGGCCATGGCGCGCATGGCGTCGACGCGGGCGTCGACCAGCGCCAGGGCGCGGGCCCGGTCGAAGGCCGGCGCCTCCCAGAGGCCGAGCGCCTCCTTCACGGTGGCCCGGTGGTCACCCCGCGCCGCCTGGGCGCTGGCCAGCAGCCGGGTGGTGGCGGCGGTGATGGTCTGCCGCTGCTCGGGCGTGGCCTTGAGGTCGTCGAGGGCGTCGGCGACCTTGCCGTTGACCAGCTTCTCCATGCGGGCCGGGTCGGGGCGGTGGTGGCGGCAGCCGGTGGCGCCGAGGGCGGTGACGCCGAGGGCGAGGGCGGCGGCGACGGTGAGGGACTTCTTCAGGGTGGTCTTCATGGTGGGGCTCCTGTTCAGCAACGGCCGTGGTGGTGGGAGCGGAGCCCGGCCGGGCTCCGCAGCATGGTGGCGAGCTGCAGCCGCTGCGCCGGGGCCAGCGCGGCGTGGACGCGGGCCAGCGCCGCGGCCGCCCGGGTGCGGGCCTCCTCGAGCCGCTGCAGCGACGGGGCGAAGAGCGCCTCCAGGGCCGCGGCGTCGAGCGCCTCGGCCTCCAGGGTCCGGGCCAGCTCGAGGCGGGAGGCGAAGACCCCCTCCCCCAGCCCGTGCAGGGTGCCGCGGAGCGCCTCCAGCTCCTCCAGGAAGATCCGCTCCTGCTCCGGGGTGGCGTCGAGGCGCCGCAGCAGGCGGCGGGCCATGAAGCTCCGCCCGCGGCGGTGGAGGTGGCGGCGGAAGGCGACGGCGCGCAGCAGGCGCAGCGCCGCGAGGATGCCGAGGGTGACGAGGACGGCGGTGACGACGGTGTTCATCGGGTCTTTCCTTTCGTCCCCTCCATTGGGGACGAGGGAAGGATGGCGTCGCCGTCCGAAGCGCGCGCTGCGGGATGGTGAAGAAGTGTTGCGGGGCGAAGACCCGCGTGGTTCAGCGGGGTTCGGCCAGCCGGGCCACCACCCGGTCGGCGATCTGCGTCACCCCGGCCCGCAGCACCCGGGCGTAGGCCTCGACCACCGCCGGCATGGGATCGCCGGCGTCGCCGCCCGGCACCGGCTCCTCGACGGTGACCGTCTCGCGGAGCAGGCCGGCCAGGTGATCACGCAGCACCAGCCCCGCCTGCAGGCGCACCCGGTGGGGCCGCTCCAGCTCCTCGAAGGCGATGAGCTCCACCTCCAGCGTCACGGCGCGGCCGGAGAGCGCCTCGACCACGCCGCGCTCCTCGAAGAGGGTCCGGGCCAGGGCCCGCCGCAGGTAGACCTCGGGGCGCTCGGTCCAGCGCCGGCCCTCGGCGTAGCCGAGCTCGCGAGCGGCGCTGCGGGTCACCATCCGCTCGCGCAGGTGGGACCAGCCCTCCACCGCCCCCAGCCGCAGCGGCGGTCCGGCCGGGGTGGTCGCGGCCCGGGGCGCGCCGTCGTACTCGGGGGTGAAGTAGCGCGAGACCACCGGTTCGTTCTTGCCGAAGAGGGCGCAGCCCGGCAGCGCCGCCACCCCGAGGACCACCAGCCAGAGCGCTCTCATCGGGTCACCTGGGCCTTTCCCTTGATGAACATGTCCGGATCCCGCTGCAGCGCCTCGGCCAGCTGGCGCACCGCCACCGCCGCCTCGCGCACGTCGCGCCCGGTGGCGGCCAGGTCGGCCCGCAGCCGCGGCCCGGCCAGGTCGCCCACCGAGTCGGAGGCGCGCTGGGCGCTGGCCAGCAGGCCGTCGCTCCCGTCGAGCCGCTCGAGGACGCCGTTCAGCTTCACCAGCGCCGCGCTCACCCCCTTCATGGTCGCCGAGGCGTCGCGAGAGAGCTCGGCCACCGGGAGCTGGTCCACCTTGGCCTGGATGCTGGCCACCAGCCGGCTGGTCCCCTCCAGCGTGGCCACCGCCTTGCCGGGGAGGCCCCGCTGGGTGACGTCGTCGAGGATGAGGTTGACGCGCGCCACCAGCCCGGCCATGTCCCGGGTGATGTTGGGGAGCTGGTCGACGGCGCGCACCACGGCGTCCTCGAGGTTCTTCAGGGTCGAGGGGATGGCGGGGATGTAGTGCTCCGGGACCGGGAAGGGGAGCTCGGCCGCCGGCAGCCCGCCGGTGTCGAAGAAGTCGAGCTGCAGGAACTTGGTGCCGGTCACCCCGGTGGAGGCCAGCTGGACCCGCAGGCCGGGAGGGACCGAGATGGTGGTCCCCTTGCCGTCGACGTCGCCGGTCAGCCCCAGCCGCTTCAGCACCGCCACGCCGAGCGAGTAGGTGATCTCCACGTGCCGCCGGTCCGGCGCCACGTCGATGGCCGAGACGTTGCCGAGGGCGACGCCGCGGAAGCGGATGGGAGAGCCGATCTCCAGCCCGGTCACCGCCTCGTCGAAGTAGGAGGTGTAGCTGACCGACTCGACCCGCATGCTCCGGGCGGTGAGCAGGGCGGCCGCGGTCAGGCCGAGCCCGATCGACGCCAGCACGAAGGCGCCGAGCTTCCAGTGGTTGGTGGGGGCGCTCATGGTGGAACCTCCAGGCGGGTCCGGTTGAAGAAGGAGTGGACGCGCGGGTCGGTGCTGGTGTCGCGCAGGTGGCGCGGATCGCCGCGGGCGATGATGCTCTTGCTGTCGCGGT
This sequence comes from Anaeromyxobacteraceae bacterium, assembly GCA_032654565.1. Taxonomy (GTDB): domain Bacteria; phylum Myxococcota; class Myxococcia; order Myxococcales; family Anaeromyxobacteraceae; genus JADKCZ01. The sequence continues at coordinate 5,678 of JAULAX010000007.1, read as the reverse complement.
CGAGCATGATGCAGCTCTGGCCGATCTTGAAGATGCTCTCGAGGTCGTGGGTGACCACCACGAAGGTCAGGCCGAGCTGCTGGTTGAGCTCGATGATCAGCTCGTCGAACTCGACGCCGGTGACCGGGTCCAGGCCGGCCGAGGGCTCGTCGAGGAAGAGCAGCTCCGGCTCCAGCGCCATGGCCCGGGCGATGCCGGCCCGCTTGCGCATGCCCCCGGAGAGCTCGCTGGGGAGCTTGTCCTCGGCCCGCTCCAGCCCCACCAGGCGCAGCTTGGCGGCGACGATGCCCCCGATGGCGTCGAGCGGCAGGTCGGTCCACTCCTGCAGCGGCAGCGCCACGTTCTCGCCGACGGTGAGCGAGCCGATCAGCGCGCCCGACTGGAACATGACGCCGAAGGTGGGGCGGTCGTTGACCTCCTGGTCGGGGGCCTGGCCGTCGATGGTGATGCGGCCGGTGGTCGGCAGGTCGAGCCCGACCAGGTAGCGCAGCAGCGTCGACTTCCCGCAGCCGCTGGCGCCGAGCAGGGCGAAGATCGAGCCGCGCTCGACCTCGAAGCTGGCCCCCTCCTGCAGCAGGGCGCCGTCCCAGCCGAAGGAGAGGTCCTCCACCTTGACGATGGCGTCGCTCATAGCCCCGCCAGCCGGAAGAGGACCGAGGCGGCGGCGTCGATCATGATGATGGCGAAGAGCGAGACCACCACCGCCGAGGTGGTGCGGCGGCCGACGTCCTCGGCCCCGCCGGCGGTCGCCAGCCCCTGCTGGCAGGCGATCATCGAGATGGCCAGCCCGAAGGCCACGCTCTTGAGCAGCCCGGTGGAGACGTCCCAGAGCGAGACCACCCGGACCGTCTGGTTGAGGAAGCCGCGCACCGAGAGCTCCAGGTGCCAGACCCCGACCAGCAGCCCCCCGAGGATGCCGGCCAGGTCGGCCAGCAGGGTGAGCAGCGGCATCACCAGGATCAGCGCCAGGGTGCGCGGCAGCACCAGGTAGCGCATGGGGCCGAACCCCATGGTGCGGAGCGCGTCGATCTCGCCGTTCACCTGCATGAAGCCGAGCTCGGCGGCGAAGGCGGCCCCGGAGCGGCCGCAGACCAGGATGGCCACCATCAGCGGCCCCAGCTCGCGGGTCACCGAGATGCCGATCAGGTCGGCCACCAGGATGTTGGCGCCGAAGCGGGCCAGCTGCTCCGCCGACTGGAAGGCCATGGCCAGGGCCACCAGGAAGTTGGTCACCACGATGATGGGGACGGCGTCGGCGCCGGCGCGCTCCATGGTGGCGGGCAGCTCGCGCCAGTTGGCGCTGCTGGGCGAGCGGAGCACGCTGGCCGCCGAGACCACCATCTGGCCGAAGAAGGCGGTCACCAGCTTCAGCTCCTGGAGGATGGCCAGCGTGGCCCGGCCGAGCTGGTTGAAGGTGCCGATGGGCCGGCGGCGGCGGAGCCGCGCCACCTTGTTGTCGCCGCCGTAGAGGTGGATGAGCCGCTGCACCCGCTCGCCGGCCGCCACGAACTCGGACTTGACGCCGCGTCGGTGCAGCTCGGAGCGCAGGCAGGCCAGCAGCGCCATGGCGCCGCCGTCGATGCGTTCCACCTCGGACATCTCGAAGTCGAGGGTCTCGCCCGTCACCGCCGAGGCCTCGAGGCGGCGCAGCTCGGTCCAGAGCGGCCCGGCCTCGGCCAGGCACAGGCTCCCGGCGAGGCGCAGTTGGCCCTGGTCGGTGCTGGACTTCACCAGCGCGATGGCAAAGGCCGGCGGCATCGGGGCTCTGGGATCTCCGGGGTGGAGAGAGCACCGGCCGTGCCGGTCCCGATCCGGCGCAACCGCCCGTGACTCCGGGCCCCGGTGGCGCCGGGTACCCGTCCGGGCGGTTCGTGAACGTTCGCGAACGGGAAGCGAAGAGGCCGCCTCCCGCGAGGGAGACGGCCTCCTGTTCGACCCGGGCCTGGACCCGGCGGCGGCCGGGGGACGGGGGGTGCGCTACGACGCGTCGTCGCCGGCGCCGTCGTCCCAGCCATCGTCGGCGTCGTTCATGCCGAGCGCGCCGGGGCCGGGGCCGGGGCCGTGCGGGCCATGGGAGCCGGGGCCCATGCCGGGGCCCATGCCCGGGCCGCCGGGGCCGCCCGGACCGCCGGGGCCGTGACCACCGTGCCGCAGCTCCTGCATGGCCCGCTGGTGAAACTTGGCGAGGAAGAGGACGGCCCGCGCCCGCTTCTCTGGCGGGAGGTCCCTGGTGACGGTGGTGACCACCTCGCGGTCGAGCGCCTGCATCTGGGCCCGGGCGTCGAGCAGCCGGGTGATGGCGCCGTCGACGTCGCCGGCCGGGACCTTGTCGCCCTTGGCCGAGCGGCGCAGCACCTGCACCGAGTCGCGCATCTGCTGGGCGGTGGCCATGCGGCGGGGCGTGAACTTCTCGATCTGGCCGCTGAGCTTGAGCGCCGCGGCGTCGTCGAGCTGGAGCGCCTCGGCGAGCCCCAGGGTGAGGGCCAGCTTCATGCGGCGCTGCAGCTTCTCCAGGCGGGCCGGGTCGAGCTGGTCGGGCGGGCCGGGCTGGCCCGGCTGCAAGGCGGACGGGGCGGGGCGGGCGGCGGGGGGCGGGGCGGCCTGGGCGGCGGCCAGCAGCGGGGCCAGGGCGAGCAGCAGGGCGAGCTTCTTCATGTGGACCATCCTTTCGAGGCGTGGTGCTTCACGGAACGTGATCGTCAGTCGGCCAGCAGCGCCGCCAGGGCCAGCTCGTCGGCGCCGGACAGGGCGGCGGTGGCGCCGTCGTCGGCGGCGAGATCGCTGGCGGCAAGGAGCTCGTCGGTGTCGGGCGCCACCCAGTCGGCGCTCTCGGCCATCGCCAGCTCCGGCGACGGGATGGTGGGCCCGCGCCGGGTGAAGGCCGGCGCCACCAGGAAGGCCACCGCCGCGGCCACCCCCAGCAGCGCCGCGGCGTAGCGGAGCGGGGGACGGAGGCCAAGCGCGGTGCGCCGCTGCTCCATCCGGACCGACTCGGCGAGGCCGGTCAGCGCGGCGCGCTCGGCCTCACCGGGCGGCGGCAGCGCCGCCAGGGAGAGCACCGTGGCCAGCGCCTCGGCCTCGGCGCGGCAGGCGGCGCAGCCCTGGAGGTGGTCGGCCAGCCGGGCCTGGTCGGCGGGCGACCCCTCGCCGGCGGCCTGGTCGGAGAGCAGCGGCAGGTAGTCGGCGCAGGCGCTCATCGCCCCTCCTGGCCCAGCTCGGCGCGGAGCCGGCGGGCGGCGAGGTGGAAGGAGACCTTGGCGGCGTTCTCGGTGATGCCCAGGGTGGCGCCGATCTCGGCGAAGGGGAGCTCGGCGTCGAGCCGCAGCGTCAGCACCTCGCGCTGCCGGCGCGGCAGGTCGAGGACGGCGCGGCGCACCCGGGCGGTGGCCTGGGCCTTCTCCAGCGCCTCGAGGGCCGGGGTGGCGCCGGAGGAGAGCCGCTCCGGGTCGACCGCCACGCTGGTCCAGCGGCCGGCGTCGCGCCGGTGGTTCTTGGCCAGGTTGACCGCCACCCGCACCAGCCAGCGCTTGAAGGGGACGGCGTCGCGTCCGCTCCGGGCCAGGGCGCGGCGCGCCGACTCGAAGGCCTTGAGGAAGGTCCGCTGCGCCAGGTCGCGGGCGTCCTCGGCGGTGGCGGCGTAGCGCCGGACGATGGCCAGCACCAGCGGCTGGTGGCGCCGCACCAGCTCGCCGAAGGCCTCGTCGTCGCCGACCAGCCAGGCGCCCAGCAGGGCGTCCTCGTCGCGGGCGTCGCCGGCCCGGCCGCCTTCGACCAGGGTCAGCCTCGGTCGTCCGGTCTCGTCGTCGCGCACGCTCATGGCCGGCATCACCCGGTGGAAGACCCCGGAGCCCTCCCCGGGGTTAAGAACGGTATATTGCCCCGTTCATTCCTGCCTGATCACGGGAGCCTCGCCACCATGCTGGACCTGAAGGCCGTCGTCGCCGACTACGAAGGGGTGGAGCGCAAGCTGGCGCGCCGCGGGGAGGCGGCGGTGGCCGCGCTGGCCCCGGTCAAGCCGCTGGCGGCCCGCCGGCGCGAGCTCAACCTGCTCATCGAGAAGCAGCAGCAGGCCCAGGGCGAGGCCAACGGCCGGATCCGCGAGCTGATGAAGACCGACAAGGCGGCCGGCGAGAAGGCCCGCGCCGAGCTGCGGGTGCTTGGTGACGCGCTCAAGGCCAGCGAGGCGGAGCGGACCGCGGTGGAGGCGCAGATCCAGGCCCTGCTGCTGCTGGTCCCCAACCCGCCCCAGGACGCGGTCCCGGCCGGCGCCGACGAGCACGGCAACCTGCAGGTCTCGAGCTGGGGCGAGAAGGCGACCCTCGGCTTCACCCCCAAGCCGCACTGGGAACTGGGCGAGGCGCTCGGCATCCTCGAGTGGCCGCAAGCGGCCAAGCTCTCCGGGTCGCGCTTCACCATCAGCAAGGGGGTGGGGGCGCGGCTGGAGCGGGCCCTGACCGCCTTCTTCATCGACGTCCACGTCTCCCGCGGCTACACCGAGATCCTGCCGCCCTACCTGGTCAGCGCCGAGACCATGACCGGCACCGGCCAGCTCCCCAAGTTCGAGGAGGACCTCTTCAAGACCCAGGGGGAGAGCCCGCTCTACCTCATCCCCACCGCCGAGGTGCCGGTCACCAACATGCACCGCGACGAGATCTTCGAGGGCGCGGCGCTGCCGGTCTCCTACTGCGCCTTCTCGCCCTGTTTCCGCGCCGAGGCCGGCGCCGCCGGGCGCGACACCCGCGGGCTGATGCGCCAGCACCAGTTCCACAAGGTGGAGCTGGTGAAGTTCGCCAGCGCCGAGAGCTCCGAGGCCGAGCACCAGCGGATGCTCGACGACGCCTGCGAGGTGCTGCGCCGGCTCGGGCTGCACCACCGGGTGGTGCTGCTCTGCACCGGCGACATGGGCTTCTCGTCGAGCAAGACCTACGACATCGAGGTCTGGTGCCCGGGGCAGGACGCCTACCGGGAGATCAGCTCGGTCTCCAACTGCGAGGACTTCCAGGCGCGCCGCATCCGGGTCCGCTACCGCGGCGCCGACGGCAAGCCGCGGCTCTGCCACACGCTCAACGGCTCCGGGGTGGCGGTGGGGCGGGCGGTGGTGGCCCTCCTCGAGCAGGGGCAGCAGGCCGACGGGACGGTGCTGATCCCGGAGGCGCTGCGGCCGTACCTGGGCGGGCTCGAGCGGATCGTCCCGCAGCGGTTCCCGCGGGGCGTGGAGCGCTGAGGGCGGCGGCCCCGGCCGGGGGGGCCTTCGGGCTTGATCCCGGACCGCCCATCCTCTATACAGGGCGGCTCGAGTGCCCTCCCGGGCGGTTTCTCCCGGGACGGCGGCAGGTTGACGGACGAGGAAGGCTTCGGAGGAGTGGCCGAGCGGCCGAAGGCGGCGGTCTTGAAAACCGCTGAGGGTGCAAGCCCTCCGAAGGTTCGAATCCTTCCTCCTCCGCCAGCAGCGAGTAGCGAGAGGTTCTGGAAAGGTGGCCGAGAGGCCGAAGGCGCTGGTTTGCTAAACCAGTGTACGGGGTAACCTGTACCGAGGGTTCGAATCCCTCCCTTTCCGCCAGTCGTGGCGGTCTTTGAAATGAAGAGTTGGGCCCTTAGCTCAGATGGATAGAGCGTCGGACTACGAATCCGAAGGCCACTGGTTCGAATCCAGTAGGGCCCGCCAGTAAAGCAGAGGC
>JAULAX010000006.1:0-40059 GCA_032654565.1 Anaeromyxobacteraceae bacterium | reverse complement strand
GTAGGTGCGAACGCGCCCACCGAGCGCGGCCAGCAGCTCGCGGCGGGGGTCTCTCGGCTTCTTGGGCTTGGGGCTCATGGCCTGGCAGTCTACACGCGGCGGAACGCGAGGCCCGGTCAGAAATGGGCCAGCGCGGAGGGCCTGCGGTCGGGGATCACGGCCCGCCCCGCACCCCAGCGACGACGCAACGACCGACGCACGGGAAACTGTGCCTGCTGCCCGAGAGCCGAACCGCGTGTCCACACCAGGCCGGGGCCAGGCTTCGTTTCGATCGGCCCCATCAGGGCCTGATCCTCCATCAAGCTAGCCATCTGTCAGGCAGTTTGGCACACTGCCCAGGATAGACGTTCGTCTGCCCCATCCGATCCGGTTGACTCGCGTAGCGTAGAAGCCTAAACGACATACAAAGGGATATCCGATGCCTCCCAAGCCCAAGACCACCGAAGCGGACCCGTTCAGCTCCACCGAGAAGCTGATGCAGACCTTCCGCATGCCGCGCGAGCTCGTAAAGTTCCTGCGCGGCGAGGCTGACCAGGAGGGGAGCGACCTCACCGGCTTCGTGAATCATCACTTCGAAGGCCTCCGCACCTGGTTCGGCCTCCCGGGGGCTGCCTCCGTGCTCCTGGAGGCGGACCGCGCGGCCTTGAAGATGCGGCGGTACGAGTACCTGCTCCATCTCCTGTTCCAGCGGAGCCTGGAGCTTCGCGAAAAGGGCGCGGGCTTCGACCTCCCGAGCGCCGAGCGCAAGAAGAAGTGAGGCCGTCATGCGGGTGGAGCTGGAACAACGAGCCACGAACGACGCGCCGGCATCGACGTGGACGCGCCTCCGGCTCCTCCCGCGCCCCGTCCTCCTCCTTGCGCTCTTCTTCTTCCTCTCGGCACTGGCCCCGGCCGTCGCGGAGCTGAACGCGGTCCTCGTGGACCCGGACGGCTCGACGTGGCTCTGGGCGCTAGCTTGGCACCCGACGCTGGTGAGCGGCTTCTCGTTCGCCGCGGCCTTCGGAGCGCTCCTCTTCCTGGAGCGTCCCCAAGGTCTTTCGCCGGTGGCCTACGCCCGCCAACTCAGGGACCGCCTCGCCGCGGTCCAGGCCGACTTCGACGGCGCCCTTCGCCGCCGAGTACACGAGGAAGAGGAGGAACGTCATGCTCCGGAGCCCCACCCGTTGGAACCTTGATTCGCTCGCCGTCGCTGCTGCCATCACGCTGGTCGCCGTCATCGCCCTGGCGCCCGCTCCCGCGATCGCCCAGGCGACGACCATGCCGGGCCAGCAGCTCCTGCAGTTCGCGCGCAACTACATCATCGCGCCCATCGCACTCTTCGCGATCATCGTCTCGGGCGTCGCGGCCTTCATCCGGCCCGAGATGATCAAGTCGACTGCGTATGTCGCCATCATCGCGGTCATCCTCTACTTCCTGCTCGCCAACGCCGACCGGCTCCTCCAGGTGATGCGCGCGGGCTGAGCGGCGCACAGTCCAAACTGGAGAACGGCCGTGTACGCGCCCGTCTACCGAAACCTCGACGCTCCGAGCACGTTCCTCGGGCTCGCCTTCCCGATGGAGTGGCTCGGGGTCCTCGGGGCCGGGTGGGTGGGCACGGCGCTCGGCGCCCCCAACATCGGGGCGGGAACGGCCTTGGCCATCTACCTGGTTCTCCGCATCGCCGGGGCCGGCCGGCCGGAGGGCCACCTGCAGCACTGGCTCCTCTGGCGTATCCGTCAGGTGCAGAGCGGCGGGCGGTTGAGCGCAGCAGCTCGGGCTCGGACGCCTCGCTTCCCCTACGGCCCCTATGAGTGCCGGGACTCTCGGCGCGAGGCCCGGCGATGACCGGTGAGACCGCCCTCGCCGATCTCATCCCGCTCTGGCGGACGCTTCGGGAAGGCGGCGTCACTGCGCTCGTGACACCGGCCCTCGACTACGTCGGCGGGCTGGAACTAGGGAGCCTCGACGTCCGGTACGCCGGGGAGGACCAGCTCGCCTCCATCGGGGAGGCCTTGAGGAGCCTGGTGGCCTCGCTCGATGACGAGACGACGCTCCACTTCCTCTACCGGGTCGAACGCGGCGCCGAGGAGGAGGTCCGGGAGTACGAGGCCTCCTGCGCCGGCGCGGTCGGCCCGGCGCTCCGGGCCTACGTCGCAGGGCGGGCTGCCTGGCTTCGTGAGCAGCGGCTCCGCCGGACGCGGGTGTTCCTCTTCTTCAGTGGAACGGGCGGGCTCAAACTCGGTGTCGGCCGAGGGCTCCTGGGTGGCCGGCTGCTCTTCGGGAAGACCGCGCAGCTGGCCCAGGCCGAACACGAACGGCGCCTCGCCCGGCTCGCCCAGCTCAGGGATCGGATCGTCAACCGCCTCGGGTCGAGCGGCATCCCGGCCCGGGAGCTGGACCTCGAGGAGGTGTGGCGCCTCCACCACGACCTGCTGAACCCCGGCCGGGCGCGGCAAGGGCTCCCGCCGCCGCGCGTACGCCTGCGCGACACCCTCTGGGCCGAGGAGACCCTGAAGCGCGAAGGGCGTCACCTGGCCGAGTACACGGAGGCGGAACAGCTCGCCAACGAGGACATCGAGGAGGCCCGCGGCCACCTCCGGCAAGGCGGCCTCTATCGCCGGGTCGCCACGTTGAAGATGCTCCCGGAGGCAGGCACCTCCTACTTCGCCTCCGAGCCGCTCCTCGGCCTCTCGACAGGCGCTGGCCCGCTGCCCTACACGCTCGCCGTCACCGTCCACCTTCGGGCCCAGCGAGCTGCGCGCTGGCTCCTCAACAACCAGCACGCTCTCGTCCAGAGCCTCCGCCAGGTGGTGCCCTTCCTGGAGCGCCACACCGTGGAGCAGGAGGAGGCCGACCGCTCCAAGCGCGAGGCCATCCAGGGGCTGTTCGAGGAGCTGTCGTCGATGAGCAGCAAGATCGTGGCGCTCTCGGTCTCGCTCCTCCTCGAAGCCGAGACCCTCGACGAGCTCGACGCGGCCACCGAGGCCGCGCGAAGCGCTTTCGCTGCGACAGGCAACTCCGAGCTGCTCCAGGAGGAGGTCACCCAGCTCCCGGCATTCCTCTCCATGCTCCCTGGCGCTGGGCGCTATCAGCTCCGCCGCAAGGGGTGCACCAGCCGCAACGCCGCCGACTTCCTGCCGGTCTACGCCCCCTGGCGCGGCACGTCCCGGGCTTCGAGCCTGCTCCTCACCCCCACCGGGGACGCCTTCCGCTTCGACCTCTTCGACAAGTCGAGCGGTGTGAACGCCCACCACGGCATCGTCGTGGCCGACACCGGCTCGGGGAAGAGCGTCACCCTGGGCGCGCTCACGCTCGACGCCCGGGCAGCTGGCATCGAGGCCATCCTCATCGACAACGGCCGCTCCTGGGCGCCGCTCACCGAGCTGCTCGGCGGGGTCCACATCGCGGTGGACCTCTCCACCTCGATCTCGCCGTTCCTTCCCTATGCCCAGCTCGCCGGGCCGGACGGGGCCATCTCCAACGAGGAGATCGAGCATACGGTCCAGTTCATCGAGGTGTGCGTGGCCGACCGGACCCGGCCTCCGTTCGACAAGGTGGAGCAGGACGTGGTCTCTCGCGCCGTCCGCTGGCTCTACGAGACCAAGTTTAGACTTTGCCCGGAGGAGCCAGTGCTCATCGGCCACATCTCCGAGGCGCTGGCGACGTACGAGTGGAGCCACCCGAACGACAAGGCCATCGCCGACGACCTGGTGCGCCGCCTCGGCATCTACTGCACCGGCCTCTACGCCGAGTTTCTCAACAGGCCCTCGAAGCTCCGGTTCGACGCGCCGCTCCTCACCTTCGACCTCGCTCGCGTCTCGGAGAACGCCTCTACCAAGGCGGTGGCGATGGCCACCATCATCCAGGCCATCACCAACCGGGCGATGGCCCGCCGCACCCGCACCCTCGTCGAGGTGGACGAGGGGCACGAGTACCTTGGCGCCGACGACGCCACCGAGCGGTTCCTCGGCGGCTGCTACCGGAAGATGCGGAAGTACGACACCGCGATGTGGATGATCTCCCAAAACCTGAACGACTTCCTCGGGTCGCGGGTAGGACGGGAGGCCATCGTCGGGAACAGCACCATCCGCATCTTCCTGCGGCATCTGGCTGGCAAGCACCGGTCGGTCATCGAGCACTTCGGGCTGTCTGCACGGGCTGCCGAGGCCTTCGCGGGGCTCGAGATGAAGCCGGGCCACTACAGCGATTTCCTGCTCATGTACGGTGCCCGGACCACCGTGGTGCGCCTCGCGCTCCACCCGCTCGCCTACTGGTCGCGGTCACCCAGGTCAGCTTGCCGGTGGCGGCGTTGAGCGCGCCGGCCACGAACCGCTTCTTGTTCTGGCCCGGCGTGCGGACGTAGCGGCGCTGTCCCTTGAGCACCCAGTCGCGGCCGATCTTCGGGTTGAGATGGACGTCCATCTCGTCCTCGAAGAAGACCGGCTCCTCCAGCGTGGCGCTCCTCACCAGGCGGCGGCGATCACGCAGAACCCGCTTCCTGCGGGCCGAATCCCACGGGCAAGAAACGAACGGCTTGGGCATGCCGAGCCGAGCGCCGATAGCCGAAAGCGCTCGGCCCATCGTGCAGGGGGCCACCCGTGGCAGTTTCCTTCTCTCCAGTTCGCGGCCGAGCAGCTCGCGCGTCCAGGTCGTCCGCTGCCAGCCGAACTCGGTCGGCACGGAGTGGAGCACCTGCTTCAGCGTCTCCCTGAAGTTGCCATCGACCTTGGTCGTACCGTTGAAGGCCCGGCGGTCGAGCAACCCCTCCTCGCCATCCTCGACGAAGCGCCGAGCCGTCTTCACGACGGTGGACGGGACGCAGCCGATGTCGCGTGCGACCTGGTGTCGAGAGAGTCCCTGTCCGAGCTTGGCGATCATGAGGAAGCGCAGGGCGGTGAGAGGATCCTTGGTTCTTCGGCCTCGAGTGATGAGTCGGCGTCGCGCGGCACGGTCAAGCCGCGGTATCTTGTGCACGGGAAGGTCTCCTCCAGCGTCGTTGGTGCCCTCGCAAGCGCAACGATCGATGGGTTGACCTTCCCTTTCCTCGGTGGACGGGCTAATCCGGCCAGCGGTGGACGTCTGAAAACCGGCCAACGGAGCTGACGACCCAGGACGTTGACGACCGCGAGTGGGCATGGCCCACCGCTGGGATGGCCAACGTCTTGAGCGACGAGAAGAAGCAGCAGGTGGTGGCGCTGGGCCGGCTGAACTGGCCCCTGCGGCGCATTGAGGAGGCGACGGGGGTTCGCCGGGAGACGGCGAGCGCCTACCTCAAGGCGGCCGGGGTGCCGGTGCGCCCGCCGCGAGGGTGGGGGCGCAAGCCGCCGGCGAATCCGGCCAACGAGGTGTCCACCGACCCCTGTGGCCAGGCAAAGCCGGCCAACGACCCGTCCACCGACCCCGGCCAGGGGCCAAATCCGGCCAACGGGGTGTCCACCGACCTCACCTGGCCAGCCAGGCCCGGCCGCGCGCCGGCGGCCAGCGCCTGCGAGCCCTACCGGGAGCTCGTCGAGAGCGCCCTGGCCGCCGGGCGCAACGCCATGGGCATCTGGCAGACCCTGGTCGACGACCACGGCTTCCTCGCCAAGTACGCCTCGGTGAAGCGTTACGTGGGGCGGCTGAAGGCGTCGGCCGCGCCGGAGGCCCACCCGAGCATCTTCACGCCGCCGGGCGAGGAGGCCCAGGTGGACTACGGGGAGGGGCCGATGGTCCGCTACCCGGAGACCGGCAAGTACCGCCGCAGCCGGCTCTTCGTGATGACGCTTGGCTTCAGCCGCAAGTCGGTGCGGCTGCTCACCTTCAAGTCCTCGACGCGGATCTGGGCCGAGCTGCATGAGCAGGCCTTCCGCCGGCTCGGCGGCGTGCCGCGCGTGGTGGTCCTCGACAACCTGCGCGAGGGCGTCATCGAGCCGGAGATCTACGACCCGGTCCTCAACCCGCTCTTCCGCGACCTGCTCAAGCACTACGGCGTCGTCGCGCTACCGGCCCGGGTCGGCCACCCGGACCGCAAGGGCAAGGTCGAGAGCGGCGTCGGGCACGCCCAGAAGACACCGCTCAAGGGCATGCGCTTCGAGACCATCGAGGAGGCGCAGGCCTACCTGGATCGCTGGGAGGAGCGCTGGGCCGACACCCGCATCCACGGCACCACCAAGCGCCAGGTGGCCGCCATGTTCGCCGAGGAGAAGCCGGCGCTGCGACCGCTACCGGTCGAGCCCTTCCGTTACTACGCCTTCGGCAAGCGCACCGTGCACCTCGACGGCTGCATCGAGGTGGAGGGGGCCTACTACGCGCCGCCGCCCGGCTGGATCGGCCGCGAGCTGAACGCGCAGTGGGACGGCCACGTGGTGCGGCTCATCGACCCCAAGACCGGCCAGCTGCTGCGCGAGCACCTGCGCCGCGACCGCGGCCGTCGCGCCATCCTGGCCGAGGACCGGCCGAGGAAGACGCCGCCCTCAACCATCGAGGTGCTGGCCCGCGCCAGCCTGGCCGGGCGGCATATCGGCACGGTGGCGCAGCGCATCCACGCTGATGACGGCGAAGACGGCGTGCGCCGAATTCTCGGCCTCCTCTCCCTCGCCAAGCGCCACGGCGGCGCCACCGTCGACGACGCCTGCAACGCCGCCCTGGAGATCGGCGTCCCGACCTACCGCTTCGTGAAGCGCTACCTCGAGCGCGGCTCGCCGCTGCGTCTCGGCCTCAAGCAAGTCGATCCCCTCATCCGGCAGCTCACCGAGTACCGCGACCTCATCGACCGCATGACCAGGAGCCCAGAATGAACCTCACCGAAGTGAACCGTGCCCTCCGCCAACTGCGCGTCTCGGGCATGGCCGCCACCCTCGAACCACGCATCGTCCAGGCCCAGGCCGACCACTGGGCGCCGCTCGACCTCATCTCCGCCCTCGTCCAGGACGAGCTGCAGCGCAGGCAGGACCGGCTCCTCGAGCGACGCGTGAAGCGCGCCGGCTTCCGCGACGTCGGCAAGACCCTCGACACCTTCGACTTCGACTTCAACAGGAAGCTCGACCGGCGGACGGTCTTCGACCTCGCCGCCGGCCACTTCATCGCCAAGCACGAGGACGCGCTCTTCCTCGGCCCGCCCGGCACCGGCAAGAGCCACCTCGCCCAGGGCATTGCCCACGCCGCCATCCAGCAGGGGCACAAGGTGCTCTACCGCGAGGCCCACGTGCTGCTGGAGGAGCTGGCCGAGGCCAGCCTCGACGGCACGCGCAAGGCGCGCTTCACCGAGCTGGCCACGGTGCCGCTCCTCGTCATCGACGACCTCGGCATGCGCAAGCTGCCGAACACGGCCGCCGAGGACCTCCTCGAGCTGGTCATGCGCCGCTACGAGCGCGCCTCGACCCTCATCACCTCGAACCGCCCCGTCGACGACTGGGGAAAGCTGCTCGGCGACGTCGCCGCCGTGGCTGCTGCCCTCGACCGGCTTCTCCACCACGCCCACGTCCTCAAGTGCGGGCCGAGGAGCTGGCGCACCCGTCAGACGTTGCAGAGCGAGGCCACCGCGGGATAGAAGCGAACTGGTCCTGGGTCCTGGCCATTGGCCGGTTTTGACCCGTCCGCAGTTGGCCGGATCTCACCTGTCCACCGAGGCCATTCAACTTTCTCCTTCCGATCCCCGGCCTTTCCGGTGATTGCGAATCACGAACTCTGGTTTAGAGGACGCATACCTCAAGCCGCCTAAACGGCCGATCGCGATTCGGAAACAGCAATCGCGGGCTTCAGTGAAGGGTTGAGCTTCTTCTGGTTGAAGGCACGCATGAAGGCGACAACTTGAATCATCAGCTCCCCGATCGTCTTGCAGCGGTGGTTGCGCGTCACGTTGGCGTGCAGGTCGAGCCACACGCGCTCAATGCGGTTGTCGTCGGGGTAGTAGGGCGGGAGAAAGTGCAGCTTCACCCGGTCACCGAACTGGGCGAGGAAGCGCCGCGTCTTCTTGCTCGAGTGAATGATGTAGTTGTCCACGATGAGGTGGATGCGCTTCGCCTTGTGGTACTCGGCGGCCAGCTTCCACACCAGCTTCATGAAGAGGCCGCTGGCCTTGGACGGCGCGTCAACCCAGGTCAGCCTCTTGGTCTTGGCGTTGAGCGCGCCGGCGACGAAGCGCTTCCTGCTCTGGCCGGGCGTGACGACGTAGCGCCGCTCGCCCTTCAGCATCCAGTCGCGGCCGATCTTGGGGTTGAGATGGACGTCCATCTCGTCCTCGTAGAAGACCGGCTCGGCCTCGGTGGCGTACTTGGCGAGGTGGCGCAGCTTCGCCAGAACGCGTTTCCTGCGGGCCGAATCCCACGGGCAGAGCACGGTGGGCTTGGGCATCCCGAGCCGCGCGCCGATCTCCGAGAGGGCTCGGCCCATGGTGCATGCGGCAACTCTCGGAAGCCCGCGATCCGCCAACGCCAGGCTGAGCAGCTCGCGGGTCCAGTTGGTGCGCCGCCAGCCCAGTTCGGTCGGGACCGAGTGCAGCACCAGCTTCAGCTCTTCCCGGAAGCGAGCGTCGACCTTGGTGGGGCCATTGAAGGCGCGCTGGTCGAGCAGGCCCTCCTGGCCGGCCTCGGCAAAGCGCCGCGCCGCCTTCACGACCGTGGACGGCCAGCACCCCAGGTCGCGGGCGACCTGCTGGCGGGAGAGTCCTTGGGAGAGCTTGGCGATCATGAGGAAGCGGAGGGCGGTCTGCGGGTCCTTGGTCTTTCGGCCTCGGGTGATCAGTCGGCGTCGCGCGGCTCGGGCAAGCCGAGGTCTCTTGTGCACGGGAAGGACCTCGTCGTCTGGGTTGGCATCGCAACCACCACGATCGATGGGGCAACCTTCCCATTCAACTTTCTTCCTGCGACTCGAGTCGAATTACCTGATCTCGAATCGCGCACGGTCGTTTAGTCTTCAGGGGGCAGGTCACAAGTACTCCTCCAGGATCCCCATCCACACCTCCGCCCCACGGGAAGACCGCCCGGATGCGCCCGTCGACCCGCCCGCGATCCCGCCCGGCCCGACGAAGACCCGCCCGGCGGTCCGATTACCCCAACCTTGGCAGCAGCCCTTCCAGCTCCGGCTCGAAGGCCTCCCAGACCCGCTTCGAGAGCTCGGCGAAGAACTGGGGGGAGGCGACGGCCGGGGGGAGCTGGATGCTCGGGTTGGGCCGCTCGAACACCTCGGCCGGCAGCGTGTACTCGTCCTTGGAGTATCCCTGCCGGAGCTCCAGCGCGAGGCCACGCAGGAACGCCCGCCGCACGGCGCTGGCGATCTCGGCGGTGCTGACCGTGAGGCCGCACTCGCTCTGCAGGCAGTCGACCACCATCTGGGTGCCGATCCCCTTGCCGATGTCGAAGAACTTGCACAGCCCGATCATGTCGAAGCCGACGATGTTGAGCTTGTCCTGGGTGATGCCCTTGACCCAGGACTCGAGGTCGGACTTCCCCTCCCGGGTCAGCAGCCCGTAGGTCGCCATCGACATGTGCCCGCCGGCGATGGCCCAGGCGTAGCCGGGGTTGGTCTCGGGCTGGTAGGCCGGGAGCTCCAGGCCCTTCACGTGGTACGCGTAGGAGGTCTCCCCGGTGCGCTCGGAGAGCCGCATCGACCCTCGCCCGACGTCCGGCAGGCGCCCCTCTCCGGCCCCGATGACGAGCTCGCGGATCTTCTCGAAGTCGCCGAAGGTCGCGCCGTTGAGGAGCCGCTGCTCGGGGTGCCGCTCGTTGTAGGAGAGGACGTAGGAGACGGTCACGCCCAGGGTGATCGAGTCCATCCCGTAATTGTCGGCCAGCTTGATGAGCTGGGCCGCCTGGCCGGGATCGTGGATGCCGACGTTGGTGCCGAGCAGGTTGAGCGGCTCGTAGTCGAACTTGGCCAGGAACTCGCCGCGGCTGCCGTCCTCGCCCTTCTGGTAGACGTTGTTGTGGCAGGTGATCCCGCAGCGCCAGCAGGCCTCCGACTTGATCTCGTAGGCCTTCTCCACGTTCTCCCGGAAGAGCGCCTCGGGCAGGTCGTTTCCCTGGGGACGGAAGTTGTTGAATGGCACGGCGTGGAAGGCCTGCAGCACGTCGTAGTTGGCCCAGGTGCCGCCTCCGCCCCCTCGCTTGATGGGCTGCAAGCGGGCCGAGCCGCCTCCCTTGATCACGTTGATGTTGACCTTCTTCACCGCCTCGGAGACGGGCTTGAGCTTGTCGCCGACCTGGGCCACCAGGGCGATGACGTTCTTGTAGCCCATCAGGCTGCCCATGCCGCCCCGGCCGGCGAAGCGGCACTTGTCATCGCCGGAGCGCAGCTGGTTGTCGGTGGAGAGCGCCACCGCCCCCATGTAGTTCGTGGCCCAGTGCTCCCCGGCCTGGCCGATGGCGGCGAAGTGGGCGCCGGCATACTGCTGGTGCAGCGCCATGATCTTGTCGTGGGTGGTCCGGCCGAGCAGGTGCCCGGCCGGCTTCAGCTCCACCACCGGCCCCCCGGCCCCCTCCCGGATCAGCGCGTAGACCGGCTCGGCAGCGCGACCCTCGAAGATCAGCTCGTCGAGCCCGGTCCACTTGAACTTGGCCCCGAAGTTCCCGCTCCCCGCCGACCACATCGCCGCCGGCAGCCCCTTCCTCGATCCCTTGAGCGGGCTGTAGCCGGAGAAGTAGGTGCGCATCCCGGTCATGGCGTTGGTGCCGGTGAGCAGCCCGGTGTTGACGATCAGCGGGTTCTCGTCGCAGTAGGCGGCGTCGATCTTGCGCTCCGCGAGCAGCTGGAAGGAGCGGCCGAAGCCGCCCAGGACGTCCTCCAGATTGCGGCAGGGGACGTCCTCCTGCCGCATGGCGCCACTGCGAAGATCGACGGTGCAGCGCCGGTAGAGAACGGCGGCGGGATCGGCGGCGGGGTAGCTGGTCAGGAACCTCACGGAACGCTCTCCTCGCGGCAGCTGGGATCACTGAACGGTTAACCGATTGTCGGGTTCAACATCTTGATGGCCATGGTTCATCCCTGCGGCAGCAGGACTTGGCGCACGGCCGCGCCGGACGCCAGCGCCTCGAAGGCCTCGTTGATCCGGCGGAGCGGCAGGGTCGCGCTCTGCAGGCGCTCCACCGGCATGCGCCCGCCCTTCCACAGGTCCAGGTAGCGCGGGATGTCCCGCTGCGGCGAGGAGGAGCCCATGTAGGAGCCCACCACCGACTTCCCCTGCCCGGCGAAGGCCAGGGCCGGCAGCGTCAGGGTCTTGGACGGGTGCGGCAGCCCCATGATTACGGTGGTGCCCCCGCGGCGGGTGGCCTGGAAGGCGGCCTCCATCACCGCCGGGACGCCGGCCGCCTCGAAGGTGAACTCGGCCCCGCCGCCGGTCAGCTCCTTCACCGCCGCCTCCGCCTCGCCCGGCGTGAAGGCGTGGGTGGCGCCGATCTCCAGGGCCAGGCGCCGCTTGGACTCCACCGGATCGACCGCCACGATGGTGGTCGCTCCGGCCACGTGGGCGGCCATCACCGAGGCCAGCCCCACCCCGCCGAGGCCGTAGACGGCCACCGACTGGCCGGGCCGGACCGCGGCGGTGTTGAGCACCGCCCCGGCGCCGGTGAGCACGGCGCAGCCGAAGAGGGCCGCGGTCTGGAGCGGCACGTCGGCGGGGATGACCACCGCCGACTCGCGGGCCACCACCGCGTGGCGGGCGAAGCCGCTGATGCCGAGGTGGTGGTGGACGGCCTGGCCGGCGCCGTCGCGCAGCAAGGCCGGTCCGTGGAGCAGGGTGCCGGCGCCGTTGGCCGCGGCGCCGGGCGAGCAGAGGGCCGGCCGCCCCGACGAGCACTCCGGGCAGGAGCCGCAGCTGGGGACGAAGGTGAGCACCACGTGGTCGCCGGGCTTGACCTCGCGCACCCCCGGCCCGACCTCCTCGACGACGCCGGCCGCCTCGTGGCCCAGCGCCATGGGGAGCGGCCTGAGGCGGGAGCCGTCGACCACCGAGACGTCGGAGTGGCAGACGCTGGCCGCCTCGATCCGGACCAGCAGCTCGCCGGCGCGCGGCGCGCCCAGCTCCACCTCCTCGAGGTAGAGCGGCTTGGAGATGGTGTAGGGGCGCTGCTCGGTCACGGCCCGCAGCACGGCGGCGACGGTCTTCATGGATGCGGCTCCTTCCGTGCGTCAGGCGGCGGGCGGGCCGCTCACCTGGCCACGGTCGATCTGGTAGACGACGTCGAGCAGGTTCTTCGAGTGGGAGAGATCCGACTCCGAGAGCAGGACCGAGAGCCCCTCGGTGCGGAGCTGGCCGACCACCTCGGCCAGCCGCTGGGCCAGCACCGGGGCCACGCCCTCGAAGGGCTCGTCGAGGAGCAGGACCTTGGTGCCACTCATGAAGGCCCGGGCCAGGGCCGCCAGCTTCTGCTGGCCGCCGGAGAGCTGGAGCCCCTTGCGCTCCTTGAGGGCCGCCACCTCGGGGATCAGCTGGTAGATGCGGGCCAGCCGCTCGGCGGCGGCGGTCGCGCCGGAGGCCCAGGCCGGCAGGAGGATGTTCTCCTCGACGGTGAGCTGGGGGATGATGCGGCGATCCTCCGGCATGTAGCCGACGCCGAGGCGGGCCCGCTGGTAGGAGGTCACGCCCTTCAGCGACTTCCCCTCCAGGGAGATGGCGCCGGCGGTGGCCGGCAGGGCGCCGATGATGGCGCGCATCAGGGTGGTCTTCCCGGCGCCGTTGCGGCCGATCAGGCCCGCCAGCTGCCCTGGGGCCAGGCGCAGCGAGGCGCCGCGCAGGATGCGGACCGACTTGATGGACACGTCGAGGGCCTCGATGTTCAGCACGATCCCTCCCCGCCCCGGGGCGCCTCGCCCACCACGTAGCGGCGGACGTCGGGGTGGGCCATCACCTCGGCCGGGTCACCGTCGGCGATGATCCGCCCCTCGTAGAAGGCCAGGATGCGCTGCACGTAGCGGCGCACCACGTCCATGTCGTGCTCCACGAAGAGCACGGTCACGCCCTCGGCGCGGATGGCCTCGAGGACCAGGTCCATGAGCGTGAACTTCTCGTCGGCCGAGACCCCGCTGGTGGGCTCGTCGAGGAGCAGGATGCGAGGCTTCACCGCCAGGGCCATGGCGATGTCGAGGAGCTTGCGCACCCCCTCCGGCAGGGTGCTGGCCAGCTGGTCGCGGTAAGGGCCGAGCCGGAAGCGCTGCAGCATCTCCTCGGCCACGGCCTCGGGCGCTTGCCGGCCCAGGGCGCTGCCGACGAAGGCCTTCCGCCCCAGGGAGACGATGCCCAGGCCGACCAGCAGGTTCTCGTAGGCGGTCAGGCTGTCGAAGACCTGGGGGATCTGGAAGGAGCGGCACAGCCCGAGCCGGGTGATGAGCCGCGGGGGCTGCCCGGTGATGTCGAGCCCGTCGAAGTGGACCTTCCCGGAGGTGGGCTTGAGGTAGCCGGTCACCAGGTTGATGAAGGTGGTCTTGCCGGCCCCGTTGCCGCCGATCAGCCCGACCACGCTGCCGGCCTCGATGGAGACGTCCAGGGCGTTGGCGGCGGTCACCGCGCCGAAGGTCCTGGTGAGGCCGGTGGTCTGGAGGATGGCGCTCATGGCGTGGCCTTGCGGCGGCGCCGGAACACCGACCAGAGCCCCTCGGGCAGGAAGAGGATGACGGCCAGCATCACGCTCCCCATCACCAGCTGCCAGGTGTTGGGGGCGTGCTCGTAGGCGAAGCTCCGCAGCAGCTCCAGGATCAGGGCGCCGGCGAACGGGGCCGCCACGCTCGAGGTCCCGGAGAGGATGGCCACGAAGACGAACTCCCCGGAGGTGGTCCAGTAGGCCGTCTCGGGGTCGACGTGGCCCACCGCCAGCGCGGTGAGCGCCCCGCCGGCCCCGGCCAGCACCGCGGCGATGACCAGGTGCAGGTGCACCACGTTCCGGACCGAGGCGCCCATGTACTCGACGCGCAGCTCGTTGTCCTTGATGGCCGGGGCCAGGCGGCCCAGGTGGGTGCGCAGGTAGCGATCGACGCCCACCGCGCCCAGGAAGGCCACCAGCGCCGCCAGCCCGTAGATCCCGAAGCGCCCGATCGGGCCGGCCGGATCGAGGCCGAAGACGGTCCGGGCGGCGACGTTGAAGCCGTCGGTGGAGCCGAGGGCCGACGACTTCACCAGCAGCCCGTAGAGGATCATGGAGAAGGCCAGGCTGAGCATGGCGAAGAAGATGGTGCGGTAGCGGGCCAGCAGCACCCCCACCACGGCGGCCACCAGGCCGGCGGCCAGCGCGCCCAGCAGCACCATGGGAACGGCGTCGGTGATCTTGAGGGTTTCGGCGCCGACCCCGGCCGAGTAGGCGCCGATGGCAAAGTAGAGCCCTTGCCCGAAGGAGACCAGCCCGGTGCGCATGAGGAGCAGGAGCCCCAGCGCCACCAGCGCCTTGGCGATGGCGATGGTGACCAGGAAGCCAGCCCACTTCGGCAGGAAGGGCGCCGCCACCCCCACCACCAGCAGCGTCACCGCCAGGCCCTGTACGGTGCGACGGGGCGAGGTCATATCTTGCGCGCCTCGGCCGCGACGAACAGCCCGCGGGGCCGGAAGGCCAGGACCAGGGCCATGACCAGGTAGATGCTGAAGAGCTCCACCTGGGGCAGCCAGTGGACCGCCCCGGAGCGGACCAGCCCGACGATGATCGAGCCGATGGCGGCGCCGGGCATGCTCCCCAGGCCGCCGATCACCACCACCGCGAAGGCCAGCACGATGGTCTCCACCCCCATGCCCGGCACCACCGACACGGTGGGCGCGGTGAGGGCGCCGCCCAGCGCCGCCAGCGTGGTGCCCAGCATGAAGGTCACCATGAAGATCCGGTTCACGTTGATGCCGAGCGCCGCGCTCACCTCGCGGTCGTGGATGACCGCGACCAGGAGCTTGCCCTGGCGGGTGCCGTAGATGCCCCAGCGCAGCCCCAGCCCGACGACCACGGCCGCCACCACCATCACCACGCTGTAGAGCGGGTAGGAGAGGGGGCCGAAGTCCAGGTTGCCGAGCAGGCCGTAGGGCTCGGAGACGAACCAGGCCTCCACCCCCCACACCAGCTTCATGGCGTCCTCGAGGATGAGGAACAGCGCGTAGGTGACCAGCACCAGCACCACCTCGTCGCGCCCGTAGCAGAAGCGCAGCAGCCCCCGCTCGATGACCGGGCCCACCACCAGCCCCACCAGCAGGGCCGAGGCCACCAGCACGGCGTAGCTCCCCAGCGGCGCGTAGCCAGCCCGCAGCCAGGCGCCGGCCAGCGAGGCCGCCACGTAGGCCCCCAGCGCGTAGAGGCTGCCGTGCGCCATGTTGAGGATGCGCATGACGCCGTAGACGATGGTCAGCCCCGCGGCGATGATGAAGAGCCACGACGCGTAGATGATCCCGTCCACCAGGACGGCGACGAGCGTGCTCATGTGACTCGAGCCTTCCTGGGGGACGGTGTCGCGGCGCCTACTTGGCCGGCTTGAGCGAGGTCTTGATCCAGTCGGCGCTCTTCACGCCCTCGGGCGGCAGCACCAGCTCGGCCGGGTAGCGCTTGACGTCGACGAAGGTGACCTTGCCGCCCACGTTCTTGACGGTGCCGTAGACCGCCTCGGACACGGCCTGGTGGCCCTTGCCGATGGCCAGCTTGACCGTCCCGCTCGGCGACTCGTAGGTGATGCCCTCGAAGGCGGCGATGACCTGGTCCTGCGATGGCACCTCGGCGCCGGCGGCCTGGGCCTTCTCGTAGGCGCTCTTGAGCCCGAGGATGGCCTGGGCCATGCGGTAGGACGGGTAGACGGGAGGGAGGGTGTTCCGATCCTGGTAGGCGGTCCGGAACCAGCGGTTCAGCTCGCTGTCCGGCGCGAAGACGCCGTTGGCGCCGCGGGCGCCGATGATCGTGCCGTCGGGGAGCTGCCCGGCCAGCTTGTACATGGCGGTCTCGCCGGCGGTGAGCACCGCCGTGCCCTTCTTGAAGAGGCCGCGGGGGGCGGCCTGCAGCACCAGGGCGTCGAGGTCGCCACCCCAGAAGCTGGAGTGGATCATCTCGGGGCTGCCGGCCATCAGCGCGGAGATCTCGGCGCCGTACTGGCCCGCGCCCAGCTTGGGCATCTGCGAGGTGGTGACCTCGACGTCCGGCTTGAGGGCCTTCAAGGTGGCCTCGAAGTCGTTCCAGGAGTCCTGGCCCCAGGCGTAGTTCTGGTTGATGCCGGCCACCTTCTTCACCTTGGGCTTCACCGCCAGCACGTAGCGGGCGGCCGCCACGTTGTCGAGGGTGGCGTGCGGGGCGGTGCGGAAGACGTACTTGAAGCTGGCGTCCTCGAAGATGCGCGGCGTGCCGCAGTCGAAGAGGATGGTGAGCTTCTTGAGCTCCTCGGCCACCGGGGCCACCGCCAGGCAGTCGCCGCTGGAGATGTAGCCGATGACGGCGTCCACGTTCTGGCGCTGCACGATGTCCCGGTACTCGCTCACCTGCTTGGTGGCGCCGCCGGCCTCGTCGATGAAGACCAGCTCGATGGCCCGGCCGCCGAGCCCCTTCTTGCCGTAGGCGCCCGGCACCTTGCCGGCGTTGAGGGCCTCGACCAGCACCTCGGCGCTGTTCCGGGCCGGCACGCCGAAGGGACCGGCGGCGGCGCCGGAGAGGAAGGTGACCACGCCGATCTTGAAGGGCGCCTGCGGTGCCGCGGCCGGGGCAGCGGCAGGGGCCTGGGCGAGGACGCTCGAGGCGAAGAAGAGGAGGGAGACGGCGAACAACCAGCGGGAGGGTGCGGTCCGGGACGTGTTCATGAGGTTCCTTGGCTCCTGGTTCTGGCGGACAGCGGTGGCGCGGAGGGGGCGAAGACGAGTGACCGGGGTCAGTGTACAGCAAGGGTCGTGCCGCGGTCCCCCCGGCCGGGGACACCCGCCGGGGCCGGGCCGATCCGGCCGCCGGCCGCGCCCGACGAGGGCGCCTGGAGCGGAAGGCGCGCCGTGGCGGTGAGCCGTCGAGCGGAATCCGCTCCGAACGGCGAGCGGCTACTCCACCAGGTAGTCGCGCCGGCTGGCCTTCTCGCGGCGCGCCCGAAGGACCTCCGGAGAGGGCTTGAGCAGCTCGGCGGGATAGGCGACCCAGTTCCCCAGCATCACCCTGGCCGGCGGGAAGTCGGTGCTGGGCAGCACCTCGCCGATGGCCTGCGCCTGGGCGATCTGGTGGGTCCCGGGGTCGATGTACGAGGTGAAGCCCGGCGGGTCCTCCGGCAGCTCGAGGTGGAGTCCCTCCAGGGCCCGGACCAGCTGGTCGATCGACCCCTGCGGCCCGGTCCGCCGCACGGCCTCGGCGATGGCCATGATCCCGCTGTAGGCCCCCTCGGCGGCGTAGGTCGGGTAGCGCCCTTCGAGCCGGTGGAAGGCCTGGACGAACCACCGGTTCAGCGGCGTCTCCGGCCAGTTGTTGTGGTGGCGCGCCGAAAGGATGAGGCCGGGCGGCGGCGAGCTCCCCAGCGCCACCAGCAGGTCGTAGTTGCCGCCGGTGTCGAAGTTGGCGAGCCGGGCCCCGCCGAGGAGATCGGTGGCCGCCACCTGCTTCAGGAAGGCGATGAAGTCGCCGCCCCACAGGGCCGTCACCACCACGTCGGGCTTGGCGCCCTGGAGCGCGCGGATCACCTCGGCGTAGTCCGGCTCGTAGAGCTTCGGCCAGAGGGTCGCGACCAGGTCGTACGGCGCCCCGAGCTGGTCCAGGCTGGTCCGCAGATCCTGGAGCGAGACGTGGCCGTAGTCGTAGTCGGCTCCCACGAACGCCAGCCTTCGCCAGGGGAACCGCCTTCGGAGGTCGGCCAGGTACCGGGCCCCGGCCGCCATGGAGGAGAAGGTGTCGTTGGACACCCGGAAGTACCGCCGGTGGAAGTCCTCGATGGTGAGCCGGGAGGTGGCGTGGTCGGTGCCGATAAAGATCACCTCCTGGCCGGCCGCGAAGCGGCTGACGGCCTGCGCCACGCCCGAGCTCACCACGCCGCAGAGGAAGCGGGCGCCGTCGCGGCGGATGTAGTCCTCCGCCAGCTGCACCGCGTGCGCGGCCTTGGAGCGGTCGTCCTCCACCAGGATCCGGAGCCGTGGCCGCCGGCCGGCCGGCCCTGGCTGGGCCAGCCGCTCCAGCGCCACCCGGATGCCGCCCACGCTGTCGCGCCCGTAGTTGGCCGAGCGTCCGGTCATGGGGAACATGCAGCCGATGGTGACGTCGGCCTCGGCGGCCGAGGCGCCCAGCTCGATGCGCGCCTGGGCGGGGAGCGCCGGCGCGACGGCCGCGATCGCCGCGGCCAGGAGCAGCGGCGTCGGGACCAGGCGGCGACGAGCCCCGCCGCCCGGGCACCGGGCCAGATCGGGGCCCGTCACAGGAGCCCCAGCCGCTGGAGCCGGCGCTTCAGCGCGTGGCGCGAGATCCCCAGCGCCCTCGCCGCCTGGCCACGGTGACCCTCGGCCTCCCGCAGCGCGGAGAGGAGCAGCTCCCGCTCCGAGTCCTCCAGCTCCGCCTCGATGGAGCGGGTGGTGCCAGGGGCGTGGGCCGGCCGGGAGGCCGCGGGCGCCGCCACCGCCGGGAGGTCGTCCGGCTGGATGGTGCGCCCCGGGCTGAGGATGGTCAGCCGCTCCACCAGGTTGCGCAGCTCGCGCACGTTGCCTGGCCAGCGGTAGCCGAGCAGGACCGCCTCGGCCTCCGGCGGGAACCTCACCGGCGCGCAGCGCTCCTCGCGGGCGTACCGCTCGGCGAAGTGACGGGCCAGGACCAGGATGTCGTTCCCCCGCTCGCGGAGCGGTGGGACGGAGAGGTGCACCACGTTGAGCCGGTAGTAGAGGTCCTCCCGGAACCGGCCGGCCGCGACCTCCGCGGCCAGATCGCGGTTGGTGGCGGCCACCACCCGGACGTCCGAGACCATGGGCCGACCGGAGCCGACCGGCCGGTAGGAGCCGTCCTCCAGGAAGTGCAGGATCTTGGCCTGCAGGGGCAGCGGCAGCTCACCGATCTCGTCGAGGAAGAGGGTGCCGCCGTCGGCCAGCGCGGCCAGCCCCACCCGCCGCTGCGTGGCGCCGGTGTAGGAGCCCTTCTCGGCGCCGAAGAGCTCGGCCTCGATGAGCTGCTCCGGCAGCGCCGCGCAGTTCACCTCCACGAACGGTCCCCTGGCCCTCGAGCTCTGGCCGTGGAGGGCGCGAGCCACCAGCGCCTTCCCCGACCCCGACTCGCCCAGCAGCAGCACCCGGCCGGCGTGGCTGGCCCCGACCTGGCGGGTCGCCTCGGCCAGCGCCCGCACCACCGGGCTCTCGCCCACCAGCTCGCCGCCGGCCAGCGTCGCCTCCCTGAAGCGGGCGATCTCCTGGCTCATCCGCTCCCGCTCCAGGGCCGAGCGGATGGTGAGCAGCAGCTCGTCGAGCTCGAACGGCTTGGTGAGGTAGTCGAAGGCCCCGGCCTTGACCGCCTTGACCGCGACCCGGGTGTCACCGTGGGCCGAGATCATGATGACCGGGAGGCCGGGGACCGCGGCCAGCAGCTTCTCCAGCGCCTCGAGCCCGGTCCCGTCCGGGAGCCTGAGGTCGAGGATCACCAGGGAGGGCGTGGTCCGCTCCGCCGCCCGCAGCCCCTCCGCGGCGGTCCCGGCGCCCGCCACCTCGTACCCCTCGCCGCGCAGCGCGAAGGAGATCGAGTTCACCAGCGCCGCCTCGTCATCGATGATCAGGATGCTCGACATGCGCCCTCCCTCCGGGCCGGAGCGTGACCCGCGCCGTGGTGCCCCTTCCGGCGGCGCTCTCCAGGACCAGCCCACCGCCGTTCAGCTCGGCCAGCTGCCTGGAGATGGGGAGGCCGAGGCCGGTGCCGCCCGGCTTGGTGGTGAAGAACGGCTCGAAGACGTGGGCCAGCTTCTCCGGGGCGATCCCGCTCCCGGTGTCGGCGACCTCGATCGTCAGCTGGCCCTCCTCGGCCACCACGAGGACCACGATCCGGCCTCCGGCCTGGCTGGCGTGCAGCGCGTTCTGGATGAGGTTGAGGAGGATCTGGGAGAGGTGGTCGGGGTCGACCAGGGCGACGGCCCCCAGGTCGCCCTCCACCAGGAGCTCGACGCCGCGCTGGGCCGCCTCGGGCCCGGTCAGCCGGAGCATCGCGGGCAGGACCTCGCTCAGCGCCACCGCTCGCGGCTCGGGCGCCCGGGGCCTGCCGAACACCAGGATGTCCTCCATGGCCCGGCCCATGCGGTCGATCTCGCTGAGCATGCTGGCCAGGAGGGCGGAGCGCTCGCCGTCCTCCTCGAGCCGTGCCAGCGCCTGGACCGTGGTCTTGAGCGTGGCGAGCGGGTTGCGGACCTCGTGGGCCACGCCGGTGGAGAACTCGCCGAGGGCCGCCAGCCGCTTCATCCGCACGGTCCGCTCGATGAGCCGGCCGAGGCGCGAGGCCATGCGGTTGAAGGTGGTGGCCAGCAGGCCGATCTCGTCGTCGCCCTCCAGCGGGACCCGGTGGGAGAAGTCGCCCGACGAGACCGCCTCGGCGCCGTGGGCCAGGAGATCCACCCGGTGCTTCAGCCTGCCGGCCATCGCCACCAGCACCCAGGCGATGCCGCCGGCCGCGACCACCGAAGCCAGCAGCAGCGCGACGCGCGCGGCCTGGAAGGGCCGCAGCAGCTCCTCGGGGTCCACCACCAGGCAGGGCCGCCAGCCGG
The DNA here is from genome assembly GCA_032654565.1 of Anaeromyxobacteraceae bacterium. Classification (GTDB taxonomy): domain Bacteria; phylum Myxococcota; class Myxococcia; order Myxococcales; family Anaeromyxobacteraceae; genus JADKCZ01. The sequence goes on along the minus strand of JAULAX010000006.1, from coordinate 19,479 downwards.
GGAGCACCTCGGGCCCGACCACGACCTCGGCGTGGGCCGTGGCGGCGGGGAGACCGCGCCCGTCGAAGTCGCCGGCCGGGGTTCGCAGGAAGGGCCGCACCACCTCGGCCGCCGAGGTGGCGCCCATCAGCTCGGTGACCGAGGCCAGGCGCACCTGCAGCGCCACCGCTCCGCCCCCGTGGAGCCGGTGCTGCAGGAGGAACCAGCCGGACTGGCCGTCCCGCGGCGGCACCGGTCCGATGACGCTGGTCTCCCCGACCACCTGGCGCGGCAGGGTCGCGAGGTCGAAGTCGAAGTTGCTCCAGTAGGGAGGCCCGGCGGCGGCCTGGCCGGCGATGGCCCGGGTCAGGACGCCGGCGTCGGAGAAGAAGAGGATCCCGTAGAGGTCCGCGGCGTCGGCCTCGATGCGCACCAGCGACGCCAGGGCGGCGCCCGGCCGGGCCGTCGGCGGCGCCGGGTAGGTGGCGATGGTCTCCAGCTGGTAGGTGCGGGCCTCGAGGAACGACCCGACGCGGCTGGCGGTGGCGGCCAGCTGCCCCCGGATCCGCTCACCGGTGAACTCCTCGAGGAGGCTCCTGGCGTAGCGGTCGTAGACCAGGCCGACGGCCACCATGGGGAGGATGGCCGACGCCACCAGGAGGAGGGAGAACCTCCTCACCACGCTCCTGCGATACCCGGTCAGCCTGAAGGTGCCCATCGACCTCGCGAACAATACCCGAGGAAGGTCCCCGCCGCCGCCACCACCGCCGGAATACCTCGCCGGGCACCGCCTTCGGTGCTCCCAGGAACGACCCGGGCAGACCCAGGACCCCCACCCCTAGGAGATCCCGGGCCTGCCAGGCCCACCCGCGCTGCAACCTCGGCTGCTGCCGCGTCAGAAGAAGAGGATCGAGCCCAGGGCCAGGCTGGTGTCGGAGATCGAGGTCCCGGCGTGGCTCTTCGCGGTGGTGCCGGTCGCCTCGGCCGTGAGCGTGAGTCCCGGGACCAGCGTGTAGTAGAGGCCGCCGATGATCGAGCTGTTGCTCTTCACCAGCGGGTTGCCGGCGGCCACCTCGTTGGACGCCACGTCGAGCGAGCTCTGCCCATAGCTCAACCCGAGCTTGACGCTCTTGATGGCATAGGTGGCCTGCGCGATGAAGCCCATCGACTTGCGGGTCGCCAGCGTGGCGCCGTCCCAGGAGGCGGCGTCGAACACCACGCCCGTCGTGCCCGCGCCGGCGCCGGAGTAGAAGTAGCCCATGAGCTGCAGGCCACTCACCGGAGCGACCGTGGCGCCGACCTCGAAGGCGGTGGTCGTGATGCTCTCGCCGACCGGGACGGGATTGGCGCCGCCCAGGGACGCGGCGGTCTGCCACCAGGCGCCAGCCCAGAGGTGCGCGGGGACGGAGCCGGCCAGGTCGTAGGTCAGCTTGCCCTGAACGCCCGGCGTCTTGTGCCCCTGCAGCGAGGGGGTGGTGGTACCCGAGAAGTTCAGCGTGTCCCAGGCCTGGAGCAGGGCCACCGTGATCTTGGCCCCGGAGAGATCGGGGCTGGTGTAGGCGATCTGCGGAGCCCAGTCGACGTAGATGTACCCGACGCCGATGCGGCCGAAGGTGGTCTGGCCGAAGCCCACCGGGAAGGCCGCGCCGGAGCCGGCGCCGGTGAGCGACATGTCGTTGAGGATGGCGTCGGAGCCGAAGAGAGCCATGTCACGCCCGACCTTGATGGTGCCGACGCCCTTGGTCCCGAAGAAGACGTAGTTCTTGCGCAGGTCCATGGTGGTTGCGGCGAAGCCGCGCTTGCCGCCGTCCGTGCTGCTGAGGCCGGAGAAGAAGCCCAGGTCGGCCCCGTACTCGATGTCGCCGCTCTGGGTCTTGAGCTCGAGGTTCAGGAAGCCGGGCAGCAGGCCCGACTCGATGGCGGAGCGGGTCTCGCCCCCCGGCCCCACCTGGCACGCGATCCCGCCGGCCACGGCCGGGCTGGCCGAGGTGTCGCAGAACGCCATGGTCAGGTAGCCGTCGACGGCCCCGGAGAGGCTGAGGGTCCAGCCCTTGACCTCGGTCGAGATCGCCTGGGCCGCCGGAGCGACGAGCAGCGCCGCCAGCGCGGCGGCGGTGAGTCCAGATCGGGCCATCTTGAGCGTCTTCATGGTCATCCTTGGTGAAGGTTGGGGGGTTCCGATCTCACTCCGAGTCATGAGGTGCGCATTGGTAGAGCATCCGCCGTGCCGGCGGTCTCCGCGCCGCGGAAGGCGCTGGAATCAGTGGCTTGATGCGTGGCGTCGGCCCTGCCGTCGAGGGGACCGCGGGCGGTTCGGAGCGGATGGCGCTCGGAGTCGCTCTCGCCCGCGCGCAGGCTGCTCGGGCGCCTGGACCGCCACGTCGCGAGGCCGGATCGGCGGCTCCACCGAAGGGATCGGAGCAGGAGGTGGAGCAGGTGGCGGACACCACGGGCGACCGCGTCGTGGTCGAGGTTGGAGCCACGCAGGTCGTGCTGGCTGGCCTTCCCGGCCCCGCCGCGCCGCGTGCTGATCAGGCCGGGCACCAGCTCCAGCACCTCGCCAGGTCGCAGGATGGGTCGGTCCTCGATGGGGTGGCGGGTGATGACGCCCGCGCTGGCGGCGTCGGAGGTGCCGACCGCGTTCTGCTAGTGGCCCGTCACCTCATTCCCTCCACCTGCTCCTCCCTCGGCGATTCCCCGGACCCGGTCGCCGTGGCGAGCGAGGCGGTGAGCCGGCGGGGCAGGGTCCAGGCGATGACGCCACGGTCCTCCCAGGCAGGCTGCCCGGGGACGGTGATCGCCATCGGGCCCCTCCGCTTCAGGCCACGAAGAGCCGCTGAACGAACCAGACGGAGCCGACCACCGCCAGGCACATCGACGCCGCCCGGACGACTCGAGGCTCCCAGCGGGTCCGCTGGAGCCAGGTCAGGAACGGAAGCACGGCCACGACCACCAGGGCCTGGCCGCCCTCGACCCCGAGGTTGAACTGGATGAGGGCCTTGGCGAGCGGCCAGGGCGGGAGCGAGAGCTCCTGGAGCGCGGTGGCGAAGCCGAAGCCATGGACCAGCCCGAAGGCGAAGCCGGCCAGCCAGCGGCGCGGCGGCGGTCTGTCCTGCCGGACGTTCTCGATGGCCACCCAGACGATCGAGGCGGCGATGACCGGCTCGACGAAGCGCGGCGAGAGCGAGGCCAGCCCGAGCACGGCCGCGGCCAGGGTCAGGCTGTGGGCCAGCGTGAAGGCGGTGATGATCTTGAGGATCGACCGGAGCGTGCCACCCCGGAGCAGGAGCGCGGCCAGGAACAGCAGGTGGTCCCAGCCGGAGAGGATGTGCTCGAAGCCGAGCCAGAGGAAGCCGCTGGCGCCGGTGCCGCCCCCGCGCCCCACCTCCACCGTCCCCTCGGGCTGGCTGGCCGAGAAGGCGAGCTGGTGGGGTCCACCGGGGACCTCGACGCGCGCCAGGGTCTGGTGGTGCTCTCCGAAGAGCGCGGGCCAGTCGTCCCCCAGCACCAGGCGGGTGGGGGCCTCCTGACAACGGAAGGCCATCTCGAGATCCACCCGGCCGTCACCGAGCCGTGAGCCGCGCACGGTGGCGCGCCCGGGCCGGCACGGCTCGTCGCCGGACCGGACCATGACCCGACGTCGCAGCTCACCGACCGCCTGCTCGGCGGCGGCGGTGTCGCCATCGGCGGCGGCCGCCAGCAGCTTCCGAGGTGCCTCGGGCAGCTCAGGGAGCACCAGGGTGAGGCGGTAGGTGACGGTGGTCCCCTCGATGGCGACGTGGGCCAGGCCGTTGCTCGAGGTGTGGGCCATGGCGCGCGAGCCGGCGACCAGCAGGAGCACCGCGAGCGCGGCGCGCGACCCAGCGGGGCGGATCATGGGGCGCTGACCGCCTTGAGCCAGGCTTCACCGAGGTACCGGTTGAGCAGCAACACTTCGTCGGACCCCACCACGCGGGCGTACTGGGCCAGGCCCTGCGGGTTGGGTCCGCCCAGATCCGCCGCGAAGGCGGCCCGATCCCCGGTGAAGACGGTGACGGTGAGCCGCGGCGGGGCCAGACCCATCTCGGCCAGGCTGGCGGCGCGCACCTCCTCGCGATCGAGGACCCGCTGGGGCGCCGAGACGTGGAGAAAGCGCAGGCCCGCCTCGACCTGGGCGCCGAGGTCAGCGGCGCCGGGGGGCGAGCCTTCCGCGGCCGCCCACCCACCCGCGGCGGTGCGGACGAAGCGCCACTGCCGGTCGGTGGTGCGCACCTCCACGGCGGTGGCCCGGTCAGGCGACAGGCCCACCATCGCGCCGGCGGCCTCGAAGCGGGCCAGCCCCGTTCCCGACGGCTCGCCCCGTGTGGCCAGGGCGAGCAGGGCTCCGCCGGCGACGAGCGCCATGGCCGCCCAGCCCAGGGTCCTCAGCGTCGGCGTCGCCACCAGAGCAGCCCTCCTGCCAGCGCGGCCAGGCCCGGGAGGACCAGGACCATGGCGACGAAGATGCCCTGCACCTGGCGCCCGGTGAGCGAGACGCGCGGCAGCACCTCCACGGCCGGCTTCAGCGTCGAGGCGCGCTCCTCCCTCGCCAGCCAGGACAGCGACGAGAGGAGCAGGTCGGCGTTGGACATGTACGGGAAGAAGGAGTTGCTGGCGAAGTCGGCGTCGCCCACGATCACGGCGCGGAAGGCCGTACCGGGCGGCCCGCCGCCCCAGCTCCCCGACGAGGCGGCGGCGAGCACGCGGGGGCCCTCGGGCGGATGGGCGGTGCCGTCCCGCGGACCCGCCCGGACCGGGCGCACGAAGCTCGCGGGGCTGCTCACCGCGAGCGGTGCGGTGGTGATGCCCGGGGCGGGCGTGCCCAGCTCCAGCGGCCGAACCCCGGGGAAGAAGGAGAGGGCCAGCCCCGAGGTGATGGCGTGCGGGGGGTAGGTGGTCACCGCCACCATCTGCTCGTCGGTGAAGTAGTGCTCGGCTGGGTCCACCACCAGGCCGTCGCCAACCCGGACACCCAGCCGCCCCAGCAGGCCGGCCAGCGACGCCTCCACCGGGAAGTTGAGGTCGAAGAGGAGCAGGGTGGCGCCCCCGGCGGCGAGGTAGCCGGAGATCGCCTCCACCTCCAGGGGCGTGTAGCGGGTTCGAGGTCCGCCGTCGACCAGCACCGTGCAGTCCGCCGGTACGCGCCCCGCGGTGGCCAGGGCCACCTTCCGGGTCGCCAGCCCGAGCCCTTCGAGGGCCCGCCTCACCCGGCCGAAGCCGTGCTGCTCCATCAGCACCACCACGGAGCCCTCGCCGCTGTGGCTGTGGCCGTTCGCCCCCTCGAAGTGCGTGTGGTACTCCATGTTGTCGAGGTCGTACTCCCCGTGACCAATGGTGAAGCAGATGGTCTTGACCTCGGCCCGGGTCACCCGCAGGATGCCCAGCCCGATGTCCCGGTCGCTGGTGGAGCTCACCTGCACGCGGCGGTCGCCCGAGTCCAGCACCGCCACGTTGTAGCCGCGCACCTCGTAGCGGCTGGCAACCCCGGGGTACTGGTCGACGTCGACGGTGCGGACGTGCAGGCGAGGGCTGGCGCGTCCGAGCAGCTCCACCAGCATCTTGGCGCTGCGGCCGGCGGCGTCCTGCTTCTGGAAGAAGTAGACCAGCTCGACGTCGACCTTGAGGTCGCGGACCAGCTGCTCCACCTCGGGCGCCGGCGTGAAGGCCTTCGAGGCCGTCAGGTCGAGGTGGCTGTCGTTGCGGAAGAGGGCGACGTTGGCGGCCACCGTCGCCGCCAGCGCGCCGGCGCCGAGGAGGCCTCGGCCCAGCCACCTCGGCCAGCCCAGCCGGCCCACCGGCACCTGGAGCGCTGCGGCGAAGAGCACCCCCAGGGCGGCGATGACGACGGCGAAGAGGAGGATGTTCATGGAGCCGAGGTCTCAGCGATCGGCGAGGGCGCGGGTGGTGAGGAGGAGGGCCAGCAGCGTGCCGGTCAGGAAGAAGCCGGCGTCGGAGAAGAAGAGCGAGCCACTCACGAACGGGGTGAAGTGGCCGAGGATCGAGAGGTTGACGAAGAAGAGGTCGGCCGGGGCCGGGAGCAGGTAGGCGATCGAGTCGATGAACCAGAGCATCAGGAAGGTGCCGAGCGAGGCCGAGGCGGCCACCACCTGGTTCTCGGTGATGCTCGACCAGAAGGTGCCCACCGAGACCAGCAGGCTGGCGAGCAGGAAGAGCGCCAGGTAGCCACCCAGGATGGGCGCCATGTCCGGCTCGCCATAGAGGAGGAGCACCACCGCGTAGGAGAAGGAGAGCACCAGCAAGCCGCCCACCAGGGCCATGGTCGACAGGTACTTGGCGAGGACGATCCAGATCTCCCGGATGGGCGCGGTGAGGAGCAGCTCCAGCGTGTCGGCCTTCCGCTCCTCGGCAAACGCCCGCATGGTGATGACCGGGACCAGCAGCACCAGCAGGATGTAGATCTGGTGGAAGATGTAGGTGAGGTTGGCGACCTTGGAGAAGAAGAGTGACAGGCTGAAGGTGTAGCCGGCCACCAGCAGGTAGACGGCCGAGACCACCCAGGCCACTGGAGAGGTGAAGGTCGCGTGCAGCTCCTTCCGCAGCAGGACGCCGAGCGTTCTCATGCGAGCGAGAGGAAGAGCTTCTCGAGGTCCGGGGTCTCGGCCATGGACCTGACGGTGAGCAGCTCGCCCCGGAGCAGGATGGCGACGCGGTCCACGGTCCGGGCGATCTCGCTCAGGATATGCGAGGTCATGATGACGGTGCGCCGGCCGGCCAGCCCGCGGATCAGGTTCCGTGTTTCGATGATCTGGCGCGGGTCCAGGCCGTTGGTGGGTTCGTCGAGGATCAGCACGTCGGGAGAGTGGACCAGCGCCTGGGCGATGGCCACCCGCTGCCGGTAGCCGCGGGACAGCGTGTGGATGGGCTTCCCGAGCACCTCGGCGAGCGAGAGCGCCTCGACCGTCTCGTCGATGGCCGCCGGGAGCGCCGACGGCGCCACGCCGCGCAGGCTGGCCATGAAGCGGAGGAACTCGCGAACCCGCATGTGGCCGTAGGCGGGGTGGGACTCGGGGACGTAGCCGATGCGCCGGCGCGTCTCCATGGGCCGGTGCACGGTATCGAAGCCAGCCACCGAGAGCGTCCCCGACGTCGGGGAGTGGTAGCCGGTCAGCATCCGGATCAGCGTGGTCTTGCCCGACCCGTTGGGGCCGAGCAGGCCCAGGATCTCCCCGGCCTCGACGGTCAGGCTCACGTCGCGGACGGCGGTGAAGCTGCCGTACCGCTTCGTCACCCGGTCGAAGGTCACCATCTGGAGAGATCCCGGAGCACTGGCCCGAGCCTATTCGTAGAACTCGGGCGCCTTCTTGGTGGCCTTGAAGACCTCGGGGTCGTGGGCGAAGAAGACGCTGGCGCCCTCCGAGTCACGGATCATGCGGATCTTCTCGTAGCCGAGGTAGAGCCCCTGGGGGCTCCAGCTGCCACCCACGCCCGGGATCAGGTTCTTCTCCAGGTTCTCCTTCAGGTAGCAGGCGTCGCTGGTGAGGACCACGGTGCCGGTCTTGGCGAGGCGCACCACGGCGAACTGGCTGCCCGGGGTGTGGCCGGGCGACCGCACCACCTCGACGCTCTTGTCGCCGAACAGGTCGAGGTCGCCCTTGAGCCGGACGATGCTGTAGTTCTTGGCCTCGGAGAAGTCACCGGCGACGTAGAAGACGTTGTAGCCGGTCTCCGGCCAGCCGGCCGCCGCCAGCTCGTCGTTCTGGATCAGGAAGGTGGCGTTCGGGAACTTCTGCATGTTGCCGGCGTGGTCCAGGTGCATGTGGCCGAGGACCACGAACTTCACGTCGGAGGGCTTGACGCCGATCTTGGCGAGCTGGACGTCGATGGCGTCGTCGGCCGTCATCTTCAAGCCCAGCCCCTTGGCGAGCGGCCCCCAGTAGCCGGCCGCGTCCTTGATGGTCTTGTCGTTGTTGCCGGTGTCGAAGAGCACCACGCCCTTCGGGTGCTTAATGACGTAGAAGCCGACCGGGATGGTGATGTCACCCGCGGCGCCGTTCTGGAGGCCAGCCTTCCCGAACGTCAGGGACCCCGACGTGAACACGTAGAGCCTGGTGCCTGCGGGCGCCGCGGCCAGCGCGGACGTCGAGGCCAATAGGACCAGCGCGAGAAACGACGCGGCGACGGCGCGGAAGATGCGGAGCTTCATGGTTGCCACTCCTGGCACCCCGAGGAGGGGTGTGGAAGTCAAGCGGTGAACGACGACACGCAGAGCCATCTGAGAGGAATGCTCTAAAGTGCTGCACCTGATGGCCGCAAGGCCACGGGATGATCTGCTGAGAGCATCCCGCGTGCCGGAAGGGGGTGCTGGCAGGAAGGCCAGCGATGGCCGCCACCTGACGCGGGGCGTCGTCACCGCGAGCCGGTCCGGCACGGGCGGAGCGGAGCGGTTGCCGCTCGAAGCCGCACGTCGGAGCGGATGCGATTCAGGCTTTCGCCGGGTCGCATCAACGCGGCGATCCCTTGCACCCGCCTTCTAGAAGAGCGGACGTAGTGGCCATGTTCAGGGCCTTCTGTCACCAGCCAGGCTCATGGGACCACCCCTCGCCAGGCACATGGGGCCGGGGTGAGACGCGAGCGACCGCCTTCCAGATCGCATGAAACAGTCGCCCGCGTCGAGCCCTACCGGCGCCGCTTCTGCCGGGGGTGGACGGGCCGCTTCTCGACGGGGCGCTCGGGTGGCGGGCCGACCTTGTCGATGGTGGGCTTGAGGCGTGGCCGGTAGGACTCGCCCTCGATGACCAGGTCGTAGGCCGCGTTCTGGAAGCGGTCGATGGCGCTCTGGGCGAGGAGGGAGTCGTCGAACGTGGTGAGCCACTCGGCGGTGTCCCGGTTGCTTGTGACCACGGTGGCGGCGCGGCCGGTCCGCTCCACGAAGAGCTGATAGACGTCGCGGCTCTCCTCGCGGGTCATGGGCTCGAGGGCGAAGTCGTCGATGACCAGCAGGTCGACGGCGATGAGCTCGGCCATGAGGCCGTCGCGCGAGTTGTCGAGGCGGCTCTGGCGCAGCAGGCGCAGGAGCGCGTCGGCCCTGCTGAAGCGGACGTTGAAGCCGCTCTTGCAGGCGAGGTGGCCGAGGGCGCAGCCGAGGAAGGTCTTCCCGACGCCGACCGGGCCGAGGATGACGACGTTCCGGGCGTCGTCGACGAAGCGCAGACTGCACAACTCCTGGAAGACGCGCCTGTCGAAGTGCACCTTGGCTGACTTGTCCCAGCGCTCGATCAGCATGTCGGGCTCGAGCCCGGCCTCCTCGGCGCGGCGCCGCGAGGCCGTGCTCTTGCGCCGCTCGATCTCATCGACGAGCAGCATGAGCAGCAGGTCATCGAAGGGCGTGGAGTCCTTCTCGGCGAGGGCGATGCGCTCGGGGAGCGTGGGGAGGATGCCGCCGAGGCGCAGCCGCTTGAACGCGGCGGTGAGCTCCGGGGCCAGGGTCCGGGCCTTCACGGCGCACCTCCGTCGTTCGGGCGGCGGGTCGTGAAGTGCTCGGGGGCCCGGGCGAAGCGCCCCGGGAGGCGGACCACCTTGCCGGTCGCCTCGCCGTCGTCCTCGCAGGCCCGCGCCAGCTTCAGAAGGCGCTCGATGCGCGGGACGTCGAAGACCTCGAAGGCGATGGACCGCTGGCAGGCGGCCTCCACCCGATCGGCACCGTAGCGGTCGCACAACCGCACCAGTGCCTGCGCCTGGCGCATCTTCGACCAGGGCAGCGGTCCCCCGAGGAGTCGCTGCGCGAAGGCGCCGACGCCGGGCCCCTGCTGCTGGGCCGCCTTCACCAAGGCATCGACGCTGCGCAGGGCGTAGGCCGTCTTGGTGCGGGGGTAGTCGGCCGGATCGGTGGACCGCTTGCCCGGCGCGACCCGGGCGTGCAGCTTCACCAGCTCTGCGCCGCTGTAGAAGCGGACGATCTTGCTGTCGAGCCGGTAGTCGAGCTGCCTGCCGATGTAGGCGGTCGGGACCGAGTAGAGGCTGCGCGCCACCTGGAGGTGGTGGTCAGGGTGCACCTTGGCCAGGCCCCACGTCGGCACGTCGAAGCGCTCCTGCGGCGGCGGCATGAGGTGGGCCTTCTCCTCGGCCTCGAACACCTCCAGAGGCACGGCGCGGGTGGTGCCGTGGACCCGCCGGCCGGCGACCTCGCGGCACCACGTCTCCGCCGACCGACGCGAGTCACCGAGGTCGAGGAACCGCTCGCCGTCGCTCCACCGCTCGCGCACGTAGGGCATGGCGTTCTCGACACGGCCCTTGTCCTGAGGGCTCCGCACCCGGGCCGGGTCGACGAGGATGCCCCGGGCCTGCGCGTACTCCTGGAACGACCGCTGAAGGCCGGGCGCCTGGGCGTTCGCCACCGTCACCATCGAGGAGGCGTTGTCGATGACCACCCGCTTCGGGATACCGCCGAAGAAGCGCCAGGCCGCGTCGAGCCCCTCGCACACGTCACTCACCGTCTGTGTCAGCGTCGGCCAGACGAACATGTGCCTGCTGAAGCTCAAGGTCACGATGAGCACCCAGAGCTTGCGCCGCTGGCCTGTGATGTCGACGAGCCAGCCCATGTGCCCGAAGTCGACCTGCGCCTCCTCGCCGGGCGGCGTGTCGGAGAGCCGCACGGTGACCCGTGGTCCGCCCACCCCGAACTCGCTCAGCGCGTAGCGCCGCAGCGTGCTGTACGAGACCTTGATGCCCTCGCGCGCCAGGAGTTCACGGATCCGGACCAGCCGCAGCGGCCGCTCGGCCTTGAGCCACCCCTCGATCCGCTCCCGCGCTGGCACCAGCGCCTTCCATGCGTCCGACGGGGCCGGCGCCGGGCGCGCCTGGATCCGCCGGGCCACCTCGCCCACCACCGCATCGGTCAGCTCGACGCCGACGCGCACGCCGCACTGCTCGGCCGCCTCGTAGTACCGCTTCACCGTCTTGCGGTCCGCGCCGCACTCACGCGCCGTTCGCCGCGTGCTCTCGCCTGCCTGGTACCGCCGCAGCAACTCCCTCACGTCGACCATCGTCAGCTCCCGAAACCCCATCGTCGCCCTCCTGGCTCACCCCAGACTGCCCGGAGGAGACGACGTGCGTTGCTTCGGTCACTTCGCGCGGTGCCCTACGCCGCCCAGGTCACGGGGTGGCCCCATGACCCTGAACAGCGCCTGGCCCCATGACCCTGAACATTCAGGGCCGCCTCACCCCGTGGGGTGGTCCCATGTGCCTGGCGAAAGGGTGGTCCCATGAGGCTGGTGAAAAGTGCCGCCCCCGGCCCCTTGAGGCTGGAAACCGACACCTTCGGAACCGCAATCGTCGACATCACTCGCGACGCCCAGGACGAAGAGGGCTTCCTGCGCACTTCGGTCGGGCTTCGCGATTGACGCGTGGGTAGGCTATCCGATCCGCGAATGGCTGAGCCGAGGCTTCCAGTATCAAAGTGCAGTTGATGGCGACTCAGAGTCCGACTGCCCGCGAGCCCCTGCGGGTTTTGGCAAGAGGACCGGCGCGACCAGCCTGTGACCGGAGAAGCCAGCCTGTTGCTGCCGCGTTGCGTGCTTGGGGTGTAGGGGGCGAGGAACTCCTTCCCCACGCGAAGGCATCTGCCGTTCATGATGGTGCCCTCGACGATTCGCGCGTCGTTGGCCTGTATCTCGGCGGCGAGCCGCCAGAAGAGCTCCTCAGCGGTCATTCTGTCCTCTTGGACGCGAGCCCTGTCGTTGGCGGTGCTCCTCGTTCAGCCAGGTGAGTGGACCAGTTCGGTAGAGATGGCGATGGCCGACCTCAGCGTCCGGTATAGCGGGCAGGACATCGCGAAGAAGCCGTGGACCCGCTCGGCTATCTCCCCTTGCGCCGGCGTCGCCTTGAGCTCGAACCGCACGTGGATCCGCCTGACGACGAGGACCTTGTCCTCCAGCTCGACCTCACCCACCACCCTTGCCACCAGGTGGTCGCCGCTCGCACCGATCTGACGCGCCTCCAGCGCGCCCCCGAAGGTTCCGAGCAGTCAACCGCCCGTGGCCGCGATGAGGTAGTCGATGGTGGTGGCGTGCGGCTCGTACGTGCCGGGCGCGCGCCCGTAGTGCTTGGCGATGGCGCCGTGTGTCCCGAAGAGCACGGGAGCAGGCTCGGCGGGTAGTTGAGCCCTCCGCACCGCGCCCGCATCCCGTTCGATGAGGATCTCGGCTCGATAGGCGATCTCTGGCATGGCGTGACCCTCCAGGCGGTGTCGCCAGGTTCATAGTGCTGGCGCGGCGACCATGCCACGTCAGGTGGGCGCGCCTGCAAGCCTCACCCGGAGGACTCAGCGCGACCCGGTCAGGTGGGCCTCCAGGGCATGGCGAACCCGGGTCCGGGCCCGGTGGAGCAGGACACGCTGGTTCGTGAGCGAAATCTCCAGCAGCCTGCAGATCTCCTCGGCCTCGAGCCCGTCCACGTCCCGGAGAATGATTACGGAGCGCTGAAGCTCGGGGAGGGTGGCGATGGCCACCTCGATGGCGGCACGGGTCTCGGCCCCCAGCGCGAGGCGCTCAGGGTTCTCCTCGGTCCAGCGTCCAGGCGCCTCCTTCCACTGGCCGTCCGCCTGGAAGCGATCCGGGTCCACGGCCGGGCCGTCCTCGCTGCCGCCGACCGCCGACCACGGAACGATGCGCCCCTCGCGCACTGCGCGGTTCCTGGCCTTGTTGGCCAGGACGGTGAAGAGCCAGGTGCGCAGCGACGACCGCGCCTCGAAGCCGTCGAGGCCGTCGAGGGAGGCGAGCCAGGTGTCCTGGACCACCTCCTCGGCCAGCGCCTCGTTCTTTAGAAAGGTCCTGGCGAAGCGCAGGAGGGCGCCGCCGTGACGGTCGATCACGTCGGCGAAGGCGGCACGATCGCCGGCCCGAAGGCGCTCGATGAGCGCGGACTCGTCGGCGGGAGACGCCGGGCCCTCCGGCGGTGCACGAGGCGGGCGGTTCATTCGCGACCGGCATCATGATCGGTCCCCCGGCTGGGAACCAATGGTTCGACATGGAGAAATGCGGTTCGGCAGCTCGGGTCGACCAGCCCCCAAAGGTGCGTCGGTGATCGGCTGTAATGGTCTGGCTTGATCTCGGTCAAACGCAGTGAGGCCGACATACGCCGCCCGAGGAGTCCCACACATGAACCGTCACGCCGCCCTGCTCTCGATCCTGATCGCCATCCCGGCCGCCGTCCCCGCCGAGGATCTGACCGTCAACCCCGACGCCGGCAACAGCGGCTTCTCGGTGGTCTTTGATGCGGCGCTCGGCGAGCGGATCAACGCCGTCAGCTCCGCGGTCGGGTGCACGGTGACCTTCGACGAGAAGACCGGTCTCGCCTCGGGCCGCTGCTTGGTGCCGCTCACCTCCATCAAGGTCGACGCCGACGAGACCAAGAGCGGCCACTTCCACGACTGGGCCACCAACAAGAAGTCCGAGCCCAGGGACTGCACGATCGAGGCGGTCTTCAGCGGCGTGAAGCTCGGCGCCCTGGCCCCGGAGAAGCCGGCCCCCTTCACGGCGGACATCCCCTTCACCGTCTGCGGCCGCGCCCGCGCCGACGGCGGAAGGGAGAAGGTGACCGGCACGGCACTGCTCTTCCCGCCCGGCGCCTACGGCGAGAAGAGGACCATCCGCATCCGCGCCACCATCGCCAGCTTCGACCGAGACGCCTACCGCATCGGCCCAGGCTACACCGATGGCTGGCTAGCCCGCGTCCAGTCGCTCGCCAAGGTGGTGGCGGTGAAAGGCACCGTCGACCTCTCCCTCTTCGCGAAGGTGAAGTGAACCCAGCTGCCGCCAAGCCCGCAGTCCCACGCAGTCCAACGCAGTCAGCCGAAGGGAAACACCATGATCCGTGAAGCCATGAAGGGTGCCGTCGTCGCCGCCGCAGTCTGTTCCATGTTCGCCGCCGGGGCCGCCCAGGCCAGCGACAAGACCAAGGAGGCGCCCAAGACCGTGAACTGTGGCGGAATCAACGGCTGCAAGGGGCAGGGCAGCTGCGCCGGCGCCGACAACTCCTGCAAGGCCCAGAACAGCTGCAAGGGCAAGGGCTGGATCGAGACCAAGACCGCCAAGGAGTGCACCGACAAGGGTGGCAAGGTCGTCGTCGCGAAGATGTAGCTGGTGCCCTCCACCGGAGCCCGGGGCCGGCCCTCGGGCCGGCTCCGGGATTCAACCATGACCTCCCCACGCCTCGACCTCGGACACGGCATCGGCCTGCGCACCACGCACTTCGCCCGGTTCATGGCCGAGCCTCCACCGGTCGACTGGATCGAGGCGGTGACCGAGAACTTCATGGCCCCCGGCGGCCGGCCCATCTCGGTGCTCGAGAAGGTGCGGGCCGAAGTGCCGGTGGTGCTGCACGGCGTCTCGCTCGCCATCGGCTCGGTCGACCCGATCCCGGGGCGTTACCTGGCCGAGCTGGCACGCGTCGTCGAGCGGGTCGAGCCGGCGCTGGTGTCGGACCACCTCTGCTGGGGCACACACCGCGGGCAGTACCTCCACGACCTGCTGCCGCTGCCCTACACCGAGGAGTCGCTGGCCCACGTGACCTCGCGGGTGCAGCAGGTGCAGGAGCGGCTCGGCCGGCAGCTGCTGCTGGAGAACCCCTCGACCTACGTCTCCTTCAAGGACTCCACCATGACCGAATGGGAGTTCCTCGCCGAGCTCACCCGACGATCGGGCTGCGGCATCCTGCTCGACGTCAACAACGTCTACATCAGCGCCCACAACTTCGGCTTCGGCGCGCTCGAGTACCTGCGCGGCATCCCGGTCGACCGGGTCGGCTACTTCCACCTGGCGGGCCACAGCGACAAGGGGAAGTACCTTCTCGACAGCCACGACCATGCGGTGCCGGCGGGCGTATGGGATCTGTACCGCGAGGCGCTGCGCCGCTTCGGCCGGGTGCCTTCGCTGGTCGAGTGGGACGATGTCATCCCGCCGCTCGCCGAGGTGGTGGCCGAGAGCCGGCGCGCCAGCGAGATCGAGGCCGAGGAGCTGGGATCCTCGGGCCGGAGGCTCGCCTCATGACCCTCGCCGAGACCCAGGCCCTCTTCCACGAGGTGATCACCAGCGCCGAGCCGGTGGCAGCGGAACGGATCGACGCCTGCTTCGCCGGGACGCCCGACCTGCCCGCGGTCGAGCGGGTGGCGATCTACGCCGACATGTACAGCTGGCGGCTTGTCGAGGCGCTGCGGGAGACCTTCCCGAACCTGGTCCGCTTCCTGGGAGACGAGACCTTCGCGGCGCTGGCCGGGGACTACCTGCGACGGCATCCCTCGGAGCACCACGACGTGGGGCAGGTGGGACGCCACCTCGCCGCCTTCCTGCGGGAGTTCCCGGATCCCGAGCGACCGGACCTCGCGGACCTGGCCGAACTCGAGTGGGCCCGGCAGGCGGTCTTCTTCGCGACGCCGGCCGAGCCGGTGGGGAGCGCGGCGCTGGCCGGGCTCGATGCGGAGGCCATCTCCCGGACCGGCCTCGTACTTTCGCCCGCGCTCCAGGTCCTGGTGCTCGCCCACGCCACGACGCCGCTCTGGCGCAGGCTCGAGGACGGCGATTCGCCCGATCCGCCCTCACCGGACCCCGGGCCCGTGGCGGTCTGGCGGAGCGGCTTCGACGTCTTTCATGCCGCGCTCCCCCACGACGAGGCCGCGGCGCTCAGCGCCACCCGATCGGGAGACTCGCTAGCCACCATCTGCGCGGCCTTCGCCGACCGGGAGGATCCGGCGCACGCGGCGCACGCCGCGCTGTCGAGCTGGTTCGACGAGGGCTGGATTGTGTCCGTTGGCCCGGCCCCTCCTGTAAGCTCATCAGACAGAGAATGCTGACCTGCAAGGAGATCACGGCACTCGCCACTGATTACTCGGAGGGCCATCTCGGCTCGGCTGAACGGGCGCTCTTCGAGGCCCACGTCGCAGGGTGCGATGCGTGCACTGCCTGGACGAAGCAGCTTCAAACCGCGGCCCAGGCGGTCGGCCGGTTGCCTGCTCCTACCATCCCACTCGAACAGCGAGCCGCACTCCTCGCCATGTTCGACGAGTGGGCTTCAGGCAGGATGGCGCCGGAGGCCATCGGTGGCGATGGGCCCGGCAGCAGGCGCCGCCTCGCGGTCTTCGCAGCCTTCGCGACTCTTGCCGTGTTCGGCGTTGTTGTCGCGATGGCCCACCACCCCTCACGCCTGCCTCTGGACCTGGGCATCGCCGGAGTCCTCGTCTCCTTGGCCATGGTGCTCGCGGCGCTCGGCCGGCGGGTCACCTTCGGCTCCGCTGCCATCGCCGTGTCCACCAGCCTCGGTGCGGCGCTCCTGGCAGGACGAAGCGGGTCGCTGGACCTCTCCACGGGCCTCGAGTGCCTGGTCATCGTGGGCCTGGCATCGGTAGGGTCGGCAGGTGCGACATGGGGGTGGCTCAGGGGCGAGCCTGCGGAGCGCAGGCGCTACGGCGCGGGATCGTCGGCGGTCGCAGGCGCCTTGGCGGGAGTAGCGGCGCTCCAGATCGCCTGTGGCGCCCACTCTTCCCTGGTGCACCTCCTGACGTTCCACGTCGGGGGTCTCCTCCTGATGGCGGCTGCCGCGCTCCTCGTGTCTCGGTCGAGAACGGGCCACGCTGGGCTGAGAGGATAGGGCCATGGACGATCGCATCCAGATCAACACGCGACAGCGGGCCCGGTCGTTCTGGCCCGCACTCGCCGCGCTCTCCGTCGCGCTCGCTGCGCCTGGTCCGGTGCTCGCGAAGGAGGCTCGGGTGAGCGTCGAGAAATCCGTGAAGAGCCGCGAGGTGGCCATCCTGGCGGGCGGCTGCTTCTGGGGCATGCAGGACATCCTTCGAAAGGTTCCGGGAGTCCTGGAGACGCAAGCCGGCTACACCGGGGGCTGGCTTGCCAACCCACGCTACGACGATACCTGTGCTTCGCCAATATACCGTCCGTCCGCGTTGTGGCGACCTCCGGCGCGGCGGCGATGTGGGGGCACGAGGCACAGGACGGCCGCGAGGTCTCGGAAGGGACCGTCGGGCTGGGCACCGGGCAAGACTTCGCGTCCGATCGTCCGGGGCGGTCGGCAGAGGGCGGGGCCACGGGCCAGGCGCTCGGCTACGCCGCTTGGCGCCAGGCGTAGCGGTGATGCAGGCCGCCGACCCGAGGAAGGCTGACGACGTTGGATGTCGCGCCGGCGGTGGGACGGTGCTCGACCGACCGCCCGCACGGAGAGTTCTTGCTGAGGCCGAGATGGGTCCGGTCCTGATTGTAGTGGTCGATGAAGGAGTCGAGCAGGCGACGGAGATGGTGCTCGTTGACCACGATGACGTGATCGAGCAACTCCCGACGAACGGTACCGACAAAGCGCTCCGCGACCCCGTTCTGCCAAGGGCTCCGGTAGCTGGCCCGCGTCGGCTCTACCTGCATCGACCGCAGAGTCGCCATCACCCCGTCCGTGAAGGTGGCGCCGCGATCGAAGATCATGAACCGCGGTGCAGACTCGAATGGGAAGGCTTCACGAATTTGCTGGGCGACCCAGGCAGCGGTCGGGCACGTCGTGACGGCGCAGCTGACGACGTCGCGCCGGCCGTGGCGGATGATGAAGAGCACCTGAAAAACACGGAACGTCGCCGTGGGCACGGAGAAGAAATCCATGGCGGCGATGCCGTCTCGGTGGTTCCGGAGGAAGGTCGTCCAAGTCTGGCCGGCCTTCGGAGCGCGAGGCAGCTTGCGAAGGTAGCGCGATACGCAGCGCTCGGAGACCTCGAAGCCGAGGCAGAGGAGTTCGCCGTGGATGCGGGGGGCGCCCCAGGAATTCTCCGTGGCCATCCTTCGGATGAGAGCGCGGACCTCGCGAGGGAGGGGAGGGCGGCCGGAGCGAGCGCCGCGCCTGGAGAGCCAGTTCCAGTAGATGCGGAAGCCGGCGTGGTGCCAGCGAACCACAGTATTCGGCTCGACGATGGCGAGGCTCTCGGCCCAACCGCTCCAGAGGCGGCGCAGCAGGACCCAGAAGACCCGATCGGCGGGCCGGATGTCGGGGTGTCGTCGACCGGCCAGGGTTACGAGCTGTTGGCGAAGGGCCAGATTCTCGACCACGAGGTCGCGTCGGGAGAGCATGGCCGAGAGAATGGTCGGCAGGAGGGCTACGAGGAGGCGAAGCATCGAGCCGGGGAGAATCCTTGTCCCTGGCCGAATCGGCAATGGTTTCAGCACGGACGGGATTCTGGCGAAGGACAGGCGAACGACAGGCGAGGGACAACCAGGAATGAAGCTCTTGCACCAGCATGCACATGCATGTAGTATGTCTCCATGAGGACGACGGTCGAGATCAACGACGAACAGCGGGCACAGCTCCTGAAGCTCGCCGCCCAGCGCGGTGAGAAGGGGTTTTCCTCGCTCATCCGAGAGGCGCTGGACCTCTACATGAAACAGCACCGGGCGCGGCGCGAGGCCGTCGCCAGCGCACTCCGGGTCAAGGGCAGCTTCTCCGACGAGGAGGCAGATGCTCTCCAGGAGTCGGTTGGGAAACTGCGCGAGGTGTGGCGGTGATCATCGCCGACACCGACGTCCTCATCGACTTCCTGCGCAGGCGAGGTGGTGCGGCGAAGCGGGTCGCGTTCGAGCTCGAGACGAGGTCCTTCGGTACCACCGCGATTACGGCGTTCGAGCTTCGGTCGGGTGCCCGCACCTCGAATCAGAGGAAAGGGATCGACACGCTCCTCGACGCCATGACCCTCCTCTCCTTCGGTCCCGAGGAAGCTCGAATCGCGGCGGATCTCCGTCAACAACTCGAGAGCCAAGGCCAGGCCATTGGGATGGCCGACTACATGATCGCAGCAGTGTGCATCGCCAACGACGGAGTTCTGCTCACCAGGAACCGCAAGCATTTCGAGCGCGTCGAGGGACTCAAGCTCTCCGCGTTCACTGGCGAGTGACCCCGGGCGTCCTCCCGTTCGCCATGGTCCCGCCCGGGCGCAATCACAAAGGAATCCCACGAGTGTTCTTGTCGGCTCGTAGGAAGTCGCCGATGTCCTTGCACCGGATGTATCGGGTGCCAGCGAAGACGTGGAACGGCACGAGGCCACGCGCAAGCAGCCTGTACGCCTTGGATCGGCTGAACCCGGTGGAGCGCATCACGTCCGCCACCGTGCACCAGTCCTCGTCGGCAGGTGGGCGTGAAGCGTTCCGCGACTGGATGTACGCGTCCAGCTCCTCCGGCCGTACGCGGCGAACCGAACCGAACAGGACCCAGCGCAGCTCACCCGCGTTGATCGCGGCATGGACGGTCGCCACGCTGACACCGAGCCGCTCGGCGACCTCGCTCACCGGCAGGAGATGCTCGGGACGCAGGAGCTCCCTCCGCCGCAAATCCGCCGCAACTTGCTCTGCGGACGCGTTTCCACCCGTTCCATTGGGTGGATCCTGTGGCAAGCCTTCGACGGAGGATGTCGCCTCGACTCCAGTGTCGTCGAGGGCTTGCCAAGACTTGCCACTCCCTCCCACGCCTGAGACAAGACTGGTCGCAGGTTCG
>JAULAX010000005.1:0-237941 GCA_032654565.1 Anaeromyxobacteraceae bacterium | reverse complement strand
CGCCGCCCTGCTCGATCTCCTCTATCCCCCGCGCTGCGCCGCCTGCGGCGAGGCGGGCGAACCGTTCTGCGCCACCTGCGCCGACGCCATCCTGCCCCCCTCCGACGGGTGTCCGCGCTGCGGCCGCCCCGGCCGCGCCGCGACCTGCGGCGCCTGCCTCCTCCACCCCCCGGCCTTCGACGGGGTCCAGGCCGGCGGCCTCTTCGGCGGCCCGCTGGCCGACGCCATCCACGCCCTCAAGTACGGCGATCGCCCCTCCCTGGCCCGGCCGCTGGGGCGCTGGCTGGCGGCGCGGGTGGTGCTGCCGACCGCCGCGCTGGTGGTGGCGGTGCCGCTGGGCCGCAAGCGGCGGCTGCGCCGCGGCTACGACCAGGCCGGCCGGCTGGCCGAGCAGCTGGCGCGGGCGGCCGGGGCGCCGCGCCTGACCGGGGCGCTGCGCCGGGTGCGGGAGACGCCGCCGCAGGTGGGGCGCTCGCGGGCGGCGCGGGCCGCCAACGTGGCCGGCGCCTTCACCGCCGACCCGGCCCGGGTGGCCGGGCGCGAGCTGGTGCTGGTGGACGACGTGGTCACCACCGGCGCCACCGCCGACGCCGCGGCCCGCGCCCTGCTCGCCGCCGGGGCCGCCCGGGTCACGGTGGTGGCGCTGGCCCGCGCCGAGTGACCGGCGCCGGGAGAAGTGGTCTACTCGTCCCCCACGCCCGCGCTACCGCCGGCGTCCCAGCCCGGAGAACACGATGAAGCGCCTCGCCCTGGTCCTCGCCCTGTCCGCTCCGCTGGCCGCCCTGGCCGGCGAGTCGGGCCTGGTGGTCTTTCACGGCAAGTGCACCCGCTGCCACGGGCCTGACGGCAGGGGCAAGGCCATCTTCAACACCCCGAGCATGGTCACCTCCAAGCTGACCGCCGCCGAGATGGAGAAGGTGATCGCCAACGGCCGGGCCAAGATGCCGGCCTTCAAGGCCCAGCTCTCCGACGAGGAGATCAAGGGCGTGGCCGCCTACATCAAGACCGGGCTGAAGCCGTAGGGCCAACGCGGGAAGAGACGCCACCGCCCGACGGTTCCAGCGCAAGGATGATCCCCCCGCTCCTCGCGCTCACCGCCCTGCTGGTCACGGCGGCGCCGAGCACCCGGGCGCAGGCCACGCCGCCCGAGCCCTCGCAGCCCGCGCCGGGCGCAGGGTCGAAGCTCTCGCCACCCGCCCAGCCGCGACCGGCGCCGCCCGCCCGCGACCTGGCCGCCGAGCGGCACGCCGCCGCCATCACCGCGCTCGATCGCGATCACGGCCCGCGCGCCGTGGTGGCGCTCACCGAGCTGCGCGAGCTGGCCGACCAGGTCCCCGACCGGACCCGGGGGATCCAGGCGCTGGCCCGGCTGCTCGACGACCCCGCCGCCGACCCGGAGGTCCGGGCCCTGGCCCGGCTGCGCCTGGCGCGCGAGGAGCGGGCCCGCGGCAACCTGCAGCGGGCCGCCACCCAGCTCGGCCGGCTCGGCATCGTCACCCGCTGGCTGGTGATGGGGCCGTTCGACAACGAGGGGAACCACGGCCTCGACCGCGCCGAGCCGCCGGAGCTGGCGCTCGACCCGAAGGCGGCGGCGCCGGGGAAGGGGCGGGAGGTGCGCTGGCGGCCGCTCCCGCCCGAGGCGGTGGTGGACGGCGAGGTGGGGCTGGGGGCGGTGCTTCGCCCCGGCGAGCAGGTGACCGCCTACGCCCTGGCCGTGGTCGACAGCCCGCGCGACCAGCCAGCCCGGCTCTGGTTCGGGGCCAGCGGTCGCAGCAAGGTCTGGGTCAACGGCGTCCTGGCGCTGGAGGACCGCGTCGACCACCCGGCCCGCTTCGACCAGCGCGGCGCGCTGGTGTCGCTCAAGGCCGGCCCCAACCGGCTGCTGGTGAAGCTGGCCCACGACACCGGCTGGATGGGCTTCGCGCTCCGCCTCGCCGACGCCCGCGGCGATGGGCTGCCGCTCGCCGCCCGCGAGCCGGCCTCGGTGCGCGAGGCCCTGCCGCCGCTGCCGGCGCCGGGCCCCGGGCCGCGCCACATCCCCGGCCTGGTGGAGCGGCTGGCGGCGCAGGCGGCGGCCCTCTCTGGCGGCGTGGGCGGGCCGGCCCGGCGCGCCTTCGCCGAGGCGCTGCGGGCCCAGCTGGTGGCGCTGGCGCTGCGCCGCACCTTCCCGCCGCGCTCGGCCGAGACGGCGGTGCTGGCGCGCCGGCTGGTGGAGGCGGCGCCGGGCTGGCTGGAGGGGCGGCTGCTGGCGGCCTCGCAGGAGGAGGACGGCAACCGCCGGCTGGACCACCTGCGGGCCGCCGAGGCGCTCGACGCCGGGGAGCCGCGGGTGCAGCGGCTGCTGGCCGAGGAGCTGCTCCGGCTCGACCGGACCCACGACGCGGTCCGGGCGGCGGAGCGGGCGGTGGCGGCGGCGCCGGGCTGGATGGAGGCGCGGCTGGCGCTGGCCCAGGCCCGCGAGCGGGCCGGGCAGGGGGCGCGGGCCCGGCTGGAGCGGCTGGCGCTGGCCGAGCGGGTGCCGGCCACGGCGCCGGCGCTGGAGGCGGCCGCCCAGGCGGCCAGCGAGGGGTCGGAGCCGCGCCGCGCCGCCGGGTGGCTGCGGACGGCGGTGGCGCTGGCCTTCGACCTGCCGGGGCCGCGGGCCCAGCTCACCTCGCTGCTGCTGCAGCTCGGCGACGTGTCCGGCGCCGTGGTCCTGCTGGAGGAGGCGCAGCGGCTCGACCCCGCCGACGCCTCGCTGCGGCTGCGGCTGGCCGAGCTGCTGGCGGCCAACGGCCGCGGCGACGAGGCCGAGGCCCAGTTCGAGGCGGCGCTGCGGCTCTGCGCCGAGGACGCCGAGGGCTGGGAGCGGCGCGGGCGGGCCCGGCTGCGGGCCGGGCGGCCCGGCGAGGCGCTGCTGGACCTGCGCCGGGCGCTGGAGCTGCGCCCCCAGCAGCCGGCGCTCAAGCAGCTGGTGCAGAGCCTGGAGCCGTCGCGCCTGCCGTTCGAGGCCCCCTACGTCGCCGACGCCGCGGCGCTGGCCCGGGCGCCGCTGGCCGCCGCGCCCGGCGACGACCTGGTGGTGCTCTCCGACCTGGAGGTGGTGCGGGTGCAGCAGAGCGGCCTCGCCTCCCGCTTCCAGCAGTCGGTGATCAAGGTGCTGACGGCCCGCGGCGTCGACGAGGCCCGCCGGCAGTCGCAGGCCTTCACCCCCGGCCGGCAGGAGCTGCGGGTGGAGCGCGGCCGGATCCACCGGCCCGACGGGACGGTGGTGGAGGCCTGGGAGGACCAGGAGTCGAGCGCCAGCGAGCCCTGGTACCGCATGTACTACGACACCCACGTCCGCACCCTCACCTTCACGGCGCTGCAGCCCGGCGACGTGCTCGAGGTGGCCTGGCGGCTCGACGACGTGGCCGAGTCCAACCTGCTGGCCGACGCCTTCAACGACCTGACGCCCGTCGACGGCGGCCCGGCGCGCCGCAGCTTCGAGTACGTGCTGCTGCTCCCCTCGGCGCGGGCCATCCACGCCAACCAGCCGGCGGGGGTGAGCTACGCCACCCGATCGCTCCCCGGCGGGCTCACCGAGCACCGCTGGTCGGCCGGCGCCACCCCGCGCTTCGTCGGCGAGCCCCGCCTGCCCGGGTGGTCCGAGGTCTTCCGCTACCTGCACGTCTCCACCTTCGCCAGCTGGGACGAGGTCAACGCCTTCTACTGGAGGCTGGTGAAGGAGCAGCTGCGCCCCGGCGAGGAGCTCAAGGCGCTGGCCCGCCGGCTGGCCGGCGAGGCGCTGCGGTCCCGCGGGCTCCCGGCGGCGCTCCCGCCCGGCGGGGGCGAGGCGCTGGAGCCGGGGGCGCGCCGCGCCGTGGTGGCCGCGCTGCACGCCTTCGTGGTCATGCAGACCCGCTACGTGGCGCTGGAGTTCGGCATCCACGGCTACAAGCCCTACGCCGTGGACCAGGTGCTCGACCGCCGCTTCGGCGACTGCAAGGACAAGGCCTCGCTCACCCACGCCCTGCTGGCCTCGGTGGGGATCGAGTCGCGGCTGGTGCTGCTGCGCATGAGCCACCTCGGCGCCGTCCCCGAGGCCCCGGCCTCGCTGGCGGTCTTCAACCACGCCATCCTCCGCGTCCCCTCGCTCGACCTCTGGCTCGACGGCACCGCCGTCCACAGCGGCACCGGCGAGGTGCCCGGCGCCGACCGCGGGGCCACGGTGCTGGTCATCGAGCCGGCCGGGCCGCCCCGCTTCGGCACGCTGCCGCTGGCGCGCCCCGGGGAGAACCGGACCGAGAACGACGTGACCTTCCGGCTCGAGGCCGACGGCGCCGCCACCGTGGAGGCGCGCTTCACCCAGGCCGGGGCCGGGGCGGCGGCGCTGCGCCGCGCCTTCCAGTCGGAGGCCGACCGGGCGCCGTCGCTGGAGCGCTCGCTGGGGCAGCTCTACCCGGGGCTGCGCGTCGAGCAGGTGACCTTCTCCGATCTCTCGCGGCTCGAGGAGCCGGTGCGCGAGGCCTACACCGCCCGGCTGCCGCGCTTCGCCCGCGCCGAGGCCGGCACCCTCTCCTTCACCCCGTTCGGCCAGCCGGCCAGCATGTCCAACGGCTGGGCGCAGCTCTCGACGCGCCGCCTGCCGCTCCAGCTCGACGAGCCGGCCACCAGCCGGGCCACCTACCAGGTGGAGCTGCCCCCGGGGGTGGCGGTGCTCGAGCTCCCGGCCCCGGCCGCGTCGACCGGCCCGCACCTCGACTGGTCGCTCGAGTACCGGGCCGAGCCGGGCCGGGTGGTCGCGGAGTTCAGCATGGCCTGGAAGTCCGACCGGGTGCCGCCCGGCGACTACCCGGCCTTCCGCGACCAGCTGGTGGCGCTCGACCGGGCGGTGGCCCGGACGGTGGTGGTGCGGCTCGACCCCGTCGCCGCGGGCGGTGGGACATGAGCGGGCTCCGGCTGGCGCCGCTCCTGCTGCTGCTGGCCGCCTGCGTCGGCCCGGCCCGCTCCCAGCTCGAGTCGCTGGCCGCCGGCCGCCCCACCGATCCCTGGACCCGCCTCGGCGCCGCGCTCCAGGCCGAGCGGGCGCTGCAGCCGGAGCGGGCCGTGGCCCACCTGGCGGCGCTGGTGGAGGGGAGCCCGGACCACCCGCTGGCGCTGGTGGCGCTGCGCGAGCTGGCCCGGCTGGCCTTCGACGCCCCGGAGCTGGGGCCGGCGGTGGAGGCGGCGCTGGCCGGCCTGCGGCCGCGCCGGCCGCTCACCGGCTGGGCCGCCTCCCGGGCCCGGGTGGCGCGCATCGTCGCCGCCCAGCAGCGCGGCGACGGTGAGCGGGTGGCGGCGCTGCGGGCGGAGAACGGCACCATCACCCGCTGGACGCTGGCCGGACCCTTCGGCGACTTCGCCCCCCTCGACTTCGACCGGCCCTTCCCGCCGGAGCAGGGGGAGCTGCCGGCGTCGGTGGCCGGGCCGCTGCTGGCGCCGGCGCGCCCCACCCGTCCCCTGGAGGTGCCGACCGGCGAGGTGACGCTGGACCCGGAGCCCTTCGACGGCGCCTTCCACTACCTGGCCGCCGACCTGGAGGTGCTGGAGGGCGGGCCGCACCTGGCCATGCTCCGCGGCGACGGCCCGTACCGCGCCTGGCTCGACGGCGCGCCGCTGGGGGAGCGGCGGACCTGGGTCGAGGCCGGCGCCGGGCAGGTGCTGGTGGCGGTGGAGCTCGCCCCCGGCCCTCATCAACTCCTGGTGAAGGTGGGGCGCGAGGCCGGCGCCCCCGCCTTCATGCTGGGGCTCTCCCGCGCCGACGGCCGGCCGGCGCGGCTGCGCTCCAGCCCGCGGCCGCCCGGGCCGCTGCGCCCCGCCCGCCCCGGTCCGCCGCCGCCCCCGGCCTGGGTGGCGAGCCGGCTGGCCGACGACCTCTCCGCCGAGGGGCGCCCGCTGGCGCTGCTGCTCGCCGCCCGCGACGCCGTCAACGACGTCGAGGCCGCCAAGGCGCTCGCCGAGGCGGGGCTGGCGGCGGCGCCGCGCTCGGCCCCGCTGCTGGCGCTGCGCGGCCGGCTGCACCTGGCCGACGGCTCGCTCGACGAGCAGGCGCGGCGGAGCCGGGCCGAGGAGGCGCTGCGGCGCGCCCTGGCCGAGGATCCCGGCGACGGGCCGGCGCGGCTGGCGCTGGGCCGGCTGCTGCTGGCCTCGGACCGGCCGGCCGACGCCGAGGCGCTGCTGTCCGACCTGCCCGAGCCGCTGCGGGAGCGCTGGCCGGCGCTGCTGGCGCGGGCCGAGGTGGCGCGGGCGCGGGCCCAGGCGGAGCTGGCCGAGGCGCTGGCGGCGCGGGCCCTGGCGGCCGGCGGGCGCTGCGGCGCCCTCCCGCTGCTGCTCGACCTGGCCAACCAGCGCGAGGAGGTGGCGCGGGCCGACCGGCTGGTGGAGGAGGGGCAGGGCTGCCCGGGCGGGCGGCCGCGGCTGGCCCAGCACCGGCTGCGGCGCGGCGACGCCGCCGGGGCGGTGGCGGTGCTGGAGTCGCTGCGCCGCTGGGACCCGACCGACGTCCGGCTGGGCTGGAGCCTGGCCCAGGCGCGGCGAGCCGCCGGCGACGCGCCCGGGGCGGTGGCGCTGCTGCGCTCGCTCCGCCAGGCCTGGCCGCGCGACGGCGGGCTGGCGCGGACGCTGGCCGACCAGCTCGAGCTCGACGGCGATCGGGCCGGGGCCCGGGCGGCGCGGGAGGAGGCGCTGCGGCTCGACGGCGCCGACCTGGCGACGCGGCGGCTGCTGGCGCTGGAGGACGGCGGCGAGGCGCTCGACGACCTGGCGGTGGACGGCGCGGCGGCGGTGCGCGCCTACCGGGCCGCCGCCCCCGCCGAGACCGGCTCGGCGGTGCTGGTGCTCGACGCCGCGGCGGTCGAGTTCCACCCCGGGGGCAGCTCCACCGAGCGGGTCCACCAGGTGATCCGGCTCCTCGACCAGCAGGCCATCGACCGCTACGGCGAGGTGGTGCCGCCGGCCGACGCCCAGCTGCTGCGGCTGCGCACCCTCAAGGCCGACGGCCGCGTCGTCGAGCCCGAGCTCGGAGATGCCAAGGGGAGCCACTCGCTCCCCAACCTGGCGCCGGGGGACTTCTTCGAGCTGGAGTACCTGCGCGTCAACCGGGCGCCGCGGCCGGTGCCGCCGGTGGCGGCGGCGCCGTTCTACCTGGCCGAGCTGGGCGAGCGGGTGGTCTCCTCCAGCTACGTGGTCCGGGCCTCGCGCGGCTTCGGGCTGCAGGCCGAGGGGCATCGGCTGGGGGAGCCGGTGGGCGTCACCACCGAGGGTGACCACGAGCTGCTGCGGGTGGCGCGGCGCGACGTGGCGCGGGTGCGAGCCGAGCCGAGCTCGCCGCCCGGCCAGGAGCTGCTCCCCTTCGTCCAGGCCGGCGTCGGCGACGGCGCCGAGCCGGTCCAGCGGCGCCGGGCCAGCGCCATGGCCGGGCTGCTGCGCCCCACCGCCGACCTGCGCGCCGTGGCCACGGCGGTCCGGGCCCGCTGCGGGGCCGGCGCCACGCCCGAGGCGCTGGCGCGGGCGGCCTGGGAGGAGACCCGGACCCGGCTCCCCAGCGACGGCGGCGCCCGGCTGGCCCCGGCCAGCGCCATCCTCTCCGAGGGGCGGGGCAGCCGGCTGGTGCTCACCGCGGCGCTGCTCGACCTGCTGGGGGTGCCGGCGCGCTTCGCGCTGGTGACGCCGCTCGACGGCAGCCAGGAGCCCTCCCGCTTCGGGCGCGAGGAGAGCTGGTCGGCGCTGCTGCTGCGGGTGGCGCTCCCGGCGGGCCCGGCCTGGCTCGACGGCGTCGCCCGCGAGGTCCCCTTCGGCGCGCTCCGAGACACGCTGCGCGACCGCGAGGCGCTGATCCTGCCGCGGCCGGGCGAGCCGCCCACCCGGGAGCGGACACCGGCCGAGCCGCCGGCCGGCGAGGGGCGGGAGATGGAGTACGAGGTGCGGCTGGCCGCCGACGGCTCGGCCGAGCTGTCCGGGGTGGAGCGGTTCTCCGGGGTGGTGGGCGCGGGCGTCAAGGACCTGTTCCGCCGCGCCGACGACACCCTGCAGCGGCAGGCCATCGAGGCGCTGCTGGGCGGTGGGCTGAACGGCTTCGCGGTGGCCGAGGTCCGGCTGGAGGGCATGGAGCAGCCGGAGCAGCCGCTCACCATCCGCTGGCGGGGGCGGGCTCCGGCGGTGGCCCGGGAGACCGGTGCCGGGCTGCGGCTGGAGTGGCTGGGGCCGCCGACCCGGCTGGCCAGGCAGTTCGCCAGCCTCTCCTCGCGCACCGCGCCGCTCCTGGTCCCCGGGCTGCTCGGCCACACCATGAGGGTCCGGGTCATCCCGCCCCCCGGGTTCACGCCGCCGGCCCTGGCGCCGGTCACCCTGGACTCGCCCTTCGGCCGCTACCAGCGGCTGGAGCGCAGCGAGGGCGGGGCGCTGGCCTGGGAGGAGCGGCTGGTGGTGCCGGCGGCGCGGGTCTCGCCGGCCGACTACCCGGCCTTCGCCGCCTTCGCGGCGGCGGTGGACGCGGCGCAGGCCCGGGCGGTGGTGCTGGTCCGGCCTCCCTCCGGGTAGTCCCCGGACGAGGCGCGGCGCCGCCACCCCCCCTTCCTAGGGGGTTTCCGAGAGGGCCACGAAATCCGTCGTGGATTGGGATAGGGTCGTGGCATGGCGCGCTTCAACAATCCGTTCATCGGACGACGAGTCGACCCGCTTCGAACCGTGATCCTCGGCCTGGTGCTGCTGGCCCTGTCGGCGCCGGCGGTCGCCTCCAGCGACGGCGCCTCGGGCGCCCTGCTGGCCATCTACTTCGGGCCCAACGAGACCGAGGGGGCCGAGCTGAGGCAGGTGGTGGTCCGCCTCGATGGCCAGGAGATCACCATCCCGGCGGTGAGCGTGGCGGCGGAGCAGCCCATCGTGGAGCTGCCCATCACCCCCGGCCCCCACGTGGTCGACGTCGAGGTCCGGCTCGACGGCCACTCCGAGTTCTTCACCTACATGGAGGGCTACCGCATCCAGATGCGCGGCCACCTCGACATGCAGGTGCGCGGCGGCGAGGTGGCGGTGGTGAAGGGGAGCGTGGTCCACGAGTCAGGGTTCCTGGTCCCCTGGGAGGCCCGCCACCGGCTGGCGCTGGCCTCCACCTCCTACCGCTCGGATCGGGCGGCCAGATCCGGAGGGGCCGCTCCGGTCCAGGAGACGGCCGTCGCCACGCCGGTCACGCTCACGGCGCCCGTCGCCTCCGCCTGCGTCCTGGAGCCGGTCACCTTCGGCTTCGACCAGGCCACCCTGACGCCGGCCTCGGTCCGGGCGCTCACCCGCTTCGCCGACTGCCTGGGGAAGTCCAGCCGCGCGGTGCGGCTGGAGGGGCACTGCGATCGGCGCGGCAGCGCGGCGTACAACCAGGCGCTCGGCCAGCGGCGCGCCGACGCCGTGGTGAAGTTCCTCCGCGAGCGTGGCGTGGCCGCGGCCCGGCTCACCAGCGGCTCCCTCGGCAAGTCCCGGCCGCTCTGCGACGAGGAATCCGAGGCCTGCCACGCGCGCAACCGGCGCGTCGAGGCGCTTCCGGTCGACTGAGGCGCGGTCGAGCGAGGCGCGGTCGAGCGAGGCGCGGGCCAGCGAGGCGCGGGCCAGCGGAGCGGCGGGCAGGCGGCGGACCGCACGGCGGGTCACGACGCGCCACGTCACGCGCGCCGGCGATTTCGCCGCACCTCTGATGGTGAACCCAAGTCGGGCCAGCGTAAGCTGGGCCGGTCGTCAACCAGGGCAGCCCACGGGCCGGCGGTGAGCCGGCAGGAGGACACATGTACGGCACCATCCGACGCTACAAGCTCTCCAAGCCGAAGGAGTTCAACGAGAAGGTGAACTCCTCGTTCATCAACGTCATCCGCAAGGTCCCGGGCTTCATCTCCTACATCGCCATCGACGAGGGCGACGGCTGGTGGGCCTCGCTGAGCCTGTTCGAGACCCGCGACGGGATCATGCAGTCGGACCGGGTGGCGGCGGAGTGGGTCAAGGCCAACGCCCCGGGCATGGTCTCGGGCTCGCCGGAGATCACCGAAGGCCTCGTCGTCGTGAAGTGAGGGCCAGGTCCCCCCGTGCCCGCCATCCACACCACCGAGCAGCTCCTCCAGGTCATCGCGCTCTCCTGCGCGGTGCTCTCCATCCTCATCGGCGCCTGGTACATCATCCGGCGGCCCCATCTCAACCAGCTGACCAAGTCGATGCTGCTGCTCGGGCTGGGCGTCTTCCCGCTCATCGTCTCGCTCACCGGCAACATCGCCAGCTTCGAGTACACGCTGACCCGGCCGTTCTGCGGCTCCTGCCACGTCATGGGCCCGTACCTGCGCGACGCCGAGGACCCGAAGTCGAACAGCCTGGCGGCGCTGCACAGCCGCAACCACAAGTTCGGCGAGAACAGCTGCTACTCCTGCCACGCCGACTACCAGATGTTCGGCGCCATCACCACCAAGCAGAACGGCATGAAGCACCTCTTCAAGTACATCACCGAGTACGTCGGCACCGGGCCGGACGGGGAGGGTGGCCCCACCATCCACCTCTACAAGCCGTTCAAGAGCGAGGCCTGCATGCAGTGCCACTCGACCACGGCCAAGCGCTA
Organism: Anaeromyxobacteraceae bacterium; assembly: GCA_032654565.1. Taxonomy (GTDB): domain Bacteria; phylum Myxococcota; class Myxococcia; order Myxococcales; family Anaeromyxobacteraceae; genus JADKCZ01. The sequence continues at coordinate 227,359 of JAULAX010000005.1, read as the reverse complement.
CGTCGAGCAGCACGCCGACAGCCTGGCGGACATCCGCTCCGGCGAGGCCAGGTGCATCGACTGCCATGACGAGGTCCACCCGCTGGCGCTGGCGCGCCGCCCGGGCGCCAGGAAGGAGGCGGCCAAGTGAAGCACCAGACCGCCAAGAAGATGGTCCTCTACTCGGTGATCGGGACCATGGTGGCCATGGTCCTCATGGGGGCCACCGTCATCTTCCCGCACCCGCTGGTGCTGGTCATCGCCATGAGCGTCGGCCAGGGGATCGCCCTGCTGTCGCTGGCGCTCTACCTGCTGGCGGTGGCGCTCGACCTCCAGTCGCAGGGGGGCTCCTACATCCCCTACGAGGAGCCGGCCGTCGCCGAGGAGCCGGCGCCCGCCGAGCCGACGCCGCCGGAGGGCGGCGCGCCGCCCGCGGCCTGAGCCCGGCGCCGGGTCAGGCGAACAACCGCCCGGCCACCGCGCTCTGCAGGTCGAGGCCCCGGCTGGTCAGCACCAGCCGGTCGCCGCGCACCACCGCCAGGCGGGCGCGGCGCAGCGCCGCCAGCTCGCCGACCTTCGACGGGTCGACCAGCGCCAGCGGGACGCCGCGCAGCGTCCGCAGCCCGAGCATGAGCCGCTCGTTGCGGTCGGCGGTGGCGTCGAAGCGGTCCTCCTCGCCGGTGGGGAGCCGCCCGGCCTCCACCGCCGCCAGCCAGGCGTCGGCGTCGCGCAGGTTCTGCCAGCGCACCCCGCCCTCGGGGCCGCGCCGGCAGCCGGCCGCCCCCGCCCCCAGCCCGAGGTAGCTCTCGCCCTCCCAGTAGAGCTGGTTGTGGCGCGACTCGCGCCCCGGGCGCGCGAAGTTGGAGAGCTCGTAGCGGCGCAGCCCGAGCCGGCGCAGCGTGGCCCGGGCGGCGCGGGCCTGGGCCAGCGCCTCGTCGTCGCCGGGGAAGGCCAGCCGGCCGGTGCGGGCGGCGCGGGCCAGCGGCACCTCCTCGGCCATGATCTCCGGGTCGAGGGTGAGCGCGTAGGCCGAGACGTGGACCGCGCCGCAGGCCACGGCGCGGGCGGCGTCGGCGGCGGCGATGGCCACCGAGGAGCGGCGCCCCGCCTGGATGAGATCCACGCTGACGTTGGGGAGGACGGCGGCGGCGGCGGCGATGGCCCGGGCGGCCGACTCGCCGTCGTGGCGCCGGCCCAGCTGGGCCAGCACGCCCGGGTCGAAGGACTGGACGCCGATGGAGACCCGGTTGACGCCGGCCTGGCGCCAGCCCAGCAGCCGCTCCCGGTCGCAGGACTCCGGGTTGGCCTCTAGGGTCACCTCGGCGTCGCCCGGCAGGCCGCAGCGGGCCCGCACCCCGGCCACCACCGCCGCCACCTCCTCCACCGCCCAGCGCGACGGCGTGCCGCCGCCCAGGAAGAGGCTGACGCAGCGGAGCGGCTCGAACGGCGCCGCCCGCAGCCCCAGCTCGGCCAGCACCGCCCGCGCGTAGCGGCCGTCGGCCGGCACCGGCCGGGTGGTGACGGCGAAGTCGCAGTACGGGCAGTGGTGGGCGCAGTAGGGGAAGTGGACGTAGACGCCGTAGGGGCGGGGCATGGGGGGCGTCACCGGACGGCGGGGAGGTGGGAGGCGCGCAGCAGCACCGGCAGCACCTCGCCCCCCTCGACGATGGCCATGTGCGAGTGCTGTGACCTAAGGTGAATGAGCCGGGCGGCCCGGCCGGCGCCGTCGAGGCCGCGGTCGGGGGCCGGCACCTCGGGGAGCGAGACGGCGCCGGGCACGGTGGCCACCAGCGCCTCGGCGGCGGGGAAGGTCTCGTCGGAGACCAGCACCAGGCGGCGGCGGGGCCCGGGGCCGGCCGCCTGCAGCCAGCCGCGGAGCTGCGCCTCACCGCGGTAGAGCCCGTCGAGCAGCAGGATCTCCTCGAGCCGGGCGTGGCCGAGCCAGGAGAGGATGGGGCGGAAGGCGCCGGAGTGGCCCACCACCACCACCGGGCCGGGCGGCGGCTTCAGCCCGGTGCGCCGGAAGGTCTCGGCCAGCAGCTCGTCGAGATCCGGCCAGGTGCCGTCCTCGCCGTTCCAGGCCGGCGCCTCGGCGGCGACGAAGAGGGCGTTGCGGCCGCTGGCGGCGAACTGCTGGGCCAGCCGGTGGTCGATCACCGCCTGGTCGACGGTGGTGTAGTAGCCGTGCAGGTAGACGCAGACGCCGGCGTCGCGGGGCCGGTAGCCGGCCGGCCGCCAGGCCCAGACCACGCCGCGCGCCGTCCCCACCCGAAAGCTGGTGCCGCCCGCCGCCGCCCCGCTCTCCACCTCGCCGATGCCGAGCAGCCGCACCGGGGTCTGCGACCAGGGCGGCTGGGTCCGGTCGGGCGGGGCGAAGGGGTCGAGGCTCTGCTGCGCCCGCGGCCGGGCCGGGGCCGGGGGCGCGACGGGGAGGGGAGGCGGCGAGGGGAAGGGCCTCGACGAGTCCGGGGCCGGCCCCTGCGGCGCGGCGCAGCCGGCGGCGAGCACGGCCAGCGCGAGCAGCGGCGCTCCGAGCCGGCGCATGGGCCCCTACTTGGCCGCCTTGCGGGTCACCAGCAGGTGGAAGCGGCCGGCGGTCTTGTCGCCGTCCTTGAGCCCGTCGATGTAGCCGTAGCGGAAGGGGAGCTTGCGGACCGGCTGGCTGGCCCAGAGCTCCTTGAACTCGGCGTTGATGGCCTCGCTGGCCTCGAGGAAGGAGACCTCGAAGGACCCGTAGGTCTCCTGCGTGAAGCCGGCCGGCCCGGCCCAGTGCGGCGGGATGCCGGTGGAGTCGGAGATCATCAGCGTCATGTGGCCGAGCAGGTACTTGCGGACCCTGGAGAAGTCGTCGCGCCAGAGCAGGTAGGAGGCGGCCTTGGTCATGGCCGCGATCGTCCCCTTGCCCTCGAGGTGGGCGATGATCCCGGTCTTGGCGATGGCGGCGTCGGAGAGATCCCAGGCGATGTGGCGGTGGACGCGCGGCGCGGCGCCCGGGGCGGCCCCCCGCTTCACGAAGGTGAGCTCGGAGTTGGAGAAGGCCATGGAGAAGTCGGGCTCGGTCCACTTGCCGCGCAGCAGCTTGGCCTCCTGCCCCTCCAGCGCCGTGATCTCGGCGGCGCTGAAGTAGTGGAGCGTGCCGTCCTTCTTGATCTTGAAGAACTTGAGGCTGACCGGCTCGAACCCGTGGATGGCCAGCGCCGTCAGGAAGAAGGCCAGCTGCCCGGGGATCTCGCCGCGCTGCCCCTTCATGAGGTTCTCGGTCTTGGAGTCGGAGGCGTAGAGCAGGCCGTTGGAGGTGGCGCGGATCAGCTCCAGCGACACGGCCAGCTGCGCCTTGGAGGTGATGGCGGAGAGCCGGCGCGGATCGCCGGCGTGCTCCAGCGACAGGGTGGTGAGGTCGGTGGCCTCGGGGTAGGTGGTGAGCGCCGAGACCAGGTCGCCGCCGCCGAACGGGTAGACCACCGTGGCGGGCGTGCCGGCCGGGCGCAGCCGGGCCAGGAAGGGGGCCGCCAGCGGCAGGTAGCGGTCGCGGTAGGCGGCGATGGCCTTCGACTGGGCCTTGCAGTAGCCGGCCACGGTCTCGGCGTCGAAGGCGTGGGGGAGGGGCTCGTCGCCCTGGCAGGTGACGGTGCGCATCAGCGCCCGGGCCTCGGCGATGAAGTCGGCCGGGGCGGCGGGGGGGAGCATGGCGTGGGTCACCGGCACGGCGGGCGCGGCGGCGGCGGTGACGGTGGAGGCCTCGGGCGCGGCGGCGACGAGGACCAGGACGACCAAATTGGAGAGCGCGGCGGTCATGTGGCTCATGTACCATGCCGCGGTGCGTACTGCCTCCACCCTCCCCAAGCTCCACCTCGCCTCCGGTGTCGGCATGGTCGCCGCCAACATGATCGGCGCCGGCGTGTTCCTCTCCGCCGGCTTCATGGCCCAGGACATGGGCCCCGGTCACATCCTGCTGGCCTGGGTGGCCGGGGCGGTGCTGGCGCTCTGCGGGGCGGTGGCCTACGGCGCCGTGGCCCGGCTGGTGCCGCGCTCCGGCGGCGAGTACCGCTACCTCTCCGAGCTGCTCCACCCGGCGGTCGGCTACCTGGGCGGCTGGGCCTCGCTGCTGGTCGGCTTCTCGGCGCCGGTGGCCATGGACGCCCTGGCCGCCGGGGCCTTCGCCAGCACCATCTTCCCCGGCCTCAACCCCACCTGGCTCGGCGCCGGGTTCGTGGTGCTGCTCACCGGCTTCCACGCCGTCGGCTTCCGCGCCAGCGCCCGCACCCAGAACGTGCTCATCGCGGTGAAGGCGACGCTGCTGGTCGGCTTCGTCGGCGTCGGCCTCTTCCTCGGGGCCCGCGGCTGGCCCACCTGGACGCCGCCCAACGCCCAGCCCGGCTTCCCCTTCGGCCCGTTCGCCAGCTCGCTCTTCTACATCGCGCTGGCCTTCTCCGGCTGGAACGCCGCCATCTACGCCGCCGAGGAGTTCGAGGACCCGGCCCGCACCGTGCCGCGGGCCATGATCATCGGCACCCTGCTGGTGGCCGCGCTCTACCTGCTGGTCAACTGGATCTTCGTGGCCAACCTCGACCCGGCCACCGCCTTCTTCACCGTCACCGGCGACAACGGCACGCTGGGCCACGCGGTCATGGACCGGCTGCTCGGGCCCACCGCCGGCGCCGCCTGGTCGGCGGCCACCGTGCTGGTCTTCCTCTCGGCGATGAGCGCCATGATCTTCCTCGGGCCGCGCGTCTACGCGGCCATGGCCGCCGACGGCTTCCTGCCGGCCTTCCTGCGCGCCAGCCCGGAGGGGCACCCGCCCCGCGCCGCCATCCTGGTGCAGGGCGGGCTGACGCTGGTGATCATCTTCACCCAGGGGCTGCGCGAGACGCTGGGGCAGGTGGGGGCCATCCTGGTGCTGTTCGCGGCGCTGGTGGCGCTCGGCCTGGTGGTGGCGCGGGTGCGCGGCATGCAGCCGACGCCGTCGAAGCGCGCCGTGGTGGCCGCGGTCATCTACGTGGTCTCGTCGGCCTGGATGTTCTGGAAGGGGTTCGGCGACCAGCCGCGCACCCTGCTCTGGGTGGCCGGCGTGGCGGTGGTGGGCGTGCTGGCCTGGGCGCTGTCGCGGCGCCGCGCCGTGGCCTGACCGGCCCGGCGCTAGAAGCGCAGCGTCAGGCCGCCCACCAGCAGTCCCTCGAAGCCGACCCCGAGGTCGAGGAAGGCGCGCAGCCGCTCGGTCCCCAGCGAGGCCCCCACGTAGCGGAGCTGGAAGGCCAGCCCGGACTGGACCCCGCTCTGCCCCGCCCCGATGCCCGCGCCCGACTGCTTCCACCGGCCGGCCCCGGCGGCCAGCCCGCTGTAGACCTCCAGCGGCCCGGTCCGCAGGTAGCGGAGCGTGACGTCGGCCATCAGGGCGTGGACCGAGTTGTCGATGCTCCCGACCTCGACGCCGGCCGAGGCGTAGCGCTCGGTCCAGCTGTTGTAGGTCCAGGCCACGCCGGCGCGGAACCAGCGGTTGAGCTCCCGGTCGGCCCGCGCGTTGAGCTGGAAGCGGGCGGTCCGGCGCGAGCTGGTGTAGCCGACCGGGCCGCCGTTGGAGAAGGCGTTGACGAACTCGACGAAGCCGCCGGCTCCGGTCCCCAGCGAGAAGCTCCAGGGGAGCTCGGCGTCGAGGTCGGCGGCGGGCGGCTCGGCGAACCGGGGCGGCTCGGCGGCCGGCGGCTCCCCGGCCTGGACCGCGACCGGGGAGAGGAGCAGCGCGGCCAGCAGGGCCAGCCTGAGCGGGGTGGCGGTCTCCATGGTGTTCCCCTCCCTGGGCCACGCCCCGGGGCGCGGCGGTGGCCACGATGGTACCTCACCGGCGGCGCGCCACCGGGAAGGCCAGCGCCGCCAGCAGCCCGGCCAGCGCGGCGAAGGTGACTGGAAGGTGGAGAGGCGGCGCCTGCAGTGAGCTCCGGGGTCCAGGTGGGCGGATGCGTCTGGCTCCGAGGGAGGTCCCTCTTTCGCAACTTCTGACGTCAGAAGTTGCGTTCGGGTGAGACTGAATGGCGCGCCTTCGAATGCGAACTGCTCTGCGACGGTGATCGCGGGGCAGAGCTGAGTGGGGCGGGGCGCGAAGGAGGGCCCGAGCGGGGTGGGTCAATCCGAGTTCAGTTGACTGAACCGCACCACGAGTGAAAGCGGAGACCAGGGAGGTGCGAGCGCCGGCGCCGCAACGACTCGTGGATCTCCTCGCGTCCAAGCTCGCCCTCCGCCGAGCGGCTCCGGGTGACCGTTCGCAGCAGCCGCCCCCCCAGGACCGCCCGTTCCCACTCTCCCTCGCTGCGCCTCTCGCTCGCTCGTCGGCCCCGCCCGCCTCCCGCCCCGCCCGCTCCCACTCCCCCTCGCTGCGCCTCTCGCTCGCCGATCGGCCCCGCCCGGCTCCCGCCCGCCCGATTCACGACCAGTGAATCACCATGGCGAGGATGCCGCAGGCCAGGGCCCCCCCGAGCAGGACCTTGCGCCGCCGCAGCAGCCAGGCGCGCCATCGCCGCACCCCGGGCCGCTCCACCAGCGCCGCCGCCCGGCCCCGCAGCTCACGCCACCGGCCGGTCGCCACGGCCCACCTCCAGCGGGAAGCGGACGGCGCCGACGCGGAAGGCGCCGAGCACCAGCAGCAGGAAGGCGATGGCGGCCAGCATGGGGCCGTCGAGCGTCTTCCCGTAGAGCCCGATCATCACCTCGCGCAGCAGGAAGACCACCGCGGCGTCGAGGATGAAGGTGATCTTGAGCCGGTGCACCTCCACGTACTCGACGATGCTCTTGAGCAGCTCGATGACCACGAACATGGAGAGGATGTCGGCAGCGCAGGGGTTGGGACGGACGCCGTCCCGGGCGGGCGGCGGGTGGGTTAACGCATCGCGCTGCGGCGGATTCCTGCCGCCGGCGTGAAAGATTCCAAGGGCCGGTGATCACGGGTGAATGAATCCGTCCCCGACGGTCGCCCCGGACGCCGGGGCCCGCCCGCCGTGACACGCCGGAGACACGGCGGCGGCAAGAGCACCTCCTCACCCACCGCAGGAGGTGCCGCGTGCTGTACCCCGAGCTCTTCGCATCGCTGGAGGCCGCCCGCTGGAGCCTCGCCGCCGACGTGCCGTGGGACCGCTTCGACGGGGACCTGCTCACCGACGAGCAGGCCATGACCGTGCGCATGAACGCCATCACCGAGTGGGCGGCGCTGCCGGCCACCGAGATGTTCCTGCGCGACAACCAGGACGACAGCGACTTCTCCGCCTTCATCTCGGTCTGGTTCTACGAGGAGCAGAAGCACTCGCTGGCCCTCATGGAGTACCTGCGCCGCTTCCGGCCGGCGCTGCTGCCCACCGAGGCCGAGCTGCACGCCGTCCGCTTCCCGGCCGACCCGGCCCCGCCGCTGGAGACGCTGATGCTCCACTTCTGCGGCGAGGTGCGGCTCACCCAGTGGTACCGGCGCGCCGCCGAGTGGCACACCGAGCCGGTCATCCGCCACCTCTACGACCTCATCTCCAGGGACGAGGCGCGGCACGGCGGCGCCTACCTGAAGTACATGCAGCGGGCCCTGGCGCGCACCCCCGCCGAGGCCCGCCGCGCCTTCGCCAAGATGGGCTTCCTGATGGCGGCCAGCGGCCGCAGCGGCAAGCCGCTCCACCCCACCAACCTGCACGTGGCCAGGGCGCTCTTCCCCGACGACACCATCCAGAGCCGGCTGCCCGACCCCGGCTGGCTGGAGCGCTGGCTCGACACCCAGCTCCGCTTCGACGCCGCCTGCGAGCAGCGGGTGGTGGGGGCCATCCTGCGCAACCTCTCCATCCTCTTCGGTGAGCCGCTGGAGACGGTGCGCGACCTCAACCGCTACCGCAAGACGCTGGCGGCCGCGGTCGCCTGAAGGCGCCGCTCGCCTGGCCCGAGCCCTGCCGCCACCGCGTCGCGGCTACTTCTTCCCCAGCTTGGCGGCCAGGTCGATGTTCTTCTGCGTGTAGCGGGCCACCTCGCCGTTGAGGAAGTCGTTCTCGTCGCGCAGGTCGGAGAGGTCCACCTCCAGCTCGTCGATGCGCGCCCGCAGCGCGGCCAGCGCCGCGCCGTCGGCCTCGGGGGGCGGCGCCGCCGCCGTCATCCGGGCCGCCGCCTCCAGCTCGCCGATGCGCCGCTTCAGCTGCTGCTCGATCTTGGCGCGCCCCTCCAGGTGGCGCTCCAGCTCGGCCGCGGTGGCCTTGACCCGCTGCAGGTCGGCGGCGTGGCGCGCCTCGGCCTGGGTGGCCCCCTCGCGGAAGGTGCCGCGCGCCTGCTCCGCCCCCTGCCGCTCGCGCAGCAGGTCGGCCTGGGCCTGGGCCGCCGCCTGCTCGGCGTCGGCCTGCTTGCGCCGCGCCTGGGCCAGCTCCCCCTCCACCCGGTGCAGGTCGGCCTGCAGCTGGCTGGTGTCGATGGAGAGCCGCTCCGCCAGCCGGGCCCGCTCGCTGGCCGCCGTCTGCGCGGCGCGCGACGAGGCCTCGGCCGCCTGGGTGCGCTGCTGCACCAGCTCCTTCAGGGCCGGCAGCTCCTTGCGCAGCCGGACCACCTCGGCGGCCACCGGCTCCAGCGGGGCCAGGCGGGCCACCTCCAGCTCCAGCCGGGCCACCCGCTCGCGGGCCTCGGCGTCTCGGGCCCGGGTCGCCTCCAGCTCGGCGGCCAGCCGCTGCACCTCGGCCTCGGCCTCGGCGGCCCGGTGGCTGGCCTCGGCCCGTCCGGCCTCGGCGCGGGCCAGCTCGCCGCGGACCCCCTGCGCCGTGGAGCGGCCGGCCTCGAGGGCGCCGGCCTGCTCGGCCACCCGGGCCCGCTCCGCCGCCAGCTCCGCCTGGCGCGCCGCCAGCGACTGCTCGGCGTCGCCGGCGCGCAGCAGCGCGGCGTCGAGCTCGGCGCGGGCCTGCGCCAGCGCCGCCTCCTGCTCGGCGCGGGTGGCCTCCAGCTGGGTGAGCTGCTTGTCCAGGTCCTCGGAGAGCGCCGTGGCCTCGGCCAGCTCGCCGGCGCTGAGCTGGGCCCGCCCCTCGGTCTCGGTGAGCCGGGCCTCGAGCAGGGCCTGGGTCTCGGCGGCCAGCCGCGCCGCCGCCTCGGCCGCCTCCTCCACGTCGGCCAGCTTCGCCGCGGTGGTGGAGAAGTTGTGCTCCAGGTCGTCGCGCTCGGCCGCCAGCTCCACCAGCTGGGCCGAGGCCGCCTCGGCCGCGGTCCGCGCCGCCTCCCGGTCGGCGTGCCGCTCGGCGTCGAGCTGCGCCAGCGAGGCGGCGTGCTCGGTCTCGGCGCGCACCCGCGCCTCCTCGGAGGCGGCCCGCTCGTCGGCCCGGTCGGCGGCGATGGCCTGCAGCTCCTTGACGTGGCTCTCCTGGGCCTCGGCCAGGGCCCGCTCCACCTCGGCGCGGGCCGCGTCGGCGGCCGCCACCCGGGCCGACCACTGCTGCTCGGCCTTCTCGTGCTCCTGCATCGACTCGGAGAGCACCTCCGACAGCGACTGCCGCGTGCCGTCCACCTCCGCGATCCGCCGCTCCAGCTCGGCCCGCTGCGCCGCCGCGGCCGCCAGCTCCTGGCCCGCCTCGGCCAGCCGGGCCTCCAGCGTGGCCAGCTGGCTCCGGGTGGCGGCCAGCGTCGACCGCAGCTCCTCGCCGTCGCCGATCAGCTGCGCCGCCTCGGTCTTCAGCTCCCCGATGGCCTCGCGCAGCCGCGGCATGTAGCCGTCGCGGACGCGGAGCCGCTCGCGGAAGTACTCGAGCTTCTCCTCCGGCGTCCCCTTGGGCGGCGCCGGATCTCGCGGCCACTCGGCCAGCAGCTGGTCGGCGCGCGGGCCGGCGGTCTTGAGGCGGGCCGGCGGCGCCGGCTGGGCCGGGAGGGCCACGGTGGGGCGGGGCGGCGGGGCCGAGGGGCGCGACGGCGCGCCGGGTGGAGCGGCCGGCGGGGGCGGGCGAGCGGCGGCGGGCGGCGACGAGGCGGATGGGGGCGCGGGCGCGGCGGCGGGGCCGACCCGGGGGACCACCGGGGCTGCAGGGGCGGTGGGGGCAGCAGGGGCCGCGGGGGCACGGGGGAGCGGCGGCGCGGTGGCCGGGCCGGTCGCACGGGCCGGCGCGGCGGCCTCGGCGTGGAGCAGCTGCGCGGCGTGGCCGAGCAGGTCGGCCATGTCGAGCGGGGCGCGCAGGTAGGCGTCGGCCTTCCCCTTGGAGGCGCGGTGGGCCTCGATGGCCCCGTCGGTCGCCTCGCGGGTGTAGAGGACCAGCGGCGTGGCCGGCAGCGCCCGCTTCAGCCGGTTGCAGACCGAGAAGCCGCTCATGTCCGGCAGCTCGGCGGAGAGCAGGATCAGGTCGGGGGCCGCCGCCCGGGTCCGGTCCAGGGCCCCCTCGCCGGCCTCGATGGCCGCGACCACGAAGCCGGCCGGCCCGAAGGCGGCGCGGATCTCCTCGGCGACGGCGGCGTCGGCCTCGATCAGCAGCACGTTCCAGCTCATGAGGCGACCATGCTAGCGCCAAACCGCGTGCCGGTTCAGTCTTCGCACCGTGCGATATCGGCGCACCCCGGGGGCCGACGCGCTGGATCAGCGGGGCGGGACGGGGTAGGCAGGCCGTGGACCCGTCGGGAGGAGGCACAGGTGGCGAGCTGGTCGGTGACCGTCGACGTGGAGCGGGGGGAGGCCGAGGACCTCTCGGTGGCCCTCATGGAGGCCGGGGCCGGCGGCGTCGAGGTGCGCGACGGCGACGGGATCCCCATGCCCGGCGTGGTCCAGCCGGCGGCCGGGCGGGCGCTGGTGGTCGCCTACTTCGCCGGGCGCGGCGACGCCGCGGCGGCGGCCGGGGAGCACGGCGGCCGGCTCGAGGAGCTGCTCGACCAGGACTGGGGCGAGCGCTGGAAGGAGGGGCTGGCGCCGCTCACCATCGGCCGGGTCTTCGTGCGGCCGAGCTGGATCCCCGCCGCCACGCCCCCGGGCCTGGTGGAGGTGACGCTCGACCCGGGCATGGCCTTCGGCACCGGCACCCACCCCACCACCTCGCTCTGCCTGGCCGCCATGTCGGAGCGGCTGGCGGCCTCGCCGCGGGCCCGGGTCCTCGACGTCGGCACCGGCTCGGGGCTGCTGGCCATCGCCGCCCGCAAGCTGGGGGCGCTGGTGGTGATCGGGAACGACAACGACCCCATCGCGGTCCGGGTGGCGCTGGAGAACGCCGCGCTCAACCGGGTGGAGGTCCGCTTCGACCTGCGCGACGTGCCCGACCAGCCCGGGCCCTTCGACCTGATCCTCGCCAACATCCTCGCCAACACCCTCTGCGAGCTGGCGCCGGCCATCGCCGCCCAGCTGGCCCCCGGGGGCGTGGTGCTGCTCTCCGGCATCCTCACGCCGCAGGAGGAGGAGGTGCGGGGCGCCTACGCCGCCGCCGGCCTGCGCCCGCTGCCGGGTGGCGATCGCCGCGACGGCGAGTGGTCGCTGCTGGCCATGGAGCGGCCGACGCCGGGGCACCCCGCGTGATCACCCGGCGGGTCCACCTGCCGCCGGAGCGGATCGGGCCCGGCCGCGCCGAGCTGACCGACGAGGCCCGCCACTACCTGCGCGACGTGCTGCGCCTCTCCCCGGGGGCGGAGGTGGAGCTCTTCGACGGGCGGGGCGGGGCCTGGGCGGCGACCATCGAGCCGGGCTTCGCGGCGCTGGCGGTGGGGGCCAGGCGGGAGAGGTCCGCCGGCGGGCCGGAGATCTCGCTGCTCTTCGCCCTCGCCAAGGGGGAGAAGGCGGAGCTGGTGGTGCAGAAGGCCACCGAGCTGGGGGTGGCCCGGCTGGTCCCCTGGGCCGCGGAGCGGTCGGTGCTGAAGCTCGACGCCGGAAAGGGGCGGGAGCGGGCCGAGCGCTGGCGGCGCATCGCCGAGGAGGCGGCGCGCCAGTGCGGCCGGGCCGAGGTGCCGGTGGTGGAGGACCCCACCGACCTGCCCGGCGCGCTGGCCGGCCTGCCCGCGGGCCACCGCCTGCTGGTGCTGCACGGGGCGGGCGGCGCCCCGCTGGCCGCGCTCGGGCTGGAGGGGGCGCCCGGGGTGGCGCTGGTGGTGGGGCCGGAGGGCGGCTTGACGGAAGGTGAACTTGCGGCCTGCCAGGCGGCCGGCGCGGTCCGCGGGTCGCTCGGCCCGCGCACGCTGCGGGCCGAGACCGCCGCCATCGCCGGCCTGGCGGTGCTGCAGGCGGTGGCCGGCGACCTGGGCCTCCCGACCCGCCCGGATCCTTGCCCCGAGCCCGGCACGGAGTAGCGTGGCGGCATGGTCGAGGGTCCCGTCATCGAGCTGCGCCGCGCCCCGTCGGGCCGCCGCGCCGCCGCCTGGGTCCTCGACGGCCTGCCCTTCGCGCTGGTCGCCGCCGGCCTGGCCACCTGGCTGGGGTTCGAGCCGGGGCTGCTGCTCCCGGCGCTGACCGCGGTGGCGCTGGCCGGCTTCGTCTACCAGCTGCTCTGCCACTGGTTGCTGGGCGCCACCTTCGGCCAGCGGTCGCGGGGGGTGCGGGTGGTCGGCCCCGACGGGGCCCGGCCCGGCCTGGGGCGGAGCGCCCGGCGCGCCGCGGTCTCGGTGCTGGGGGTGACGCTGCTGGGCGTCGGCCCGCTGCTGGCGCTCTTCACCCGGACCGGCCGTGGCCTGCACGACCTGGCGGCCGGCACGGCCGTGGTCGACGCCTTGACCGGCCCGACCGCCGGGGCCTAGAACCGCGAGGGGGATCACCATTGGCGCGCGAGCTCTCACAGCTCCTTCTCGAGGAGGGGATGGTCTCCCCCGAGGGGTTGCAGCGCGCCCTGGCGCGGCAGAAGGAGGCCGGCGGCAGCCTCGACACCGCGCTGCTGGAGCTGGGGCTGGTGGCCGAGCACCAGCTGGTGGCGGCCCTGGCCCGCGCCTCCGACCTGCCGGCGGCGCCGCTCTCCGCCTACGAGCAGGTGGACGCCCGGGCCCGCCGGGTCTTCCCGTCCAAGGTGGCCGAGCGCCACGGCCTCGCCCCCTTCGCGCTCGACGGCCGCGAGCTGTCGCTGGTGGCCACCTGCCCGGTCGACCTCGCCCTGCTCGACGAGGTGAGCTTCATGCTCTCCCTCCACCTGGCGCCGCACGTCGGCCCGGAGTGGCGGGTCCGCTCGCTCATCCAGCGGCTCTACGGCGGGGCGCTCCCGCCGCGGCTGGCCCGGCTGGCCGACCAGGCGGCCGCCCGAGGCACCAGCCCGGGCGTGGTGGCGGCCCCGGCCCCGATCGCGCCGCCGGTGCCGGCCGGGGGCGACGGCTCCGGCGGGCCCGCCACGCCGTCGCCGGCCACCGGGATCTACCTCGGCTCCCCCATGCCAGCGGTGCACGAGGCGGAGACCTCCTTCGGCGCGCCCGAGCCGACCCGCCCTCCGCCCGGCTTCGCCGGCTTCGGCCGCGAGCAGGGTGAGCCGCTCGAGCCGCTCTCGGCGGCGCTCTCCGAGGCGCTCGAGGGCATCGACGATGAGGCGCCGGCCGCGCTCGACCGCTCGGCGCCGCCGCGCTGGACGCTGGCCCAGGCCCGCGCCGCGCTGGCCGAGGCCCGGACCCGCGACGAGGTGGTGGTCACCACGCTGCGCTACGCCCGCGACTTCTTCGAGTTCGCCACCCTCTTCGCCGTGACCCGCGACGCGGTGGCCGGCCACGACGGCCTCGGCCCCGAGGGCGACGCCCGGGACCTGGCCCGCACCGTGGCGCTCTACGCCAGCGACCCCGGCATCTTCCGCACCGCCATCGAGACCACCGCGCCGTACCTGGGGCGTGTCGACCGGGAGGTGCCGGCCAACCAGGCGGTGCTCGACGCCCTGGGGCGCGGCGCGCCGCGCACCGTGCTGGTGACGCCGATCCTGCTGCGCCATCGCCCGGTCTGCCTGCTCTACGCCGACAACGGCCCGGCCACGGTGTCGGCGCGGCGGCTCGGCGACCTGCTGCTCTTCTGCTCCACCATCGGCGCCGCCTTCGAGCGGATCATCGTGTCGCGCAAGGGGGAGCGGCCGCCCCCCGTCGAGGAGCCGTCGCTGGCCGAGCCGCCGCCGCAGGTGGAGCCGGCCGCGGCGCAACCGCCGGAGGCGACGGCGGGGCCGCGGCCCGAGCCAGGGCCCGTATCCGCATTCGTCCCCGAACCCGAGCGAGCGCCGGAGCCGGAGCCGATGCCGGTGCCGATGCCGGAATCGGAGCCCGCGCCCGAGCCTGAACCCTCGCCTCTCTCCCGGCCGGAGCCGGCACCCGAGCCCGCGCCGGTCCCGGTCCCGGTCCCGGAACCCGCCGAGCGCGCGCCGGCGGTCGTCCTCGCCTCCCCGCCCAGCTTCTTCTCCACGCCCGAGCCGGCGTGGCGCGGGCCGAGCATCGTGGTGGAGCCGGTGAGCGCGGCCGAGGCCGAGTACCTGGCCGCCGGAGGCCGCCTCGACCTGGACGAGATCTTCACCGCCCCGAGCCCCCCGCCGCTGCCGGCGGAGCCGGAGCCGGAGGCGCCCCTGGCGACCGGTCCCGAGCCGGAGCCGCTGCCCCCCGAGCCGCCGCCACCGGAGGAGCTCCCCCCGGAGATCGCCGAGGCCTACGCCGAGCCGCCGGCCGCACCGCCCGCCGATCCCGAGCCTGAGCCTGCGCCCGAGCCCGAGACCGAGCCCGAGACCGAGACCAAGACCGAGACCGAGACCGAGCCTGAGCCCGCGGCGGTGGCCGAGCCGCCTCCATTCGAGGAGCCGCTGCCCACCACGCTGGTGGAGCGGGAGGCGTCCGCGGCGACCGAGACGACCTCGGAGATCGCGCTGCCGGAGCCGGAGTCGCTGCCCGAGCCGCCGCCGCTCGACCCCGACCCGGCGCCGCCGCCGGAGCCGGCCGCCGAGCCCGGGCCCGAACCCGACGAACTGGCCGCGCCGGCCGCCGAGGCCGCGCCGGAGCCGCCGCCCGACGAGCCGGCCTGGCTGGTCGGCTCCTACCTCACCACCGCCCCCGCCACCCCGGCCCGCGCCGAGGCCCTGGCCCGCCTGCTGGCCGAGCCGGCGGTGATCCCCATCCTCTGCGACCTGTTGCCGGGCCCTCTCGACGTGGCGCCCGAGGCGCTCCGCACCACCCCGGCCGCCGACCAGGGGCCGGTCCTGGCCGCCCTGGCCGCCATCGGCCAGGCGGCGGTGGCGCCGCTGCTGGCCGTCCTCACCGACGTCGCCTCCGGCCGACGCCGCGCCGCCGCCGCGCTGCTCGGCGCCATCGGCGATCCGGCCTCGCTCTCGGCGCTGGCCGACCGCTGCCTCGATCCGGCCCCGGCGGTGGCCGAGGCGGCCCGGGAGGCGCTGGCGGCCCACCGCGGCTCGCCGGCCATGCGCCCCATCCCGGAGCGGCTGCGCCGGGCGCTGGCCTCCGGCCTCTCGACCCGCGCCGCCCCCGCCGCCCGGGCGCTGTCGGCGCTGCGCGACGCCGAGTCGATCCCCAGCCTGATCCAGGCGCTGGAAGGGGGCGATCCCGCCACCGCCGCGGCCGCCGCCGAGGCCCTCGCCGCCATCACCCTGCAGCGCCACGGCACCGCGGCGC
Organism: Anaeromyxobacteraceae bacterium; assembly: GCA_032654565.1. GTDB lineage: Bacteria > Myxococcota > Myxococcia > Myxococcales > Anaeromyxobacteraceae > JADKCZ01. Next base: position 211,873 of record JAULAX010000005.1, on the reverse strand, counting down.
GCCACTGGCTGCTCTGGTGGAAGGAGAACCGCGGCCGGGGCCGGGCCGAGTGGCTCTTCGGTGGCCTGACCGCCGAGGACCGCGAGGTGCGGGCCGCCGCCGCCGCCGAGCTGGCGCGGATCGCGCCGCCGCCGGTCACCTACTCGCCCGACCAGGCCGCCGCGGAGCGGGAGCAGTCGGCGCGCGCCTGGGCCAGCTGGTTCACGCGGAGCGGCTACCGCCTCTAGTGCCCGGTGGTGCGGGAGCGCCTCGCCGGCGCCCCCGTCCGTGCTATCAGGACAGCGGAGGCCGCCACCATGTCGAACCCCATCGATCCCGACCCGCGCCGGGCCCACCTCGACCGGCTCGACGCCGCGGCCGAGCAGGGCGGCGGCGCCGAGCGCATCGAGCGCCAGCACCGCGAGGGGAAGCTGACCGCCCGCGAGCGGCTCGACCTGCTGCTCGACCCGGGCAGCTTCGTCGAGGTCGACAAGTTCAAGACCCACCGCTGCGCCGACTTCGCCATGGCCGGCCAGCGCATCCCCGGCGACGGGGTGGTCACCGGCCACGGGCTCATCGAGGGGCGGCGGGTCTTCGTCTTCGCCGAGGACTTCACCGTCTTCGGCGGCTCGGTCTCCGGCGCCTTCGCCGAGAAGATCTGCAAGGTGATGGACCTGGCGGTCGAGACCGGCTGCCCCATCATCGGCCTCAACGACTCGGGCGGGGCCCGCATCCAGGAGGGGGTGGTGGCCCTGGCCGGCTACGCCGACATCTTCCTGCGCAACACCCAGGCCTCCGGCGTGGTCCCGCAGCTCTCCGCCATCCTCGGCCCCTGCGCCGGCAGCGCCGTCTACAGCCCGGCCATCACCGACTTCGTCTTCATGGTGAAGGGCACCTCCTCGATGTTCGTCAACGGGCCGGCCGCGGTGGAGGCCGCCACCCGCGAGGTGGTGACCCGCGAGGCGCTGGGCGGGGCCCACGTCCACGCCGTCCGCTCCGGGGTGGCCCAGTTCGCCCACGACACCGAGGAGGGGACGCTGCGCGCCGTCCGCGACCTGCTCGGCTTCCTGCCGCTCAACAACGCCGACGACCCGCCGGTCCGCCCCTGCGGCGACGCCCCCGACCGGCGCGACGAGGCCCTCAAGACCCTAGTCCCCGACGCCGCCACCAAGCCCTACGACATCCGCGGCCTGGTCCGCGCCGTCGCCGACGACCGCCACTTCTTCGAGGTGGCCGAGCTCTTCGCCCCCAACCTGGTGATCGGCTTCACCCGGCTCGACGGCCGGCCCGTCGGCGTGGTGGCCAACCAGCCGGCCACGCTGGCCGGCGTGCTCGACGCCGACGCCGCGGTCAAGGCGGCCCGCTTCGTCCGCTTCTGCGACGCCTTCAACCTGCCGCTGGTGACCTTCGTGGATGTCCCCGGCTTCCTGCCGGGGACCTCGCAGGAGTGGGGCGGCCTCATCCACCACGCCGCCAAGCTGATCTACGCCTACGCCGAGGCCACCGTCCCCAAGGTCACGGTCATCGCCCGCAAGGCCTACGGCGGCGCCTACGCCGTGATGGCCTCCAAGCACCTGCGGGCCGACGTCAACCTCGCCTTCCCCGGCGCCGAGATCGCGGTGATGCCGCCGGAGGGGGCGGTGGACGTCATCTTCCGCAAGGAGCTGGCGGCGGCGGTCGACCCGGTCGCGGAGCGGGCCCGCCTGGTGGCCCAGTACCGCGAGCAGTTCGCCACCCCCTTCCAGGCCGCGGCGCTCGGCTACGTGGACGAGGTGATCAAGCCGGAGGAGACCCGGCCGCGCCTGATCCGGGCGCTGGCCATGCTGCGCACCAAGCGGCCGCAGCGCCCCAGCCGCAAGCACGGCAACATCCCGCTCTAACTGGAGGTCGACATGGGCACGGTCGAGATCGAGGAGCAGCAGCTGGGCACCGGCGCCGAGGCCAGGGCCGGGGCGCGGGTCGAGGTCCACTACACCGGCCGGCTGCTCGACGGGAAGCAGTTCGACTCCTCGCGCGGCGGGGCCCCCTTCGCCTTCAGGCTGGGGGCCGGCGAGGTGATCAAGGGCTGGGACCAGGGCGTGGCCGGCATGAAGGTGGGCGGGAAGCGCAAGCTCACCATCCCGCCCGAGCTCGGCTACGGGATGCGCGGCTTCCCCGGCGTCATCCCCTCCCAGGCGACGCTGGTCTTCGAGGTGGAGCTGCTCGGCGTCGGCGCGTAGCGCCTGGCGTCGGCTCGTAGCGCCCGGCGGCGCCGCGGCGCACCGCCCTGGAACGTGAACGGCCCGGCCCCCCTGGGGGCGAGGGGCCGGGCCGGTCACTGCGGTTGCGCGGGGGAGAACTCAGGCCTTGCGAACGTTCGCGGCCTGGAGCCCCTTGGGCCCCTTGACCACGTCGAACTCGACCTTCTGCCCCTCGGACAGGCTCTTGAAGCCGTCCGCGTTGATGGCGCTGTAGTGACAGAAGACGTCTTCACCGCCGTTGTCCTGGGTGATGAAGCCGAAGCCCTTCGCATCGTTGAACCACTTCACGGTACCGGTCGCCATGCTGTTGAGTCGCTTTCTTCGATTCGAGCCGCCGAGATGACAGTCGATCCAGCGTCCGCAGGCTGGACGGGAAAAATCATTAGCCGAAAAAAACCACGATCGGAAGCCAGATCGTGGCGGGCCGGGACGGCGGCGCCTCGCCGCTGCGTGACATCGCCGGGTGAGACCCCCAGGTGACGCGCCGCGGCTCGACCCCGCTCGCCGCACCGCGCCGCCAGCCGCCGATTCGACCCATCTCCTCGACCTCTGGTACCTTTGTGCCCCTCGCCGCCATGCCGACCACCCCCCAGCTCCCCCCCGTCCTGCCCCTCGTCGTCGCCGTGGAGATGGGCTACGGCCACCTGCGGGCGGCCATGCCCCTGGCCGAGGGGCTGGGGACCACGGTGGTCCACGTCGACCAGCCGCCGGTGGTGGCGCCGGGGGAGGAGAAGCTCTGGGCCCGGGTGCGCCGGGCCTACGAGCTGGTCTCGCGCCTCTCCCAGGTGCCGGTCATCGGCGCCCCGCTGCGGCTGCTGCTCGACGGCATCACCGACATCCCCCGCCTCCACCCGTACCGCGACCTGTCGGCGCCGACCCGCTCGGTGATCACCCTGGAGCGGCTCATCCGCCGCAACCTCGGCGCCGGGCTGGTGGCCCGGCTGGCCGAGACCCGGGCGCCCCTGCTCACCACCTTCTACTCGCCGGCCATCGTCGCCGACCGCGCCGGCCACGACCGGATCTTCTGCGTGGTGACCGACTCGGACATCAACCGGATCTGGGTGCCGGCCGAGCCGGAGACCACCCGCATCCAGTACCTGGTGCCGACCCGGCGCGCCGCCCGGCGGCTGCTGGCCTACGGCGTCCCCGAGGTGCGCATCACCTTCACCGGCTTCCCGCTCCCCCACGAGCTGCTGGGGGGGCCGGCCCTGCCGGCGCTGAAGCGAAACCTGGCGGCGCGGCTGGTCCGGCTCGACCCCTCCGGCGAGTTCCGCCGCGAGATGCCGGAGGAGCTGGCCCACTTCCTCGGCGTCCCGCTGCCGGCCGAGGAGGAGGGCCGGCCGCCGCTCCTGACCTTCGCGGTGGGCGGCGCCGGGGCCCAGGTGGAGCTGGCGCGCGACTTCCTCCCCGGCTTCCGGCCCCTGCTCGACGCCGGCCGCATCCGCATCGCCCTGGTGGCCGGGGTCCGCCCCGAGGTGGAGGCCCGCTTCCGGGAGGCCATCCACGGCGCCCGGCTGGAGGGGCACCTGGGCGGCGCCCTGGAGCTGCTGCGCGCCCCCAGCTTCCCCGAGTATTACTCCCAGTTCAACGCCCTGCTGGCCCGCACCGACGTGCTCTGGACCAAGCCCTCGGAGCTGACCTTCTACGCCGCGCTGGGGCTGCCGCTGATCTCGGCCCCCCCGGTGGGCGTCCACGAGCGCTACAACCGGCGCTGGGCGCGCGAGGGCGGCGCCGCCCTCAAGCAGCGCGACGCCCGCTTCGCCTCCGAGTGGTTCTCCGACTGGCTCTCCGACGGCCTGCTGGCCTCGGCGGCCTGGGCCGGCTACATGCGGCTCCCCAAGTTCGGCACCTACCGCATCCTCGAGGCGGTGGCCGCCTCCGCCCCCCCGGGCACGCCGCCGGTCCCCTGAACCGACTCCCCACCCCATGGCCCTCTTCTCCATCTTCTACTGGCTCTTCTTCGTGGTCTCGCTGCCGCCGCTGATCACCATCCAGTTCCTCATCTTCCTGGTGACGTTGCCGTTCGACCGCCGGCGCACCTGGTCCCACCTCTTCAGCTGCTTCCAGGGGATGCTCTACGTCTGGATCAACCCCATCTGGACGGTGAAGATCGAGGGGCGGGAGAAGCTGCCCTGGAACCGGCCGGCGGTGTTCGTCGCCAACCACCTCTCCATCCTCGACATCCTGGTGCTCGACGGCCTCTTCACGCCCTTCAAGTGGGTGGCCAAGGGGGTGCTGTTCCGGATCCCCTTCGTGGGCTGGAACATGCGGCTGGCCGACTACGTGCCCATCTGGCGCGGCGACCGCGACTCGGTGCGCACCATGATGGCCCGCTGCCGCGCCAACCTCGACCGCGGCGTGCCGCTGATGATCTTCCCGGAGGGGACCCGCTCGGAGGACGGCGAGCTGCTGCCGTTCAAGGAGGGGGCCTTCAAGCTGGCCTGCGAGGCCAACTGCCCGATCTACCCGATGGCGGTGACCGGCACCGGCGACGCCATCCCCAAGCACGGCTTCTTCTTCCGCACCGCGATGAGGGCCAGGGTGCAGGTGCTCGACCCCCTCCACCCGGCCCAGTTCGGCAACGACCCGTCGGCGCTCAAGGAGGCGACGCGGGCCGCCATCCAGGCCGCCCTGCCCAACGGCCGGGGGATCCTCGGGGCCGTGGCGCGGGCCGGGTAGCCCCGGGGTCAGCGCCCCGGGCTGGCCTGGGTCGGCACCAGGCCGATGGAGCGCAGCGCCGGCGCCGCGGCGCGGGTGGCGCGGGCCCCGACCAGCGGCCACCAGGACAGGCCGGCACAGGTGAGCCCCACCCCCACCACGCAGGCCGTCGCCGCCAGCCACTCGCCGCGGGCGGCGCGCCGCCGCTCCTTCTGCGGGGTGGGCGGGGTGCGGAGCGTGCCGGCGGTGCCGCGCAGCAGCGCCGCCACCAGCGAGAGCGAGGCCCCCAGCACGTCGCCGCCCACCGCCTGCAGCGCCCCGCGCCCCACACCGAGGCCGAGCTCGCCGATGGGCGAGACGGCGGCGTCCTTGGTGCGGCGCGCCAGCCGCCGGGCCTTGCGCTCGAAGGAGGCGAGGCGGAGCCGCAGCACCGCCAGCCGGACGGCGGCGGCGAAGAGGAACCAGGCCACCAGCAGGACCTCGGGCGGCGGGGGCACCGGCAGCCGGCGGCTGGCGGGGACGCCCGCCAGCTGCACCACCACCGCGCCGATCGCCAGAAGCAGGAACCACATGCGGTGCGCCTCCCGGCCCGGGGGGACCGTAAAGGCAGGGTAGCAAATCCGCGGGCGGCGGGGCGGCCTCGCTCACCGCCCCGGGGTGGTCCAGACGTCGATCCGCTCGATCCGCCCGGAGCGCTCGAAGAGGGCCGCCGAGCCGGCGGCGTCGAGGGTGTCGCCGGGCAGGGTGCGGCTGTTCCCGTCGGCGCCGGTCACGACGACGCGGCGCGGCTCGCCGTGGTGATAGACCACCGGCACCTGGCAGAGGGTGAAGGCCAGGGTTCCGGCCGGCAGCTCCAGCCGCCGCCGCGTGCCGTCGGCGGCCAGCGGCTCGAAGCGGGCCGGGGCGGCCAGCGCCTCGGCCCGCCGCAGCAGCCGCGGCCGGAACGAGACCAGGCCGCCGCGCACCAGCACCCCCAGCTCGCCGAGCCGCAGCAGGATCTCCTCCTTCACCTGGCCGGTCATGCCCGGCTGCCGGGCGCCGCCGTGGGCCGGCGAGTGGGAGTAGGCGTCGAGCGGGAAGGCGCCCCAGGCGGCCGGCGACTTCTCGGCCCCGCCCATGCCGGCCCGGATGGCCTCGTAGTGGGCCGCCAGCCGCGCCAGCAGGGGCGCCGGCGCGCCGCGCTCGGCCGCCTCGACGAACCGCTCCTGCACCGCCAGCAGCAGCTTGCCCACCATGTGCCAGTAGATGCTCCCCAGCCCCTCGTAGGCGAACATGGTGCCGCTGCGGCCGGTGAAGGCCCGGTGGTGGAAGACCGACTCGTAGACCTCGAGCACCGCCGCCACCTCGGCCTCGCCGGCGCCGGGGGTCCCGCCCGCCGGCAGGGCGCGCAGCGCCGCGGCGCAGGCCTCGGCGTTGTGCAGGGCGCCGTGGAAGCGCAGCCGTCCGGCGGCGTCGCGCAGCACCACCCGCTGGTCGCCGGCCGCCAGCAGCCGGGCCAGCAGCGGCGCGGCGCCCAGCGCCGCCTCGGGGATGACGTTCTTCTCCAGGAAGCCGGGTAGCCGCCGGTCCGGGTAGAGCAGGTAGCTCTGCTGATCGGGGCGGTAGAGCCGGCTCTGCCGCAGCGCCTCCAGCACGCCGCAGGCCGCCTCGTCGTCGACGGCCCGGGTGGTGAGCGCCGCCACCTGCCCCTCCAGCATCTCCTCGAGGTGCTCGACGCCGAAGCCGCCACCGGCGCCGCGGGGCACCAGCACGTTGTAGGCGTGGAAGAGGCCGTCCGGCCGGCGGGCCGCGGCGATGGTCTGGCGCAGGAAGGTCCCGGCCAGCGTGGCCAGCGCCAGCAGCTCGTCGACCGCCACCGGCACCGGGCCGGTGAAGCCCTGCTCGTAGACGGTGGCCCGGTAGGCCCCGGCGGCGGTGCCGAGCGCCTCCATGAGCCGGCCGCGGGCGGCGTCGTCGAAGCCGCCGCCCTCCAGCGCCGGCCGGTGGGCCTCCAGCGCGGCCCGCGTCTCCTCGAGCCAGATGGCCACCTCGGCGGAGAGCGGGGTGCGGCGGCCGGCCAGCGGGCCGAGCAGGCCGGCCAGCGCCACCAGGTAGCGCTCCAGGTGGCAGAGCGTCACCATCGAGACGCCGTAGCCGACCAGGGCGTTGTTGGCGTCGTTCCACTCCGGCCGCTGGGTGTTCATCCAGACGCCGCCGCCGGGCACGAAGTTGGCCAGCTTGGCCAGCGCCGGCACCAGCAGCTTCTCCACCAGCGTCACCCGCACCAGCCCGGCCTCGCCGTGCAGCAGCCGGGCGTCGGAGCCGAGGGTCGGGGTCCGGGCCAGCAGCCGCGCCTGGCGCGCCTCGTCGAAGGTGATGGTGTTGCGCGGGTCGGCGACGATGTCGGCGTAGGGCCGGTAGAGGTACGGCACCTCGGCGTAGGTGAAGAGCGGTCGCTCCAGCCAGGCCGGGAGCGCCGCCGGGTGGTGGGCCAGCGAGAGCTCCATGAGCCGCAGCAGGTAGACCAGCTGGTGATCGCCCCAGTAGCCGATGGTCGACCAGGGGTTGCCCGGCTCGGGGACCTCCCAGTCGATGCCGTCGCGGCCGATCCGGTAGGGGTTGTGGCCGTCGACGGTGGAGGCGTTGACGAACTTGGCCAGCATCTGCTCGGCGAAGCCGGGGAAGCTCCTCGCCAGCGCCTCCCAGTTCTGGAAGATGTCCCGCCAGTTCCCCTGGTAGTCGAGCACCGGGGCGCCGCGCTCGTCGCGCACCCGGATGTCGAAGCGGTTCCAGGGGCGACTGGGGTCGCCGTGGCGCCGGCTGAAGCAGAGCGGCAGGTACTCGGCGGAGAGCCGGGTCAGGTCGGGGTCGCCCATCGCCTCGACGCGGGCCAGGTGGGCCTCCCGCGGCTCCAGCTCGGGCAGGGCCGCCAGGGCGGCGGCGTGGCGGGCCCAGGCCGGCCGGTTGGCGGCGCGGACGAAGGCCTCGAAGTCCCGCCCCGGGATGCCGGTGCCGTGGGCGAAGACGCCGCCGCGCAGGTCGTTGAAGAGCACGTTGGAGAGGTGGTGGGCCGCCGCCAGCCGGTCGGCGGAGAGCTGGGCGCCGTCGGTGGCCGCCAGCAGCTGCTCGATGCGCGCCACGCCGCGGTCCACGTCGGCCTGCAGCTCGGCCACCAGCGGCTCGGGGTGGCGCAGCTGCTCCACCAGGCGGGCCACGTCCTGCTGGGTGCGGGCCACGTCGGCCACCAGCAGCCAGCCCTGCTCGGCGCCGGCGGCCAGCTCGAAGTCCGCCTCGCAGAGGTAGGCGCCGCGCTGGCCGCGGACGGCGTCGGCCGGCGTGGTGGCCGCGCCGCGGTCGAAGGCCTGGAGCGCCGCGGCGGTGAGCTGGACCCGGGCGCCGGGGAGCCCGTGGCTCCAGGCGGTGGTGGCGTGGAGCGCCTCGCGCGGCTCGGGCCGGTCCACCACCTGGGCCGCCAGCGTGTAGACCGCCAGCGTCGAGCCGGGGAGCCGCTCGGCCTGCTTGTAGGCGTCGAGCAGCACGCTGTACCCCTGCTGGAGCAGCTCGTCGGCGTCGCCGGGGAGCAGGTTGAGCAGCCCGTCGAGCAGGGCGACGGCCACCGGCCCGTCTCCGCGGTTGAGCAGCGTGCACTCGCGCACGAAGCCGAAGCGGTCGCTGGTGCGCCAGGAGGCGCGGAAGGTGAGGCCGAGGGCGTCGTTCTCCTCCTCGAAGACCAGCCGGGTGCCGAGCACGTTGCGGTAGAGCCGGCGGCGGGTGCGGTAGACCAGCCGGTCGCCGTCGGCGAGCGGGTGCCAGAGGGCGCGCCGGCCGGCCCGGGTGGCGATCAGCGAGGTGACCGGCCCGGTGACGCCGGGGGAGTCGGCCAGCTTGTCCTCGGTGACGTAGGGGAAGAGGGCGGTGGCCGGGCTGCGCCGGCCGGCGGTCAGGCCGCCGTTGCTGGCCACGAAGAGCCAGTGATCCGAGTCGCTGACCACGCTGGTGAGGAAGGGGCGCAGGGCCTGGGCGTCCTCGATGACGTAGCAGTCCTCGCCGAAGGCCCGGACCAGCCGGCCCGAGGCCAGCCGGTCGTCTCCCGGCACCGGGCTTGCCCCGTAGTGAAGCTGTCCAGATCGGTCCATGGCCCGACTCCCCGTAACGCACCGCGCTAAAAGTCCCGCCAATGTGGCAATCCGCCACCCCGGCCCTGCTCATTTCACGAACTCGCGTTGACATCTCCACGAGCAGGTTGTTAGTTTGTTCGATAGACAAACAAAGTCAAGGGGCGTTCGGAGCAGCGATGGAGAAGGCCGCCCCCGGGATCATCGCCGTACCCAACACCGTCGTCCCCTCGGAGCGTGACTCATGACCAGTCGGATGCGTTCTCTCGCGGCCTCTCTCGTGTTGCTCCCCACCCTGTTGCTGGCGGCCTGCGGCAGCAGCTCCACCGATACGGCGGACACCACCCCCCCCACCCTGACCATCGTCGACGACGTGCCCGGCGCCACCGCGACCGGCCCCGTCACCTTCACCTTCAACTTCAGCGAGGACGTCGGCACCAGCTTCACCGCCGCCGACGTCACCGCCACCGGCGGGACCAAGGGCGCGCTCACCAAGGTGAGCGCCACCGTCTACGCCATGCTGATCACCCCCAGCGCCCAGTCCGGCACCCTCTCCGTGTCGGTCGCGGCCGGGGCCTTCTCCGACCTGGCCGGCAACGCCAACACCACCGCCGCCAGCGCCAGCCAGGCCTACGCCCTGCCCGACGTCGTCGCGCCCACCGTGGCCATCACCGACGACGTCGCCGCGGCCACCGCGACCGGCCCCGTCACCTTCACCTTCACCTTCAGCGAGGACGTCGCCACCAGCTTCACGCTCAGCGACGTGACCGTGACCGGCGGCACCAAGGCGGCCACCCTCGGCAAGACCGACGCCACCCACTACACGCTGCTGGTCACCCCGACCGCCGCCACCGTCGGCACCATCACCGTGACCGTCCCGGCCGGCTCCTTCTCCGACGTGGCCGGCAACAACAACGCCGCCGCCGTCAGCGCCACCCAGGACTACGACACCGTCCCGCGGGCGGTCCGGGTGGTCTTCGCCGATGACTACGCCGCCGGCGTCACCTTCTTCGGCTACAACGGCGGCCCCACCAACGTGGTGACCGTCGACTCCACCCAGTTCCACTCCGGCACCGCCTCGCTCCGCGTCGAGGTCCCGGCCGCCGGCTGGACCGGCGGCACGCTCAAGGTGGCCGCCCCCCAGGACCTCTCCGCCTACAACGCCGTCACCTACTGGGTGAAGGCCGACACGGCCGGCCACATCCTCAACGTGGACGGCATCGGCGACACCGGCGTGGCCGGCCCGAGCTACAAGGCCGAGGTCACCCAGGTCGCGCTCACCACCACCTGGACCAAGCACATCATCCCCATCCCCGATCCCAGCAAGATGACCGCCGCCCTGGGGCTCTTCCACTTCGCCGAGGGGTCGGAGGGGGCCTACACCATCTGGTTCGACGACGTCCAGTACGAGAGCCTCCTCCCCGCTGACCTGGGCGCCCCGACCGGCGCCTCGGCCAACCTGCCTGCGGTGTCGGTCGCCGTCGGCGGCACGCCGTTCCCCGTCGACTCGGCCCCCAACTTCGTCACCTGGGGCCCGCCGGTGATGAGCAACCTCGGCCGGCTCACCAACACCAGCTTCCGCTGGTACACGCTCACCCCGGCCGACCCGACCGTGGCCAGCGTGGACCCCGACGGCGTGGTCACCGGCCTCAAGGCCGGCACCACCACCATCTCGGTCCGCTTCGGCACCGTCGGCCTGCTCGGGACCATCCCGGTCACCGTCACCGGCGGCACCGGGCCCATGGCCCCGACCACCACGCTCACCCCGACGCACCTCCCGGCCAACGTCCTCTCCATGTACAACAGCAGCGGGACCTACACCGACCACCCGGGCATCAACTGGGCGGCCAGCTGGGGTGATCCCAACGTCGTCACCGACGTGGTCATCGGCGGGAAGACGGTGAAGAAGTACGCCGCCGTGAGCTACGTCGGCACCGAGTTCTACGCCAACCCCATCGACGCCTCGACCTACACCAACTTCCACGTCGACGTCTGGACGCCCGACGCCACCAAGTTCGGCGTCAAGCTGGTCAACATGGCGACCGGCGGAGCGCCCCAGACGGAGGGCGAGGTCCAGCTGACTGGCGTGACGACCCCGGCCATCTCCACTGGAGCATGGTTGAGCCTCGACATCCCCATGTCGGCCTTCGCCGCCAAGGGGCTGGGTGGCAGCACCAACCTCCAGCAGCTCCTCTTCACCGACAACTTCCCGACTCCGGAGCGCGGCACCTTCTTCATCGACAACGTCTACTTCTGGAAGTAGCAGGCGGGTGAGGCGCCGGCGTCGGGTCCTTGACAGGGCTCGGCGCCGGCGGCTCTAGTTAATTCTTGCATCGAACAAAGTGCGTCGTCCCCCCGGAGGCGTGAACATGGCTCCTCGAAGGCTGCTGCTCCCGGTCGCGCTGGCGACGCTCCCCTACCTCCTCACCGGCTGCTTCGACCAGTCCCCCCCCCCGGGGTCCGGCCTGGCGGTCTTCAGCAACGGCTTCAGCAAGGGCTACACGCCCTACTCCTTCGACCCGGCCCAGGGGGCCGACGTCTACTCCCTCAGCGTCGACCGGCTCACCTCGCGCGCCGGCAACTCCTCGATCCGCGTCGACGTGCCCTCCACCGGCTACGCCGGCTGGGCGGTCACCGCCGACGTGCCGCAGGACCTCTCCTTCACCAACGCCCTCACCTTCTGGAGCCGCGGCTCCGAGCCCCACGCCTTCGACGACATCGGCTTCGGCCTCACCTTCAACCAGGGTCACGTCTACCAGACCACCCTCTTCGGCCTGCCGCTCACCACCGAGTGGACCCGACACCTCATCCCCATCCCCGACCCGTCGAAGCTCACCGCCGAGTACGGCGTGCTCTGGCTCCAGGCCGTGGACAGCATCGGCTACACGGCCTGGTTCGACGACGTGAGGTTCGACACCGTCGACGCCTCGGCCATGGCGCTGCAGCCGGCCCTGGCCCCCTCCACGCACAGCATCCTCGCCGGCGGCTTCTTCCCCGCCACCGGCCTCTCGCTCGACTACACCGACTTCGACGGGACGGTCCGCGCCGTCAACTCCGGCGCCACCGCCGGGAGCGGCCCGGCCTCGGCCTACTTCCGGTGGACCTCCTCCGACCAGACCGTGGCCACCGTGGACGGAGCCGGCAACATCACCGGCGTGGGCGCGGGCCAGGCCAGCATCACCGCCTCCCTGGCCGGCACGCCGGTCCCCGGCGCCATCACCGTCAACGTCACCATGCCGCCGCCGACCGCGCCGAGCGCGGCCCCGCCGGCGCCGACCCTGCCCGCCGCCGACGTCATCGCCCTGCTCTCCAAGCCCTACCCGCAGGTCGCGGTGGACAACTGGGGCGCCAGCTGGAGCAACATCAACGCCGGGCCCAACCTCACCAACGTGAACATCGGCGGCGACCCGATGAAGAAGTACACCAGCCTGCTCTACGTCGGCATCGAGTTCGCCGGGGCCAAGGCCATCGACGCCAGCGCCATGACCCACCTCCACGTCGACGTCTGGTCGCCGGACGCCACCGTCTTCAAGATCAAGCTGGTCGACTTCGGCACCGACCTGGCCTACCAGGGCACCGGCACCGCCGCCGACTCCCAGCACGAGCTCACCTTCACCCCCGCCACCTCGCCGGCGGTGCTCACCCGCCAGTGGATCTCCTTCGACATCCCCCTGGCCAGCTTCTCCGGGCTCACCAGCCGGGCCCACCTGGCCCAGCTGGTCCTCTCCTCCTCCACCGCGACGGTCTTCATCGACAACGTCTACTTCCACAGGTAGTCGGGCCGGGCCGGCAGGCGGCGCGGCGAGCGGCCCCAGGCGGCACGAGGCGGAGCGACATGGTCGGAATGATGAAGAGGAGGCGGAAGGGAGCACCCGCGCCGGTGGAGGCGCCGGTGCCGCGCGCCAACCTCTCCGAGGCGCTCCAGCTGATCTGGCGGGAGCAGTCCCTCTCGCGCGCCGAGATCGCCCGGCGCAAGGAGCTGAGCCGCTCCACCGCCTCGCAGATCGTCGACGAGCTGCTCGACCTCGGCCTGGTCAAGGAGGTGGGGGCCGGTGAGTCCAAGGGCGGGCGCCGCCCCATCGTCCTGCAGTTCGACGACGCCGCGGCGGTCATCCTCGGCGTCGACCTCGGCGCCACCCACGTGGCCGCCACGCTCACCGACCTGCGCGGCGCGGTGCTGGCCTGGGAGCACCAGAAGCACCCGGTGCGCGACGACCCGCCCGGCGCCCTGGCCCTGGTCAACACCCTGGCCGAGCGCTGCCTGGCCTCCTGGGGGGGGCGCCGCGGCCTGCTGCTGGGCGTGGGGATGGCGGTGCCCAGCCCGGTCGACCCGGCCCGCCCCGACCTCCTCAACGACGTGGTGGTCCCCACCTGGAAGGGGGTCAACGTCGGCCAGGCGCTGCGCAAGCGCTTCCGGGTGCCGGTGCTGATCGACAACGACGCCAACCTGGGGGCGCTGGCCGAGCGCTGGTGGGGGGCCGGCCGCGACGTCGACAACTTCGCCTACATCAAGCTGGCCACCGGCATCGGCGCCGGCTTCTTCGTCGACGGAAAGGTCTACCGCGGCGCCAGCGGCATCGCCGGCGAGGTCGGCCACCTCTCCATCGACCCCCACGGCGCCCCCTGCGGCTGTGGCCTGCGCGGCTGCCTGGTCACCATGGTGGGGGCTCCGGCGCTGCTGCGGCGCGCCCGGGCGCTGCTCGCCGACCACCCCGGCAGCGCCCTGGCCGGCCGCGACTTCGGCATCACCTCGCTGGAGGACGCCGCCCTGGCCGGAGACCCGCTGGCGCTGCGGGTGGTCCGCGAGGCGGCCGTGCCCCTCGGCATCGGCGTGGCCGGCCTGCTCAACATGCTCAACCCCTCGGTGGTCATCGTCGGCGGCGGCCTGGCCCGGCTCGGCGAGCTGCTCCTCGAGCCGCTCCGCGAGACGGTGCGCAGCCGCACCCTGGCCTCCTCGGTGGAGGTCTCGCGGATCGTCACCAGCCAGCTCGGCGCCCGGGCCGTCGCCGTCGGCGCCGCCACCTTGCTGCTCCAGCGGGCCCTCACCGACCCGCGTCATTTCCCGGCCGCTCCGGCGCGCCGCTGAGGAGGTCACATGCAGCCACGTCGAGCCGCGAAGAACCTGGTGATGCTGGCGCTGGCCCTGGGGCTGGCCGCCTTCGGCCGCTGCGGGGCCCCCGAGCCGACCTGGAAGCTGGCCTGGTCCGACGAGTTCGACGGCCCGGCGCTGCAGTCGCCCGACCCGGCCAAGTGGACCTTCGACGTCGGCACCGGCCCCAACCGCGACGGCTGGGGCAACAGCCAGTGGGAGTACGACACCGCCCGCCCCGAGAACGCCTCGCTCGACGGCAACGGCAACCTGGCCATCACCGCCATCAACGAGAGCTACGTCGACAAGGACTACACCTCGGCCCGGCTCCTCACCAAGGGGCTGTTCCAGCAGGCCTACGGCCGCTTCGAGGCCCGCATCCAGCTGCCGCGCGGGCGCGGGCTCTGGCCCGCCTTCTGGCTGCTCGGCGCCGACGTCGACACCAACACCTGGCCGGCCTGCGGCGAGATCGACATCATGGAGTACCGCGGCCAGGAGCCGACCCAGGTGACCGGCACGGTCCACGGCCCGGGCTACTCCGGCAAGGACGGCATCACCTCCACCCGGGCGCTGTCCGGCGGCGCCACCTTCGACGGGGCCTTCCACGTCTTCGCCGTGGAGTGGACCCCGGACTGGATCACCTGGGAGCTGGACGGCGTCACCTGGAACCAGGTGGTCCCGGCCGCGGTCCCGGCCGGCGGCGCCTGGGTCTTCGACCACCCCTTCTTCATCCTCCTCAACCTGGCGGTGGGCGGCAACTACGTGGGCGCCCCCGATCCGTCGGTCTTCCCCCAGACCATGCTGGTGGACTACGTGCGCGTCTACGAGCGTGTGCCGTGAGCCTGGGCCGCCCGGTGGAGGTGGCCACCTGCGCCTGCGCCGCCGCGGCCCTGCTGCTCGCCGCCGGCTGCGTCCGCGAGCGCCCCGCCGCCCCGCGCGGCGTGCTCACCGTCTCGGTGGAGCAGGAGGCCTCCTGGATCCGCAACTTCAACCCGCTCACCACCGCCACCGCGCCGCGCTGGCCCACCTGGGCCGGCATCTACGAGCCGCTCTACGTCTTCAGCGGGGTGCGCGGCGAGCTCATCCCCTGGCTGGCCAGGGACTCCCACTGGCGCGACCAGAACCGGCGGCTGCGCATCTTCACCCGCCCCGGGGTGCGCTGGTCGGACGGCAAGCCCTTCACCGCCCGTGACGTGGCCTTCACCATCAACCTGCTGGAGAAGTTCCCGGCCCTCGACAAGCGCGGCCTCTGGGGCTACCTGGCCGGCGTCGAGCTGGTCGACGACGCCACCGTCGACGTCGTCTTCAGCCGGGTCTACCTCCCCGGCGCCGACGACGTGCTGGCCCAGCTCATCGTCCCGGAGCACGTCTGGAGCCAGGTGGCCGACCCGGTCAGCTTCTCCAACGAGAACCCGGTGGCCACCGGCCCGTTCACCCAGGTCCGCCTCTTCCAGAACCAGGTCTACGAGATCGGCCGCAACCCCGACTACTGGCAGCCGGGCAAGCCCAGGGTCGAGGCGCTGCGCTTCCCCGCCTACCCGTCCAACGAGCGGTCCAACCTGGCGCTGGTCTTCGACGAGGTCGACTGGGCCGGCAACTTCGTCCCGGCCATCGACCGGGTCTTCGTGGGGCGCTCGCCCAAGGACCACGCCTACTGGTTCCCGCTCACCGGCACCACCATCTTCCTCTACGCCAACACCGGCCGGCCCCCCTTCGACGACGTCCGGGTCCGCAAGGCCCTGAGCATGGCCATCGACCGCGACCTGGTCATCGAGGTGGCGCTCTACAAGTACTCGCGCCCCGCCGACGCCACCGGCCTCTCCGACGCCTACGCCGGCTGGCGCGACCCCGAGGCCGCCGCCGCCGACTGGGTCCGCCGCGACGTCACCAAGGCCAACGCCCTGCTCGACCAGGCCGGCCACCGGCGCGGAAAGGACGGCCTCCGCCGCCTCCCCGACGGCAAGCCCTGGAAGTACGAGGTGATGGCGGTCTCCGGCTGGTCCGACTGGGTGCGGGCCGCCCAGGTGATCGCCCGCGGCCTGCGCGAGCTGGGGGTGGACGCCTCGGTCCGCACCTACGACTACGGGGCCTGGTCGCAGCGGGTGCAGGAGGGGAACTTCGACCTCTCCATCGGCTGGTCGTTCGAGGGGCCGACCCCCTACACCTTCTACCGCTGGCTGATGTCGACCGAGACCATCAAGCCGGTCGGCACCCCGGCCATGTCCAACTGGCACCGCTACGGCAGCGCCGAGGCCGACAAGCTGCTGGCCGCCTTCGAGCGCGAGCCCGACGTGGCCGAGCAGCGCCGCCTCTCCGGGGCGCTGCAGCGGGTCTTCGCCGCCGAGGCCCCGGCCATCCCGCTCTACCCCAACCCGTCGTGGGCCGAGTTCAACACCAGCCGCTTCACCGGCTTCCCCACCGCCACCAACCGCTACGCCGATCCCTCCCCCAACAAGTTCGACCGCGGCGAGACCCTGCTGGTGCTCACCGCGCTCGAGCCCCGCTAGGCGCGCCGCCATGAACTACATCCTCAAGCGGCTCGGCTTCTACCTGCTGGCGGGCTGGGCCGCGCTCACCCTCAACTTCTTCCTGCCGCGGCTGATGCCGGGCGACCCGGCCACCGCGCTCTTCGCCCGCTTCAAGGGGCGGCTCAGCCCGGAGGCGGTCAAGGGGCTGCGCGAGGCCTTCGGCCTCACCGACGCGCCGCTCCTCCAGCAGTACTTCACCTACCTGAACCACGTGCTGCACGGCGACCTCGGCACCTCGGTGGCCTACTTCCCCGCCCCGGTGAGCACGGTGATCGGCGGCGGCCTCACCTGGACCCTCTTCCTGGCCGGCACCGCGGTGATCCTCAGCTTCGCCATCGGCACGCTGCTGGGCGTGGCGGCGGCCTGGTGGCGCGGCGGCTGGGTGGACACCATCCTCCCCGCCTTCTTCGCCTTCATCGGCGCCTTCCCCTACTTCTGGCTGGCCATGGTGATGCTCTACGTGCTCGGCTTCCAGCTGCGGCTCTTCCCGCTCGGTCACGCCTACGGCGATGACCTGACCCCGGGCTGGAACCTGGCCTTCATGGCCGACGTCTGGCGCCACGCCGCGCTCCCCATGGGCTCGATCGTCATCGCCACCCTGGGCGGCTGGATGCTGGGCATGCGCAACACCATGATCTCCATCCTCGGCTCCGACTACGTGGCCCTGGCCCGCGCCAAGGGGCTCAAGCCCTCGCGGGTGGTGCTGCGCTACGCCGCCCGCAACGCCCTGCTCCCCAGCGTCACCGGCTTCGGCATGGCCATCGGCTTCGTGCTGGGCGGCTCGCTGCTCACCGAGATCGTCTTCTCCTACCCGGGGCAGGGCTACCTGCTGGTGCAGGCGGTCCGCAACCAGGACTACCCGCTCATGCAGGGGATCTTCCTGGTCATCACCCTGGCGGTGCTGGGCGCCAACTGGCTGGTCGACCTGGTCTACGTCTGGCTCGACCCGCGGACCCGCGAGGTGGCGTCATGAGCGCCGGCGAACGCTCCACCGGCGCCGCCGCCTGGTGGGAGGCCATCCGCCGCGACCGCAAGGCCTCGGTGGGCGTGGCCATCATCGGGGTCTTCGTGCTGCTCGGCCTGGTCGGCCCGTGGCTGGTGGCCAGCCCGGACGCGCTGGTCGGCGTGCCGCTGCAGCCGCCCTCCCTGGCCCACTGGCTCGGCACCACCGGGCAGGGGCAGGACGTGCTGGCCCAGACCGTGGTCGGCACCCGGGTCTCGCTGCTGATCGGCTTCGGCGTCGGGGCCGCGGTGGTGCTGGTGGGGGCGCTCATGGGGGTCACCGCCGGCTACTTCGGCGGCCAGGTCGACGGCCTGCTCTCCCTGGTGTTCAACGTCTTCCTGGTGCTCCCCGGCCTGCCGCTGGCCATCGTCATCGCCGCCTACCTGCCGGCCGGCCCCGGCACCGTGGCCTTCGTGCTGGTGGTGACCGGCTGGGCCTGGAACGCCCGGGTGCTGCGGGCCCAGACCCTGATGCTGCGGCAGCGCGACTTCATCGCCGCCGCGGTGGTGAGCGGCGAGAGCCACCTGCGCATCATCACCCGCGAGATCCTCCCCAACATGACCTCCCTGCTGGTGGCCCAGGTGATCGGCAGCGCCGTCTACGCCATCGGCGCCCAGGTGGGGCTGGAGTTCCTCGGGCTCGGCGACGTCTCCGCCGTCACCTGGGGCACCAACCTCTACTGGGCCACCAACGACTCGGCGCTGCTGACCGGCGCCTGGTGGACCTTCGTGCCGACCGGGCTCTGCGTGGCCCTGGTCGGCTTCGGCCTGGTGATGCTCAACTCCGGCTTCGACGAGATCACCAACCCGCGCCTCCAGCTGGAGCGCGCCTGGCGCTCCTGGCTGCTGGCCCGGCACCAGCCGGTGACCCGCTCCACGCCGGTGGTGGTGACCCATGAGTGAGCCGCTGCTGTCGGTGCGCGACCTGAGCGTCGAGTACATCTCCGACCAGGGGCCGGTGCGGGCCGTGGATCGCGTCTCCTTCGACGTGGCCCGCGGCGAGGTGCTGGGCATCGCCGGCGAGTCCGGCAGCGGCAAGTCGACGGTGGCCCAGGCGGTGCTGCGAATCCTACCGCCGCCGGCGGTGATCACCGGCGGGCAGGTGCTCTTCGAGGGGCAGGACCTGCTCGGCCTCGGCGAGGCGGCGCTGCGGGCGGTGCGCTGGAAGCGGCTCTCCATGGTCTTCCAGAGCGCCATGGACGCCCTCAACCCGGTGCTCACCATCGGCGAGCAGCTGGGCGACACCCTGCGCGCCCACGGCGCCGGCGGGCCGAGCGCCGCCAGCCTACGCGAGCGCTCGGTCGAGCTGCTGGCGCTGGTGGGCATCGACGCCGACCGGCTGGAGAGCTACCCGCACCAGCTCTCCGGCGGCATGCGCCAGCGGGTCGGCATCGCCATCGCCCTGGCGCTCGATCCGGCGCTGGTGGTCCTCGACGAGCCGACCACCGCCCTCGACGTCATCGTCGAAGGCGAGATCCTGCAGAAGATCCTGGAGCTGAAGCGCCGCTTCGGCTTCTCGGTGATCTTCATCACCCACGACCTGACCCGGATGATGCAGATCTGCGACCGGGTGGCCATCTTCTACTCCGGCCGGCTGGTGGAGCTGGCGCCGGCCGCCGAGCTCCGCTCCAGCCCGCGCCACCCCTACACCCAGGGGCTGCTCAAGGCCTTCCCCTCGGTGCACGGCCTCGACGAGGAGCTGACCAGCATCCCCGGGGCGCCGCCCAGCCTGCGCAGCCCGCCCCCCGGCTGCCGCTTCCACCCGCGCTGCACGCAGGTGATCGACCGCTGCCGGACCGAGGAGCCGCGCCTCACCGAGCTGGCCGGCGGGCGGTCGGCCTCCTGCCACGTGGCTCGCTGACCCGTCGCCCGGTCGGCTTCGACCTGTCGCCCGGTCGGCTTCGTGTGACGCCGACCCGGGACGCCGGCACGACGCCGGCCTCGGCGCTCGCCCCGCCTGCGGCGCGCCCTCTCGCCAGGGCGTGACCGTGAGTGTGAGCGGCCAGGGGCTGCGAGACTCGCGCCACGGCCGACGCCGCACCGTCGCCCGGTCGGCTTCGTGTGACGCCGATCCGGGACGCCGGCACGGCGCCGGCCTCGGCGCTCGCCGCGCCTGCGGCGCGCCCTCTCGCCAGGGCGTGACCGTGAGTGTGGGCGGCCAGGGGCTGCGAGACTCGCGCCACGGCCGACGCCGCACCGTCGCCCGGTCGGCTTCATGGGGCGCCGCGCCGTCGCCCGGTCGGATTCATGGGACGCCGCACCGTCGCCCGGTCGGCTTCGTGTGACGCCGACCCGGGACGCCGGCACGACGCCGGCCTCGGCGCTCGCCCCGCCTGCGGCGCGCCCTCTCGCCAGGGCGTGACCGTGAGTGTGAGCGGCCAGGGGCTGCGAGACTCGCGCCACGGCCGACGCCGCACCGTCGCCCGGTCGGCTTCGTGTGACGCCGATCCGGGACGCCGGCACGGCGCCGGCCTCGGCGCTCGCCGCGCCTGCGGCGCGCCCTCTCGCCAGGGCGTGACCGTGAGTGTGGGCGGCCAGGGGCTGCGAGACTCGCGCCACGGCCGACGCCGCACCGTCGCCCGGTCGGCTTCATGGGGCGCCGCGCCGTCGCCCGGTCGGATTCATGGGACGCCGCACCGTCGCCCGGTCGGCTTCGTGTGACGCCGATCCGGGACGCCGGCACGACGCCAGCCTCGGCGCTCGCCGCGCCTGCGGCGCGCCCTCTCGCCAGGGCGTGACCGTGAGTGTGAGCGGCCAGGGGCTGCGAGACTCGCGCCACGGCCGACGCCGCGCCGTCGCCCGGTCGGCTTCATGGGGCGCCGCGCCGTCGCCCGGTCGGATTCATGGGACGCCGCGCCGTCGCCCGGTTGGCTTCCACGGCGCTGCCACCCTCGTCGGCGACAACGCTCGGCCGCTTCGGCTAGGCTGGGTTCACGTCGCCGGAGGGATCCATGTTCGTCGGTGTGCTCAGGCTGGTCCTCTTCCTCCCGGCCCCCGGCTCGCTCAAGTCGAAGCGCCACCTGCTCCGCTCGGCCATCGACCGGGTCCGGGCCCGCTTCAACGTCTCCATCGCCGAGGTGGCCGAGAACGACCTCTGGCAGCGGAGCGTGGTCGGGGTCACTGCCGTCGGCAACGACCACGCCTTCGTCACCGAGACGCTCGACAAGGTGGCCGCCCTGGTGGCCTCGGCGCACGGCGGGCAGATCCAGGTGACGGCGCGCGACCTGGTGGTCGAGCCCTGGAGCGACGGCATGGGGGAGGGGACGCGGACGCTGGCCGAGGCCGAGGGGGCGCTCCCCTGGGAGCCGCCCGGCGACGACGACGGCTGAGTCGCGGCATCGACCGTCGGTGGCGGCGCTGGAGGAACGGGTAGAAGGAGCCCCCTGCCGTTCATCGGGCCCCTGCGACGTCAGCCTCGCCTGGGTATACTCGGGGCCATGGCACCCGAGGCCTCCGAGCTGCTCTCCAACGCCCTTGCCCTTCCGGTCAGGGAGCGAGCCAGGATCGCACACGAGCTGCTCCTGAGCCTGGACGATGGCGCCGACGGAGACGCGGCCGAGCGCTGGGTCGCGGAGCTCGAGCAGCGCGGTCGCGAGGTCCGTGAGGGGTCGGTCGCCGGCGAGGACTGGGAGACCGTGAAGACACGGCTCGCCCAGCGCTGGCCTCCCAGGTAGGTGGTGCGAATCCGCCTCCATCCAGGAGCCGTGGCCGACCTCACCTCGGCCGGTGACTGGTACGAGCTGCAGCTCCCCGGACTCGGGCTCGACCTCGCCGACGAGGTGCAGCGCGGGCTGAACGCCATCGCCGAGCGCCCGGAGACCTGGCCGATCTGGCCGGCCAGCCGCGAAAGCGACGGAATCCGCAGGTTCCTGCTGGCCCGCTTTCCCTTCGCGATCGGGTACGTCCTGGAGGGGGACGAGGTCGTCGTCCTGGCCATCGCCCACCTGCGGCGCCGCCCCAGCTACTGGCTCGCTCGCGTTGCGGCTGGGCGCTGAACGGCCCCGGCTTCAGCGCGGCGCGGCCACCGCCGCCTTGGGCGTCCGGTCGGCGCGCCACAGCCCCCAGTGCTTCTCCACCTCGTCGGGGTGGGGGCCGCCCTTCCAGTTCTCGTCGAAGGCCTCGAACCAGGTGCTGGTGATCCGCTCCGCCCTCACCCAGCCGTTGAACTGCTCGAAGAAGCGCCGCTGCTCGGCCTCGCCCGGCGTCCCCTTGATCAGCTTCCCCTGGTCACCCTCGGTGTGCTTGCGGGTGGCCCAGCCGGCCTCGCCCATCACCACGGTGAGGCCAGGGTGCCGGCGCACCGTGGCCGCGTACTTCTCCTGCGTGAAGGCCAGCGCCTCCTCCAGCGGCTTTCCGTTCCACATGGCGTAGGCGTGCAGGACGATGAAGTCCACCTCGCGCGCCACCGGCTCGGCGTCGGGCCGCAGCCAGAAGCCGAAGTCGTCGGCGGTGGCCACCGGCTGGGCGGCGCCGCGGCGGGCCTCGCGCAGCCAGCCGATCAGCACCTCCGGCGCCACCCGGTGATCCGACCAGTCCACCTGGGTCTCGTTGCCGATCACCAGCGCCAGCACCAGGTCGGGGTAGGCGTTGGCCAGCCGCACCGCCGCCGCCACCTCGGCCCGGTTGGCCTCGCGGGCCCCGCGCTCCACCGCCCGGGGCGAGCCCGGCACCGGGGTGCCCGACTCCGGGGCGATCCAGGCCCCCAGCAGCACCTTGAAGGGGAGCCGCTCCTCGCGGATGAGCGCCAGCAGCTCGGGCGTGGGCGGGTCGGAGCCGTAGACCCGCAGCAGCCCCCAGGTGCCGCGCAGCAGCGCCAGGTCCTCGCGCAGCTGGGCGCGCGTCGGCGAGGGGCCGCCGGGGCGCTGGCCGTCGCGGTGCGGGCCGTAGGAGATCCCCTGGCCGATCCAGCGGTCGCCGAGGAAGGGGCGGAGCGGCCGCGGCTCGAAGCGCGGCGCGACCGGCGCCGACGGCGTGGTCGCGGAGGTCGTGCCCGGGTCGGCCGGGGCCGCGGCGGCCGGCGGCGGCCCGGGCGGGCGGGTGGCGCAGCCCAGCCCCAGCCCGGCGAGCAGCAGCAGGGCGGGCGCGGCAGGGGTGCGAAGGGCGGTCAGGTTCATGGCGCGGCCTCGGCGGGTGTCAGGTCCGGGAAGAGCGGCTGCACCGCCGGCTTGGGGCGGCGGTCCACGGTGAAGAGGCCCCAGTGCTTCTCCGGCTCGAGCGGATCGGCGGCCCCCTTCCAGGATTCGTCGAAGGCCTCGAAGACGAAGGTGAGGACGCCGCGCTCGCGGCTCCAGCGGTCGAGCCCGGCCAGGTAGGCCGCCTGGTTGGCCGGGGTGGCGTCCTCGGCGCGGACGCCGCGGCCGCCGGAGCGGGTGGTCCAGCCGGCCTCGGTGATGATCACCGGCGTGCCGGGGTGGCGGTCGGCCACGCTCCGCCAGTTCTCGTCGGTGTAGGCGATGGCCTCGCCGGGCGCCTTGGCCTCCCAGGCCGGGTAGGTGTGGACCGAGATGAAGTCCACCGCCTCGGCCAGCGCCCCCAGCTTCTCCTGCCAGGGCAGGTAGTTCTCGCAGAAGGTGACCGGCTGGGGGAGCTGCCGCTGCAGCTCCTCCACGTAGCCCACCACCCGGGCCGGCGGCACCAGGTGGTCGGTCCAGTCGACGCAGGCCTCGTTGCCGGCCGAGACCGCCACCACCGCCTCGGGGTGGCGCCGCGCCAGCCGGACCAGCCGCTCCAGCTCCCGCCCGTTCTCGGCGACGTTGCGGGCCAGCAGGGCCGGGCCGTGGAGGCCGCCCCAGGGGCAGCCGGGGTTGTCGGCCTCGGCGGCCAGCCAGGCCCCCAGCATCACCTTGAGCGGGAGCCGCTCGCGCTCGATCACCTCCAGCACCAGCTCGGCGTGGCGGGTGCAGTCGTAGAGCCGCAGCACCCGCCAGTGGCGGGCCAGCAGCAGCAGATCCTCGCGGACCTGCGGGTACGAAGGGAAGCGCTGCGCGTCGGGGCTCTGGCCGTCGCGGTACCCGGAGTAGCAGATGGCCCGCCCCAGCCAGGCCGGGTCGAACCCGCGCGGGCTCAGCGCCCGGCTCACGGCGTCCTACCGGGCATACTTCGGCTTCCCGTCCTGGTCCCAGAGCCCCCAGGTGACGCCGCGGTCCCCCTCCGGCCCGGCCTTCCAGGCCTCGTCGAAGGCGGCGAAGTAGAAGAGGTCGATCCCCTCGGCCTCGGTCCACTCCAGCGTGGCCAGCAGGTAGCGCAGGGCGTTCTCCACCGACGGCGCGGCCTCGCCGACCGGGGTACCGGCGCTGGGCCAGCCGGTCTCGCTGATGATCACCTGCCGCCCGCCGGCGATGCGGACCACCCGGGCGTACATCTCCTTCATGTAGGCCAGCGCCTGGTCGAGCGCGCAGTACTCCCAGAACGGGTAGCAGTTGGCGAGGATGACGTCGCAGGCCTCGACCAGGCGCGGGTGCTGCACGAACAGGTAGTAGGCGTCGACGTAGGAGACCGGGACGCCGGGCACCGCCGCCTTGGCGCGCCGCAGGTAGTCGATGAGCGCCGACTCGGGCAGGTCCTCGCGCAGCAGCACCTCGTTGCCGATGGCCAGGATGTCGGCGTGGCCGGCCCGGGCCACCTCGATGGCGCCGGCCAGCTCGGCCTCGTTCTTGGCGAGGTCGGTCCCCAGCCAGGCGCCGACCAGCGTCTTCATGCCGAGCTGCTTGGCGAGGCGCGGCGTGGCCTGGTTCCCGTCGGTGCAGGAGAAGCTGCGGACCCAGCGGGTGGTGGGGCGGACCAGGCGCAGCCGCTCCAGGATCTGCGCCTCGGAGATCTGGCTGGCCAGCTCCGGGCTCTGCCCGGGCAGGTAGGCGCTGAAGCAGAGGCCGTGGAGCCCCTTCGCCAGCGCCCGCTGCAGCAGCGCCGCCAGCTCGTCCCGCGTGGCGGTGGCGTAGGGGAGCCCCCCCGCCGCGGCCACGCCGGTGTCCATCAACCGCTGCTTGCTCGGGCCCGACATGACGAGGCGCCGCGCCCCTACAGGGTGACGAGGAGGTAGGTGCGCAGCTCGTACTCGTGGCCCCAGGCCTGCGGGTCGGCGCGGGTCTGCAGGTAGCGGTCGCCCGAGTAGCCGTTCAGGTAGCGCGAGGTGGCGCGCAGGCCGACGCTGGTCTGCTTGAGCCAGAGCCAGCGGGCCGGACCCAGGTTGTAGGAGACGTCGCCCATCAGCTGCAGCGGGAAGGTCTGGTTGAAGTCCCGGTAGTAGTCGTAGGGCCCCCAGTCGTTGAACTTGGCGTGGGCCGCCAGCGCCACCGAGCGCCAGGTGACCCGCAGGTCGCCGCCGTAGCGGCGGGGCTGGCGGACGCTCTCGCCGTTGGCCTGCTGGTTGCCGGCGAAGGCGTGGGCCACCAGGCGCAGGTCGGAGCGCGGCGCCGAGACCACCCGGGCGCTCACCTCCCAGACGTCGGCGGCGGGGACGCCGCGCTGGAAGGCGTACTGGGTGATGCCGTCGGCGGCGTAGAAGAGCGTGGCGTCCACGGCGGTGGGCTGGTGGCGGAAGACGAAGTCGAGGCTGGCGGCGAAGGGGGCGTCCTCGCGCAGGTCGTTGTCCCAGGCCCACATCCAGGTGGCCGGGGTGGGGTCGAAGACCAGCATCAGCTCGCCGGCGATGGTCTCGCGGTTGCCCCGCACCACGAAGGGGTCGGCGTTGATGTTGCGCGAGGCCGCGCCGCCCAGCCCGAAGGGGATGACGCTGGTGCCGGGGCCGACCAGCGGCTTCTGCCAGAGGAAGTTGGGGGCGATCTGGAACATGCCGAAGGTGGCGGCCAGGCCGGTGAGGGCGTTGACCTGGTTGCCGGAGCCGCTGTCCTTCAGGCTCCAGCCGGTGTAGGTGACGCGGGCGGTGGGGCCGGCGTTGGCCACCAGCCCCATGTAGGCGCCCGAGGCGTACCAGTGCAGCGTGCCGCGCTCGATGGTGACCTTGGCCTTGCCGCCGAAGGCGTCCTGGGCGCGGATCTTCTCCGGGCGGTTGGCGTCGTCGAGGAAGACCTGGCCGACCCGGCTCGAGCCCGACCAGATTCCTCCCAGCTCCACCCCGGCGCCGAGCAGCCGCGTCTCCAGCGCCAGCGCGGTGCGGCGGCCGGCCTTCTCCGGGATGATGGCCGAGATGCCGGCGACGCCGCCGGTCTGGGCCACGTCCTCCTGGTGCAGCAGCGTCAGATCGAGGCCGGCGACGCTGCGCCGGTACTTGCCGATCACCGTCGGGTTGGCCCCCCACCAGAGCTGCGGTCCGAAGGCCACCTTCAGGCCGTCGAGGGCCCGCTTGCCGGTGATCTCCATGCCCGACGGCGTGTTGGCGTCGTAGATGTCGATCCGGTCGCCGTAGTTGGCCTCCCGGTAGAGGCCGAAGACGTCGCCCTCGGCGCCCCAGTGGTAGTGGCCGGTCCGGTAGAAGCCCTCGAGGCGGAACCAGGCGTCCTCCCAGGCGACGCTGGCCCGGTAGACGCGGACCCGATCGGCGCCGCTGATCGTGGTCTTGGGGCCGGCCGACAGGGTTCCGTCGGGGTTGGCGACCACGCCGGTGAGCTGCACCGGCTTGCCGTGCCGCTCGTAGTAGATCTCGTCGATGGGGTTCTGGGCCACGTTGCCGAGCACGTTGACCTCGACCTTGCCGGTGACCTTCTCGGTGGGCTGCACCGTGGCCTCGAGGTACATCGACTCCATGGTGTCGAAGCCGCGCCCGCCGTTCGGCAGGGTGGGGCGCTGCCAGTGGTTGTTGCCGCCGGTGGAGTAGGTCTCGAAGGAGAGCCGCAGGTTGGAGAGCCGGACCGCGCCCAGCGTCGAGGCCAGCGCCGCCCCCTTGACCGCCTGGTAGTGGAAGGCCAGCTCGTCCGGCTCGATGGCGGAGAAGTGGGCCTGGATGGCGGCCGCGGTGGTGGCCGGGCCGTAGGGGTCGAGGCGGAAGGCCTGCTGCAGCGCGTAGTAGGCGGTGCGCGGCTGCAGCTCGTAGAGGCCGCGGTCGTCGGGCTGCCCCTTGGCGCAGATCCCCCACCACTCCTCGTTCATGTTGTTCTCGCCCTCCACGTAGTCCTCGACGTAGCCGCCGTTGGGCCAGGAGGCGTTGGTGTCGTGGAGCTCGAGGTTGGTCTCCTGCTTGTACTTCCACCAGCCGTCGCTCCACTGGAAGGTGAAGCCGCCCACGGCGTTGCCGACCTTCCCCTTGCCGGCCGACTGCTCGAAGATCTCCCGCCACTGGGCCAGCAGGTAGCGGGCCTGGGTGAGGTCGTCCTCCTTGCCGCGCCTGGCGTCGAAGGCGTCGGCGCCGAACTCGGTGAACATCACCGGCACCCCCAGCTTGGCCTTGACCACCGCGTAGAGGTCGCCCATCGACTTGCCGCGGTAGGCGTTGACGCCGAGCACGTCCAGCCCCCGGCACTCGCTGGCGATGAGATCGATGTACTGCAGGTCGCCGTTGGCGATCGAGACCGGGTGGTTGGGGTCGCGGGCCTTGGTGTCGCGGATGATCTCGCCGAAGAGCGAGTAGAGGTGCTTGGCCTTGGCGTGGTCGCGCTCGCCGCTGGGCAGCGCCTCGATCTCGAACGAGCTCCAGGAGAGGCCGTAGTTGCTCTCGTTGCCGAGCAGCCACATCAGCAGGCCGGGTGTCCCCTTGTACTCCTCGACCAGCGCCGCCAGCTCGGCCTTGACCGCGGCGCGGAAGCGCGGGCTGGAGTAGTCGACGTTCTGGGTCCAGGCGCCGTCGAGGGTGTAGCCGTAGCGCCCCACGGTGTGGTTGAGGACGGTCCAGATGCCGTACTTCTCGTGGATGTGGGCGATCCAGCGGGGCGGGACGCCGGCGTAGAGCCGCACGGCGTTGACCCCCATGCGCTTCATCAGCGACATCTCGTTGGCCAGGGCGGCCTCGATGACGTCGTCGGGCTGGCCCCAGAAGTTGTAGTTGTAGTTGGTGCCGATGGGGAAGTAGTCCCAGTTCATGCCGAGGACCATGAAGTCCTGGCCGTTGACCGCCAGCTTCAGTCCACCCGGGCCGGAGAGCACCTTCACCGTGGCGACGGGTGCGGCGGGTGCGGCGGGGGTGGCCAGCGGCGCCAGGGCCAGCAGCAGGGCCAGCAGGCCGGCCGCGTGGCGCGGGGACCGCGAGGGGGCGAGCCGGGGAGCGGGGAGGGTCGTCATGTCAGCCTCACGGTGACGGGGCGTCGTCGGGGACCGCGTTGGCGGCCACGACGTCGCGGTAGTACAGCGCGCTGTCCTTCAGGGTGCGGTGCTGGGTGGCGTAGTCGACGTGGACCAGGCCGAAGCGCTTGGTGTAGCCGTGGCCCCACTCGAAGTTGTCGAGCAGCGACCAGTGGTAGTACCCGGCCACCGGCACCCCGGCGGCGATGGCCCGCCGCAGGGCCCCGAGGTGGCCGGCCAGGAAGGCGCGGCGCCGCGCGTCGTGGACCCGGCCGTCGCCGTTGGGGCCGTCGGCGTAGGCGGCGCCGTTCTCGGTGATGTAGATGCGGGGCGGCTGGTACTCCCGGTGGATGCGGCGCAGCACGTCCTCCAGCCCCTGCGGCCAGACCTCCCAGCCCATGTCGGTGAGCGCCTCGGGGGGGGCCATGGCCAGGGTGCGGGGGGCCGGCTCGCCGGCCGGGCCGGGGGCGCCGGAGAGCACGGCGCGGCTGTAGTAGTTGAGGCCGAGGAAGTCGAGCGGGGCCTGGATGGCGGCCAGGTCGCCCGGCTGCACGAAGGGGAGCGGGCCGGGGGGGAGCTGCCCGCGCCGCACCCGGTCCTCGACCGCGTCGGCCGGGTAGCTGCCGCGGAAGACCGGGTCGAGATACCAGCGGTTGAAGAAGCCGTCGAACCAGCGGGCGGCGTCGCGGTCGGCCTCGCTCGGCGAGGCCGGCTCGACATGCGAGGCGATGAGGACGATGCCCACCTCGGCGCCGGGGGCGTTGCGCCGCAGCACCGGCACCGCCCAGCCGTGCGAGAGCAGGACGTGGTGGGCGGCCCGCAGCGCCAGCGCCGGGTCGCGCAGCCCGGGGGCGTGGGCCCCCTGCTCGTGGCCCAGGGTGGCGATGCACCAGGGCTCGTTGTGCGTCACCCACTGCCGCACCCGGTCCCCGAGCCGCATCGAGACGGCCGCGGCGTAGTCGACGAAGGCCGAGGCGGTGTCGCGCGAGCCCCAGCCGCCGCGGTCCTGGAGCGCCTGCGGCAGGTCCCAGTGGTAGAGCGTGGCCATGGGCGCCAGCCCGGCCTCGAGCAGGCCGTCGACCAGCCGGTCGTAGAAGTCGAGGCCGGCGGGGTTGAGCGCGCCCCGCCCCAGCGGCTGGACCCGCGGCCAGGCGATCGAGAAGCGGTAGGCGTTGAGCCCGAGGCCGCGCATCAGCGCCACGTCCTCCGGCCAGCGGCGGAAGTGGTCGCAGGCCACGGTGCCGTCGCTGCCGTCCTCGATGGCCCCCGGGGTGGCGGCGAAGCGATCCCAGATCGACTCGCCCCGCCCCTCGGCGGTGGAGGCCCCCTCGATCTGGAAGGCCGAGGTGGCGACGCCCCAGAGGAAGCCGGGCGGGAAGGGACGGTGGGGCATCTCAGGTGGCCAGGGGGGCGTCGGGGTAGAGGTGGCAGCGCACGGTGCGGATCCCGTCGACCTGGCGCGGCGCCGGCTCGCTGGCGTGGCAGGCGTCCATGACGTCGGGGCAGCGCGGCGCGAAGGGGCAGCCGGTGCCGGCGGGGCGGGCGTCGGCCCCGGGCCGGGCCGTGGCCGGGGGCAGGCCGCCGGCGCCGGAGTGGGCGATGGAGGCCAGCAGGGCGCGGGTGTAGGGGTGGGCCGGCGCCGAGACGATGGCGCGGCTGGGGCCGTCCTCCACGATGCGCCCGCGGTAGAGCACCATGATCCGGTCGGCCAGGTAGCGCGCCGAGGCCAGATCGTGGGTGATGAGGATGATCCCCAGCCCCTGCTCGCGCTTCAGCCGCGCCAGCAGGTTGAGCACGCCGGTGCGGATGGAGACGTCGAGCATCGAGGTCGGCTCGTCGGCCACCAGCAGGTCCGGCTCCACCGCCAGGGCGCGGGCGATGGCCACCCGCTGGCGCTGGCCGCCGGAGAGCTCGTAGGGGTGGCGCTCCAGGTACTCCTCGGCCGGCTCCAGCCCCACCTTGCGCAGCAGGGCGATGGCCCGCTCGCGCAGCGCCGCCTTGCCGGAGAGCCGCAGCGGCGAGTCGAGGTGGCCGGCCACCGAGAGCGCCGGGTTGAGGCCGTCGACCCGGCCGTGGCGCAGCAGCGGCCGCTCCAGGTGGTGGGCCACGCTGTGGATGGGGTTGAGCGAGCCGAAGGGGTCCTGGAAGACCATCTGCACCCGGCCGCGGAAGGCCAGCGAGGCGCCGCGCGGCTCGCGGGCCAGCACGTCGACGCCGTCGAGCCGGATCTCCCCGCCGTCGGGGCGGGAGAGGCGCACCAGCATGCGGGCGATGGTGCTCTTGCCGCTGCCCGACTCGCCGACCAGGGCCACCGCCTCGCCGCGCCGGACCTCGAAGGAGACGTCCTGCACCGCCACCATCACCCTGGCGCGGCGGAAGAGGCCGCCGGAGGTGAAGACCTTGCGCAGCTTGCGGACCTCGAGCAGCGGCGCCAGCGCGGGGGCGGCGCCGGCGGCCTCCTCGCGGGGAGCGCTGGCGGCGACGGCGGGGATCGAGCTGGAGGGTCCAGCCATGTGGGCTCCGAAGCCGGACGAGCCGGGGGGAGGACTACTTTGTTCGGCTGACGAACAAACTAGTCGGGCGCATGGCGGGATGTCAAGGCGAGGAAGGCCATGGAACCCCCGGAGGTTGATGGCGCAGCGCGGCATGGTCGGCGCCGGGGTGAACTGGACCCTGGGCCAGTGGAGGGGGTCGGAGAACCTCGTGGTGGCGGCCGGTTGCCACGGCCCACGCGATGCACTCCTCGGCCGCTCGTGAGACGGAGGATCAGATGACCATCAAGGAGAAGCTCTACCAGGAGACCGGCTACGCGCCGATCGACGACGAGCACGCGCAGATCTCGGAGGGGCTGGATCGCCTGCTCGCCGCCGTCAACACCGGCGCCACCATGGAGGCGGTGCTCCTGCTCGGCCGGCTGGCCGGGCAGGTGGCGGCCCACTTCGCCCACGAGGAGCGGCTCATGGCCGAGGCCGGCTACCCGCTGGCGGCGCGCCACAAGGAGACGCACGACCTCTTCCTGCTCGACGCCGGCAAGCACCTGGCCGGGCTCAAGGCCAGCGGCCTCACGCCGCCCTTCCGCCGCTGGGCCACCGGGCGGGTGCTGGAGTGGTTCCGCTTCCACATCGCCGCCAACGACGTCGGGCTGGGGCGCTTCCTGATGGCCCGGGAGCTGGCCGGGCGGGCGGAGACCGCAGCGCCGGCGCCGGGCGGTTGACCCCCGCCGGCGAAACGCGTCGCGTCGAAGAAGTGGAGTGGTGTCGGCGACTTTGACGCGATGTTGGGTGGACGGGGCCGCACCCGCGCGGGTATCGTCCTCACCCCGCGTGAGCCCCCCCAAGCCCATCCGCAAGGTCCTGATCGCCAACCGCGGCGAGATCGCCGTGCGGATCATCCGCACCTGCCGCGAGATGGGGATCGCCACCGTGGCCGTCTACTCCGACGCCGACCGCGGCGCCCTCCACGTCCGCCACGCCGACGAGGCGGTCCACATCGGCCCCTCGCCGGCCCGCGAGAGCTACCTGGTGATCGAGCGGCTGCTCGACGCCGCCCGGCTCACCGGCGCCGACGCCGTCCACCCCGGCTACGGCTTCCTCTCCGAGAAGGCCGAGTTCGCCCGGGCCCTGGAGCGGGCCGGGATCACCTTCATCGGGCCGCGCCCCGAGTCGATGGACGCCATGGGGGTGAAGACCACCGCCCGCGGGAACATGCAGGCGGCGGGCGTCCCCACCGTGCCCGGGTCGCCCGAGCCCATCGCCGGCGAGGCCGAGGCCCGCGCCTGCGCCGACGGGCTCGGCTACCCGGTGATGATCAAGGCGGCCGCCGGCGGCGGCGGCAAGGGGATGAAGAAGTGCGAGCGGGGCGAGGACTTCGCCGCCCACTGGGGCTCGGCCAGGCGCGAGGCGGCCGCCGCCTTCGGCGACGACCGGCTCTACCTGGAGAAGTTCCTCGACCAGCCCCGCCACGTCGAGATCCAGGTCTTCTGCGACGACCACGGCAACGCCATCTGGCTCGGCGAGCGCGAGTGCTCGGTGCAGCGGCGGCAGCAGAAGGTCATCGAGGAGAGCCCCAGCTGCCTGCTCGACGAGCCGCTGCGCCAGGCCATGGGCGAGGTGGCGGTCCGCGCCGCCCGCGCCGTCGGCTACCGCGGCGCCGGCACCGTGGAGTTCCTGCTCGACGCGAAGCGCAACTTCTACTTCCTGGAGATGAACACCCGGCTGCAGGTGGAGCACCCGGTCACCGAGCTCTGCACCGGGCTCGACCTGGTCCGCATGCAGCTCGAGGTGGCCCAGGGGCTGCCCATCCTCTCCCAGGCCGAGGTGGTGCGGCGTGGCCACGCCATCGAGGTCCGCATCTACGCCGAGGACCCCGCCCGCGGCTTCCTCCCCAGCCCCGGCACCATCACCTCCCTGCGGCTCCCCGGCGGGCCCGGCCTGCGCGACGACGGCGGCGTCTACGCCGGCTGGACCGTCTCGCCCTTCTACGACCCGCTGCTCTCCAAGCTGGTGGCCTGGGCCCCCACCCGCGACCAGGCCATCGCCCGGCTGATCCGGGCGCTCGGCGAGTACCTGGTCCACGGCATCACCACCAACGTGGCCTGGCTGGCGGCGGCGCTCGATCACCCGGCCTTCCGCGCCGGCGACTACGACACCGGCTTCTGCGCCCGCCACCAGAAGGCGCTGCTGCCGCCCCCCGCCCCGGGGCTGGAGCAGGTGGCGCTGATCGCCGCCGCCATCGAGGCCCACCGGCGGGAGCGGGAGCAGGCCGGGGCCCTGGCCCTCGGCGCCGGGCCGGCCGCCGGCGCCGCCTGGGCCCGGCTGGGGCGCGGCTGGGCGCTGCGGGGAGGGCGGTCATGAGCCGCTACGTGGCCCTGCTCGACGGCGGCAAGCGCGAGGTGGCGCTGGAGGTCGAGGAGGACGGGCCGGGCCGCTACCGGGTCCGGCTCGGCGACCAGCTCCACCGCGTCGACGCCTTCCGCCACGACGACGCCACCCTCTCGCTGATCATCGACACCGCCAGCTCCACCGCCAGCTTCGACCAGCGCGGCGCCCAGCTGCGGGTCGGGGTGGGCGGCGCCGTCTTCCCCATGGAGGTCCTCCCCGAGCGCCGGCTGCGGATGCGTCGGGCCCCGGGGACGCTCACCGTGGAGGGTCGGCAGGTGGTCGCCGCGCCGCTGGCGGGCCGGGTGCTGAAGGTGCTGGTGCGGGAGGGCGAGGCGGTGACCGAAGGGCAGCCGCTGCTGGTGCTGGAGGCGCTGCACATGGAGAACGAGCTGCGCAGCCCGCGCCGTGGCACGGTGGCGGCGCTGCAGGTCGAGGCGGGACAGGACGTGGCGAGCGGCGCGACGCTGCTCGCCGTCGAGTAGGCTGGCGGCAGACCGACACCGGGGAGCGAGGACGACATGGCTGACGATCGCGCGCAGGGCCGCACCGAGAAGGAGCGCTGGTTGAAGGGGCCGTACGGCAAGGCGGTGTCGAAGTCGCCGGAGCGGCGCCCCCGCTTCGAGACCACCAGCGGCATCCCCCAGCAGCCGGTCTACGTGGCGGCCGACGTCAAGCCGGGGCTGGAGGACCGGCTCGGCCTGCCCGGCGAGTACCCCTTCACCCGCGGCGTGCAGCCCACCATGTACCGGGCCCGCTTCTGGACCATGCGCCAGTACGCCGGCTTCGGCACCGCCGCCGAGTCGAACGAGCGCTACAAGTACCTGCTCAAGTCCGGCCAGACCGGCCTCTCGGTGGCCTTCGACCTGCCCACGCAGATGGGGCGCGACTCCGACCACGTCCGCGCCCAGGGGGAGGTGGGCAAGGTGGGCGTGGCCATCGACTCCATCGACGACATGGCGACGCTGCTCGACGGCATCCCGCTCGGCACCGTCTCCAGCTCGATGACCATCAACTCCACCGCCGCGGTGCTGCTCTCCATGTACCAGGCCATCGGCGAGCGGCAGGGGGTGGCCCCCGGCGACCTGCAGGGGACCATCCAGAACGACCTGCTCAAGGAGTACGCCGCCCGCGGCACCTACATCTACCCGCCGGTGCCGTCGCTGCGGCTCATCACCGACATCTTCGCCTACACCGCCAAGGTGATGCCGAAGTGGAACCCCATCTCCATCTCCGGCTACCACATCCGCGAGGCCGGCTCGACGGCGGTCCAGGAGGTGGCCTTCACCCTGGCCGACGGCATCCAGTACGTCGACGCCGCGGTCAAGGCCGGGCTCGACGTCGACGCCTTCGCCGGCCGGCTCTCCTTCTTCTTCAACGGCCACAACAACCTGCTCGAGGAGGTGGCCAAGTACCGCGCCGCCCGCCGGCTCTGGGCCCGGGTCATGAAGGAGCGCTTCAAGGCCAAGGACCCGCGCTCCTGGATGCTCCGCTTCCACACCCAGACCGCCGGCTCCATGCTGACCGCCCAGCAGCCCGACAACAACATCGTCCGGGTCACCATCCAGGCGCTGGCGGCGGTGCTGGGCGGCACCCAGTCGCTGCACACCAACTCGCGCGACGAGGCGCTGGGGCTGCCCACCGAGGCGTCGGCCGGCATCGCCCTGCGCACCCAGCAGATCATCGCCAACGAGTCGGGGGTGGCCGACGTCATCGACCCCTTCGGCGGCAGCTACGTCATCGAGGCCATGACAGACGAGATCGAGGCCCGCGCCGAGGCCTACATCAAGAAGATCGACGACATGGGCGGCATGGTCCACGCCATCTCCAAGGGGTACGTGCAGCGCGAGATCCAGGACGCCGCCTACGCCTGGCAGAAGCAGGTCGAGAAGAAGGAGCAGGTGGTGGTGGGGGTCAACGCCTACAAGGCCGAGGACCCGCCGGTCACCATCATGAAGATCGACCCGGCCCTGGAGGCCCAGCAGGTGGGCCGGCTCAAGGCCTTCCGGGCCCGCCGCAACGCCACCGCCTGCAAGCAAGCCACCGATGCCGTCCGGGCCGGGGCCCGCGGCACCGACAACCTCATGCCGCTGATCCTGGCCGCGGTGAAGGCCGAGGCGACGCTGGGAGAGATCTCCGACGCCCTCCGGGAGGTCTTCGGCGAGTACAAGGAGACGGTGGTACTCTGAGCCGTCGTGGCAGACGCGCCCAAGCCCCGGTCGGCCCCCGCGCCGTCCTCGCCGCCGCGCCTGGAGCGGCCGCCGCCCCCGGGGCAGGCGGTCGCCCCGGGCGCCAGCCGCGGGCTCGAGGCCCCCGAGGTGACGGCCGAGGCGGCCCTGGCCGCCAGCCTCCCCGCCCAGGGTGACCTGGCCGTCGAGGGGCCGCTGCGGCTCTTCGGGCTGGCCGCCGCCACCGCCGCCACCGGCCGGCTCACCCTGGCCCCCGACGGCGCGACCTTCTCGCTCACCTTCCGCAAGGGGACCATCGAGCACGTCACCACCTCGAGCCCCGACGACGACCTCCCCGGCTTCCTGGTCTTCCGCGGCCTGGTGCAGCCGGAGCAGGTGGCGGAGGCGGCCCTGGTCTCCGGCCCCGAGGGCGACCTGGTGGGGGCGCTGGTCACGCTGCGGCTGATCAACGGCGCCGACCTGGTGCGGCTCATCCAGGAGCACGCCGGGCAGCTGGTGACCCGGGCCCTGAGCGTGGAGGCCGGCGCCTGGCGCTGGGAGCCGGGGGTGGCGCCCCCGCCCAGCGCCTTCCCGCTCGGTTCACCCTGGGTGATGCTGGGGCAGGCGGTGCGGGCCCTCGACGCCGCCTCGGTGCTGCGCCGGCTGGGGCCGCGCGAGCAGCTGGGCGCCACCCGGATCATCGGCCGGGTCCGGGTCGAGGACCTGCGGCTCGGCCCGGCCGAGGCCCGGGCGGTGGCCGCCCTCGACGGCAGCAGGCTCTCCGACCTGGCCCGCCAGCGCGGCGCCGACGCCACCGTCCTGCTCCGCGTCGCCCTGCTGCTGGCCGAGGTGGGGCTGCTGTCGTTCGGCCCGCCGCGGGCGGTCGCCGCGCCGGAGGCCGCTCCCGCCGCCCCTCCAGGACCGGCACCCGCTCCGGTCCCCTCGTCGACGCCAGCGCCACCACCGGCTCCGGTCACGTCGCCGCCACCGGCTCCGGCCGCGTCGCCGCCGCCGCCACCGCCTGCGACCGCCCCCGCGACGCCCACGCCGGCGCCGGGATCCGCCCCGCACCCCCAGGCCGCGCCACCGCGGACCCCGCCGCCCGCCCCACGCCCGCCGCCGCCGGCTCCCCGGCCGGTCCAGCCCGCCGCGCCGGCCCCCCGGCCGGCCTCGCCCACCGCCGCCCCGGCGGCCCGCGCCGGCCCGCCCATGGACGAGCGCACCTTGAAGGCGCTCCTCGCCAGCTACAAGGAGGCCGATCACTTCAAGGTGCTGGGCGTCTCCTCCGACGCCACCGCGGCCCAGATCAAGGTCGCCTACTTCCAGCTGGCCAAGGCCTACCACCCCGACACCGTCGACGTCTCCGCGTCACCCGAGGTGAAGAAGCTCTGCGCCGACCTCTTCTCCCGCATCGGCGAGTCCTGGGGCGTGCTCGGCGACGACGCCCGGCGGGCCCGGTACGTCGACGACCTGCTCACCGGGGCCGGGGTCTCGGTCGACGTCATGGGGATCCTGCAGGCCGAGACCATCTTCCAGACCGGGACCCTGATGGTGAAGGCGCGGCAGTACGAGGAGGCCGCCGCCAAGTTCACCGAGGCCTTGAAGCTCAACCCCGACGAGCCGGAGTACGGCATCTGGCTGGCCTGGTGCGGGTTCGTCTCCGCCGCCGAGAAGAAGAAGGTCCACGCCCGGGCGGTGGCCGCCATCGAGTCCGGCCTGAAGAAGAGCCCGCGCTGCGCCTCCGGCTACCTCTTCCTCGGGCAGATGGCCAAGATCGTCGGCGACCTGGCGCTGGCCGAGAAGCAGCTCAAGCGCGGCCTGGCGATGGCGCCCGACCACGTCGACCTCCAACGCGAACTGAAGTACCTGAGGAAGTGACCGTGCCCACCCCCAGCAACCCGAAGAAGCAGTCGCTCATGACCGCCTCCCGCCTCCGCAAGGCGCTGCGCGCCGCCGGCCACCACCTCTCGCCGGTGGTCCAGGTGGGCAAGGAGGGGGTGACGCCGGCGGTCCTGAAGCAGCTCGACGAGGCGCTGCTGGCCCACGAACTGGTCAAGGTGAAGGTGGGCTCGGAGAGCCCGGAGGACCGCTTCGAGGCGGCGGCGCGGCTCTCGTCCGGGCCGGGCGTGCTGCTGGCCCAGCTGCTGGGCCGGACCATGCTGGTCTACCGCCGCCACCCGCAGAAGCCGAAGTTCGAGCCGGAGGCGCGCCCGGCCCGGGCCGCCCCGGTGAAGCTCCCCCGGACCGGCGGGACCAGGTCGGGCAGCCCCCGGGCCGGCCGAGGCCCGGCCCGCGGCGGCGCCGGGGACCGCGACCGCCCCGCCCGTCGCGGCCGCCCGTCGCGCTGAACCAAACCCCGTGCCTGCCCGGCCCAACCTGACCCTGGCGGTGAAGCGGCTGGTCCGCGACGTGGCGGCGCGGCTGCCCGAGCTGGCCCACGTGCGGGCCTCGCGGCTGCTGGTGGTGGCCGGAGAGGCCCGGCGCGCCTCGCGGGCCACCATCCGCCCCTTCGCCGGGGCCGAGGGTGGCCGGGGGCCGCGCGTCGAGGTGCGGGGGCGCGAGGTCCGCTACGTCATCACCCTGCGGCCGCTCTGGTTCCTCGACTCGACGCCGGAGGAGCGGATCGACACCATCCTCCACGAGCTCTACCACGCCTCGCTCCGCTTCGACGGCACCCTCCACGGCGGCCGCCGCCACGCCAGCCTGGCCCCCGGGGCCTACCGGCGACGCATCCGCGCGCTGCGGGCGCGCTACCTGGCCGAGGCCCCCGCCGAGCTGGTGGCCCCCTTCGCCCACCAGGGGCTGGTGCGGGCCCGCATGTGGCTGGAGCGGCCGGCGGCGCCGCGGCGCGGGGGCGGGCCGGAGCGGCGCACCTACACCGAGCGGCAGCTCTTCTACGGGCTGGTGCGGATGCGCACGCTGCGCCGCGGGAGCCGGCCGTGACCGCGCCCGCCGCCGGGGGGACGCCGTGAAGCGCACCGTCCGGCTCCCCGCCGGCGTCGCCGGCCGGCTCGACCGGGCCCTGGCCGACGCGCTGGGGCTGGGGCGGGCCGCGGTGAAGCGGGCCTTCGAGCTCGGCGAGGTCCGCGTCGACGGCCGCCGGGTCCGGGCGTCGGTGCCGGCCGAGCCGGGGCTGGAGGTGGAGCTCGACGTCGAGCCGGCGCGCGGGCCGCCCGAGCCGGAGCCCGGCGCGCCGCTCACGGTGCTGCTCGAGCAGCCGCGCTTCCTGGTGGTGGACAAGCCGGCCGGCGTGGCGGTCCACCCGCTGCAGGCCGGCGAGTCGGGGACGCTGGCCAACGCCGTGGTGGCCCGCTACCCGGAGTGCGCCGAGGCCTCGCTCGACCCGCGCGAGGGGGGCGCCGCCCAGCGGCTCGACCTCGACACCAGCGGCTGCGTCCTCTTCGCCCGCGACCGCGACGCCTGGGAGCGGCTCCACGACCAGCTGCGCCGGCGGGTGGTGGAGAAGGTCTACCTGGCGCTGGTCTGCGGCCGGGTCAGCGCCGGCGGCGTCTGCACCGTGCCGCTGGCCCAGCGCGGCGCCAAGGTGGTGCCGGCGCCGGACGCCGTCGCCGAGGAGCGGCTGCGCGAGAAGGGGCTCAACCCCCGCCCGGCCGAGACCCGCTACGAGGTGGAGGGGCGCTTCGCCCGCCACACCCTGCTGCGGGTGCGCATCGTCACCGGGGCCATGCACCAGATCCGCGCCCACCTGGCCTTCCTCGGCTTCCCGGTGGCCGGCGACACGCTCTACGGGGGCGAGGCCACGGCGCTGCCGGGGCTGGAGCGCCACTTCCTGCACGCCGCCCGGCTCGGGGTGGAGTCGCCGGACGGCGGCCGGGTGGTGGTTGAGAGCCCGCTGCCGCCCGAGCTGGTGGCGGCGCTGGCCCGCCTGCCGCCGCCACAGGACTGACGCCGCAGGACTGACGCCGCGCGCCGGGCCGCGGGTGCCCCTGCTACGGCTCCTGCGCCGGGGCTTCCTCGGACTGCACGATGGGCGGATCGGTCATCAGGCCGATGGTGTTGACCCCGGCGCCGTGGGCGGCGTCGAGCACCTTCATGGCCAGGCTGTACTTGACCTTGTCCTCGGCGTTGAAGAAGAGCGGCTTGGAGGGGCGGCCGTCGTAGGCCGGTCCCAGCTTGGCCATGGCCTCGTCGATGGTCATGACCTGCCGGTTGAGCGTCACCTGGCCGTTGGTCAGCACCGTCAGCACCGTCTGGTCGGGCGGCACCGAGTCGGGCGGGACCGGCTGGGCGTTGGGCTCGAACTCCGGCACCCGGGCGTACTTCTGCTTCTCGGCCAGCGGGGTGAGCACCATGAAGATGATCAGCAGCACCAGCACCACGTCGATGAGCGGCGTGACGTTGATGTCGGAGGTGGGCTTCTTGGTACCGAGCGCCATTCCCATGGCTACTGGCCCCCCTTCTTCTCACCGGCGGTCGACTTCTCCTCGATCTTCGAGGCCGCCAGGCTGACGCCCATGACGCGGGTCTTGCTCACCTCGAGCACCACCTGGCGCACCCGCCGGTACTCCACGTCGCGGTCGACCTTCACCATGATGGGCACGCCCGGCTTGGCCTGCAGCTCGATGTTGAGCTCCTGCTCGATCTGCGGGTCCTTCACCTCCTGCTTGGTGTGGGCCTCGCCGTCGAGCCAGACCCGGCCGTCCTTGGTCACCGAGAGCAGGATGGGGTCGCCGCCCTTGCCCAGCGAGGAGACGTGCTTGGCGTCCGGGAGGGTCACCGGCTTGCCGCGCTGGAGCATGGGGGTGATCACCATGAAGATGATGAGCAGCACCAGCACCACGTCGACGAGCGGCGTGACGTTGATGTCGCTGCGGACCGACTTGGAGCCGACGTCCATGGACATCTTCCGCTCTCCTGGCTGACGAGGTCCGGCGGCCGCTGCGCCGCCGGGGCCGCGCTAGCGCCCTTCCTTGAGGAAGAAGTCCACCAGCTCCGTGGAGGCGTCGGTGATGTCGACCTGCATGTCCTCGACCTTGTTGGTCAGGTAGTTGAAGAACATGACGGCCGGGATGGCCACCAGCAGGCCGAAGGCGGTGTTGATGAGCGCCTCGGCGATGGCGCCGGAGACCGTGCCCAGGCCGCCGCCGCCCTCGAGGGCCATCTTCTGGAAGGCCTTGATGATGCCCCACACCGTGCCCAGCAGGCCGACGAACGGGGCGGTCGAGCCGATGGTGGCCAGCGAGCCGAGGCCGCGGCGCAGCTCGTTGACGGTGCGCAGCGAGGAGCGGTCGATGGCCCGGTTGCAGGCCTCGATGATGTCGAAGTGGCCGACGTCCTTGGGCCCCTTGGTGGCGAGGGCCTCGGTGCCGTGCTTGTACTCGCTGAGCGCCAGCCCCAGCACCCGGGGGAGGTGGCCGGCCTTCTCGGTCTTGGCCAGCTCGATGGCGGCGTCGAACTGCCCGGCCTTGAGCAGCTCGGGGAGCGCCTCGGCGAAGCGGCGCGAGGCGCCGGCGGCCCGGGCGTACATGAAGATCCGCTCGGCGACCACGCCCAGCGAGAAGACCGACATGACGGCGAGGATGCCGGCGACGACGATGCCGAAGCCCTCGATCGAGGAGACCATGCCCTTGAGGCTGAAGTCGAGCTTGGCGGCGCCCTCGGCCGCCTGGGCCAGGACCATGTTGTTGAGCACATCGAGCAGGTGGTGCGACATCGGTGGATCCTCCTGAGAGAGGGCTGAAGCCGGTGGGGCGGCGGCGAGGCGCCGTTCGTTACTGGGTCTGGAAGCGGAAGGGCAGGATCACCCAGATGTTGGTGGGATGGCCCTGGGCGTCGGCGCCGGCGTTCCACTTGCAGGCCTTGACGGCCTGCCAGATGGCGTTGGCGATGCGCTGATCGGAGATGGCCGACATGACCTCGAAGCGGCTCGGGGTCCCGTCCCGGCCGATGGCGAACTTCACGGTGACCGGCCCGGTGACCCGGTCGAGCATATCGGAGGTCATTCGCACCGAGCTCTGCACGCAGCCGGGCTCCGCCATGGTGGGCTTCTTGTAGCCGGCGGTGGCGTAGGCCGGGGCGTCCTCGTTCCGCTGGGCCCCCACCACGCCACCCACCACGCCCTCGCCGGTCTGCGGCCCGTAGTCGTACTCGGGCTCCTTGGGCGAGGTGTCCTCCTTCATCTCGGCCTGCACGTCCTTGGGCTGGATGAGCGCCTGCGGCGGCGGAGGCGGCTTGGCGTCGGCCGGCGGCTTGGGCGCGTCCTTGCGCTTGGGCGGGGCGGCGGCCGGCGGCGGCGGCGGCGGCCGGGGCGGGGCGGCCCGGACGAACTTCACGTCGATGGGCTTGTCCTCG
Organism: Anaeromyxobacteraceae bacterium; assembly: GCA_032654565.1. Lineage (GTDB taxonomy): Bacteria > Myxococcota > Myxococcia > Myxococcales > Anaeromyxobacteraceae > JADKCZ01. Next base: position 170,756 of record JAULAX010000005.1, on the reverse strand, counting down.
ATGGCGGCCTTGATCTTCTGGCCGGCGAAGAGGGCCGAGGCCACCAGCGCCAGCTGGAGGGCGGTCGAGCCGAATACCCAGCCGGCGCGGCGGGCCGCGTAGGTGCCAGTCTTTCGCTTCGTGACTTCGTCGAACACTCGTCGCTCACAGGTCGTGACGCCGGGATCGGCCTGAAATTCTGACGCCCAAATCAACTGGACGAAGCGGGCTGTCTAGTCGGATCGAAAAACCTTGTCAACCCGCCCTGTCGCCGGCCGGCGGACATCTTGCCACCAGATCGGGTTCTCCGCCCTCTCCCGCAAGCGGATCGGTGCGATTTCAACGGGCCGTCGCGCCGGACCCGGTCCATCCCACCGAGGTATGCCGGGCGCCTGCGTGCGTCATGGAAAATATCGTGCGCGCAGAATTCACGCGCCCGGGGTGAAGGGGCCTGAAAAGTGGATCGGACAAGGCTAGGAAATCTTGGGTGGTTTTGGATTTCGCCAGAATATCAGGCTGATGGACGCCTCGGCGGCGTGCAGGCCATTTGGCTACAACGGCCGATGTTGTCTTGACATTCCCGACACACGACACCTACAAAGCTACAAAATTCACCCCGCCGACCGAATCCCGCGCAAGAGGCGTCCTGCCCATTGCGTAACCCCCCGATCGGCGACTGTCTGAGTGAACTCTCCCTGGAGGCAATCATGATGAAGAAGTTGCTTCGGCTCGCGACGCTCGCGCTGCTCTTCACCGGCGTGGCGTCTGCGCAGTCCACCGGCTCCATCACCGGCGTGGTGACCGACGGCGCGACCGGCAAGCCGGTCGTTGGCGCCCTCGTCGTCGCGACCAGCCCTTCCGTCCCCGGCCAGCAGACGGCCGTCACCGACGGTCGGGGCTCGTTCACCGTCTCGGGCCTCCCTGCCGGACAGTACAAGCTCCAGGCCAGCATCGACGGCTACAAGCCGGAGACGCGCGGCGACCTCCTGCTGGGTGAGAACGTCACCCTCCGCGCCAACTTGGCCGTGGTCCCGGAGGCGGTCCAGCTCGAGGAGGTGGTGGTCACCGGCTCGCGCATCCGCCGCAAGGATCTGACCACGGCCGCGCCTGTCGCGGTCGTCAGCCGTGAGCAGATCACTGCCAGCGGCCAAGTCTCCATTGGCGACTTCCTCCAGACCCTCCCGGAGCAGTCCGGCGCCCTCGGCCGCGGCAACAACAACGGAGGCGACGGTACCGTGCAGATCAGCCTCCGCGGCCTCGGCGCGGGCCGCACCCTGGTGCTGGTGAACGGCCGGCGCTGGGTGCCGGGTGGCGCCGGCGCGAACTCGGTCGTCGACCTCAACACCCTCCCGGCCTCGGCCATCGAACGGATCGAGGTCCTCAAGGACGGCGCTTCGGCGGTCTACGGATCCGACGCCATCGGCGGCGTGGTCAACGTCATTACCCGCAAGAACTTCTCCGGCGCCGAGTTCAACGCCTACGCAGGCACCTCCGGCAAGGGCGACGGCAACACCTACGACGTCAGCGGCACCTTCGGCACCGCCAACGACAGGGGCTCGATCCTCTTCACAACCAGCTTCACCAAGCAGGAGGCGGTGTGGGCGGGCGACCGCGCGTTCTCCGAGAACGCGCTGGGCGCCAACTACCGCACCGGCGTGATCAGGAAGCTCGGCTCCGGCACCACTCCGGACGGCGCCTTCGAAGTCGACACCACGCTCGCCACCTGCCCCGCCGCCGGCACCCCCGCCGGCGACCTCTGCCGCACGCTCAACGCCGCGTACGGCGACGGCGTGCAGTACCTCAAGTACAACCCGACGGCCACCGCCACCGGCGGCTACGTTCCGGCTGGCTCGACCTGGAACTACGCCCCCTTCAACTACCTCTACACGCCCTCGCAGAGGTTCAACTTCTTCGCCTCCGGCGACTACAAGCTGAATGACTACGCCAAGTTCTACTTCGAAGGCTCCTTCATGAACCGCCGCACCGATCAGAAGCTGGCGCCGGTGCCCCTGCTCCCGCCGTACATCGGACCCAACGGCACCGTCATCTCGGCCGCGAGTCAGTACAATCCGTTCGGCCAGGACATCCTATGGTCGCAGAGCCGGCTCATTAACCTGGGCAACCGGGTCGAGTCGCAGGACACCGACACCATCAGGATGGTCGCCGGCCTGAACGGCAACATCTCCAACTGGTACTGGGACGCGTCCTATACCTTCGGGCGCACTAGCGGCACCGACACCGTCGCCGGCGCCGTCCGCGGCGATCTGGTGGCCGCCGCCCTCGGCCCGTCGCGGAACGGGATCTGCTACTCCGACGCCACTTACACCACGCCGATCCCGGGCTGCATCCCGCTCAACCTCCTCCCCAGGGCCCGGCCCCGGCCAATCAGGTCGCCGGCCTCACTTTCACCGGCCCCAATAAGGGCTTCACCAACATGGCCGCATGGGCCGCCAACCTGACCGGTGAGCTCTTCACCATCAAGGCCGACCGTCCCGCCGCCATCGCGGTCGGTGCCGAGTACCGGACCACGTCTGGGCGCCCAGATCGTCAACCCGTTCAATGCAGCCAACATGGGCTCCGACAACAACGCCCAGCTCGACCCCGGGCGGCTTCAACGTCACCGAGGCCTACGGCGAGCTCAACCTCCCGCTCATCAGCAACATGCCCTTCGTGCAGGACCTGGAGCTCTCGCTGGCCATGCGGGCCTTCAAGTACTCCACCTTCGGCAGCGACAGCACCTACAAGGTCGGCGCCCGCTACGCCCCGGTCCGGGACCTGGTCCTCCGCGGCACCTACTCCACCGCCTTCCGCGCCCCCAACATCGGCGAGCTCTTCGCCTCTGGCTTGAGCGACAGCTACGACTTCGTGCCGACCGGCGACCCCTGCGCCAACGGCGACAGCGTGGCCGGCAACTGCGGCACGGCGGCGAGCAACGGTGACACCGCCCTGCAGTTCCTCACCAAGAAGGGCGCCAACCCGAACCTGAAGCCGGAGACGGCCAAGATCTTCACGCTGGGCGCCATCATCGAGCCCCGCTGGGTGCCGAACCTCTCCCTCACGTTCGACTACTACGTGATCGACCTCACCAAGACGGTCACCTACCAGGGGGCCGGCGTCATCCTCCAGGGCTGCTACGCCTCCGGCATCGCCTCGGACTGCGCCCGCATCCACCGCGACGCCGACAACCTCATCATCCGGATCGACGACGCCCTCTCCAACGCCGGCGGCAGCAAGACCGCCGGCCTGGACATGGCGGCCCGCTACAACCTGCAGACCGGCGTGGCCGGGCAGTTCACCTTCGTGGTGGACGGCACGCTGCTCCAGTACTACCGGCTGACGCAGGCCGACGGCACGGTCATCTCGGGCAAGAGCAACTACGACCTCGGCATCCTCCCGGCCTTCAAGGGGAACGCCGGCGTCATCTGGGGCATGGAGGGCTTCGGCGCCGGGCTCAGCGGCCGCTACATCGGCTCCTTCAAGGAGTGCGAGAGCCTGGTCTGCTCCTCCGATCCCGTCGGGGCGCGCCAGGTCAAGTCCTACCTGACCGCCGACGCCTACGTCAGCTACAACTTCAAGTCCTCGGCCGGGAAGACCGGGCTGTCGGTCGGCATGCAGAACCTCCTGGATACGCAGCCGCCGCCGATCTACACCGCCGCCAACTACTCGGCCGATCCGAGCGCGTACGGCTACGCGGGGCGCTTCTACTACGCCCGCGTCACGCAGAGCTTCTAGCTCACCGGGGGCGGGGGGGCGAGGTCGCCCCTCCGCTCTGGAAACCCATATGACGTTCATCCACATCGAACCCAAGAAGTCGCCACCTGAGCTGGGAGGAATCACGATGCGCAACTTGAAGCTTGCTCTGCGGACGGTGTTCGCGGGCCTCATGCTGTCGGCCGGCGCGGCCGCGGCCCCTGCTGTCGCACTGGACGCGGATCTCGGAGTGACGTTCGCTACCGCCACCGCCGTCAAGTACGGCGGCACCAAGGCGTTCGTTGCCACCATCACCAACAACGGCCCCAACCACGCCACCGGCATCACGGTCAACTCGACCATCCCGACCACCTGGGCTGCCAAGGGACTGAAGGTCACCAGCGTCGACGGGTGCACCCCGACGACGACGGCCGCGGCCGCGGGGAACTTCTTCCCCTGCACCGTGCCGGACATCACCGACACCTTCACGGCGGACGTCACCATCAACACCGAGCTCGCGTTGCCGGATCCGCTTCCGACGACGTGCGGGGTCACCACGACCTATGATCCCCTGACCGTGACGGTGAGCTCGACCTCGGTCGATGCGGTCACCGCCAACAACGCCGCCACCATCACCCCGGTCGACGTTCCGCTGGTCTTCGCCGACATCTCGGTGGACTTCACCGGCCCGGCGACCGCCGCCGTTGGCCAGAACGTCGTCTACAACGTGACCGTGACCAACCACGGGCCGTGCACGTCCCAGGACGTGTGGGTGCTCAGCGATGCTTACGGAAGCTCACCGTTCGTCAGCGCTACCTGGACGTGCCTCAACACCCCGCCGGATGGCAAGGACGTCGAGGGCGACGGCTGTCAGCTCGGCGACATCGCCGCGGCCGCTTCGGTCACCTTCACCAAGACCTACTCGATCCCGAGCATGGCGTCGGACGCCGTCAGCCTGTACCACCCGAACGGCGTCACCCTGGCGCGCAAGATCCCGAACACCGCCGTCACGGTTCCGCCGCTGCCGGCGCGAACCATGAAGCTGGCTTCTGCGCTTCTCACCAGGGATCTGGATCTGGGCAACAACAGCTCCGGCATGCGGACCGAGGTGACCCAGTCGGCCACCGGCTGCAGCTCGGCCGGCGCCGGCGGCCCCACCGCCCTGCTGATGGTGGGCGCCGCGCTGCTCATGGCGTTCCGCCGTCGCCGCACGGCGTAGCACCGGATCGTTCGTAGCCTCCGAGGCCCTGGCCGCCCCCACCACGGGGCGCGGCCAGGGCCTCTCTCTTTTCAGGGGGACCTGTCCGGCCTGGCCCGGCCGCCACGTGCCGCTTGCACCCCGGGGTCCGAGACGGGAGAATCCGCCCGCCCCGGGGCCCACGGCCCTGGACGGACGAGCGCCCGACCGGCGCCCGCCAACCCTGAACGACCCCGCGCACCAGGAACCCGAACCCATGACCTCACGCTCCCGCATCGGTCGCTCCCCGCTGGTCCCCGCGGCACTCGCCCTGGTGCTCCTCTCCGCTTGCGCCACCCTGGCCACCGCCGAGGCCAACCGGCGGGTCCCGGCCGCCATCTCCGACGGGCAGCTCACCCCGGCCAGGGCGGCCGCAGAGAGCTTCGGCCCCAACCCGGCCCGCACCTGCCCGGTCGGCGGCGTCTACGGCGAGGTGGAGGCCATGCTGGCGGCCACGGTCAAGGACCGCGGCGCCGTGGAGGTCCCGTCCGACGGGCGGCTCTGCGCCGTGGCCGAGGCCATGCTGACCTGGCCCTCCGAGGAGGTCCCGCCCCACCTCCGCGCCTTCCTGGGCCGCACCTTCGGCCTGGCCGCCGGGTCGCCCGAGCTGGTGCTGGTGACGCTGGAGACCGACGACCCGCGGCGCATCGCCGACTCGCTCGCCGAGACCATCCAGAGCTACGGGGCCCGGGTCACCGGCCCGCGCTACGGCATGGCGGCCCAGCTGGTGGCCAGCCGCCGGGGCGGCGACCGGGCCATCCAGGACGCCACGGTGGCCAAGTCCAGGGTGGTCATGGCCCTCTACAGCGACTCCCTGCAGCTCGAGCCGCTGCCCCGCCGCCTCGAGCTTGGCCAGAAGGCCGCGCTCTCCGGCACGCTGGCCGGCGACCTGGAGAACCCCAAGGTGCTGGTCTCCGACGCCCAGGGGCGCCTCGCCACCCTGACCCAGCCGCCCGGGAAGGCCTTCAAGGCCGAGCTGGCCTGTGGGCCCCGGCCCGGGCGCATCGTGGTGGAGGTGCGCGGCGAGGAGATGGGCAACGAGCGGATCATCGGCGCCTTCACGGTGGCCTGCGCCACCGAGCTGGCGCGGTCGGCCCCGGTGGCCCCCCCGGCCCCCTGGCCGCTCGAGGCCGACGCCCAGGAGCGCAAGATGCGTGAGCTGGTCGACGCCGAGCGGGCCGCGGCCGGCCTGCCGGCGTTCACCTGGTCCGAGCCGCTCGGCACCATCGCCCGGGACATCTCCAACTCGATGCGCGACGGCGCCAAGAAGGGGGCGGTGATGGTGCCGGTCAACACCATGCAGCGGCTGGGCGCGGCCGACATCCAGGCCCCGGTGGTGCTGCAGAACCCCTCGGCGGCCTACAACGGCGAGGTGGCCTTCGACCGGCTCATGAACAGCCCCAGCGCCCGCGGCGACATCATGTCCACCGAAGTCACCCACGCCGGCCAGGGCGTGGCCATCGGCACCGACCAGAACGGCAAGCCGGTGGTCTACCTGACCCAGCTCTTCATCAAGCTGCAGGCGCCGCCCGACGTGGCGGCCGCCCGGCGGACCATCCGCGAGGCCATCGACAAGAAGCGGGCCGCCGAGAAGCTGGGCGCGCTCGCCACCGACCCGGTGCTGGAGAAGCTGGCCAGCGACTACGCCGCCGTGGTGGCGGGCGCCGGCGGGCCGCCGCCCAAGGCCAGGACCGACGAGCTGGTCAAGGCGCTGCAGCGGGGGTACCGCGACGTGGTCTTCATGGTGGACTCCCGCATCGACCTGGCCGACTTCGCCGAGGATCCCAACGCGCTGGCCCGGGGCAAGCTGGTGGGGCTGGGCGGGGCGCTGGGCCGGCACCCCCGGCTCGGCAAGAACACCCTCTTCGTGGTGCTGATCATCGCCAGCAAGCGGTAGTCACGCCGTCCCGGGGCGACGCCGCCGCGCCCGACTTGCGCGTCGAGGTCGGCCAGGCACATGCTGACCGCCATGGATCCCGCCGCCGACATGATGCGTGGCCAGCTGACGCAGGTCCTCGGGGCGCGTCCCGAGGTGGCGGAGGGCTACCTCTTCGGCTCGCGAGCCCGTGGCCAGGCCCAGGGCCACAGTGACTTCGATGTCGCCGTGTACCTCTCACGGGAGCCGGAGTCCCCCTACGGCTATGAGGCGGGGCTGGCGACCGAGCTGATGGCGGCGCTGGGGGATGACCGGGTCGATGTCGTGGTGCTCAACCGGGCGCCGCCCCTGCTCTACCACCGGGTCCTGCGTGACGGCGTGCGGTTGCTGGCCCGGGACCTGCGCGCCACCACGACCCGGGAGGGGGCCGCGCTCTCCCGCTACTGTGACTTCAAGTCACAGCTCGCCAAGATCGACCCGGTGCTGGCGGCTCGCATCGAGCAGGGGGAGTTCGGCCGGTGAGCCCGGGAAACCTCGACGCGGCGATGGTCCGACGCCACCTGGCGGCGCTCGACCGCGCCAGCCTGCAGCTCGGTGGCCACGCGGGACGGAGCCAGGCCGCGCTCGCGGACCTGGACGAGCGCTGGGCCATCGAGCGGGGTCTCCAGCTCTGCGTGCAGAACTGCCTCGACATCGCCACCCACCTGGCGGCCGCGGCGGGGCGGGACGTACCGGACTACGCCAGCGCCATCGATCGGATGGCCGAGCTGGCGGTGCTCCCCACCGACTTCGCCCGCCGGTTCCGCAGCGTCGCCGGCTTCAGGAACGTCCTGGTCCACGGGTACCTGGAGGTCGATCCAGGCGTGGTGCACCGGATCCTGAACGAGCGGCTGGCCGACTTCCGGGACTTCGCCAGCCACGTCCAGGCCTACCTCGCGGCGGCCGAGCGCTCGGGGCCGCGCGGCCCTACGCGACCGCGCCGGCAGCCTTGGCGACCTATTCGGCGACGATGTCGGCGACCCTTCTTCTCCTAGTCCGCGGCCGAGTCAGGAGGCGCGCGCAGCGAGCCGCGCCGACCTGGGCCGGCTCACCAGCGGAAACCGCTCGGGGATGGCCATGCGAGCCAGTTCGAGATCGACGTCCAGGTCTGCCCAGCGAAGGTGCTGGCGGTGCGGGCGCTCGACGGCGTGGAGCTGGGCGACGGTGGCGCCGCGGAACCAGGGGAAATCGTCGTAGCCCAGGAAGTACTCGCGGCGATCGACGAGCACCCAGATGCCGAACGGCTGATGTGGCTGATCTCAGCGGAAGTGGTCCGACCACGCGGCGACGATTTCATGACTTCGCTCCTTAGCGTCCGCTGACGAAGACCGTCGGGCTCACGAGCGAAGTCTGTCAGCAGGCCTGGGGAACGCAAGCGGGGCAACGCAGGGTCTCCGGTCGAAACGACAACGCCCCTATCCGCGCACGTCGCGGGGTCGGGGCATCTCGCTTCAGGCCAGCCGCGGCCGGACGGGTAGGCTAATTGACCGCGCCGCCGGCCTTGGCGACCTCTTCGGCGTAGTTCTCCACCTTCTTCTCCAGCCCCTCGCCGAGCGCGAAGCGGGCGAAGCGGCGCACCTGGATGTTCTCGCCGATCTTGGCGACCGCCTCGGCCACCACGTCGGAGATCTTCTTCTTGTCGTCCTTCACGAAGGGCTGCTCCAGCAGCACCACCTCGGAGAAGTAGCGGTCGAGCTTGCCGGCGGCGATCTTCTCCAGCATGGCCTCGGGCTTCTTCTGCTCGCGGAGCTGCGCCTTGACGATGTCCATCTCGGCCTGCACCACCTCGGCCGGGATCTCCTCGCGACGGACGTAGAGCGGCGCGGCGGCCGCCACCTGCATGGCCAGGTCCTTGACCAGCGCCTGGAAGGCCTCGTTGCGGGCCGCGAAGTCGGTCTCGCAGTTGACCTCGAGGAGGACGCCGATCTTGCCGCCCAGGTGGATGTAGGAGGTCACCGCCCCCTCGGTGGCGGACCGGCCCGACTTCTTGGCGGCCGAGGCCATCCCCTTGGCCTTGAGCAGCTCGGCGGCCTTGGCCATGTCGCCGCCGGCCTCGGTGAGCATCTTCTTGCAGTCCATCATGCCGGCCCCGGTCTTCTCGCGGAGCTCCTGCACCATCTTGGCGGTGATCTCGGCCATGTCGTGGTCCTCGTCTTTCGGAAACCGATGTACAGCGGGGGCGAGCCAGCTCATGGCCCGCCCCCGGGTGGGAAACGCTGCGGGTGGGCTCCGGACTACTCCGGCGCCGCCTCGGGGGCCGGGACGACGGCCACGGCGACGGCCGGGGCCACCTCGCCCTTGCGCAGCACCTCGACGTTGGCGCTGGCGGCGCCGCGGTCGTCACGCCGCTCGCGGCGCTGGCCGCCGCGGGGGGCGCCGCGGTCGCGGCGATCCTTGGAGCCGCGCTCGCTGGCGGCGTCGCGGTCGTCACCGCCGCGGTCCTCCTGGACCCCGTGCTCGGCCACCCACCTGGCGTGGCGCGACTTGCCCTCGATGCAGGCCTCGGCGACCTTGCCGGTGAAGAGCCGGATGGAGCGGATGGCGTCGTCGTTGCCGGGGATGACGTAGTCGATCCCCTCGGGGTCGCAGTTGGTGTCGACCACCGCCACCACCGGGATGCCGAGCCGGTTGGCCTCGTGCACCGCGATGTGCTCCTTCTTGGTGTCGATGACGAAGATGGCGGCCGGCAGCCGGGCCAGGTCCTTGATGCCGCCCAGGTTCTTCTCCAGCTTCTCGCGCTCCCGCTCGTTGGAGGCGACCTCCTTCTTGGGGAGGCGGTCGTAGGTGCCGTCCTCCTTCATCTTCTCCAGCGTCTTGAGCCGCTCGATGCCGGTCTTGATGGTCTTGAAGTTGGTGAGCGTGCCGCCCAGCCAGCGGTTGGTGACGAAGTACTGGCCGGAGCGGGAGGCCTCCTCGCGGACGGCGTCCTGGGCCTGCTTCTTGGTGCCGATGAAGAGCACGGTGCCGCCCTTGGCCACGGCGTCGGAGACGAAGCGGAGCGCGTTGCGGGCCAGGCCGACCGTCTTCTGCAGGTCGATGATGTAGATGCCGTTGCGGGCGCCGAAGATGAAGGGCTTCATCTTGGGGTTCCAGCGCTTGGTCTGGTGGCCGAAGTGGACGCCGGCCTCCAGCAGCTGCTTCATGCTGATGGCGGTGCCGCTGCTGGTCAGGGCCGCGGCCATGGTGGGCTCGGCGGCGGCGGCGGGGGCGGCCGGGGCGTCGGCGGCGACGACCTCGGCGGGGGGAGCTTCGACGGCGGGGGTCTGTGTGGTCTCTTCCATGGTCTTCTCCGGTTGGTGTCCACCACGCCCTGGAGCTGCCGTGCGCGAAGAGCCCGAGAACCTCGTCTCGAGCACCGGAGCGCACTGCCGGGGCGTGTGCGTAGTGGTGTGGCTGGCGCCCGCACTTCGGGTCGCCCCCCGCCGGTCAAGGGACCAGCAGGGACGGGCGATCTAACACGCCCGCGGCACGGCCGCAAGCCGCCTTGGACCCTCACCTTTTTGGCCCGCGCCGGCCGGCCGCAGGGGCCCCGGCCAGGGCCCATGACAGCCCCTCGACCCGCGGGACCCACCTCGGAGCTCGCCAGCCCCCAGGCGAGCGGTGGCGCACCCCGAGCAGGGCCCTGAGGACGGGCGGGATCGGCCCCCCGGGGCTAGGATTGAGGGCAGGAGGTGCCCATGGCACTCGAGGTGGGAAAGAAGGCCCCGGACTTCACGCTGCCGGATCAGGACGGGAAGCCGGTGAAGCTCTCGGACTTCAAGGGGAAGCGGGTGGTGGTGTTCTTCTACCCGAAGGCCTCGACGCCGGGCTGCACCCAGGAAGCCTGCGACTTCCGCGACGAGGTGGCCGCCTTCAAGAAGCTGAAGGTGGCGGTGCTGGGGGTCTCCAAGGACGCCCCGCCGGCGCAGAAGAAGTTCGGCGAGAAGTACCAGCTGCCGTTCCCGCTGCTCTGCGACCCCGGCCTCACGGTCCACAAGGCCTGGGGGGTCTGGGGCGAGAAGGTGATGTACGGCAAGAAGGTGATGGGGACCATCCGCACCACCGTGGTGGTCGGGGCCGACGGCAAGGTGGAGCAGGTCTTCCCGAAGGTGAAGGTGACCGGCCACGTCGCCGGCGTGCTCGGGGCGCTCTAGGAGCCCCTCCCGGCCCGCGGGGACGAGCCGCCCGGGCCGTTCGGGTAGAGTGGCGCCGTGACCAGCGAGAAGAAGAGCGGCGGCAGCAAGGTGAAGACCGGGACCGGGCACGGCCGGGGGCACGGCAAGGCGCCGGTCCGCGCCGGCTCACCGCGTGGCGCCAGCGCCGGCGGCGCCGCCGGGCGGGGCGGGCAGCGCGGGCAGGGGAGCCGCAAGGGTGGCCACGGCAAGAAGCCGCGCGGCCTCGGCGCCGAGGCTCCTCGCCGCGGGCGCCGCGTCGAGCGGGTCGAGACCGACCCCGCCAGCCGCCCCCTCCGGCTCGACCAGATCGACGCCTCGGTGCTGCAGGTCCACGGGCTGGTCCACGACCAGGGCTGGCTGGCCGACCGGGCGCTGGAGCGGGCGCTGCGCGAGTCGCGCCTCTTCGCCGCCGAGCGGCGGGCGGTGGCCGAGTCGGTCTACGGCATCACCCGCTGGCAGGGGCAGCTCGACTGGCTGCTGGCCGGCCCGGGCGGCGCCCCGCCGTCGCTGGCCACCCGCTACGCCGGCTGGCTGGTCCGCTTCGGCGATTCCACCGCCGACGTGGCGGCGCGGCGGCTGGCGGTCCCGGCGGCGGCGCTGCGCGGCCTGGCCGGGGCCGAGGGCCGGCTGGCGGCGCTCACCGACCCGGTCGAGCGGCTGGCGCTGCGCGGCTCGCTCCCCTTCTGGCTGGCCCGCCGCTTCGTCGAGGAGCTGGGCGAGGCCGAGGCGGTGGCCCTGGTCAGCGTGCTCAACGAGCGGGCCCCGCTCACCGTGCGCGCCAACCTGCTGCGCGGCACCCGCGACGAGCTGCGGGCGACGCTGGCCGCCGAGGGGACCGAGGCCACCCCGACCCGCTTCAGCCCCTGGGGGCTGACGCTCGACGGCCACCGCAACGCCTTCGCCCTGCCCAGCTTCAAGGCCGGCCGCTTCGAGATCCAGGACGAGGGCTCGCAGCTCATCGCCCTGTGCTGCGGGGCCCGCTCCGGCTGGACCGTGGTGGACGCCTGCGCCGGGGCCGGCGGCAAGTCGCTGGCGCTGGCCGCCGAGATGCGCAACCGCGGCACGCTCTGGGCGCTCGACTCCGACGCCGGGCGGCTCGAGGAGGCGCGGCGCCGGGCCCGGCGCGATGGCGTCGACAACCTGCGGGTCCGGGCCATCGCCGCCGACGGGGCGGCCGACGCCCAGCTCGAGGACCTGGCCGGGCAGGCCGACGTGGTGCTCATCGACGCCCCGTGCAGCGGGCTGGGGACGCTGCGGCGCAAGCCCGACGCCCGCTGGCGGCTGGCCCCCGGCGACCCGGAGAAGTTCGCGGCGCTGCAGAAGTCGCTGGCGGAGCGCTTCTCACGCCTGGTGAAGCCGGGCGGGCGGCTGGTCTACGCCACCTGCGCCATCGGCCGGACCGAGAACGGGGCGGTGGCGGAGTTCATCGCCGCCACGCTCCCCTTCGACCCGGCGCCGCTCCTGCCGCTGCTGGGGGCCGAGCGGGCCGCCGCGCTGGGCGTCGACGGCCACACCCTGCAGCTGCTCCCCCACCGCCACGGCACCGACGGCTTCTTCATGGCGGCGTTCACCCGGCGCAAGGGCTGACCGTGGTGCCGGCGGGCGCGGTGAGCGGTTCGGTGCCGGCGAGCGCGGCAGGACCGGCACCGGCGCGAGGCTGCCGGCACCGAGGGGGGCGCTAGGTGCCCGAGCTGCCCGAGGTGGAGTGGGCGGCGCGCCAGCTGCGCCGCTGGCTCGGCGGGCGTCGGCTGGCGGCGGTGGCCTGCGATGCGCGGGCCCGCCGGCTCTTCCGGCCCGGCACGCCGGCCGGCTTCGCCCGGGCCCTCACCGGCGCCCGGGTGGCCTCGGTGGCCCGCCACGGCAAGCAGCTCCTGCTCACGCTCGAGGCCGGGCGCGGACCGCTCGGCGTCAACGCCCACCTCGGCATGACCGGCGCGTGGGTGCGGCTCGAAGGCGACCAGCCGGCGCCGCGCCACGCCCGGCTGACGCTCAACCTCGACGACGGCGCCCGGGTCCACTACACCGACCCGCGCATGTTCGGGCGGCTCCGGCTGGTGCCGGGGGCCCGCTTCGACCGCTGGCCGGAGCTGGCGGCGCTGGGGCCCGACCCCATGGCGGCGCCCATCGATCTCGGCCGGCTGCGCGCCCGGCTCGCCGCCACCCGGCGCGCCGTCAAGGTGGCGCTGCTCGACCAGTCGCTGCTGGCCGGGGTCGGCAACATCCACGCCGCCGAGGCCTGCTGGCGGGCCCGGCTCGACCCGCGCCGGCGCGGCGACTCGCTCTCGGCTGCCGAGGTGGCGCGGCTGGCCCGGGCGGTGCGCGCCTCGCTCCGCTTTGGGCTGGCCGGGCTCGAAGCGCTCGGCGATGGGCCGCTGGTGCTGGTGGAAGCGGGGGGCGAGAACCCGTTCCACGTCTACGAGCGGGCCGGCGCCCGCTGCCGCCACGCCGGCTGCGGCGGCACCGTCGCCCGGCTGGTGCAGGCGGGGCGGTCGACCTACTGGTGCCGTCGCTGCCAGCAATAGCGCCGCCATCCGCAATCGGGCGCCCTCCAGGCCGCGCCGGCGTCTAGCCAGGACGCGCGGCTGATCCTCCCCCGTACCTCCCCATCCACCGCTCCCCGAACACCTGCCGCGCCGCCAGCCGGTTGTGAACCGCGCAGACCAGGCGGAGGCTGGCCTCCGTCTCCCCGCCCCACTCCGCCCACGGGACGATGTGGTCCAGCTCCAACCGGTGCGTCGAACTGCAGGTGCCGCCTCCGTCGAGCGGCCAGGAGCAGCGGCCGGCGTCGCGCGCCCAGACGGCGCGGCGCACGGACGCGGGGATGGCCTCACGCTCGCCCTCTCTACGGTGAGGCGGCGGTCCGGTCGTGGTCGAGGTCTCGGTCGAGACTTGCAGCACCGCCCGCGGCCGCTTCACCTGGCCGCGCGCCCTGGCCTGCTTCTCGAGCAGCAGGTCGAGTGCCGCTTCGAGCACTTGCTCCGTCGTGGCGCCGGGGATGGCGTGGCCGAGGCCGGCGCGAGCGGTCTTGAGCTTCTGGAGGAAACCGCGGCTGACCGTGGTGCTGAGCCGGCTCAACTCGGCGGTGAGGGGGTGGACCTCGTCCCGACGAGGCGCCACCGGGGCGGGGGCGGCCGGTTCCACATTGGGCGCCCAAAGCGACCCAGGGTCCGTGTCGACCGCAGGCCCTCGCGCCCACGCCCCCACCTTCGCGACCGACGCTGCCGCGAGGGGCAGGGAAACGATGGCCGGAGACTGCCCCGCATGGCAGACCGGGGCCAGCGGGGTGATCACCGTCCGCATCGGCGGCGCCGCTCTGGGCTGCAGTTCGGCCACGATTTCCTTGGCCTCACGGGAGGAGATGCCCAGGAAGCGCGGCAACACGGCTGAGCAGTTCTCCACCGTCAGGACCTTGGCCAGCTCACCGATGGTGGTCAGGCACAGCCTTCCCTGCCGAACCAGATCGACCAGGTCGGGGAAGCGCTGGAGCAGGCGTGCGGCTTCGATCCGCCAGTAGGTCGGAGCCGGCGTCAGCCCCAACTCCACGTTGAGGAAGGCGAACAGGCTTGCATGCCCCAGGGCCTCCCATCCACGCCGCCGATCGAAGTCGGCCAAGGCGACGAGGAAGTCGGCCATGGCGGTCTGCTCTGTTCGGAGCAGGGTCTTGAGTGAATCGCGGAGCCGCCGGGCCTCACAGAGTTCGAGAGGACGGCTGGCCGGAGCGTGAGCGGAAGCCGCGGCCGGAGACAGGGTCGGGTGCGCGTTGGTCATTCACGGAGCGTCTCATGAGGGTCTGACATTTCCGGGGTCGCGAACGCCCGTGGAACCCAAGAGGCATCATAGAAAGATGGCGCTGAAGCTCCAGGGCCGACCGGACCAGACGGGTGAAGGGCGCCCTCCTCTGCCACGAAGTGGCAGGGTTGAGATTGCGAGGTCCCAACCGAAGGAGGACGCCCATGGAACGGTACATCGGACTGGATGTGCATGCTCAGAGTTGCACCCTGGTGGTGCTGAGCGCGACCGGCAAGCATCTGAGGCAAGAGGTCGTGGAGACCAATGGAGCTGCGCTGAAGCAGGTCCTGAGGGGGATCCCCGGAGAGAAGCGCATCTGCCTGGAAGAGGGCACGCAGAGTGCCTGGCTGTACGAACTGCTTCGGGGCGAAGCCGAGGACGTGGTGGTTGTGATGCCGGGGAAGAGGCCCGGCGCGAAGGACGACGCGCGGGACGCCGCAGCCCTGGCCGAGATCTTGCGGACGGGCCACAGCCTGCGCCGAGTCTACAAGGGCGTGGGACCGTACTCGGAGCTGCGCGCGGCGGTCCGGAGCTACGAGATGCTGCGGAGCGATGTGGCGCGAACCAAGAACCGGCTCAAGGCGCTCTTCCGATCGCGCGGCCTGATGCCACCGGGCGGAGAGGCCTTCCGCGAGCAGGAGCACGCGGCCTGGACGGCGCACCTACCGAGGCAGCATCAGCGGTCTGCGGAAGTCTTTCTGGCGGAGTTGAAGGTGCTGGAGACGCTCTGGAGCCAGGCGGAGGAACGCCTGCACGAGGCGTCGAAGCAGCACCGGATCGTCAAGCTGCTTGCGACCGCGCCTGCCATTGGCCCCATCCGCTCGGCTCAGATCGTGGCGACGGTGGTGACGCCGCAGCGCTTCCGCACCAAGCGGCAGTTCTGGGCCTACTGCGGCCTCAGCATCGTGACTCGCTCGTCGGCGGACTGGGTGAAGGACCGGAACGGCAAGTGGGTACGAGCTCAAACGCAGCAGTCGCGCGGCCTCAACCGGAATCGCTGCGGCACGCTCAAGGAGGTCTTCAAGGGTGCCGCTCACCTGGTGGCCTACCGGATGACGAGCCACCCACTCCACGCCGACTACCAGCGACTGCTCGAGCGAGGGCTGAAGCCCAATCTCGCGATGGTGACGATGGCCCGCCGCATCTCGGCGGCGGTGCTGGCGATGTGGAAACACGAGGAGGCCTACGACACGAAGAAGCACCAGTCGAAGACATCCGCGCAGGCGTGATACGGCCAGAGCGCTGCCTGCTCAATGAAGCCGCCGATGTCGCTGCGCGCGAAAGGTTCGAGGGAGAGTATCCGCACGTCACTTGGCACCACGGCCGCGCCGTGGAGGCCCTTCCAAGAGGCTATGCCCCCTCGAAGCACCCAACGAAGCAATGGCCATCAGAGGCCCTGCTGGAAGTGTGGTGCTCCCCATTTCGGGAAGCACGAACCTGCTTCGAATTCGACGCGCTGAAACTCGACCATCGCATCACTGAGCAAGTGGCGCCGTGGACTCACGACCCGCCGGCCACGCGGAGCCGGCGACCGGCCACGGCCGTCGTCCTGAACGCGAACGAACCGCCCGGCGTCGAAGGCGAAGACGTCAGGGACATGGAGAGGTGTGCCCTTGACACCGCTTTCTCTGGAAGGGACGCCACTGTCCAGAGATCGCCACCGCCGCCCAGGCGCTCGCAGCAGCCGGCATGGTTCGCTCGTCCTCCCGCTCCCGCTCCACCGCCCCTCCCCCTCTGCTACGCTCACCCCCGTGGATCTCTCCACCCTCCCCATCGCCGAACTCCGGGCCCGCTTCCTCACCCGCGGTGAACCGCTCGGCGAGGCCGAGGCGGCGGCGCTGGCGGCCGATCCCCGCGCCGGGGCCCGGGCGGTGCTGGTGGCGGTGGAGCGGCAGCGCGCCGCCAACCGGGCCGAGGGGCAGCGGCTGCGCCGGCTGCTGGTCTTCGAGACCCCGCTCTGGGAGGCGGGCGTGGAGCGGATCGCCGGCGTCGACGAGGCCGGGGTGGGGCCGCTGGCCGGGCCGGTGGTGGCGGCGGCGGTGATCCTGCCGCGCACCCTGCGCCCGCGCGGCCTCGACGACTCGAAGCGGCTCGACGAGTCGGCCCGCGACCGGCTGGCGGCCGAGGTCAAGGCCGGGGCGGTGGCCTGGGGCGTCGGCGTCGCCACCCACCTCGAGGTCGACGCCCTCAACGTCTACCAGGCCGGCCTGCTGGCCATGCGCCGCGCCGTCGAGGCCCTCTCCCCGGCGCCGCAGCACCTGCTGGTCGATGCTCGCCGGGTGCCGGGCGTCCCCTGGCCGCAGGAGGGGATGGTCCACGGCGACGCCAGGAGCCTCTCCATCGCCGCCGCCTCGGTCATCGCCAAGACCACCCGCGACGCGCTGATGGTCGAGGCCGAGGCCCGCTTCCCGGGCTACGGCTTCGCCCGTCACAAGGGGTACGGCGCACCCGAGCACCTCGAGGCGCTCCGCCGGCTCGGCCCCTGCGAGCTCCACCGCCGCAGCTTCGCGCCGGTGCGCGAGGCGCTCGGCGAGGGGCCGGTGCAGCGGCCGCTGTTCTGAAGGAGTCCGCGCACCGGCCTGCACTCCGGGCGAGGCGGCCGGAAGTTGGGACCGGGATCCCTCCGCCGATCGCCGTGCGCCCGCTCACGGACCGCCGCTGGCGGGCCTCGCGAGGTGCGCGCATTTGACTCACCGCGAGGCACCCGGTAAGACCTCGCTCGGAGATAGAGCCCGACGGTGTCGGTGCGTTCCGGCGGGTGGATTTCCTACTCGCTGGGCGCCCCCCGGATCCGGCGAACGAATGAACGATCAGAACCGCCGCACCTCGCAGCGCCCCCCCCGCCAGCACCAGGAACACGACGACGCGCCTCGCGGCCCGCCGCCCGCCGGACTGGCCCTCGATCCACCCATCCCCATGCCGGTCGATCCGGAGATCGCGCCCGACCGGCTCGACCAGGACGCGCTGCGCATCGTCTACCGGCTGCGCCACATGGGCCACAAGGCCTACTTCGTGGGCGGCTGCGTCCGCGACCTGCTGCTCGACGTCACGCCCAAGGACTACGACCTGGCCACCGACGCCCACCCGGGCGAGGTGCGGGCCATCTTCCGCAACTGCCGGCTCATCGGCCGGCGCTTCCGGCTGGCCCACGTCTACTTCCGGGACGGCAAGGTCATCGAGGTGGCCACCTTCCGGAAGAACCCCACCGACCTCATCGAGGACGCCGGCGAGGAGAGCGACCTGCTCATCACCCGGGACAACGTCTTCGGCACCGCCGAGGAGGACGCCGTCCGCCGCGACTTCACCGTCAACGGCCTCTTCTACGACCCGGCCACCGGCCAGGTGATCGACTTCGTGGGCGGGCGGGCCGACCTCGAGGCCCACCGCATGTCCACCATCGGCGATCCCGAGGTGCGCATGCGCGAGGACCCGGTGCGCGCCCTGCGGGCCGTCCGCTTCGCCGCCCGGCTCGGCTTCGCCATCGCCCCCGACACCTTCGAGGCCATGCGCCGCCACGCCGGCGAGCTGGCCCGCTGCGCGCCGGCCCGGGTGCTGGAGGAGATCTTCAAGCTGCTCCGCTGCGGCGGGTCGGCCCGGGCCTTCGCGCTGCTGCGGGCCTGCGGCGCCTTGCCCATGATCCTGCCGGCGCTGGCCGCCGCCCACGAGCGCTGGGACGACGCCCAGCGCAAGGGGTTCATCGCCCACCTCGGCGCCCTCGACCGGCTCACCAGGTCGGGCGAGCAGGTCTCCGAGGCGGTGCTGCTCGGCACCCTGCTGGTCCACCTGGGCGCCCCGCCCCCCTCGCCGGGCGGCGAGGACGACCTGCCCGACGAGGCCGCCGAGGGCGAGGACGCCCCGCCCGGCCTGCGGGCCTCGCCGGCCGCCGAGCTCCTGCTCGAGGAGCTGGTGCGGACCTCGCGGCTGCCCCGCAAGGTGGCGGAGCGCATCCGCCTCGCCCTCCACGCGCAGTCGATCTTCTTCGAGCCGCACCCCAAGGCGCGTCGCCGCCGGCGCGGCCGCGGCCTGGCCGGCCAGCCCTACTTCACCGACGCCCTGCAGCTGCTGCGGATCACCGTCGAGGCCACCGGGGTCGGCGTGGACGTCTACCACCACTGGAAGGCCGAGGCGGCCCGCCAGCCGCCCCCGCCGCCCCGCCCGGAGGGGCGCGAGTCCGGCCGCGGCGGCGGTCATGGGGGCGGACACGGCCAGCGCGGAGGGCGCGGCCGCCGCGAAGGGGCGGGCCGGCACGCCGGACCGTCAGGGCACGCTGCCCCTGCCGCACATGACGCGCCCGTCGCGAACGACGGCCACGCTGCCCACGAGGCGCACGGCGGGGACGGCGGGCACGGCCGCGGTCCGAGCCGCGGTCCCGGCCACGGCCGCGGGCCGGGCCGAGGACCGGGGGCGAACGAGGGGAAGACCCGCTCCATCGACATGGGCCGGGGCGACTCCGGCCCGTCCGAGGCGGTGCCGGCCGGAGGCCACGGGGCCATCACCACCGTCGACGCCGGCCCCGGCGACCACGCCGACCACGGCGGCCACGCCGAGGGGTCGGAGGCCGGGACCTCGGCACGTCGCAGCCGCGGGGGGCGCCGCCGCCGCCGCCGCGGAGGCGGTGGAGGCAGCGGAGGCGGGGGTCCCGCCAGCTCCGGGGGCGCGCCGTCCGGAAGCCCACCGCCCACGCCCGCCGTCGAGTAGAATCCCGCCGATTCCCGGCACCCGGACCGTCCCACCACCCTGACCCAGAAACCGCGGACCATGCCCAGCGAGCGACCCGAGAAGTCGAAGTCCCGGTACAAGCGCATCCTGCTCAAGCTCTCCGGCGAAGCGCTCATGGGCGAGGGCAAGTACGGCATCTCGCCGAAGACGCTGCAGGCCATCGCCCAGGACGTGAAGGACTGCGTCGACCTCAAGGTGGAGGTGGCGCTCACCATCGGCGGCGGCAACATCTTCCGCGGGGTGAGCGGCGCCACCGAGGGCATGGACCGCAGCAGCGCCGACTACATGGGCATGCTGGCCACGGTGATCAACTCCATGGCGCTGCAGGACGCCCTGGAGCGGATCGGCGTCGAGACCCGCATCCAGTCGGCCATCGAGATGCACCAGGTGGCCGAGTCGTACATCCGCCGCCGCGCCATCCGCCACCTCGAGAAGGGGCGGGTGGTGATCTTCGCCGCCGGCACCGGCAACCCCTACTTCACCACCGACACCGCCGCCAGCCTGCGCGCCATGGAGATCCACGCCGACGTGCTGCTCAAGGCCACCAAGGTGGACGGGGTCTACACCGACGATCCCAAGAAGAACCCGGCCGCCACCAAGTTCAAGTCGCTCAGCTACATCGACGTGCTCAAGAAGAACCTCAAGGTGATGGACTCCACCGCCATCAGCCTGTGCATGGACAACGACCTGCCCATCATCGTCTTCGACTCGACCATCCGCGGCAACGTCCGCCGGGTGGTGCTGGGCGAGGAGATCGGCACCACCGTGACCCGCGCCACCGGGCGCTGACGCCCGCTTCCAGGAGACGGCCATGAGCCTCGCCGACGACGTCGTCAAGGAGCTGCACGCCAGCATCGCCCGGACGCTGGAGTCCTTCCGGGGCGAGCTGGCCACCGTCCGCACCGGGCGGGCCTCGCTCCACATGCTGGACAACGTGCGGGTCGACTACTACGGCACCGCCACGCCGCTCAACCAGGTGGCCACGCTCTCGGTGCCCGAGCCGCGCATGATCGTGGCCAAGCCCTGGGAGAAGAACCTCATCCCGGTGATCGAGAAGGCCATCCGCGACGCCAACCTCGGCTTCAACCCCATGTCCGACAAGGACATGGTGCGGATCCCCATCCCCGCCCTCACCGAGGAGCGGCGCCGCGAGATCGTCAAGCAGGTGAAGCACAAGGGCGAGGAGTTCAAGGTGTCGATCCGCAACGAGCGGCGCGACGCCAAGGAGCTGCTCGAGGCCGCCGAGAAGGACGGCGACTGCTCCGCCGACGAGGTGAAGAAGTCGATGGAGAAGGTGCAGAAGGAGACCGACGACGGGGTCAAGAACGTCGACCTGATCGTGGCGGCCAAGGAGAAGGACGTGATGCAAATCTAATCGCGACGGCCAGTCGTGGCGGCGCCGGTTTCTGGTGGCGCCGCCGCAAGATGCGAGCACCCCCTCCTCCCCTGGCCCCGCTCCGAGCTCCACCGGCTCCGCTTCTCCCGCCCGCGCCCGGCTCTCGCCCCCCCGGATCCTTCTTTCCTGCCCGCGCCCCGCTCCGTCGCCTCTGAAGGAACCTGCCGAACCTTCGTCGAGGCCCCCCGTGAACTCCCCCGCCTTCCTCGTCCCCCTCGCCCTCCTCGGCTTCGCCGCCGGCGGGCTGCGCACCTGGGCCTCGCTGCCGCACCTCCCGCCCCGCCGCCGCCGCCTGCTCCAGGTCTCCTGGGTGGCGCTGCTGCTCTGCGGTGCGCCGGCCTGGCTGGTGCTCTCGGCGGTGCTGAAGCTCTGGTAGTCGCGCGGGCGCCGGCCTCTGGTGCCGCCAGCGCAACCAGGCCCGAGCGGATCCGACCCGACGGGCCCTGGCGGAGGCGCCGTCAGGTGGACGGGGCCGGCGCCGTCGCGATTATGAAGCCGCGATCATCCCCGCCAGCGCCCCCAGCCAGACCAGGTGGCCGATCCCGGAGAGCATGGCCAGCCGCCCCGCCGAGGGGAGCAGCGCCGCCGGCGCCTCGCCGGCCTCCAGCCGGGCCTGGAGCTTGCGGACCGTGGGGAGCAGCAGGGCGTCGGTGAGCCCGGCGCGGGCCACGCCCAGCGTCATCCCCACCACCAGCGCGGCCGGCAGCGCCGGCCAGACATGGGCCAGGTGGAAGAGCGCGGCCCCGGTGACGATGGTGGCCACCCCGGCCCAGCGGTCGAGCCGGAGCGAGGCCAGGGCCCGCTGGAAGAAGGCCCGGGCGGCGGCGGGGTCGGCGGCCAGGCTGCGCCGGGCGTCGCCGGCCAGCCAGAGGGCGGCGCCGAGCCAGGTGGCCATGGAGAGGACGTGGAGGTAGCGGACGAGGGTGAGCATGGGCGGATCTCCTGGCCCGGGTTCTACCGCGGACCGGGCGCGGCGCCAGCGGATCGTGCCGGCGCCACCGCGGCGCGGGCCCCGGGGCGCGGTCAGGAGAGCAGGTCGATGACCGTGCGCAGCACCTCGAGGCGGGCGTGGCGCTTGGAGGTGGCCGGCACCAGCACCCAGGGGGCGTCGGGGCGGTGGGTGCGGTCGAGCATCTCCCCGATGGCCGCCTGGTACTCCGGCCACTTCTTGCGGTTGCGCCAGTCGTCCGGCCCCAGCTTGTAGCGCTTGGCCGGGGAGCCGGCGCGCTCGGCGAAGCGCCGCTTCTGCTCCTTGCGATCGATGTGCAGGAAGATCTTCACCAGCCGGACGCCGTCGGCGGTCAGGGTCCGCTCGAAGGCGTTGATCTCGTCGTAGGCGCGCTTCCACTCGTGGGGCCTGGCGTACCCCTCGACCCGCTCCACCAGCACCCGGCCGTACCAGCTCCGGTCGAAGATGGTCAGCTCGCCCTGCTCGGGCAGGCGCCGCCAGAAGCGCCACAGCCAGTGGTGGCGGGCGTCCTCGTCGCGCGGCGCGGCGATGGGCCAGACCTTGTAGCCGCGCGGGTCCATCTCCGAGGTGAGCCGCTTGATGCAGCCCCCCTTGCCGGCGGCGTCCCAGCCCTCGAAGGCCACCACCGCCCGCCCGCCGCGCAGGAAGTTCCGGATCTGGACCACCAGGGCCCGCTGCTCCAGCCTGGCCAGCCGCTCCTGGTAGTCGTCCTCGGCCACCTCGGCGGTCAGGTCGAGCGCGTCGAGCGAGAGGGTCCCGGGGGGGAAGACCTCCACCTCGACGGCCGAGGTCCGGGTGCCGCGCCCGGTGCCGCCGCCGCTCCGCTTCTTCGCCATGGGTCCCCTCCCGCGGATCCCCCGCCCCAGGCCAGCCGCCTGCGGTGGAGGACCGTTCAGTGCCTGAAGCCGTGGGCGATGGGCAGCCGCCGCCCCTCGCCGAAGGCCTTCTCCGAGACCTTGAGCACCGGCGCCGCCTGCCGCCGCTTGTACTCGCTGCCGATCACCAGCCGCAGCACCCGCCGCACCAGCTCGGCGGGGTGGCCGCGGGCCACGATCTCCTCGAAGGGGCGCCGCTCCTCCAGGTAGGCCTGGAGGATGTCGTCGAGCACGTCGTAGGGCGGCAGCGAGTCCTGGTCCAGCTGCCCGGGCTTGAGCTCGGCCGAGGGCGGCTTCTGAAAGGTCCGCTCCGGGATCAGCTCGCGCCCGGAGCGGGCGTTGGCGGCGCGCGCCACCCGGTAGACCAGCCCCTTGGGCAGGTCGCCGATCACCGCCAGCCCGCCGGCCATGTCGCCGTAGAGGGTGCAGTAGCCCACCGCCAGCTCGCTCTTGTTGCCGGTGGAGAGCACCAGCCCACCGGTGTCGTTGGAGAGCGCCATCAGCACCTGGCCGCGGATGCGGGCCTGGACGTTCTGCTCGGCCAGGTCGCCGAGCGGCCGCCCCTGGGCCTGGGTGAGCTGGGCCAGGAAGGCGGCGTGCATGGGCTCGATGGGGATCTCCTGGTAGGCGATCCCCAGCGCCGTGGCCAGGGCCCGGGCGTCCTCGCGGCTGTGGGTGGAGCTGTAGCGCGAGGGCATGCCGACGCCCAGCACCTGGGCCGGCCCCAGGGCGGCGGCGGCCAGGCAGGCGGTCAGCGCCGAGTCGATGCCGCCGGAGAGGCCGATGACGGCGGCGCGGAAGCCGCACTTCACCACGTAGTCGCGCACCCCCAGGGCCAGGGCCGCGAAGAGCTCGTCGGCCTCGGGATCGGCCGGGGCGGCCGGGGCGGCGGGGAGGGGGAGGCCGTCGGGGCCGGTGAGGACCGGCCGGCCGCCGTCGAGGTCGACCGACAGCACCGCCTCCTGGAAGAGCGGGGCCCGCGCCAGCACCCGGCCGTCGGCCGCCACCAGCATCGAGCCGCCGTCGAAGACCAGGGCGTCGTTGCCCCCCACCTGGTTGACGTAGGCGATGGCCACGCCGTGCCCGCGGGCCGAGGCGGCCAGCATCCGCTCGCGGAGCGCCGGCTTGCCGAGCGCGTAGGGCGAGGCCGAGACGTTGGCCACCAGCCGGGCGCCGCCGGCCACCAGCTCGGCCACCGGGTCCCGGCCGTAGCGGGGGCGCTGCCAGAAGCGCTTGTCGTTCCAGACGTCCTCGCAGACCGAGAGGCCGAGCGGGGCGGGGAGCCCGTCCACCGCGGCCACCGTGGCGCTGTCGGCGGGGAGGAAGTAGCGGGTCTCGTCGAAGACGTCGTAGGTGGGGAGCAGCGACTTGCGGCCGACGGCGGCGACCCGCCCCCCGGCCACCAGGGCCACCGAGTTCATCAGCCCCGGCGGCGGCGCCCCCTCGACCCGCTCCGGGAAGCCGATCAGCAGGGAGAGGCCGCGCGACCAGTCGGCCGGCGCGGCCAGCGCCGCCAGCGTGGCCGCCACCCGGTCGTGGAACTCGGGCAGGTCGAGCAGGTCGCGCGGCGGGTAGCCGGAGAGCGCCAGCTCCGGGAAGATCACCAGCGAGGCGCCGGCGGCGCGGGCCTGCCCGGCGGCGCGCCGGATCAGGGCGGCGTTGCCGTCGAAGTCCCCCACGGTGGGGTCGATCTGCGCCAGGGCGATGCGGGCGGAGGCCACGCGGCGATGATACATTGCCTGCGATGAGCGGACGCGTCCTCGTGGCCATCGACTCGAAGCCGGTGGCGGCCGCGCTGCAGCGCGACCTGGAGCGGGCCGGCTTCACCGTCGACGTGGCGGCCCCGGCCGACGCCGCGGGCGCCCTCGACCCGGCCCACCAGGTGGCGCTGGTCCGGGCCGCGGCCGGGGGCGAGGCGCTGGTGGCGGCCCTGCGCCAGGCCGATCCGCGGCTGGCGGTGGTGGCCATCTGCCTCGACGAGGAGGAGGCCGGCGGCCTCCCCGACCGGCTGGGCGCCGCCGGGCTCCCGGACCGGCTGGGCGCAGATGGCCTGCTGGTGGGTCCGCTCATCGGGTCGCAGGTGGCCAGCACCTGCGCCATGGCCGCGCGGCTGACGGCGGCGCGGCGCCAGCTGGCGGAGCAGGCCCGGGCCCAGCCGCCGCGGGCCGCCTCGGGGACGCAGGACCTCGCCTTCCTGAAGCGACTGCTCTTCGTCGAGGTGAAGCGCTCCCGCCGCTACGGCTTCCCGGTCTCGCTGGCGCTGGTCTCGGTGGACCGCTGGGACGAGCTGGTGGGCCAGCTCGGTCCCCGGGCCCGGGCCCGGCTGCTCGGCGAGCTGACCGGCGTCGTCGACGGCGCCGTGCGCGACATCGACATCAGCGTCCCCTTCAGCGAGGAGCGGCTGGTGGTGCTGATGCCCCACACCGCCACCGCTGGCGGGCTGCAGGTGGCGCGGCGCATCTGCGCGCGGGTTCGCGAGCGCTCCAGCACCATCCCGCTCAGCGTCAGCGTCGGGCTGGCCAGCCACGACGGCCACGGGACGGTCTCGTTCGGGGCGCTGGTGAAGCGGGCCACCACGGCGCTCACCAGCGCACGCCAGGCCGGCGGTGACTGCGCGGTCTCGGCAGAGCCGCAGAAACGACGAGACCGAATCTCGATCGGGTAGCGACCCGAAAGAGGGACCGGGAAGCTGAACCAGAAACGCCCCGTCTGAGCCACCACCCCGCGGGACTCCAAAACCATCCCTGAATACGGATGGATGGAAAAAAAGTACCGGAGGGGGGTGGCAACCGCTTGGGTCGGTATTAACGTGTGCCGTACCGAGTTCGTCCCTGGGGGGGCGTTGAGGAAGCAGCCTCGACGCCTTGAGTGGGGTGGGACCGGAGACACGGCCTCGACCAACGGGGCCATCACGTCGGGGGAACACACATGGCTCAGATCGACATCGAGATCCTCACACCGTTCGCGGCCCGCTTCATGGAGGGGTCGACGCTGACGCCCGCCGAGCGCGCCGAGGTGCTGCGCATCGCCCAGGGCTTCGCCTGCAAGGACTCGGCGGCCGCCGCCGGCGTCTCGCCGGAGACCATCCGGGCGCGGCGCAAGCGCATCTACCGGAAGCTGGACGTGCCGGGCTCCGGCGAGCTGCTGGCCAGCCTGCTCTCGCTCTCGCTCAAGATGCTCGCCAACGGTGAGCGGATCGAGCGCCGGCCGCTGGCGGCCATCCCGGCCTCGCCGACGCAGCCGGTGGCGCGCGCCTAGCCAGCGCCTCGATTCACCGCAACGACCCCGGCGCGATCGCCCAGAGCGGTCGCGCCGGTCTCGTTCCCAGCGACCGACTACGGGCAGGTGGTGGAGAGCGGCGTGAAGGTGGGAAGCGCCCCGGTGTAGCGCACCACCACCACCTGCGGTGGGACCGAGGCGGTGCTCTGCACCGTGACGCTGGCGGCGGCGCCGGAGCCCGGACCGGTGGCGAAGGCGGCCCAGCCGTCCTTGCGGAGCGTGACGCTGGAGCCGATCCCGGCGCTGAGCGGCGTGTAGGCCACGTAGGCCAGGCGGGGCTTGGCCACGCGCAGGCTCTCCGGGGCCGGGGTGGTGCAGAAGCCGGTGTAGTGGTGCCAGGGGACGTAGTCGGGCGAGACGCTGCCGTCCCCGAGGTAGCTGTAGGTCGAGCCGGCCAGCACGTTCCCCGCCGAGGAGATGGTGCCGGGGAAGAGGGCGCCGGGCGGGTTGGCCGCGGTGTCCTCGTTGGAGAACATCGAGGCGGTGACGAAGCGGGCGAAGCCGGTCTCCCACGCCACGCCGGTGGCCGCCGTCACGTTGGCCTTGCCGGCCAGGGCGGGGTTGAGGAGCGCCCGGGTCATGGCGGGCGAGGCGTGGTCGAGCAGGTACTGCATGTAGGCCTGGACCGCGGCGTAGTTGCCGCGCGGATCGCTCTCCCAGGTGGTGAGGCCGTAGTTGCGGTGGTAGACGACCTGGGCGGAGCCGGAGTTCGGATCGACCTCCCCCAGGTAGAAGCGGACCGCCGACCGTGACGACGAGGTGTGGAGCCCGTACCCGGCCACCGTCTCGGAGAGCATCGAGAGCCCCTCGTTGAGCCAGAGCTCCTCCCGGACCGAGGAGGGGCCGCCCCGGAGGAAGCGGGTGGCGTAGTTGACGTTGTGCTGGAGCTCGTGAGCCATCACGCTCGGGTAGTTCTCCGTCACCAGCGAGTTGAGCACGTCCCTGTAGACGTTCGGCCTGGTGCTCGGGTCGGCGTTGGCCAGGACGGCGTAGTTCCCCGGGTCCATCAGGTAGAGCAGGTCGGCCCTGTTGCCGACCGCGCCGTTGATGTCCTGCTCGCAGCTGGCGGCATCGGTGGCGAGCGGCGAGACCAGGTCGGCCGACCAGAAGTAGCCGAAGACGAAGGACTTGGTGGCCCCGGAGGTGACGGCCCCGTTGTTGCCGAAGAGGAAGATCACCTTGCCGTTGCCGTCCACGTCGCTCTCGGCGCCGAAGTAGGTGTTGAGCTTCGGGAGGACCCGGGCCTCGTAGGCGGCGGCCAGCTCGCCCCAGAACGGCGTCACGCCGCTGGGGGCCACACCGGTCCGCGTCGCCACGGCCAGGTCGATCCCGGCCGCGACCTCGTCGGTGTAGTAGAAGGCGGCGTGGGCCGACTCGTAGGCCAGGGTGGCGGGGAGCCAGTACCGCTTCCTGCCTTCGGGGTTGGTGGTGGTGACCGGGACCGCCCCCCAGCGCATCATGCAGTAGGTGGGCCTGGGCAGGAGCGGGGCCTGGGCGGCCGGGGCGGGTGCCACCGTGCGGAGGATCCGCGGCAGGCGGCCGTCCAGCGACCGGGTGATGGTCTCCTCGCGCAGCGCGGTCACCAGCGCCTCGCCACGGCGGGCCCCGGCGTCCAGGGCGTCCTCGTCGCCAGGGGAGTCCGCGCCCGCCACGCCCGCCGCCAGCGAGGCCAGCGGCGGGGTCGCCGGGGACAGGCTGGGCGTGCCGGTGCCGGCGGCCGTCACCGTGGCCGGGGACCGGTCGGCGGCGCCGGGCTCGGCGTGGGCCAGCAGGACGGCCAGCCGCTCGCCCGGCGCCAGCGCCGGCGCCTCCACCGTGAGCGAGCAGGTGCCGCTCCAGTCGGCCGCGGTGAAGCGCTGCCAGGGCTGGCTGGCCGTGACGGTGGTGGTTGTGGCCCCGCAGCTGGGCGGCGGCGGTGGCGGCGGAGTCGGCGCTGGGGTGCTCTTGCTGCCGCAGGCGGCCAGGACCGCGAAGGCGAGCGCGGCCACGGCCGGCCGGAGGGAAGCGCGCATCATGTCCACTGGCTTGGTGGCCTCCCGCCCATCCACGCCTCCAGCCGCGCCGCCACCTTGGCCGGGGTCAGGCCATACGCCTCGGCCAGCGCCTTCTCCGGCCCGGAGGCGCCGAACCGGTCGATGCCGATCACCAGCCCGTCGCGCCCGGTCAGCTTCCACCACTCCAGCCCGACGGCGGCCTCGACCGCCGCCACCGGCAGGCCGGGCGGGATCACCTCGTCGCGCCAGGCCCGGTCCTGGGCCTCGAAGCACTGCAGGCAGGGCACCGAGACCAGCCGGCCCGCCAGCCCCTGCTTGGCCAGCAGCTCCAGAGCCGCGGCCGCCAGCGGCACCTCGCTGCCGGTGGCGATCACCGTGAAGCGGGCGCCGGCCGGGGCGGAGACCACGTAGCCGCCCCGCGCCGCCTTGGCGGCGTCGAAGCCGCCGTCGCGCACCACCGGCGCCAGCTTCTGGCGGGTGAGGATGAGCGCGGTCGGACCGTCGCGGCGGGTCAGGGCGTGGGCCCAGCCCACCGCCACCTCCTCGCCGTCCACCGGCCGCACCACGTGCAGGTTGGGGATGCAGCGCAGCGCGGTGAGGTGCTCGACCGGCTGGTGGGTCGGCCCGTCCTCGCCGAGGAAGATCGAGTCGTGGGTCCAGACGTAGAGGACCTGCAGCTTCGCCAGCGCCGCCAGCCGCACCGCCGGCCGCATGTAGTCGGCGAACTGGAGGAAGGTGGCCACGAAGGGGATGTGGAGCCCGTCGTAGGCCAGGCCGTTGGCGATGGCCCCCATGGCGTGCTCGCGGATGCCGAAGGGGATGTTGCGGCCGTCGAGCCGGGTGGGCGAGAAGGTGCCGCCGCCCTTGATCTCGGTGAGGTTGGACTCGGCCAGGTCGGCCGAGCCGCCCACCAGCGACGGGACGATGGGGGCGGCGCGGTTGAGCGCGGCCGCCGACAGCTTGCGGGTGGCGTCGGCGCCGGGGCCGGCCTCCAGCAGCCGCTCCTGGATCCGCTCCGGCACCCAGCGGCTGACATGGGCGTCGAGCAGCGCCGACTCCACCGGGTGCCCGGTCCGCCAGGCCTCGGCCCGCGCCGTCCAGGCCCGCTTGCCCGCCTGCTGGCCGGCCACCACGGCGCCGAAGTGGGCGCGGACGTCGTCGGGGACCAGGAAGCGCGGCTCCACCGGCCAGCCCAGCGCCTGCTTGGTGGCCTTGAGCTCGTCGTCGCCGAGCGGCGCGCCGTGGGCGCCGGAGGTGCCGGCCTTCTTCGGCGAGCCGTAGCCGATGACGGTCTTGACCCGGATCAGCGACGGGCGGGGGTCGGCCTTGGCCGCCACGATGGCGGCGTCGATGGCGGCGTGGTCGCGCCCCTCCACCGACTGCACCTGCCAGCCGTAAGCCTCGAAGCGCCGGGTGACGTCCTCGCCGGCGAAGGTGATGCCGGTGATCCCGTCGATGGTGATGCCGTTGTCGTCGTAGAGGTAGACGAGCCGGCCCAGCTTCTGGTGGCCGGCGAAGCTGGCGGCCTCGGCGGCCACGCCCTCCATCAGGTCCCCGTCGGAGACGATGGCGTAGGTGAAGTGGTCGGCGACCGGGTTGCCCTCGCCCAGCCGGGCCGAGAGGATGGCCTGGCCGAGCGCGAAGCCGACGCCGTTGGCGAACCCCTGGCCGAGCGGGCCGCTGGTGATCTCGACGCCGGGCAGGTGGCCGAACTCGGGGTGGCCGGCGGTGCGGGCGCCGAGCTGGCGGAACTGCTTCAGGTCCTCGAGCGTGCAGTCGAAGCCGCAGAGGTGGAGCAGCGAGTAGAGCAGCGCCGAGCCGTGGCCGGCGGAGAGCAGGAAGCGGTCGCGCCCCAGCCAGCGCGGCTCGGTGGGGTCGAAGCGGAGGTGGCGGGTCCAGAGGACGTAGGCCATGTCGGCCGCCCCCATGGGCATGCCCGGGTGGCCGCTGTTGGCCTGCTGGACGGCGTCCGCCGAGAGCATGCGGATGGTGTTGACCGCCTTCTGGACCAGCTCGGGACTCGCGTTGGGCACGTCGTTCTCCGGGGAGGCGCGCCGGGGTCGGGCCGCGCCGGTGGGGGGCGAGGCAGATTCGCCAATCGCCGGGGTGAGATCAAGGGGAGTTCAGGGCCCGAAGCGATTGCCGAAGCGGGTGCGCCAGCGCGGCGGGGTGAAGAGGGCCAGGGTCACGGCGCCGGCCAGGACGCCGAGCGGCGGGAAGAGCAGGAAGAGGAGGACCGGGAGCCCCAGCAGCAGCAGGCCCACCGACAGCGCCCAGGTCGGGGTCATGGTCCGCAGCCAGCGCAGGGCCCAGGGGGTGGAGGACGCCTCGCCGTCGCCGAGCCGGCCCAGGACCGACCCGCCGCCCCAGTCGGGCCCGAACCCCTCGCGCTCCAGCCGCCGACGCTCGGCGGCCCCCACCTCGCGTGCCAGGGACTCGCCGGCCTGCCGGCGCAGCGCCCCCTCGTCGACCCGCTCGGCGTCCCGCGCCGCCTGGCGCGCCGCCAGCACCTCGGCCTCGGCGGCGGCCTCGGCCTTCCGCCCGGCCCAGAACCGCCGGTTGAACTCACGCTGCGGCTCGGTGTCGAGGTCGGCGCCGCAGGTGGTGCAGCGGGCGGCGGTGCGGGCGCTGTCGGTCTCGCAGGAGGCGCAGCGCAGGAAGGGCTGGGCGTCCTCGCCGGGGAGATCGAGCTCGAGCGGGCGCTCGGCCGGGGTCCGGAAGCGCTCCAGGTCGCCGCCCGACGCCGGCGGCCCCTCGCCCCCGCGGTCGGCGGCCGGGGCGGCGGCGTCCGGCCCCTCCACCGCCTCGATGCGGGTGTCGGTCCCCGGTGAGCGGGGCTGCTCCGCCGGCCCGTCGGCGCGGGGCCGCTCCAGCCGCCGGAAGCGGTCGTACTTCGGGTCGGTCACCGCGCCGCCTCGGCGGACGGGGCCGAGGCCGGGCGGGTGCGGGTGGCCGCCCAGTCCCGCAGCCGGCCGATCTCCTCGCCCATGGTGATGGAGAGCGGCCGGGCCTCGGCGACGGCCCGGTCGAGGTGGCGCTGCTCCAGCTCGCCCCCCTCGGCGAAGGCGTCGTGCAGCCCCGCCACCACCAGCTGCTCCAGCTCGGAGCCGCTGAAGCCGGCCGCCTTCACGGCCAGCCCGGCCAGGTCGAAGCGGGCCGGGTCGCGGCGGCGGGCCGCCACGTGGATGCGCAGGATTTCCTGGCGCTCGGCGGCGGCGGGCAGGTCGATGAAGAAGATCTCGTCGAAGCGCCCCTTGCGCAGCAGCTCGGGCGGCAGCATGTCGATGCGGTTGGCGGTGGCCACCACGAAGACCGGGGCGGTCTTCTCCTGCAGCCAGGTGAGCAGGGTGCCAAAGACCCGGGCGGTGACGCCGCCGTCGACCGAGCCCGACGAGGCGACGCCGGAGAGCCCCTTCTCGATCTCGTCGATCCAGAGCACCACCGGGGCCACGCTCTCGGCGACGTGGATGGCGCGGCGCAGGTTCTCCTCGGAGGAGCCGACCAGGCCGGAGAAGATCCGCCCCATGTCGAGCCGCAGGAGCGGCATCCGCCAGGTGGCGGCGATGGCCTTGGCGGTGAGGCTCTTGCCGCACCCCTGCACCCCCAGCAGCAGCAGCCCCTTCGGCTCGGGGAGGCCGAAGCGGCGGGCCGCCTCGGAGAAGGCGTTGCCGCGCCGGGTCAGCCACGACTTGAGCAGCTCCAGCCCGCCCACCCCGCCCAGCGAGAGGTCGGGGGAGAAGTACTCCAGCAGGCCGCTCTTGCGGATGACCTGCCGCTTCTCCTCCAGCACCAGCTTGACGTCCTCGCGGGAGAGCCGCCCGTCGCTGGCGATGGCCTTGGCGAAGGCGTTCTCCGCCTCGGAGAGGGTCAGCCCCAGGGCGGCGCGCACCAGCTGCTCGGCGTCGTTCGTGGTCAGGTCGACCTGGGCCTTGCCGTCCTGCCGGACCACGGTGACGATCTCCTTGAGCAGCGCCAGCAGGTCGCGGGCGTTGGGGAGCGGCACGTCGAGGACGGTGATCTCCTTCTCCAGCTCGGGCGGGATGGTGAGGGCCGGGGAGAGGATGAGCACGGTGGTGTAGGTGGACTTGAGGGCGTGGGCCAGGTCGCGCAGGGCGCGGACCACCGCCGGGTCGCCGAGGAAGGCGTGGAAGTCCTCGAGCACCACCAGCGAGGAGTCGGTCAGCTTTTCGATGGCCTGCAGCGCCGCCACCGGCTCGCGCAGCTCCTCGGGGGGCGGCCGGGTGCGGGCCCCGCCGAGGCGGCGGAAGCCGCGGGTCACCGACCAGCCGACCAGCGCCTTGCCGTGCCGGGTGGCCAGCTCGCCGAGCAGGGTCTCGAGCCGCTGCTCCTCGGAGGTGACCAGCCAGACCAGCGGGTAGCGGGCCCGCACCAGGGTGTCGAGCTCCTGGATGAAGCCGGGCGGCGAGCCGGCGGGGGCGGACGCCGGCGGGGCGGGCGTGGGGTCGGTCACGGGGGCGAGCATACCAGCCGCCGAGCGCTCGAGGCCCGGGACCGATGGTCAGGGCGAGCCGGGGCGGGCCACCCAGGCCAGCCGGCCGTCGAGGCCGACGGCGGCCACCGTCCCGGGCGGGACCTCCAGCTCGTGGCCGGCAGCCAGGGCGATGGCGCTGGCCAGCTCGGGGTTGTGGCCGACCAGCGCCGCCCCGGCCCCCAGCTCCAGGGCCAGCTCCAGCAGCTGCCGGCCGGTGGAGGTGCCGCTGGCCAGCTCCTCGTCCTCCTCGAGTGGCGCGCCGGTGAGGGCGGCCAGCAGCTCGCCGGTCTGGCGGGCGCGCAGCAGCGGGCTGGCGTGGATGCGCGTCAGCTCGAGCCGGCCGGCCAGCGAGACCACCGTCTCGCGGAAGGCGTCGCGCCCGCCCGGCGTCAACCGCCGGCTGGCGTCGCCCCCCGGCGCGGCACCCTCGGCCCGGGCGTGGCGGATGAGGTAGACGTGGCCCGGCATGGCGGCCTCTCAGCGGGTGGCGGGGACCCGCCCGTGGCGCTCGGCCAGGCCGCGCAGCCGGCGGCGGGCGCCGAGGTCGGCGAGCAGCGAGGTGAGCGGCGCCGGGATCCGGTAGGTCCAGTTCTGGTCGTTGACGGTGCCGGGCACGTTGACCCGCTCGCGGTGGCCGAGCAGGTCCTGGAACGGCAGCAGCAGCAGGTCGGAGCCGGAGGCGTAGAGCAGCTCCAGCAGGGCGTCGCGGACGCCGTCGTCGAAGCGGGCCGGGGCGCGCTGGCGCAGCCCGGCCAGGCCGGGGAGCTCGAGCAGGGCCCGCCGGTCGGCGTCGGGGAGCGACTCGTACCAGTCGGCCAGCGAGTCGGTGTCGTGGGTGCCGGTGGTGGCCACCGAGACCGCCGGCCAGGCGGCCGGATCGCGGAAGGGCTGGCCGGGGAGGTCCCAGTCGCGCTCCCAGCGCTGCACCCGGTAGCCGGGGATGGCCAGCTGGTCGAGCGAGAGCCGGATGAAGGGCGGGACCACGCCCAGGTCCTCGGCGATGACCCGGGCCCGCTTGGAGAAGAGGGCCATCATCAGCTCGCCGTTGGCGATCTGGGCCGCCTCGGTGGCCGGGACGAAGGCGGCCGGCGAGCCGTCGCTGGAGAAGTAGTAGGTGCGGTAGAGGCCGACCACGTGGTCGACGCGGTAGAGGCCGTAGAGATCGGCCATCCGGTCGGCGCGGGCGGTCATCCAGACGTGGCCGCCCGCCTCCATCTCGGCCCAGCGGTAGACCGGCAGCCCCCAGTCCTGCCCGGTGGCGCTGAAGGCGTCGGGCGGCACGCCGACGCGGGCGTCGAGCCGGAAGTCGTGGCGCCGGGCCCAGACGTCGGCCGAGTCGGGCGCCACCATGAAGGGGATGTCGCCGGCCAGCTCCACGCCCACGGCGTTGGCGCCGCGGCGGGCCGCCTGCCACTGCCGGTCGCAGAGCCACTGCAGCCAGACCCGGAAGAGCACCCGCTCGCTGAGCTGGGCGCGGACGTCGGCCAGGGCGCCGGCCTCGCGGTCGCGCAGCGGGGCCGGCCACTCCAGCCAGCTCCGCCCGCCCATGGCCTCGTCGTGGATGGAGACGAAGAGGGCGTAGTCGTCGATCCAGGCCGACTGCTCGCGGGCGAACCGCTCCAGCTCGCGGGCCCGGCGGGTCTTGAGCTGCCACTGCTGCTGGACGAAGGCCTGGAAGGCCGCCTCCAGCGCCCGGGTCTTGAGCCCGCGCACCTCGTCCCAGCGGACCGTGGGGGAGGCCCGCAGCACCTGGAGCAGCTTCTGGTCGGCGGCGGAGAGGGCGTCGTGGCCGCCGGCGGCGGCGAAGTCGTCGAGGGCGTCGATGGCCAGGTAGACCGGGTCGATGGCGAAGGCGGAGAGGGCGGCGTACGGGGAGTTCTGGCCGCGGGCCGCCTCGGCCACCGGCAGCACCTGCACCACCCGGACGCCGGCGTCGGACGACCAGCGGGCGAAGGGGACGAGATCGGGGATCTCGCCCACGCCCCAGTCGGTGGAGGAGCGGAGCGAGAAGAGCGGGATGAGGACGCCGGCGGTGCGTGGCATGGTCGAGGGGCGGGGTGCGCTTGAGCACCCTCGCCCCTGTGGGATATCAGTCGAACGCCGTCACCGCCACTCTCCCACCGGGGCCCCGACCAGATGACCTACCGCGGCCGCCTCGCCCCCAGCCCCACCGGCCCCTTCCACCTCGGGAACGGCCGGACGGCGCTGCTGGCCTGGCTGGCGGCCCGGGCCGCCGGGGGGGCGCTGGTGATGCGGGTCGAGGACCTGGACCGGCCGCGGGTCCGCCCCGGCATTGAGGCCCGCATCCTCGAGGAGCTGCGCTGGCTCGGGCTCGGCTGGGACGAGGGGCCGGACCTGGGGGGGCGGCGCGGGCCCTACCGGCAGTCCGAGCTGGGGGATCGCTACCTGGCGGCGCTGGGGCGGCTGCGCCAGGCCGGGCTCGCCTACCCCTGCTTCTGCTCCCGCGCCGAGATCGCCGCCGCGGCCCGGGCCCCGCACGGCCCCGCCGACGACGGGCCGCGCTACCCGGGCACCTGCCGCGACCTGGGGCCGGCCGAGGTGGCCCGCCGCGCCGCGGCGCGGACGCCGGCCTGGAGGTTCCGGGTGGCGCCCGGGCCGGTCGGCTTCGACGACGCCGTCCACGGCCGCTGCAGCTTCGAGCCGGCCGCCGCCACCGGCGACTTCGTGGTGATGCGGGCCGACGGCGTCGCCGCCTACCAGCTGGCGGTGGTGGTGGACGACGACGCCATGGCCATCACCGAGGTGGTGCGCGGCGACGACCTGCTCCCCTCGACGGCGCGCCAGCTGCTGCTCTTCGCGGCGCTGGGGCGGCCGGCCCCGCGCTTCGCCCACGTGCCGCTGGTGGTGGGGGAGGACGGCGAGCGGCTGGCCAAGCGCCACGGGGCCCGGTCGCTCGGGGAGCTGCGGGAGGCTGGGGTGGCGCCGGAGGCGGTGGTGGGGCTGCTGGCGCAGAGCTGCGGCCTGGCGCCGGAGGGGACCCGCTGCCGGCCGGGGGAGCTGGTGGCGGGCTTCACCTGGGGGCGGCTGCCGAGGGGGCCGGCGCGGCTCGGCGCCGCGGCGGTGGCGGGGCTGGCGGGCTGAGCGCTAGATTCCCGGCATGCTCGCCCTCGACCTGCTGCTCGCCTCGGCGCTGCTCCTGGCCGCCGTCCCTCCGGCGCCGACCCCCGCCGCCTTCGAGGCCGAGTGGCGGGCGTGGCACGGGAAGCGGCTGGCCGGCCTGCAGCGGCCGCAGGGCTGGCTGGCGCTCTCCGGACTGCACTGGCTGAAGGAGGGCGAGAACCGGATCGCCGGGCTGCCGGGAGGCTTCACGGTGGCGGGCGGGAAGGTGACGCTGGCCGCGGCGGCGGCCGACGGCTGGACGCTGGGCGGCGCGCCGCTGACCTCGCGGGTGCTGGCCTCCGACCGCGAGGGGAAGGCGGACCGGATCGAGGTGGGGAGCCGCGCGGCCCAGGTGATCGACCGGGGCGGCAGGCTGGCGCTGCGGGTCTGGGACGCCGAGCGCGCCGAGCGCAAGGCCTTCACCGGCGTCGACGCCTTCCCCGTCGACCTGCGCTGGCGGGTGGTGGCCCGCTGGGAGCCCTACGCCACGCCGCGGGAGGTGGAGGTGCCGAGCGTGGTCGGCATCCCCACCCGCGAGCGGGCGCCGGGGCGGGCCTGGTTCACGGTGGCCGGGAAGGAGTACGCGCTCGAGCCGACGCTGGACGGCGAGGAGCTCTTCTTCGTCTTCAGGGACCAGACGGCGCCCCGCGAGACCTATGGCGCCGGCCGCTTCCTCACGGCGGCCGCGCCGAGGGACGGCACGGTGGTGCTCGACTTCAACCGCGCCACCAACCCGCCCTGCGCCTTCACGCCCTACGCCACCTGCCCGCTGCCGCTGCCCCGGAACGTGCTGCCGGTCCGGATCGAGGCGGGGGAGAAGACCTGGGGCCATCGCTGAGCGCCCGCGCCGGCCGCTCCTAGGACGCTGGGGCAGGGTGATGTAGGCTTTGCACTCACCTGTTCCCCGGGGACTGCGCCGTGCCTGCACCGGACGAGCTTGGCGGCTCGCTGCCGCCCGACCAGCACGACACCGCCGGCCTGGCGCCGGGCGCGCTGTCGGCCCTGCTGGTGCGGCTCGCGGCGGCCCCGGCCGCCGACACCGGACCGAGCTGGGGGCTGCTGCCGGAGCCGGGCACCGTCATCGGCCGGTTCGAGCTGGTGCGCGAGATCGGCCGGGGCGGCTTCGGCGTGGTCTACGAGGCCCGCGACCGCGAGCTGCCGCGCTCGGTGGCGTTCAAGCTGGTGCGGCCGGGCCAGGTCGAGCGGGGCGAGACCCAGCTCAAGGTGGAGGCCGACGCCATCGCCCAGCTCTCCCACCCCAACCTGGTGACGCTCTACGACGTGGGGCGCTGCGACTACGGGCCCTACCTGATCTTCGAGCTGCTGCGCGGCGAGACGCTCGACCAGCGGCTGGCCAGCGGGCTGCTGCCGGTGCAGGAGGCGGTGAGGCTGGGGGCCGAGATCGCCAGCGCCATGGGTCACGCCCACGCCCACGGCGTGATCCACCGCGACCTGAAGCCCTCCAACGTCTTCCTCTGCCAGGACGGCCAGGTGAAGCTGCTCGACTTCGGCATGTCGCACGCCTTCGGGCGGCCGCGGATCTCCGGGGGCACCCCGGGCTTCATGGCGCCGGAGCAGTGGCGGGGGGAGAGCGAGGACGAGCGGACCGACGTCTACGCGCTCGGCGTGCTGCTCTTCCAGGCCCTCAGCGGCCAGCTCCCCTTCCCCGACGACGAGCACGGCGAGGCGGCCCGCTCGGCCCGGCCCGCGCCGCTCCTCACCGTGCCGGAGGCGCCCGGCCTGGCCAGGCTGGTCCGCCGGATGCTGGAGAAGGCGCCCGATCGGCGGCCGCGCGACGCGCGGGAGGTGCTGGCGGCGCTGGAGGAGGAGCGCAAGGCGACGGCCCCGGCGAGGGTCCGCTCGCGCCTCTTCCGGCGGCCGGCCGGGTGGCTGCTCCTCGCCGGCGTGGTGCTGGCGGTGGCCCTGGCCGTGGCGGCGGCGCTGCGCGCCGCGCCCAAGGCCCAGGCGAAGGGGCTCCGGGCCATCGCCGTGTTCCCGTTCCACAACCTGAGCGACAGCGCCGACAACGACTACTTCAGCGACGGGCTCACCGAGGAGATCCTCCACCTGCTGACGCGGGTGCGCGAGCTCCACGTGGCCGCCGGGTCCGCCACCTTCGCGCTCAAGGGGAGCAAGGCCAACGCCGCCGAGGTGGCCCAGCGGCTCGGCGTCGACGTGGTGCTGGAGGGGAGCGTCCGCCGCGAGCGGGATCGGCTGCGGATCACCGCCGAGCTGGTGGACGCCCGCACCGGCTTCCAGCTCTGGTCGCAGATCTACGACCGGCGTCTGGCCGAGGTCTTCGCCATCCAGGAGGACATCGCCCGCCAGGTGGTGGGGGCGCTGGAGCTGGTGCTCTCCAACACCTCGCGGCGGGAGCTGGAGCGCACCCCGCCGGCCAGCCTGGTGGCCTACGACCTCTACCTGCGCGGGCGGGCGGCGCTGCGCCGGCCGGTCACGGTGGGGACGCTGGAGGAGGCCACCCGGCTCTTCGGGCAGGCCATCGCCTCCGACGGCCGGTTCGCCGTGGCCTTCGCCGGCCTGTGCGACGCCTGGCTGGCCCGCTACGAGCTGACCCGGGCCGCCTCCGCCTACCAGGAGGCCGAGCAGGCCTGCCAGCTGGCGCTGGACCGGGAGCCGCAGGCGGTCGCCGTCCGCGAGGCCATCGGCAGCCTGCACCTCGCCTCCGGCGACGCGGTGCGGGCCGAGCGCGAGTTCACGCAGGCCGCAGGCCTGGCCACCAACCCCGCGCTGGCGCTGATGGGCCTGGCGCGGGCCCAGGAGGCCCTCAACAAGTCCGCGGCGG
Source organism: Anaeromyxobacteraceae bacterium (assembly GCA_032654565.1). Classification (GTDB taxonomy): domain Bacteria; phylum Myxococcota; class Myxococcia; order Myxococcales; family Anaeromyxobacteraceae; genus JADKCZ01. The sequence continues at coordinate 132,344 of JAULAX010000005.1, read as the reverse complement.
CGGAGGCCAGCTTCGGGAAGGCGCGGCTGGCCGACCCGACCGACTGGCGGGTGGTGCGGGAGCTCGGCCGCTTCCTCTTCAAGGCCGGGCGTCACCAGGAGGCCGTGGTCGCCTACGCCGAGGTGGTGGCGCGCGCGCCCTCCAGCCCGGGGGCCTACAGCAACCTGGGCGCGGCCCGCTACCTGGCCGGCGACTTCGAGGGAGCGGCCGCCGACCTGAGGACCTCGCTCCAGCTCGGCCCGACGCACGGCGCCCTCTCCAACCTGGGCTCGGCCGCCTTCTACCTGGGGCGCTACGAGGAGGCGGCCACCATGTTCCGGCGCGCCGCGGCGCTGACCCCGGACGACCACGTCCTCTGGGGCAACCTGGGCGACGCGCTCACCTTCGCCCCCGGCCGGCGCACCGAGGCCGCCGAGGCCTACCGCCGCGCCGCCACGCTGGCGGAGCGGGCGCTGGCCATCAACCGGGACGACGACGAGACCCGCTCCGACCTGGCGCGCTACCAGGCCAGGCTGGGCCACCGCGACCGGGCCCGCCAGCTGCGCGACGAATCGCTGGACCGCGCCGAGGGCAACCTCAACGTCCAGTACAACGCCGCGCTGGTGGGCCTGGAGCTCGGCGCCCCCGACGAGGCGCTGGCTGCGCTGGAGCGGGCCGTGGCGCTGGGCTACCAGCGGCGGCTCCTGGCCGGCGACGCCGGGCTGGCCAGGCTGCGGGGCCTGCCACGCTTCGAGGCGCTGGCGAGGGGCGAGGCGGGCTCCCCGCCGACGGGAACGGCCAGCCAGTCGAATTCACCCGTAGTCACACAGCCAGCAGGAGGACGCCCATGAAGCCACGTCGCCACATCCTGTCGTTCGGACTCGCCGCCGCCGTGTTCCTCGCCCTGGTCGGTGCCGGCTGCACCAGGAGCATGAGCGCGGCACGCCCCGGTCCGTACACCTTCAACATCCCCTTCAGGTTGAACTCCCCGAGCGTGTCGTGCCCGGGCGCCCCCGTCGTCTCGGACGCCGCGTCCCAGTGCGACATGGGCGGCACCCCCATCCCGGACTGCTTGAAGGCCAAGACCGGCCAGAGCGTGCGCTTCGTCGCGGTGCCGGGTCCGGGGACGCCCCCCAAGAAGGATCTCCACTTCAGGATCTGCTTCGACCCCTTCGGCAGGGCCTGCCTCGAGGCGACCGACGGGGAGCTGACGGGGACCATCGACCCGGGCATCCCGGCCAGCGCCACCAATCCCAAGATCTACGTCTTCAACGTCTACACGGAGCAGTGCCCGGTCATCGACCCGAAGATCATCGTCATGCCCTGATCGCGCGCTCGCATGACTCCGGGAGGGGTCGCGCGCCAGCGCTCATTACTCTGGGTCGGTCCGGCGATTTCGCGCTATGGGGGAGGACCCCCCGTTGGAGCCCGCTCTCCGTCAGGAGCCCCCATGCGCCGCTGGTTCAGCCGCCTCGCGCTCGTCGCCGCCTCCCTCGCCCTGGCCGGGCCCGTCCCCCGCGCCGCCGAGAAGGTCGCTCCGCCTCCTGACCCCACCGGCCCGGCCCGCTTCACCAGCCACGCCCGGTTCGTGGATGCCCAGCTCTCGCCCAAGGGGACCTGGCTGGCGGTGGTCTCGGTCGAGGGCGGCAAGCGCTCCCTCTCCTTCATCCGGCTGGCCGATCGGAAGATGACCGGCCGGCTGGCCCCCGACGCCAAGACCATGGTCGGTCAGTTCAACTGGGCCAACGACGAGCGGGTGGTGGCCGGCTTGTGGAGGATCAGCGGCCCCCTGGCCGCTCCGGCCTCCTTCGGAGAGCTCATGGCGGTCAATCCGGAGGGCGCGACCTGCGACAACATCTTCGGCACCGACGTGCGGAGGCATCACCCAGGGGCCGACGAGGAGCGGGCTTCGGCTTGGGTGGTGGACCCGCTGCGCCACGACGACCGCCGGATCCTCATCGGTGTCAGGCAGTGGGGTGAGGTCGGTGATGCCCGAATCCGCCTGGTCAAGCTCGACATCTACAACGCGTCCAAGACCGAGGTGGCCGAGAGCCCGCTGCCCAACTCGAGCTACCTGACCGACGAGGCGGGTGAGCCGCGCATCGCTTGGTCGCCGGGCGAGGATGCCAAGCCGAGGATTCTCTTCCGCGACGACCAGCACGCCTGGCGTCCTGTCAGCTCTCTCCCCGGCCTGACCCCGGCGAGCCGGCCGTGGCACTACCGAGCCTCCGACCGGACGCTCGAGGTGATGGATCCGGTTGCGGGTGGCTTCAGCATCAACTCAGTCTCCATCGACTCGGGTGAGCGGAAGGTGGTCGCCACCACCACGCTGGCGACCCCGAGCCGGATCCTGCGCGACCGGGTCACCGGGCGCGTCCTGGCGGTGGAGTCGCAGCCCGACCTGCCCGACTGGCAGCTCCTCGAGCCCGCGCATCCGCTGGTCCAGGTCCTGGCCGGCCTGCTCGACGCCCACCCGGGGCTCCACGTCGACCTGGTCTCGCGAACCGAGGACGACCGTCTGGCCATCGCCCACGTCTACGGCGACCGCGACCCGGGCCGGTTCCTGCTGGTGGACGTGGCCAGGCGCTCCGCCGAGCCGCTCCTGGAGAACCGGCCGTGGATCAAGCCGGAGCAGATGGCGGAGATGACCGCCTTCCACATCAAGGCCTCCGACGGCCAGCCCATCCACGGCTACGTCACCTACCCGTCCGGCCTCCCGGCCGGGGTCAAGCCGCCGCTGGTGGTGCTGCCGCACGGCGGCCCCTTCGGCGTCCGCGACCGCTGGGGCTTCAACCCGGAGGTGCAGCTCCTCGCCAGCGATGGGTTCGCGGTGCTGCAGGTCAACTTCCGGGGCTCGGGCGGCTACGGCGAGGCCTACCAGGAGGCCGGCTACCGGCACTGGGGCGACCGGATGATCGAGGACCTGCTCGACGCCACCCGCTGGCTGGTGAAGAAGGAGAAGGTCGACGGGGCCCGCATGTGCACCTATGGCGGGAGCTTCGGCGGCTACGCGGCGCTGCAGGCGGTGAGCCTGGCGCCCGGGCTGTTCCGCTGCGCCGTCGGCTTCGCCGGCGTCTACGACCTGACCCGGCTGGAGCACAACGACGACATGGTCACCTCCGGTCGGGCCCGCGGTTTCGTCCGCACCACGGTCGGTGAGGACGAGGCGGCGCTCAAGGCCGCCTCCCCGGTCTTCCACGCCGACCTGATCAAGGTCCCGGTCCTGCTCATCCACGGCGGCAAGGACAAGCGCGTTCCCATCGTCCACGCCGAGAAGCTCCGCGAGGCGCTCACCGCGCTGGGCCGCCCGCCCGAGTGGCTGGAGGAGCCGCTGGAGGGGCACGGCTTCTACGACGAGGCGGCCCGGGCCAGGCAGTACGCCCGGCTGGTGGAGTTCCTGAAGCGCCACACCGCGCCCAGGCCCTGAGCCGGGCGCCTGGCACCGGGAGGGGCGCCGCTGGAGGTAGAGTCGGGGCCGCCCAGGCGAAGGAGGCCACGTGAAGACGTTCCGCTGGACCCTCGACATGAAGACCCCGGAGCGGGTGGGCTTCGTCAACATCACCGCGAAGGTGGAGGCGGTGCTGAAGCAGAGCGGCATCCGCGAGGGGCTCTGCCTCATCAACGCCATGCACATCACCGCCTCGGTCTTCATCAACGACGACGAGCCGGGGCTGCACCGCGACTACGCCGCCTGGCTGGAGCGGCTCGCCCCCTTCGACCCCAGCCCGGAGGCCTACCGCCACAACGCCACCGGCGAGGAGAACGGCGACGCCCACCTGAAGCGGCAGGTGATGGGGCGCGAGGTGGTGGTGGCGGTGACCGACGGGGCGCTCGACTTCGGCCCCTGGGAGCAGATCTTCTACGGCGAGTTCGACGGCCGGCGGGTGAAGCGGGTGCTGGTGAAGATCATCGGAGAGTAGGCCCCTCCGGGGGCGTGGTCGGACCTGGGCGTCCGATTCGGGGTGGCCTCTTGGGGGCGACCGATCTGGGACCGTCGTGGTGCAAGTGCTCGATCTTCCTCGATTGCGAATAACCCTCGGTCAGGTTTGCGGATTACCCTCGGTCAGGCTGGCGAGGTTTGCGGATTACTCTCGGTCAGGTCGGCGGTCAGGCCGGCAGAGAGCTCCCCGGTCACGAATTACTCACGGTCGGGCTGCCGGTCGGGCGTGCGCGTCGCCGCGCACGTGCTATGAAAATGGGGCCTCGTAGCGGGACAGACGTGGCCCCTACCGGCGTGAAGGAGGCGAGGCCTCCTCACCAACCAACGACGTCACCAGGGGTTCCAACATGCGGAAGCTCATCGTTGCCGCTCTGTTCGCAGTGGGCGTGATCGCCTCGCCGCCGGCGCAGGCCAGGGAGTTCGGCGAGATCTACACGCAGTGTGGCCTCGGCGGCCTCATCGCCGGCAGCATCCCGGTGGTCGCGGTCATCACCAACATCACCTGGGACCTCGGCACCACCGCCATCAGCTCCAACGTCTCGTCGCCCGAGACCTGCCGGACCGTGGTGGTCCGCACCGCCGCCTTCATCAACGACGCCGCGCCGCGCCTCGAGCAGGACCTGGCCCGCGGCCAGGGCCCGCACCTCGCCGCGCTCCTCGAGCTCTCCGGGTGCAGCGCCTCGGCCCAGCCGGCCGTCACCGCGGCGCTCCGCGCCGACCTGTCCCGGTCGCTGGCCGCGCCGGGCGCCGCCAGCCGCACCGGGTACCAGCAGGCCGCCGGCCTCTTCAACCTGTACACCTCCCGGGTCCAGTCGGACTTCGCCAAGGTCTGCACCAACAGCTGATCGTCGCCACCCGCGACGTCGAGGCGGCGACCTGCCTCTCATGCGCCGCCGCTTCGGAGCCAGCACCGCGGCGCCCCATCCAGGCCATCGGGTGGGGCGTCGCCCCTTGATCGGAGCCTCCTGGCGCCGGACCGGGGCGCGGGCCGCGGCCGGCCTGGTCCTGCTCACGTCGCTGCTGGCGGCCTCACCGGCCGCCGCCGAGCCACCCGAGCCGGACCGATCGGCCCCGGCCCCGACGCCACCACCGTCGCTACCTCCATCCCCGCCGCAGCCGCCGCCGCCGCCATCGCCGGAGGCGCTGGCCCGCCTGGCGCGCCACCCCACCTGGCTGCGCCTGCTCCACGCTCCCGACGGGCGCACCAGCGAGGTGAAGTCCCCCGACTTCTTCCTGGCCCCCGGCGGCGCCGCCGACCCCGCGGCCGAGCTGGCCGCCACCCTGGCGGCGCTGCAGGCCCCGGCCGGCGGCGATCCCGACACCGAGGCGCGCTGCCGCTTCCCGGCGCGGGCCTTCTGGCTGCAGCGACAGGGGCTCCTGCCGGCGGCCGCCGAGGCAGCCCCGTGCCCCCGCTTCGACCGCTGGGCGCTCCTCGGCCAGCTGCGCGGCGTCAGCCTGCTGCTGGTGAGCGGCTACTTCGGCAACCCGGCCTCCTCGTTCGGCCACGCCCTGCTCAAGCTCGACACCGGGGCCGGCGGCAGCGAGCTGCTCGACCTGGCCTTCAACTACGGCGCCCTGGTGCCGCCCGACGAGCCGGTGCCGGTCTACCTGTGGCGCGGCCTCACCGGCGGCTACCAGGCCGGCTTCTCCGACAAGTACTTCTACACGCAGGACGCCGTCTACACGCGCACCGAGTACCGCGACATGTGGGCCTACGACCTCGGGCTCGACGAGTGGCAGCGCACCCTGCTGGTGGCCCACCTCTGGGAGGTGGTGGGGCGCAAGTTCACCTACTACTTCCTGCGCGAGAACTGCGCCTTCCGCATCGCCGAGCTGCTGCAGCTGGCCACCGGCCAGCCCTTCGTGGAGGGGGTGCACGGCTGGTACTCGCCGGTGGAGCTCTTCCACCGGGTGCGGGTGCTCGACGCCGGCGCCGTGCCCGGGCTGGTGGCGCGGGTCCGGTACCTGCCCTCGGCGCAGCGGGCGCTGCTCCACCGGTTCGAGGCGCTCGCGCCGGCCGAGGCCGAGGCCGCCAACGCCGCCGTCGCCGACGGCCTGGCCACGCTGCCGGCCCGCCTCGCCCCCTTCGCGGAGGGGCGCCGCGCCGAGGTGGTGGAGGCGCTGCTGGCCTGGTCGGAGTACCGCCACACCGCCGAGCAGCCCACCCCGTCGCCGGCCACCCAGGCGGCCCGGGTGCGGCTGCTCACCGAGCGGCTGGGCCTGCCCCCCAGCCTGGAGCCGCCGCCCCCGCCGCCACCGCGGCCGTCCCCCGCGGAGCAGCCCGCGCCCATGCTGGCGGTCCTGGCCGCCGGCATGGACGGCGCCGGGCGCGGCGTGGCGGTGCTGCGCTGGTCGCCCTACGCGGCCGACCTGCTCGGCCGGGATCCCTCCGACCACGACGAGATGGTGGCGGTCTCGGTCGGCGCCGGCCTCGACCAGCGCGGCCACCCCTTCTTCGACGGCGTCGATCTCCTCCGGGTGCGGCGGCTGGCGACGGCGCGCGCCAGCGTGGCCGGGGAGTGGCAGCCCTCCTGGCTGGTCCACGCCGGGGTGCGGCGGGTCTTCGACGAGGGCCTGGCGCGGACCGAGGGGTTCCTGCGAGGCGGGCTGGGGAAGGCCGCGGCGCTGGCGCCCGGGGTGGTGGCCTACGCCATGCTCGACGCCGACCTGGGGACCGGGCCGGCCATCCTCTCGGTGGAGCCGTCGCTGGGGCTGGTGGCCGGGGCCGGCGCCTGGAAGGGCTGGCTGCGCGCCGGCGCCGCCTGGTCGGTGGCGCAGCAGGCGGTGCAGGCCCGGGCCGGGCTCGACCTGCGGCTGCGCCTCTCGCAGCACCAGGCCCTGCGGCTCGGCGTCGAGCTGCGCGGCGACGTGGTCGAGGCCCGGCTGGCCTTCCACCAGGCCTGGTGAGGCCCGGGGCGGCCGGCCGGCGAGACTACCGGACCAGCACCAGCTGGGCGCGGAGCACGGCGTAGACGCCGGCGGCCAGCTGCTGCTCGCCGCGGGAGAGGGTGTCGGTCTCGCGGCAGCCGGAGTCGTCGCAGCGCTCGCGGTCGAGGTCCAGCGCCACCCGCCCGTCGACCCGGGCCCGGAAGCGGAGCCGCCGCCCCCGCTCGATGGAGGTCCACTCGGTCCGCAGCGAGAGCGCGGCGTCGTCGTCGAGCCGCTCCCGCTCGAGCGGGAAGCCGCCCCCCACGATCACCCTCCTCACCAGGTCGTAGACGGCCCGGTGGCGCGTCCCCTTGTAGTCGAGCGGCACCAGGTCGAGCTCGTCCTTGACCAGGCTCGGCCCCGGCAGCGAGGGGTCGTCGGGCTGCCGCACCGGCGGCGCGCCCGGCTCGGCGGCTCCCCCGGCGGTGGCCCCGGCACCGCCCGCCCCGGTCCTCGAGGGCGCCCCCGACCCCGGAGCCCCGGCGGCGGACGCGCCAGCCGCCATCGCCCCGGCGCCGCCCGCGGCCGCCGGGGTGGCGAAGAGCTCGGCGGTGGCGGAGCGGACCGCCCCCACCAGCGCCTCGGCGCTCCGCACCGCCCGGGTCACCGAGCCGACGTTGCGGGCCTGCTTGACGTCGAGCCGGCGCAGCTCCAGCACCCAGGTCTCGCCGAGCCGGCCGATCCGCCCGGCCACGATCTCGTCGACCCCGAGCACGCCGCCGAGGTCGGCCAGGCAGGCGGCGTCGGTGCCGCAGCCGAGCATCAGCCGGTTCTTCTGGTGCGAGAGCAGCGAGCGGACGTCCTCTGAGGAGATCACCTCGGCGTCGGGCCGGGCCCGGCGCACCTCGGTGGGCACCAGCACGGTGGCCGAGGCCGCCATGCCCTCGGGCACGCCGGCCCCCTCCAGCTGCAGGGTGGCGATCTTGAGCGGCGCCGGCGGGGAGGCCAGCGCCGCGGCCAGCAGCAGGGCCAGCACCTGGCTACTCGTCCTCGTCCTCGGAGGCGGCCACCGTCTTCTTGATGATCTTGGCCGACATCTTGGCCACCAGCGGCTCGAAGACCTTGTTGGCCAGCTCGTCGTCGTACTGCACGCCGCCGCCGGTGCCGGCCACCTTGGCCGAGGTGTTGCCGGTCTCGTTCTCGTCCTTGAAGGCGACCAGGATCTCGCCGGTCTCCACCTCGATGAGCCGGGCGTCGAGCCGGCCGGTGAAGTTGACGTTCTTGACGTTGACGCTGCCGGCCACCGAGCCGGCCAGCCCGCTGCCGGTCACCTTGCCGACCAGCGCGCCCACGCCCCAGCCGGTGCCGGCCTCGCTCACCTTGCAGGCGAAGCGGGTGATCTTTCCGGTGAGGACGTACCTGGCCCCCAGCAGCTTGCCGGCCTTCTGCGCCGACGAGGGGTCGACCTCGTCCGACTTCTGGAACTCCAGCTCGGAGCGGATCTCCTTGAGCCGGGCCCGCTCCACCAGCCGGATCCGGCCGTTGGCCTTCTCCATGATCTCGGTGGTGAAGAGCTCGCGGAGCGCGTCGGACATGGCCGAGGAGTTGTTGCCCCACCCGCTGCAGTGGGAGTAGGCGCCGTGGATGGCCGGGAAGTCGAGGATGGCGAGCCGTGGCTTCTTGGCCTTGCCCTCCTTGGTCGGGGCGGCGACGGCGAGGCCGGGGAGCAGGGCCAGGAGCAGGGCAGCGCGGAGCAGCGTTCTCGGCAGGATCACGGGACCTCCAGGTACGGTGCGGCGGGAGCGGGTGCCACCACGGGTGCGGACACTCTAGCCCAGCCGGCTCCGCGGGGGCACCGGCTCGTCCGGGGCGCCGACCACGCCGGCCGCCCGCAGCGAGGACCGCTCCTCCGCCGAGAACCCGGCCTGGCGCAGCACGTCGTCGGTGTCCTCGCCCAGCCGCGGCGCCGGTCGCCGGGGCGCGGTCACCCCGGCCAGCCGCACCGGGGTGGCCAGCGACGGCAGCGACCTCCCCTCCCAGGGCGTCTCCACCTCGAGGAAGAGGCCGCGGGCGCGCAGCTGCGGGTCGGCCCTGGGCTCGTCGCCGCTGAGCACCGGCGCCAGGCAGCAGTCGTGCTGGTGGCCGAGGCGGGCCCAGTGGTCGCGGGTGCGGCTGGCGAAGAGGGCGGTGAGCTCCTCGACCGGCCCGCGGCCGTCGTCGTCGTACTGCCGCTCGGCCAGCTCGGGCCGCCCGGCCGCGGCGCAGAAGCGGGCGAAGAACTGCGGCTCCAGCGCCCCCAGCGCCACGTGGCGGCCGTCGGCGGTGGCGTAGACCCGGTAGCAGGCGGCGCCGCCGTTGAGCAGCTCACGCTCGCGGCGGAGCGGGGCGCCGCGGGCGTCGGCCATGGCCTGGGGCATGGCCAGCATGGCGGCGACGCCGTCGGCCATGGCGATGTCGACGTGCGCCCCGACCCCGGTGACGCCCCGGCGCAGCAGCGCGGCGAGGATGCCGGCCACCGCCGGCCAGGCCCCGCCGCACAGGTCGGCCACCTGCACGCCGAGCGGCAGCGGCCGGTCCGCCGGGCCGTTCACCGCCAGCACCCCGGCGATGGCGCAGTAGTCGAGGTCGTGGCCGGCCAGCCCGCGGTAGGGCCCCTGCTGCCCGAAGCCGCTGATGGAGCAGAGCACCAGGCGCGGGTTGGCCTGGCGCAGCGCCTCCCAGCCCACCCCGAGCCGGTCGAGCACGCCGGGCCGGAAGGACTCCAGCAGCACGTCGGCGCCGGCCGCCAGCCGCAGCAGCGCGGCGGGGCCACCGGGGGCCTTGAGGTCGAGCGCCAGGCTGCGCTTGTTCCGGTTGAGGGCGTGGAAGGCCCCGGACTGCTGGCCGGCCAGGGGCGGCATCCAGCGCAGGTAGTCGCCGCCGGCCGGCTCCTCCACCTTGACCACGTCGGCGCCCAGGTCGGCCAGCACCAGCGAGGCGTAGGGGCCGGGGAGGAGCCGCGAGAGGTCGAGGACCCGCACCCCGGCCAGGGGAAGCGGGTCGCTCCCGGGGGCGGATTCCGGCGCGGTCACGACCTCGGTCCCCGGCCAGGCAGCGTCTCCACGAACTCCACCCGGACCAGGCCCACCTGCAGCAGCAGGGCGGTGAGCGCCTGCTCGGCGGCGGCCCGGGCCTTGCCCTGCAGCCCGCGGTCGGCCTGCACCTCGCGCTCGAAGGCCACCTTGGCCAGCTCCAGCAGCCGGGCGGTGTCGGCCGAGTCGAGGTTGGAGCCGATCACCTCGGTCTCGCCGGGGAGCAGCTCGACGCGGGTGACCAGCGGCGGGAGCACCAGCGACACCACCCGGTCGCGGACCTCCAGCTGCTCCGGCCCCAGCTTCGAGACGTCGAGCCCGACGTGGGCCACGGCGAAGACGATGGCCTTGGCGCGCGGACGCGCCAGCGCGTGGCGGGCCCAGCCGGCCAGGTCGCCCCAGATCGAGTCGGCCGGCTGCGGCTCCGGGGCGAAGGTGACCTTCTTGTAGAGCCGGACCTCCAGCACCTCCAGCCGGGCCACCTGCCGGATCTTCTCGACCAGCGCCGGTGGATCCGGCGGCGGGGCCGGGCGCGGGGCCAGCAGCCGCCAGGCCAGGAAGAGCCCGAGGCCGAGGCCGAGGCCCACCGCGAGCAGCGAGAGGAGGCGGCGCATGGGGTGGAGTGTACGCCGGCGCGGCGCCTCGCAGGGGATCCGGGTGAGGGTCGGGAGGCCCGGGCCGCCCTGCCCGTGACGCGGTGGGGCCGGCAGGTCTCCTCCGTGAGCAGGTGCGGCCGGGGGCGCGAAGCCTGCCCCACGTTCACAGGACACGGCGACCCGCCTGGCGCTCCCCGCGCACCAACGCCCCGCCGGTAGGCAAATTCCTACGCTTGCGGCCCCCGGGTCGACCATGGCAGCGTCCTCCGTGTCGGTGCCGGGCCTTGACCGTCCGTGGAGGAGGGGCCTGCAGCGCGAGGAGGATCACGTGGGCAGATTGATCGCGGCCGTGGTGGTGGTGCTGGGTCTCTCGGCCTGCGGCCTGGCCGAGCCGAAGTGCAGCCAGGGCGAGAGCTGTCGCGGCAACAGCGGGAGCTGCTACTCCTGCGACGCCCCGTACTCCTGCAACAGCGGCGGCACCTGCTCGGCCTCGAAGGACGGCGTGCAATGCTGCACCGGCGGCGGGGGAGGGGGCTCGTCCTTCTACGTCAACGGCAGCGGCTGCGCCGGCGGCGCCACCTTCATCTACAGCGGCAGCAGCTCGGCCACCTGCACCTCCTACTACAACGCCGCCAGGGCGGCGGCCTGCACCAAGATCCTCTGGAAGTGCAGCTGAGGTCCTGGGCACCTTGACGCCTGCCCATCCGCGAGGGATGGAGAGGCCATGCGCTTCCTCCTGGTCCACCTCCTGCGCCTCGGCGCACTGGCGGTGCTGGCCGCCGGGCTCTCCGGCCTGCTGGCCGAGCCGCTCAGCTGGAGGACCGGGATGGACTACTTCACCGGGGACGGCCGGGCCCACGTCGGCGAGCTCTCGGTGCAGCGCTGCGCCGAGCTGACCCGGCTCCACCGCCGCCAGGCCACCTGCGCCGGGGCGCTGGTGGAGGACGCCTTCGGCGAGCTGGTCCAGTTCGGGCTGGTGATGGTGCTGGCCGGCGGGGCGGCGCTCTTCGTGCTGGAGCGCTTCGTCAGCGTGCCGCGGGGGCGCCACGAGGACGCGGCGGAGGCGGTGCTGCTCACCGTGGCGGCGGTGGCCTTCGCCGCGGTGGCGGCCGCCGGGCTGCCGGTCGGGCTGGCCGGGCTCGAGGCCATGGAGGCCGGGTCGGGCCGGGCCCTGCTGCAGGGGGGCGTGGCCGCGCTCTTCGGCGCCTGGCTGGCGCTCCGGGCGGTGGGCGAGTGGCGGCGGCTGGCCGGCTGAGGGCGGCGGCGAGACTGGCCGCGGGCGCGGCCGCCGCTCACGTCCCCAGGTAGCGCCCGGGGCGGTGGTTCACCGCCAGCACCATGTTGAGCGCCACCGAGCCGATCACCGAGAGCAGGATGGTGCGCGGCGGCACCACCAGCAGCGAGGCCACCACCACCAGGGCGTCGACCACCAGCTGGAAGACGCCGGCCCGCACCCCGCGCCGCTCCTGCAACCAGATGGCCAGCACGTTCAGGCCGCCCAGGCAGGCCTGGTGGCGGAAGAGGATGAGCAGGCCGATGCCGATGCAGGAGCCGCCCATGACCGCGGCGTAGAGCGGCTCGACCCGGTCGAAGGCCAGCACGTGGTGGAGCTGGTCGGCGCAGAGCGAGACGGCGCCGATGGCCACGAAGGTCTTCACCGTGAAGGCCCAGCCCATCTGGCGGACCGCCAGCCAGAAGAAGGGGAGGTTGAGGGCCACGAAGAGCTGGCCGAAGCTGAAGGGGGTGAGCCGGGTGAGCAGCAGCGCCACCCCGGCGGTGCCGCCGGAGAGCAGGTGGGCCTGCGAGAGCAGGCCGTAGCCGAGCGAGATGAAGAGCGAGGCGGTGAAGAGGGCCTGGGCGTCCTCGAACCAGGAGTGGCGGACGGTCCCCGGGGCCGGCGTCGCGGTCACGGCGTCCGCCGTCGGGTCGCCGCCGGAAGCGGGGCGCTCACGGCGCCTCGCGCGCCGCCGCCAGCAGCGCGTCGTTCTCGGCGGCCGTGCCCACCGAGATGCGGAGGCAGCCCTCCAGGCCGGGGTAGTGGTCCTGGCGCCGCACCAGCAGGCCGCGCGCGAGCAGGTGGTCGAAGGCCGCCCTGGCGTCGGGGGTCCGCACCAGCAGGTAGTTGGCGGCCGAGGGGTAGACCGTCCAGCGCGGCTGCGCCGCGGCCAGCCCGGCCGAGAGCCGCGCCCGCTCGCCGCGGATCCGCTCCACCAGGGCGGCCACGTAGCCGGGCCGCTCCAGCGCCGCCTGCAGGATGACGCCGGTGGTGGCCGGGATGCAGAAGGGGGGGATCATGGCCCGGGCCACCGCGGCCACCCGCGGCGAGCCGAGCAGGTAGCCGGTGCGGACCCCGCCCAGCGACCAGGCCTTGGAGAAGGTGCGCAGGATGGCCACGCTGGGGTTCTGCCGGGCCAGCGGCCGGGCGTCGGTGCCGGCGAAGGCCTGGTAGGCCTCGTCGACCACCAGCAGCCAGCCGGTGGCCCGGGCCCGCTCGGCCAGCGCCGCCACGTCACCGGTGGTGAAGAGGGCGCCGGTGGGGGCGTGGGGCACCGGAAGGAAGAGGAGGCCGGGCGGGCCGGTCATGGCGGCCAGCAGCCCTTCGAGCGGCAGCGTGAAGCCGGGGCCGAGCGGGACGGCACGGTACGGCGTGCCCGAGGCGACCGCCGCCCCCTTGTAGTAGGGGAAGGCCGGCGAGGTGTCGAGCACCTGGCGGGCCGCCGAGGCCAGCGCCAGGATCAGCAGGTTGGAGCCCGGGGCCAGCACCACGCCGGCCTCGGGCCAGTCCTCGTGGCGGGCCAGCGCGGCGCGGACGTCCTCGGCGTGCAGCTCCGGGTAGCGGTTCCAGGGGAGCGCCGCCAGCCGGGCCAGCGCCAGCGCCTTCTGCTCCGGCGGCAGGTCGTCCGGGCTCTCGTTCTGGTCGAGCTTGATGCGGGCGTCGACCTTCGCATACGGGTACTCGGCGACGTCGGCGAGGTGCGGCTTGAAGGCGTCCACGGGCCCGGGAGGGTAGCAGGGAGCCGGCCGTCGGGCCAACCCGGCCTCCCGTCGGGGATTCCCGACGCCGGGGCCGCCAACCCCCCGGAATCAGGCGGGGCCGGTCTTGGCAAGGTCGCTGCACCTGGTAGCTCCCGGGTGGCCGAACACACGGCGCCGAACTCGAACTGGAGAACACCATGACCGTCAACACTCCGAAGGCCCAGAACAAGCTCTTCACCCTGGTCGGCGCCGGCATCGGCCTCGCCCTCTTCCTCGCGGTGGCGCTGCTCCCGGCCATCCTCTACGGCGGCTACGCCGGCCTGCTCCTCGCCGGCGGCATCGTCGGCACCCCGGTCCAGCCCACCTTCCTGGTGCGCGGCCTGATCATCTTCGGCATGGTGCTCGGCGTCACCGGCATCGCCTCGCTCTTCGCCGTCCTCGGCGCCGTCGCCGGCGCGGCCGTCGGCGCGCTGACCGGCCAGGTGGCCCCGGCCAAGAAGGCCGCCGCCTCCAAGGCCTAGCTCGACTCGAGTCGGCCGAAGTCCGGCCACCCAGCCCCGGGGCCTCACGGCTCCGGGGCTTCGTGTTGTAAGGAGTACCGCGTGGGGTTCGTGCTGATCGTCGCGGCGGTCCCGGCCGCCTGGCTGGTGGTGCTGGCGGTCCTCTTCGCCCGGGGGAGGCGCCGCGGCGTGTGGCTGAGCCTGCTGCTGTTCGCGGCGGCGCTCGCCGCCGGGGCCTGGGCCATCTTCCAGTCCCGCTCGTCCACCGCCGGCATCGGCCTGCTCTTCCTCCCCGTGGTGGCCGCGGTCGCCGGCTTCCTCGGCTGGGTGTCGAGGAACCTGCAGCGCTCCGACGATCGCACGGCGCGGCTCGCCGGCTGGGTCTGCCTGGCGAGCGCCCTCGCGGTCGTCGCCTGGGAGCTGGACGCCGGGCGCAGGACCATCTCCCACAACCGGGAGCGCGACGCCCTGCAGCGGGCGCGCTCGCTCGCCATCGACCGGAGCAAGGCGCTGATCGCCGAGCGGCTGGCGCGCCGCCCCGGTGAGGAGACCGCCGCCCTCTCGGCGCTGATCGCCGAGCGCGCCGGCGACGGCGAGTTCCTCCTGGCGGCGCTGACCAGCCCCTTCGCCTCCCCCGAGGACCTGGATCGCCACGCCCGCCCCGACGAGCTCAGCCTGACGCTGACGGCGCTGAGGAACCCCGGCTGCCGCGCCGACACCCTGGCCCGGATCCACCGGACCCACGCCAACCCCGACTACTTCTCCCAGGCGCTGGCGGCCCACCCGCACACGCCCCCGGAGCTGCTGCGCCAGCTCCACGCCATGAACCCCCGCCGCATCACCGGGCTCGACCACTGGCTGGCGAGGAATCCCGCCACCCCCCCGGACGTGCTGCAGGCCCTGGCCCGGAGCACCGACGTCAACGTCATCCAGGGGCTGCTGCAGAACCCCGGCCTCGGCTGCGACCTGCTGCCGGAGGTGGCGCGGGGGCTGCGGGGCTCGGCGCGCCCCGACGACTCGTTCAGCGTCCACGCCCTGGCCGACCTCCAGGCCGGGCGGTGCCGGTGAGGCCGGACCCCGGGCTCGCCGGGCGTTGGCCCGGGGTCAGGGCGTGGTGCCGAGCGCCGCCGCGACGGTGAGCCGGAGGCACTGCACCGCCGTGTCGAGGGTGCGCCGCCGCCCCTCCGGGGTGGGCGCCAGGTCGGGCGCCACCTCCATGACATCCCCGCCGCACAGCTCGAACTCGCGCCCCAGCCGCTCCACCAGCGCCAGCACGAACTCCAGGGAGAGGCCGTCCGGCTCCGGCGTGCCGGTGCCGGGGGCGAAGGCCGGGTCGAGCCCGTCGATGTCGTTGGAGAGGTAGACCGAGGTGACGCCGGCGGCGCGGCAGAGCGAGACCACCCGCTCCAGCGCCGCCCGCGGGTCGCGCCGGACCTCGGCGGCCCAGACCTGGCGGACGTCGAGGCGGGCCTCCCAGTGGCCGCGGTCGTGGCGGCTGGCGCGCAGCCCCACCTGCACCAGCCGGCCGCCCCGGCCCAGCAGCTCGTTGGCGTGGAAGGACCAGGTGCCGAAGCAGAGCCGGACCCCGAGCCGCTCCGGCAGCAGGTCGGTGTGGGCGTCGAGCTGCACCACGCCCAGCCCGGGCCGCGCCGCCGCCAGCGCCGCCACCGCCGGCCAGGCCGCCGAGTGGTCGCCGCCCAGGGTGAGCAGGCGGACCCCCGGGCTGGCGCGGAGCAGCTGGCGGAAGACCCGCTCGGCGATGGAGAGCGGCGACACCGGGAGCGCGTCGGCGATGGCCACGCCGGGGTAGAGGGCCCGGCGGGAGGCGGCCAGCTGTGACGCCGAGAGCATCTCGTCGTGGAGCAGCTGGGGGACGGTGAAGACGTCGCCGAGATCGACCAGCCCGGCGGCGCGGGCCCGCTCGAACCAGCCGGGGTCCTGCTCCAGCAGGTGGGCGCGGATGGCGGCCGGGGCCAGGTTGGCGCCGCGCCGGAAGCCGGCGCCGACGTCGCAGGGGATGCCGAGCAGCACGGCGCGCGCCGAGGCGGCGCGTCCCAGCTGGCCGCGCCACCGGGCCTCGAGCTCGGCGTCGGTGGCCGCCCCGGCCAGGCGCCGCGCCAGCGCCGCCTGGGCGTCGCGGCCGGTGGAGACCAGGTGGATGCCGGCGCCGGGGGGGCGGAGCAGGATCGCCAGCTCGTCGACCAGGGTCACGGCGCGCCTCGCATCAGCCCGCCCACCCGCGCACGAACTCCACCAGGGTGCGGACCGCGAAGCCGGTGCCGCCGGCGGCCAGGTAGCCGCGCTCCTTCACGGTGTGCGACGGCCCGGCGATGTCGAGGTGGGCCCAGGGCACCTGGCCCACGAAGCGCTTGAGGAAGAGGGCGGCGCTCATGGCCCCGCCCAGCCGGTCGCCGGCGTTCTTCAGGTCGGCCCGCTCGCTCTTCAGCTGCTCCTCGAGCAGCGGCACCAGCGGCAGCCGCCAGGTGTCCTCGCCGGCCCGCCGCGCCGCCGCCAGCAGCCCGTCGATCACCGGCCCGTCCGGCCCCATGGCGCCGGCGGTGCTGGGGCCGAGGGCCACCATGCAGGCGCCGGTGAGCGTGGCCACGTCGATCATGGCCGCCGGCCTGAAGCTGCGCGCCGACCAGGCCAGCACGTCGCCCAGCACCAGCCGCCCCTCGGCGTCGGTGTTGGTGATCTCCACGGTCTGGCCGCCGAAGGCGGTGAGCACGTCGGAGGGCTTGTAGGCGCGCCCGCCCGGCATGTTCTCGCAGGCGCCGAAGACGCCGATGACCGGGAAGGCGGGGCGCAGCGTGGCGATCACCCGCATGGCGGCGATCACCGCGGCGCTGCCGGCCATGTCGGTGTGCATGGTGGTCATCGACTCGGACGGCTTGAGCGAGAGGCCGCCGGAGTCGAAGGTGACCGCCTTGCCCACCAGCACCACCGGGCGGGCCCTGGCGGCGGCGCCGCGCGGCCGCCACGCCAGCGTCACCAGCCGCGGCGGCTCGGCCGAGCCGCGGGTGACGCCGAGGAAGAGCCCCATCTTCAGCGCCGCGATCTGCCGCTCCCCGCGGACCTGGCAGGCCAGGCCGGAGCCCCTGGCGGCCCGGGCGGCGGCGTCGGCCAGCAGGCGGGGGGTGCACTGGGCCGGCCCGAGGTTGACGAGGTCGCGGGCCCCGGCCACCGCCAGGGCGATGGTCCGCGCCAGCGCCACCTCGTCGAGCACCGGGCGGCGTCGGGCCGCCCCGGCCGGCACCGCCAGGGTGAGCGCGGCCAGCCCGGCCGGCCCCTTCCCGGGCGCGGCCCGGTAGGCCTCGAAGCGATAGGCGCCGAGCAGCGCCCCCTCCACCGCGGCGCGCGCCGCCGCCGCCAGGTGACGCTCCGCCACCTCCGGGAGCGCCAGCACCAGCCGCCCGGCGTGGACGGCCCGGGCCGCCTTCCCGGCGGCCATCCGCAGCGCCTCGAAGCCGTCGTCGGCGCCGCCCGACGGGGTCCGCGGGCCGAGGCCGAGCAGCACCACCCGCTCGGCGCGGGCCCGCCCCAGGGTGGGCAGGAGCAGCTGCTGGCCGGCCTTCCCCTCGAAGCGCTCCGCGGCCAGGGCCGGCAGGAGCCGGCCGCCCAGCGCCTGGTCGACCTCCAGCAGCAGGCCGCCGGGCCGGGCCACCTGCTCCTCGGTGAGTGGCAGGGCCAGCGCCGCCGCCGGGAGGGTGTGCGGCGCGGCGCCGGACAGCTTCACCGGGATCGAATCGAGCTTCACCATGCGTGCTCCTCGGATCCCGGGGCGAGCCCCGGGGAGTGGCGAGCGGGGCTAGCGCCCCTCGACCCGCCGGATGGCCTCGGCGGCCTCGACGGCGCCGCAGGAGGGCTTGGAGCCGATGATGATGCTGCCCAGCCGGCGCGTGTCGCGCGCCTCGGAGAGCTGGCGGAGTCGGCTCAGGGCCCGCCGCTCGTGCAGCTCGGCCACCGCGCGCGCCGCCGCCTTGCGCACCTCGCAGTCGGCGTCGCCGAGCAGGGCCAGGTAGCCGGCCCCGACGTCCACCTTGGCGGCCGGGCCGATCTCCCTCGCCACCGCCAGGGCCCGCAGCCTGGCCATGGCCGGGGCGCGGGGCGAGATGGCGGCCAGCGCCGGGCCGGCGGCGGGGCCGGCGTGGACCAGCAGGTGGGCGGCCCGGTCGGCCACCGACTTCTCGCGGTCGAGGTCGGCCACCAGGTGGTCGAGCGTGGGCCGGTCGAGCGGGGCCAGGGCCAGCGCCGTGGTCCACTCGTCGAAGGCGTGGGTGAACTGGCCCTCGTCATGCCAGGCGTGGCCGAGCTGCTCGTGGAGAACCGGCTCGTCGGCGCGCGACTGGAGAAGGGGGGCGAGCAGCGCCCGGGCCTTGGCCGGGCGGCCGGCCAGCAGCTCCCGCTCCGCCTCCTCGACCGGCAGGCGCATGGCCGCCACCCGCTGCGCCGCCTCGGCGGCCGCCGCCGCCTCGCGGCGGGCCTTGTCGGCCTCGGCCTGGGCCAGCGCCTGGACCCGGGCCGCCTCCTCGCGGGCCAGCGTGGCCCGGTGGACCCGCACCGCCGCCAGGGCGCCACCGCCGGCCAGCAGCACCAGCAGCAGGCCGAGGCCGATGGCGAGGCGGGGGTGGCGGCGCAGCCGCGCCTCGACCCGGCGGGTGAGCGGTGGGACCAGCGGCTCGGCGGGGCGTCCCGGGTCGGTCAGGTAGGGCGCGCCGAGCTGGATGGTGGAGCCCGGCGCCAGCGCCGGCGAGAGGGTCGAGGGCTCGGGGGAGAGCGAGGTGTAGCTGACCGCGGGCGGCGGGGTGGCGGTGGGCAGGAGCCCGAGGCCGTGGTCGAGCACGGCGCCGAGATCGGCCTTGAACTCGGCGGCCGACTGGTAGCGCGCCGCCGGGTCCTTCTGGCAGGCGCGGGCGATGGTGGCCGCCAGCAGCGGGTAGGCGGCGAAGTCGGCGCGGATGTCGGCCAGCGGCGGCACCGGGCGGGTGGCCTGCATCATCAGCAGGCCGCGGGCGTCCTCGGCCTTGAAGGGGTGGTGGCCGGAGAGCATCCGCCAGCCGATCAGCCCCACCGTGTAGAGGTCGGCGCGGGCGTCGATGGCCGAGCCGGTGGCCTGCTCGGGCGAGAGGTACTCGGGCGTGCCCACCACCATCCCCGACTGGGTGGAGGCGCCGGGGCCGGGGTCGGCCATCTTGGCGATGCCGAAGTCGAGGATCTTCACCACCTCGCCGCCCGGGCCGCGCGCCATGAAGACGTTCTCCGGCTTGAGGTCGCGGTGGACCACCCCCTTGGCGTGGGCGGCCTCCAGCCCGTCGCAGAGCTGCCAGAGGATCTGCACCGCCTCGTCGGGGGGCAGGAAGCCCTCGCGGCGCAGCCGGTCGAAGAGGCTCTCGCCGTCGAGCAGCTCCATGGCCAGGTAGAGCAGCCCCTCGGGGGAGCGGCGGAAGTCGGTGACGCGGACGATGTGGCGGTGCTCCAGCGAGGCGGCGATCTCCGACTCGCGCCGGAAGCGCTCCTGCAGCTCGAGCGAGGAGGTGAGCTCGGGCCGCAGCACCTTGAGCGCCACGTCCTTGCGCAGCGAGAGGTGGTGGGCGCGGAAGACCGCCCCCATCCCGCCGGAGGCGAGGTGGCTGTCGATCCGGTACTGGCCGTCGAGGGTCGTGCCGACCAGCGAGGCGGGATCGAAGACGGGGTGCGGAGCGGGCGGCGACACGCGCGTGGATTCTAGCCCGGTCTCTCGTGGCGAAGGGAAGGGGGCGACCTATTCGGCCGGGCGCTTGCCGTGGCGGGCGGTCACCACGGTGTGGATCCCGCCGCGGACGGCGAAGTCGCCCTCCACCTCGATCCAGCGCGGGGCGATGGCCTTCACCAGGTCGTCACAGATGCGGTTGGTGACCGCCTCGTGGAAGGTCCCCTCGTCGCGGAACGACCAGAGGTAGAGCTTGAGGCTCTTGAGCTCGACGCAGGTCTTGTTGGGGACGTAGCGGAGCCGGATGGTGGCGAAGTCGGGCTGGCCGGTCTTGGGGCAGACGCAGGTGAACTCCGGGCAGACCATGGCGATCTGGTACGGGCGGCCCGGCTTGGGGTTGGGGAAGGTGTCGAGGGCGCGGGCGGGGGTGGTGGACATGGCGGGCTCCCTGGGGTTCGCCGCGCTTCCAGGGCGCGGGCGCAGGAGGAATACCCCAAGGCGCGTCGCCGCGCCTCCCCTTTGCCCGGGATTCGACGCCCGCCGCCCCGTTCACGAACGTTCGCAAACGGGGGGCGGCCGGCGACTAGCGGCGGTCCTTGTCGCGCGGGTCGGGGCGGTGGCCCTCACCGTGGTAGCGCCGGTACTGGCCCGGGGGCGACCGGACGATCACCGTCGGGACGTGGCGCTCCTCGACGTAGGTCCAGCCGCGGCGGTGGTCCTGCGAGCGGTACCAGCCCCGGTCCTGCCGCGCCCAGTAGTAGCCGTCGGAATAGAAGACTTCATGGTCCATGTCGCTGACCACGCTGATGCCCGGCTGCACCACCACCAGCGGCGGGAGCACCTGCGGGAGCACCAGCGAGAAGCTGGCCTCACCGCCCACCACCCGGCCGTCGGGTCCCACGGTCGCCAGGCACCCGGCCAGCGACAATCCCACCAGCATCCCCAGAAGAGTTCTCATCAGGCACATCCTTTCGCTCCTGGCGATGTGCATGGCCCGTGCCCCCGCACCCAGCACTCCAGCAGCGCGCCGCGGCGGCCGAGCGGCTCGCTCGAGGCCAGCCGGTAGCCCCCCGGCATGGGGGCGCCGAGGCCGCAGTGGACGGCGACGCGGGTCCCGGGCGGCAGGGCGTCGAGGCGGGCCGCGAGGGCCGCGGCGGCGGCCGCCTTGTCCAGGGCCGGCAGGTCGGCGTCGAGCCACTCGTCCGGCTCGGCCTCCGCCTCGGCGAACGGGTTGCAGACGTAGAAGGCCTGGTAGCGGCCGAGCGGCGCGGTGAGGACGTCGGCCACCGTGAAGCGGGCGGTGGCGAGCCCGAGCCGGCGGGCGGCGTCGCGGGCGATCCGGACCAGCCCCTGGCGCGCCTCCAGGCCGGTGAAGGTGGCGCCGGTCACCGCCGCCCCCACCAGGCAGAACTTGCCGGCCCCGGCGCCGAGGTCGGCCACCTGGGTCGCTCCACCCTCCGTCAACCAGGCAGCGGCGCGCGCCGCCACCGCCACCGGCGTGAAATGGAGGGCGGCCAGCGGGACCAGCCGCTCGCCGAAGAGCCGGTCGAAGCGGGCGTCGCCGGGCAGCGCGCCGGTCGCCAGCTGCGCGGCCAGCGCCGCCTCCCAGCCCGGCTCGTCGCGGTGGCGCGCCACGTCGGCCCGTCTCAGCGCCGCTGGATCAGCTCGATCTTGTAGCCGTCGGGGTCCTGCACGAAGGCGATCACCGTGGTGCCGTGCTTCATCGGCCCGGCCTCCCGGGTCACCACGCCGCCGCGCTTCCTGATCTCGGCGCAGGCGGCCGCGGCGTCGGGCACCTCGAGCGCCACGTGGCCGAAGCCGGTGCCGAGGTCGTAGCGGTCGGTGCCCCAGTTGAAGGTGAGCTCGATGGCCGCGTGCTCCGACTCCGGCCCGTAGCCGACGAAGGCGAGCGTGAACTTGCCCTCCGGGTAGTCGTGCCGGCGCAGCAGCGTCATGCCGAGCACCTCGGTGTAGAAGCGGAGCGAGCGGTCGAGGTCGCCGACCCGGAGCATGGTGTGGAGGAGGCGCATCCCCTGTCCTTAGCGCGCCCGGACCTCGGCCGCGAGCGCCGCCGCCAGCCTCCCCCGCCGCGCCACCCGCACCTCGTCGAGCCCGAGCCAGCTGGCCAGCTGCCCCAGCTCGGCGGCCAGCGGACCGGTCACCTCGCCGGCCCGGTGCCCGTCCTCGAGGTGGGCCGCCAGCACCAGCAGCCGCCCCGTCTCCCGGTCGGCGCGCAGGTCGAGCCGCGCCACCAGCCGGTCGCCGAGCAGGAAGGGGAGGACGTAGTAGCCCCAGCGCCGCTTCGGCGCCGGCGTGTAGATCTCCAGCCGGTGGTCGAGGCCGAAGAGCCGGAGCGCGCGCGGCCGGAACCAGACCACCGGGTCGAAGGGCGAGAGCAGCGCCGCCGCCTCGAGGCGGCGAGGCAGGACCGCCTCGGCGTGGAGCAGGGCGGGCTCGCGCCAGCCCTCGACCCGGACGGCGCGGAGCACCCCGGCCTCCCGCAGCTCGTCGAGGTGCGGCCGGGCCTCGGCGGTGCGCATGCGGAAGTAGTCGGCCAGGTCGCGCACGGTGCCGACGCCGGTGGCGCGGGCCGCCTGCTCCAGCAGCGCCCGCCGGGCCTCGGCGGGCGTGACCCGCCGCGCCAGCGCGCTGGCGGGGATGACCCGCTCGGCGAGATCGTACCGCCGCGCCATGTTGCGCAGCCGCCCCGCCACGGCCAGCTCGCCGCGGCCGAAGAAGGCCTCGAGCGTGGCCCGCGGGAAGGTGCCGTACCAGTCGACCGCCAGCCGGCGCTCCGAGCCGGGGGGATGCTCCAGGTCCTCGGCGGCCAGCGGACCGCGGGCCCGCACCGCCTCGAGCACCGCGCCGGCGTAGTCCGGGTGGCGCGCCAGCTGGCGCTCGAAGCCGTCCGGCCTGAGCCGGTGCGCCTCCATCCGGTGGCGCAGCAGCGGCCAGGTCTCGACCGGGATGATCGAGGCCTCATGGGCCCACTGCTCGGTGAGGAGGCGGCGCCGGTAGGTCAGGTCGTCGAGCAGCGCCCGGTCGTAGGGGCCGAGGCGCGAGAAGAGCGGCTGGTAGTGGGCCGGCGCCAGCACGCCGACCGAGTCGAACTGCAGCAGGCCGAGCCGGCGGACCGTGGCCAGCAGGTGGCGGGCGGTGGGGTGGGCCGGGCGGGGGCGCCCGAACCCCTGCGCGGCCAGCGCCACCCGGCGGGCCTCCGCCAGCGACAGCGCCAGCCGGGCCACGCCGCCTACCTGGCGCGGCGGTGGGCGCCGCCGCTGGTGTAGGGCGTGAGCTCGCCGCCGGGCCGGGCGAAGGAGAAGGTGATGGCCTGGCCGCCGTCGGGGCGGAAGCGGTACTCGAGCCGGAAGCGGCGCGGGGCGCCCGGCTCGGTGTCGAAGACCACCGCCTCGGCGGTGGCCTTCACCACGTAGGCGATGACGTGCCCCTCGTTGTCCCAGGAGGTGGCGCGGAAGCCGTCGCCGTCGGGCCAGATCACCAGCAGGTCCTCGTGGACGGTGGACGGGGCCCCGGCGGCCCGGGCCGGCAGCTGGGCCACGTGGCGCCGCACCAGGATGCCGTCCTTGAGCTGCAGCTCGAAGGCGGCGGCGCTCGACAGCGGCTCGCCGGGGCGGCCGGAGGGCTCGCCCACCCACTCCCCGAGCAGGGGGCGCAGCGGCGCCCAGCGGTCGACCGCCGGGGCCGTCGCCGCGGCCGGAGGCGGGGTCGGGGCCGCGGGTCGGCGCGGCCGGCGCCGGCGAGGGGAGGAGCAGCGCCGCCAGCAGGAGCAGGCTCCGGGCGCTCACCGGAGCACCTGGTCGATGGTGACGAGGTCCACCAGGCCGTTGACGTTGTAGAGCGCCGGGATGACCTTCTCCGGCGGGTGGCGGCGGCGCAGCTCGGCCACCTTCTCGGTGCCGGCCCGGTAGGCGGGCAGGTACATGCGCCCCAGCAGCGGGTGGCGCCCCCAGGCGCCGGAGAGCTTGTCGGCCCGCTCGGCCGAGCAGAGGAAGTCGCGCCGCAGCGTGGCCGCCACCTCGGCCTGGGGCCGCTGCTCCCGCCAGGTGAGCCAGGACGACTGGTTCTTGGCGTCGTCCTGCAGCAGCGCCAGCAGGGTGCCGAGCTGCAGGTCGGCGTCGGGCAGCTGCTCCACCTCGGTGACCCCGAAGGCCATCAGGATGGCGTTGTTGGCGATCCCCTCGGAGAGCGCGGCGCCGCGGGTGTTCATGGTGAGCACGGTGGCCTCGAAGCCCAGCTTCCCGGCCACGGAGAGCCCCTGGGTGAGCGCGAAGTTGGTGACGTGGCCCGGCACCACCTCGTGGCTCACCAGCTGGGCGAACTCGGGGACCGAGATCTCCAGCGAGGCGTTGATCTCGTAGGTGGCCTCGTACTGCGGCGAGCCGTCGGCGTTCCGGGCCCGCCCCACGTAGTTCATCGAGCCGGAGAACCAGGCGTCGGTGATGGGGAGGAAGGTGATGTTGGCCCGCGGCACGGCGTGGAGCGAGGCCGGCAGGTGGGGGACGAGGTGGCGCCGCGTCCCCTCGTCGAGCTGGGCGATGAAGGCGTCGGCCAGCTGGGCGATCGACTTCTTCGGCACCAGCCGGTCGGCGCGCCAGGCGTCGACGGCCGCCAGCAGCTCCTCCGGCGTGCCGGCGCGGTAGCCGGCCTTGGCCAGCAGCTCGGCGACCCGGCGGCGCTTGGCCTCGGGGGAGGAGGGCTCGGGGGGCTTGCCGGTGGAGGTGACCACGCAGCGGTCGTAGTCCACCTTGGGGCCGCGGCCGACCAGCTCGAGCGCCAGCTCCACCATGGCCTGCAGGCTGTCGGCCATGCCGCCGAGGTAGGCGCCGCGCAGGCCGCCGATGGTCCCCGCCAGCCGGGCCAGCTCCTTCACCGCCGCCGCCACGTCGACCGCGGCCAGGTAGGCGTCGAGCGCGGCCAGGTCGGGGGCCTTGGCGGCCACCCCGCCCGCCTTGCGCAGCGCCGCCGCGGCCGGGTGGGTGTAGGCGGCCGGGAGCGGCTGGTCGGAGAACCAGCTGTCGGCGATGAAGCGGCCGGTGCCGGAGGGGTCGAGCACGTCCCCGCCGAAGAGGGTGTCGATGCCGAGGATGGCGGTGGCGGTGGTCCGGGTCAGCAGGGTCTCGTCGGGCATGGACACACCCTTAAGCCGGCCGGCGCCGGAGATCACGCCCTTCCGGCGGCGCCCCCCGCCGTCCCGAAGCCTGCTGCGAGCCGGGGGGATGTGCTCTAGACTGCGCCGCCAACGGGGCCGAGGGCCCAGGGAGCCGGAGACCGGATGGAAGCCACCGAGACGAGATCACTCCCGGAGAACGCCTACCTGCCGCTGGCTCCGGGCCAGGTCTACCAGCCCGTGGTCCCGGCCAGCGCCAGCGTGCCGGAGTCGACCTGGCGCTCGGTGCTCTGGGGCGTCTTCCTCTGCGTCATCTTCACCGCCGCCTCGGCCTACTCGGGGCTCAAGGTCGGGCAGGTGATGGAGGCGGCCATCCCCATCTCCATCCTCGCCATCGGGCTGGGGCGGGTCTACAAGCGCCGCTCCACGCTGCTGGAGAACGTCATCATCACCGGCATCGGCGGCGTCTCCGGCTCGGTGGTGGCGGGGGCGGTCTTCACCCTGCCGGCGCTCTACATCCTCAAGCTCGACCCCCACCCCTGGCAGACCATCTTCATCTGCATCGCCGGCGGCATGCTGGGGGTGCTCTTCCTGCTGCCGCTGCGCCGCTACTTCGTCCGCGAGACCCACGGCCAGTTCCCCTACCCGGAGGCCACCGCCATCACCGAGGTGCTGGTGACCGGCGAGAAGGGGGGCTCGCAGGCGGCCCTGCTGCTCCAGGCCACCGGCATCGCCGCGGTCTACGACTTCTTCGTCACCACCTTCCAGGTCTGGAAGGAGACCATCGACCTGCGCTTCCTGCCGGCCGTCGAGGGGCTGGCCCAGAAGGCGCGGATGACGCTCTCCTTCGACGCGCTGGGCTTCATCCTCGGCCTCGGCTACGTGATGGGGCTGCGCTCGTCGCTGCTGCTCTGCGCCGGCGGCGTGCTCTCCAACCTGGTGCTGGTGCCGCTCATCTGGTTCATCGGCAGCCACGTCCCCGAGGCGGTCTACCCGGGCACCAAGGCCATCGCCGGCATGGACGCCAACCAGATCTTCCGCGGCTACGTCCGGCTCATCGGCGTCGGCGCCATCGCCACCGCTGGCATCTTCGGCATCCTCAAGTCGCTCAAGATCGTGGTCGGCTCCTTCGCCATCGCGGTCAAGGCCTTCCGGGCCGGCGGCGAGCAGGCCCTGGAGCGGACCGACCGCGACGTCTCGGTGATGACCATCCTGGCCGGGGTGGTGGTCTCGGCGCTGGCGGTGGCCATCTTCCTCGGCAACCTCGGCGTCACCGCCACCGTGCTGCTGGTGGGGCTGCTGCTGGTCCTGCTCTTCTCCTTCTTCTTCACCTCGGTGGCCGCCAACGCCATCGCCACCACCGCCCGCAACCCGGTCTCCGGCATGACCATGCTGACGGTGATCGTCTCCTCGGTGGTGCTGCTGGAGTTCGGCCTCTCCGGCCGCACCGGCATGTTCTTCGTCATGGCCATCGCTGGCATGGTCTGCACCGCCCTCTCGGTCTCCGGGCAGACGGTCACCGACCTCAAGGTCGGCTACTGGCTGGGCTCGACGCCGCGGGAGCAGGAGCGGGTCAAGTTCCTCGGGGTGCTGGTGGCCTCGGCGGTGGCCGGCCTCACCATCGTGCTGTTGGCCCGCTACTTCCAGTTCGGCGAGGCGGCCCCGGGGGACACCCGGACGGTGCTGGCGTCGCCGCAGGCCTCCCTGATGAAGGTGCTGGTGGAGGGGTTCATGAGCCACCAGCCGGTGGCCTACCTGCTCTTCGCCATCGGCGCCGTCATCGCCGTGATCATGGAGATGCTCTCCATCCCGGCGCTCACCTTCGCCCTCGGCATGTACCTGCCGCTGGAGCTCAACTCGCCGGCGCTGGTGGGCGGCTTCATCGCCCACTTCCTCACCCGCAAGTCGGAGCGGGTGGGCGGCGACGCCGGACGGACCATGCGCGAGCGTGGGGTGGTCATCGCCTCCGGGCTGCTGGCCGGCGGGGCCCTGGGCGGGGTCTTCGGCGCCGCGCTGCGCATGATCCCGGGCTACAGCGAGGACTGGATCAAGCTGCCCTTCTACGACACCGAGTCGATCTCCCAGACCGTCAGCCTGCTGGCCTTCGCGGCGCTCTGCCTCTACCTCTGGTTCGCCTCGGTGAAGCGCGAGCCGGCGGCCACCCGGTGAGGCCGGGGGCGCCATGAGCCCGCCCGACCACGCCGAGGCCGGGGGCCCGCCGGCCGGCCTGCCGGAGAACGCCTTCCGCCCGCTCGAGCCGGGCGAGGTCTACCACCCGCTGGTCCCCGCCAGCGCCTCGCCGCCCGAGGTCACCGCCCGCACCATCGTGCAGGGGGTGATCTGGTCGGCGGTCTTCTCCGCCGCCGCCACCTACATCGCGCTCAAGCTGGGGCAGGGGATCGAGTCGGCCATCCCCATCGCCATCCTCACCGTCGGCCTCTCCTCGGTGCTGGCCCGGGCGCTGGGCCGGGCCTCGACGCTGCTGGAGAACGTCAACGTGCTGGCCATCGGCGCCACCTCCGGCATCGTCGCCGGCGGCTCGGTCTTCACCATGCCGGCGGTCTACATCCTCGGCCTGGAGGGGCGCTCCGGCTTCTGGCAGATCTTCATCGTGCCGCTGCTGGGGGCGGTGCTGGGGGTGTTCCTGCTGGTCCCCTTCCGCCGCTACTTCACCCACGACCTGCACGGCCGGCTGCCATTCCCCGAGGCCCGGGCCACCACCGAGATCCTGGTGGCCGGCAACCGCGGCGGCCGCAGCGCCGTGGTGCTGGCCTGGTCGGCGGCCACGGCGGCGGTCTACGACTTCGCCGGGCCCAGCCTGAAGCTCTTCGCCGACACCTTCTCCACCGCCGCCATCGGGGCGCTGGCCGGCTTCACCGAGCGGACCCGGGCGGTCTTCTCCATGAACACCTCGGCGGCCATCTTCGGCCTCGGCTACATCATGGGGGTCGACTACGCCGCCATCATCCTGGCCGGCTCGATGGTCTCCTTCTTCGCGCTGGTGCCGCTCTTCGCCTGGTTCGGCCCGCACCTGGCCGGGGTCCTGCCGCCGGCCGCGGTGCCGCTGGCCGGCATGCCGGCCGAGGCCATCTTCGCCACCTGGGTCCGCCCCATCGGCATCGGCGGCATCTTCGCGGCCGGGGTCATCTCCATCCTCAAGATGTCGCCGGTGATCGTCCAGGCCGGTCGCCAGGCGGTGGCCGAGGTGGCGCGGCTGGCCCGCGGCGGGGCGGTGGCGGCGACGGCGCGGACCGACCGCGCCCTCCCCATGTCGGTCGACCTGCTCGGCATCGCCGCGGTGGGGTTGGCGGTGGCCGCCTACTTCCGCTTCTCGGTGCTGGCCGGCGAGCCCCGGGCCACGGCGCTGGCGCTGGTGGCCACCGCGCTGACCCTGGGGGTGGCCTTCCTCTTCGCCGCCGTCTCGGCCTGGGCCATCGCCCTCATCTCCATCACCCCCATCTCCGGGATGACGCTGACCACGCTGATCATCACCGCGGTGGCCCTCTCGGCGCTGGGGCTCTCCGGCCCCAGCGGCATGCTGCAGACGCTGCTCATCGGCGGCGTGGTCTGCACCGCGCTCTCCATGAGCGGCTCGCTGGTGACGCAGTACAAGATCGGCCACTGGCTGGGGGCCACGCCGCGCACCATCGAGGTGGCCAACATCCTCGGGTCGGTGGTGGCCTCGGCCGCCACCACCGCGGTGATCATGCTGATGGCCAGCGTCTACGGCTTCACCCCCGACGCCGCCCACCCGGCGGCCCTGCCGGCGCCCCAGCCCAACGCCATGGCGGCGGTGCTGCGCGGGGTGATGGGGAGCGAGGGCGCCCCCTGGTTCCTCTACGCGGTGGGCGCGGTCTTCGCCGTGGCCCTGGAGCTGTGCAGCGTCTCCGGGCTGGCCTTCGCCCTCGGCATGTACCTGCCCATGGAGCTCAACTCGCCGCTGGTGGTGGGGGCGGCGGTGGCCTGGCTGCTGCGCCGGTCGTCCGGCGACGGGGCGGTGGCCGCGGCCCGCCACGACCAGGGGACGCTGATCGCCTCCGGCTTCATCGCCGGCGGGGCGCTGGTGGGCGTGTTCGCCGCCCTGCTCAAGTTCGTCGAGGACCGGACCGGCGCCACCCTGGTGCCCGAGCTGACCCGCCTGCCCGGGGTCGGCCCGTGGCTGGCGGGGTGGTCCAACTGGAGCGGCCTGCTCGCCTTCGCCCTCCTGTCACTCGGAGTCTACACAGTCAGCCGGCGCGCCGCGCCGGAGGGGAACCCGACACCGTGAAGTCCGCCAGCCGCCTCGAGCCCGTCCTCGATCGCTTCCTCCGCTACGCCCGCATCGACACCCAGTCGGCCGAGGACGCGGCGGGGGTGCCGAGCACCCGCACCCAGCTCGACCTGGCCCGGCTGCTGGTCAAGGAGCTCAAGGCCATGGGGGTGAAGCGGGTCAAGCTCGACACCCACGGCTACGTGATGGCCACCCTGCCGTCCAACCTGCCGCCCCGCCACCCGGCCCGGGCCCGGGTGAAGCGGGTCGGCCTCATCGCCCACCTCGACACCTCGCCGTCGGCGTCGGGGGCCGGCGTCAAGCCGCGGGTCTTCACCTACCGGGGCGGGGACATCCAGCTGCCGGGCGACCCGCGGGTGGTGATCCGGGCCCGGGAGAACCCGGCGCTGAAGGGGCAGGTGGGGAAGCGCATCGTCACCGCCGACGGGACCACGCTGCTGGGCGCCGACGACAAGGCCGGCATCGCCGCCATCATGGCGCTGGCCGAGCAGCTCTGCGGACCGGGGGCGCCGCTCCACGGCGACGTGCAGCTGGCCTTCACGCCGGACGAGGAGGTGGGGCGTGGCACCGCCCACTTCGACCTGGCCCGGTTCGGCGCCGACGTGGCTTACACCGTCGACGGCGGGGCGACCGGGGAGCTGAACAAGGAGACCTTCAGCGCCGACGGCGCCACCATCACCGTCCACGGACGCAACATCCACCCCGGCGAGGCCAAGGGGGTGATGGTCAACGCCCTGCGGGTGCTGGCCGACGTCATCGTCCGGCTGCCGCGGGACCTGTCGCCGGAGCGCACCGAGGGTCACCAGGGGTTCATCCACCCGCACACCGCCGGCGGCGAGGAGGCGCTGGCGTCGGTGAAGCTGCTGCTGCGCGACTTCGACGAGGCGGGGCTGAGGCAGCAGCGGAAGCTGCTGGAGGGGATCCTCAAGGAGGTGCGGCCGCTCCACCCCGGCGCCCGCATCGAGCTGGAGGTGAAGCCGACCTACCGGAACATGCGCGACCGGCTGCGGCAGGTGCCGGAGGTGACCGAGGCGCTGGAGGAGGCGACGCGCCGGGCCGGGGTGAAGCCGCGCTGGGTGCCCATCCGCGGCGGCACCGACGGCTCGCGGCTCACCGCCATGGGGCTGCCCACGCCCAACCTCTTCGCCGGCGGCCACAACTTCCACGGGCCGACCGAGTGGCTGTCGGTGGAGGGGCTGGAGAAGGCGGCGCTGGTGGCCCGCCACCTGGTCGAGGTCTGGGTGGAGCGGGCGGCGCCGGGGCGGTGAGGCGCCCTCCCCTCCCTCCTCCTCTCCCCTCTCCCCTCTCTCCTTCCCGTCCGAGGGTAAGCATTCGGGACACGACCGAGTGTGTTCCCGACCGAGAGTTCGGGCCTGGCGAGGCCGGCCTCGGCCAGGGGCCGTTGGGGATCCGGGGCCGCGATCGTTGGTCAGGGAGGCGCCGAGGTGGTGAGGTGGTGCCTCAGCGGGGGTTGAGGCCGCAGCGCGTCGGGCTGCCAGAAGCGCTCGGTGAGGGCAGGGGCACACGCCTCGGCCCCTCGAGGCCTGGGTGGCTCCCGGAGACTGCTGGTGGCGAGGGTGGTGAGGCCCGCGTGGTCGTCGCGGCTAACCAGCGCCGGCGCAGGCGACACCGCAGGCGACCCGCATCAGGTAGGTGCCGGCAGGGAAGACGGCGCTCCTGTTGCCGGCGCGCCACTGGTGCAACGCCGCCCGGTAGTCGGCGAGGAAGCCCACCAGCCTGCCCAGCGCCTCGATCCGCTTCCACCTGTCGCGCGCCGCCACCCTCGGGTTGAGCTGGCCGAGCGGCTGCGGCTCCCTGGCTCGGGCGGTGGTCTTCTGCGCCAGCACCTTGGCCACGCCGAGGAAGGTGCCGACCTTCTTCACCGCCACGGCCTCCCGCTCTGCGAGCGCGGCGGAGAGCCGGTCCCGGAACGCGGCGGCGGTGGGAAACCCGGGCGGGGTGGTGAGCGTGAGGGTCGCCGACTCGGGCATGGTCCCCTTCTGGTCGAAGAAGTGGGTGGGGCGCTTCACCTGGCGCCCGGTTGCTCCCACCTCGTCAGGCGATGACCAGAGCCCCGGCCAGCGACGGGCCGACCGGACCAGCCCGGCCGCCACCGGGTTGGCCAGGGTGTAGGCGGCCTTGTCGACGACGGCCTGCGGGCTGGCCAGCTCGACGGCGCTGTAGCTGTCGGGGCCCCAGAAGTCCTCGCGACGACCGAGCAGGGCGTTGAGGGCCCGGCCGGCGAGGCCGTCGAGGAAGAGGTGGAACAGCGGGAGGCGGGCGTGGGGGTCGGTCACCACCAGGTGGTAGTGGTTCGACATGACGCAGTAGGCGTGGACCTCGATGCCGTAGCGCTCGGCGGCGACCGCGAGGAGGTAGAGGAAGACCTGGCTGGCCGGCCTGGAGGGGCGAAGGAGGAACTGGCGCTGGGTGCAGCGGCGGGTGACGAGGTAGGTGGTGCCGGGGAGGACCTGTCGGGGGGCGGTCATGCCTCTGGGTAAGGCAGGCCCCGTGCCACCGGAGCCCCGCATTCCCTTTGGGTTTTCCTCAGCCGTCACCGGCCGTCCCGCGGACCCCCGGCCGTCCCGCGGTACTCTCGGTCGGGACCGGGCCTACTCCGCTCCTGCCCGTCCCCGCTCGAAGAGCTCCTTCATCACCTCCTCGAGCGGCGGATCCTCCACGGTCAGGTCGGCCACCGGAAGCGCCGCCAGCAGCGCCCCCACCGCCCCGGCCACCTGCTCGGCCTTCACCTGCACCACCGCCCGGACCCCGTCGGCCGACACCACCTCGCCGAAGCGGGCCAGCTCGGCCGCCGCCGGCGCCGCCCCGGTGAAGCGCAGCGAGATGCGCTTGTCCGGCTTGAGCCGCAGCGTCAGCTCGCGCAGGTCGCCGTCGTGGATGAGCCGCCCCTTGTCGATCACCACCACCCGCGGACAGAGCTGCACCACGTCCTCCATGTAGTGGCTGGTGAGGATGACGGTGGCGCCGAACCGCTCGTTGTAGGCCTTGATGAAGCCGCGCACCGTGCCCTGCATGGAGACGTCGAGCCCGATGGTGGGCTCGTCGAGGAAGAGCACCCGCGGCCGGTGCAGCAGCGCCGCCGCCAGCTCGCACTTCATCCGCTCCCCCAGGCTGAGCTGCCGGGTGGGCCGGCTGACCAGGTCCCCCAGCTCCAGCAGTCGCGACAGCTCGCCCAGCGTCTCCTCGAACTGGGCCCGGGGCAGGTCGTAGATGGCGCGGTTGAGCGCGAAGGTCTCGGCCGGCGGCAGGTCCCAGATCAGCTGCTGCTTCTGCCCCATCACCAGGGTGATCGACTTGAGGAACTCGGTCTCCCGCAGCTGGGGCCGGCGGCCGCCCACCGTCACCTCGCCGGCCGTGGGGTGGAGCAGGCCGGACAGGATCTTGAGGGTGGTGGTCTTTCCGGCGCCGTTGGGGCCGAGGAAGCCGACCCGCTCTCCTTCACGAACCGTGAATGAGAGGCCGTCGACCGCCTTCACCGTCTGGTACCTGCGGCGGAAGACCGAGGCCAGCGCAGCGCCGAGGCCTGGCTGGCGCTGGTGGACCTGGTAGTGCTTCTGCAGCTCGCGGACCTCGATCACGGTGGCCACAAGGTACGGCCCGGCCGCCGCGCGCGCAACGGCACGGCCGGGGCCGCGGTCGACCGTGGCACGGGCCCCACCTCAGCGCCGCGCGCCCTTCGACCCCTGGCCGGCCAGCACCAGCCGCAGCTCCAGCTCGCCGCCGATCACCGCCAGCGCCGCGGCGTCCAGGTGGGCCTCGGCGTAGGGGAAGAGCTCGCGCTCCTCCCAGCGGACGTGGCGCTCCAGCAGGTCGGCGAAGGCCGCCAGCGCCGCCCGCTGCTCCCCGGGGGCCGCGGTGCGGGCGTGCTCCACCAGCTCCTTCAGCTCGATGTGCTCCGCCGACAGCCGCCGCCGGTCGTCCCCGGCCAGGTGGCCGCCCAGCAGCGCCTCCTCGGCCGCGGCGTGGGGCGTGAAGACCTGCCCCTCGAAGCGCCGCGCCAGCGACAGCAGCCCGGGCAGGTCGCGGGGCGCGCCGGCCGCCTCGGGGTGGCCCTCGAGCGCCTTCTTCACCTGGAAGGCGACGAGGAGCGCCTGGTGGTGCTCCGACGAGAGCGGCCTGAGTTCGCGGCTCCGCTTCATGCGGTGATGCTGGCCTCCTCGACCCGGTGGCGCAAGGAGAGAAAGCGGCGCTCATGGGTTGACGCCTCGCGGCGAGACCGCTACACAGGACGGACCACCGACCGATTCCAGAATCAACGAGGGTCCACATGGCCATCTCCGATCCCCTCCGCCCCGGACGTCGCGCGGCGGTCATCGCCGGGCTCCGCACCCCGTTCGTCAAGGCGGGCTCCGACTTCAAGGACCTCTCGGCCATCGACCTCGGGGCCCTGGTGGTCAACGAGCTGGTGGCCCGCTCCGGCCTGCCGCCCAGCACCTTCGACATGGTCACCTTCGGCCAGGTGGTCCCCTCCAAGCTGGTGACGCTGATCGGCCGGGAGATGGTGCTCCGCTCCCAGCTCCCCCGCTCCGTGGAGGCCCACACCGTCTCCCGCGCCTGCGCCACCTCGCTGCAGGCCGCCACCAGCGCCGCCGACCAGATCGCGCTCGGCCACGCCGACTGCGCCCTCGCCGGCGGCGCCGAGTCGATCTCCGACGCCCCCATCTTCGCCTCCCGCCGCCTGGCCCAGAAGCTGGTGGAGCTCTCCAAGGCCCGCAGCCTCTCGCAGCGGCTCTCCATCATCACCTCGCTGCAGCTCGCCGACCTGCGCCCCGAGCCGCCGGCCCTGACCGAGCCCACCACCGGGCTCTCCATGGGCCAGAGCGCCGAGCAGATGGCCCAGAAGAACGGCATCTCCCGCCGGGCCCAGGACGAGCTGGCGGCGCTCTCCCACCAGCGGGCCGCCGCCGCCTGGGCCAGCGGCGCCTTCGACGCCGAGGTGATGCACGTGGCGGTGCCGCCGCGCTTCGAGCGGGTCTCGGCCAAGGACAACATCGTCCGCGCCGACACCACCCTCGACGCCCTCGCCGCGCTCAAGCCGGTCTTCGACCGGAAGTACGGCACGGTCACCGCCGGCAACGCCTCGCCGCTCACCGACGGCGCCGCCGCGGTCATCGTCATGGCCGAGGAGAAGGCCAAGGCGCTGGGCCTGACGCCGCTCGGCTACATCCGCAGCTACGGCTACGCCGGCCTCGACCCCCGCGACCAGCTGCTGCAGGGGCCGGCCTACGCCGCCCCCATCGCCCTCGACCGGGCCGGGCTGACGCTGCAGGACATGGACCTGGTGGACATGCACGAGGCCTTCGCCGCCCAGGTGCTCTCCAACCTGCAGGCCTTCGCCAGCAAGGCCTTCGCCGAGAAGGAGCTGCGCCGCCAGGCGCCGCTCGGCGAGGTCGACCCGGCCAGGCTCAACGTCAACGGCGGATCGATCGCGCTCGGCCACCCCTTCGCCGCCACCGGCGCCCGCATGATCACCCAGACGCTCCGCGAGCTGCAGCGCCGCCGCAAGCAGTACGCGCTGATCACCATCTGTGCCGCCGGCGCGCTGGGCGCGGCGGTGGTGCTGGAGCGCGAGTAGCGCGCCCGCCTCCCTGGAGACCACCCCCATGACCACGGCCGCCCCGAAGTGCTTCACCGTCGAGCTCGCCGACGGCATCGCCACCCTGCTCCTCGATCTCCCCGGCGAGACCGTCAACACCCTCTCGCCCGACGTCGGCGCCGAGTTCGACGCCCTGCTCACCCGCTACGAGCGCGACCCGGCCGTGAAGGCCATCGTGCTGGCCTCCGGCAAGCGCGACGGCTTCATCGCCGGGGCCCGCATCGAGATGATCCGGGCGGTGAAGAGCGCCGCCGAGGCCGAGGACCTCTCCCGCCAGGGGCAGGCCGGCTTCGACCGGCTCGAGGCCTACCCGAAGCCGGTGGTGGCGGCCATCCACGGCGCCTGCCTGGGCGGCGGGCTGGAGTGGGCGCTGGCCTGCACCTACCGCGTCGCCAGCAACGACCCGAAGACCCAGCTCGGCCTCCCCGAGGTGCAGCTCGGCCTGCTCCCCGGCGCCGGCGGCACCCAGCGCCTGCCCCGCCTCATCGGCATCGCCAACGCCCTCGACCTGATCCTCGCCGGCAAGACCGTGAAGGTGAAGAAGGCCCTCTCGCTGGGGATCGTCGACGAGGCCTGCCCGGCCCCCATCCTGCGCCGGGTGGCGGCGGAGCGGGCCCGCGCCCTCGCCGACGGCAGCCTCAGGCCGCTGCGCCCCATGCCGCGCCCGCCGGCCGGACTGGCGGCGGCGCAGGCGGCGCTGCTGGAGTCGAACCCCATCGGCCGCGCCGTGCTCTTCTCCAAGGCCCGGGAGCAGCTGCTCAAGAAGACCAGGGGCAACTACCCGGCCCCGGAGCTGGCGCTGGAGGCCATCCGCGTCGGCGCCGCCCAGGGGCTGGCGGCCGGGCAGGCCGCCGAGGCCACCGCCTTCGGGAAGCTGGCGGTGAGCGAGGTCTCCCGGCGGCTGGTGGAGATCTTCTTCGCCCAGACCGCCATGAAGCGGGAGAGCGGCGTCGCCGATCCCTCGGTGAAGGCCCGCACCGTGGAGCGGGTCGGGGTGCTGGGCGGCGGGCTGATGGGCGGGGGCATCGCCTACGTCACCGTCAACGCCGGCATCCCGGTCCGGCTGCGCGAGCAGAACGACGCCGCGGCCGCCAGGGCCCTGGCCAACGTCGGCGGCCTCTTCGCCGAGCGGGTCAAGCGCCGGTCGCTGGAGCGGCTCGACCGCGACGCCGCCATGCGGCTCATCACCACCACCACCGGCTGGGACGGCCTGGCCCACGTCGACGTGCTGGTCGAGGCGGTCTTCGAGGACCTGACGCTGAAGCAGGAGATGCTCAAGGCCTTCGAGGCCGTCAACGCCGCAGGCATCTTCGCCACCAACACCTCGTCGATCCCCATCGCCGACATCGCCAGCGCCGCCGCCCGGCCCGAGGCGGTGATCGGGATGCACTACTTCTCGCCGGTCAACAAGATGCCGCTGCTGGAGGTGATCGCCACCCCGCGCACCGCGCCAGAGGTGATCGCCACCGCGGTGGCGCTCGGCAAGCGGCAGGGCAAGACGGTGATCATCGTCGGCGACGTGCCCGGCTTCTACACCAACCGGGTGCTCGGGCCGTACATGAACGAGGCCGCCTGGCTGCTGGCCGAGGGGGCGGCCATCGACGAGCTGGACGCGGCGCTGGTGGCCTACGGCTACCCGGTCGGCCCCATCACCCTGCTCGACGAGGTGGGCATCGACGTCGGCGCCAAGGTCAGCACCATCCTGCACGCCGGCTACGGCGACCGCATGAAGCCGCCCGACGCCCTCGGGCTGGTGCTGCAGTCGGGCCGGCTGGGGCGCAAGAACGGCAAGGGCTTCTACACCTACGGCGAGGGGAAGAAGAAGGTGGTGGACGGCAGCGTCTACGACCTGCTCCCCGGCGGACGGAGCCGCAAGCGCTTCCCGCGCGTCGAGATGGCGGAGCGGCTGGTGCTGGCGCTGGTCAACGAGGCGGCCCGCAGCCTCGGCGACGGGGTCATCCGCACCCCGCGCGACGGCGACATCGGCGCGGTCTTCGGCATCGGCTTCCCGCCCTTCCGCGGCGGCCCGTTCCGGCTGGCCGACGCCATGGGGGCCCGGGTGGTGGTGGAGAAGCTGGAGCGGCTGCGCCAGGAGCACGGCGAGCGGTTCGCCCCGGCCCCGCTGCTCCTCGAGAAGGCCCGCACCGGCGCCACCTTCCACTGAGCGGCGGCCCGCCCCGGGCCTGGAGCCGTCGAAGCTCGCTTGCGGTGCGCCCACCCGGCGTGGGAGCGTTCCGCACGCCGCATGGTCCAGCTCACCATCCTCACCGGGGCCCGCCAGGGCCAGCAGCTCCGGCTGGAGCAGGCGGTCATCCGCCTGGGCCGGTCGGAGGACTGCGACGTCCGCTTCGACGGCGAGCAGGACCTGACGGTCTCCAGCCACCACGCCGAGATCGTCGTCGAGGAGGGGTCGCACCTGGTCATCGACACCGGCTCGACCAACGGCACCAGCGTCAACGGCCGGGCGGTGGTCAAGCAGCCGCTCCAGCCCGGAGACCTGCTGCGGCTGGGCGGCGAGGACGGCGTGGTGCTCCGGGTCGACGCGCTCGGGGAGCCCCGGCGATCCTCGTCGGCGACGCCCGACCCGCGCCACGCCACCCGGGCCATCTCCAGCCAGGCCGCCCCCCGGGCCATCGCCGAGGTGGCCGAGGCCCTGGGGCGCCGCGGCGACACCTCGGCGGCGCGGGTGGCCGGCGAGGCCGCGCACCGGGTGGCCGCCGAGCGCGCCAAGGCCGGCGGCCGCAGCTCCGGGCAGACCATGGGGATCATGGCCGCCGCGGTGGCGGCGGTGCAGCAGCGCTCCAGCCGCAAGTGGCTCAAGGTGGTGGCGGCGGTGGGCGGGCTGGGCCTGCTGGTGGCGGCCGGCATGGGCGTGGTCATCTGGAAGCAGCGCCAGGAGATCGAGGCGCTGGTGTCGCGCAAGACGGCCCTGGACCGCGAGATCGAGCAGGTGCAGCGGGCCATGGAGCAGGAGACCGAGGAGACGCGGCTGGCCGAGCTGGAGCAGCGGCTGGCCCAGCTCACCGGCAACGCCCAGAACACCATCGGCGAGGTGGCCCTGCAGGATCGCTCCCGCGCCGAGGCGCTGCGCAACGAGGGCGACGAGCTGGAGCTGGCCATCCGGCGGATCCTGGCCAAGTTCGACGCCCCCACCTACGCCATCCCGCCCCTCTTCCGGGAGACCCTGCGGCGCGAGGTGGAGGTGCTGGCCCGGGCCGGGAACCTCAAGTTCGTCTACGGGCGCCGCAACCGCCACTGGCCGGCCATCACCGAGGCCTTCTCCCGGCTCGGCCTGCCCGAGGAGATGGCCTACATCGCCTGGGCCGAGACCCAGTTCGACGCCGAGAAGACCTCGCCGGCCGGGGCCCGGGGCATGTGGCAGATGACCGCCGGCACCGCCCGGGAGCTGGGGCTGCGGGTCGACGACCAGGTCGACGAGCGGCTCGACGTGGAGAAGCAGACCCGGGCCGCCGCCGCCAAGCTGGCCAGCCTGCTCTCGGTGTTCGGGTCCGACTCCTTCATGCTGGCCATGGCCAGCTACAACAGCGGCGAGGCCGGGGTGCGGCGGGTGCTGCTCCAGGTGGCGCAGGAGAAGGACGGCTTCCGCAAGGAGAAGCGCGACTTCTGGCACCTCTACCGCCTGCGCCGGCTGCCCCGCGAGACCATGGACTACGTCCCCCGGGTGCTGGCGGCGGCGGTGGTGTGCGGGAACCCGCGGAAGTACGGGCTGGAGGGGCCTGAGGGCGCGAGGCGGTGAGGCGGGGCCGCCGCGGGCCGGGGCGCGGGAATATCGGCACGGGGCGGGCGTAGGATCACCGATCATGGTCACCTTCCTGCTCTGGCTCCTGCTCCTGGTGGTCAGCTGGCCGCTGGCCCTGCTGGCCCTGGTCCTCTACCCGCTGGTCTGGCTGCTGCTGCTGCCGTTCCGGCTGCTGGGCGCGGCGGTCGACGGCGTGTTCGGGTTCCTCGGCGCGGTGCTCCTCCTGCCGGCGCGCCTGCTGGGCAGGCCGGGGCGCCTGCGCGGCTGAGCGGCTGAGCGGCTCCGCCGTCGTGGGGGATGGGTGCCGGCGGATGGGTGCCGGATGGGGCCGGGCGCACCCGCGGGGCACGCTCCACCCATGCCGCGGCGCACCTGGCCCGACCCGTCCGCGCCGGAAGTGGCCGACGTTCCAGCTGTCCTCGGGTGGCCGGGGCGGGACCACCCGCGAACGGATCCTGCATGTCACAGCCTCCGGCAGGGCCGTTCACCAGCCCGGACCGGGCGATGGTGCGGTCCCGATGAGGATGCTGGATGAGGCTGACGCGGAAGGTCTTCACCGATCTGGCAGTCTGGATGATCGCCTTCGGCCTCCTGGTCGGCGCCCTCTTCCCGCTCGCCCTGTACGGGGTCGGGGTCCCGGAGTCGCTGGTCTCACGCCCCTGGTTCGTCGGGCTCTGCATGCTGGCCGGCCTGCTGGTCGGGGCCACCAACATCTGGCTGGCCCGGCTGGTGGTCGGGGCGCGCGTGGGGCTGCTGGCCCAGCAGATGCGGCTGGTCGCCGGCCACGTCATGGAGATCGGTCGCCCGGGGAACTCGGCCGCCTGCACGCCCGAGGCCTGCAGCGTCCCGGTCGACTCGGAGGACGAGCTCGGCGAGAGCGGCCGCGCCTTCAACCACCTGGTCCTGGCCCTGGCCGCGGCGCACCAGTCCGACGCGGCGGTGCGCAGCTTCGGCTCCATGCTGGCGAGTCACCTCGAGCTCTCCGAGGTGACGACCAACGCCCTCCAGCAGATGCTGCAGCAGACCGGCGCCAGCGGAGGGGCCCTGCTGGTCGTCGAGGGTGGGAAGGTCAAGGTGGCGGCCAGCCACGGGCTCCGGGTCCCCGAGGCCCTGGGGAACTCGGACCACCTCCGTCGCGTCTTCCAGACGGAGCGGCGGGTCATCCTCTCCCTGCCCAGCGACGTCAGCGTCGACGGGCTGGTGGTCGACTTCCGGCCCAGCGAGGTGCTGGTCGAGCCGCTCGTCTACAAGGGCGTCCCGCTGGGCGCCGTGGTCCTGGCCCGGGCCACGCCGTTTCCCGGGGAGGTGGGGTCCCGCCTCGACCTGCTCCTGCCTGGTCTGGTGGTGGCCGTCAACAACGCCATGAACTACCAGGGGCTCCAGCAGCTCGCCGCGCTCGATCCCTTGACCGGGGCCTACAACCGCCGCTTCGGCACGGGGCGGCTCCGCGAGGAGTTCGGCCGCGCCGTCCGTCTGGCGGGCCCGCTCGGGGTGATGATGTTCGACGTGGACCACTTCAAGGCGGTCAACGACACCTACGGCCACCTGGCCGGTGACCGGACCCTCATCCAGATGGTCAAGACGGCGCGCCAGGCCATCCGCGAGGGCGACGTCCTGCTGCGGTACGGCGGCGAGGAGTTCCTGGTGATCCTCCCTGGCACGTCCAGGGAGGACACCCGCGCCGTCGGCGAGCGGCTGCGTCGCATGGTCGAGGAGACGTCCATCGCCGAGGGCGACCAGATCATCCGCGTCACCATCAGCATCGGGATCTGCTCCTTCCCGAACCCGGAGGTGGCCGGCGACCAGGACATGGTGAAGCGGGCCGACGCGGCGCTCTACGCGGCCAAGGACTCGGGACGCAACCGGGTCTGCGGGTAGGGCGCGGCGCATGACTCCCCGGTCGTCGCCCGCGGCCGTCGCCAGGGGCGCGAGGCCGGGCACCCGGCCGGTCCACCCGCCGGAGGGCGATGGTAGGGTAGCCCCCGTGCGCCGCGTCCTGCCCCTGATCATCGGCTTCGTCTTCATCCCCGCGGCCCTGATGCTGACGGTGGGGGTGCTGATCCTGGTCTTCGGCGCGGCGCCGCGCGACTACGTCTTCGGCGCCCTGATCCTCACCCTGGTGGCCACCACGGTGGCCGGCAGCGCCGCCACCCTCATCGTGGTGCAGCGCGAGGCCCGGGTGGCCCGCCTGCAGACCGACTTCGTCAACAAGGTCTCACACGACCTGCGCACCCCGCTCACCTCGATCCGGATGTTCGTCGAGACCCTGCAGATGGGGCGGCTCACCGACGAGGTGCGCCGCGCCGAGGCGCTGGAGATCATCGCCGAGGAGACGGCCCGCCTCTCCGCCCACATCAACCGGCTGCTCGACTGGGCCCGCATGGAGTCGGGGCGTCGCCGCTTCGACCTGCAGCGCCAGCCCCTCGCCCCCATCGTCGAGGACGCCCTCCACGCCTTCGAGCCCATGCGGCTCTCCCACCCGGTGGCGCTCACCCGCGAGCTCCCGCCCGACCTCCCCGAGGTGGTGGCCGACCGCGAGGCGCTCAGCGGCGCCCTGCTCGACCTGCTCTACAACGCCCACAAGTACACCGGCCCGGACAAGCGGATCACCGTCAGCGCGGCTCGCAGCGGGCCGGCGGTGGTGATCACCGTGGCCGACAACGGGCCGGGCATCGCCGCCCCGGAGCAGAAGCGGATCTTCGAGAAGTTCTACCGGGCCCGGGATCCGCTGCAGCGGACCATCGAGGGCTCGGGGCTGGGGCTGGCCATGGTCAAGCACATCGTCGGCGCCCACCGCGGCAAGATCGCGGTCCGCTCGGAGGTGGGCCAGGGGGCGGCCTTCACCATCACCCTGCCGGCCGCGGAGCCCCTCACGTGAGCCCGACCAGCGAGCGCATCCTGGTCATCGAGGACGATCCCTCGATCCTGCGCGGCCTGCAGCTCAACCTGACCATGGAGGGGTACGCGGTCCGCTCCGCCAGCGACGGCGAGACCGGGCTGCAGCTGGCCCGGGCCGAGCGCTTCGACCTGCTGGTGGTGGACGTGATGCTGCCGCGCCTCGGCGGGCTGGAGCTGATCCGCGAGCTGCGGCGCGACGACGCCGACCTGCCGGTCCTGATCCTCTCCGCCAAGGGGCAGGAGACCGACAAGGTGGCCGGGCTGCAGCTCGGCGCCGACGACTACATGGTGAAGCCCTTCAGCCTGAAGGAGCTGCTGGCCCGCATCGGGGCGCTGCTGCGCCGCCGCCGGGTCAAGGGCGAGACCGGCGAGGTCCGCAGCGTCAAGAAGGCCGGGCCGGTGGAGATCGACCTGGTGGCGCGCCGCGCCACCGCCCACGGCCGGGCCCTGGAGCTGACCACCCGCGAGTTCGACCTGCTCCTCTACCTGGTCAGCCACCCGGACCGGGTCTTCTCGCGCGAGCAGCTCATGGAGGCGGTCTGGGGTTCGCGCTACTTCGGCACCGCCCGGACCGTCGACAACTTCGTGGCCCGGCTGCGGGCCCACATCGACGACGACGCCGACGCCCCGCGCCACCTGGAGACGGTGCGCGGCGTGGGCTACCGATTCAACCCCTGAGCTCCGGCTCCGCCGAGCGGGCCGCCGCCACCCGCCGAGGGACCGAAGCGGGGTGGGTGGGCCGGGCGGGACCTGACCCTGGGTGGGCGGCGACTCCGGGCCGGGCGCCGCGGGGCGGCAGGCCGGTGGGCCCACGCCCCCACCGGGATCCGGGCCAGAACCGACCGTCAATTGAGCCGGTTGCCCGTGATGCCCGACCCGCCCGACGCCCGGCCCCGGCGCCGGTGAGCCGGCCAGGCCCGCTGGTCTTCCCCTTGCTCTAGGGGATGGTCCTGGGAGGCGCTCATGCGCGTTCGTTCCGTGGTGGTGGCGTTGTCGGTGCTGGTGACCGTGGGGTGTGGGGCGACCGCTCCGGTCGGCGAGCCGTCGGCGCCGGAGGCCGCCGCCCCCGCCGGGCCGGTGGCCGCGGCCGCGGTCGCCGTCCTCCTCGCCCCGCAGTCCTTCGACGTCGGCGCCGGCCCGGAGTGGAGCACGGCCACCGCCTACAGCTGCCTGCAGGCCTGCGCGCTGCTCTTCGGCGGCGCCAGCGCCGACTGGGCCTGCTCGACCAGCGCCACCGAGGTGGACCACCTCGGCTGGTACTCCAGGTTCGGCAGCTCGGAGAACTGCGGCCCCACCGGCACGCCCCTGGCCGAGGACTTCAACCCGGGCGGGAGCTACCAGGTGGCCGGGGTCTCGGCCTACGTCAATGACTGGTGCTTCGCGGGGGAGGGCTCGATCAACTACTGCCACGCGGTGGTGGTGGCGCCGCCGCCCCCGCCCCCGCCGACGCCGGCGGGCGATGAGGACGAGGACGCCGACGACGACGCGGGCCGGGAGCCGCACCAGCGCCGCCCGCCGCGCCACGGCGACCACGGCCGCGACAGGCACCACCAGCCCGACCACGGTCAGCGCCGCTGAGCCGCGCCGGTTCACTTCGTCGGCGGGTACTCGAACCGGAGAGGCGTGACGGTGCACCCTGTGCGCCCTGACCGAGAGTAATCGACCACCAAGTCATATCGGTGACTTACGCGACGGGCGCCGTTTCGGGGTGTCCGCGCCGCGGCCGGGCCGGACGAACCGCGGAACCCTCGGTCAGGATGGCGAGGATGGCGATGATCTCGAATGCTCCCCCGGAAGCAGGGTCATCCTCACCTCCGCGCCGTCGCCCGGAGCCACTCCAGCCGGCGCTCCAGCTCGACGCGGCGCGCGAACCAGGCCTGGTCGTACCGGGCCACCAGCCAGGGGCGCCCGCCGTTGCGCGCGTAGAAGTCGGCGCGCTCCCGGTCGAGCTCGAACAGCGAGTGCCGGACAGCGCGAGCCTGCAGCAGGTGCCAGCGCCGCTCGCCCCGCTCCCAGCCGCCGCCGTACCGACCCGGCCCGCTCCAGCCCAGGTCATCGCGCTCCGACCACCCCGGCGGAGCCACGGGGGGGGCGTGGCGGTCTCGGCGGTCGTCGCGCTCGCCGTACCGGCCGCGGTCGTCCCGGTCTCTGTGGTCGTCCGCGGCGGCCAAGGCAGGCGCGAACGCGGTGGCGCTGATCAGGGCGGCGACGGCGGTGAAGCGGCGGAAGGTGGTCATGGCGTGCTCCTCGCTGGTTCGTTCCCCTCTTGAATGGGAGGACGAAGCCACCACGCAACCTATTCAGGCGCCACCGCCAGTCGACAGGCGGGACACCAGGAGCGGGAGGCCCCGACCTCGGTCAGTGGGGCGCGAGCCCTACGCCCCCAGCGCCGCCTGGAGCGACGCCAGCAGCCCCGCCTCCTCGCCGTCGAGCACGGTGCGCGGATCGAGCACCACCGCGCCGTCGAGGATCCGGGCCACCACCGGCACCGGCGCCCGCCGCAGGGCGGCCAGCAGCGCCGCCGGGTCGGGCGTGGGCAGGGTGAGCAGCCAGGTGGGCAGGGTCTCGCCCGGCAGCGTCCCGCCCCCCACCGCCGACTCGCCGGGCCGCACCCCGGCCCCCGGCGTCCGCGCCGCCAGCGCCGCCAGCCAGCGGCGCGCCGTGGCCTCCAGCTCGGGGAGCGGCCGGGCGATGGCCCGCCAGACCGGGAGCTCGCGCAGCGCTTCGCCCCGCTCGTAGTGGGCCAGCGTGGCCGAGAGGCCGGCCAGCGCCACCTTGTCGAGCCGCAGCGCCCGCAGCAGCGGGTGGCGCTTCACCAGCGCCACCGCCGCCGCCCGCCCCACCAGCAGCCCGGCCTGCGGTCCGCCCAGCAGCTTGTCGCCGGAGAAGCAGACCAGGTCGGCGCCGGCCCGCACCCGCTCGCCCACCGTCGGCTCGGGGGCCAGGCCGTGCGG
This sequence comes from Anaeromyxobacteraceae bacterium, assembly GCA_032654565.1. Taxonomy (GTDB): domain Bacteria; phylum Myxococcota; class Myxococcia; order Myxococcales; family Anaeromyxobacteraceae; genus JADKCZ01. The sequence goes on along the minus strand of JAULAX010000005.1, from coordinate 88,098 downwards.
GGCGGTCGGCAGCAGCGCCCCGGAGCCGAGGTCGTCCACCACCCAGAGGTCGCGCCGCCGCGCCAGCCCCACCAGCTCCGCGAGCGTGGGCTCGGCGACGAAGCCGTCGAGCCGGAAGTTGGAGCGGTGCACCGAGAGCACCGCCCGGGTGCGGGGAGTGATGGCCGCCTCGATGTCGTCGAGGTAGGTCCGGTTGGTGGTGCCCACCTCGACCAGCGCCGCCCCGGAGCGGCGCAGCACGTCGGGGATGCGGAAGCCGCCGCCGATCTCCACCAGCTGGCCGCGGCTGACGATCACCTCCGGCAAGCCGGGCGGTGGCACCTCCGGCACGCCCGGCGGTGGCACCTCCGCCAGGCCGTGAGCCGGCGCCTCCGGCTGGCCCGGCTCCGCGGGCGAGCGGTCGGCCGGCGATCCCGACGGGCGAGCGGACGAGAGGGCGGCCAGCGCCAGCAGCACGGCGGCGGCCCCGTTGTTGACCGCCAGGGCGTCCTCGGCGCCGGTGAGGCGGCTGAGCGCCCCGGCGGCGTGGTGATAGCGGTCGCCGCGCTCGCCCCGAGCCACGTCGAACTCCAGCGTCGAGTACCCCTCGGCGGCGGCGGCCATGGCGGCGGCGGTGGCGGCGGAGAGCGGGGCCCGCCCCAGGTTGGTGTGGAGGACCACGCCGGTGGCGTTGACGACCCGCCGCAGCGGTCCCGGGAGGTCGGCGGCGAGGCGCGCCAGCAGCGCCGCCTCGATGGCCTCGGCGGGTGGGCAGGGGGCCCCGGCCAGCACCGCCGCCCGGTGGCGCTCCAGCTCGGCCCGCACCGCCTCCATGACCGGCTGGTGGCCGAGGCGCGTGAGCAGCCCGGCCTGCCCGGCCGCCTCGAGCAGCCGGTCGGCCCGGGGGAGCTTGCGGACCTCGGCGGCGGCGGCCGGTTCGGGCGGGGGGGAGGGCGGGGGCATGGCAGATCGAATAACACGCCGGCGATTCGTGGACCCGACGGGTGGGCATCCCGCCGCACCCACGGGGAAAAGGGGCCAGAAGTTCGTTGCCTTGGCCTGCCCAAGCGGGTAATTCTTCGCCCCACTCCTATGCCCTTCCTGCCGACCCCCGCCGCGGCCGAGGCGAGCCTCTGGGCCATCATCCTGTTCCCCCTGGCCGGCGCCCTGATCAACGGGCTCTTCGGTCGCCGAATCGGCAAGGGAAACGCCACCCTGGTCGCCATCGGCGCCATGGTCGGCTCCCTGGTCATCGCCGCCATCGCCTTCTATTGGGTGCTGACCACCCGGAACCTGCGCTTCCAGGGGACCCCCTGGATCGCCGTGACCGGGGCCGACGGCCAGTCCCTCGTCCACGTGGCCTGGGGGCTGCTGCTCGACCGGCTCTCCGGCACCCTGCTGCTGGTCATCACCGGCGTCGGCACGCTCATCCACGTCTACTCGGCGTCCTACATGTCGCACGAGGACGACGCCGGCTACGCCCGCTTCTTCACCTACCTGAACCTCTTCGTCGCCGCCATGCTCACCCTGGTGCTGGGCGACTCGCTGCTCCTCACCTTCGTGGGCTGGGAGGGCGTCGGCCTCTGCAGCTACCTGCTGATCGGCTTCTGGTACACCGACGAGCAGAAGGCCTTCGCCGGCCGCAAGGCCTTCGTCACCAACCGGGTGGGCGACTTCGGCTTCCTGCTCGGGGTCTTCGCGCTGCTGGCCCTCTTCGGCACCACCAGCTACGCCGAGCTCGCCAACCTGGCCCGGGTCATCACCCCCGAGGCCACCATCGCCTCCGGCCTCTTCGCCGGCTGGACCTGGCAGGGGGCGATCACCTTCGCCATGCTCTGCCTCTTCGTCGGCGCCGCCGGCAAGTCGGCGCAGCTGCCCCTCTACATCTGGCTGCCCGACGCCATGGCCGGCCCCACCCCGGTCTCGGCCCTGATCCACGCCGCCACCATGGTCACCGCCGGCGTCTACCTGGTGGCCCGCAACTCCATGCTCTTCACGCTGGCGCCGGCGGCCATGGCCACGGTGACCATCGTCGGCGCCGCCACCGCGCTCTTCGCCGCGGTCATCGCCTTCACCCAGAACGACATCAAGAAGGTGCTGGCCTACTCCACGGTCAGCCAGCTCGGCTTCATGTTCATCGGGGTCGGCTGCGGCGCCTGGTGGGCCGGCGTGCTCCACCTGGTGATCCACGCCTTCTTCAAGGGCTGCCTCTTCCTCGGCGCCGGCTCGGTGATGCACGGCATGGGGGACGAGACCGACATCCGCAAGATGGGCGGGCTGGCCGGCAAGATGCCGCACACCCACTGGACCTTCCTGGTGGCCACCATCTCGGCCACCGGCATCCTCCCGCTGGCCGGCTTCTGGTCGAAGGACGCCATCCTCGGGTACTCGCTCTTCAGCTCCAACCCGGCCTGGCACCTGGTCGGCCCCATCGCCTACGGGATCGGCTCGCTGGCCGCGCTCGGCACCGCCTTCTACATGACCCGGCTCTACTGGCTGACCTTCCAGGGCAAGCCCCGCACCCACGCCGCCGAGCACGCCCACGAGTCCTCCTTCGCCATGACCGTGCCGCTGATGGTGCTGGCGGTGCTGGCGGCGGTGGGGCTGCTGCTCGGCCTGCCCGGCAGCTCGCCGGTCTCCGAGCTCTTCGCCCACTACGTCGAGCCGGTCTTCGCCCCCGGCACCGAGCGGCTCTACGCGGTCGGCCACTTCCACGCCGGCGCCCACCCGGCCTGGCCCTACTTCGCCGCCTGGTTCATCGCCGTGGGCGGCACGGTGATCGGCCTGCTCATGTACGGCCGCGGCTGGCTCAAGCTGCCGGCGGCGCTGGCCGGCGCCCTGCCCCGCACCTACCGGCTCATGGTCGACAAGTTCCGCGTCGACGAGCTCTACGAGGCGGCGATCATCGGGCCGCTCAAGTCGCTGGCCCGCGGGCTCTGGCGGGTGGTCGACGTCTTCCTCATCGACGGGCTGATGGTCAACGGGGTGGCGCGCCTGGTCGGCTTCTTCGGCTCGGTGGGGCGCCTGGCCCAGGACGGGGACATCCAGCGCTACGCCGGCTTCATGGCCCTGGCCGCGGCCGCCATCCTCGCCACCGTCCTCGGCGTCGGGGGCCTGTAACCATGAACCTGCTCACCGTCGTCACCTTCGTCCCGCTGGCCGGCGCCCTGTTCGCCGTCCTGCTGCCGCGCGACGAGCCCGGCCAGCACCGCGCCCTGGCGCTGGCGGTCTCGCTGATCACCCTGGGCCTGTCGCTCTTCCTCTGGTTCGGCTTCGACGCCGCGGCCGGCGCCGCCGAGTTCCAGTTCGAGGAGCAGCGGGCCTGGATGCCGTCGCTGGGCATCGGCTACCACGTCGGCCTCGACGGGGTGGCGCTGCTGCTGGTGATGCTCACCACCCTGCTGGTGCCGGTGGTGGTCCTCTCCACCTGGAAGGCGGTGGAGGACCGGGTCAAGGAGTTCATGATCGCCATCCTGGTGCTCGAGACGGCCATGATCGGCACCTTCGCGGCCCTCGACCTGGTGCTCTTCTACGTCTTCTGGGAACTGATGCTCATCCCCATGTACCTGCTGATCGGGATCTGGGGATCGCAGAACCGGCTCTACGCCACGGTGAAGTTCTTCGTCTACACCTTCGCCGCCAGCGTGCTCATGCTGCTGGCCATCCTCTTCGTCTCGTTCAACGACGGCGGCACCTTCGACTACGTGCAGGCGCGGGCCGCGCTCAACGTCACCACCGCGCAGGGGCGCTGGCTGTTCCTTGCCTTCGCGCTGGCCTTCGCGGTCAAGGTGCCGATGTTCCCGCTGCACACCTGGCTGCCCGACGCCCACACCGAGGCGCCCACCGCCGGCTCGGTGATCCTGGCCGGCGTGCTGCTGAAGATGGGGACCTTCGGCTTCTTCCGCTACGCCATGCCGCTCTTCCCCGAGGCGGCGCTCTACTTCCGGCCCCACCTGGCCACCCTGGCCACCGTCGGCATCGTCTACGGGGCGCTGATGTGCTTCGTGCAGACCGACATGAAGCGGCTGGTGGCCTACTCCTCGGTCTCCCACCTCGGCTTCGTCATGCTCGGCCTGATGGCCATCAGCGCCGAGGGGCTGACCGGCAGCGTCTACCAGATGCTCAACCACGGGGTCTCCACCGGCGGCCTCTTCCTGCTGGTGGGCATGCTCTACGAGCGGCGCCACACCCGGCTGCTCTCCGAGTACGGCGGCGTCGCCAAGCAGATGCCCTGGCTGGCCACCGCCTTCGTGGTGGTGACGCTCTCCTCCATCGGCCTGCCCGGCACCAACGGCTTCGTCGGCGAGTTCCTCATCCTCTCCGGCACCTTCCTCTCCCGCCTCCCCAACGGCCAGGTGCTCACGGTGGTGGCCTCCACCGGCGTCATCCTCGGCGCCGTCTACATGCTGGTGCTGGTGGAGAAGGTCTTCTACGGCCCCATCCGCAAGGAGGAGAACCGGCACCTCCCCGACCTCTCGCTGCGCGAGGGGCTGGTGATCGCCCCGGTGATCGTCTTCATCGTGGTCATGGGGCTGATGCCGGCGCCGTTCCTGGCCCCGGCCAAGCCGGCCGTCGACCGGCTGGTGCAGCGCTTCCAGCAGGCCGAGGCGCGCCTCGGCCTCCCGTCGCGGGTCGGCACCGTGCCCACCGCCGTGGCCGCCCGGCCTCCCCTGCCGCCCGGAGGGGCGTACTGACATGACCGGCTTCCCGACACGCGACTTCGTCGCCCTGGTCCCCATCGCCATCCTCACCGCCGGCGGGCTGGCCCTGCTGCTCAGCGAGGTCTTCCTCTCCTCGGTCCGGCGCGGCTACCAGTCCGGGCTCACCGTGGTGACGGCGCTGCTGGCCGCCGTGGCCGCGGTGGTGGCCCAGCCGGCCGGCCCCGTCTTCGGCGGCCAGGCCACCGTGGACCTCTTCTCGGTCTTCGTCACCGTCATCATCTGCGGCGGCGTCGCCCTCTCGGCGCTGATGAGCGCCAGCTGGCTGCAGGCCCGCGACGCCGAGCGGGGCGAGTACTACGCGCTGACCCTCTTCGCCGCGGCCGGCATGGCGCTGGTGGGCATGGCCTCCGACCTGCTGGTGGCCTTCGTGGCCATCGAGATCATGAGCCTCTCCACCTACTCGCTGACCGCCTACGTGCGCCGCGGCCGGCGCCCCTCCGAGGCGGCCTTCAAGTACATGATCCTCGGCGCCATCTCCTCGGCGCTGCTGCTCTACGGCAGCTCGCTGGTCTTCGGCGCCACCGGCACCACGCTCTTCTCGGCCATGCACGGCGCCAAGGGGGCCGGCTCGCTGCTGCTGCTGGGCGGGCTCGGCCTGATCGCCTCCGGCCTGGCCTTCAAGGTCGGCGCCGTCCCCTTCCACGCCTGGGTCCCGGACGTCTACGAGGGGGCGCCCACGCCGGTGACCGCCTTCATGGCGGCCGGCGTCAAGACCGCCGCCTTCGCGCTGCTGGCCCGGGTCTTCCTCTCCTCGCAGGTGGGCGGCGGGGCCGGCGACCTCTCCTTCGAGAAGGTGCTGGTGGTGCTGGCGGTCCTCACCATGATCGTCGGCAACCTGTTGGCGCTCCCCCAGCGCAGCGTCAAGCGGATGCTGGCCTACTCGTCGATCGCCCACGCCGGCTACCTGCTGGTCGGCGTGGTCTCCACCCGGGTGGAGGGGGCTCGCTCCATGGCCCTGGCCGGCCTGCTCTTCTACCTGGCCGCCTACACCGCCACCGCCATCGGCGCCTTCGCCGTGGTGGGCTCGCTCGAGGAGCGCACCCGGGGCGACCGCGAGCCGGCGGCGGCCTGGGACCTCTCCCGCTTCTCCGGGCTGGCCAGCCGGCGGCCGGGGCTGGCCTTCGCCATGACCGTCTTCCTGCTCAGCCTGGCCGGGGTGCCGCCCACCGCCGGCTTCGTGGCCAAGCTGTACCTCTTCAAGGCCGCGGTCGGCGCCCAGCTCTACCCGCTGGCCATCGTCGGCGTGCTCACCAGCATCCTCGGCGCCTTCTACTACCTGCGGGTGGTGGTGCACATGTACATGAAGCCGGCCGAGGGGACCGAGGCGGCGGCGCCGGCGCCGGCCATGGTCTTCGCCCTCGGCGTGGCGGCGCTGGTGGTGGTGCTCTTCGGCCTGGTGGCCGACCCCATCCTCCGCCTGGCGCAGGCGGCCAGCGCGCTGGTGATGTAGCCGACGCGGTCGGACCGGTCAGCTCGCCAGCCGCGCCAGCAGGTCGGCGGCGGCGAAGGGCTTGGGCAGCGCCCGCACCGGCGGGTGACGCCGGGCCGCGGCCTCCAGCAGCTCCGAGTACGGGCCGGTCACCAGCACCGGCGCGGGGTGGCCGGCGGCCTTCCGCAGCACCCCCTCGACGCCGCCCACGTTCAGGTCGACGAGGCAGAGGTCGTAGCCGCCCCGCTCCAGCAGGGCCAGGGCCTCGGGGGCGCCGCCGGCCGTGGTCACGGCGCACCCGTCGAGGCGCAGGGCGATCGCCAGCGCTTCCCGGAAGTTCCGGTCTCCGTCGATGAGGAGGACCGAGGCCATGGCGTCAATGAGGCGCAGAGCGTAGCCGGAGTGGCGGGGGGGGACCGTACCCAGGCCTGCGGCTCTGCGCCTCGGGCCCTGGCTTAGCAACGGGGGTGCCAGCGCCGAACCGCCGTCGGGCGCCGGGGCGGTGGCGGCAAACCCTTTGCGTTGCAAGGAGTTCCCCGCAGCGGCCCGACCCCGTCCCGACCTTCGGGGTCGGCGGCGCCAGGCCTCCTTGCAGCCCTGCAATGCAGCTTCGAAACTGAAAGGAGCGGCCCCGGTTGAGGCGCCCGGTCAGCCGCCGCCGGGGCGCGCCGCCAGGTCGAGCCGCTTCATCTTCCGCCAGAGCGTGGTCGAGGAGACGCCCAGCTCCGCGGCCACCCGGGGCAGGTCGCCGTCGCAGCGCGCCACCGCGGCCTGGATGCTGGCGCGCTCCGCCTCCTCGACGGCGGCGGCCAGGGTGCGGGCCTGGCCGGGGGCCGGCTCGAGGCGGGGGCGGGTGACCGGCTCGAACTGGATCCCCTCGGGGCCGATCTCGGCGCCCGGGGAGAGCGCCGCCGACTGCTCCACCATGTTCTCCAGCTCGCGCACGTTGCCCGGCCAGCTGTGCTCGCAGAGCTCGGCCAGCGCCGCCGGGGCGAAGACCTTCTGGGTGCCGGCGCGCCGGTTGTACTGGGCCAGGAAGTGGACGGCCAGCAGCGGCACGTCCTCGAGCCGCTCGCGCAGCGGCGGGATGCGGATGGGCACCACGTTGAGCCGGTAGAAGAGGTCCTCGCGGAAGCGCTTCTCGGCGATGGCCTTGCGCAGGTCCTGGTTGGTGGCGGCGACGATGCGCACGTCGACCTGCACCGGCGCCGACTCGCCGACCCGGCGGATCTCCCCGTCCTGCAGGGCGCGCAGCAGCTTGGCCTGGAAGCCGGGGGCGGTCTCGCCGATCTCGTCGATGAACAGGGTGCCGCCGTGGGCCTCCTCGAAGAGGCCGCGCCGGGCCCGGGTGGCGCCGGTGAAGGCGCCGCGGGCGTGGCCGAAGAGCTCCGACTCCAGCAGGGTCTCGGTGATGGCGGCGCAGTTGACCGGCACGAAGGGGCGGTCGCCGCGCCGGCTGCTGACGTGGAGGGCCCGCGCCACCAGCTCCTTGCCGGTGCCCGACTCGCCGGTGAGCAGGACGGTGGCGTCGGAGGGGGCCACCCGGGCGACCCGGTCGAGGACCTCGCGCAGCCCGGCCGACCGGCCGATGATGTGGTCGAGCCCGAAGCGGCGCCGGAACTCGCCGGTGAGCACGCTGACCTGCCCCACCAGGCGGCGCTTCTCCACCGCCTTGGCGGTGCGCAGCAGCAGCTCGTCCTCCTTGAAGGGCTTGGCGAGGAAGTCGTAGGCGCCCCGCCGGATGGCCTCCACCGCCGACTCGATGGTCCCGTAGGCGGTCATGACGATCACCTCGGTCTCCGGCGCCAGCTGCCGCACCGTCCGCAGCACCTCCATGCCGTCGACGTCGGGCATGCGCAGGTCGGTCAGCACCACGTCGTAGCCGTCCCCCTCCAGCCGCCGCAGCGCCGCGGCGCCGTCCTCGGCCTCGTCGACCAGGTAGCCGGCCTGGCGCAGCACCATGGCGGTGGTGGCGCGCATGTTCTTCTGGTCGTCCACCACCAGCAGCCGGGCGGCGCCGGGGGGCGAGGTGGGGAGGCGGGCGTCGGTCATGGTGCGGTCCCTCAGGAGCGGACGCGGTGGAGGTCGGCGGCCGGGGCGGCGGCCGGGGCGGCGACGATGGGGAAGCGCAGGGCGAAGCAGGTGCCGGCCGGGCCGGTGCGGAGCCGGAGCTCCCCGCCGTGCCCCTCGACGATCCGCTTCACCACCGGCAGGCCGAGGCCGGTCCCGGTGGCCTTGGTGGTGAAGAAGGGCTCGAAGATGCGCCCCCGGACCACCTCGGCGATCCCCGCCCCGGTGTCCTCCACCTCGACCACCGCGGCGTCGCCGTCGAGGAAGGTCCGCACCGTGAGCTGGCCGCCGCCCGGCATGGCCTGCACGGCGTTGACCACCAGGTTGAGCACCGCCTGCCGCACCTGCCCGGCGTCGATGGACACCTCGAGCCGCTCCGCCCCCAGCCGGCGGACCACCTCGAGGCCGGGCGGCGGCTGGGCCACCGCCACGCTGACCGCCTCCTCGACCACCTGCTCCAGCCGGTCGGGCGCCAGCTGCGGCGGCGAGTGGCGGGCGAAGTCGAGCAGGTCGCCGACGATGCGGTTGAGCCGGTCGGCCTCCTCCCCGACGATGTCCAGCAGCATGCGGGCGTCGCCGCCGGGGCCGATGAGGCGGCGCAGCGAGCCGAGCGAGTTGAAGATGACGCCGAGCGGGTTGCGGACCTCGTGGGCGATCACCGCCGAGAGCTCGCCGAGCGCCTCCAGCCTCGACTTGCGGATGTTCTTCTCCTGCTCGCGCCGCAGGTCGGCGTTGGCGGCGATGACCCGGGCGTGGGCCCGGGCGTGGTCCACCGCCACCGCCAGCTGGTTGGCGATGGCGGCGGCGCGCTCCACCTCGGCGTCGCTGAAGTGGCGCAGCCGCTCGGTCTCCACGATCACCGCGGCGCCGATGGCGGCCTGGTGCACCAGCAGCGGCAGGGCCAGGGCGGAGCGGAAGGCGGCCCGGCGGCGCAGCGCCTCGTCGAGGCGGGGGTCGTGCTGGGCGTCGTCGACGCGGACCACCTGGCGGCGGGCCAGCGCCAGCCCGGCCAGCGAGCCGGACGGCGAGGCGTCGAAGCGGCGCCCCAGCTCCTCGACCTGGGGACCGGCCACCGCCCGGGTCTCCAGCCCCGGGCCGTCCTCGTCCTGCAGCACCAGGTAGGCCTCCGGCGCCCCCAGGCTGCGGGCCAGGTTGCGGACCCCGGCGTCGAGCACCTGGGGGAGCTCCAGCGTCGCCACCAGCGACCGCCCCACCTCCTGCAGCACCTCCAGCTCCTCGGCGCGGCGCCGGGCCTCGGCGTAGAGCTCGGCGTTCTCCAGCGCCAGCGCCAGCTCCGCCCCCAGCGCCGAGGCCAGGGCCCGGTCGGTCTCGGAGAAGCGGTGGCCCGGCGCGTCGGCCACCATCATCACCCCGCGCCGGGTGGCGCGCGCCGCCAGGGGCACGGCCAGCATCGACACCGGCGGGACCTCCTGGTGGCCGAACATGGCGCTGCGCGGGTCGAGCGAGGCGTCCTCGGTCCAGGCCGGCCCGCCGGTGCGGAAGGCCTCGGCGGCCAGCCCGGCGCGGTCCAGCGGCAGGCGCCGGGCCCCTTCGGGCAGCGCCATCCCGGCGCTGGCGGCCGGCACCAGCGAGGTCCCCTCCTCGTCCAGCAGCAGGATCACCACCTGGCGCGCCGAGAGGGCGTCGGCCACCGCGGCGCTGGCCTCCCGCAGCAGCGCCCCGGTCTCGCCGGGCGTGGCCGAGAGGACCCGCAGCGCCAGGGCGTGGATGGCCTCGAGATCGCGGGCGCGCCGGCGGACGTCGGCGTACTGGCGGGCGGCGTCGACGGCCACCCCCAGCTGGACGCCGATGGCGGAGAGCAGGGTGACGTCGCCGGCGGCGAAGGGGCGGCTGGTGCGCCGGAACAGGCAGAGCGCGCCCACCGCCCGCTCCTTGGCCAGCAGCGGCACCGCCACCAGGGCGCGGAGCCGCTCGGCGGCCCGGACCTGGTCGAAGCGTGGGCCGGCCAGCTCCGGTGGCGGATCGAGCACCGGCGCCCGCCCGGTCAGGGCCTGCCCGGCCGGCCCCTCCTCCGGCTCCAGCCGCGAGAGCAGGGCCGCGGTCCCGGGCGAGAGCCCCTGGCTGGCCTGCAGCTCCAGCAGGCCGTCGCCCAGCAGGTGGGCCAGCCCGCCGTCGGCCTCGAAGGTCTCGCAGACCCGGCGCAGCGCGTTCTCCAGCAGCAGCACCGGGTCCAGGCTGGCGGTGGCCACCGCCACGTCGTTGAGGAGCGTCAGCTCGCCGACCCGGCGGCGCAGGTCGCCGAGCAGCTGGTCGGACTCCATGGCCGCGGCCAGGTGGGAGCCCATGGCCAGCAGCAGCTCAGGGCGGCAGGCGCCGGCCTCGAGCCGGTCGCGCCAGCCCGCCGCCATGACCCCCAGCACCTGGCCGCGGGCCACCAGCGGCACGTAGGCGAGGGTGGCGAGGTGGATCCCCTCCAGCCAGGTGCGCAGCGGCGGCGGGAGCTCCTCGAGGTGCGCCACCACCAGGCGGCGGCTCAGCACCACGGCGCCGAGCGGCGAGGCGAAGTCGGCCCGGCTCATGGCCCGGGGCATGGGCTCGGCCAGGCCGGCCACCTGGACCAGCTCCAGCTGCTGCCGCGCCTGGGAGGTGGCGAAGACCCCGGCGGCCTGGCAGGCGGCCGTGGCCAGGACCACCTCCAGGGCCCGGGGGAGGAAGTCGCCGAGCGAGGCGGCGGTGCCGGCCAGCGCCCCCAGCTCGGCCAGCGCCGCCAGGTCGACGTTGCGGGCGGAGAGCTCGGCGATGTCGCGGGCGGCGTCGAGGGCGGCGGCCACCTGGGCGCCGAAGAGCCGGAAGGCCGGGAGATCGTCGCCGCGGATCCACTCGCCGACCGCCACCAGGTACACGGTCGGGCCGCGCCGCTCGTCGAGCCGGACGGCGAGGGCGCGCACCAGGCCGTGGGCGGCGGCGGCCGCCGCCAGCCGCTCGGCCAGCCCCTGGTGGGCGAAGTCGGCGGCGTGGGCGATCCAGTCGTCGGAGTAGGCCGAGCCGGTGGTCCAGACCTCCCGGTTGAAGGGGCTCCACGGTCCGACCAGCCCCTCCAGCGGGCGCTGCAGCAGGCCGGTGACCGCCCCGGCGATGGCCGGGGGCAGGCGGGTCCAGACCACCTCGACCCCCTCGGCGGCGGGGCGCAGCAGCAGGGGGGTCAGCTCCAGCGCCACCAGGCCGTCGCGGACCCGCTCCTGGATGGCCGCCTCGGTCCGCTCGCGGTGGATGGCCACCCCGAGCGCCGCCAGCCCCTCCAGCCGGCGCCGGCGCCCGGCCAGGGCGGAGAGGTCCTGGAGCTGCACCACCACCTCGGAGCCCTCCAGGGAGAGGCGCGCCAGGGCGGTGCGCTGCGAGCCGTCGGGGAGCAGCAGCTCCATCTCGTACTCGGTCGGCACCGGCTCGCCGCGAAGCCGCCGTGCGTGGCGGGCCAGCACCCGCTCGCGATCCCCCGGCGCCAGCAGCTCGGCCAGGCCGAGCCCCAGCAGGTCGCGCCCGGAGCGGCCGAAGAGCGCCTGGGCGCCGACGGTGGCGTAGACCACCCGCCGGTCGCGCAGCACGATGGTGCCGCCCACCACCTGGTCGCGGCTGGCGTCGCTCACGGCCGTCCCTCGCCGCGCCGCACCCGGTGGTCGCCCACCCGGAGCGTGACCCGCTCCCGGTCGAAGTACTCGGCCAGCGGGATGACGTGCTTGCGCGTGGCGCCCACCAGCTCCTTGAACTCCTGGGTGGTGATCCGCCCCCGCTCGCCGAGCCAGGTCACCAGCCGGTCGCAGAGCGTCGTCAGCACCGCCGCATCGTAGTGCAGGTCGGCCGAGACCCGCACCGCGCTCCCCTCCGCGACCAGCAGCTTGAGGACCGCCGCCACCTCGGCGGCCGGTCCCTGGCACCGCCCCGGCAGCTCGGACAGCAGCGGCGGGGTGAGGCCGCCGGCGGCCAGCTCGGCCGCCACCCGGTTCTTCAGGGCGCCCCCGGCCCCCCCGGCCGCGGCCCGGTGCTGGGGGAGCCGGACCAGGTCGCCGTCGACGTGGAGCGTCCCGGCCTCGACGGCGCGGGCCAGCAGCCGCTGGAAGAGGCGCGGCTCCGCCACCGGCGGCAGCTTCCCGCGCAGCGCCTCGCGCCCCATGCCGGCGGCCAGCGGCTGCAGCCGGTGGTGGGCCTCGACGGCGGCCTGGAGGCGCACCGCCAGGGCGGTGGCCACGGCGCCCGACACCCAGGTCCGCTGCTCGCGGTCCACCAGCAGGGCCTCGCCGCGGCTGGAGAGCCGGCCCAGCGCCTCGTCGAGGGCGCGGTGGGCGGTGGCGGTCCGTCCGGTCAGCGCCTCGGCGGTGAGGCCGGCCGGCCCGGCGCTGGAGAGCACCGCCGCCACCCGGGCGTCGATCGAGGGGCCGGCCAGCTGGGCGAGCTGGGCCAGCGACTCGGGGCGGCCGCGCCGACGCCGCGGGGCGGCGATGGAGAGGATCCGGCCGCCGGCCAGGGTGGCGCCGCGGCCGTCGAGCTTGACGAAGCCGCGCAGGATGAAGCGCTGGCCGGGCAGGGCGGCCACCGGCGCGGCCAGGCGCAGCTGGACCAGCGCCGTGGCCCCGGGGGCCAGCTCGGACCGGTCCTGCAGGCTCACCGTGGCCTGCACCTGGGCGGTGCCGACGTGGAGCAGCAGCCGGGTGCGGTGGCGGAGCGCCCGCGGTGCCGCCGCCAGCAGGGTCAGCTCGGCGTCGAGCAGCGACGAGGGCGGGACCACGCCGGCCCGGGTGAGCGCCTGGCCGCGCCAGATCTCCCCCGCCTCCAGGCCGGGGAGGTTGACGGCGGTCCGCTGCCCCGCCAGCGCCTGGGCCACCGGGGCGCCGTGGACCTGCAGCGAGCGGACCCGCAGCGGCTCGCGGCCAGGGCGGGCCGGCAGCAGCGCCACCTGCTCGCCCTCGGTGAGGGTGCCGGAGCAGAGGGTGCCGGTGACCACGGTGCCGAAGCCCTTCAGGGAGAAGGCCCGGTCGATGGGGAGCAGCAGCGGGCCGTCGGCCGGGCGCGGCGTCACCTCGGCGGCCAGCCGCCCCAGCGCCTCCAGGAGCGCCGGCAGCCCCTCGCCGCTCACCGTGGAGCAGGGGATCACCGGGGCCCCCTCCAGGAAGGTCCCGGCCAGCGCGCCCTGCATCTCGCCGAGCAGCAGCGGCAGCCAGTCGGCCCCCAGCGCCGGGAGCAGGTCGCTCTTGGTCACCGCCACCAGGCCGCGCCCCACCCCCAGCAGCCGGCAGATGTCGAGGTGCTCGCGGGTCTGGGGCATCACCCCCTCGTCGGCGGCCACCACCAGCACCACCACGTCGATCCCGCCGGCGCCGGCCGCCATCGACCGGACGAACCGCTCGTGGCCGGGCACGTCGATGACCCCGGCCACGCCGCCGCCGGGCAGGGCCAGGTGGGCGAAGCCGAGCTCGATGGTGATGCCGCGGCGGCGCTCCTCGGCCAGCCGGTCGGTGTCGACGCCGGTGAGCGCCTTGACCAGCGCCGTCTTGCCGTGGTCGACGTGACCCGCGGTGCCGATGACCACCCGCTGCACGGTCGACCCGGCGCGACCTAGACGCCGACCTCGCCGGGGTCGAGGGCCGCGGAGCCGGTGTCCTGGAGCTCGTAGTCCCAGCCGAAGAGGAAGAGCTCGTCGGTCTCGAAGGCGAACCAGTCGGGCCGGGCGCCCGTGGGGCGCCGCACCAGCACCGCGGTCTGCACCTGCCGGGCGCCGGCCTTGCGGGCCACGGCGCGGGCCTTGGCCAGCGTGCTGCCGCTGGCGCAGACGTCGTCCACCACCAGCACCTTCTTGCCGGTCAGGTCGGGGAGCTGCTCGACCGGCCCGGCGCCGGCGTCGCGGCGCCGCTTCTCGATCCGCACCGGGTGGAAGTCGGCCTGCAGCGCCGCGGCCAGCGCGCCACCGACGAAGACGCCGCCCTTGGCGATGCCCAGCACCACCGCCGGCTGGAAGCGCTCGGCGATGCGCAGCGCCAGCTGGCGGGCCACCTCGCCGAAAGCCGCCCACCCCACCTCGCGGACCGCCTTCCTCGGTGTCCGGGAGAGGTGGGCCGGCGCCTTGAGGCGGCGCAGCGCGAAGCCGTCGGCGACCCCCTCGCCGAGCGGGTGGTCGGAGAGGGCGGCGGCGCCCCGTGAGGACGGACGGGGCGCCTTGCGGGCGGTCCTGGGAGCAGCGTTCGCGGTGCGCCTGGACGTGACCTTGGGCGTGGCCCGGCGCGGCGCCGGGCGCGCGGCGGGCCGGGCGGGGAGCTTGCGGGCGGTCTTCTTCTTCGAGCGGGTGATGGCGTCCCCTCCGGCGCTGGGCCGCGGTCGCGGCCGACCACCCGAATGTACCACGCCGCCGCCGCTCCTTTCCCCGGGGCCGACGCCCCCGTCTGGCCGAGCCTCCGCGGGGTTCGCCCGGACCCGGCCGGGTCGATGACCCACCCGCCCCGGGTGGCGCCACCACCCCGCCTGGAGAGATTCCCCACGCGATCCGGCGGGATGGGGCGCGGGGCCGGACCGTCGCTGCCACCGCCGATCGGCATGAGCCTTGCGGTGAAATGGCCGGGGTCTGCGGTGGCCGTTCACCGCAGGGCGTTCCCCGGGGGGAGGAACCATGCCGAACCTGCTCGTCGCGCAGCTCGACTACATCTACTTCTTCAACGGGCTGGGGCTCTTCCTGCTCGGCGCCGTCTGCCTCTCCATGTCGCGGGCCGGGCCGCTCCCCACGCCCTGGTGGCTCCTCGGCGCCAGCGCATTCACCCACGGCGCCGCCGAGTGGCTCCACCTGCTGGCGCTGACCATGGTGGACTCGGCCCTGTTCCAGCTGGCCCGGACGGCGCTGATCGGCGCCAGCTTCCTGCTGCTGCTCGAGTTCGCCCGGCGGAACCACCGGATCCTCCTCGGCCGGCAGCTGGCCCCCTGGCTCCACCTGGTGCCGGTCACCCTGCTCGCGGGGCTGACCGCCGTCGGCGGCCTCTCCTCGCTCGAGACCTCGGTGCGGCTGGTGATCGCCGCCCCGGCGCTGGCCTGGACGGCCAGTCACTTCCTGGTCGCCGCCGCCCGCTCCGAGGCCATGGGCGGGGGGCCGGCCTCCCGGCGGGCCAGGCTCTGGAGCGGCGGCAGCTTCCTCGCGTTCGGGCTGGCGGCGGGGCTGGTGGTCCCGCGAGCCGCCTACCTGCCCGGTCCGTGGCCGAGCGCCGAGGACCTCCAGCGGTGGACCGGTGTGCCCATCCAGCTGGTCCGGGGGCTGGTGGTCTTCGGGATGGCGCTGTCGATCTGGCTGCTGGCGGTCTCCTTCGACCCGGCGGGCCGGGTGCTCCACAAGCGGCGGCTGCTGTTCAGGGTGCTGGTCATCTCCCTCACGGTCATCCTGGCCGGCGGCTGGGTCTTCACCGACAGGCTGGGCCGCCTCCACGACCGCGACGTCGTCGAGGAGGCCGAGGCCTCGGCCGCGCATGTCTTCGACCACCTGCAGAACGAGATGGACGGGGCCGACCGCGGGGCGCGGACCCTGTCCAGGCTGCTGCAGGGCTACTACCTGGAGGCCGACACCATCGAGCCCGGACGGCTCGACGGGCTGGTCGACTCGCTGGCGCTGGCCTCCGAAGGGTGGGTGGTCTACCTCCTCGACGCCACCGGCCTCACCATCTCGACGTCGAACCGGGGAAGGCCCGACAGCTTCCTGGGGAAGAACTACGCCCAGCGCGACTACTTCAAGGACGCGGTGGCCGGGCGCCCGGGGCGGTTCCTCGGCATGGGGCTGGTGAGCAGGATCCCCGGTTACTACGCCAGCGAGGCGGTCTACGGCGCCGACGGCCGGCTGGTGGCGGTGGGAGTGGTCAAGCGCAACCTGGAAGCGGAGCAGCTGGGCCCCAAGGTGGCCGACGAGACCTACCTGGTCTCGGCCGAGGGGCAGGTGCTGGTGGCCACCCGTCCGGTCCCGGCGGGGCTGCGCCTCTGGAGCGCACCGGACGGAGCCGCACCGGCGACGGCGTCGTCGCCCGGGGCGCCGAGGCTGGCGCGGGCGCCCTTCGATCACCCGGTGGTGGGGACGGAGTGGGTGTCGATCGACCAGCAGAAGCGCGTGGCGGTGCGGCGCCCGCTCCCCGGCTCCGACTGGTCGCTGGTGGTGCTCAAGCGGGAGAAGACCCAGGTGGCCAACCGGCTGCTCGGCATCGTCATCACCCTGCTCCTCTGCTCGGTGGTCCTCACCTACTTCGTGGCCATGCAGCGCCAGCTGGGCGACGAGTCGAAGATCACCGGCAAGCGGCGGGACGCCGAGACCCGGGCCCGCGACTCGGCCCGCCAGGCCGACACCGACCCGCTCACCGGGGTCTTCAACCGGGCCGGCTTCGGCGGCGTCTTCGCCAGCGAGCTGGAGCGGTCCCGCCGCTACGGCCAGCCGCTCTCGGTGGTGATGATCGACCTCGACCACTTCAAGCGGGTCAACGACGTCCACGGCCACAAGGCCGGCGACCAGGTGCTGGTCGGCGTCTCCCGGATCATCGAGGTCAACGTCCGCGACTCCGACTCGGTGGGGCGCTGGGGGGGCGAGGAGTTCGTGGTGCTGGCGGCGTCGACGCCGGCGGGTGGGGCGGTCCGGCTGGCCGAGAAGCTGCGGGGCCTGATGGCGTCCACCTCGCTGGGGCCGGCCGGACCGGTGACCGGGAGCTTCGGCGTGGCCGAGCTGCGGCCGGGGGACACCGTCGAGTCGCTGGTCAGCCGGGCCGACGAGGCGCTCTACCGCGCCAAGGCCGGGGGGCGGAACCGGGTGGCGTGCCACGACCTGGACGCCGCCGAGGTGCTGGCCGCCGCCGCCTTGCCGCCGGTGGCCGCCCCGCCCCTGCGGGACGGGGCCGCCATGTACGCCGGGACCGGGTTCGCTCCCATCGACGAGGAGCACCGGGTGCTGAGCGAGGCCGTCGAGGCCCTCAGAGAGATGCTCTCCACCGGCCGGAGCGAGGAGGTCCAGGTGGCCTTCGAGACCATCATCGCCGGCATCGGGGCCCACTTCGATCACGAGGAGCGGTTCATGAAGGCGCACGGCTACCCCGAGCTGGCCCGCCACGCCGAGGCGCACGCCGGCCTGCTCGAGGAGGCGCGGCAGCTGCTGGCCAGCCTGGAGCGGGGCGGGGTCACCATCCCCTTCCGGCGCTGGGTGGTGGGGCGCCTCCCCGAGTGGGTCCGGCGCCACATCATCGAGCACGACGTCGAGCTGGGGCGCTTCCTCCAGCAGGCCGGGGCCGGCGACCGGGACGGCGACGTCTCCCGGGGAGCCAGGCTGGCGCGCGCCGGGTAGCGGCCGGGCCGGGGGCGGCGCGCCCGGCGATGGCCGCGATGGTAGGCTCGGCGCCGAGGGAGGGGTCATGCCGGCGAGCTGGATCGAGCACCGTGGTCGCCAGGTGCTCTTCTTCGACTATCGTGATCAGCGGAGCGACGAGGCGCTCATCGCCACGCTGGAGGCCGGCAGCGCCATGATGCAGCCGCTCCGCCGCCCCGCCCTCCTCTACAACGACTTCGAGGGCTCGGTGGTCGGCAGCGCGTTCATGAAGCGGGTCAAGCAGGTGGGGCGCATGAACGCGCGGCTGATCGACCGCTCGGCGCTCACCGGCATCAGCGGCCTCAAGACCGTCTTCTTCAACGCCTACCTGCGCGCCACCGGCGAGCGGAGCACCCGGGCCTTCCGCACCCGGGAGGAGGCGCTCGACTTCCTCGTCGGGTGAGGGCGCCCCTGGCCGTCGGCCGTCGGCCGCGCGCCGCCGTCCCGGTCCCGGTCGAGGCCGGACCGGTACCTCCCGGTGGCCCGTTCGGGTTAGGCTCCCGCCCCTCATGACGGGCGGCACCATCAGCGAGCAGATCGAGGGGAGGCTCGCCCCTCTCCTCGGGCCCAACATGGCCCGGAACGCCACCCGCACCTTCTGCCGTCGCGATCTGCTGATGGAGCCAGAGGCGCTCACCGTCGCCGACGTCCCGCGGCTCCTCGCCTCGCTGCGGCCAGCCCTCCGCACCCTGCTCGGGGCCGCCACCGCCGAGCGCCTCGTCGAAGAGATGACCCGGGAGCTCCGATGAACCACCCCAGGCGGCACCTCCGCTTCCAGGCGCTCGCCCTGGTCACCGTCGGTGTCGGGCTGCTCCCGGTCCCGTTCGCCGCCTCCATCGCCGAGCCGGCGCAGCTGGCCGGCGCCTACTTCGGCTGGGCGGTCGCCATGTACCTCTTCGCCACCGGGGGGACGCTGGTCTCGGCGCTCACCTTCGATCGCGGCGAGCCCATGCGCCTGGGCTGGCTCCTGATCTCCATCTCCTACCTGGCGCTGATCCCGGGCCGGCTGCGCATGGGGGTCAGCGCCAGCGGCCTCTACCCGGCGGTGGAGCGCGCCCCATGGGTCAGCGCCACGACCAGCGTGGCCTTCGGCGCCCTGGCCGTGGCCGGGTTCCTGCTGCTCTCCCGCGCCTGGCGCGCCTCCGGCCTCGACAGCACTTCGCGGGCCGGTCGCCTGGTGGCCCGGCTGGTGGCGCTGCTGGTGGCGGCGACGCTGGCCGGTCCCGACCTGCTGGAGCGGCTCCCCGCGGCGCTGGGCGGCGACGTGCTGGCGGCCGGAGACGTCCTCAGCGACCTGCTCGACGGCAGCCTCTTCGTGGTCGCCGTCCCGGTGCTGCACGCGGCGCTGGCGCTGGGCGGCGGCCTGGTGGCCTGGCCCTGGCTGATGCTCACCGCCAGCCTGGTCGGCTGGCTCGGCTACGACGCCACCGAGACCTACGGCGGCGTGGCCGGCCTCGACGATCGGACGGTGCGCGTCGTCGAGGAGGTGTTCCGGTCCCTGGCCGCGGCCTTCGCCTTCTCCGCAGGGATCGCCCAGCGCTGGGTGATGAAGGAGACCCGCTGACGCCGGCGGGGGCTGGCGGCTACGGAGCCGGCCCTGGCTCCGGCTCCGGCCGGGCCTGGCGCAGCCGCTGCTCCAGCTCGCCCAGCGCCGCGGCGTCGAGCACGTAGTGGGCGTGGCAGAACTCGCAGTCGACCTCGGCCTTCCCCACGGTGGCGGCCAGGTCGGCGAGGCCGTCGGCCCCCAGCGCGGTGACGGCGTTGCGCACCCGCTCCAGGCTGCAGCCGCAGCGGTAGGCCACCTCCTGCTCGGCCAGCAGCTCCCAGCCGGGGCCGGCCACTGCCTCCAGCAGCGCCAGCGCCGGGGCGCCGGTCTCCAGCCCGGCGCCGAGGGCGCCGGCGTCGATGGCGTCGCGGGCGTCCACCACCGTCGAGCCCTCGCCGCCGGGGAGCCGCTGCACCAGCAGGCCGGCCACCTGGCCGAGCGGCTCGTCGCCGCGGGGGAGCACCTCCAGCGCCAGCGCCGTCTCCACCTGGTCGCTGGCGGCGAACCAGCGGCGCACCGCCGCGGCCAGCGGCTCGCGCCGCAGCTCCACCGAGCTGCGGTAGAAGGTGCCGTCGGTCCGCACCCGCAGCACCGAGAGGAAGCCGCCGCCGCCCAGCGCCGCCAGGGCCGCGGCCTCCGGATCGCCGGGGAGGTCGACCTCCGGGCCGCGCACGTAGCCGCGCAGGTTGCCGGCCGGCTCGGCGTCGACGAAGAGCCCGCGCAGCGGCCCGGCGCACTCCAGCTGCAGGTTGACCCGCTCCTCGTCCTTCTGCAGCGCCCCCAGCAGCGCCCCCGCCGCCAGCCCCTCGGCGAAGAGCCGGGCGCTGGTCGGGGCCAGGCCGTGGAGGAGCCGGGTCATGCGGGCCAGGTCGCCGACGCGCACCACCAGGGCGCGCAGGCCGTGGCCGGGGTGGAGCGCCCGGGTGAGCCGGTCGATCACGCCAGCACGCTCCGGATGGTCTCGCGCAGCGAGAAGCGGGGGGACCAGCCCAGCTCGCGCCGGGCCCGCGAGCCGTCCACCACGCAGAGGTACTGCAGGTGGTCCAGCTCCTCGGGCGGGAAGGAGACCACCCCGGCCTTGAAGAGCCGGCGCAGGGTGGGGCGCAGCAGGAAGTCGGGCACCGGCATCGGCTCCCGACCCAGCTCGCGGAGGACGGCCGAGAGCGGCACCTCGCCGGGCCCGACCACGTTGTAGACGCCCCGGGAGCCGGGGCGGAGCGCCCGCAGCAGCGCCCCGGCCACGTCGTCCTCGTGGATGAGCTGGATCATGGGGTCGAAGCCCATCACCGTGAGCGGCCGCTGCAGCCTGAGGAAATTGGACGGGGCGTTGCGCACCGTGGGGCCGACGATGTTGCAGGGGCGCAGGATGACCGTCTCCACCTCGGGGTGGCGCCAGACGAACGACTGCGCGTACATGTCGAGCTCGATCAGGTCGCGCACCCCGGAGAAGCGGTCGGCCGCCATCAGCGGCGTCTCCTCGGCGAGGAAGTTGGAGTTGTTGGGGAGCGGGCCGTAGACGTTGGCGCTGGAGAGCACCACCACCTTCTTGACGCCGTGGCGCACGCAGAGGTCGAGGATCTTCTGGGTCCCCACCACGTTGAAGTTGTGGGCCTCGCTGAAGGGCATGCGCGGGTCGTGGGAGATGCCGAGGTGGATGAGCGCCTCGGGGCGGCGGCGGCGGAAGAGGTCGTCGACCCTGGCCTTGCGCAGGTCGAGCTGGTGGTGCTCCACGTCCTTGGGCTTGTCGGGGAAGGGGCGGCGGTCGACGCCGATCACCTCGGTCTCGAGGTGCAGCTGCTTGGCCAGGGCCCGCCCCAGGTTGCCGGCGATGCCGGTGATCAGCACCGGGCCGGGCAGCGGCGTGCTCACGGCGCCCCCCGCGCGGCGGCCGACCCGGTCACAGGAACACCCCGGGCCGCTCGGCCAGCCCCTGGTTCACCAGCCCCTGCACCGCCCCCTGCACCTCGCCGGCCTGCCGCTCCAGCTCGGCGTCGTCGGCGTCGGGGGAGCCGGTGAAGCGGATCGGCTCGCCGAAGTGGAGGTGGTAGTGGACCGGCAGCGGCAGTGGCAGCAGGTAGGGGGTGATGGGCAGCGCCGGCAGGCCCAGCAGCCGGGCCAGCGGCTTCAGGTCCACCAGCGCCGGCGCCTGCTCCTCGGCCCCGACCACGGCGATGGGCACGATGGGCGCCCCGGCCTCCAGCGCCAGCCGCACGAAGCCGGTGGAGAAGGTGCGCAGCTTGTACCGCTCGCTGAAGGTCTTGTTGAGGCCGCGCACCCCCTCGGGGAAGACCAGCAGCGCCTCGTCGGCGGCCAGCAGCCGCCGGCAGTTCTCCTGGGTGCCCACCACCTGCCCGAGCCGGGCGAAGAACGGGGCCACGAAGGGGAGGGTGGGGACCCAGCGCTCCACCAGGGCGCGGGCGATGCGCGGCGGGTCCATGTCGAGGAGCAGCGCCAGCTCGATCATGGCGGCGTCGAAGGGGAGCTGGCCGGAGTGGTTGGCGACCAGCAGCACCCGGCCGTCGGACGGGACCCGCTCGATGCCGTGCAGCGACACCCGGAAGTAGTGGCGGTAGAGCCAGGCGAAGGGAGCCACCGCCGCCAGCGTGTAGTCGATGTCGAAGCCGTAGGGGTCGACGCCGTACTCGTTGCGCGGCGGCGTCAGCTTCTCCAGCCGCTCCCGGGTTCCCGGGCCGCCCAGCTGGTAGGTCCACTCGCGCAGCTGCTGCTGCAGGGTCTGGCTCGGCGGCGGCACGCCACCGGATCTAGCACGCGGGAGGCCCGGCGGCCTCGCCGCGGCGCCCCGGTCGCCGCCTTGAACGGTCGTTCTTCCGGGTGTAGCGTCGCGGATCTCCACGGCTTTCGCCGTCGTCCCGCCGCCCCTGCCCGCCCCGCATGGACTCCTCGACTCCCCATCGCGCCGCCGCCGACCTCTACGGCAGGGACTTCCCCGCCGGCGCCGTCATCTTCGACGAGGGCGATCCGGGCAGCCGGCTCTACGTGATCCAGTCCGGGCAGGTGCGCATCGTCAAGCGGAACGGCCCCCGCCAGGTGACGCTGGCGCGGCTCGGTCCCGGCGAGTTCTTCGGCGAGATGGCGCTGCTCGACCACCAGCCCCGCTCCGCCTCGGCGGTGGTGGACGAGCCGGCCCGGGTGCTGGAGCTGGACGAGGCGGCCTTCGAGCGGATGGTGACCGAGCGGGGCGAGGTGGCGCTGCGCATCCTGCGGCGGCTGTCACGCCGGCTGCGCGAGGCCAACCGGCAGATCCGCGACTTCCTCTCCGCCGACGAGGCCTGCCGGGCGGTGGCGCTGCTCCGGGCGCTGTCCGGGGCGCCGGGGCAGGACGGCTTCCGGCCCATCCCCACCGGGCTGGACGGGGCGGCCCTGGCGATCCGGGCCGGCGCCGAGATGGGCGGCGAGGCGCTCTGGGAGCGGCTGCGCCACGACCGGCTGGTGCGCGAGGTCGGGTCGAGTTCGCAGCTGGCGCCGGCCGAGGTGGTCGACGCCTTCCTGCGCTACGCCGAGCTCAAGCCGCGCTTCGCGGCGCTGGGGGCCGGGGAGATCGCCGAGGTCGGCGAGCTCGCGGTGGAGCAGCCCTCCCGCGTCGTCTCCGAGCTGCTGCACGCCCGGCTGATGCCGGAGGGGAGCGTCGGCCGAGACTCCTCCCTGGCCGCCGACTACGTCACCTACCTGGAACTGAAGCGCCGCTTCGAGCCCGAGGGGTAACCGATCATGAGGGTCACCTGCCCGCACTGCAGCGCCGCCTACCACGTCGACGACGGGCGCATCCCCGACGGCGGCACCAACGTCCGCTGTCCCAAGTGCCAGCAGTCCTTCCCGGTGCGCCGCACCGGCGCCGGGGAGAGCGCCTCGACCGCGGTGCCGCTGCCGGCCCCCGCCAGCTTCACGCCGCCGCCGGTGGCGCCGCCAGCCATGGCGCCGCCCCCCCGCCCCGCGGCGCCGGCGGCCGTGCCGCTGCCGCAGCCGCCCCGACCGGCCCGGCCCCCGGTGGTCGGCGCCGGGCCGCTGGGTTCACCGCCGGTGATGACTCCGCCCCCGCCCCCGCTTCCCGCGGCGTCGGCCGCCGGCGACTCACCCTTCGCCAGCAGCGACGGCGCCTTCGCCGCGGCCGAGAGCCCCTTCGCCGCCGCCGACAGCCCGTTCGCCCCGGTCGACTCGCCCTTCGTCGCGGCGGTGGTCGCGCCTCAGCCGCCGCCCCTCGCGCCCGCCTCGCCGCAGGACCCCTTCCCGGTCCCCTCGGATCCGCTCGGCTTCGGCGAGGTGGACTTCGGCGAGCCCGCCCCCCTGCCGCCGCCCCCGGAGGAGCCCTTCGAGGTCCCGGCCCCCAAGGAGGACCCCTTCGCGTCGCTCGACACCGCGCCGCCATCCCCCCCGCCAGCGTACGCCGCCGCGCCCCCCGCCCCGGAGCCCATCGCCCCGCCGCCCGCCGCCGCCGCGCCCCGCCGGTCGCCGGCCGCCGCGGCCGCCGACGGTGAGGACCTGGAGCCGCTCTTCGGCGATCCCGGGAGCCGCTCCCACCCCGGACTGGAGTCGGCCGCGGTCGGCTTCAAGGTGCGCCGGCGCTCGGGCAAGGTCTTCGGTCCGTTCGAGGCGGCCCAGATCGTCGCCATGGTCACCAAGGGGGAGCTGCTCGGCAACGAGGACATCTCCTCCGACGGCGGCGGCGTCTGGGACCCCATCGGCTCGGTGCCGGAGTTCGCCGCGGCCATGCGGACGCTCACCGCCACGCCCGAGGAGCTGGGCGGCGCCCCGACCAGCAGCCGGCCGGCGGCCCTGGCGGGGGTGCCCTTCGGCGATCGCATGGCCGCCTCCAAGCTGACCGAGGGGTCCGCGACGTCGGGCAACCCGCGCCGCTGGCTGAAGCCGGCCATCGCCGCCGGCGCCACGCTGCTGGTGCTCGGCCTGGGCGCCACCGGCCTCCTCACCCGCCACGGCTTCTTCTACTACAAGGCGCTGCGCGGTTCGGGGGAGAAGGCCCGCGTCGCCCAGCTGGCGACCGAGGCGCGCCAGGCCCTGTCCCGCGACGACCTGGCCTCCGACCAGGCGGCCCTGGCCGCCGCCGAGCAGGCGCTGCGCGCCGACGATCGCGAGATCTCGGTGGCGGCGCTCCAGGCGGTCGCGGTGGCGGCGCTCGACCTGCGCCACGCCGCCCCGGCGCCGGCGGTGCAGCAGGCGCGGGCCCTGGCGGCCACCCTCGCCTCCAAGGAGCAGGACGACCCGGCCACGCCGCTGGCGGTGCTGGCGGTGGCGACGCTGGACGGGGCCAGGGCGGTGAGCGCCGCCGAGGCGGCGCTGGAGAAGGTGAAGGGCGGACCGACGCCCGACGGCCTCGACCTGCTCGGCAAGGTGGCCCTGGCCCGCGGAGACGCGGCCCGCGCCGCCGGCTTCTACCAGAAGCTGGAGGCGGCGCAGCCCAACACCCCGCGGGCGGCCCGGGGGCTGGGGCAGGCCGCGGCGGCCAGCGGCGACGCCGCCGGGGCGCGTGCCTGGTTCGAGAAGGGGCTGGCCCGCTCGCCCGGCCATCTCCCCACCCGGCTGGAGCTGGCGGCGCTGGCCGAGGCCGCCGGCGAGCTGGAGGCGGCCGGGAAGGCGGTCGACGAGCTGCTCGCCAAGGAGACCGAGGCGCGGCTCGGGCCCGGTGAGCGGGCGCGGGCGCTGGGGCTGCGGGGGGCGCTGCTGGGTCGCCGGGCCGCCACCGCGGCGGCGGCCGCGGAGGCCTACGACGCGGCCCTGGGGCTCGATCCCAAGGAGAGCGGGCTGCGCCTGTCGCTGGCCAGGCTCCGGCTCCGGCGAGGCGATCCGGCCGCGGCGGTGGCGGCGCTGGAGCCGCTGGCCGCCGGCGCCGCCGGTGACCCGGCGGTGGCCGACCTGCGGGTCCGCGCCCTGGCGGCGGCGGGCCGGGTGCTCGACGCCACGCAGCTGGCCGATGCGGCGCTGGCCCGGTCGCCGGGGAACGCCCGGCTGCTGGCCGCCAAGGGGGCGGCGCTGGAGGCCCAGGCCAAGCCGGCCGAGGCCCGCAAGCTCTACGAGGAGGCGGCCGCCAAGGCGCCGGGCGAGGTGGCCTTCCGCGTCGACCTGGGGCGGATGGCGCTGGGCGAGAAGGACCTGGCCGCCGCCGAGGCGGCGCTGGCCTTCGCGGTGGAGAAGGCCCCGCGCGAGCCGGCGGCCCAGTCGGCGCTGGGCGATCTCAAGGCGGCCCGGGGCGACCTGGCCGGCGCCGGCGCGGCCTACCAGGCGGCGCTGCAGCTGGACCCCGAGTTCGCCGGCGCGGCGCTGGGGCTGGCGCAGCTGGCCCAGGCCCGCGGCGACGAGGCGGCGGCCCGGAGCGGGCTGGAGCAGGTGCTGGAGCTGGAGCCGCGCAACGCCCAGGCCCACGCCGCGCTCGGGTCGCTGCGCTGGAAGGCCGGCGACCTGGAGGGGGCGCAGAAGAGCTTCGCCACCGCCGTGGAGCTGGCGCCCAAGAACGCCCTGGCGCAGATCCGGCTGGGGGCGGTGAAGCTGCTCCGCGACGACGCCTCCGGGGCCGTCGAGGCGCTCACCCTCGGCACCGGCCTCGACGCCAACCTGTCGGAGGGGCAGCACTGGTTCGGGCGGGCCCTGCTGGCCAAGGGGGAGACCCCCGCCGCCATGAACCGCCTGCGCCGCGCCGTCGAGCAGGATCCCAAGGACGCCCGCTACCGGCTCCACCTCGGCATCGCCCTGGAGCGGACCAACGCCCCCGGCGAGGCGGTGGAGGCCTACAAGGCCTCGGCCGCCGCCGACCCGAAGTTCACCGAGCCGCTGGAGCGGCTGGGGCTGCTCTACGCCGGCCACGGCAACTTCAAGGAGGCCACCCCGTACTTCGAGAAGGCCATGGCCATCGCGCCCAGGGTCTCCCGCTTCAAGGTGGAGCTGGCCGACTGCCGGCTCAAGGAGCGCAAGGCCGGCGAGGCCATCAAGCTCTACCGCGAGGTGATCAAGGCCGATCCGGCCGAGGTCACGGTGTTCTACAGGCTGGCCCGGGCGCTCCACGAGTCCCAGGGGGCGGCGGCGGCGGTGCCCTGGTACGAGAAGGCGGCGGCGACCGACAAGGCCAACCCCATGCCCCACTACTACCTGGGCTACGTCTACAAGGAGAAGGGAGCCAAGGCGCGCGCCGTGACCGAGTTCAAGGCCTACCTGGCGCTCAAGCCGGACGCCGACGACACCGACGACATCCGCCGTGAGATCGAGGACCTGGGCGGGACCCCCTAGCAGGGCGGAGCCGCTTTGGCTTGACAGGGCCGCCCCGGGCGACTACGGGTACTCCGCAATGCGGACTATCTCCGAGAGCGGGCATCTGGCGGGCGGGCGCCCCGGCGGCCCCGGCGGCGACGCCCGGCGGCTCCACGGCATGCTGGTGGAGCTGATGCGCCACCGCTCGCTGCGCGACCCCATCTCGGCCACCTGCGCCGAGCTGGAGCTGTCGGCGCCGCAGGTCCACACCCTGCTCTCGCTCGGCCACGAGGGGCCGCTCACCATGGGTGACCTGGCCCGGCGGGTGGCGGTCTCCGAGAAGACCACCACCGGGCTGGTGGACCGGCTGGAGCGGGACGGGCTGGTGCAGCGGCTCCGCGATCCGGCCGATCGCCGGGTGGTGCGGGTCAAGCTGACCGCGCCCGGTGCCCGGCTGGCCCGGCGCCTCGACGCCGGGGTGCTGGAGAAGCTCACCTGGCTGATGGGCCGGCTCGACGCCGGCGATCGGCGGGATCTCTTTCGAATCATCGGCAAGCTGACGGCCATCACCGAGGAGCAGAACCCATGACGACCCTGACCACGGCCCTGCTGGCGCTCTCGCTGGCGCAGGCCCCGCAGACCCTGACCCTCGAGGCCGCGCTGAAGCGGGCCGACGAGGCCAACCTCGACCTCAAGGCGGCCCAGGCCAAGGTGACCCAGGCCAAGGCCAACGTCTGGAAGGCCTGGAGCGGTCACCTGCTGCAGATCGGGGCCGCCGGGAGCTACACCTTCAACGACGCCAAGGTGAAGCTTCCCTTCGCCGGGGCCCCGGGGGGCTTCGTCACCCTGCAGCCGTGGGAGCAGAGCGGCGCCCAGGTGCAGGCCACCCAGGTGCTGCTGGCGCCGCAGCTCTGGTTCGCCATCCAGGGCGCCTACCGGGCCGAGGACGCCGCCACCTACACCGTCGAGAACGCCCGCCGCGAGATGCTCTTCGGCGTGGCCCAGGCCTACTACGGGGTGGCGTCGCTGAAGCGGCTGGTCGAGGTCTCGCAGCAGCTCCAGGAGATCGCCGAGCGCCAGTCCAAGGACGCCGCCGTCCGCTACAAGGCCGGCACCATCGCCAAGGTGGCCAAGCTGCGCGCCGACATCGACTTCGCGCGCGCCGAGCAGGACCTGCTCAAGGCCAGGAACAGCTACCAGTCGGCCCGGCTGGCCCTCTCGGTCCTGCTCGACCGCCAGCCCGACTTCGAGGTGGTGGAGCCGGCCGAGCCGGTCCTGCCGGCCGACACCAGCGCGCTGGAGCAGGCGGCGCTGGAGAAGCGGCTCGACGTCAAGGCGGCCCGCAGCGCCGAGGACGCCTCCCTGTCGCTGCGCCGGGTGGCCGCCATGCGCTACCTCCCGGTCATCGCGGCGTTCGGCCGCTACAGCTACACCGAGCCGGCCGGCCTGACGGGGCAGACGCAGGCCACCGCGGTGGGGCTCTCCTTCACCTGGACCATCCTCGACGGCGGCCTGCGCGAGGCCGAGCTGCGCGACACCAGCGCCAAGATCGCCGAGGCCGAGTACACCCGCCGGGCCCTGGAGAACCGGGCCCGGGCCGAGGTGCGCAGCGCCCTGCTCGACCTCGAGTCGGCGCGCGCCAACGCCACCAAGGCCAGGGAGCAGCGCGAGCTGGCCGCCGAGAACCAGCGGCTGGTGGACGTCTCCTTCAAGGCCGGCGCCGCCACCGCGGTGGAGCAGGCCGACGCCACCTCCTCGCTGCGCAACGCCGAGATCCAGCTGACCACCGAGACCCTGCAGGCCCAGCTGGCGGCGGTGCGCGTGCTGCGCGCCTCCGGCACCTTCGATCCGGTCAGGTAGGCGCTCGACTACCCGCCGAAGAGCAGCCGCACCACCACCACCGCGGTGGTCATGCCGGCCAGATCCGCCAGCAGCGCGGCCGGCAGGGCGTGCCGGTAGCGGGTGATCCCGGCGGCGCCGAAGTAGACCGCCAGCACGTAGAAGGTGGTCTCGGTGGAGCCGCACATCACCGAGACCAGGCGGCCGGCGTAGGAGTCCGGCCCCTCGCTGCGCAGCACGTCGCCGACCACGCCCAGCGCCGCCCCGCCGGAGAGCGGCCGGATCACCACCAGCGGCAGCACGCTGGCCGGCAGGCCGATGGGCCCGAGCAGCGGCGCCAGGGCCCGGGCCGCGGCGTCGAGCGCCCCCGAGGCCCGCAGCATCCCCAGCGCCACCAGCACCGCCACCAGCGGCGGCACGATCCGCACCCCGGTCTCGAAGCCGGCCTTGGCCCCCTCCAGGAAGGCGGCGTAGACGTCCACCTTGCGGGTCAGGGCGTAGAGCGGGATGCCGGCCACCAGCAGCGGCACCGCCCAGGTCGAGAGGGTGTCGAGGATCAGCTTCACGGCGAGTCACCGATGCGGAGCCGGGCCAGCAGCTTGGCCACCACCACCGCCACCACCACCCCGCAGGCGCTGGCCACCAGCGTGGCGCCGAGGATCTCGGCGGGGGCCCGCGAGCCGGCCCCGGCACGCAGGGCGATGACGGTGGCCGGGACCAGCTGCAGCGAGGCGGTGTTCATGGCGGCGAAGAGGGCCTGGGCGTCGGTGGCCACCCCGGGGCGCGGGTTGAGCGTCTCCAGCTCCTGCATGGCCCGCACGCCGAACGGGGTGGCGGCGTTGCCGAGGCCGAGCAGGTTGGCCGAGAGGTTGAGCACCATCGAGCCGAGCGCCGGGTGATCGGCGGGCACCTCGGGGAAGAGCCGCCGCATCAGCGGCCGGACCAGGCGAGCCACCTGGGCGACCAGCCCGGCCTGCTCGGCCACCCGCATCAGGCCGAGCCAGAGCGTCAGCACCCCGACCAGGCCGAGCGAGACCGTCACCGCCTTGCCGGCCGACTCGGCGATGGCGCCGGTCAGCGCCGCCACCGAGCCGGTGAAGGCGGCGGTGACCACCGCGGCGACGACGAGGAAGGTCCAGACCAGGCCCATGTCCCGGCGATCCTCAGCGAGGGTCTCGCCCACGGCCAGTTTTTGGTACAAAAGGGCCATGCGCGCCTCCCGCCTCGCCGCCGCCCTCGGCCTCGCCGTGGGGCTCCTCGCCTGCCCCGAGGCGGCCAGCCAGCACGCCCCCCAGGTGGCCGGCCCGACGCTGCCGGGGACCCGGGCCGCCAGCCCCGCGGCCATCGACGCCCTGGCGCTGCGCCGCCCCGCCGGGCCGGAGTGGTTCGGCCTCTACCTGATGGGCAAGAAGGCCGGCTGGACCCGCGCCGAGCTGAAGCGCGAGCCGCGCGACGGCCGCGACGTCATGGTGGCCACCAGCGAGACGCTGCTGTCGGCCACCGTGGGCGACACAACCGTCTCCCGCAAGGTGGTCGAGCAGCGGGTCTACGAGGCCCGGCCCGCCGGCCGGCTCCTCTCCTTCCGCGCCGAGTGGTTCGGCGACGGCGGCGACCGGACCGTCACCGGCCGCTGCGCCCCCTCGGGCTGCACGGCGCGGCTGGTCTCCGGCGCCGGCCCCGCGCAGGAGCGCCCCCTGGGCCAGGTGGCCGAGACCCTCGACCAGGCCGAGGGGGTGCGGCTGGCGGCGGCCCGGCGCGGGGTGGTGCGCGGCCCGCAGCTCGATCTCGAGAAGCTGCGGGTGCGCGACCTGGAGCAGCGCTTCGTGAGCCGGGAGCGGGTGGCCGGCGCCGGCGTCGAGGCCGAGATCTCGGTGGTGGCGGAGGCCGAGGTCGGCGACCGCCTGGCCACCGAGTACCGGGTGGCCGACGACGGCCGGGTGGTGGAGATCCGCATCGGCGGCTCGATCGTGGCCCGCCCCGAGAGCCCGGAGTCGGCCCGCAAGCTGGAGGCCATCGACCTCTTCGCCATGTCGCGGGTGGCGCTCCCCAGCCCGCTGCCGAGGACGGTGCCGGCCACGGTGACCTACCGGCTGGCCGGGCTGCCGGAGAGCTTCCGCCGCCCCGACGCCCGCCAGGGCTTCACCGTCGGTCCCGGCGGCACCACGCTGCTCACCGTCAAGGCCCGGCTCCCGGCCGCCGCCGCCGCCGCCCGCGACACCCCCCGGACCACGCCCAGCCCCGACCCCGAGCTGGTGGCGCCCACCCCCAGCGTCGACTCCGACGCCCCGGCGGTGGCGGCGCTGGCCGCCGAGGTGGCCGGCGACGTCAAGGGCCGGTACGCCGCCGCCCTGCGCCTCTCCGAGACCGTCAACCGCCGGCTGGAGAAGGCCTACGGGGCCTCCAACGACCGGGCCAGCGACGTGCTCGCCGCCGGCAAGGGGGACTGCACCGAGCACTCGGTGCTGCTGGTGGCCCTGGCCCGGGCCCTGGAGATCCCGGCGCGGCAGGTCCACGGCCTGGTCTACGCCCGCTACGCCGACGGCAAGGACGCCCTCTACTGGCACGCCTGGGCCGAGGTGCTCTCGGCCGGCGAGTGGATCGCCATCGACCCCACCTTCGGCCAGCCGGTGGCCGACGCCACCCACATCGCCCTCGGCACCGGCACCCAGGTCGACGCCATCGGCCTGCTCGGCGCGCTCCGCGTCGAGAGCGTCGAGGTGAAGCCGGAGCCCTGACGCCGTCCCCCGCCCACCGCCGCCCCCAAGGATCCACATGACCGGCTTCGATCACGTCGCCATCCTCGTCTCCGACCTCGACGCCGCGGTGAAGCTCTACCGCGACGTCTACGGCCTCCACCTCGACGAGATCGAGGAGGTGCCGTCGGAGAAGGTCCGCGTCGCCATCTTCGGCCACGGCCTGGGGAGGGTGGAGCTGGTCTGCCCCACCGATCCGGAGAGCCCGCTGGCCAAGCGGATCAAGGAGAAGGGAGAGGGGCTGCACCACGTCTGCCTGGCCGTCCCCGACATCCAGGCGGCCATGGACGCCCTCCAGGCCAGCGGCGCGCCGCTGCTCGACAAGGTCCCGCGGGCCGGGGCGGGCGGGTCGAAGGTGGCTTTCGTGCACCCCCGGGGAAGCCGCGGGGTGCTCGTCGAGTTGAAGCAGAGTTGACCATCGGCTCCCCCGGGGGTGGCAGGCCGTCCCCGGGGCGCCCGGCGGCGACCGGACCTCCTTGACCGTACTCGGGGGGCCGTGATGTATGGACCCGTTTCCGCCACCACCCGAGAGGTTTCCATGTCCCGCTCCCGTGCCATCGCCGCGCTCGCGGCCCTGCTGCTCTCCTTCAGCGCGCTCGCCGAAGAGCCGAAGAAGGACGCGCCGGTCGACCCCAGGGTGGAGGCGATGATCCGGCAGGCCGTCGACAAGGCCAAGCAGGAGGTGCGCGAGGAGGTCCGCCTGGAGCTGCAGACCGCCCAGGCCACCGCCGAGTTCGCCGGCGTCACCGCCACCGGGCCGAAGCTCCAGTTCATCGAGATCGACGGGTACTTCCGCCTGCGCGGCGAGATGCGCGACGCCTACGACCTGCACCGCCCGGCCGACAACGCCGGGGGCGCCATGACCACCGCCGGCGGCACCCCCGGCAACTACATCTACCCGGGGCCGACGCTCCCCGGGAACCTCGGCGGCCTGGCCAACCCGCGCAGCACCATGAACAGCGCCAACATGCGGCTGAGGCTGCTGCCCACCTTCAACGTCTCGGAGCGGGTGCGGGTGCGGATCGAGGCCGATCTCTTCGACAACTACGTGCTCGGCTCCCGCCCGCTCGACGCCTATGCCACCGGCGGCGGGGGCGTCTTCGTCAGCCACTCCAGCACCAGCGGCGCGACCTTGACCGATCGGCCGGTCCTCAACCTCAAGCTGGCCTGGGGCGAGGTGGAGACGCCGGTGGGGCTGCTCTCCTTCGGCCGCATGCCGTCGGTCTGGGGGCTGGGCATCGTGGCCCCGGCCCAGGACGGGCTCGACGACGACTTCGGCACCATCGTCGACCGGCTCCAGTTCGCCACCATGCCGGTGGGGACCGTCCTCGGGAACCTCACCTTCGTCCCCTACCTCGACTTCTTCGCCAACGGGCCGCTGCTCGGTGACCCGCGCTGGTCGAAGACCTCGCTGGCCGGGGTCGGCTCCGGCCAGCCCTTCAGCCCGGAGTCGGCGGGCAGCGGGCGGGTGCTGGGGCTCAAGGTGCTGAAGCTCGACACCGCCGACGAGCTGCGGCGCAAGCTGGAGCGCGGCGAGTCCAGCTTCAACTACGGGGCCTTCTACGAGTACACCACCCTGGCCAGCGTCTTCAGGAACGCCACCGACACCTTCCCCCTCGACGCCAGCCCGGCCGCCGGCACCGCGACCGCCGACGAGGAGGTCCGTCGCGGCGAGTACGACCACCAGGTCGACCTCTGGCTCCGCTTCCGCTCGCCCCGCTTCTCCGCCGAGCTGGAGGGGACCTACCTGTACGGCCACGTCAACAACCCGACGCTGGACAGCGCCTACGGCTCGGGGGACACCGCCCGGCCGCTCTACGGCAAGGAGCTGCCCATCCTGCTCCGCCAGTTCGGCGCCGCCTTCCGCACCAGCTACCAGGCCGTCCCCAACAAGGTGACGGTGGGGCTGGAGCTGGGCATCGCCTCCGGAGACAGCGCCCCCGGCTACGGCAACCGCCCCTGGATGGCCAACACCGACCAGACCAAGGCGCCGTACCAGGCGGTCTTCGAGGGGACCCAGTACAACCTCTCCACCGGCGACCACGCCATCCGCAACTTCCGCTTCAACCCCGGCTACCGCCCCGACCTGATCTTCTGGCGCGACATCATGGGGCAGGTGACCGACGCCTGGTACGCCAAGCCGAGCCTGCGCGTCGACATCGTCGGCGGCCTGGCCTGGGACCTGGCCGCCGTCTTCTCCCAGTCGCTCACCGCGTCGTCGTCCCCGGCCGCCTCGCCGGTCAACGGCAGCGGGGGCAGCACCATGCTGGGCGTGGAGCTCGACACCAAGTTCTCGCTCACCAGCGACGAGGGCTTCTCCACCTGGGGCGCGGCCGGTGTCTTCCAGCCGCTGGCCGCCTTCGACGGCGCCGGCGCCACCTCGCGGGCCTGGACGCTCCGCTTCGGCCTGGCGGCCCGCTTCTAGCGCGGCGAGGTCACCGCCGGCCGGGTCGGGCCGTGGTAGCGTCGACGGTCGAGATGACCCGCAAGAACAAGGCGAAGCCGGTCTCCCGCGCCGCGCTCTCCGGCGAGGCCGACCCGCGGCTGGTGGCCCTCTCGGTCTCCATCCAGGACGACGGGGCCCTCTACGCCGAGGACATCCGCGGCTCCCAGGCCCACGTCACCATGCTGGCCGCCCAGGGGATCGTCCCGGCCGCGGTGGCCCGGCGGCTGGTGCGGGCGCTCGACCAGGTGAAGGCCGAGTTCGCCGCCGGGAAGATCCGGCTCGACCCGGCCCTCGAGGACGTCCACACCCACGTGGAGCGCCGCCTCGGGGAGCTGACCGGCGCCGACGCCGGCTACCTGCACGCCGGGCGCAGCCGCAACGACCAGGTGGCGCTCGACGAGCGGCTCTTCATCGTCGGCGCCTGCGACCGGACCGACGCCGCGCTGGGGCGCCTGCAGCGGGCCCTCTGCGGCCAGGCCCGCCGCCACCAGCGGACCATCCTCCCCGGCTACACCCACCTGCAGCGGGCCCAGCCGGTCTCGCTGGCCCACCACCTGCTGGCCTACGTGGAGATGCTGGGGCGGGACCGGCAGCGGCTCGCCGAGGTGCGGACCCGGGCCGCCGTCTCGCCGCTCGGCTCCGGGGCGCTGGCCGGCACCACCCTGAAGCTCGACCGCGAGGCGGTGGCCGAGGCGCTCGGCCTCACCGGCGTCACCCGCAACTCGCTCGACGCCGTCAGCGATCGCGACAGCGCCATCGAGCTGCTCTTCGCGGTGGCGCTGGCCGCCGTGCACCTCTCCCGGCTGGGCGAGGAGATCGTGCTCTGGACCACCCGCGAGTTCGGCTTCATGACGCTCGACGACGCCTTCGCCACCGGCTCCTCGCTGATGCCGCAGAAGAAGAACCCGGACGTCGGCGAGCTGGCCCGCGGCCGGGCCGGGCGCGCCATCGGCGACCTGGTGACGCTGCTCTCCATCGTCAAGAACCTGCCGCTCAGCTACAACCGCGACCTGCAGGAGGACAAGCGGCCGCTGCTCTCCGGGCCGGAGGCGCTGGCGCTGACCACCGACGCGCTGGCCGGCGCCGTGGAGACCGCCACCTTCCACGCCGGCCGCATGGAGGAGGCGCTGGGCGGCGGCGAGGCGCTGGCCACCGACGCCGCCGAGTACCTGGTGGACCGGGGGGTGCCCTTCCGCGAGGCCCACGAGGCGGTGGGGGCGGCGGCCAAGCTGGCCGCCCGGCTGAAGAAGCCGCTGGCCGCGCTCGACGCCGCCGAGTGGCGCTCCGTCCACCGGCGCTTCGAGGCCGACGTGCTCCGCTGCTTCGACGCCCGCCGCTCGCTCTCCCGCCGCGAGCTGCCCGGCGCCCCGGGGCCGAAGGCCGTGGCCGGCGAGCTGCGCCGCTGGGAGCGGGCCCTGGGGATGGGCCGGTGAGCCGGGCGGCGGCCGCCGGGCTGCTGCTGGCGCTGCTGCCGGCCTGGCTGGGCGGCTGCGGCGTCAAGGCGCCGCCGCGGGCCTCCGGCGCCT
Source organism: Anaeromyxobacteraceae bacterium (assembly GCA_032654565.1). GTDB lineage: Bacteria > Myxococcota > Myxococcia > Myxococcales > Anaeromyxobacteraceae > JADKCZ01. Next base: position 53,258 of record JAULAX010000005.1, on the reverse strand, counting down.
CGGCCCAGTCGCCGCCGAACGACCTCTTCAGGCCGGCCGAGGACCCCAACCGGATCGTGGTCCCGGCCGAGGAGCCCCCCCGGTGAACCACTTCCAGCCGCGCCGCGGCCAGCTCCACGCCGAGCGCATCCCGCTGGCCGCCCTCGCCGAGGCCCACGGCACGCCGCTCTACGTCTACTCGTCGGCGACCCTGAACCGGCACTGGAAGGTGCTGAAGGGCTCGCTGCGCGGCCTCGACGCCCTGGTCTGCTACGCCGTCAAGGCCAACTCCAACCTGGCGGTGCTGGCCCACTTCGCCCGGCTCGGCGCCGGCTTCGACATCGTCTCCGGGGGCGAGCTCTACCGGGTGCTCAAGGCCGGCGGCCACCCGGGCCGGGTGGTCTTCAGCGGCGTCGGCAAGCGCGACGACGAGCTGGCCTTCGCCCTCGACGCCGGCGTCGGCACCATCAACGTGGAGAGCGCCGGCGAGCTGGCGCGGCTCTCGGCGGTGGCGCGGCGGCTCAAGCTCCGCGCCCCCATCGCCCTGCGGGTCAACCCCGACGTCGACCCGAAGACCCACCCCTACATCGCCACCGGCCTGCGCGAGTCCAAGTTCGGGATCCCGGTGGCCGAGGCCCGGCGGCTCTACCTGGCGGCGGTGAAGGACCCGCACCTCGACGTCCGCGGCGTGGCCTGCCACATCGGCTCGCAGATCACCTCGCTGCGCCCCTTCGTCGACGCCGTCAAGCGGGTGCGGGCGCTGGCCGCCGACCTGGCCGGCGCCGGGATCCGGCTGCGCCACCTCGACGTGGGCGGCGGGCTGGGCGTCACCTACCGTGACGAGGTCCCCCCGTCGCCGGCCGAGTACGGCGCCGCCATCACCCGGGCGCTGGCCGGCTGGGAGGGCGAGGTGCACCTCGAGCCGGGGCGGGTGCTGGTGGGGAACGCCGGCGTCCTGCTCACCCGGGTCATCCAGGTGAAGCGGAGCGGTCGCAAGACCTTCGTGGTGGTGGACGCCGCCATGAACGACCTGGTGCGCCCCGCCTTCTACGACGCCTGGCACCAGATCGAGCCGGTGACGACGCCGCCCCGCGGCGCCCGCGCCGTCACCTGCGACGTGGTCGGCCCGGTCTGCGAGTCGGGCGACTTCCTGGCCCGCAACCGCAAGCTGGTGCTGCCCGCCGAGGGGGACCTGCTCTGCGTGCGGACCGCCGGGGCCTACGGCTTCAGCATGTCCTCCAACTACAACTCGCGGCCGCGCGCCGCCGAGGTGCTGGTGGACGGCGACCGGGCCCTGCTGGCCCGGGAGCGCGAGACCTACCCCGACCTGGTCCGCGGCGAGGCCCTGCCGGCCCCGGCGCCGAAGCGGTTCCGGCGGCGGCGCCGTTGAGCTAGATTCGGGGGGCTCACCCCCACCTGCTCCACCCGGAGTTCCGCATGCGCCTCGAAGGATCGATGGTGGCCATCGTCACCCCCATGAAGGACGGGGCGGTCGACCACAAGAGCCTGCGCGACCTGTGCGAGTGGCAGCTCGCCGAGGGGACCGACGGCATCATCCCCTGCGGCACCACCGGCGAGAGCGTCACCCTCACCGCGGCCGAGCGCTTCCAGGTGGTGAAGACGGTGGTCGAGCAGGTGCGGGGGCGCGCCGCGGTGATCGCCGGGGCCGGCTCCAACGCCACGCACGAGGCCATCGACGGGGTCAAGGCGGCCAGGGAGCTGAAGGCCGACGCCGCGCTGGTGGTGACGCCCTACTACAACAAGCCGACGCAGGAGGGGCTCTACCGCCACTACCAGGCCATCTGGGAGGCGGCCCGCTTCCCGGTGGTGGCCTACAACGTCCCCTCGCGCACCGCCGTCGACCTGCTGCCGGAGACGGTGGCCCGCCTGGTCAGGTCGGGCGCCATCTGCGGCATCAAGGAGGCCACCGCCAACCTCGACCGCCAGGTGCAGCTGGTGGAGCTGTGCGGCGCCGACGGGCTGGCCTACCTCTCCGGCGACGACTTCACCGTGCTCCCCTACATCGCCTGCGGCGGCCACGGCGTCATCTCGGTGGTGGCCAACGTCGCCCCGCGGGCCATGAAGGCGCTGGTGGTGGCCTGCCGGAAGGGCGACTTCGCCACCGGCCTGAAGCTGCAGGTGGCCATGGCCGAGCTCAACCGGATGATGTTCGTCGAGACCAACCCCGGGCCGGTCAAGGCCGGCGTGGCGCTGCTGGGGCGGGCCGGGCCGGAGCTGCGGCTGCCGCTGGCCCCGGTCTCCGAGGCCAGCCTGGCCAGGGTCCGCGCCGCCATGCAGAAGTTCGGCCTCACGCTGGCGTGAGGCGCCACGGCGCCGGCCCGCTGCGGGACGGCGATCCAGGAGGAGCCCGATGATCGAGGTGGTGGTGAGCGGCGCCGCGGGCAGGATGGGGCGCGAGATCGTCCGGCTGGTGGCGGCCTCCAGCACGCTGCGGCTGCACGGGGCGGTGGACCGGGCCCCGGGCGGCGCCGGGCAGGACGCCCTGGGGCTGGCCGGGCTGCCGGCCGGCGGCGTCGCCGTGGTCGAGGCGCTGGGGGCGGCCCTGCCCGGCGCCGGGGTGGTCATCGACTTCACCAGCTCCGAGGCCTCGGTGGCCCACGCCGAGCTCTGCGCCGCGGCCGGGGTGCCGCTGGTGATCGGCTCCACCGGCTTCACGCCCGAGGCCCGGGCCAGGGTGGCGGCGGCGGCCCGCAGCATCCCGGTGCTGCTCTCCCCCAACATGAGCGTGGGCGTGAACGTGCTCTTCGAGCTGGTCCGCCAGGCGGCCGCGGCGCTGGGGGACGCCTACGACGTGGAGATCGTCGAGCTGCACCACAAGCGGAAGAAGGACGCCCCCAGCGGCACCGCCATGAAGCTGGCCGAGGTGGCGGTGGAGGCCCTGGGGCGCGACGCCGCCCGCGATCTCGCCTTCGCCCGCCACGGCCTGATCGGCGAGCGGCCGCCCCGCGAGATCGGCGTGCAGACGGTCCGCGGCGGCGACATCGTCGGCGAGCACACCGTCTACTTCTGCGGCGAGGGGGAGCGGCTGGAGCTGACCCATCGGGCCACCGCGCGGGAGCAGTTCGCCCGCGGCGCCGTGCGCGCCGCCGCCTGGCTGCCGGGGCGCCCGGCCGGGCTCTACGACATGGGCGACGTGCTCGGCTTCGGGAAGGGGGCGCGGCCGTGAGGACCTGCCGCTTCCGCCGCGGCGGCGAGGAGCTCTGGGGGGTGGTCGAGGGGGACCAGGTGCGGGCCCTCAACGGCGAGCCCTGGTCCGGCGGCCTGCCGGTGGGCAAGTCGCTGCCGCTCGCCGAGGTCACCCTGCTGGCGCCGGTGCGCCCCAGCAAGGTGGTCTGCGTGGGGCGCAACTACCAGGCCCACGCCCGGGAGATGGGGAACGAGGTGCCCCGTGAGCCGCTGCTCTTCCTCAAGCCGCCCTCCGCCGTGATCGGCCCCGGCGAGGCCATCCGCTGCCCGCCCCAGTCGGTCGACGTGCAGCACGAGGCCGAGCTGGGCGTGGTGGTGGGCCGGGCCCTCTCCCGGGCCAGCGCCGCCGAGGCCCGCCACGCCGTCTTCGGCTTCACCTGCCTCAACGACGTCACCGCCCGTGACATCCAGCGCGAGGAGAAGCAGTTCACCCGCGCCAAGGGCTTCGACACCTTCTGCCCGGTGGGGCCCTGGATCGACACCAGCCTCGACCCGGCCGACCTGGGGGTGAGCTGCCGCGTCAACGGGGTGGAGCGGCAGCGCGGCTCCACCCGCGACATGGTCTTCGACACCAACGCCCTGCTGGCCTTCATCTCCAACGTCATGACGCTCTGGCCCGGCGACGTGGTGGCCACCGGCACGCCCGAGGGGGTGGGGCGGGTCCAGCCCGGCGACCTGGTGGAGGTCGAGATCTCCGGGCTCGGGCTGCTGCGCAACCCGGTCACCTGAAGGCCGCCGGGTCCCCGGCCTGGCCCATCGCCCCCGGCGTCGCCGCGGCGGTGGCGCTGCTGCAGCGGGCCACGGACGGGCTACTCGACCACCAGCAGCAGGTCGGGGTCGCGGGTCACCACGTAGAGCCGCTCGCCGGAGGGATCGAAGGCCAGCCCGGAGACGTTGGCGGGCAGGGCCACCGAGGAGAGCGGCGCGAAGCCGGTGGCGGGATCCGACGACCAGACGTGGAGGGCCCCGGTGGCGCCGGGGACCGTGGCCCGGTCCCAGCTGACCAGCGTCCGCCGGTTGGGCGAGGGGAGGCTGTCGTTGTCCGAGTTGCTCCGCGGCCGGATGTCGACCAGGGCCCCGGTGTCGTCGAGCCGGGCCGCCAGCGGTGAGAAGCTGGCGCCGGCGAGGTCGTAGTAGAAGACCCAGGCCTGGTCGTCGACGAAGATGGCGCCCATGCCCAGGCCGGGGATGGTGGCCTGGAGCGTCGGCGGCGCGCCTGCGGCCGGATCCCCTGCGCCGTAGACCAGCACGGTGTCGACGCCACCCACGGTGGCGACGTAGAGCAGGCGGTGAAGCCGATCGCTGGCCAGCGCCAGCGCGATGAAGGCGTCGGCGACCAGCTCGTGGACGACCCCGGCCCGGGAGACCCAGGCCAGGCCGGCGTCGTGGGCCACCGCCAGGCCGTCGTCGAGGGCCAGCAGCCGCTGGACGGTGCCAGCCACCGGGACCGGGGCGCTCCAGGCCGCGTCGAGCGTGCTCACCAGCGGGCCGCCGGCGATCCAGAGCCGGCCGGTGTCCGGGTCGGCGGCGATCAGGCTGGGGTGGAACGGCGCCGGCTCGCCGGTGGGGGTGAAGCCGGGGAGGGTGAGGTCGACGCGGGCCCCGGGGTGGGCGGTGAGCATGGTGAGCCGGTCGCCGGAGCGCGCCAGCCCTCCCAGCGGCAGCCCGGAGCCGGGCCCGACCGAGACCCCGCGGCGCGCCAGCAGGGCGCCGGTGGCGGCGTCGAGCGCCACCAGCACGTTGTCGACGTCGCTGGCCACCCAGAGGACCGGTCCCGCGACCACCAGGCGGGTCGGCCGCGTCGTGGCCAGCCCCCAGCCCGACCCGGTGGCGAGGTCGGTGGCCACCACCGTGCCGTCGTCGGCCCGGGCGGCCATCACCAGGCCGCCGGCCAGGGCCAGCGCGCTCACCTGCGAGGTGGTCAGGGACGGGTCGCTGCGCACCACCGCGCCGTCGGCGGTCACCACGTCGAAGCTGCCGTTGACGGTGGTGACGGCGATGACCTCCTGGGCGCCCAAGGACCCGGTGGCCAGCTCGATGGCCACCGGCTGGATGGCCCTGGGGGTGGCCAGCGTGGTGAGGGCCCCGGACAGGGACATCACCTGGAGCTGGCCGGGCCCGCCGCCGGAATGGGCCACGGCGACCAGGCGGCCACCGGGCAGCGCGGCGACGGCCGAGTCGAGCAGCAGGTCGAAGCGGGCCGGCAGGCCGGCCGGCAGCAGGGTGGCCGGGTCGAGCGGCGCCAGCACCGTGCCCACCCCTTCACTTCCCACCGCCACCAGCGGCCCGCCCGGCAGGGCCACCAGCTGCCTCAGCGACAAGGCGGCGAGCCCGGCGTCGGCAAGCGCCACCTCCAGCTCGACCCCGGTCGCGGTGTCGAGGCGATGGAGCAGGTCGTCGGCGCCGATCCAGGTGAGCGCGCCGCCGGCGGCGGCCGGGATGGTCGAGAGCGGGCAGGGGCGCATGAAGAAGTCGTCGCCGACCTGGACCAGGCCGTCGAGGAGGGCGGAGTGGACGAACAGCGCGTCGCCGTCGGCCAGGAGCAGGCTGGCCTGGAGGTCCACGGGGACCCGCGCGGTCAGCAGCGTCCCGACCCGGAGCTGGCCGTGGCCGAGCCAGGTGAAGGTGCCGAGCGGGGCGCTGGTGCCGCCGTCGGTGGCGACGCGCAGGGTGCCGCTCCCGGCGTCGGGAGGGACCCGGACCAGCAGTCCGGTGGCGGTGAGCCGCTCGCCGCGGGCGGTGGCGCCGGGGAAGACCACCTCGTTCCCGGCCGGATCGCGGGCGAAGCCGGCACCCAGCAGCTCGATCAGCTCGCCGGAGTAGGCGCGCGCCGGGGCCAGGCCGGTGAGGCGCGGTCCGGCCGGCGGCGCCGGCAGCTCGAGGTCGCGGGCGCAGCCGCCCACCGCCAGCGCCAGCCCGAGCCGGAGCACGGTGGCGAGCAGGGCGCCTCGCGTGGCGGGTGGGCGGAAGGTGGGCAGGGAGGCCTCCGGTGCGTCGGCGACCGCAGTCTACCGCGCCCCGGTGTGGCGGCGCAGGCCCGGCCGGGGCGCGCTGGCGCGTTGCGGCCCGCTGGGCTACACCGGCACCATGCGGGCCTTCGTCGGCGTCGGCGCCAACCTCGGTGATCGCTGGGCCTTCCTGGCGCTGGCGGCGCGGACCCTGCGGGGCACGCCCGGGGTGGCGGTGGTGCGGGGCTCGCGGGTCTGGGACTCGGCGCCGCTGGGGCCGCCGCAGCCGCGCTACCTGAACGCCGCGCTGGAGCTGGAGACCACCCTGCCGCCGCAGGCGCTGCTGGCCGCGCTGCGCGCCGTGGAGCGGGTGGCCGGGCGCCGCCGCGACGTCCGCTGGGGGGCGCGCACCCTCGACCTCGACCTGCTCCTGCTCGGCGACCGGGTGGTGGCCGAGCCCGGCCTCACGGTGCCGCACCGCGCCCTGGCGGAGCGGCGGTTCGCGCTGCAGCCGCTGGCGGAGCTCTGCCCCGAGCGGGCGGTGCCGGGGACGGGCCGGACGGTGGCCGAGCTGCTGGCGGCGGCGCCGGAGTGGGAGCTGCGGGAGGTGGGGGGGTATCCGGGGTGAGGTGAGCCGTTGGCACACGGCGCTCCGCCTGCGAACGCGGCCGGAGGACGACCGGGAGGCGCTGCGAAGGGAGCGCAGGGTCGGTCGGCGAGGCGGGGGCGCGGCCGCCTTCGAGCGTCACGCAGGGTCCTGGCCTGGAACGAGCCCCGTGCCCCCCTACTCGACCTCCTCGTCCCCCGGCTCGAGCGGGTTCCAGGTCCAGCCCCGCGAGCCGAGCAGGTCGTTCTCGACGGCGTCGAAGGGCTGGTGGACCAGGTGGCGGTGCGGCTCGGGCGTCGGCGGCACCGGCCCCTCGCCCATCCCGGCGGCGCGCAGCACCGGCGCGTAGGCCTCGAGCCGGCCGTAGAGCAGCAGCAGCTGGTGCTGGTCGTAGACCAGCGTCGAGGGCTCGTCGGCGCAGCCGATCCAGAGGTGGTGGCGGCCGTCGCGCTCCAGGAACGGCCGGTAGCGGGAGAGGAAGCCCTCCAGCGCCTCCCGCCCCAGCGGCGCCATCGACAGGTAGCGGCCGGTGGGGCGGAGCCCCCGGGTCGCCAGCGCCACGTAGATGACGTGGAACGGCGCCGGCAGGGTGCGGGCCAGCTCGATGAGCAGGCCGACCTGGTCGCGGTCGGGCGCGGCCACCAGGCGGGGCGGGGCGTGCGGATCGTCCTCCACCCGCCAGGCGTGGCTGGCGGCGAAGGGGACGGCGCCGCCCTCGCCAAGGCCCAGCTTGAAGAGGCCGTCGTGCTCGGGCCGGCTCATGTTCCGCCGAGGCCGAGGCCGAAGTCGACGCCGGGGTCGGTGCCCGTGCCAGCACCGGGGCCGGTCCGGGCGCGCCGCACCGTCACTCTCCGCCTCGGGGCGCCTTGCCGGCGGCCCGCAGCACGGCGTCGACGGCGGCGGGCGGCAGCGGCTGGCAGCGTCCCAGCGCGCCGGCGATCAGCGCCATGCGGGCCACCCGCTCCAGCGTCTCCATCCGCCCCAGCGCCTCGTCGACGGTGGCGCCGAGGCAGAGCGCGCCGTGGCGGGCCAGCAGGAAGACGTCGTGGTGGGGCAGGAGCGGCGCCAGCGAGGCCGGCACCTCGGCGGTGCCGGGGGTGGCGAACGGCGCCACCGCCACCGGCCCCAGCGTCACCGCCGCCTCGGGGACGAGATCCCCCGGCCAGGGCGCGCCGGCGATGGTGAAGGCCACCGCGGTGATGGGGTGGGCGTGGACCAGCGCCATGGCGTCGGGCCGGGCGGCGTAGGCGCAAAGGTGCATGGGCAGCTCGGTGGAGGGGCGGCCGGCGCCGCGGATCACCCGCCCGGCGGCGTCCACCTCCAGCAACTGGCCCGGCTCCAGCGCCGCCTTGGAGACGCCGGAGGGGGTGATGAGGAAGGTGCCGCCGGGGAGCCGGGCGGAGAGGTTGCCCTCGGCGGCGGCGATCAGGTCGGCCTGCAGCAGCCGGCGGCCGGCGGCGCAGAGGGCGAGGCGGAGGGCGGCGTCCCCGGTCACAGGATCTTGGCGGCCAGCAGGTCCTGCACGTCGAGCAGGCCGACCATCCGCCCCTCGCCGTCGACCACCGGCACCTGGTCGATGCGGGCCTCGCGCAGCACCCGGGCGGCGTCGACCAGCAGGTCGCCGGGCCGGATGGTGCGGGGGTTCCGCCCCATGGCCACCGCCACCGGGCGGGTGAAGTCGGTGTGGCCCAGCTCCACCAGCCGGCGCAGGTCACCGTCGGTGAAGATGCCGACCAGCTTGCCGGCGGCGTCGTGGACGCCGGTGGCGCCGGGGCGCCCCGGGGTCCCGGTCATCACCGCCACCGCGGCGCTGAGCGGCGCCGACTCGGCCACCAGCGGGCAGGCCTCGCCCTGCCGCATCAGCTCCTGCACCTTCATCAGGCCGCGCCCCAGCTTGCCGCCGGGGTGGAAGAGCGCGTACTCCTCCTTGGAGAAGTCGCGGCTCTCCAGCACCGTCATGGCCAGGGCGTCGCCCACCGCCAGCAGCACCGCGGTGGAGGCGGTGGGGGCCAGCCCCATGGGGCAGGCCTCCTCGACGTTGCCGATGGCGATGACCAGGTCGGCGCCGCGGGCCAGCGGGTTGGCGCTGTCCCGGGTGACGGCCACGATGCGGGCGCCGATCTTCTTGAGCGCCGGCAGCAGCCGCAGCAGCTCCTCGGTCTCGCCGGAGTTGGAGAGGGCGATGACCACGTCCTCCCGGGCGATGCGCCCGAGGTCGCCGTGGGCCGCCTCGGCGGGGTGGACGAAGTGGGAGGGGGTGCCGGTGGAGGCCAGCGTCGCCGAGATCTTCTGGGCCACGAAGCCGGGCTTCCCCATGCCGGTGATCACCACCCGGCCGGTGCAGCCGAGGATCCACTCCACGGCCCGCGCGAACGGCTCGCCCAGCCGGACCCGGCCGATGGCGGCGGCCTCGGCGGAGAGCACGGTCAGCCCGTAGTCGACGAGGGCCCGGGAGCGGCGGGCGGGGACGGGGCGGAGGGCCGGGGGGGGGGCGGCGGGGCGGCGCCGGGGGGTCCCGGGGGTGGTCCCGGCTCGGCGGGGGCGGGGGGCGCGGGTGGGGCGGCGCTTCGGCATGGGGCCGGCAGTATGGCACGACGGCCCCGCTTGCGGGCGCCCTCGCCGGTGCGCTATGGCGGTGCCTCCCCACCTTCCCCGGAGACTCACCAGATGAAGTTCTTCATCGACTCGGCGGACCTCGGCGAGATCAAGAAGGCGCTGGCGCTCGGCCTCTGCGACGGCGTCACCACCAACCCCTCGCTGGTGGCCAAGACCGGCCGGAAGTTCGACGACGTCCTCCGCGAGATCGTGGCCCTCAAGCCCGGCCCCATCAGCGCCGAGGTCACGGCGCTCGACTGCGAGGGCATGCTCAAGGAGGCCGAGCACCTGGTCGGCTTCGGCCCCGACATCGTCATCAAGGTGCCGCTCATCGTCGAGGGGCTCAAGGCGGTCAAGGTCCTCTCCGGGCGCGGCATCAAGACCAACGTCACGCTCTGCTTCTCGGCGGTGCAGGCGCTGCTGGCCGCCAAGGCCGGGGCCACCTACATCTCTCCCTTCGTGGGCCGGCTCGACGACATCTCCGAGGACGGCATGCAGCTCATCGAGCAGATCGTGGAGATCTACTCGAACTACGGCTTCAAGACCCAGGTGCTGGTGGCCAGCGTCCGCCACCCCATCCACGTGCTGCAGTCGGCCCGCATCGGCGCCGACGTCGCCACCATCCCCTACAAGGTGATCGAGCAGCTGGCCCAGCACCCGCTCACCGACAAGGGGCTGAAGCAGTTCCTCGCCGACTGGGAGAAGGTCCCCAAGGCCTAGCCGCCCCGCCGCCGGCGCCTGTCGCGCCGCGCCGGGCCGCTCCCCATGCTCCGGCTCACCTTCCTCGGCACCTCGGCCGCCCAGCCCACCATCGGGCGCAACCTGACCGGCCACGCGCTGCGGCGGGAGCGCGAGCTGTTCCTGGTGGACTGCGGGGAGGGGACGCAGCGGCAGATGATCCGCTACGGCACCGGCTTCGACGTGGCCGCCATCTGCTTCACCCACTTCCACGCCGACCACTACCTCGGCGCCATCGGCTTCCTGCGGACCCTCTCCATGCAGGACCGGGCCGAGCCGCTCGACATCTACGGCCCGAAGCCGGCCCGCAAGCTGCTCGACACCATGCTCTTCGCCGGCGTCGAGAAGCTCACCTTCGAGGTGCGCATCCACGAGGTGTCGCCGGGCGACGAGGTGCGCCGCGACGGCTGCCGGCTGGTGAGCTTCGCCACCGAGCACAAGCTCAGCTCCTGCGGCTGGGCGCTGGTCGAGGACGACCGGCCCGGCCGCTTCCACACCGACCGCGCCGTGGCCCTGGGGGTGCCCCCGGGGCCGCTCTTCGGCGAGCTGCAGCACGGCCGCGCGGTGGTGCTGCCCGACGGCCGGCGCGTCGAGCCCGGGCAGGTGGTGGACGCCCCCCGGCGCGGCCGCAAGGTGGTGCTCACCGGCGACACCCGCCCCTGCGCCGCCACGGTGGCGGCGGCCCGCGGGGCCGACCTGCTGGTCCACGACTCCACCTTCGGCGACGCCGAGGCGGCGCGGGCGGTCGAGACCCTGCACGCCACGGCGCGGGAGGCTGCCCGGGTGGCGCGGGAGGCGGGCGTGGGCCGGCTCATCCTCACCCACCTCTCGACGCGCTACGACCGCGACACCGCCACCCTGCTGCAGCAGGCGCGCGAGGAGTTCGCCGCCGTCGAGGTGGCCAACGATGGGCTGGTGGTGGAGCTGCCGCTGCCGGGGTAGGCCGGCGGCGCCGCGCGGTCCGCCTACTTGGGGACGCGCTTGAAGCGGAGCCCGGCCCAGATCTTGTCGAGGGCGATGACCGCCACCGGCTCGAGGCCGAAGGGACCGGCCAGGGCGCGGATCTTCTCGCGGCTCAGGTCGGAGCCGGCGCCCGAGTCGGCCTTGGGGAAGCTGATCCAGACGGTGGCGTCGGCGGTGAGGCGCGGCGACACCTCGCGGAGGCGGGAGGAGAGGGCGGCGCCGTCGCGGGCGAAGAGGTGGACGAAGGCCGCCTCGGCCGGGACCACGTTCACCAGCCGGGCGCCCTCGGGCAGTGGCCCGAGCTTCTGGCGATAGCCGGCCGGGGCCCCCAGCACCACGATGGTGGTGCCTGGCTTCACGTTCAGCTTCTCGGTGAGCGGCGCGTTGCTCGGGTCGGGGCGCGCAGCAGGCGCCTTGGCCACGGGCTTTTTCGCGGCGATGGTCTTGGGCCGGATCGTCGGCATGTGGCTCATTTGACCACGTTCCGGGGGGGCGAGCCAGTTTCCCTCTGCGGGAACCCGGCCGGGCAGCCCCGGCCCCGGCCTGATAGGCTGGCGCCATGCCCAGCGCCCGGGTCTTTCCGCGCCGCGCCTGGGGTGTCCGCGCCGCGGCCGCCGCCCTCTCTTTCTGGGCCGGCGGGTGCAACCTGGGGAGCGATCGGCTGCGCTGCACGCTCGATCCCGCCCAGATCGAGATCACCGGGACCCTGGCCCCGAGCTGCGCCGCCAGCGTCGGCTTCTCCGGGGTGGCCTTCTCCTCCTTCTCCGGGGCGGCGTGTGGCGAGCCCTGCCCGCCCCCCTGGACGGTCCAGGTCAGCTGGCGCAACCTGGCCACCGGCGAGACCGGCCAGGTCCCGGGGACCTTCCAGACCACCAGCTGCTGGCCCTTCGCGGCCACCGGCTGCGCCGGCCCCTCCTTCGGCGTCACCGTGCCGCTCGCCATCGGCACCAACCGCATCGAGCTGGAGGCCGAGGATGGGGACGGCTTCAGCGCCTGCCGCACCATCGAGGTGCAGCGGCTCGATGGCTGTTGAGCCGGCTCTCAGAGCTCGAAGCCGACCCGGCCGATCCAGGCCAGCGACCAGGCCAGCTTCCCGCCCAGCCGGCTGGAGTCGGTGTAGCGGGCATAGGAGAGGTCGGCGCTGGCGACCAGGTGGCTGTTGATGATCCGCGGGAGCGCCAACCGGTAGCCGCCGCCGGCGGTCAGCGCCGGCCCGTGGCGGCCGACGCCGCGCCCCGGGACGACGTGGCGCTCGTCGCCCGAGAGCTGGAGCCAGCCGATGCCCAGCTCGCCCCGCAGGAAGGGGCCGTCGCCGCGCGGGAGCCAGGAGAGCTCGGCCCCGAACCGGCCCACCGAGGCGCTGCTGGAGATGGTCCCCTGCTCGGCGAGGGCCACCACCTGGACCAGCGCCAGCCCGAGCCGCAGGTGGTGCCCCACCGCGCGGCCCACCCGGAGGCCGAGGGCCAGGGGCCTCACCGGGGCGCCGCCGTTGAGCTGGGAGAGCGAGTAGTACTTGCCGGCGCCGGCGCCGCCGGCGGTGGCGTCGGCCAGGCCGAGCTCGAGCCCGCCGTACCAGTCGCGGTGGAGGTGGGGCGGGGCGGGGGGAGGAGGTGGGGAGTCCGGCTCGTCGCCCGCGGTGGCCTCGCAGGCCGGCGGGGCGGGGAGGGCGGCCTCCTGCGCGTCGCTCCAGGCCGGGACCAGGGCCAGAACCAGGGCCAGGGCCAACGGTCGGGCGGAGAGGGCGGAGACGGCGGAGAAGGCGGACCCGGCGGCGCGGCGCCGCCGGAGCGCGGCCTGGTCGGCGTCGAGCCGGAGCGAAGGCGGGGCGGCGGTCAGGTGTCGGGTCACGACGTGGAGCCAACCATACGCGGGTTGGCGGCCGACGTGAACGGGCCGCGACCCGCCTGTTCACCCCTGTCCACCGTGCTACGACTACCCCGTGGGCACCCCCGCCGCCGATCTCGCCGCCTGGATCCCCCGCCTGCTGGCCACCTGGCGGGAGGCCCGCCGCTCCCCCGGCCGCGGCGGCCCCCGCCCGCCCCCCGACGCGCTCCTCCCCGACGAGCTGCGCGAGGTGGCGGCGGCGGTGACCCGCCTCTCCACCGGCCTGACCCGCGAGCGCGAGCTGGCCGGTGCCCGCTACCTGGACGACGAGCGGCTGCTCGGCGCCTACCTGCTCTTCTACTGGCCCATCTCCTACCTGCAGGCGCGCGGCGTCCTCTCCGAGCTGCCGGGCCGCCCCGGCGCGGTGCTCGACCTCGGCAGCGGCCCCGGCCCGCTGGCCTTCGCGGCGCTCGACGCCGGGGCCGAGGCGGTGACCGCCTGCGACCGGGCCAAGCAGGCGCTGGCGGCGGCCCGCGAGCTGGCCCGGCGATCCGGCCAGCGGCTGGCGACGCGGGAGTGGAACCCCACCCAGGGGCGGCCGCTCTCCGACCTCTGCGCCGGGAAGCCGCCCGACCTGATCTCGCTCGGCCACGTCATCAACGAGCTCTGGAAGGGCGAGGGGGCCGAAGAGAAGCGGGCGGCCCTGCTGGACGAGGCGGCGCGGACGCTGGCCCCGGGCGGCTCGCTGGTGGTGATCGAGCCGGCGCTGCGCGACACCTCGCGGGCGCTGCTCCGGGTCCGCGACCTGCTGGTGGGGCGTGGCTTCGCGGTGCGGGCGCCGTGCCTGTTCCGCGGCCCCTGCCCGGCGCTGCCCAAGGAGTCGGACTGGTGCCACGCCGAGCGGGCCATCTCCCCGCCGCCGCTGGTGGCGCAGATCGGCAAGGTCGCCGGCCTCCGCAAGGAGGCGGTGAAGATGAGCTACCTGGTGCTGGCGCCGCCGGGGGAGGCGTGGGCGCCGCCGCCGCCGGGCCTGGTCTTCCGCATCGTCTCCGAGCCGCTGGCCGGCAAGGGGCGGCTCCGCTACATGGGCTGCGGGCCGGACGGGCGCAAGGGGCTGGCGCTGCAGGAGAAGCACGTCGGCGACGCCAACCGCCGCTTCGAGACGCTGCGGCGGGGAGACGTGGTGGCGCTGGAGGGGACCGAGCCGCGCGGCGACGGGGTGGCGCTGGGCGCCGGGTCGCGGGTGACGGTGCTGGCCGAGGCGGGGCGGCCGGTGGCGGGGCCGGGCGAGGGTCGCCCGGGGCGCTAGGTCCCGCTACTGCGCGGCGAGGGCGAAGAAGCCGGCGGTGAGGATGGCGAAGAGCAGCGGGACGGTGACGTCGAGGAACAGGTCCTGCCAGCGGTTCGGGTTCCACTTCAGCGGCTTGGTGTCGGCGGTCATCTTCAACTCCCCCGGGCTGGCTGCGCCCTCTCAGAGAGTCAGACAGGGGTCGGGGGCGGATGTGACGCGCTAGGTCTCGCCGGCCTTCCAGCGCCGCTCCAGCTCCTGGTAGGTGGCCGGAAACTCTGCGGTGAAGCGCTGGTAGAGGGGGATGGGGTAGCGGATGCCCCCGGCGTGGGTCCCCTCGAGTCCCTTGACCATGGTATCCGCCATGGAGAACGGGAAGGTGAAGGCCATCTCGTCGTCGGCCGCCAGCCCGAAGATCCGGTCGCCGTAGCAGGGGAGGATGAGCTGCGGCTCTCCGGTCTGCCGGGTGCGGATGACGATGTCGGCGCAGTCGCCGCGGCCGGTGAACTCGGTCTTGAAGGCGCCCCCCTTCTCGAAGAGGGCGGCGTTGACCAGGCGGAGCACCTGGGCCGAGTTGCCGTAGACCACCACGGTCTCGGGGGTGAAGGTGATGCGGGCCAGCGGCCCCACCACCACCGCGCTCACCTCGTCGCGCTGGAAGCGCGGGAGCGCCGCCTCGAAGGCCTTCCCGGCATCGGCGCAGGAGGCGTACATGCCCTCGGCCAGCGAGCCCTTCTCGTAGAAGTCGATGCGGTCCTTGAAGCCGAAGGCCACCTTGGCGATGGGGCAGGAGAGGTCCTCGCCGGTGAAGGCCAGCGTCCAGCCATAGCGGCGGGCGAAGCTGATGGACTGGCAGATGGCCACCTCGACCCCGAGGTCCTTCTTGGGGCGGCGGGCCTTCCCCGGGATGGGCGCGCCGGGGGGCAGCGGCAGGACGCCGACCGGGAAGGTGGCGACCCGCAGGTGGGTCTCGAGGTGCTTGGCCAGCGTGGCGGCGTCCATGGGCGGCTCCGGGGGCGGGGAGGAGGGGGCCATCATGGCGGGGTGGATCGGCGGGCGCAATCGGGACGGAAATAGCCGGCCGCCTCGCCCGTAGGGTACTGCACACCCGGGAGGCCTCCCCATGCGCCACGCCGTCGTCGCCTCGCTGCTCGCCGTCGCCCTCTCCTCGCTTCCGGCGCTGGCCGAGGAGCCGGAGGCGGTCGGCACCGCGGGCGGAAAGCTCAAGTTCAAGAAGCAGGGGCAGGGGCCCTGCATCCTCAAGGTGGGGCCGAACGACCGGGTGGCCCAGGACGCCGACCTCGTGGTCCCGGCCGGGGCCGAGGTGGAGAGCGCCATCGCCCTGCGCGGCTCGGTGATCGTCCAGCGCGGGGCCCGGGTGAGGAAGGCGGTGGCCGCCGGCGGCTCGGTCCGCGTCGAGGGGGGCGCCCGGGTCACCGAGGAGGCGGTCGCCATCGCCGGTGACGTGCGCGTGGCTGCGGGTGGTCGGGTCGACGGCGACGCGGTCAGCCTGGGCGGGCGGGTCCAGATCGCCGAGGGCGGCACCGTCACCGGCAGCGTCACCAGCCTCTCGCTCCAGTTCGCTGGCCTCGATCTCGAGCGCGAGCTGCGCGCGAAGATCGGGGCCGAGGCGAAGTGCCGGGTCGAGGCCGAGGAGGCGAAGCCGGGGGACAGTAGGTTTCCCCAGTGATCTCGAGGCACGGCCCACCAGGCCCGAGTTCGCCGCCCGGCCGAACGCCGGACCATGGTCCGCGGCGCGGAACCCTCGGTCAGGCCAGCGAGGCCAAATCAAGCCGTGATGAGCGCGATGGCGCCCAGCGCCACCGCGATGCCCAGCGCCTGCGTCCGGCCGATCCGCTCGCGCAGCACGGCGGACGCCAGCAGCACCGTGCTGGCCGGGTAGAGCGAAGAGAGCACCGCGGCCACGTCGAGCCGGCCGGCCTGGCTGCAGAGGACGAAGAAGGCGTGCCCGCCCGCATCGAGCGTGCCGGAGAGCAGCACCAGCGGCAGGGCCCCGGCCACCGGGCGCCAGGCGCCGCGCCGGACCAGCGCTGTCGCCACCAGCAGCAGGAAGGCGGTGCCGCGGGCCGCGGCCAGCGGCCAGAAGGTGCCGCCCCGGGCGCCCTGGTTCATGGCGATGAGCACGCCGCCGAAGCAGGCCCCGGCCAGCAGCGCCAGGCCGAGTCCTGCCCGCCCCGCCGCCGTGTCGCCCCCGCTCGGGGTACCCGCCACCAGCCAGATGCCGAGCAGCGCCAGCGCGAAGCCGGCCAGCCGCGTCGCCGTCGGAACCCCCTCCGAGAGCGCCCCCCAGGCGACCGGGAGGGCCGCCGAGAGGACGGCCGAGACGGGCGCCACCACCCCCATTCGCCCCACGGCCAGCCCCCGGTAGAGCGCGGCCAGCCCCACCGCCCCCAGCGCGCCGGCCGTCATCGCCCAGCCGATCGAGGCGGCGGAGGGAGCCCCCTCGCGCGCCATGAGCGCCAGCAGCGCCATCAGCGCGGCGCCGGTCAGCTGGCCGACCAGCAGCACGCCGAGGAGCGGAGAGCGCTTCGCGGCCAGCCCACCGCTGAAGTCGCCGGCGCCCCAGGAGACGGCCGAGCCGAGACCGAGGAGGGCAGGGGCGAGGGAGGAGGGCACGGCGCGGCAAGGTAGCAGGAACGGGTGGGCGGACAAAGCCAGGCCCCAGCCGACCGCGACGGGCTGGAGTCTGGCGTGATCTCAGGGACTTGGAGGCAGCCCCCATTTCCGCCGGCCGGCCGAACCGCGGACCATGGTCCGCGCGGCGGAACCCTCGGTCAGGTCAGAACCCCAGCACGATCTTCCCGAAGGAGTCGTTCTTCTCCATCCGCTCGTGGGCCTCACGGGCCCGGGCGGCGGGGAGGACGCAGTCCACCACCGGCTTGACCTTGCCGGCGGCGATGAGCGGCAGCACGTCGCGGCCGAAGGCCTGCGTCGCCGCGATCTTCTCCTCGAGCGGCCGCGGCCGGAGCACGGTGCCGGTGATCGAGCCGCGGGCCCGCATCAGCAGGCCGAGGTCGAGCTGCACCTTCGGCCCGCCCATGGTGCCGATGACCACGATGCGGCCACCCGGGGCCAGGCTGGCGACGTTCTCCGCCGCGTAGGCCCCGCCGATGAAGTCGAGGATGACCGCGGCGCCGCGCCGGCCGGTCAGCCGCTTCACCTCGTCGGCGAACTTCGGCTCCTCCTTCCCGACCAGGATCCCGTGGTCGAGCCCGAGCGCGCGGGCCTTCTCCAGCTTGTCGGCGGTGCGGCTGGTGCCGATGGTGAGCGCGCCGGCGGCCCGGGCGATCTGCAGCGCCGCCGTGGCCACGCCGGAGCCGACCGCGTGGATCAGCACGGTGGCGCCGGGGCGGAGCCCGCCGATGGTGAACATGGCGTCGTGGGCGGTCATGCCGGCCTCGGGCAGCGCGCCGGCGTCGGTGAGCGACATGCCGTCGGGCACGCGCAGCAGCATCCGCTCGTGCACCACCGCCAGCTCGGCCTGGGCCTCGCCGGCGGCGATGGCCATGACCCGGTCACCCACCTTCCAGCCGCTGACCGCCTCGCCCAGCGCGGCGATCTCGCCGGCCAGCTCGAGCCCGGGGATGTCCTCCTTGAAGCCGGGCGGCGGCGGGTAGAGGCCGCGCCGCTGCAGCAGGTCGGCGCGGTTCATGGCCGCCGCCTTGACCCGCACCAGCACCTCGCCGCGGGACGGCGCGGGGGCCTCCACCTCGGCCAGCTCCACCACCTCGGGACCGCCCTTGCCGGTGAACCGGACCGCCTTCATCAGAGCCTCCGTATCCCCGGCGCGCCGAAGTGGCCGGTGGCGGCCCCGAAGGGCGCCTGGTGGGTGGTGCCGTCGGCCGCGCGCGCCACGGTGGCGTGGCCCGGCTCGACGTGGGCCAGAGGATACCGATCCGGCCGCGCCGGCGCGACCTCGTCCTGCTCGACGGCGCAGACCGCGGACAGGTCGAGGCCGGGGAGGGCGTCGGGCGGCTCGACGCTGACCAGCAGCCGGTAGCCGTTGAAGGTGCCGCCCCAGGCCATGGTGAGGTCGCAGGGGCGCACCGCGGCGCGGGCCGCGGCCGTGAGCAGCGCCGCCCGGAAGGCGCGGAACGGGGCGGTGTCGTGGCGCGGATCAGCCCCCGGGGCCGCGAGGTGGCCGAAGGCGGCGCGCAGCTCGTCAAGGCTGAACTGGAGGACCCGGGCCGCCAGTCCGGTGACCCTGGCCCTGTCGCACGCCACCGCCTGCTACCCCTGCCGCACGCCGCCGTCGACGCCGATCACCACGTCGCGCAGCGGCACCTGCCGGCCGCTCTTCTCCAGCCCCTCGCGGACCGCCCAGGACAGGCCGCCGCAGCAGGGGACCTCCATGCGGATCACCGTCACCGAGCGGATCTCGTTGGCGGTGAAGACGGCGGCCAGCTTGGCGGCGTAGGCCTGGTTGTCGTCGAGCTTGGGGCAGCCGACCAGCACCTTGCGGCCGGCGAGGAAGTCGGCGTGGAAGTCGGCGTAGGCGAACGGCACGCAGTCGGCCGCCACCAGCAGGTCGGCGCCGGCCAGCCAGGGGGCGGTGGGCGGGACCAGCTTGAGCTGCACCGGCCAGTGGCCCAGCGTCGAGCCGCCCTGCCGCGGCGCCGGGGCGGCGGCCGGGGCGGGGAGGTCCTTCAGCACCGAGAGCGACGGGCGCTGCAGCTCGCGGACCGCCGAGCCGGGGCAGCCGGCGTGGGCGTGGCCGCCGTGACCGTGTCCCTGTCCGTGGGTGTGCGCGTGGGCCTGGGCCTGGGCCGGCGAGGCCGGCGCGGCGTGGGGCAGCGGGGCCCGGCCGAGCCGCTTCAGGTGGACGCCGACCGCCGCCTCGTCGAAGTCGGCGGCCTCGCGCTCCTCGACGGTGATGGCCCCCTGCGGGCAGTCGCCGAGGCAGGCGCCCAGCCCGTCGCAGTAGGCGTCGGAGACCAGTCTGGCCTTGCCGCCCACCAGCGCGATCGCCCCCTCGGCGCACGAGCTGATGCACTCGCCGCAGCCGTCGCACTTCGCCTCGTCGATCCGGACCATCTTCCTGATCATGAGCCGGTTTATGGCACCCCGGCCCGGTGCCTTGAAAGTGGGCACCGGGTCAAAGATCACTTGCGGGGCGGCTCCCCCGGCCGGGCCGGCGTGCTACGCCTCCGGACAGGGGGATTCTTGCATGCGAAACACCGCGCTCGCCGTCGTCGCCGTGGTCCTCGCCGGGTGTGCGGGGTCCCGCGGGCCGCGGCCGGTCGCCGTCTCCACCGCGGTCGCGGTCGAGGTCGAGGCCGCCGACGGGGCCCTGGCCGCCGCCTCCTGGAGGGGGCGCTGCGAGCAGGGCTTCGCCGCCGACTGCCGCACGCTGGGGCGGGTCTCCCTGGCCGGCGCCGGCCTGCCCGCCGACGATCGGCTGGCCGCGGCCTACCTGATGAAGGGCTGCGAGATCGGCGAACCGGCCAGCTGCAGCGACCTCGGCGTCCTCACCCTGCTCGGCCGCGGCGTGGCCCAGGACGACGCCGTGGGCGGCGCACTCACCCGCCGGGCCTGCGACGCCGGCTACGCGCTGGCCTGCTCCAACCTCGCCACCCTTGCGGCCGAGGGGATCACGCGGACCACGCTCCGCCCCGAGGAGGCGGGCCCGGGGGGAGCCACCATCGTCCGCTCCTTCCAGACCGCCTGCGACGCCGGGGCGCCAGAGGGCTGCCTCAACCTCGGCACCGCCAGGCAGCGCGGCGACCTGGACGGCAAGGACCTGGCGGGCGCGGCCCGGGCCTACCAGCGCGCCTGCGAGGGCGGCCTCCCGCTCGCCTGCCACCGTTGGGCGCTGCTGGCCGCCGGGGCCCCCGGGCTGGCGCCCGAGGCCGACCAGCCCGGGCTGGAGCGGCGGGCCTGCCGCGCCGGGATCCTCCCTGCCTGCCAGCCCTCGGGCGAGGCGGCCGGACCGACCGGGCCGAAGACCCCGACGCCCAGGCTGGTGGCGGAGTGGTCGAGCCTGGCGCTGGGGATCCCGGGCCACGGCGGCTTCCACCCCCTCGACCTGGCCGAGCCGCCGGGTGGGCCGCGCCGCCCACGGGAGGAGCTCCGCCGGCTCGCGGCCGGCCAGCTGGCGAGCCTGCCGGCGGCGCTGCGCGAGCGGCTCCGGCTGGAGGGGTCGGGCGAGGGAGAGGCTGGCGCCGACGAGCCGGTCGAGCTGCTGGTCCGGCTGCGGCGGGCGCAGCTGGCCACCTGCCTGGAGCGGGGGCGGACCCAGCCCGCCGCCGCCGAGCTGGCCGCCTTCTTCCTGGTGGAGGCGAGCGGTAAGCCAGGCGAGCTGCGCGTCGCCATCGAGCCACCCGACGCCGAGCTGGAGGGCTGCGCCGCCGAGCTGATCGCCGGGTGGACCTTCCCGGTGCCGGCCGGCGGCGTCGGCGGACCGCACCTGGTCCGCTTCACCTTCGAGGCGGCGCCCCCCGGTCCGGCGCCCGGGTATGCCGCCCCCGGAGGCCTGCGCGCCGCGCTGAAGGAGCCCGGCTGCCTGGAGCGGAACCTGCGCGTGCCCGAGCCCTGGCGCGGCGCCGAGCAGAGCGTCACCGTGAAGCTGGTGGTGGACCTCCAGGGGAGGCCGGCCCTCTTCCACGCGCTGACCCCGGCGCCGGAGCCGCTGGTGGCGGCCATCGCCGCGGCGGCGCGGGCCTGCGTCTTCACGCCCGGGGTCGGCGAGGACGGCCGGCCGGTCCCGCTCTGGTTGACGCTGACGGTGAAGGTCGAGCGGCGCTGAACCGGTCCCGGTCCGGTGGGGCGCCGTCGGCCGGCCCGGCGCGGCCCGGGGCCGGGGCGGCGCGGCCGAAAACTCGCCTCGCCCTGCGCCTCGCCCTAGATTCCTGCCGATATCGGCAGCGGGTCTCCAGCGGGGGCGATGGTGGCGGAGCGCGAGGTGAGCTGGGAAGAGCTGGTCGACGCGGGCACCGTCCTCTTCGGGCCGGGCTTCGCCGCGGCCATCCACGGCCCGGCCTGGCGCGAGGAGCTGCGGGCGGCCTGGCGCCGCCGGGCCCTCGAGACCCACCCCGACCGCGCCGCCGTCCTCGGCAAGAGCGAGGCACAGCTGCAGCGCGAGTTCCGCGCCGTCACCGAGGCGTTCGCCCTGCTGGAGTCGTTCGCCGTGCGCGGCCGGGCGACGCCGTCGCCCCGGGCCGGGCCCG
Source organism: Anaeromyxobacteraceae bacterium (assembly GCA_032654565.1). Classification (GTDB taxonomy): domain Bacteria; phylum Myxococcota; class Myxococcia; order Myxococcales; family Anaeromyxobacteraceae; genus JADKCZ01. The sequence goes on along the minus strand of JAULAX010000005.1, from coordinate 31,922 downwards.
CGGCCGGGACCTCCGGGCGCGCGACCCGGAGCCCCCCCCCACGCCGTGGCGCCGCCGCACGACCACCGCCGGCGCGGCCACCACCACCGCCGCCGCGCCCGCCCGTTCCGCCGACCGCCCGGGCCGCCGACGCCGTCGGACCGCGGCTCCCCCGGCGCCGCCTCCGGCTCGCCGAGTTCCTCTACTACTCCGGGCGCGTCGGCTGGCAGGACTTCGTGGCCGCGGTGGCGTGGCAGCGGGGGCAGCGGCCGCCGCTGGGCCGGCTGGCGGTGGAGCAGGGGCTGCTCGGTCAGCGCGACGTGACCGACCTGCTGGAGTGGCGGCGGCGCGACGGGGCCCAGGCCGAGCCGTTCGGCCAGTTCGCGGTCCGCCGCGGCTACATCTCCCGGGCCCAGCTGCTCGGGCTGGTCGGCCGGCAGGGCCAGGCGCAGCGGCGCATCGGGCTCTACTTCCTGGAGCGCGGCCTGCTGACCGCCGCCGAGCTGGAGGGGGCGCAGCTGGCCCTCTTCGGCCACAACGCCCGCTACGCGGCGCAGGTGGCCTGACCCGCTTCGACGCTGGGTGACGCCGGCGAGCTGCCGCGTTCGGGCCACCTCGCGACGTCCGCCGCGACGAGTTGCCACACCCCGCGTGCGTCCCAATGCCGCAACGGATCGCATCGGGAGTCCGTGTAAGTTGCGCCCTTCCGGGACTCGGCCAGTTCAGCCCGGAACCGCAGGCCGAATCGAATACCGGTCGGTCGGCGGACGTCACCAGCTTGGCGAATACGGTGCGGGTACACCGGCTGGAATTCGCCGAACACTCTCCAAGGAGCAGACCATGAAGCGCATCATGCTCGCAGTCCTCGCCGTCCTCTTCGCCGTCACCGTCAACGCCGCGCCGGTCGCCCCGACCGAGCCGAAGGTCCTGCCGGCCAAGCAGGGCAACGTCACCTTCAAGCACGACACCCACAAGGCGGTGGCCTGCGACAAGTGCCACGGCGCCGGCGAGCCGAAGGCCATCGGCAAGATGGAGAAGGACAAGGCGCACGCCCTCTGCCAGACCTGCCACAAGGAAGGCAAGAAGGGCCCGACCAAGTGCGCTGAGTGCCACAAGAAGTAGTCGAGGCCTCCGCCGGCCCGTCCGGCACCCGCACCCGAAGCGCTCGCGTGGCCTGTCCTGGCCGCCCGGGCGCTTCGCCTTTCAGGGGTCGCGGCGGAGCACCAGCAGCAGGTCGCCCGGCTCCTGCCCCGCGCGCCGGGACTCGAGCCGCAGGCCGCGCGCGGTGGCCGCCTCGAGCAGCGGCCCCAGCGGCCGGATCCCCAGCGCCGGGTCGTGGGCGCGCAGCTCGGCGTCGAAGCGCACCAGGCGCGGCGGCGGCGCGCCGTCCAGGAAGGGCCCGTAGAGGAGCAGCGGCGCCCCGGGGTGGAGCGCGGCGGCGCCGTCGAGCAGCGCGGCGACGGCGGACGGCGGCGCCACGTGGAGCACGTTCACGCAGAGCAAAAGGTCGGCGGCCTGGCGGCGCCAGGCCGGGGCCAGCAGGTCGAGGTCGAGCGGGGCCCGCAGGTTGGGGAGGCGGGCCTCGTCCCGCCAGGCGGAGATGCTGGCCCGGGCCACCGGGTCGGGATCGGAGGGCTGCCAGTCGAGCCGCGGCAGGGCGCGGGCCAGCGCCACGGCGTGCTCGCCGCTGCCGCTCCCCAGCTCCAGCGCCAGGCCGCCCGCGGGCGCCACCGCCGCCACGGCCTCCACCAGGAGGGCGCGATTGGCCAGCGCCAGCGCCGCGGTCCGCTTCACGCCCGGCATCATGCCCCCGGCAGCAACCGGCCTGCTATCATTCTCCGCCTCCAGGAGGTGCTCCATGAGCGGCATCGAGGCGGCGCGTGCGCTCCTCGCCCACCGGCGGATCGCGGTGGTGGGCGCATCACGGGACCCGCAGGACTTTTCGCGGGTGGTCCTGCGCGAGCTCCTGAAGCGCGGCTACGACGCGGTCCCGGTCAGCCCGGCCGCGGCCGGGGTCGAGCTGGACGGGAGGGCGGCGGTGGGGCGGATTCAGGAGCTCTCGCCCCCGGTCGACGGGGCCATCTTCTTCACACCGACAGGGCAGACCGCGGCGGCGGCCGGGGAGGCGCTGGCCGCCGGCGTGCGTCGGCTCTGGTTCCACCGCGGCGGGGGGGCCGGCGCGTCGAGCCCCGAGGCCATCGCCACCTGCCGGGCCGCCGGCGTCGAGCCCATCACCGACCTCTGCCCGTTCATGGCCCTGCCCGGGGCAGGCTGGCTTCACCGGCTCCACGGCTTCCTCCGCATCCGCCCGCGGTGAGCGACGCCGTGACCACCGCCCCGCTCGCCCTGGTGACCGGCGCCAACCGCGGCCTCGGCCTCGCCGTGGCCGAGGCGCTGGCCCGGGGCGGGCACCGCGTCAAGCTGGGCGGCCGGGACGCCGCCGGCCTGGCGCGCCAGGTGGACCGGCTGGTCGCCGCCGGGCTCGACGCCGCCCCGCTGCCCCTCGACCTGGCCGACCCCGCCTCCATCGCCGCCGCGGCCGCCGCGCTGGCCCGCGGTCCGGCCCTCGACGTGCTGGTCCAGAACGCCGGCGTCTACGGCGAGGAGGCCGACCCCGCCGCCGCCCGCCGGACCCTGGCCACCAACCTGGCCGGGCCGATCCAGCTCTCGGCGGCGCTGGCCCCGCGCCTCGCCCAGGGCGCCCGGGTGGTGCTGGTCTCCTCGGGGATGGGGGAGCTGTCGGCGCTGCCGGCGGCGTGGCGCCGGGAGGTGGAGCGGGCCGGCAGCGACGCCCAGCTGCTGGCGGTGGCGGGGCGGTTCGTGGCCGGCGTCGAGGCCGAGGGCGGCGGCCAGGCCGCGACCGCCTACCGGGTGTCGAAGGCGCTGCTCAACCGGCTGGCCCGTCGACTCGCCGTCGAGCTGGCGCCGCGCCGCGCGCGGGTCAACGCCGTCTGCCCGGGCTGGGTGCGGACCGCCATGGGCGCCCCCGGCGCCACCCGGTCGATCGAGGAGGGGGCGCGCGGCATCCTCTGGGCGGCCCGGCTGGACGCCGGCGGGCCGACCGGCGGGTTCTTCCGCGACGGGAAGATGATCAGCTGGTGAGGCCGGTCCGCTGGTGAGGCCCCGCCCCGGCGCGGCGCCCGCTCAGGCCCGGTCGCGCGAGACCCCGGCGGCGATCCGGCCCATCCTCCCGGCCCGGTAGTCGTCGAAGGCCACGCGGAGCTCCTCCTCGGTGGTCATGACGAATGGTCCGTAGCGGGCCACCGGCTCGCCGATGGGGCGCCCCGCCAGCACCAGCACCTGCGCCGACGCGTCGCCGTCGGCCGCCAGCGAGACCTCGGCGCCGTCGTCCTTCAGGATCACCATGGTGCCGGAGGGGGCGAGGCGAGCCTCGCGGCCGACCCGGGCCCGCCCCTCGAAGACGTAGGCGAAGGCGTTCCAGCCCGCGGCGACCGGGACCGACAGCGCGCCCCCGGGCCGGAGCCTGGCGTGCAGGTAGAGGATGGGCGTGTGCGTCGCGGTGGCGGCGCGGACCCCCAGCGCCTCGCCGGCGATCACCTTCACCTCGGCGAGGCCGTCGGCGGTGCGGGCCGTCGGCAGCGTCGCCCCGTCCAGCCCCTGGTAGCGCGGCGGCGAGAGCTTCTCGGCGCCCGGCAGGTTCACCCAGAGCTGGAAGCCGTGCATCCGGCCGCCGGCGGCCTGGAAGGAGGCGCTGGGCATCTCGGAGTGGACCACCCCGGCGCCGGCGGTCATCCACTGCACCTCGCCGGGCCGGATGACGCCCCCGCCGCCGTGCGAGTCGCGGTGCACGAACTCGCCGGAGAGCAGGTAGGTGACCGTCTCGAAGCCGCGGTGCGGGTGGTCGGGCGCCCCCTTGGCCTCGCCCGGCGCCAGGTCCATCGGCCCCATCTCGTCGAGGAGCAGGAAGGGATCGAGGTGGTCGAGCGGCCGGGTGGGGAACGGGCGGCGGACGCGGAAGCCGGCCCCCTCCAGCGTCTCGGTGGCGGTGATGACGGCGAGGACGGAGCGGTGGCTGCCTGGGCTGGACATGTGTGCCTCGCCCACCTCCTAACCGCGCCGGGTCCGCGGCGCCAGCGGACGGCGGCGCCCGCCCGCCCGGCGCGGTCGGGACGCCTGGGCCGCGGCAGGGACCAGGTCGGGGGCGTGGCGCGGTCAGGCCCGGAAGTAGGCGTCGGGGTGGGCCACCTCGTGGAGGGGGCGCGGCACCACGCCGACGCGGACGGCGCTGAGCGTCCCGTCCGGCTCGAGGACCACCCGCTGGCAATCGCCGATGCGGGCGATCCCCTGCTTGCGCAGCGCCGAACGGAGCTCGGCCAGGGTGAGCCGCTCCAGCTTGAGCGCGCCGGCGTGGACCCGGCCGTCGGTGACCAGCCGCAGCGGCCGCCCCTGCACCAGCCGGTTGAACCAGCGCCAGCGCCAGGCGGCGTAGCCGACCGCCCGGTTGACCAGGAAGAGCGTGGCGGCGCTGACCAGCCCACCACCCAGCGAGTTGTCGCCGGCGTTGAGGGAGTTCTGCACCGCGTTCGACACCAGCAGGAGCAGGACCAGGTCGAAGCTGGTCATCTGGCCCAGCTCGCGCCGGCCGGAGAGGCGCAGGGCGGCGACCAGGAAGGCGTAGACCACGACGACGCGCAGGACCAGCGACCAGAGCGGCGCGTCGGGGACGAGGAGGGTGGGCATGGCGCCAGCATGGCCGCCGGACCCATGGGCCGCCGGGCCGCCGGGGCGCACGATCAGATTGAGCAGCGGTCGGTGTCCCTGGATCCGTAGCGGGCGTACTCGAAATGGTCGCGGCCGCCGTGGTTGGCGCGGGGCCGGGCGAGGGTGGCGTGGTGGGCGCGGCGGATGGCGGCGTAGAAGCGGCGGGCGCCGCCGGTGCGGTAGGCGGCGCGCAGGCGGGCCATGCGGCGGGCGTTGTGGATGGCCCAGCGCTGGCCGGCCCGCTTCATGCGGGTCTGGAGCACGTGGCGGTGGGCGCTCTCGATGGCGCCGCTGCCGATGGGGAAGCCGTTGGCCCGGTACAGGGCGTACTTCATCCGGTAGGCGTTGGTCCGGTAGTAGCCGATCAGGTTCTCGACCGCGTCGAGGGACTCCCGCTGGTTCCGCCTTGGGATGTACTCCAGGCAGTCCATCAACTCGCTGATGACGGCCGGGATGTTGCCCGTCGACAGCAACGCCTCGGCACGGCACTGCCACAGCGGCAGCCAGGGACTCTCCTCGCCCAGCAACACGCGGCCGCACTCCACTGCGTGCTCCACGGCGTGGTGCCAGTCGAGGATCTGCACCGCATCCGGCGAGAGCTGCTCGGCCAGCGTCCAGTTGCAGGCCGCGCCGTCGCCCAGCCAGATCACCACGCCGGCCTCGTCGATCCGCTCGGCTTGGAGCAGCTCCTCCAGCACCGGCGAGAAGTTCCCGAGGCCGCCCACCACCGCGGCATAGCGGGCCGTTCCCGGCATCGGCTCGTTCACGGCGACATCGTGCCGGTAGGTCACGCCCACCTTGGCCTCCTTCCACGCCTCGGCGCCGCGGATCGGCAGCATGCTGCCGTCCACTTCGATCACCAGAGCATTCGGGGCAGCGCCCTTGGGCTTCAGCTCCTCCTGCAGGTAGAGCTGGTCGGCCGCCTCGCACTGCGCGCCCACCCGCGCCACCACGCGGCGGAGCAGGTTCTCCGAGATCGGATCGCGGTAGTGCAGCGCCCACCGCTGCTCGCACTCGCCGTAGACGTCGTTCACCGCGAAGTCGAGCACCCGCTTCTCCATCTCGGTGGTCAGCTCGCCCTGCTCGGGCAGGTCGAGCAGCCGATCCACGGGGTAGAAGCCGTGCTTGCAGGCCTCGCAGTAGTGGTAGTTGCGCTTGAAGGTCACCTCGCCGGACAGGCTCCGCACCGTCCGCTCCCGGTCGTGCGCCTTCACCGCCACCCGCTTGCCGCACTTCGGGCAGGCCTTCGCCGTTGGTTTCTCCGGCTTCATCCGCGAGAGCATCAGCGCGATGGACGGCTCCCGGTCATCCCGGGTCGCCTTCTCCACCGAGAGCTCCATCTCGCTCATCGTCATCCCTTCGTGGAAGTGCTTGTCCGCATGCCGCCGGGCGAGCTCCTCGACGAGGTCCTTCTCCGAGAACTGCTTCAGTGCGCGCTTTCGGGCCATGCCCGAAAAAGATCATGCCCGGGCCAACCTGTCGATCTCCCGTACCGGGAGCGGGCAGCCCGCACCCCGGCCCCGATCACCCGGCCGGGCCAAGCCCGCAGACCGATGGGGCTTTCCCCGCGCCCCGGATCGGCCGCCAAAGAGATTCCTCAACTCGGGCGTGCGCCCCCGCCGCCGTGTCCGTCGGCCGGCCATACTTCGGCTGGAGGTTCGACATGCCGGTCCTGGTGGAGTTCCAGACGCTGCTGCTCCGTCGCGAGGCGCTCGAGGCCGCGCCGGCCGGGACCCGGGCCCGGGTGGCCGGGTGCGCCCTCCACGTGGTCGACGACGGCGCGCTGGTCGGCTTCGCCGTCGACCGGGCCCCGCGTCGGGCCGCCGCGCTGGCGGCGCTGGAGGAGGTCGGCCTGGAGCTCGACTCGGTGGCCCAGCCCGACGAGCCCGGGGAGGTGGCGGTGGTGGGGAGCAGGTCCGGCCCCTTCGGCTGGTGGCCCTGGCTGGAGCTGGGGATCGTCCCGTCGCCGGACGGCCAGCCGGTGCTGGCGGCCCGTCTCGCCGGCGACACCCGCCGCGAGCTGACCGTGCCGGAGGGCTGGGCCTTCGAAGGGTCCGGCACCAGCCAGACCACCCTCTGCGAGCTGGGGCTGCCCGACCGGCCGCTGCGCCACCAGCGGCGCGAGGCCGACGCCGACCTCTACCTCGATCGGCTCACCGGCGAGGAGGTGCGCCTGCCCCGCCGCAACCCTCCGACGGCGGTCACGGTGGCCACCCGGGCCGGCCCCTCCCACCGGCTCACCGTCGAGCTGGTCGACCGCTGGGAGGAGATCGAGGTCGGCCTGATGTTCCGCGAGCGGCTGCCGGACGACGGCGGCATGCTCTTCCGCTTCGGCGCCCCCCGCGCCCACGGCTTCTGGATGAAGAACACGCTGCTGCCGCTCGACCTGCTCTTCATCGACGAGGCGGGCCGGGTGGTCAACGTGGCCGAGCGGACCACGCCGCTCAGCACCAGCCGGGTGCTGTCGGCCGGGCCGGTGGTCGAGGTGCTGGAGGTGGCCGGCGGCTGGTGCGCCGCGCACGGTGTGGCGGCCGGGGACCTGGTGCGGGTCGGGGTCGAAGGCGGCCTGGGGGCCGCGCCGTGAGCCTGGCGCCGTCGTCGGCCTCACGGAACGGCCTGGCCCGACCGGTCGCGGCGCTGCAGCAGCGGGTGGCGGCGCTGCGCCTGCCCACCCCGCGCCAGCTCGACGAGCGGCTCGAGGGGCTCGGCTACCGGGGGCAGGCGGCGGCGAGGCGGGCCGCCTGCGTCCTGGCCTGGCGCCACGTGCGCCGGCTGCAGCGGCTCCACCTCGACGGCGTCGACCCCTCGGAGCTGCCCGACCGCGACAGCTACCTGCTGGTGGGCCCGACCGGCTGCGGCAAGACCCACCTCGTCGAGCTGGTCTTCCGGGAGCTGCTCGAGGTGCCGGCGGTGGTGGTCGACGTAACCACCTTCTCCGAGACCGGCTACGTCGGCAACGACGTCTCCACCATCCTCACCCGCCTGGTCAACGCCGCCGGGGGCGACGAGGGGTGGGCCGGCTGCGGCGTGGTCTGCCTCGACGAGTTCGACAAGCTGGCTGGGTCGTCGTCGTCGGCCCGCTTCGCCGGGGCCGAGACCACCAAGGACGTCTCCGGCTGGGGGGTGCAGCGCAGCCTGCTGGGGCTCCTCTCCGGGACCTACGGCGAGTATGCGCCGGACTCCGGGGACTCGGGGCGGACCCCGGCGCGCCACCTGCCGCTGGCCGGGATCACCTTCGTGGCCTGCGGCGCCTTCAGCGGGCTGCGCCGGGCCGAGGCGGCGGCGCGGCCGGTCGGGTTCGGCGAGGCCGGGGCGGGCGGGGCGGGCGGCGAGCCGGCGGCGCTGGAGCCGGCCGCGCTGGAGCGGCTCGGCTTCATGCCCGAGCTGATCGGGCGCTTCTCACGCCTGGTGGAGCTGGCTCCGCTCGGCCTGCCCGAGCTGCGGCGCATCCTCGACGAGCAGGCCCGCCGCCACGTCCGCGAGCTCAAGGCCGACGGGCTGGCCCTGGCGCTCGACGAGAGGGCGCTCGGCGCCATGGCGGCGCGGGCCCACCGCGACGGCCACGGCGCCCGCGGGCTGCGAGCGGCCCTGGCGCTGGAGGTCGAGGCGCTGGTCTACGACGGGCTGGCGCCGCGGGGCCAGGACCGGGGGTCCTGACAGCCCAGTCGGACCCGGGCCTGGCCGAGGGTCCCCGAACCTCCCGCTCCGCCATGGGAGACCGGCTGTCCCACGGCCATGCGGCATGGGACGCGGCACGTCCGCCGGATGGGTGCGCTAGAGTGCGCGGCCCCGAACGACGGGCCGAAGCGGAGCGCACCTGGCCGGCTGGATCCCCACCATCTACCTCGACCCCAAGAGCCGGAACCCGGTCTTCGTCCAGATCGCCGACGCCTTGCAGCGGGAGATCGAGCGCGGCCGGCTCCACCCCGGCGACCCGCTCCCGGGCTACCGGACGCTGGCCGACCAGCTGGGGGTGTCGCGGAACACGGTGATGGCCTCCTACCGCGAGCTGCAGGACCAGGGCTGGGTGGTCTCCACGACCGGCGAGGGGAGCCGGGTGGCGGCTTCACCCCCGTCGCGGGCCAGCCACGCCGCGCCGCCGCCGGGCATGGGCTTCGACCTGGGCACGCCGGCCCGCCCCGAGGATCCGCCGGCGCCCGGCCACCTGCTCCAGGTCGGCTCCGGCATCCCCGATCCACGGCTGCTGCCGGGGGCGGCGCTGGCCCGCGCCTACCGCCGGGCGCTGACGCTCAACAAGCAGAGCGCCCTCACCCTGGAGGACGCCCAGGGCCACCCCCGGCTTCGCGAGGCGCTGGCCGCCATGCTCTCGGCCACCCGCGGCATCGCGGCGTCGGCGGAGCGGATCATCGTCACCCGCGGCAGCCAGATGGCCTACTTCCTCGCCGCCCACGCCCTGGTCTCTCCCGGCGACGCCGTGGCGGTGGAGGCGCTCGGCCACCGCAACGCCTGGGAGGCCTTCGCCCGCGCCGGCGCCCGCTGCCTGCCGGTGCCGGTCGACGGTGACGGGCTCGACGTCGAGGCGCTCGAGGCGCTGCTGGCGCAGCAGCGGGTGCGGGCGGTGCTGGTCTCGCCGCAGCGCCACTACCCGACGCTGGTGACGCTCTCGCCGGCGCGGCGGGAGCGGCTGCTGGAGCTGGCCTCCCGTCACCGGCTGGCGGTGCTGGAGAACGACCAGGACTCGGAGTTCCAGTACGACGGGACGCCGCTGGCGCCGCTGGCGGCCGCCGACGCCGCCGGCGTGGTGGTCCATGTCGGCACCCTCTCCAAGGTCTTCACCCCCGGCCTGCGGCTGGGGCTGGTGCACGGGCCGGCGCCGCTCATCGCCCGCATGAAGGAGCTGCGGCTGGTCTTCGACCGCCAGGGCGACCTGGTGCTGGAGCGGGCCATGGCCGAGCTGATGGAGGACGGCGAGCTGGGCCGCCACCTCAACAAGATGCAGCTGGTCTACCGGCGCCGGCGCGACGTGCTGGTGGCGGCGCTGCGACGGGAGCTGGGGGCGGCCATCCGCGTCGAGCCGCCCAGCGGCGGCCTGGCCCTCTGGGTGGAGGTGGCCGAGGGCGTCGACGTCGACCGGCTGGCGGCGCGGGCGCTGGAGCTGGGGGTGGCGGTGCAGCCGGGACGGCAGTTCGCCTTCGACGCCCGGGTGGTCCCGGGGCTGCGCGTCGGCTTCTCCAACTACCCCGAGCCCGAGCTGGAAGAGGTGGCCCGGCGCCTCGGGGCGGCGCTGCGGTCGCTGGGGGGCACATGACCTTGCGTCCGGGCGGGACGGTGGGCGGCTACCAGGTTCTCCGCTCGCTCTCGGCGGGCGGCAACGCCACCGTCTACGTCGGCTTCGACCCGGTGCTGCACCGGGAGGTGGCGCTCAAGATCCTCTCCGGTCCGCAGGCCCACGATCCCTCGCAGCTGGACCGGCTGCGGCAGGAGGCGCGGGTGCTGGCCCAGCTGGCCCACCCCAACATCCTCCAGGTCCTCGACCTCGAGCTCTTCGAGGAGCAGCCGGTGCTGGTGACCGAGCTGCTGGAGGGGCAGACGCTGCGGGCCCGGCTGAGCGCCGGCCCGCTCCCGGCGCTGCAGGCGCTGGAGGTGTCGATGCAGGTGGCCTCGGCGCTGGCGGCGGCCCACCGGCAGGGGGTGGTCCACCGCGACGTCAAGCCGGAGAACCTCTTCCTCACCCGCGACGGCCACACCAAGGTGCTCGACTTCGGGCTGGCCAAGCCGCTCGCCAGCGGCGAGAGCACCCGGCTGGGCGAGGCCCTCCACACCACCGGGGGCCTGCTGCAGGGGACGGTCGGCTACCTCTCGCCCGAGCAGATCGGCGGCCAGCCGGTCGACGCCCGCGCCGACGTCTACGCGCTGGGGCTGGTGATCCACGAGCTGGTCTCCGGCCTGCCGCCGGGGCGGGGGGCCACGCCCATCGAGCGGCAGATCTCGCTGCTGCGCGACGGGCCCCAGCCGCTGCCGGCCGCGGCCGGGGCGCCGGCCGGGCTCGACGAGGTGGTGGCGCGCTGCCTCGAGGTGGAGCCGCCGGACCGCTTCGCCGACGCCGGCGAGGTGCTGGAGGCGCTCGAGGAGGTGCGGGCCGGGCAGGGCTCCTCGCGCGGGCCGCGGCGCTGGACGCTGCGTCGGCGCTGGCCGGTGGTGGCGGCCTCGGCGGTGGCGTTGCTGGTGGGCGCGGTCGGCGGAGCCTGGGTGGCGGCGCGCCCCACGCCCGTCCCGACCTTCCAGCGGCTCACCTTCCAGCGCGGCAACGTGCTGCGGGCCCGCTTCGGCCCGGGCGGCCGCAGCGTGGTGCTGGGGGCGGCCTGGGACGGCCGGCCCGCCGAGCTCTTCCGCGTCGATCTCGACGGGGGCGAGGCGCGACCGCTCGGCCTCACCGGCGCCGACGTGCTGGCGGTGAGCCGCTCCGGTGAGCTGGCGGTGCTGCTCAAGGACCGCTACCTGCGCACCACGCTCGGCGCCGGGACGCTGGCGCGGGTGCGGCCGGGCCAGGGATCGCCGCGGATCCTGCTGGAGGAGGTCTCCGGCGCCGACTGGGATCCGGCGGGCCAGGAGCTGGCGGTGACGCGGCGCCTGCCGGGCGGCGATCACGTGCTCGAGTATCCGCCCGGCCACCCCATCTTCCAGGGCGCCGGGCCGCTGGCCTGTCCGCGCTTCTCGCCGGACGGCCGGCACATCGCCTTCATGGGCGCGGCCCCCGCCTTCACCATCTACGTGGTCCCCGCGGCCGGGGGAGCGGTTCGGACCCTGCTCACCGGGTTGCAGGCCAGCGATCCGTTCCTGGCCTGGCTGCCCTCCGGCGAGGAGGTGGTGGTGGCTGGCAACACCACCTCCGACTGGATGCCGCCGGTGCTGGCGGTGGGGCTGGGCGGGCGGGTGCGGGTGCTGATCCGCTACCCCATGCGCACGCTGCTCCACGACGTGGCCCAGGATGGCCACCTGCTGCTGGAGCGGGAGTTCTTCAGGCGCGAGCTGCGGGTGACCGGGCCGGGTCCGGGCCGCGATCGCGATCTCTCCTGGCTCGACGGCAGCCAGGTGGCGGCGCTCGACGCCGCCCGCGGACGGCTGCTGCTCGACGAGAGCTTCGAGGCGGTGGCGCAGCGCCCCCAGGTCTTCCTCCGGCCGCTCGACGGCGGGCCGGCGGTGAGGCTGGGCGAGGGGACGGCGCAGGATCTCTCTGACGACGGGGCCTGGGCGGTGGCCATCGCCCCGGACCGGGCGGATGGGTTGCGGCTCCTCCCCATCGGCGTCGGGGTCCGTCGTGACCTGCCGCTCCCCGGGTACCTCCCGGTGGAGGCGCGCTTCCGCCACGACCGCGCCGAGCTGCTGGTGCTGGCGCATGGCGCCGATGGGGCCCGGCGGCTGCTGCGGCTGCCGCTCGACGGCGGCCCCCCGACCCCGGTGGTCGACCGGGAGATCTCGGCCTTCGCGCCGTCCCCTGACGGCCGCGCGGTGGCCGCCGTGGACGCCGGCGGTCGGCTCACGCTGCTGGACCTGGACGGCGGCGCCGGCGAGCGGGCGCTGGGCAGGCTCGAGGCTGGCGAGCAGCCGATCGGCTGGACCGCCGATCGACGCGGGCTGCTGCTGGTCGACCCGGGTGCGCTGGTGGTGCAGCTCACTCGCCTCGACCTGGCCTCGGGTGTCCGCTCCGTGTACCAGGTGCTGACGCCGCCGGATCCGGCCGGCGTGACCCGCATCGACCAGGTCCGCGTCGACGACAGAGGGGCGATGGTCGCCTACTCCTTCATCCGCATCACCATGTCCGATCTCCTGCTCACCGATCCGCTGAGGTAGCGTTGGTCCAGTCCGAGAAGAGGGCATCCACTCGGCCGGGCTGGGACAGGTGTGCTTCTTCCCGACCGAGGGTTCGGCTCGGCGAGGCCGGCCTCGGCCAGGGGTCGTTGGGGGTCCGGGGCCGCGATCGTTGGTCAGGGAGGCGCCGAGGTGGTGAGGTGGTGCCTCAGCGGGGGTTGAGGCCGCAGCGCGTCGGGCTGCCAGAAGCGCTCGGTGAGGGCAGGGGCACACGCCTCGGCCCCTCGAGGCCTGGGTGGCTCCCGGAGACTGCTGGTGGCGAGGGTGGTGAGGCCCGCGTGGTCGTCGCGGCTAACCAGCGCCGGCGCAGGCGACACCGCAGGCGACCCGCATCAGGTAGGTGCCGGCAGGGAAGACGGCGCTCCTGTTGCCGGCGCGCCACTGGTGCAACGCCGCCCGGTAGTCGGCGAGGAAGCCCACCAGCCTGCCCAGCGCCTCGATCCGCTTCCACCTGTCGCGCGCCGCCACCCTCGGGTTGAGCTGGCCGAGCGGCTGCGGCTCCCTGGCTCGGGCGGTGGTCTTCTGCGCCAGCACCCTGGCCACGCCGAGGAAGGTGCCGACCTTCTTCACCGCCACGGCCTCCCGCTCGGCGAGCGCGGCGGAGAGCCGGTCCCGGAACGCGGCGGCGGTGGGAAATCCGGGCGGGGTGGTGAGCGTGAGGGTCGCCGACTCGGGCATGGTCCCCTTCTGGTCGAAGAAGTGGGTGGGGCGCTTCACCTGGCGCCCGGTTGCTCCCACCTCGTCAGGCGATGACCAGAGCCCCGGCCAGCGACGGGCCGACCGGACCAGCCCGGCCGCCACCGGGTTGGCCAGGGTGTAGGCGGCCTTGTCGACGACGGCCTGCGGGCTGGCCAGCTCGACGGCGCTGTAGCTGTCGGGGCCCCAGAAGTCCTCGCGACGACCGAGCAGGGCGTTGAGGGCCCGGCCGGCGAGGCCGTCGAGGAAGAGGTGGAACAGCGGGAGGCGGGCGTGGGGGTCGGTCACCACCAGGTGGTAGTGGTTCGACATGACGCAGTAGGCGTGGACCTCGATGCCGTAGCGCTCGGCGGCGACCGCGAGGAGGTAGAGGAAGACCTGGCTGGCCGGCCTGGAGGGGCGAAGGAGGAACTGGCGCTGGGTGCAGCGGCGGGTGACGAGGTAGGTGGTGCCGGGGAGGACCTGTCGGGGGGCGGTCATGCCTCTGGGTAAGGCAGGCCCCGTGCCACCGGAGCCCCGCATTCCCTTTGGGTTTTCCTCAGCCGTCACCGGCCGTCCCGCGGACCCCCGGCCGTCCCGCGGTACTCTCGGTCGGGACCAGGGTGGCGGCGGTGATCAGCTCCGCTCGCAGCGCCTCCCGCTCGCCCCGCAGCCGCGCCAGCGCCCCGCGGTGGCCGAGGCGGAGCAGCGCCCCCCGCACCAGCGTCCGCACCGGCTCGCTCCCCTCGTCGAAGGCCACCGCCGCGGCGGCGAGGAAGAAGCCGGCCACCCCGACCAGCAGCCCCGCCGCCAGCCCCAGCCCGGCCCCGGCCGCCACCCCGGCGGCCAGCCAGGTGGCCGGGTAGAGCAGGAGACCGAGGCCGAGCTTGAGCGTGGCGTCCATCGACCGGTCGCCGCGGGCATGGTGGTGGGCCAGCGCGCTCACCGCATGCCAGGCCGCGAAGTGGAGCACCACCCCGGCCAGCGCCAGCGGCGCCAGCAGCAGGTGGAGCAGCCCGCGCGCCAGCGCCGCGGCGCGGAGGGGAGCGAGCCGCTCCGGGCCGTCGAGCCGGGCCTCCTCCAGCAGGTCCAGGTGGCGGCGCAGCCGGAGCTCCAGCGACGCCAGCCGCGCCGGGTCGTTGGCCACGAACCAGGCCCGGCCGGCCAGCAGCCGCTGGCGCAGCTCGACCCGCTCCGCCAGCGTGCTCCCACCACCCTCGGAGAGCAGCCGCTCGGCCGCCGCCGCCAGCCCCAGCGCGCCCTCGCTCTCCGCCTGCAGCACCAGGGCGTCGAGCCCGGCCTGGATCCGGGCCGTCAAGGCCCGCACCGTCGGCGTCGTCGGCTCGCCCCGCGGCGTCAGCGGCCCCGGCGCCACCTCGATGGGCGCGCCGAAGGCCAGCAGCACCTCGCTGCGGAAGGTCCCCTTGTCGGTGAAGACCAGCCCGGCCGGGACGATGGAGAGCGGCAGCCCCTCCCCGGTGGAGGCGGCCCCCAGCGCGATGCGCGCCGCGCCCGACTTGAGCGGCTTCATCCGCGGGTCGTCGTGCGAGGTCCCCTCGGGGAACAGGGCCAGCACGCCCCCCAGCCGCAGCAGCGCCCGGGCCCGGCTGAAGGTCTCGGCGTTCCTCCGCGGGTCGGCGCCGTCCATGGCGCGGTGGACCGGGATGGCGTCGAGGGCGCGGGCGGCGCGGCCGATCACCGGCATGCGGAAGACCGGCTCCTTGGCGAGGAACGACACCGGGCGGGGGGCGAAGGCCAGCAGCAGGATGGGATCGACCAGGGTGCTGGGGTGGTTGGCCACCAGCACCACCGCCCCCGTGGCCGGCAGCCGGTCGAGGCCGGACAGCTCGATGCGCCTGAAGAAGATGCGCAGCAGCGCCCGCAGCGCCACCCGGAGCACGGCGCGGATCACGAGCCCACCGGCCGCTCCCGCCGCCCGCCCAGCCACGCCTCCAGCGTCCAGATGGCCCCGGCCACCAGGATGGCCACCGGGACCACCAGCACCCCACGAGCCAGCGAGGAGAGATCGGAGATGTGGCCGATCAGCGGCGGCGAGGGGACGTCGCCGAGGAGGTGGATGGTGAGGATGCTCATGGCCACCGCGGTGGCCCGCTCGCCGGGGCGGACCACGTTCAGGATGGCCGAGTTGACCGGTCCGGTGGAGGCGAAGAGGAGCAGCTCCGCCACCACCACCGCCGGCAGGTAGACCGCCGGGCGCGGGTCGGTGAAGACGACCCAGGCCAGCGGCGCCGCCAGCAGCGCGGTGACGCCGGAGAGCCAGAGGTAGGCCTGGGCGGTGCGGCGCAGCAGGAGGTCGCCCAGCCAGCCGCCGGCGAAGGTGCCGACGAACCCGGTCACCACCACGATGGCGCCGAACTGGATGGTGGCCTGGGCCGGCGGGAGGCCGCGCACCCGCTCCAGGAAGGAGGGCATCCAGAAGGCCATGCCGCCCACGGCGAAGGTGTAGGCGGCGTAGCCGAGCACGGTGAGCAGGTAGCTGCGGTTGCGCAGCAGCCGGCCGTAGGTGGCCAGCGCCCCGGTCGGCGCCGCGGCCTCTCCCGCGCCCGGCGCCTCGTCCTGCCCGCCGCGGGGCGGATCGGGCAGCCGAAGGCAGAGCAGCGCCAGCACCAGCCCGGGGGCCCCGGCGATGAAGAAGGTGGCGCGCCAGCCGAGGGCGTCGTTGACCAGCCCCCCGATGACGTAGCCGAGCGCCGCGCCGATGGGGATGGCGGCGAAGAAGACCGCCATGACCCGGCCGCGCCGGCTGCGGGGGAAGAGGTCGGCGAGCAGGCTGGGGGCGATGGTGCCGTAGGCCGCCTCGCCGATGCCGACGGCGGCGCGGGCCAGGAAGAGGGCCACGAAGCTGCCGGCGAACCCGGCCAGCACCGTGGCCAGGCTCCAGACGAAGACCCCCAGGGCCACCAGCGGCGGGCGGGAGCGGCGGTCGCCCAGCGAGCCGAAGAGCGGCGAGGCCAGCATGTAGACCACCACGAACCCGGTCATGAGCAGCCCGAGCTGGGTGTCGGTGAGCGCGAGCGCGGAGCGCTTCAGGCTCTCGGCCAGCGCCGAGACCACGAAGCGGTCGAGGTAGTTGAGGAGGTTGATGAGGGTGAGCACCACCAGGGCGCGGCCGGCGGCGCCGGAGAAGAGCGAGGGCGGGGCGGCGGACGGCGGCGGCGGGGAGGAGGACATGCGCGACAGGGAGGATAGCGGAGGGACGGCGTCCACGCCGTGGAAGTCAACACATCGCAGACACCTCGGTGGTGGGTTCTCGGGCGTTGAGCGCTGACTGAGCCGAGATCGCGGAGCCCGTCACCCATCGCCCCGGTTGCACACCCCTCTGGCGCCCCCGCCTCGTGACCGCCTGCGTCGCGCGCCGGCCCGGGGGCGGCCCGAGCATTTCTGCTGAACGGCGCGGCGGCCGGGGCTACCGTCGCGGACCGACGCCGGCCGCGGCCGGCGAACCGCTGGAGGAGGACGCATGGCGAGTGGCGATCCCCGTGGGGCCCGCATCCACCTGGTCGCGCGTCCCGCTCCGCCCCTCGCCAGGCCGGCGCGGTGGCGGGGATCGGGCCGGGTGATGGGTGCCGTCGGCCCACTCCGGCAGGGGCTCCACGCCGCGGCCGTGTCCGCAGCCCTGGCCCTGGCCGGCTGCGGAGGGGACAAGGCCACGGTCACGCCGCCCCCCCCGCCGCTCCAGCTCAGCGGCCCCTGCGCGGTGGCGCCGCTCACCGTCGCGGCGCCCAGCCCGGCGCTCGACCTGGCCGCCCAGCTGGCGGCCCTCCCCGGGGTCCTCACCGTCACCGAGGACCCTGCCCCGCCGGCCGGGACCCGCTTCTTCGTCCTCACCTTCGATCGCCCGGTCGATCACTGCGCCCCCGCCGGCCCCCGCTTCAGCCAGCGCGCCACCCTGCTCTGGCGCGGCCCGGCGGCGCCGACGGTGCTGGCCACCACCGGCTACGGCATCGGCACCGGCACCGGGCAGGCCGAGCTGACCGTCGCGCTCTCCGCCAACCAGGTGCGGATGGAGCACCGCTACTTCGGCCCGTCGGCGCCGGCGGTCCTCGACTGGGGAACGCTCGACATCTTCCAGGCAGCCAGCGACCAGCACCGGCTGGTGGAGACGCTCACGCCGCTGCTGGGCGGCCCCTGGCTCACCACCGGCGGCAGCAAGGGCGGCATGACCGCGGTCTACCACCGCGCCTTCTACCCGGACGACGTGGCCGCCACGGTGGCCTACGTCGCCCCCATCTCCTTCGCGCAGGTCGACACCCGCTACGTGGCCTGGCTGGAGTCGCTCGGCGCCCCCAGCTGCCGTGACGCCCTCCACGCCGCGCAGGTCGCCATCCTCCAGGACCACGCCGGCATCGAGCCGCTCATGGCCAGCGCCGTGGCCGCCGCCGGTGACACCTATCTCACCTTCGGCCTGTCGCGGACGCTCGACCTCGCCGCCCTGGAGCTGCAGTTCACCTTCTGGCAGTACGGCAGCGAGGCAGGGTGCGCCACCATCCCCGGCCCCGGCGCCACGCCGCAGGCCCTCTTCGACTTCATGGAGTCGGTCTACGGCGGGCCCGGCGGCACCGCCTGGTCCTGGGGCGACGCCACGCTCGACGCCTACGCCCCGTACTACTACCAGTCGGCCACGCAGCTCGGCTCCCCGGCGCTGCCGCAGGCCCACCTGCTGGCGACGCTGGGCGGTGCGCCGCTGGTCGATGACGCCTCCATCTACCCGCCCGCCGGCGTGACCAAGCGCTGGGACGGCAGCGCCATGGCGGCGGTCGACGCCTGGGTGCGGGCCCGCGGCGACCGGATCATGTTCATCTACGGCGGCCGCGACCCGTGGAGCGGCGGGCAGTTCACGCCGTCGGCCGGGGGCGAGAAGCACGTGGTGGCGCTGGCCAACCACGGCGCCGCGATCGCCATGCTGCCGGCCGTCGAGCGCGACGCCGCCTTCGTCACGGTGCGCCGCTGGCTCGGTCTCCCGATCGCGACCGCGGCCCCGGGGATGTCGGCGCGGCTGGCCCCGGTCTCCGAGGGCGGCCAGGTGGACCCCGGCGTGCTCCACGCCCGCTGGCCCGGCCGGGCCGGGGCCGCCGCACGGCCAGAGCGCTGAGCCACCCGCCAGCGGGGCCGGACCCCGGTCGCCGCGCCCCCGGGGCGCTGACAGCGCCGCTCGCCTGGCCTGGGCCCGCCCCGACCCCGTCAGCGCGGCGGGTCGAGCGGCTTCCAGTCGGCCAGCTGCTCGGCCGCCTCCGGCCAGTTCTCCTTGCCGCTCCAGCGGTCGATGGCGAGCGCGTAGACGCTGGTGGCGCCCAGCTCCTGCGGGGTGATGGGGCGGTAGTCGTCGCCCTCGCGCAGGGCCGGGAAGTACCGGGCGATGAGCCCGCCGAGCGCGGCGCGGGCCTGGAGCGGATCGGTGAGCACGGCGACGCGCCCGAAGACCAGCACCGCCCGGTACTGGATGGAGAGCTCGTAGGGCGAGTTGGAGGGGAGCAGGCGGCCGAACTCGCTGACCTCGGCGCAGGCCAGGGGGAAGTGGTCGAGGTTGGAGCGGGTGCGGCCCGCCAGGTGGCCGTGGAAGACCAGCCGGTGGCCGGCCTCGTCGTACCAGTAGTTGGTGGGGTGGACGAAGGGCTGGTCCCCGCTGACGTTGCCGACGTGGGCCACCACGCCGCGGTGGAGCATGGCCTTGATGAAGTCGTCGCCGCGGGCGAGCTCGGGGCGGCGCTGGCGGGCCGTGGGGGGGAGTGACTGGTAGTCGGTGGGCATGGCGGCTCCTCGCCGGCATCATACGGCTTCGACAGGTGGCCGCTGCTACCCCCAGCCGTCGAACTCGCTCACCACCGGGGCGTGGTCGCTGGTGCCGAACTCGGCCAGCACCCGGCAGCGGCGGGCCCGGGCGGCGAGCGCGCCGCTGGCCACCACGTAGTCGATCCGCCAGCCGACGTTCTTCTGGCGGAGCCCGCGCCACGGCGGCCACCAGGTGAAGAGGGCGGTGTTAGAGGGATCGAGGGCGCGACCGACGTCGACCAGCCCGCGCCCCAGCAGCGCGCCCAGCAGCGACCGCTCGTCGGCGCGCTGGCCGATGGCGCCGGCCCGCCGCTCCTTCTCGTGGACGTCGGCGTCGGCGGCGGTGATGTTGAGGTCGCCGCAGAGCAGCAGCGGCCGCCCCGCCGCCGCCAGCTCCGCCGCCCAGGCGTCGAGCGCGCTGGCGAAGCGGAGCTTGGCCTCGAAGTCCTTGCCGCCGTTGGGCACGTAGAGGCAGGCCACGGTGACGCCCCCCAGCTCCGCCGCCACCACCCGGTGCTCGAAGTCGAAGTCAGGGTGGAAGAAGACCGGCGGGGCCTCGAAGCGATCGGCGCGCACCAGCAGGGCCACGCCGGAGTAGGCGGAGTCGCCGTGCCAGCAGGCGTGGTAGCCGGGCAGGTCGCGCAGCGAGGCCGGGACCTTGGCGGCCGGCGCCTTGATCTCCTGGAGGCAGACCAGCGCCGGCGACTCGCGGTCGAGCAGCTCCAGCACCTGCGCCTCGCGGGCCCGGATGCCGTTGACGTTCCAGGTGACGACCTTCACGCGTTGACCTCCGCGCAGGACCTATCCGGGGCCGGCCGCCGCGGCGACCCGGTCAGGGCGTAAGCCCCTCTTGGGGCCTACGCCCAGGCGCCGTCAGCCGGCCAGCAGCCGCTCCGCCACTACCAGCGCGTCGACGGCCCAGCAGCTGGGGGGGCGGGGGCGCTGGCAGCCGGGCATCCCGGCCACCGGGAAGCAGGTGAGGACGGCGTTGCGCCAGCGGAGCGGCAGCCCGTGGACGCCATGGACCGCGCCCAGCAGGGCCCCGGCGATGGCGGCGTTGGTGTCGGTGTCGCCGCCGCGCCGGACGGTGTCGACCAGCGCCGCCTCCGGCTCGGCGTGGCGCAGCTGGAAGAAGGCGTTCTGCAGCGCCACCGTGACCAGCCCCTGGTGGGTGGCGTAGTCGGGGCGGTGGCTCGCCGAGGCCACCAGGGCCTCGATCACCGCGGGCTGGAGCCGCTGTTCGCGGGCGAAGCCCAGGGCCCAGTCGGCCAGCCCGGCCGGGGTCCCGCCCAGCGCCACCGCCCGGGCCACCGCGGCGGTGAAGACCACCCCGGCGTCGGCGCAGTCGGGGTGCGGGTGGGTGAGCGTGGCGTCCTCGCGGGCCAGCGCCGCCAGCGCCGCCGGCTCCAGGCGGTAGCCGTAGATGCCCAGCGGCGAGACCCGCATCAGCGAGCCGTTGGCCCGGCTCTCCCGCCGGGCCGAGGCGCGGGCGGCGGCGACCGGGTCCTGCCCGGCGCGCAGGGCGTCGGCGGCCGCGCCCAGCGCCGCCCGGGTGGTGTGGCCGATGTCGAAGGGGCGCGACTGGTACCAGCCGACGTAGGCGCGGACCGCGTCGGCGGCCTGGTAGCCGCCGCGCCGGATCAGCGAGCGGGCCAGCGCCAGGGCCAGCTCGGAGTCGTCGGTGGGCTGCCCGGCCAGCAGGTTCCAGGTGCCGCCGTCCACCAGCTCGCGGACGCCGTCGGGGTAGTCCTCGGCGATCTCCTCCTCGCTCTCGAACTCCACCAGGCTGCCGAGCGCGTCGCCGCAGAGCTGGCCGAGGAGCGCCCCCTGGGCGCGGCGCAGCAGCGCCGGGTCGGCGCAGGCCTGGCCGGCGCGGGTGGCCACCAGCTCGGTGGCCGCGGCGGTGGTCGGCGGCTCGTGCCGCCGCGACAGCCGCCCGGCCAGCTCGGTGGCCAGGGCCCGGCCCCCGGCGGCCACCGGCCCGATCCGGGACTTGCCCGCCGGGTGGTAGCGGACCTCCATCCCGGCGGCGTCGAGCAGCACCAGCCCCGCCCCGAGCAGCAGGGCGTGGCCGGCCACCACGTCGTGGCCGTCGAGCGGCTGGAGCGAGACGGCCGCCTCGGCCTCGCCGGCCGCCACCAGCGCCAGCCGGTAGGCGATCGAGGCCACCGGGCGGAAGCGGCCGGGGGCCAGCGACAGGGCGCTGCCGAGCGGGTGCTCCTCGGCCGAGGGCGAGACCAGCACCACGGCGCCAGGGTGGAGCGCCGCGGTGGCGTGGCTGGCGGTCACCGGCTCGCCGTTGCGGGTCACCGCCCCCAGCCCTTCGGCCCAGCCGAAGAGGTCCTCGCCGCCGTGGGGGGCGGTGTGGGCCAGCACCACCCCCAGCACCGGGACGCCGTCGCGCAGCAGGCCGATGGAGATCGAGGCGCCGCGCCGGCCGCTGAGGAAGTAGCGGGTGCCGTCGTTGGGATCGACGACCCAGGTGTGCCGGTCCGGATCGCGGGGGGGCTGGTCGCGGGCCGGCGCCTCCTCGGCGATGAAGCCGAACTCCGGGAAGGCCTCCAGCAGCGCCTGGCGGACCAGCTCCTCGGCCTCGGTGTCGGCGGGGCACTGGCTGCCGCTGCCGCGCGGCCCACCCGGGCGGTGGAACTCGGCCACCAGCAGGCGCGCCGCGGCGCGGGCCGCGTCGATGGCGACCGCCAGCGGCCGGGCATAGCCGCCGGTCGGCGGACCGCTGCGGCCGGGGGCGGGGTCTGGAGTGCGCACCGCTCCGGAGTCTACGCTGACCCCGGGGGATGCCGCGACGCCGGCGGCCGGACGCCCCGGATGAACGGGGGCGGCGGCCCTCACGGCGCCCCTCGCCTGGCCTGCGCCGGAGCACGGATCGGGCCAAGTGAGTGGCGCTCTCAGGAGGCGGTGGCCGGGGCCGCCGCCTCCGCCGCTCCCGGGGCTGGGACGGCCACGTCGTCGAGCGCGGCGCGCACCTGGCGGGTCAGCTCGGCGGCGCTGAAGGGCTTCTGGACCAGCCGGGTGCCAGGCTGCAGCACACCCTGGTGGGCGATGGCGTCTTCGGCGTAGCCGGACATGAAGAGCACTCGCAGCCCCGGCCGCAGCCGCTCGGCCTCGGCGGCGCACTCGGGCCCGCCCATCTGCGGCATGACCACGTCGGAGAGCAGCAGGTCGATCCGGCCGAGGTGTTCCTGGCAGAGTCGCAGCGCCGCCTCCCCCCCTTCGGCGGTCAGCACCCGGTACCCGGCAGCCTCGAGGATTCGGCGGGCCACGTCGCGCACGGCGCGCTCGTCCTCGACCACCAGGACGGTCTCGGTCCCCCGGGCCACCGGGGCGGCCCGGACCGGGAGCGCCGCCGCCGGGCGCTCCACCACCGGGGCCCGGGGCAGGAGCACCCGGAAGGTGGCCCCGCGCCCCGGCTCGCTCTCCACCTGCACGTGGCCGCCGCTCTGGGAGACGATGCCGTAGACCGTCGAGAGCCCCAGCCCGGTCCCCTTGCCGAGCGGCTTGGTGGTGAAGAACGGCTCGAACATCCTGGCCCGGGTGGCCTCGTCGAAGCCGGTGCCGCTGTCGCTCACCGTCAGCACCACGTAGGCCCCGGGCGGCACCGCGGCCCCGGGCCCCTCCTCCAGGTTGGCGGTGGAGAGCACCAGCCGGCCCCCCGCCGGCATGGCGTCACGGGCGTTGAGCACCAGGTTCATGATCACCTGCTCGAGCTGGGCCGGATCGGCCAGCGTCGGCCAGAGGCCGTCGGCCAGCGACTTCTCCAGCCGGATGTCCTCGCCGATGATCCGGCGCAGCATCTTCTCCAGCTCCGCCACCACCTGGTTCAGGTCGAGCGCCCGGGGCTGCAGCACCTGGCGGCGGCCGAAGGCGAGCAGCTGGCTGGTGAGCGCGGCGGCCCGGCGCCCCGCCTTCTCCACCTCCAGCAGGTCCTCGCGCACCGGGTCCTGGTCGCCCAGCAGGTCGAGGGCGAAGGCGGTGTGGCCGAGGATCACCGAGAGCAGGTTGTTGAAGTCGTGGGCCACGCCGCCGGCGAGGCGTCCCAGCGCCTCGATCTTCTGCGAGATCCGCAGGTGCTCGGCCAGGCGCGCCGCCTTGGCCTCGGCGAGCCGCTGGTCGGTGACGTCGCTGAAGGAGACCACCACGTGCTCCAGCCGGCCCTCGCCGTCCCAGGCCGGGTAGGCCTTGACCAGCACCCAGCGGGGCGGCGAGCCGTCGCCGCGGTCGACGCCGAACAGCAGGTCGCTGAAGGGCTGGTGGGTGGAGAGCACCCGATTGACCGGGTACTCCTCCAGCGGCAGCGTGGTGCCATCCTCGCGGAGGAACCGCCAGGCCGGGTCGACGGCGGTCAGGCCGCGCAGCTGGTCCTGGGTCAGGCCCAGGATGCGCGAGGCCTCGGGGTTGCTGGTGACGATGCTGGTGTCGGCGGCGTGGACCACCAGCCCCACGCCCAGGCTCTCGACCAGCCGCCGCTGGTAGACCTCGCTGGACCGGAGCGCCTCCTCGGCCTTGAGCCGCTGCGAGACGTCGGTGCAGGCACCGATCCACTCGGCGACGCGGCCGTCCGGGTCGGTGACCGGGACACCCTGCACCTCGAAGCTGCTGTACAGGCCGTCCTGGCCGCGGAGCCGGTAGCGGAGCCGGTAGCTGCTCCGGGTGCTGGTGGCCTGGCGCCAGGCCTGCTCCACCCGTACCGCGTCGTCCGGGTGGACGGCCGCCAGCCAGCCCAAGCCCCGGACCTGCTCGGGCGTCATGCCGGTGAAGGCCTGCCAGGTCGGCAGCGGCTCGACCACCTCGCCCGCGGCGTTGGTGGTCCAGACGATCTGCGCGCTGGCCAGCACCAGCGAGCGGAAGCGCAGCTCGCTCCGGGAGAGCTCGAGGTTGAGCCGGCGCCGCTCCTCCAGCTCGGCGGTCAGCGCCGCGCCCTCGCGCCGGATCGACGCCACCCGGCGCCGCTGCCGGAGGAAGGCGAGGAGACCGAGGACGGCCAGCACCAGTCCGGCCAGGGCCACGGCGTAGAGCCTGACCTTCTCCCGGTAGGAGGCCAGCACCTCGTCGAGGTCCTCCTTGGCGACCAGGAACCACGGGGTGCCCTCGACGCGCCGAGCCTCCGCCAGCACCTCGAGCCCCCGGTAGTCGACGCCGTCGACGTTGCCCACCTCTCCCCGGGCCGCCCGGACCGCGGGCGACTGGACGCGCCAGGCGGGGAGGCGGACCACCTGGAAGGCGTCGCCGCGGCCGCGCGACATGTTGAGGATCACCACCTCTTCCCCCCGGCGCTCCGCCAGCCCCAGCTCGCCGGTCCTCGACGCGGTCGGCCAGGACTGGAGGAGCGGGACCAGGTGGGTGGAGGGGTCGAGCTCCACCCCCAGGTGGCCGTAGGCCCGCTCCACGTCATCGTCGTCGTCGAGGATGGGGGCCACCAGCGTCAGGCGGATCTTCCCGGTGGCCGGATCGTACTGGAAGCCGGCGGCCGAGGAGCTCCCGCGCCAGGGCGGTAGGGCCGGATCCGGCGCCGCCTCGCCGGGGCTCGCGGCCGAGCGCGCCAGCACCCGGCCGTCCAGGTCGACCACCGTGCGCGCCACGCAATCGGAGCACTCCCGGCGGAGCCGGTCGAGCTCCCCCTGCAACGCCCGGCGGTGGTCGCTGACCCGGTCCCCGCGTCCCAGCGCCTGGGTAGGGTGGGCCACCTGGGGCGAGAGGGCACGCAGCCGGGTCGCCCCCCAGCGCTCGGCCTGCCAGTGGCGGACCGCCTCGGTCTTCAGCTCGGCGGTGGCGCGCAGCCCGACCCGGTGCGCGGCGATGGCCGACCGCCGCTCGGCGCCCAGCAGCTTCCACGCCAGCAGGCCGCCGCCGCCGATCAGCAGCAGGGCGGCGCCGGCCCAGAGGCCCTTGACCATTCGACTGTGGAAGTGGCTCGCCACGTCCCCCCCGGGACCGGTCGGTCGAAACCAGCAGTCTGGCGCCGGGGAGGGGAGCGCGCAACTGCCTGCCTGGGCTCGGGGCGCACGCCCGAGTTGAGGAATCTCTTTGGCGGCCGATCCGGGGCGCGGGGAAAGCCCCATCGGTCTGCGGGCTTGGACCGGCCGGGTGATCGGGGCCGGGGTGCGGGCTGCCCGCTCCCGGTACGGGAGATCGACAGGTTGGCCCGGGCATGATCTTTTTCGGGCATGGCCCGAAAGCGCGCACTGAAGCAGTTCTCGGAGAAGGACCTCGTCGAGGAGCTCGCCCGGCGGCATGCGGACGAGCACTTCCACGAAGGGATGACGATGAGCGAGATGGAGCTCTCGGTGGAGAAGGCGACCCGGGATGACCGGGAGCCGTCCATCGCGCTGATGCTCTCGCGGATGAAGCCGGAGAAGCCGACGGCGAAGGCCTGCCCGAAGTGCGGCAAGCGGGTGGCGGTGAAGGCCCGTGACCGCGAGCGGACGGCGCGGAGCCTGGCCGGCCCGGTGACGTTCAGGCGCAACTACCACTACTGCGAGGCGTGCCAGTACGGCTTCTACCCGGTGGATCGGCTGCTCGACCTGCCCGAGGAGGGCGAGCTGACCAGCGAGATGGAGAAGCGAGTGCTCGACTTCGCGGTGAACGACGTCTACGGCGAGTGCGCGGCCCGCTGGAGCCTGCACTACGCCGAGCCGATCTCGGAGAACCTGCTCCGCCGCGTGGTGGCGCGGGTGGGCGCGCAGTGCGAGGCGGCCGACCAGCTCTACTTGCAGGAGGAGCTGAAGCCGAAGGGAGAGGCGCCGAAGGCGCTGGTGGTCGAGGTGGACGGCAGCATGCTGCCGATCCGCGGCGCCGAGGCTTGGAAGGAGGCCAAGGTGGGCGTGACCTACCGGCACGACGTCGCCGTGAACGAGCCGATGCCCGGCACCGCTCGCTACGCCGCGGTGGTGGGCGGCCTCGGGAACTTCTCGCCGGTGCTGGAGGAG
Source organism: Anaeromyxobacteraceae bacterium (assembly GCA_032654565.1). Taxonomy (GTDB): domain Bacteria; phylum Myxococcota; class Myxococcia; order Myxococcales; family Anaeromyxobacteraceae; genus JADKCZ01. Next base: position 5,982 of record JAULAX010000005.1, on the reverse strand, counting down.
CTGCTCCAGGCCGAGCGGATCGACGAGGCCGGCGTGGTGATCTGGCTGGGTGACGGCGCGGCCTGCAACTGGACGCTGGCCGAGCAGCTCTCGCCGGATGCGGTGCAGATCCTCGACTGGCACCACGCCGTGGAGCACGCGGTGGAGTGCGGCCGCGTGCTGCTGGGCGAGGAGAGCCCCTGGCTGCCGCTGTGGCAGCGGCGGGCCGAGGAGTTGCTGTCGACGGGCAAGATCCCGGCCGTCATCAGCGAGTTGATGGATTGCCTGGAGTTCATCCCCAGGCGAAACCAGCGGGAGTCCCTCGACGCTGCCGAGAACCTGATCGGCTACTACCGGAGCAACGCCAACCGGATGAAGTACGCCCTGTACCGGGCCAACGGCTTCCCCATCGGCAGCGGCGCCATCGAGAGCGCCCACCGCCACGTCCTCCAGACCCGCATGAAGCGGGCCGGCCAGCGCTGGGCCATCCGCAACGCCCGCCGCATGGCCCGCCTGCGCGCCGCCTACCGCACCGGCGGCGCCCGCCGCTTCTACGCCGCCATTCGCCGCGCCCACCACGCCACGGCCACCCGCCCCCGCGCCAACCACGGCGGCCGCGACCACTTCGAGTACGCCCGCTACGGCACCAGGGACACCGACCGCTGCTCAATCTGATCGTGCGCCCCTGGGCTCGTCTGGAGGGGGACCCAATTGGAACGGGCCCGCCGGGCGACCCTGGCTCGCCGGGGCGGGGCTAATGACGCAGGAAGATGGGCGGGCGGAAGAGGCCGCCCGGGTCCTGGAAGCGGATCGTCGGCCACCCGTCGGCGATGACCAGGTCGGGGAGGCCGTCTCCGTCGAGGTTGGCCGCCACGATGGAGACCGGCCCCTGGTAGCCGGTGTAGAGCTGGGGCGGGAGCAGCTCGCCGGGCGCGGCCGGCGCCGGCGCCTGGAGGAAGACCGCCACCGAGCCGGGCAGGCCGGGCGGCCCGGCGCTGGCCACCACCAGGTCGAGCCGGCCGTCGCCGTCGAGGTCGGCCACCGAGAGCGCCCGGGTGGCCTGGTCGTGGACGTCACGGGCCACCGCCGGCCCGAAGAGGCCGCCGCCGCTCGCGGCCTGGGTCAGGACCAGCAGCGCTCCGCTGGCGTCGGCGATGAGCAGGTCGGGGCGGCCGTCGGTGTCGAGGTCGGCGATCTCGACCGCCACCGGGTAGAGGCCGGCCGGGGAGGAGGCGGCCGGCCGGAAGGTCCCGGGGGCGGTGTCGTGGAGCAGGACCACGACGCGGCCGTCGGCGGTGGTGGCCACCAGGTCGAGCCGGTTGGCGCCGGTGAGATCGCCGACCGCCACCGCGACGGGGGCGGCACCGACGTCGAGCGAGACCGGCGGGGCGAAGCTGGCGGCGGCCGCCGGCCCGGCCACCTGGAAGTAGACCAGCAGGCTGGTGCCGTCGGTGGTGCCGACCACCAGGTCGAGGCGGCCGTCGCCGTCGAGGTCGGCGAGCCGGAGCGAGCTGGGGCGGGCGGCGCCGGTGGAGACCCGGGTGGGCGGGGCGAAGACCGCGGGTTGGCCACCGGCCTGGAGGTGGATGGCCACCTGGTAGCCGGCGCCGTCGGCGACGCCGCAGGCCACGGCGGCGTCGGGCAGGCCGTCCCCGTCGAGATCGCCGAGGGCGATGGCCTCCGGGTCGAGGCAGGTGGTGGTCCGGGAGGGGGCCTGGAAGGCGCCGGGGGAGACCGGCGACTGGAGCCGGACGGAGAGGAAGCCGGGCAGGAAGGCGGTCTCGCTGTAGACCGAGATGGCGCTGACCACGTCCGGGAAGAGGTTCCGGTCGAGGTCGGCCACCGCCACCGCCTCGGTGGTCCACCCCTGCAGCGGCGGCGGCTCGGTGGAGGTGCAGCCGGTGAGCGGCAGGACGGCCGCGGCGGCGAGCGCGGCGACGGCGGCGCGGACTCGGGAAGCGGGGCGAGGCATGGGGGACCTCCTCTCGGCGGATGGCCCCGTTCTAGGCCAGCGCCTCGTCGATGGCAAGCCGGTGGCGGGGCCTTCGGGAGAGGCCCTACCGGGCGGTCCGGCCGGGCCGCCGCCCCACCAGGTAGGCCAGCCACGCCCCCTGGTTGGCGGCGTGGCGCCGCGGCCGGTAGCGCGGCTCGACGCCGGGCGGCTCCACGTCCCACTGCACCTCGATCCGGTCGAAGCCGGCCTCGGCCAGCAGGTCGCGGAGCTCGGGGAGGGACCAGAGCCGCCAGTCGTAGGTGAAGGCGCGCGCCAGGCGCCGCCCGCCGGGGAGCTCGAAGTGGATGGCGCAGCGGATCCGGTGGGTGATGGGATCGCAGGCCTGGTGCTCCCAGACGTAGGTGACGCCGCCGCCGAGGCGCCGCCGCTCGGTGACCGGCTGCTGCGACAGCCAGCCGCCGAAGAGGTCGAGCATGAAGAGGCCGCCGGGGACCAGCGACCGGCGCGCCGCCGCCAGGTAGGCCCTGAGCTCCGCCCGCCGCTGGAAGACCTGGTAGCTGAAGTTGAGGGCGAGGATGGCGTCGAACGGGCCGGGCGGGGCGCGGCGCACGTCGGCCTGGCAGAGCCGCAGCCGGTCGGCCGCCCGGCCCAGCCCGGGCAGCCGGTGCTCCGCCGCCCAGCGGTGGACCGCGGGATCGAGGTCGACGGCCACGGCGATCCGCCCCGGGCCGGAGCGCACCCAGCTGGCCGAGAGCAGCGCCGTGCCGCTGAAGTCCTCGCGCAGCCAGCGGGCCGGCTGGCCGGCGCGCCGGAGCAGGCGGTTCAGCAGCCCGAGCTCGGCGTCGGGCGACTGCACGGCCCGCTCGTAGAGGAGGTGGCGGTCGGTGGCCGGGAGGCGGCGCGGAGGTCGGGCCTGGGGCATGCCGCGTTCTAGCCCATCCGGCGCGGCCAGGGCGCATCTCGTACCCCCGGCCGTCGCAGGCCGGGGGTCATGGGAGGTGCCCTACGGGCTCATCTGGTAGGCGTCCTTGAGGGCGTGGACCCGCGCCCAGATCCGGGCCTGGCGGGCCGGGTCTTGGGCCGGCTTGCGGATCATCTTGAGCGCCAGCTCCATCTGCTGCGGCGTGGAGGCGGCCTTGCCGTGCAGGTCGACGGCGTGCCGGGAGAAGTCGCGCACCAGCACGTCGAAGATCTGGTCGACGGTGTCGCCGTCGATCCCCTCGGCGGCCCGCAGCCCGGCGTTCTCCAGCACCAGCTGGGCGTAGACCACCAGGGTGAAGAGCTCGCCCACGGTGAGCAGGAAGTCGACGTCCTTGGCCTGGGCCTCGGTGGGCGTGGCCGTGGCCAGCAGGGTCTTGAAGACCGCCAGCTGCTCGCGGAAGACGGCCACGTTGGGCTGCGGCCAGGCGGCGAAGACCGGGCCGGGGTCGGCGAAGCGGATGGCGGAGAGGCCGCTGGCCGGCCCCTGGTCCCAGAGGAAGGCGTCGTCGGCCGGCTCGTCGCGCCGCGGCACGGCGGGGAGGTCGGCCGGCGCGAAGAAGTAGCTCTTCATGAACTTCACGATCAGCGCGATGTTGACGTGGACCGTCCCCTCCAGCTTGGGCAGGGCCCGGATGTCGCGGGCCGCCATCTCGAAGTAGGTGTCCTTCTCGAAGCCCTTGGCGGCGATCACGTCCCAGAGGTGGTCGATGACCTTCTCCCCCTCGGTGGTGACCTTCATCTTCATCACCGGGTTGAAGAGCAGGTAGCGCCGGTCGGCGCGCGAGGCGGCCCGGAAGTAGTCGGCGGCCCGCAGCCCGAAGAGCCGCATGGCGGTGAGCCGGGCCCAGCCGTCGGTGAAGAGCCGCTGCACGTGGGAGAAGTCGGTGACCGCCATGCCATAGAGGCGGCGGTTGGCGGCGTGATGGACCGCCTCGTAGAGGGCGTGGGTGCAGATGCCGATCGAGGCCCAGCCGAGGTTGTACTTGCCGACGTTGACGGTGTTGAGCGCCGCGTCCCAGGCGGCCTGTCCGCGCAGCAGGACGTCGGCCTCGGCCACCGGGTAGTCCTCGAGCAGGAACTCGGCCACGTAGGACTGGCTGGCCACCACGTTCTTCACCAGCTTGTAGCCAGGGCGCTTCGGGTCGACCACGAAGAAGACGTACTCGCCGGTGCCGGCCACCTTGCCGAAGACCGAGACCAGCGCCGCCTCGTTGCCGTTGCCGATGTAGTACTTGTCGCCGCGGGCCAGCCAGCGCCCCTCGCCGGCCGGGACCAGCTCCATGTCCGACGAGTAGATGTCGGCGCCGTGCTCCTTCTCGGAGAGGCCGAAGCCGAAGATGCCGCCCTGCCGGAGCAGGGCCGCGGTCCGCTGCCGGGCCGCCTGGTTGCCGCTCATCCAGATGGGGCCGAGGCCGAGGATGGTGACCTGCCAGGTGTACCAGTAGGGGAGGCCGTAGAAGCCCAGCACCTCGTTGAGGGCGCAGTTGCGGCTGGTGTCCCAGCGGGCTCCCGGGCCGCCGGCCGCCCCGGGCGTCAGGAAGGTGGCCAGCAGCCCCTCCCGCTTCGAGAAGTCGAGGAAGTCGGCGTACCAGGTCCGGTTGAGGTCGTCCTCGCGGAGCCGGGCCTTCCCCTTCTTCTCGAAGAACTGGACCGTCTTCTCCAGCAGGGAGGAGGAGGCGGCGTCGGCGGGGCGGGCGGCGAGCTGCCGCGGGTTGAAGAGGAACATGTGGCGGACCTCGGGCGGGGTGGAGGCGGGATTGAAGCACGGTTCCCGGCCGAGGTGCGCCCGCCCTGGAGGGGGGCGCCATTTCGCCGCGACCTGGGGCCCGGCGGCGCGCCGGGGCGCGGGGCGGCCATGGCCTGCGGGGGGGGGCGTCGACCGCCGGCTCGTGGACCGGGTCAGCGAGCGGTGCGCGTCATCCACTCCGCGTGGAAGCGGTCCAGCGCCTCGCCGAGCGGGAGCGGCCGGTGGCGCAGCAGCGCCGCGGCCCGCTCCACCCGGAGCCCGGCCCGCAGCGGCCGCGGCGCCGGCAGCTTCACCTCGGCGGTTGTGACCGGGATGATCTCCCCGCTGAGCCCGAAGCGCTCGGCCACCCGGTGGGCGAAGGCCACCCGGTCGATGACCGTGGCGTCGGAGACGTGGAGCACGCCCTGGTAGGCGGTCTCCAGCAGCAGCTCCAGGCACATGGCGGCGCCGCTGGCGGCCAGGGTGGTGGAGACGAACTGGTCGGAGAAGGCCTTGACCGGCTCGCCGCGGGTGAGCTTGTCCACCACCTGGGTGGCGAAGGTGGCCTTGGCGCCGGGGCGGCCGCTGTAGACCACCGCCACCCGGGCCACCGCGGCGCCGGGCGCCAGCAGCAGCGCCGCCTCCTCGCCGCAGCGCTTGGTGCGGGCGTAGGCGCCGCGCGGGTTGGGCAGGTCCTCCTCGGCGTAGGGGCCGGCGGCGCCGTCGAAGACGTAGTCGGTGGAGACCGCCACCAGGCGCGCCTGGAGCGCCGCGCAGGCGCGGGCCGCCTGCTCGGTGCCGCCCACGTTGGTGCGCCAGGCGCCGGCCGGGTCCCGCTCGCAGCCGTCGACGTCGGTGGCGGCGCCGGCGTGCAGCACCGCCTCGGGCCGGAAGGCCAGCAGCGCCGCCTCCAGCGAGTGGCCGTCGGCGAGGTCGGCCGAGCCCCAGGTGTAGCGCCCCGGCGGCAGCCGGCAGGCCGCGGCCGAGCGCCAGCACCTCATGGGCGGCGGCCGCCTGGGCCACCGCCTCGCCGCCCAGCAGGCCGTTGGCGCCGGTGATGGCGATCCTCATCCGCCCCTCACCCCCTGCTTCCCGTACTGCTTGGCGTAGTAGGTGAGGTACTCGCCGGAGATGATCCGCTCCCACCAGGGGCGCTGCGCCTGGTACCAGCGCACCGTCTCCCCCAGCGCCTGCTCGAAGACGTGGCGCGGGGCCCAGCCCAGCTCGGCGTGGGCCTTGGCGGCGTCGATGGCGTAGCGGCGGTCGTGGCCGGGCCGGTCGGTGACGTACCTCGATGAGCGACTCCGGCTTGCCGGTGAGCTTCACGCACCAGCTTGACGAT
>JAULAX010000004.1:0-27360 GCA_032654565.1 Anaeromyxobacteraceae bacterium | reverse complement strand
CCCCTGGGCTCGTCTGGAGGGGGACCCAATTGGAACGGGCCCGCCGGGCGACCCTGGCTCGCCGGGGCGGGGCTAATGACGCAGGAAGATGGGCGGGCGGAAGAGGCCGCCCGGGTCCTGGAAGCGGATCGTCGGCCACCCGTCGGCGATGACCAGGTCGGGGAGGCCGTCTCCGTCGAGGTTGGCCGCCACGATGGAGACCGGCCCCTGGTAGCCGGTGTAGAGCTGGGGCGGGAGCAGCTCGCCGGGCGCGGCCGGCGCCGGCGCCTGGAGGAAGACCGCCACCGAGCCGGGCAGGCCGGGCGGCCCGGCGCTGGCCACCACCAGGTCGAGCCGGCCGTCGCCGTCGAGGTCGGCCACCGAGAGCGCCCGGGTGGCCTGGTCGTGGACGTCACGGGCCACCGCCGGCCCGAAGAGGCCGCCGCCGCTCGCGGCCTGGGTCAGGACCAGCAGCGCTCCGCTGGCGTCGGCGATGAGCAGGTCGGGGCGGCCGTCGGTGTCGAGGTCGGCGATCTCGACCGCCACCGGGTAGAGGCCGGCCGGGGAGGAGGCGGCCGGCCGGAAGGTCCCGGGGGCGGTGTCGTGGAGCAGGACCACGACGCGGCCGTCGGCGGTGGTGGCCACCAGGTCGAGCCGGTTGGCGCCGGTGAGATCGCCGACCGCCACCGCGACGGGGGCGGCACCGACGTCGAGCGAGACCGGCGGGGCGAAGCTGGCGGCGGCCGCCGGCCCGGCCACCTGGAAGTAGACCAGCAGGCTGGTGCCGTCGGTGGTGCCGACCACCAGGTCGAGGCGGCCGTCGCCGTCGAGGTCGGCGAGCCGGAGCGAGCTGGGGCGGGCGGCGCCGGTGGAGACCCGGGTGGGCGGGGCGAAGACCGCGGGTTGGCCACCGGCCTGGAGGTGGATGGCCACCTGGTAGCCGGCGCCGTCGGCGACGCCGCAGGCCACGGCGGCGTCGGGCAGGCCGTCCCCGTCGAGATCGCCGAGGGCGATGGCCTCCGGGTCGAGGCAGGTGGTGGTCCGGGAGGGGGCCTGGAAGGCGCCGGGGGAGACCGGCGACTGGAGCCGGACGGAGAGGAAGCCGGGCAGGAAGGCGGTCTCGCTGTAGACCGAGATGGCGCTGACCACGTCCGGGAAGAGGTTCCGGTCGAGGTCGGCCACCGCCACCGCCTCGGTGGTCCACCCCTGCAGCGGCGGCGGCTCGGTGGAGGTGCAGCCGGTGAGCGGCAGGACGGCCGCGGCGGCGAGCGCGGCGACGGCGGCGCGGACTCGGGAAGCGGGGCGAGGCATGGGGGACCTCCTCTCGGCGGATGGCCCCGTTCTAGGCCAGCGCCTCGTCGATGGCAAGCCGGTGGCGGGGCCTTCGGGAGAGGCCCTACCGGGCGGTCCGGCCGGGCCGCCGCCCCACCAGGTAGGCCAGCCACGCCCCCTGGTTGGCGGCGTGGCGCCGCGGCCGGTAGCGCGGCTCGACGCCGGGCGGCTCCACGTCCCACTGCACCTCGATCCGGTCGAAGCCGGCCTCGGCCAGCAGGTCGCGGAGCTCGGGGAGGGACCAGAGCCGCCAGTCGTAGGTGAAGGCGCGCGCCAGGCGCCGCCCGCCGGGGAGCTCGAAGTGGATGGCGCAGCGGATCCGGTGGGTGATGGGATCGCAGGCCTGGTGCTCCCAGACGTAGGTGACGCCGCCGCCGAGGCGCCGCCGCTCGGTGACCGGCTGCTGCGACAGCCAGCCGCCGAAGAGGTCGAGCATGAAGAGGCCGCCGGGGACCAGCGACCGGCGCGCCGCCGCCAGGTAGGCCCTGAGCTCCGCCCGCCGCTGGAAGACCTGGTAGCTGAAGTTGAGGGCGAGGATGGCGTCGAACGGGCCGGGCGGGGCGCGGCGCACGTCGGCCTGGCAGAGCCGCAGCCGGTCGGCCGCCCGGCCCAGCCCGGGCAGCCGGTGCTCCGCCGCCCAGCGGTGGACCGCGGGATCGAGGTCGACGGCCACGGCGATCCGCCCCGGGCCGGAGCGCACCCAGCTGGCCGAGAGCAGCGCCGTGCCGCTGAAGTCCTCGCGCAGCCAGCGGGCCGGCTGGCCGGCGCGCCGGAGCAGGCGGTTCAGCAGCCCGAGCTCGGCGTCGGGCGACTGCACGGCCCGCTCGTAGAGGAGGTGGCGGTCGGTGGCCGGGAGGCGGCGCGGAGGTCGGGCCTGGGGCATGCCGCGTTCTAGCCCATCCGGCGCGGCCAGGGCGCATCTCGTACCCCCGGCCGTCGCAGGCCGGGGGTCATGGGAGGTGCCCTACGGGCTCATCTGGTAGGCGTCCTTGAGGGCGTGGACCCGCGCCCAGATCCGGGCCTGGCGGGCCGGGTCTTGGGCCGGCTTGCGGATCATCTTGAGCGCCAGCTCCATCTGCTGCGGCGTGGAGGCGGCCTTGCCGTGCAGGTCGACGGCGTGCCGGGAGAAGTCGCGCACCAGCACGTCGAAGATCTGGTCGACGGTGTCGCCGTCGATCCCCTCGGCGGCCCGCAGCCCGGCGTTCTCCAGCACCAGCTGGGCGTAGACCACCAGGGTGAAGAGCTCGCCCACGGTGAGCAGGAAGTCGACGTCCTTGGCCTGGGCCTCGGTGGGCGTGGCCGTGGCCAGCAGGGTCTTGAAGACCGCCAGCTGCTCGCGGAAGACGGCCACGTTGGGCTGCGGCCAGGCGGCGAAGACCGGGCCGGGGTCGGCGAAGCGGATGGCGGAGAGGCCGCTGGCCGGCCCCTGGTCCCAGAGGAAGGCGTCGTCGGCCGGCTCGTCGCGCCGCGGCACGGCGGGGAGGTCGGCCGGCGCGAAGAAGTAGCTCTTCATGAACTTCACGATCAGCGCGATGTTGACGTGGACCGTCCCCTCCAGCTTGGGCAGGGCCCGGATGTCGCGGGCCGCCATCTCGAAGTAGGTGTCCTTCTCGAAGCCCTTGGCGGCGATCACGTCCCAGAGGTGGTCGATGACCTTCTCCCCCTCGGTGGTGACCTTCATCTTCATCACCGGGTTGAAGAGCAGGTAGCGCCGGTCGGCGCGCGAGGCGGCCCGGAAGTAGTCGGCGGCCCGCAGCCCGAAGAGCCGCATGGCGGTGAGCCGGGCCCAGCCGTCGGTGAAGAGCCGCTGCACGTGGGAGAAGTCGGTGACCGCCATGCCATAGAGGCGGCGGTTGGCGGCGTGATGGACCGCCTCGTAGAGGGCGTGGGTGCAGATGCCGATCGAGGCCCAGCCGAGGTTGTACTTGCCGACGTTGACGGTGTTGAGCGCCGCGTCCCAGGCGGCCTGTCCGCGCAGCAGGACGTCGGCCTCGGCCACCGGGTAGTCCTCGAGCAGGAACTCGGCCACGTAGGACTGGCTGGCCACCACGTTCTTCACCAGCTTGTAGCCAGGGCGCTTCGGGTCGACCACGAAGAAGACGTACTCGCCGGTGCCGGCCACCTTGCCGAAGACCGAGACCAGCGCCGCCTCGTTGCCGTTGCCGATGTAGTACTTGTCGCCGCGGGCCAGCCAGCGCCCCTCGCCGGCCGGGACCAGCTCCATGTCCGACGAGTAGATGTCGGCGCCGTGCTCCTTCTCGGAGAGGCCGAAGCCGAAGATGCCGCCCTGCCGGAGCAGGGCCGCGGTCCGCTGCCGGGCCGCCTGGTTGCCGCTCATCCAGATGGGGCCGAGGCCGAGGATGGTGACCTGCCAGGTGTACCAGTAGGGGAGGCCGTAGAAGCCCAGCACCTCGTTGAGGGCGCAGTTGCGGCTGGTGTCCCAGCGGGCTCCCGGGCCGCCGGCCGCCCCGGGCGTCAGGAAGGTGGCCAGCAGCCCCTCCCGCTTCGAGAAGTCGAGGAAGTCGGCGTACCAGGTCCGGTTGAGGTCGTCCTCGCGGAGCCGGGCCTTCCCCTTCTTCTCGAAGAACTGGACCGTCTTCTCCAGCAGGGAGGAGGAGGCGGCGTCGGCGGGGCGGGCGGCGAGCTGCCGCGGGTTGAAGAGGAACATGTGGCGGACCTCGGGCGGGGTGGAGGCGGGATTGAAGCACGGTTCCCGGCCGAGGTGCGCCCGCCCTGGAGGGGGGCGCCATTTCGCCGCGACCTGGGGCCCGGCGGCGCGCCGGGGCGCGGGGCGGCCATGGCCTGCGGGGGGGGGCGTCGACCGCCGGCTCGTGGACCGGGTCAGCGAGCGGTGCGCGTCATCCACTCCGCGTGGAAGCGGTCCAGCGCCTCGCCGAGCGGGAGCGGCCGGTGGCGCAGCAGCGCCGCGGCCCGCTCCACCCGGAGCCCGGCCCGCAGCGGCCGCGGCGCCGGCAGCTTCACCTCGGCGGTTGTGACCGGGATGATCTCCCCGCTGAGCCCGAAGCGCTCGGCCACCCGGTGGGCGAAGGCCACCCGGTCGATGACCGTGGCGTCGGAGACGTGGAGCACGCCCTGGTAGGCGGTCTCCAGCAGCAGCTCCAGGCACATGGCGGCGCCGCTGGCGGCCAGGGTGGTGGAGACGAACTGGTCGGAGAAGGCCTTGACCGGCTCGCCGCGGGTGAGCTTGTCCACCACCTGGGTGGCGAAGGTGGCCTTGGCGCCGGGGCGGCCGCTGTAGACCACCGCCACCCGGGCCACCGCGGCGCCGGGCGCCAGCAGCAGCGCCGCCTCCTCGCCGCAGCGCTTGGTGCGGGCGTAGGCGCCGCGCGGGTTGGGCAGGTCCTCCTCGGCGTAGGGGCCGGCGGCGCCGTCGAAGACGTAGTCGGTGGAGACCGCCACCAGGCGCGCCTGGAGCGCCGCGCAGGCGCGGGCCGCCTGCTCGGTGCCGCCCACGTTGGTGCGCCAGGCGCCGGCCGGGTCCCGCTCGCAGCCGTCGACGTCGGTGGCGGCGCCGGCGTGCAGCACCGCCTCGGGCCGGAAGGCCAGCAGCGCCGCCTCCAGCGAGTGGCCGTCGGCGAGGTCGGCCGAGCCCCAGGTGTAGCGCCCCGGCGGCAGCCGGCAGGGGCCGCGGCCGAGCGCCAGCACCTCATGGGCGGCGGCCGCCTGGGCCACCGCCTCGCCGCCCAGCAGGCCGTTGGCGCCGGTGATGGCGATCCTCATCCGCCCCTCACCCCTGCTTCCCGTACTGCTTGGCGTAGTAGGTGAGGTACTCGCCGGAGATGATCCGCTCCCACCAGGGGCGCTGCGCCTGGTACCAGCGCACCGTCTCCCCCAGCGCCTGCTCGAAGACGTGGCGCGGGGCCCAGCCCAGCTCGGCGTGGGCCTTGGCGGCGTCGATGGCGTAGCGGCGGTCGTGGCCGGGCCGGTCGGTGACGTACCTGATGAGCGACTCCGGCTTGCCGGTGAGCTTCAGCACCAGCTTGACGATGTCGATGTTGTGCCGCTCGCTGTTGGCGCCGAAGTTGTAGACCTGCCCCGGCACCCCCTTCTCCAGCGCCGCCAGCAGCCCGCGGGCGTGATCCTCGACGTGGATCCAGTCGCGCACGTTCATGCCGTCGCCGTAGACCGGCAGCGGCAGGTCGCGGGTGGCGTTGGCGATCATCAGCGGGATGAGCTTCTCGGGGAACTGCCACGGCCCGTAGTTGTTGGAGCAGCGGGTCACCACCACCGGCAGCTTGAAGGTGGTGGCGTAGGCCAGCGCCAGCAGGTCGGAGCCGGCCTTGGAGGCCGAGTAGGGCGAGGACGGGTCGAGCGGGGTCTTCTCGGTGAAGAAGCCGGTGGGGCCGAGCGAGCCGTAGACCTCGTCGGTGGAGACGTGGAGGAAGCGCTGCACGCCGAACTCGCGGGCCGCCTCCAGCAGCACCTGGGTGCCGCGGACGTTGGTCTCGATGAAGATCGACGGGGCCAGGATGGAGCGGTCGACGTGGCTCTCGGCCGCCAGGTGCATCACCGCGTCGATCTTCTCGGCGCGGAAGAGCTCGGCCAGCAGCTCGCCGTTGCAGATGTCGCCGCGCACGAAGCGGAAGCGCGGGTTCCCGGCCAGGTCGGCGAGGTTCTCGGCGTTGCCGGCGTAGGTGAGCTTGTCGAGGTTGACGATCCGCCAGTCGGGCCGCTCGGCCAGCAGCAGCCGGACCAGGTTGGAGCCGATGAAGCCGCAGCCACCGGTGAGGAGCACGTTCATGTGGGTTCCTGGGCGCGGCCGGGGCCGCCGTTCGGGTGCCGCGGTTGGAGTCGCGCAGCTGGGGTCGCGCGGCTGGGACCGCGGAGTTTCCCCGAAAGGCCACCGCCAGCCAAGCTGAATGGTGGCCGGTCGCCCGCCCGGCCCGGCCGGCGCCACGGGCATGTCGGCGCCCACCCCGCCCCCCGGGGACCGTTCGCCGAACGCCCCCGGACGTCCACCGGGGCCCGGGCCGGGGCCAGGGCTCGAGTCGGGCCGCGCCCTTGCGAGGCCGGCGGGCCGGTCCGATCCGTGCTCTGCTTGGTGGTTCCTCCCGGCTTGCGGCCGCGAGGTCTCGTCACCGGTCCCACGGGGACCAGAGGGAGACTCGATGCTGAAGCTTCGGAACCTGCTCTTCGCCCTCGCCGTCCTGGCCACCACCGGCTGCCTGGCCAGGATCGTCGGACACGGGGAGGGGACGAGGAGACATGGCGGCGAGGCCCGCGGTCATGAAGACGGAAGGGACCACGGGAAGGGGAACGATCGCGGCGGCGATCGCGACCACAAGGACCGCAAGGACTAGTGCCCCGCCCCAGGCCCGGTCAGTCCTCGACCACCTTCACGGTGGTGGTGGCCCGGCTGGCGTTGAGGGCCTGGTCGGTGCACTCCACCTGGAGCGTGTAGACCCGGCCCGGCGGCCGGTGGTCGTCGCCCTCGTGGTCGTCGTCGTCGTGCTCGTCGCGGCCGGCGGCGTCGCGCCCGTCATGGTCCTCGCCCGGGTGGTCCTCGCCGTGCTCCGGGTGGGTGATCTCGGCGCGCAGGTCGACGGTGAGCGGCCCGGTGATCACCCAGTCCGGCCGGTTCGGCCGGCGCGGCGGCTGGCTGCTCACCACCCCGACGATGCGGCAGGCCGGCGGTGTCGGGTCGCAGCCGTCACTCGCCGTCACCTCGACCCTGACGTGGCGCAGCCGGTGCCCCTCGGCCTCGAGCCGCGCCGGGTGGGCCTTCACCAGCGAGATGACCGGCGGCGTGGTGTCCCGGACCCGCACCGCGAAGGCGCAGGAGGCGGTGTTCCCGGCGCCGTCGTGGCCCGAGCAGGTGATCGCCGAGGGGCCCGGCGGCAGCCCGGCGCCCGAGGCGCTGGAGCAGCCGTCCAAGGTCACCGCCCCGCAGTTGTCGCTGCCCGAGGCGCCGGCGAAGGTCACCGGCGTCTGCGGGCCGGCGCACTCCACCACCTGGTCGGCCGGGCAGGTGAGGCGCGGCGCGGTCACGTCACGGACCGTCACCGTCGCGGTGCAGGCGATGGGCGGCACGCAGGCGTCGGAGGAGGTGGCGGTGAGCGACACGGTGGTGGCGCCGAGGCCGAAGGGGCCGGTCGGCGACTGGGCCAGGGTCATGGTCGGGTCCGCCTGGAGGGCGGCGCTGGCCACCGAGGCGCTGCCGAGGCAGGCGGCGTCGGCGTCGACCACCCGGTCCACGCAGTCGGCCCCGGTGGTCGCCGGGGGAGGGGCGCCGGGGCTGGGGCGGCCGGTGGCCTCCGCCCGCTCCCACGTCTCCACGTAGGCCTCCGCCGAGCGGTAGATGGCGTCGAGGTAGACCGGGGCCAGGTTGAGCTGGGTGAGCTCGGCGACCAGGTCGGGCAGCAGGCCGACGTGGGCCAGCCCGTCGACGTTGAAGTCGAAGGTCTTCTGGCCGGTCACCTGCCGGTCGAAGGTGCCGAAGCCGGGGAGGGTGAAGGGGTAGGCGAGCCGGTCGTTGGCCGCCGCCTGCAGCTGGCGCTCGGGGCCGTCGCCGCCGCAGGCGTCGCTGCCGAAGCGGGGACCGAGGTGGCCGGCGATGCCGTTGAAGTCGCTGCCGAAGGGGACCGGGCCGCCCATCTGGTCCACGGCGTACTCGTAGGCCTGGGCGAAGGACTTGCTGGAGTGGCGGCAGTCGTCGGCGACGTTCCCGGGGTAGGGGACGGTCCAGCGGGCGCCCTTGAGGCCGGTGTCCTGGACGTCGTCCTTGAGCATGGCGCCCATGAGGCCGCCGCTGGCCCGCAGCGCCGCCAGCTGGCCGCCGGTGCGCATCCGCTCGTGCCGGCCGGCGTTCCCGGAGTAGGTGGCCTGGTGCCGGTCGAAGGCCTGGACGTGGCTGGCCACCAGCGGGTAGCCGCGGGCCGCGGCCAGGGCCACGGTGTCGGCCACCGAGCGGCGCGACATGTGGTCGATGTCGATCATCATCCGGCCCTGCATGAGCCCGTCGACCAGCACCTGGCCCAGCGGGGTGAGCCCCCGGGTGTTGCAGCTGGCCTGGCCGCCGCCCAGGCCGCTCGGGTAGAGGGGAGGCGGGCTGGGGAAGACCACCTGCTTGAGCAGGGAGGCCACGCTCCACAGCAAGCCTTCACCCACGGTGTCGAGCCAGAAGCCGTACCCCTCGGAGGCGCAGTTCTCGGTCTCCCACCAGGCCTGCTCGCCGGCGGCGTTGCCGACGTTGATGGAGTCCTGCCAGGTGGCGGTGCCGCCGAAGGCGTTGTCGAAGTTGTGGATGGGGAAGACGTGGCGCACCCCGCGGGCCCGGTAGGTGGCGATGCCGTCGGCCACCGTCTGCGCCGTGCAGGCGCCCAGCTTCTTGCAGCCGAAGAGGTTGTCCACCTCGATGCCCAGCACCACCGCCAGCTTGCCGGCGCGGATGGCCTGGCGGGCCTGGGCCGGCGACTCGACGATGCGGAACCAGCCCTGCCCGGGGCCGCCGGCCTGACCGTCGAGGAAGGCCTCGAAGCGGCGGGCCTCGTCGAGCTGCAGGTCGATGCCGGCCATCGAGTCGGAGCAGTCGACGTCGCGGCGGTGGTTGGAGAGCAGGCAGAGGGCCTCGTTCTGCACCGCCAGCACCACGGTGAGCCGCAGGCCGCCGCGCCAGGCCCGCTCCAGCCACTTGTAGTAGGCCTGCTGGTGGGTGGTGGAGGTCCAGCGGGGCCAGCCGTTGAAGAGCGGCGCCCCGAGGTTGGAGCCGGCCCCGTCCTGGGTCCCGAAGCCGGCCGAGTCGAAGATCGGGTCGTGGTAGCCGTGCCAGACCCTCGGTCCGCAGCCGGGCAGGTAGGCGGGGCACTGGAAGGGGAAGGCGTTGGTGGGAGGGGGCGAGCCCTGCTGGTTGTTCACCAGGTCGAGGTCGGTGCCGAAGTCGTTCCCCAGCGCCACGTTGACGCCGCCGGCCGCGTCGTAGGGCTTGCCGGCCAGCACCCCGCCGCCGTGGGCGAGATCCGCGAAGAGGTGCAGGTGGATGTCGGCGTAGCCGCGCATCGAGC
The DNA here is from genome assembly GCA_032654565.1 of Anaeromyxobacteraceae bacterium. Taxonomy (GTDB): domain Bacteria; phylum Myxococcota; class Myxococcia; order Myxococcales; family Anaeromyxobacteraceae; genus JADKCZ01. Next base: position 18,028 of record JAULAX010000004.1, on the reverse strand, counting down.
AGGTGGCCGGCGCGACCACGGTCTGGCCGGTCTCCGGCTCGGGGATCGACTCGGCCGTCGAGCACATGCTGATGGCGCGATCGCCGGGCGACGGGCAGGAGCAGTCGCCGCTGCAGCCCGGGACCTCGGTGAGGCCGTCGTTGCACGGGACCAGGGGGCGTTCCAGGAGGCAGCAGGCCCGCTGCCCCTTGCCGCCGCAGTCGACGGCGGCGCAGGTCCCCAGCGAGCTGGCCAGCCCGCCGGCGCAGAGGCAGTTGCCGCTGCAGCCTGGCACCTGGACCAGGTCCTTGTCGCAGGCGGTGTCGGGCTGCCGCTCCAGGAGGCAGCAGGCCCGCTGGCCGGCGCCGCCGCAGGGGGTGATGGCCCGGCAGGTGGAGATGGCGGGCAGCTCCAGGAAGCCCGGGCAGGTGCAGGCGCCGCTGCAGCCGGGGACCTCGACCAGGCCGGGGTCGCACGGTCCGTCCGGGGGGCGCTCCAGCAGGCAGCAGGCGCGCTGGCCGTCGGCGCCGCAGGGCGAGGCGGTCGCCGCGGCCATGGCCAGGGTGGCCCGCGAGCCGTCGCCGACCTGGCCGCAGGCGGCGAGCAGCAGAGAGACCAGCAGCGATAGCAGCGCTGCGCTCGTGACCCGCAGTGACCCCTCGCTTCGCGCCTCGGACCAGCTCGTACGGTCGGTCATGCGACGAAAGATACCCACGACCGATCGTGAAAAGGGAGAGGAGCGCGCCGAATTCGCGCAGCCCCAGATGGGGCGTCCGTCGTCCAGCCAACTTCTCCAGAGTGGCCCTGTCCCACCCCGACCGCCCAGGCAAGTCTGGTGAAAACATCCTTTCTTCCCGGAGGTCCTGCCTGGGTGTCCCATTTCCGACCCGTTCGGTCCGCTCGCTGGAGCCCGATGAGCCGCTCTTCGAGGAGGGGTCCGAGGGGCACGCCATGTACGTGGTCCAGTCCGGCACGGTCAGCGTCTCGCGCGGGAGCGGCCCGCAGCGCCGCCTGGTGGCCTCGCTCGGCCAGGGGGCGCTCTTCGGCGAGATGGCGCTGCTCGACGAGGCGCCGCGCTCGGCCACGGTGACCGCCGGACCGGGCGGGGCCCGGCTGGTGGAGATCGACCACGCCCTCTTCATCTACCTGGTGGGGCAGCAGCCGGCCTTCGCGCTGCTGGTGATGCAGAGCATGGCCCGGCGGCTCCGCAACAAGCTCGAGGCCGACGACCTGACCGGGGTGACGGCGTGAGCGCCCCCGGCGAGCTGACCCAGCAGATCCGGCCCGGCGTCCACTGGCTCAAGGGGCTGAAGGGGAGCGGCGGCTGCAAGAGCTACCTGCTGCAGGGGACGCGCAAGACCGCGCTCATCGACACCGGGCTGCCGGCCGACGCCCCGGCCCTGGAGGCCGGGCTGGCCTCGCTGGGCCTGACCCGGCACGACGTCCACCTGGTGCTGCTCACCCACGAGCACATGGACCACATCGGCGGGGTGCCGTTCTTCCCGCCCGCCACGGTGGTGGCCGCCCACCGCCAGGCGGCCAACAAGATCCGGCTGCAGGACGAGTTCGTCCTCTGGAACAAGGCCTTCGGCATCCCGCCCGAGCGCTTCGCCGTCGACCTGCACCTGGAGCACGGCTCGGTGATCGACCTCGGCGGCCTGGCGGTGCGCACCGTCCACACCCCGGGCCACGTCTCCGGCGCGGTCTGCTACCGCGAGCTCTCCCACCACCTGCTCTTCACCGGCGACACCCTCTTCAAGGGCGGCATCCTCGGCGGGGTCTACCCCTCCGGCTCGATCAGCGACTACGTCGGCTCGCTGCAGCGGCTGGCCGAGCTGCGCGTCGAGACCATCTGCCCCGGCCACGGCGGCGACTCGTCCGCCCCCTACCCGGACATCGAGACCGCCATCCGCCGCGCCTCCGGGCTCATCGACGAGACCCGCGAGCTCTTCAACTCGGTCCAGGTGGGGCGCGCCTTCGCCCACATCCGCCAGGCCGTCGTCTCCTACGCCAGCCGCGACGCCTCCTGAGCGCCGGCCGGAAGGCCCCCCATGACCCGCCTCCACCTCCTCGTCGTCGTCTCCGTCATCACCCTCGCGGCCCTGCCGGGCCCGGCCTCGGCCGCGCCGCCGCCGAAGCCCCGCGTCGCCGTGCTCGACTTCGCCGCCGACGCCGTGCCGCCGGAGCTGGCCCGCGGCCTGGCCGGTTCCGCCGCCGCCGAGCTCGATCGCATCGGCGCCTTCCAGGTCATGACCACCGAGGCGGTCCGCTCGCTGCTGGCCTTCGAGAAGCAGCGGCAGATGCTGGGCTGCACCGACCCGGGCTGCTACGCCGACGTCGGCGCCTCGCTGGGGGCGGAGTGGCTGGTGACCGGGCGGGTCTCCCGGGTGGCCGGCGCCGGCGCCGCGCCCCCCCGGCTGACGCTGGAGGTGACCCTGGCCGACGTGAAGCGCTCGGAGCGGGCCGGCTCGGCCATCGAGACCGCCGGGTCGGAGGGGGAGCTGGTGGGCCGGGTGGGACGCGCGGTGAACCGGCTCTTCCAGAAGGTGCTGGCCGGCCGCACCGGCAAGCTGCTGGTCAACAGCCTGGAGGCCGGGGCGGTGGTGCGCGTCGACGAGCAGGTGAAGGGGACCACGCCGCTGGGCGGCACGCTGGAGATCCCGGCCGGACCGCACACCCTCTCGGTGGAGAAGGAGGGGTTCGTGCTCTGGCAGCGTGAGGTGCCCATCGAGGCCGGGCAGGTCACCGAGGTGGGCGCCACCCTGGTGCCCAGCCCGGACTTCATCAAGGCCTGGGAGCGGCGCCACGGCCGGCTCCGCGCCGGGGCCTGGATCGCCACCGGGGTGGCGGTGGCGGCGGTGGCCGGCGCCGCCTGGCTCCAGTTCGACGCCAACCGGCTCTACGGCAACGAGACCTCGCCCGGCACCTTCCTCTTCGCCCGCCGCAAGCTGCAGGACGGGATCACCGTGGAGGGGTCCACCAACTACCGGACCCTGGCCAACGGGCTGCAGGCCCGGATCGAGACCGACCAGACGCTGGCGCTGGCCTCGGCCGGCGTCGCCGTGGTCTCGGCCGGGGTGGCCACCTGGCTCTGGATCGCCGGCGACGACCCCGGGCGCTACCGGCGCTTCGGCGCCGCCACCGCCACCGCCGGCCTGGCCCCGCTGCCCGGCGGCGCCCTGGCCTCCCTCTCCGTCACCTTCTAGGGAACGACCCCCCATGCGCCTCGCCCTCCGCCCCCTCACCGCCGCCCTCGCCCTCTCCCTGGGCGGCTGCTCGCTCGACCTCTCGCTGCCGCCCGAGCCGCCGCCGCCGGGCCCCGGCACCGTGCAGGGACGGGCGGTCTACGCCGTGGCCGGCCAGGCGGCGCCGGTGGCCGCCGCCGGGGCCAGCGCCACCATCCTCGGCACCAGCCTGGGCGCCCTCGCCGACGCCAACGGCCGCTTCGTGGTCACCGGCATCCTCGACGGCGCCGGCGCGCTGCTCGTCCAGGTGGACCTCGACCACGACGGCCGGCCGGACAAGCAGGTGCTCCTGCAGCTGGCCTCGGTGAAGGCCGGGCTGGGGCGCGACGTGGCGCTGGGTGACGTGGTGGTGGTGGAGAACGCCCGGCTCCGCGGCCGGGTGCGGCGCGGCGACGTGCCCGGGACCTCCGGCCACGGCGGCTCGCTGGTCTTCGTCCCCTCTGGCCCCTCCCTCACCTACACCGGCGACGACGGCTCCTTCGTCCTCGACGCCATGCCCGCCGGGCGGCTCGACCTCACCTTCTTCCGCGACGGCTACACCCCCGAGGCCCTCACCGGCATCGAGCTTCGCCCCGGCGAGGACTTCACCGCGCGTGACGTGTCCCTCGGCCCGGCGGCCCCCCCCGCCGGCGGCGGCCCTCCCCTGCCCGGGGCCATCACCGGCCACCTGGTCTTCTCGCCCGAGGCCGCCGGGGCGGGCGCCACCGTCACCGCCACGCCGCTGGTCGGCGCGCCGCTGGCCGCCGCGGCGTCCGCCGCCGGGGCCTTCTCCATCCCCGCCGTCCCCCCCGGCCTCTACCGGGTCGAGGCCGCGCTGGCCGGCTACGCCACCGCGGTGGTCCCCAACGTCCTGGTGGGGCCGGCCCAGGAGATCCAGCTCGCCGTCACCCTCTCCAAGGGCGGCCTCTCGGTCACCCCCCCGGACCCGGGGACGCCCCCCACCTGCGTGGCCGGCGCCCGCTGCGACCTGCCCGATCCCTGCCAGGTGGGGGCGGTGGCCTGCGTCTCCGGCGCGCCGTTCTGCGGCCCGGTCGGCAACGCGCTCGACGGCCTCCCCTGCGCCGCCAACCACGCCTGCTCGGCCGGCCGCTGCACCCCGGTCTGCGTGGCCGGCGCCGCCTGCCAGCCGGCCGGCGCGCCGTGCACCGAGGGGGTCGTGGCCTGCGACGCCGGGCTGGCCAGCTGCGCGCCCACGGCGCTGCCCCGGCCCGACGGGGCCAGCTGCGGCCTCGACCAGGCCTGCCGCGGCGGCGCCTGCCAGGCCTGCCGGGCCAACCGGGCCTGCACCCCGGCCAACGCCTGCCACGCCGGCCTGACCAGCTGCGCCACCGGCGCCGAGGTCTGCCTCGACACCGGCGCCCCGCTCGCCGACGGCGCCTCCTGCGGCCTCGACCAGGCCTGCCAGGCCGGCCTGTGCGGCGCCTGCCGGCCCAGCGTCGCCTGCAGCTCCCCCGACCTGCCCTGCTCGGCCGGCGTCACCTCCTGCGCCACCGGCCGGCCGCAGTGCGTCTCCTCGGGTGCGCCGCTCGCCAACGGCACCGCCTGCGGCGCCGGCCAGGTCTGCTTCTCCGGCTCCTGCCAGCCCTGCGCCGCCGGATCCGCCTGCACGCCGGGCGGCAACACCTGCCAGGCTGGCGTCACCGCCTGTGACCTCGGCTACGCCGTCTGCGCGGCCCCCATCACCTCCGCAGCCCCGGGCCTCGCCTGCGGCGCCGACCTGGTCTGCGACGGCGCCGGCGGCTGCGTCCCCTGCCGGGCGGGCCAGGCCTGCGCCGCCGCCAACCCCTGCCACGCCGGGGCCATCGCCTGCGGCTCGGGCGCCCCGGTCTGCCAGGACACCGCGGTGAGCCTCTCCGACGGCACCGGCTGCGGCGCCGACCTGGTCTGCCACGGCGGCGGCTGCGTCGCCTGCGCGGCCGGCCTCGCCTGCGTCCCCGCCAACCCGTGCCACGCCGGCGCCACCTCCTGCGCCACCGGCCTCTCCACCTGCCTCGACTCGGGGGTGGCGCTCGCCGACGGCGCCTCCTGCGGCGCCGACGCCGTCTGCCGGGCCGGGAGCTGCGGCGCCTGCGTGCTGGGGGCCGCCTGCGACGGCGCCGCCGGCCACGCCGGCCCGCCCGGCGTCGCCACCCCGTGCCAGCGGGTGGCCACCCTCTGCGCCACCGGCCTCCCGGCCTGCGGCGTCACCGGCGACCAGCCGGACGGGACCGCCTGCCCCGACGCCGTCGGCGGCAACTCCAACGTCTGTCGCGCCGGGGCCTGCACCGCGCCGGGCTACTCGCTGCGCGTCGCCACCGCGCCGGGGGGCGCTCCACGCCCTCCCCAACCAATCACTCACCGTGACGCTCCAGGTGGTCGACGTCGCCGCCCTGCCGGTGCTGGCCGCCCAGGTGGTCACGCTGGCGGCGCCGGCCGGCGCCCAGGCCCCGGCGGCCGCCGCCACCAGCACCCTCGACGGCACCGTCGCCTTCACCCTGACGCTGGGGCGGGCCGTGGGGGCCCAGCACTTCACCGCCACCACCCCGGGCGCCTTCGCGCCGCTCGACCTGGTGGTCACCGCCGACGCCCCGCCGGACGGCACGGTCGTCCCGGTGGTCAACGCCGGCCACGTCGCCGCGGCCGCGCCGGTCACCGGCCCGGCCCCGAAGGCGGCGCTCTCCGGCCCGCAGGATCTCGCCGTGGCCCAGGACGGCACGCTCTACCTGGCCGACACCGTCAACTGCGTGGTGAAGCGGATCACGCCGGCCGGGGTGGTCTCGGTGGTGGCCGGCACCGGCGCCTGCGCCGCCGGCGGCGACGGCGGACCGGCGGTGTCCAGCCCGCTCAACCTGCCCAAGGGGATCGCGCTCGACGAGCTCTCCACCCCGAACCGGCTCATCATCGCCGACACCTTCAACCACCGGGTCCGGGCGGTGGACCTCGCCACCGGGCGCATCTCGCTGCTGGCCGGCACCGGCACCGCCGGCTTCTCCGGCGACGGCGCCTCGGCGCTGCTCGCCCAGCTCAACACCCCGGTCAAGGTGGCCATCGGGCCGGAGCGGCCGGTGCCGAGCATCTACGTGGCCGACGGGCTCAACAGCCGCTTCCGGGTCATCGAGGGGACGCTCGGCACCATCTCCACCTGGACGCTCGGCTCCACCGCCAGCGGCGGCGTGCTCAACCACATCTGGGCCGGCGAGTACTGGACCAACCCCTACCAGTACACCCACGGCGGCGACCCCTACCACAGCGCCACCGGCGCGCTGGTCTTCGACTCCAAGGGGAACGCCTTCATCTCCGCCTACTTCCACGGCGGTGACTTCGGCGGCAGCGCCACCGTGGACGGCGGCGTGGCGGCGGTGGTCCGCCGCGCCCCCGACGGCGCCCTCACCCGGGTCGCCGGGGGCGGGGCCGCCTTCGCCAACGGCCTCCCGGCCCGGGGCTCGAGCTTCTACCGGGACCCGCCGGCCATCGCCCTCGACCGCGCCGCCCTGCCCGGCGGCGGGGTGCGGGAGAACCTCTACCTCGGCCTCTTCAACGAGCAGGTGGTGGCCCGCGTGGACGGCGCCGCGCTGCGGCTCGAGTACGTGATGGGGACCACCACCCTCGGCGCCACCGGCGACTTCGGCCCGGCCCTGGCGGCGACGGTGAACCACCCCATCGCCATGGCCTTCGCCCCAGGCACCCGCGACCTCTACCTGGTCGAGGAGGCCAACAACTCGGTGCGGCTGCTGGCCGGGGCCGGGGCCACCGCCGCCTCGACCGCCACGCTGGCGGCCATCACCGCCACCGGCCAGGCCGCCTGGATCTCGCAGCGCGCCCAGGCGCCCTCCGGGGTGGCGCTGGCCGACGGCGCCCCGCTCGCCGCCTACCCGGTGGAGTTCTCCCTCGACCCGACCGCCCTCGCCGGCGGCTGGCTGGCCGGCACGCAGGTGACCACCACCGGCGCCGGCGTGGCCGCGGTGCCCGCCTCGCGCGCCGGGCTCGCCCCCGGCAGCTACCGCTTCCTCGCCAGCTACCTCGACCTGCACGGCGATCACGTGGCCGGGAGCCCGGTGGCCTTCACGCTCACCGCCAGCGCCCCGGCGGCCGGCACCGTGGTCACCGCCGTCAACGAGTCGCGGGTGGCCGGCCTGGCCGGGGTGCCCGGGCCGGGCGCCGATGCCCTGGTCGGCGCGGTGGCCGGCGTCGCCGCCGGGCCAGGCGGCACCGTCTGGTTCAGCGACGCGACCAACGGCCGGGTCCACCGGCTCGCCCCCTCGGGGCTGGTGAGCACGCCCTTCGGCACCGGCACCTCGCCGCAGTGGGGCTCGTCGGGCGACGGCCCGATCAACGCCGGCTTCCTCTGGTCACCCCGCGGGCTGGCCTTCGACCCGACGGTGGGCGCGGCCGGGTCGCTCTACGTCGTCGACGACCTCTATCCGAACGCGGTGGTGAACGGGACCTTCACCGGGTACTCGGGATCGCTGCGCCGCATCGACCTCGCCACCAACCTGATCTCCACGGTCTGGTACCCGGTCCCATGGACGCCCACCAGCTTCTACGTGCGGCGGCCGCTGGCCTTCGGCGGCCGGGCCTGGGTCGGGACCGACTACTACACGACCTACCCGGCCGGCGGCATCGTCACCGGCGACCCGCTGGTGCCGGCCAGCTGGACCACCTACCTCACCCGGGGCTGGACCAACACCGTCACCGGCGCCGCCAGCGCCACCAGCTGCCCGGCCGCGGCCCCGTACACCTCGTCGCCGCTCAACTTCGCCGGCTGCGGCGGGGTCTACGACGTCAACACCGATCGGCGGACCGTCCCCACCTGCAACCTGGCCATGGGGCCCGACGGCCTGGTCTACGTGGCCGGCTACTTCTGCGGCGGCGGGCTCGGCCCGAAGACGCCGGCGGTGGTCCGCGTCGAGGCCGACGGCAGCCTGACGCGCATCACCGGGGGCGGGGGCAGCGGCCTCTACGCCGGCCTCCCGGCGGCGCAGGGCTACCTCTCCTCGGTGCCGAACATCGCCTTCACGCCGGCCGGCGACCTGGTCATGGACGGGCCGGGCTACCTCACGGTGTCCGGCACCGTCACCGCGGGCACCTGGGTGCCGGGCGTCTACCTCACCATCCAGCCGGTCGGGGTGGCGCCGGCCATGAACGAGTACCTGGTGGTCCCGGGCGCCCACCTCGGCGCCGGTGACGTCGCCACCGACGCCGCCGGCCACGTCTGGCTCGGCGACGGCAACTCGCTGCGGGTGGTCTGGTAGGGGAGGACGGCGCCGCTCGACCGCGGCCGGTCGCGCCTCACCCTCCGGGACCGGGGTGGCGGGTCAGCGCCCCGGGGCCGGCCGCAAGACCAGCGTGTGGACCGCCGGCCCGGGCAGGAAGGAGGCCGGCTCCCCGCGCACCCAGGCCTGGTGGCCGGCCCGGTAGAACGGCGAGCGCGGGTGGCCGCTCTGGCCGCCCGGCAGCTCCAGGATCCCCGAGGCCTCGCGCCCCGGCGAGACCACCATCCGCTCCGAGGCGCCGAAGTCGGGCGACTGCACCCGCGGCATGTGGGCGTCGCCGGGGAGCGGCTCGGCCGGGAGGTCGAGCAGGCGAGACAGCCCCGGCACGGCGCCGGAGAGCGGGTGGCGGATGGCGGCGGTGTTCTGCTCGCCCCAGGTCCGCTCGCCGAGCGCCTGGCCCCGCCCCGGCAGCGCCTCGAGGACGTCGTCGAGCGCGGCGAGCAGGAGCCGCTCCCAGCTCCCCTCCGAGGGGGCCAGCAGGTGCGCCGGCTGCTCGATTACCAGCCGCCAGACCAGCCCCTCGGCCTGGTGGAGCCGGGCCGCCTCGACGCGCGGGTCGAGCCGCCGCGCCCCCGCCAGCAGCGGCGCCAGGGCGCGAGCCGTCACCGCCAGCCGCCAGGCGCGCACCAGCCGGTAGCCCACCGAGCCGACGCTGGCGCGGGCGCCCCAGCCCTGCACCAGCCGTCGCACCTCGGCCCGGCGCAGGTCGGCGGCCATGGCCTCCACGGTGAGCTGGCGCAGCAGCAGCGCCTGCCAGGGCGAGAGGAAGAGGGCCCGGTCGTCGAGCTGGATGGAGAGCAGGTCCGGCTCCGAGAAGGTGGCCTGGGCACGGAGCCGATCCCGGATCTGCCCGGCGCGGGCCCCGAGGGCGTAGCCGCCGTCGCCAATGAGGGCCAGCGCCTCGCCGTCCACCACGCGGGCGTTGGCGGTCCAGAGCCGGCCGTCGGACGGATCGACCAGGCGCGGCGTCTCGGCTGGAGGGCGCAGCCCCTCCCAGCGGCGCGTCCCGTCGGCGAAGGAGACCGGCAGCCGCCCGTCGTGGCCGACCCGCCGGGGCAGCCGCCCGGCGATGGTCCAGCCGATGCGGCCGGTGGCGTCGGCGCAGAGGAAGTTCTGCGGCGGGATGCCGGCGCGGTTGGCGGCGTCGAGCGCCTCGTCGAGCGAGGCGGCCCGCTCCAGCCCGAGCAGCCCCAGGTCCACGCCGCCGGGGAGCGAGGCGGTCCAGGCCAGGGCCCGGCGGTGGCCGCCGGCGTCGGTGTCGACCACCGGACCCCAGATGGTGGAGACCACGTCGAGCGGCTCGTCGGCGCCTCCCTTGACGCGCAGGCGCTCGGCGTGGTGCTCGAAGCGGCGCGGCCCCGCCGGCGTGAGGTAGGCGTCGGCGTCGCCCGGCGCCGGCTCCAGCACCACCAGGTCGCCGAGGTCGCCGTAGCTGTTGGTGAAGCCCCAGGCCACCTGCCCGTTGGATCCGGCCACCACCGCGGGCACGCCCGGCAGGGTGACGCCGTCGACGCGGCGCGGCCTGCCGTCGTCGTCCTTCCAGGCGAAGGCGGCGCGGTACCAGGTGTTGGGGACGCGCAGGCCGAGATGCATGTCGTCGGCCAGCAGCGCCCCGCCGTGGGCGGAGCGGCGGCCGTCCACCGCCCAGGCGTTGCTGCCCGCGGCGCCGTCCGGGCTGCCTTCGGCGCCGAAGCCCAGCGCCGCGAGGGCCACGGCCTGCTCCGGGTCGCCACCGGCACCACCACCGGCGGGCCCGGGTCCGCCATCCAGCGCCGCCGTCCGCCGCAGGTCCAGCACCTCGGGCCCCGGGAGCGGGGGCGTCTGGCCGGCCTCCCCGATGAGCGGCGCATCCCACTCGCCCCGGCGCGGCGCCAGGAGCTCCAGGAAGGGGGCCGGCAGGGCGTCGTGGATGGCCCCCAGCATGGCGTCCTGGTTGCCGGACTCGCCGGTCAGGTCGATGAACATGGCGAGGACCACCAGCATCGAGTCCTCCTCCCGCCACGGCGCCGGATCGGTCCGCAGCAGCAGGTACTCGAAGGGGCGGGCCGCCAGCGCGGCCGCGCCGGCGTTGACCCCCTCGGCATAGCTCGCCAGCAGGGCCCGCTCGGCCGGCGTGGAGGCGGCCACCGCGCGGCGTGCCACCTCGCGGAGCCGGTGGCGGCGGGTGCGCCGGTCGACCGGCAGGGCGCGAGCCCCGACCAGCTCGGCCAGCTCGCCGGCGGCGCGGCGGCGCAGCAGGTCCATCTGGAAGAGCCGGTCCTGGGCGTGGAGGAAGCCCACGGCCCGGGCCACGTCGAGGCGGGTGTCGCCGCGCACCGTGGGGACGCCCAGGGCGTCGCGGGTCACGGTGACCGGCGCCGAGAGGCCGCCGAGGGGCGCCGCGCCGTCGAGGGCCGGCAGGCTCCGCCCCAGCATCCACCAGCCGGCCGCGGCGGCGGTCCCGGCGAGCAGGAGGAGCGCCGCCAGGGCGCGGGTGGTCCAGCGGAGCGTGGTGCGCCAGGGAATCGCCATGTGTGTCCTCAGCGCTTGCGCGCCAGCAGCAGCGACCCCTTCTCGCGGGGCTCGAGGTCGAGGCGCGTCGGCGGCGCGAAGCCGGCCGCCGCCAGCCACCCGGCGAACTCCTCGAAGCCGTAGGTGCGGGTGGCGGTCTCGGTGAGCAGGGTGAGCCGGAAGGCGGCGTCGTAGACGTCGAGCGGGGCGCCGGTCAGGTACTCGTGGATCACCAGCAGCCCGCCGGGGTGCAGCACCCCGCCGATCTGGGCCAGCACCCGGGCGTTGTCGTCGGCGCTCTGGTTGTGGGCCACCGAGAGGTAGAGCACCACGTCGTAGCCGGTCCCCCAGTCGCCGTGGAGCAGGTCGCCCGGCTTCACGGTGATGCGCGCCGCCAGCCCCTCCCGGGCCAGCATGGCCTCGGTCTCGGTGAGGGCGCTGGGGAAGTCGACGATCACCGACTCCAGCGCCGGGTAGGCGCGGCAGAAGCCGACCGAGTGGAGGCCGTGCGAGCCGCCGAGGTCGAGCATCCGGTGGGCCCCGTCGGGCAGCGTCACCAGCCGGAGCAGGTCGGGGCCGAGGTGGCGCGCGAAGGCCTGCATGTAGCTCCCGAAGATGGGGCCCCAGTGCGGCCGCTCCTGCATCGAGGCCCACAGGGTCTTCTCCGGGGCCCCCGCGCGCACCGCGGCGGTCAGGTGGGCCATCAGCCCCCAGGACTCGGCGGTCCAGAGCAGGCCGGCGGTGTAGTCGACGTCCCCCCTGGCGGTGAACCAGCGGGCGGCGCGGCGGCTGTTGGAGTAGCCGGCCTCGTCCTCGTGCAGGTACCCGACCGCCACCAGGAAGTCGGCCAGGTGGGTGATCCCGATCTCGCTGGCCCCGGTGGCCTCGGCCAGCCGGGAGGCCGGGAGGGGGCCGTCGGCCAGGGCCTCGAAGAGCCGCAGCTGGCCAGCAGATATGATGGCCGCCGCCTTCATCATCGGTATGTAGACATCCACCATGGGGAGCTCCTCGGAGCCCGCCGGCCAGCTGAGAGTCCTCTTCACGCCGCACACCTGCTTCCGTTGGTGATCATGTCCCCTGCCCCCGCCGCCCGGACCTACCGCTACTACGACCTTCTCATGGCCGCCTTCGTTTGCGTGCTCCTCTGCGCCAACCTGGTTGGGGTGAGCAAGGCGGTGACCATCGCCGGCTTCACCTTCGGGGCCGGGAACGTCTTCTTCCCCTTGAGCTACCTCTTCGGCGACGTGCTCACCGAGGTGTACGGCTACGCCCGCTCCCGCAAGGTGGTCTGGGCCGGCTTCGGCGCCCTGGCCTACGCCTCGCTGATGAGCGCGGTGGTGGTGCACCTGCCGGCCTCGCCGCAGTGGCAGGGGCAGGAGGCGCTCGAGACGGTCTTCGGCTCCACCTGGCGCACCGCCCTGGCCTCGCTGATCGGCTACGCCTGCGGCGAGTTCGCCAACTCGGTGACGCTGGCCAAGTTGAAGGTGCTGACCGAGGGGCGCTACCTGTGGGTGCGGACCATCGGCTCGACCATCGTCGGCGAGGCGGCCGACACGCTGATCTTCTACCCGCTGGCCTTCGTCGGCATCTGGAGCACCCGGCTGCTGCTGACGGTGATGGCCGGCAACTACGTCATCAAGGTGCTCTGGGAGGTGCTGGCCACCCCCGTCACCTACCGGGTGGTCGCCTTCCTCAAGCGCAAGGAGCACGAGGACTACTACGACCGCGACACCGACTTCACCCCCTTCTCGCTGAAGACCTGAGCGGCGGCCCGGCCGCCAGGTGCGCCAGGCCGCGCCGAGGTGCGCCGAGGTGCCGCAGCGACGGCCGCCCCCCGACCTGCCAGCATCGCCGCACGGGGGAACACCAATGCTCGACGAGGTGATCGCACGATGCCGGCGCGACGTGGGCCAGCTCGCCGAGGAGGCGATGGAGCGCGGCCCGGGCGACGAGCAGGCCATGGCCCACCTGATGGCGGCCGTGGAGGGGCGGGTCCAGGCGGCGCTCTTCACCGGCCGCCCCGCCGACGAGCCCCCGCCGGCCTGCGCCCACGGCTGCGCCACCTGCTGCACCGTCAACGTCGGGACGCTGGCCATCGAGGGGACGGCGGCGGCGGCCTACCTGCGGCGCACGCTCCGGCCAGAGCAGGTCGGGGAGCGGGCCGCCTCCCTGCTCGGCTTCCACGACGGGGTGAGGTGGCAGGACGACGGCGAGCGGATCCGCGCCCGGGTCCGCTGCCCGTTCCTCGACGCCGGGGGCGGATGCGCCATCCACCCGGTCCGGCCGCTGGCCTGCCGGGCCCTGACCTCGCTCGACGCCGACGAGTGCCGGCAGGCGCTCGAGGAGCGGGGCGGCGAGGAGGGGCCGGGCTTCGTCCGCATGAACCTGCTGCAGAAGGTGCTCTACGACGAGGCCCTCGGCGCCCTGGCCGGGGTGCTGGAGCGCCGCGGCCTCGACGCCCGGCGCCGCGACGTCTCGGGGATGACCGGCTTCTTCCTGGCCGACCCGGCCCGGGCCGCGGCCTTCGCGGCCGGGACGCCGGTGGGGATCGAGTGAGGCGGAGACCGCCCGCGGCAGCGAGCGGACCGGCTCACGCGGTCGTCGTCGTGCCCGGGGCGGGAGACGAGCGCCCCAGCACCTGCCGGAGCAGGTCGGGCCGATCGGTGACGATGCCGTCGACGCCGAGGTCGAGCAGGACCCGCTGCTCGGCCGGATCGTCGACGGTCCAGGCGTGCACCGGCATGCCGCGGGCGTGGAAGTAGTCGACCACCGCCCGATCCACCACGGTGAGGTCGCCGACCCGGTGGGGGAGGCTGGCCAGCTGGTAGCCGCCCGGGCAGCCCTCGCCGCTGGCGCCCGCCTTCGCCGCCAGGACGTGGCAGGTGGCGGCCCGCTCCGGGAGGTAGCGGGCGCAGCCGGGCAGCAGGGCCCCGAGCCGCTCGGCCTGGAGGTCGTGGAAGGAGCCGACGCAGGCGCGCGGCTCGGCGCCGGCGGCGGTGAGCACCCGGGCCAGTGACCGGGCCAGCGGCTCGTCGTCGGTCTTGGCGTCGATGTTGAGGCGCAGCGCCGGGTGACGGGCCAGCAGCCCGGCCAGCGTCGGCACCGCGAGACCGGCGCCGCGGAAGGGGAAGGTGGCGCCGCCGTCGCTGGTGAAGCAGGCGCCGGCGTCGAGGGCGCCGACCTCGTCGAGGGTGCGGGCCTCGATGGTGCCGGGGCGACCGGTGAGGCGGGTGGTCTCATCGTCGTGGAAGATCACCACCTCGTCGTCGCGGGTGCGCCGCACGTCGATCTCCAGCGCGTCGGCGCCCAGCCGGACGGCGAGGTCGAAGGCGGCGAGCGTGTTCTCCGGCGCCAGGCCGCCACCGCCGCGGTGGGCGATGAGCCAGGGGCCGGGGAGGGCGAGGTAGGGGTGGAGGGCCATCGAGCGGGACCATACCCGGGTGCGGCCGGCCCCGGGGCCCCCGGGGCACCGCTCCCACCCCCTCCAACACCTCGCCGTTTCTCGGCCTCTGGCGTCGCCAGGCGCGGCCCGCGACGTGCATTCGCTGGGACGGTCTGGGGGGGGGACCGGTGACCAACTACGAGTTCTTCAAGCTGGCGGAGCGGGTCGAGGACCTGGCGCGCCACCTCTACCTGGCGCTGGCCGACCACGGCTCGACGCCGCCGGGTCTCCGCGTGCTCTTCCTGGGGCTGGCCGAGGAGGAGGAGGAGCACGGGCGGCGGCTGCAGGTCCTCGCCGCCTCGCTGCACGGCTCACCGTGGGCGAACCAGATCGTCGAGGCGGCCACGGCCGGCATCGAGGCGGCGGCCCTGGAGTTCGAGGTCTTCCTGGTCGAGGTGAAGACCCGCCGGCAGCCCGGCGACCTGCCGAGGATCCTCGACCGGCTGGCGAGGATGGAGGAGCGGCGCTCCTTCGTGCACGCCGAGGAGCTGGCCCGGGGGGCCGGGCCCGGGGCGGCGCGGCTCTTCGAGTCGATGGCCAGGCAGGACCAGCATCACCGGAAGCTGCTGGAGCGGGTGCGCCAGGGCCAGCCGGCGGCGCGGGCCCTCGCCTGAGCCTGAGCGCGCCTGATCGGGCCTGAGCAGGGGCGGCGCTACCGCTTCGCCAGGTCCTTGGCCGCCATCCGCACCGAGGCGGGGTAGGCGGTGATCTGCGGGACCAGCTTCAGCTCGTCGCGGGGGAGGAGCGCCAGCACCTTGTGGATCATGTCCGGCGAGAGGCGGGGGTTGGAGAGGAGGGCGCGGCGGACCTGGGGGACCTTGAGCCAGGCGGGGTTGCCGACGATGAGCTCGAGGAGCGGGCGGGGCATGGTCCCCATCTTGGCGAGGCGGGCCACCTCGGGGACGGAGACGTGGGTGTTGCGGAGCAGCGTCTCCCAGACCACCTTGCCGTAGAGCCGCTCGAGGACGATCCGCTCGGTGATGGTCCCCTCGCGCGCCACGCGCAGCTGCTCGGTGACCGGGAGGCCGCGGAGCCGCTCCTGGACGCTGGCCGGGCCGGGCTCGTCGTCGGCGTCCTCCTCGGCGATCGGCGCGGCCGGGGGCTCGGGCGTGGGGGCCGAGGGCCCTGGCGGAGGCGCGGGCGCTGGCGTCGGATCGGCGAGGTGGCGGCCGAGCGCGGTGCGGTCGAAGGCGTCGAAGGCGAAGACGGTGCTGGTGTCCGAGGTGAGGACGGCGCGGGCCGGCACCGTCATTCGCTGGCCCGAAGGGAAGACCAGCTCGAGGTCGCAGAAGGCGCCGCGCTGCAGGCCGGCCATGGCGGCGCCGACCACCGAGCCGCGCTCGAGGTTGGGCCGCTCGCGCTCCAGGTCGGCGGCGGTGAGCGTGACGACGATGCGGGTGGGCACGCCGGCATCCTAGCCGGTCGTCGAGCCCCATCCCTCGCCCATCCCTTCCCAGGGTAATTCGCCGGAATCCATGACGCGCGACCCCCGCGTCATGGGCAAGTCGGGTGTGGCGACGGTTGCGTCAAGTCCATGGTCTGACTCGAGGTTCCAGGGCGTCTCCGACTGATTACTCTCGGTCGGGACCGGAGGACCGGCCCGGCTCAGCGGGTCAGGATCCGGTTCTGCTGCCAGGGCGACTTGACCACCTCGCCCTCCGCCGGGAAGGTGCGCTGGGCTCGCAGCGCCATCACCGAGGCGGCCGGCGTGCAGGTCCCGGTGGCCCGGTGGCCCAGCGCCACCGCCAGCCGCCCCTCGGCGGGGTCACCGAGGGCATGGCCGAAGTCGTCGGCCACGGCGCAGCCGGGGAGGCCGTTGGCGCCCGCCCCGCCGGGCTCGAAGCCGTCGCCGTAGTCGCCGAACCCCTGGTGGTTCACCCCCTGGAACTCGATGGCGAAGTAGGTGGTGCCGCAGTTGTCCTGCGGGTAGAAGCCGTAGGGCTTGCCGCAGGTGGCGGCGCCGATCTGGATCACCGTGACGCCGACGCCGCGCAGGCTGTTGATGATCGACTCGCTGGCCGAGCAGGTCCCGGAGCCGGTCAGGACGTAGACCGTGCCGAGGCCGCTCGAGCCGAGGGAGGGCAGGGAGGTGGTGGCCGGCGTGGTCCCGGGCCACCCCAGCCCGGTGGTGACGAAGCCATAGGGGAGGTTGGTGCCCCCGGTGACCGGGTCCAGGGCGCCGGCCTTGTCGTTGAAGATCAGCCGCTCGAAGACCTTGTTGGAGGTGCGGGCCGGGCCGGCGATCATGTAGGCGACCTGGGCGGCGATGGCCAGGTAGCCCCCGCCGTTGTAGCGAAGATCGAGCACCAGGTCGTTCACGCCAGCCGTCTTGAGCTGCCGGACGGCCGCGACCAGCTGCGGCTCGGCGGTGAGGACGTGGTCGTTGAAGAGGATGTAGCCGACCGGCCCGGAGGTGGTGGTGATGGTCCGGACGGTCGGGACCGGCGTCCCGGTGATCGCCGCCGAGGTGACCGACACCGTCCGCGTGGCGCCGAGCAGGTCCTTGATCCCCAGCTGGTGCGTGGCGCCCGGCGCGGAGGGGAAGAGGCCGGCGTTCAGGGTGGCGATGTCGGTGCTGGCGACGACGTCGACGCCGTCCACGGTGAGGACCTCGGTGCCCCGCGCGATGCCGGCCAGGTCGGCGGGCGACCCGGCCTCCACGTAGGCGGCCACCACCCGGCGCGGCGGCCTGCTGGCCAGGAGCACCCACTGCACGCCGTACCCGGCCTCGATGCCGGACTGGGAGAGCGCCTCCCAGGCCGCGGTGGAGTAGGTGAAGTGGAAGCGATCCTTGGGTTGCCCCGAGGCGGTCAGCGCCGGGGTCTTCAGCACGTCGAAGTAGAGCTCCGGGGTCGCGAAGGACGCCGGGTCGGCGGCAGGGACCTCCCGGTACCAGAGGTAGAGCTCGTCGATCCAGCTGCGCAGCCAGGCCTTCTCGTCGTCGAGGGTGCCTGGCTGGTCGATGCCGGGGCGCGGGGTGACGCAGCGCCCGGCGTACTGGGCGGAAGCGGGCGGCGGGGGCTGGTCGTGGGGCTTGCACGCCGCGGCCGTGGCGAGGAGGGCGACGGCGAGCACGCCAGGGGCGGGGGCGAGGCGCGAGGCACGGGGCGAGGTCGTGAGCATGGAAGTCCCTCCCGGTCCGGTGATGGTCCGGCACCCGGAGTGGGAAGGATAGCGGGGAAGCCGGCCGGCCGTTCGCAAAAGCGCTGGCCGCAGCGGAATCACCGAGGACCTTGAAGGCGAAAGCCCCTCCAGCCGGGTGGCTGAAGGGGCTCTCGTTACTGGCGGGCCCTACTGGATTCGAACCAGTGGCCTTCGGATTCGTAGCGGGCCCGGACGGATCGTCAACAGGGTGCAGCCCCATGCAAATCCCTGCAATCACGGCAGATGACGCGAGACGGCAGGGCTGGTTTGTGCCGCCGAATGCAGGTGAATGCAATTTCCTTGTTGCACCCTTGTTACACACGAACGTGACGGATGGTGAACAGCCCCGGATGAACTTGCCGCTCCTGTCTGTGCGGCAGGTGGCGGGCCAGCTCGGGATCTGCACCGCCACGGTCTACGCGCTCTGCGCCAGGGGGGCCCTGCCTCACGTCCGGGTGCTCAACGCGATCCGGGTC
>JAULAX010000003.1:0-7807 GCA_032654565.1 Anaeromyxobacteraceae bacterium | reverse complement strand
GGTGAGGGCGAGCAGCGCGCCTTGACTCCCCCCGGGGCGCATCGTATTCGCGAGGCCTTCCATGACGTTGGATCGCCACCTCGTCGAGGCCTTCGCTGCCGCGGCACCGGAGCACTTCCGGTGGCAGACCGAGGCCCCGGTGGTCGCCGACGCCGAGCGGGCGCTGGTCGAGGCGGCCTTCCTGCCGCTGGGGCGCCGGATGCTGGATCTCGGCTGCGCCGAAGGCGCGACGCTGCGCCACCTCGGCGATCCGGCCGGCGCCGTGGGGCTCGACCTCTTCCCCGCCAAGCTGGCCTTCGCCCGCGGTCAGGTGCGGGCACGCCTGGTGGCCGGCTCGGGCACGGCGCTCCCGTTCGCCGACGCCTGCTTCGACCAGGTGCTGGTCCGCGACGTCGTCCACCACGTCCCCGACGCCGCCGGACTGGTGGCCGAGTGCCGGCGGGTGCTGGCGCCAGGGGGGCGGCTCGACCTGCTCGAGCCCTGCCGCTACAACCCGCTCATCCTGGCCCACGCGCTCACCCAGCGGGCGGAGCGGGGCGAGCTCCGATCCTCGCCGGCTTTCCTTGGGGCGCTGGTGCGCCGCCACTTCCGGCGCTGCACGCTCACCCCCCTGCAGCCCTTCCCGCTGCACCGCCTGGTCTTCCACCACCGGCTGGGCGCCCGGGGCGGGGCCGACCACGCCGGGCTGCGGCGGGCGGTCGGCGCCGTGGAGCGCCTGGCCGGCCGGCTGCTGCCGCGCGCCGCCTGGGCCTATCTCCACGTCCGGGGGGAGGACCTGCGGTGAAGTCCAAGGCCGAGAAGCGGGCCCACTTCGACCGGCTGGCCGCCGATCGGCCGGCCTGGCTGGCGCGCAACCGGCTCTACCACGACGACCTGCGGGCGCTGGTCGCCTTCATCGTGCCCCCGGGGGCCTCGGTCCTGGAGGTCGGCTGCGGCCCCGGCGACCTGCTGGCGGCGCTGGCGCCGTCGCGCGGGCTGGGCGTCGACTTCTCGCCGGAGATGGTGCGGCTGGCCCGCGAGCGCCACCCGGCAGACCGCCACCCCGGGCTGGAGTTCCGGGTCGACGACGCCGAGGCGCTGGAGACCGCCGAGACCTTCGACTACGTGGTGGTCTCCGACCTGCTCGGCGAGCTGACCGACATCTGGGCCGCCTTCCGCGCCCTGCGCCGGGTCACCACGCCACGTTCGCGGGTGGTGATCACCTACTTCAACCCGCTCTGGGAGCCGGTGCTGCGGCTGGGGGAGCGGCTCGGCCTGAAGACGCCCCAGGACCACCAGAACTGGCTGACGCTCGACGACATCGCCCAGCTGCTGGAGCTGAACGGCTTCGAGATCGTC
The DNA here is from genome assembly GCA_032654565.1 of Anaeromyxobacteraceae bacterium. Lineage (GTDB taxonomy): Bacteria > Myxococcota > Myxococcia > Myxococcales > Anaeromyxobacteraceae > JADKCZ01. The sequence continues at coordinate 6,469 of JAULAX010000003.1, read as the reverse complement.
ACCCGCGGCCAGCGGCTGCTCTTCCCCAAGCAGGTCCCGCTCCTCTCCACCTTCCTCAACCGTTACCTGGCCAGGCTGCCGCTGCTGCGCCGGCTCTGCCTTGGCGTCCACCTGGTGGCACGTCCCCGCGCCGACCCGCCGCCCGTGGCGAGCCCGCCCAGCGTCACCGTGGTCATCCCCTGCCGCAACGAGCGCGGGAACATCCGGTCCGCCGTGGAGCGGACCCCGCCGATGGGCTCGCACACCGAGCTGCTCTTCGTGGACGGCAACTCCAACGACGGCACCGTGGAGGAGATCGAGAAGGTCATCGAGGAGTACCGGGGACGGCGCGACGTCAAGCTGCTCCACCAGGTGCCGCCCGGCTCCGACGACGGCGCCGGCCACGGCAAGATGCTCAAGCTGGGGAAGGGGGACGCCGTCCGCAAGGGGTTCGCGGCGGCCAGCGGAGAGGTGCTGATGATCCTCGACGCCGACCTGACGGTGCCGCCCGAGGACCTGCCCAAGTTCTACCTGGCGCTGGTGGAGGGGCGCGGCGAGCTGGTCAACGGGACCCGCCTGGTCTACCCCATGGAGAAGGACGCCATGCGCTCCCTCAACAAGCTGGCCAACCGCTTCTTCGGCGCGCTCTTCACCTGGCTCTGCGGCCAGCGGCTGCGCGACACCCTATGCGGCACCAAGGTGCTGCTCAAGGCCGACTACCAGAAGATCGTGGCCGGCCGCGCCTTCTTCGGGGACTTCGACCCCTTCGGCGACTTCGACCTGCTCTTCGGGGCCAGCAAGCAGAACCTGCGCATCGTCGAGGTGCCGGTCCGCTACCGGGAGCGGACCTACGGCGAGGTGAAGATCGAGCGCTTCCGCCACGGCCTGCTGCTGCTGAAGATGAGCGCCATCGCGCTCATGAAGCTGAAGCTGCGCTGAGTCCCCCGCATGCGCCTCCAGCGACTCCTCCTCGGCGTGTACCAGGCGGTCGGCCCGCGGGTGCTCGACTCGGTGGCGGGGCGCCGGGCCTTCGTGGGCAGCTACTTCCTCTACAAGCGCTGGCTGGAGGATCCTTTCGCGGCGCTGGTCCGACTCCGGCCGGCCCTCTTCCGCGGCGGCCACGTCCTCGACGTCGGGGCCAACGTCGGGTACACCGCCTCGGTCTTCGGCGGGGCCATCGACGCGGGTCGGCAGGTGCACGCCTTCGAGCCGGAGCGGCGCAACTTCCGCCTGCTCGAGGAGGTGGTGGCCCGGCGCGGGCTGGCCGGCCGGGTGGTCCCGGTGCGGGCGGCGGTGGGGGCGGCGGCCGGAGAGGTCGACCTCTGGCTCAACGCCGCGCACCACGCCGATCACCGGGTACTGACCGAGGCGCTGGCGGCAGGGCTGGGGGCGCGCGCCGCCGATCGCGAGCGGGTGGCGCAGGTGACGCTCGACGGGTACGCCAGCCACCGGCGGCTCGACCGGGTGGCCTTCGTGAAGATCGACGTGCAGGGCTACGAGCTGGAGGTCTGCCGCGGCATGGTGGGGCTGCTCGAGGCCAACCCGGGAACCGCGGTGGCGGTGGAGTACGCGCCGGCGGCGATGCGGGAGCAGGGGTTCGAGGCCGCCGACCTGCTGGCGTTCTTCGCGTCGAGGGGATTCGCGGCGCACGCCTTGGAGCGGGACGGGAGGCTCCGGGCCGGGAGCGTCGTCGAGTTGGAGCGGGCGGTCGGAACGAGGGGGTACGTCGATGTCGTCTTCGCGCGCGACCCGCTGGTCTAGCCGCTTCACCGGCGGCCTGGCCGGCGGCAACCTGCTGCTGATCCTCTGCGGCTGGCTCGCCACCGGAACGCTGGCCATGTACGCCGCGGTCTCTTCCATCGCAGTCCTTTGGCCGCCCTGTGGTTACCTGGTCAACACCGACCACGGCCACTTCGTCGCCACCTTCTTGATGCTCGAGGGGGCCCCTCGCGCCTACTGGGAGTGGAGCGTCGTCCTGCGCCGCACCCTCTATCCGCTGCTGGCCTGGCCCTGGATGCGGACGCTGGGGTTCGAGTACGGCGGCATCCTCTTCAACTTCGTCCTGGCGTCGACCGCTGCGACTGGCTTCGCGGTCTTTCTGCGCAAGCGGGTGGGGGAGGGGGGCGCCCTGGTGGCGCTGCTGCTGCTCGCCCTCCACCCTGGACTTCACTACTGGATTGGCCTGCCCTATTCATACGCTGCCATCGTCCCGGCCTGCCTGGCTGCCGGGGCCATCCTGTGGAGGCTCGAGGAGGTCGGGCGACCCGGCGAGGCGTTCCTGCTGGCGCTGGCGCTCGGCGTGACCTTTCTGGCCTACGACCTCTGGCCATTCTTCCTCCCGGCCGCGGCGGTGCTGCTCTGGCTCCGCTTCCGCCGCGTCTCGGTGCTGCTGGCCGGGCTCGCGCTGGCGGCGGCGCCCACGGTGATCAACCTCGCGGTGCTGGCGCGGGGCTTCGACGTGCCGCTCTCCAACTCCAACTCCGAGGTCTACGGCGCCGTGGTGCGGGCCTGGCTCGCCCCCGGGGACCTGGCGGACTGGGGCGGCCTGCTGCTCAGGGCGCCGCTGGTCTTCGCGCAGAACCTCTTCGCCTCCAACTTCTTCTTCCTGCCGGCCCTCTTCCTCGCCGTCTGGCTCGGCTGGGCCTGGCGCTGCGGTCACCGGCTGCTCACCTGGGAGCGCGCCGTCCTGGCGGCGGCGCTGGCGGTCTGGCTCTTCAACAACCTGGCGCCGCACTACCCGGGCAAGTGGCAGATGCGGGGCACCTGGATCGCGCGGCTCTACCAGCCGGTCTTCGTGGTCTACCTCTCGGCGCTGGCCCGCTGGCTCCCGGCGCTCTGGGAGGCGCCCGCGAGGCGCCGCTGGATCGGGGCAGCGCTCGGTCTGACCCTGGCGGCCAACGCCGCGGTGCTGGTCGGCCCCTTCTTCTGGCCGCTGTTCACCAGTCGGGTCTCCGGGGCCTTCTACTGGCACGATCCGCCCGAGGTGATGGTGGAGAACCTGCGGGTCCTCGGGGCGCGGCCGCTCGGGTTCTGCGCGACGCCGCGACGCGGCCGGCCGTGAGCGGCGCCAGTCGTGATACGGAAGGGGCGATGCCCTCGGGACTGGAGCTGACCATCGTCATGCCCTGCCTCAACGAGGCCGAGACGCTCGCCACCTGCATCCGCAAGGCGAGGCGGTTCCTCGAGGTCTCGGGCGTGGCCGGCGAGGTCGTGGTGGGCGACAACGGTTCGACCGACGGCTCGCAGCAGATCGCCGCCCGGGAGGGCGCGCGGGTCGTCGAGGTGGCGCTGCGCGGCTACGGCGCGGCGCTCCACGGCGCAACGCTCCAGGCCGGCGGCCGCTACGTCATCATGGGAGACTCGGACGACTCCTATGACTTCGCCCGGCTCCAACCCTTCGTCGATCGTCTTCGGGAGGGGTACGACCTGGTGATGGGGAACCGCTTCGCCGGCGGCATCACGCCCGGGGCCATGCCCTGGAAGAACCGCTACCTCGGCAACCCGGTGCTGAGCGGAGTGGGACGCCTCTTCTTCGACTGCCCGGCCCGGGACTTCCACTGCGGCCTGCGTGGCTTCTCCGCCGAGGCCTTCCGGCGCATGGACCTGCGGACCACGGGCATGGAGTTCGCCTCGGAGATGGTCATCAAGGCGACGCTGCTCGGCATGAAGATCACCGAGGTGCCAACCACCCTCGGCAGGGACGGCCGTTCCCGCCCGCCCCACCTGCGCCCGTGGCGGGACGGCTGGCGCCACCTGCGCTTCATGCTGCTCTACAGCCCCGACTGGCTCTTCCTCTACCCCGGCCTGTTGCTGCTCGCGGCGGGGGTGGCGGTCGGCGCCTGGCTGCTCCCCGGGCCGCGCCACCTGCTCGGCGTCGAGCTCGACGTCCACACCCTGCTCTACGCCGCGCTGGCGGTGATCGTCGGCTTCCAGGCGGTCGCCTTCGCCTCCTTCACCAAGGTCTTCGCCACGGCCGAGGGGTTGCTGCCGGAGGGGGGACGTCATCGCCGGCTGCTCGACCGCGTCAGCCTCGAGGCCGGGCTGGTGGTCGGCCTGGTGCTGATGCTGCTCGGGCTGGGGGGATCATTCGGGGCGGTGCTGCGCTGGGGGCGTGAGGACTTCGGTCCGCTCGACGTCCGGACCACGCTCCGTGGCGTCATCCCGGCCGTCTTGGCGCTCACCATCGGGCTGCAGGTGGCGCTCTCCGCCTTCTTCCTCTCGGTGCTCCAGCTCAAGGTCCGGCGCGTCGGCCCCGGCCCGGAGGCGAGGTAGCACATGGGGCTGCTCGACGTGGTCCACGCCCGCAGCGTCTACGGCAGGCGCATCGAGGTGCTGGCGCGCCACCTCGCCGAGGTGCTGCCGAGGCACCTCTCCGTGCTCGACGTCGGCTGCGGCGACGGCCGCCTCGACCAGGTGGTGATGGGTCGGCGGCCCGACCTCGCCATCGAGGGGCTCGACGTGCTGCTTCGGCCCACCACCTTCGTGCCGGTGAAGCTCTTTGACGGCGCAGTCATCCCGTACCCCGACAAGAGCTTCGACGCCGTGATCTTCGTCGACGTGCTGCACCACACGCCCGACCCGGCGGTGCTGCTGCGCGAGGCGGCCCGGGTGGCGCGGCGCTGCGTGGTCATCAAGGACCACACCATGGACGGCCCGTTCGCAGGGCCCCTGCTGCGCTTCATGGACTGGGTCGGGAACGAACGCCATGGCGTCGTGCTCCCCTACAACTACTGGTCGAGCGCCCGCTGGTCGCAGGCCTTCGCAGAGCTCGGACTGGCCGTCGCGGAGGATCGTCGTCGGCTCGGAATCTATCCTCTTCCAGCGGAGTGGGTCTTCGGGGACGGGCTCCATCGGCTGACCCGGCTCGACGTCGGGGATCTCCCGCGTGGGTGAGATCCCCATCCCGCTTGACCGGGCGAGACGCTGGGGGCCGTGGGCCGCAGTCGCACTGGTCGGCCTGCTCCTTTGGGTCGGCCTGCGCGATGAGGCGGGCCGCTTCTCTCCAGACTCCTACGCCTTCTACCTGCTGGGCGACCGCTTCTGGTCGACCTTCCAGTACGCCAATCCGTCGGTGCGGGACTTCAACATCCCCATCGCCTGGCCGCAGGTGAGCCGGAGCTTTCCCCCTGCCTGGCCGCTGCTGGTCGGGCTTTCGGCGCGCATCTTCCCGCTCGGCATCGCCGCCTCGCTGGTCCCGGCGGCGCTGGTGCTGGTCGGCAGCGCCGCGGCGGCCCGGGCGCTGGCGCTGCGCCTGGCCAACGAGCGCTGGCCCCTGGCCTGGGCGGTCTTTCCGCTCTTCGTCCTCGGCGATGCCGGCTACCGCGACGAGCTGGCGGCGGGGCGCTCCATTCCGCTCGCCATCCTGCTCCTGCTCCTCGTGCTGGCCACGCTGCTCCCGACCATGTCCGAGGTGAAGGGACTGGCACGGCGCGCCGCCCAGGCCGGGGCGTTGCTCGGGGCCATGCTGCTGGTGCGCAGCGACGACCTGCTCTTCGTGCCGGTGCTGCTCGGCGCGGCGCTCCTGGCCTGGGGGCGGGGCCACGGCTGGCGGGTGGCCTGGCGGGGCGCCCTCTGCGCCGGCGCGGCCCTGCTGGCGGTGATGTCCCCCTGGATCATCCGCAACCTGCTTGCCTTCGGGAAGCCGCTGGTGAGCCACGACGCCGAGACCGCCCTCACCACCTTCCCGGGCGCCGCCTACATGGTCTGGTTCGCCCCGGGACGGGTGGTGGGGACGCTCTTCACCGAGCCCGCCCTCTGGGGGCAGGAGCGGCTGGCCTGGCTGGTCGCCAACCTGGAGCGATCGCTCGGCGTGACCCACGGGCTGATCGTGGTGGGGCCGCTGCTGCTGGCCGCTGCCTGGCGCTGGCTGCCGGCGCCGGTGCGCGCATTCGGCGTGGTGACCGTGCTCCACGTCGTCACCCGCGTCGGCATGGTCTCGCTGACCCCGTACCCCGACACCCGCTACCTCTCGGTGCTTCACCTCGAGCTCTGGCTGCTGGTGGCCGGGGTGGGCGCGGCGCTGGTGGGGCGGGTGGCCTGGGGGCGCTGGCCCGGCGTGGCCGCGGCCATGGCGGTCACACTGGCCGCCGGGTGGCAGGCGGCCGGCGCGGTGCAGCGGACCGGCGCCGTGCTCTGGCCGCTGGCGCCGCGCGAGGCGGCGATCGCCGACCGGTACCGGCAGGTCGGCGCGGCGCTCGACGCCCTGGTCCCGGTCGACGCCCTGGTGGCCTCCGAGGACGCCGAGGCCCTGACCCATTACACCGGCCGGCCGTCGGTCTACCTGCCGCTCAACGCCATGTACCTTCCCCAGGTCGACTGGCGCCCCGACATGGCGTCCTGGCAGCGGGCGCTGCGGCCGCGGGCGATGGTGGCGACGCCGGGCTTCGTCCAGTACTGGCGGTTGGGGCCGTCGGTGCGCGCGGTCCCCACCCCCGGGGACGTGGTGGTGGTGCTGCCCTGACGAGGCGGGCCAGGGCGTTGTACCGGGGGC
>JAULAX010000002.1:0-239456 GCA_032654565.1 Anaeromyxobacteraceae bacterium | reverse complement strand
CGTAGGCGGCGTTGATGGCGTCGAGCACCACCTGCGCCGGGGTCACCTCGATGGAGACCGGCTGGCCCAGCAGCGCCGCCACCGAGTCCTGGGCCGCGGTGTCGAGCGGGTCGACCACCGCCACCCGGGCCACCTCGCCTCCTGACCGGAGCGGCAGGAGCCGGGCCTGCTTGGCGAAGTTGATGGGGACCTTCTTGACCAGCGCCGGGTCGATCTGCTCCGGGTCGATCCGCTCCAGGAAGGGCAGGTCGAGCTGGATGGCCAGGGCCCGCAGCACCTCGACCTCGGTGCAGCTGCGGAGCCGGACCAGGATCCCACCCAGCCGCTCGCCGGCGTGCTCCCCCTGCTGGGCGGCCAGCGCCTCGGCCAGCTTCGCCTGCGAGAGCCCGGCCACCTCGACCAGGATCTCGCCGAGCAGCCGCCCGCAGAGGTAGGCGGGGGCGTTGGTCACCAGCGCGGTCCGCTCGCCGCCGGGCAGCGGCAGGACCTCGGTGGGCCCGTCGAGGCTCATGGGGTCGGACCTCCCCCGGGGAAGGGGGCCGCGTTCGGCGGCGCGGCCGGCGGCGGCGGCGCGGCCCGGGGCGGCCGGCCGAAGGGTCCGGGCGGGACCGGCGGCGCCGCCGGCTCGGCCGCGTCGGGCAGGTCGGGCTGCGGGTCGACCGGCACCAGCAGGCCCGGGTCGGGGGCGGCGGGGTCCGGCTCGATCGGCGCGGCGGGCGGCGTCGAGGGCCGGCCCGCGGCGGGGCCCACCACCGGGCCGGGGGCGGGCGCATCCGCGGGGGTCACGATCCGATCGCCAGGGCCGCCCCGGCCGCCGTTCTCCACCTTGGAGGTCTCGTCGAGCACCTCCTTCCGCAGCCGCGCGTAGGGCCCGGCCTTGCGGGTGAAGTCGATGGCGACGTCATAGCCGGGCTGCCGTCCGTAGAAGGCCTCCACGAAGTCCTGCTGCTCCTTGCGCTTCTTCTCGTAGATGCGCCGGTAGTCGGCCTCGTCGCGGATGATGTAGGGGGTGAGGAAGAGCAGCAGGTTGGTCTTCTGCTTGGTGGTCGAGGTGTCGCGGAAGAGCCAGCCGATGATGGGGATGCTGCCGAGGAAGGGGATCTTCTTCACCGAGCGGACGGTGCGCTCCTGCATCAGGCCGCCGATGACGATGGTGGACTGGTCGCGCGCCACGATCTCGGTCTTGACGGTCCGCTTCGAGGTGGTCGGGCCCAGCTGCGGATCGTTGGAGACGATCTCCTCGGTCTGCTCGTCGACGATCAGCTTGACGTTGTCGCCCTCGCCGATCTGCGGCTTGATCTTGACGCGCAGCTCCACCGGCTGGCGCTGGATGGGCGTGGAGAAGGGGTTGTAGCCGGTGCCCAGGCCGCTGCCGAGCATCGAGCTGAGGGCGCTGGTGTTGCCGGTGCCGCTGGAGAGCAGGTTGGAGAGGCCGGGCGAGGTGGTCGCCGCCTGGAAGGGCACGGTCTGGCCCACCGAGATCTCGGCCTCGCCGTTGTCGGCCGCCAGCAGGGTCGGGGTGGAGAGGACGTTGACGTCGGACGACTTCTGCAGCGCCTGGATCATCACCCCCATGTTCGGGATGTTGAGGCCGAGGTCCTTCAGGGAGGCCGAGGTGGGGCCGGCGAAGCCGGTGAGGAAGCCACCCAGCGAGATCAGGCTCATGGCGTTGGCCACCGGGCCGACGGTGCTGACCCGCCCCGGCGAGGAGGCCAGGGGGATGAAGCCGGTCCCGTCCTTGGTGGTCACCGGGATGGCGCCGTGCATGCCGACGCCGAACACCGAGTCGTTGCTGAGGTTGACCTCCATGATCACCGCCTCGACGAAGACCTGGCGGCGGGGGCGGTCGAGCTTCTCGATGAGCCGGCGGACGGTGACGATGTCGGCGCCGCTGGCCTGCACCACCAGCGCGTTCTGAGACTTGTCGGCGGTGATCTTCACCTCGCCGGTGAAGAGCTCGGCGGAGGGGGCGCCGGCGCCGGGGAGCGCGGCCGAGCGGCCCGGGTTGGGCTGGCCCGGGATCGGGGGCGCGGACGGCGAGGTCTTCCCCGACTTGCCCTGCGACAGGTTGGACAGCGTGGTGGAGAGCTCCTCGGCGCTGGCGTTCTTGAGGAAGATGACGTGGATGCCGCCGCCCTCGGCGGTGGGGATGTCGAGCTGCTGCACCAGCTCCATGATCCGCTCGAAGCTCTTCTCGTCGGAGATGACGATGAGCTTGTTGGTCCGCTCGTCGGCGATCACCTTGGTGACCTGCATCTCGACGCCGCCGCCTGGCGTGGCCTGGACGGCCGGCGTGGCGGCGCCCGACCCGGGCATCCCCGGGGCCGGCCGGGCGGCCGGCGAGGAGAGGACGGTGCGCCGCCCCGGCTTGCCGGGAGCGCCGGTGGCCTGCCCGAAGATCTGGTTCACCTTGTCGGCGATGTCCTTGACCGGCGCGTAGCGGATCTGGACCAGCTTCACCACCTCGCCGCCACCGGCCTTGTCGATGGCCTCGATCAGCCTCTCGATGCGCCGGATGTTGACGCCGAGATCGGTGATGATCAGCAGGTCGGGGGGGATGGCCTGAAGGTCGGCGCCCTGGGGCGAGATGAAGTTCCCCATCACCCCGCGGATCTGGTCGGCGTCGGCGAAGTGGAGCCGGATGATCTTGGTGATGGGCTGCTCGGTGGCCGGCGTCTCGGCCCCGTCGGTGGTGTAGGTGGGGATGGGCGTCTTCTTGGCGTCGCCGGTGCGGATCAGCTTCCAGTAGCGACCGGTCTGGTAGAGGGCGATGTTGTTGGAGGTGAGCGCCGCCAGGAAGGCGGCGTAGGCCTCGTCGGCGGTGACCGGCGACTTGGAGAGGAGGGTGATCTTCCCCTTGGCCACGTCCTCGCCGTAGATGAAGTTGCGGCACGACCAGCGGCTGGCCTGCTCCAGGACGTCGACGATCTCGGCCTTGGAGAAGGAGAGCATGAAGCGACCCTGGATGGGCGTGCACTTGGCGTCGGTCCGGGCCGGCGCCATGGCGGCGGCGGCCATCCCGGGCTGCGGCGGAGGGGCGACCACGGCCCCCGGCGGGGGGCGGGGACCACCGCCTGCGGCCGCGGCGGGGTGGTCGCACCCGGCGCCGCCTGGGCGTTGGCCTGCGGCTGGCCCGCTGGTGGCGGCCGGGCCCCCGGAGGCGCGAGGCGGGGCAGGGGCCGGACCGGCGCCGGCGTCGGCGCGGGCGTCGGCGCCTGGGCCAGCGCCAGGGTCGGCCCGAGGAGGAACATGGCGAGGAGGGTTCGCATGGAGGAGTCCGCCGTCTACGGGGTGATGCTGTAGTCCTTCTTGATGTTCTGACCGCCGCGGTCGAGCTCCAGCGTGACGTGGCTCGACTCGCGGAGCTTCTGGTAGATCTCCAGCGCCTTGTCCGGCGAGTTGATCTCGTAGCCGTTGATGCGGGTGATGACGTCGCCGTTCTCGATCCCGATCGACGAATAGAGCGAGCCCGGCTGGATCTGGAAGAGCTTGAACCCGTTGGCGATCCCGTTCTTGAAGCTGGGGACCAGCCGCGCCTGGGTGGCCAGGGTGTTCAGGTTGGAGAGGGAGGAGTCGATGATGGCCTTGTCGATCTCGTAGCGGGTGTCGGTGAGCTTGCGGACGCCGTCGAGCTGCCCGCCGGCCGGCCGCCCCGCCGCGGTCCGCCCCGGCACCTGCGCCACCCCGACGTTGAGGTTGGCCTCGACCGCGCCGGCCCCGGCCTCGCCGTCCAGGTACTCCTTGGTGCCGCCGTTGCAGATCACCGCCACCATCTTGAAGGCGTTGCCGGTGGCGTCGGCGGCTTCGCCCAGCCGCTCGACGCCGAGCAGCTTGGCCCCGCCGAACTCCTCGCCCACGCCCAGCACCCGCGACTCGCGCGAGGCGGTGTCGGTCAGGGTCACCAGCGAGGCCGAGGGCTCCTCCGCCTGGACCGCCACCACCAGCAGCAGCCGCAGGTCGCTCTTCACGGGGCGGGCCGCCCGGTCCCCGCAGGTCTGGGGGCGGGTGGGTGCGGCGGCGGCGGCGTCGAGCTCGGCCGCCTTGGGCGGCTCCACGCCGATCAGCCGGTAGAGCCGGTCGGGATCGAGGGTGGTGGGGAGGACCGGCCGCGGCGCCGGCGCGGCGAGCGCGCCCGCGTCGGCCTGCGGCCTGGGCTTGATGGCGGCGCCCACCACGGTGTTGACGGTGCGCGCGACGATCCAGGCCCCGGCGAAGAGCAGGGCGAGGGTCGCGGTCCAGGCGTACTTGCGGAAGAAGAGGTCGAGCATGGTGGCCCGAACCTCCAGAGAGCAACCGACGTGCCACGCCGGGCTGGCGCGGCGGCGCGTCAAGCTGCTCGGATCAAAAGGGAATTCGAGCGGTCCGGTGGGCTCGTCGGTGACGCCGCGGCGCGGCGAGCCAAATTGGCAAAGACGGGGCGGTTCACCGCGGCCTCACGCCAAATTGTCAGGGGCTCCGCGAAGGCCCGGGCGAGGCGCGCCCACAGGCCGGGGTCGGACCCTGGGCGGAGGCCCAGGCTACGCCGGCTCCGGCTCCTCGGTGGCGCCGCCCGGGCGCTCGACCAGCCGCCCGGCCTCGTCGCGGTCGAGCTTCCGGTAGATGGTCCGCGGGGCGATGCCGAGGATCTGGGCCGCCAGGGTCTTGTCTCCCCGGGTCTGGCGGAGGGTCTCGCGGATGACCAGCCGCTCCACCTCCTCCATGGGCGTGCCCGGCGGGATGGTGAGCGCCGCCGGCGCCCCCGCCCCGCCGTCCGTCCGGCCACGCCGCAGCCCCTCGGGCAGGTCGCCCACGTCGACCAGCTCGCCGCGCGCCAGGATCACCGCCCGCTCCACGGCGTGGAGCAGCTCGCGGACGTTGCCCGGCCAGGGCGCCGCCTCCAGCGCCCCCATGGCCGCCGGCGTGAAGCCGGTCACCCTCCGGCCGTGGGCCCCGGCGAGGCGCCGCAGGAAGGCGGAGGCCAGCAGCGGGACGTCCTGGCGGCGCTCGCGCAGGGGCGGCAGCCGCACCGTCACCACGTCGAGCCGGTAGAAGAGGTCCTCGCGGAACCGCCCGGCCTTCACCTCGGCGGCCAGGTCGCGGTTGGTGGCGGTGACGATGCGGGCGTCGACCTGCACCGGCCCGGTGCCGCCGAGCCGGTCGATGACCCCGTCCTGGAGCACCCGGAGCAGCTTCACCTGCACCGCGGCGGTCAGCTCGCCGATCTCGTCGAGGAAGAGGGTGCCGCCGTGGGCCCGCTCGAAGCGCCCCTCCTTGCGGCCGGAGGCCCCGGTGAAGGCCCCCTTCTCGTGGCCGAACAGCTCCGACTCAAGCAGGCTCTCGGGGATGGCGCCGCAGCTGACGGCCACGAACGGCTCCCGTGCCCGCGCCGAGCGATCGTGGAGGAGGCGCGCCGCCAGCTCCTTGCCGGTGCCGCTCTCGCCCACCAACAGGACGCTGGCGTTGGTGGGGGCCACCTGCCGGAGCGTCTCCAGCATGGCGTGGAAGGCCGGCGCCGACCCCAGCAGCCCGCCGTCGCCGCCCGGCTCCAGCGCCGCCAGCCGGGCCCGCAGGGCGCGGTTCTCGGCCACCAGCGACGACTTCTCCAGCGCCTGGCGCACGCTCTTCACCACCGCCTGGCGCTTCAGCGGCTTGGTGATGAAGTCGTAGGCGCCTTCCTTCATGGCGGCCACCGCCGACTCCACGGTGCCGTAGGCGGTCATCAGCACCACCTCGATCTCCGGCGACACCGCCTTCAAGGCGCGCAGCAGGGACTCGCCGCTCATCCCCGGCATCATCAGGTCGGTGACCACCACCGAGGGGTGCTCCCGCCGCGCCACCTCGAGGGCCTCGGCGCCGGAGCCGGCCTGGGCGACGCGCCAGCCCTCGCGCTCGAAGATCTTGCCGAGCGACTCGAGGTTGGGGCGCTCGTCGTCGACGATCAGCACCAGGGGCGTCACCGGGCGATCATACACCGCGGCCGTTCAGGGGGCCCGGACCTGGCCGGCGGGCGGGGCCGCCGGGGGTGGCGGGGCGCCCAGGGCCTGGCGGAGCTCGGCGCCGAAGACCGCCACGGCGCCGACGGTGGCCAGCGCCAGGAAGCCCACCAGCAGCAGCAGCTCGGCGAGACCTTGCCGGGAGGGCAGGGGCGGGGGCGGCGGATCGGAGGGCGAAGAGGTCACCGGGCGACGATGCGATGGCCGCCCCGACTCGTCAAGGCGCCGGCCCGGGCCCGGAAACGCAGAACGGCGCCCCGGGGGGCGCCGTCCCTGCTCCGGCGGTGCGGCGACCGGTGCTACTCGGCGGCCGGCGCGTCGGCGGCCGGGGCCGCGGCGGGCGCCTCGGCGGCGGCCTCCACGACCTTCTTCGGCTTCCCGGCGTTGGCCTTGGCCCGCTTGGTGGCGCGGTTGCCGTCGGCGACCGCCTTCTTGGACGGCGCGGCCACCGGCTCGGCCTTCGGCGCCGGGGCGGCGCTGATGGTGGCCGAGGAGGCGTTGCCGTAGCGGTTCTTGAACTTCTCGATGCGGCCCGCGGTGTCCATGATCTTCTGCTTGCCGGTGAAGAACGGGTGGCAGCTGGAGCAGATCTCGACGTGGAAGTCGCCACGCACCGAGCGGGTGACGATCTCGGTGCCACAGGCGCAGAGCACCTTGGTGGGCTTGTAGTCGGGGTGGATGCCTTCCTTCATGACGTTCCTCTCCTCGGGCCGCTTGCACCGCGCCGATGGGCGCGATGGTCCGGGACCGGCAATGTGAACCGGGGGATCTAGTCGGATCGGGCGGTTGCGTCAACCCCCGGACCCCTCCGGCCGCCCCCGGGGCCGGGTCGCGCCGCCCCTACTTGCCGCCGCCGGCCACCATCATCTTGAAGAACTCGTCGTGGCTCTTCACCTGGCGGAACTTGTCGAGCATGAACTTCATGGCCTCGACGTTGTCGAGCCCGTTGAGGATGGTCTGGCGCAGGATGTAGATCTTGGAGAGCCAGTCGGGGGGCAGCAGCAGCTCCTCCTTGCGGGTGCCGCTCTTGCCGATGTCCATGCAGGGGAAGATCCGCTTCTCCATGAGCTTGCGGTCGAGCACGATCTCGGAGTTGCCGGTCCCCTTGAACTCCTCGAAGATCACCTCGTCCATGCGGCTGCCGGTGTCCACCAGCGCCGTGCCGATGATGGTGAGCGAGCCCCCCTCCTCGATGTTGCGGGCGGCGCCGAAGAAGCGCTTGGGCTTGTGCAGGGCGTTGGAGTCGACGCCGCCGGAGAGGATCTTCCCCGAGGGCGGGACGGTGGAGTTGTAGGCGCGGGCCAGCCGGGTGATCGAGTCGAGCAGGATCACCACGTCGCGCTTGTGCTCCACCAGCCGCCGCGCCTTCTCGATGACCATCTCGGCCACCTGGACGTGGCGGGTGGCCGGCTCGTCGAAGGTGGAGGCCACCACCTCGCCCTTCACGGTCCGCTCCATGTCGGTCACCTCCTCGGGCCGCTCGTCGATGAGCAGCACGATGAGGGTGACCTCGGGGTGGTTGGCGGTGATGGCGTGGGCCATGTTCTGCAGGATCACCGTCTTGCCGGCCCGCGGCGGCGAGACGATGAGGCAGCGCTGCCCCTTGCCGATGGGCGAGAAGAGGTCCACCACCCGGGTGGTCATCTCGTTCTGGTCGTGCTCGAGCCGGAGCCGCTCGGTGGGGTAGAGCGGGGTCAGGTTGTCGAAGAGGACCTTGGCCTGGTTCTCCTCCGGGGGGGAGCCGTTGATGGTGTCGACCCGGAGCAGGGCGAAGTAGCGCTCGCCCTCCTTGGGCTGCCGCACCGTGCCGCGCAGGGTGTCGCCGGTGCGCAGGTTGAAGCGGCGGATCTGCGAGGGCGAGACGTAGATGTCGTCGGGGCCGGGCAGGTAGCTGAAGTCGGGGCTGCGCAGGAAGCCGAAGCCGTCGGGCAGCACCTCGAGCGTCCCCTCGCCGCCGACCTCCATCTCCTCCTTCTTCTCGTCGGCCGCCTTGGAGCGGGCAGTGAGGATGGCGAAGATCAGGTCCTGCTTCTTGAGCGAGCTGGCCCCCTCGACGTCGAGCGCGCGGGCCATGGCGGCCAGCTCGGCCACCTTCATGTGCTTGAGGTCGGGGATGGAAGGGGCAGCGGGCGCTGCGGCTTCGGAAGACATGTCACCGTCCGGTGGTGAAGCCAGGCGCTGGAGGCGCGCCGCGGGCTGGTGGAGCGTCGCTCGGGAAGCGAGGAGGAGAGGTGCCGAAGGTACGGCGGGGGCGCGGGACTGTCAACGAGCGCTCCGGCGAGCCCTCCGGCGGCCCTACTCGCACCGAGCGTGTGCGTCAAGCGGGCGCACCGAAACGTCACGCGAACTGGGGACAGAGGGAGGGGCGGCGCGAAATGTCGCGAAGGGAGTAAGATCCAGGAGAGCGCACCAAAGGGGGGCGCAAGGGACCTATGGCCGGATCGACCGACGTCGTCATCGCAGGAACCAAGCCGTTCGCGCTGGCGCTCTTCGCCCCGGTCACCGAGCGGGCCGGCAGCCGCCCGCGCATCGCTCCGGAGCCGGCGGTGGCCTTGACGCTGTGCGCCGAATCGAGCGGCGTCCTGGTGGTCGAGTTCGAGCCGCGCTGGCTCCCGGCGCTCACCCAGCTCCGCCAGCAGAGCCCCGGCCTTCGGGTGGTGGCGGCCCTTCCTCCGGGTCAGGAGGCCGCCGCCCTCTCCCTCGAGCCGCTCTCCATCGAGGCGGTGCCGTGGGATGGCAAGGCCCACTCGATGCTGCCGGCCATCGAGCGCGCCATCGGCTCCTCCCGCGCTGGGGCGACGCAGCCACCCGCGCCTCCACCGGCGGCGGCGGCGCACCTGGCGGAGGTGGCCGGGCCACCGGCCGAGCCCGCTCCCGCGAAGCCCGCCCCGCTCGATCTCTTCGCCGACCTCGGTGCCAGGCTGGCGACGCCGTTCCCGGCCAGCCTGGCCGGGGTGAAGGTCCCGGCGCCGGCCGCGGCCAGTGCGTCCGGCGCCCCGCTCGACCTCTTCCGCGACCTGGGTGGCGCCGTGGCCACGCCCCTTCCGGCCATGCTGCTCGCCGTGCCAGGCGTCGCCTCGCCACCTGGCGAGATCCTCTGGCCCGCCAACGGGCCGTCCGCGGTCGAGGCGGAGCGGGCGCTCCGCGGAGCCCTGGGCGGCGCCGCAGAGCCCCCCTCGCTCGAAGGAGTCGTCGACCGGGTGGCCGCCGGGCTCTCCAGCCTGGAGCGCGAGGTCTTCACCTCGGGCTCGGCGCCGGTCGACGCCAGGCCCATCCGCCACGCCGCCGTGCTGCGGCTCCGGGTGGCCGTGGCGCGGGCCACCGTCCCGGCGCCGGGGACGGCCATCGACGGCGCCGCGGTGGCGGAGCTGCTCTCCGAGATCGACGGGCTGCTCAACCAGGTCAAGGGGCTGGTGGACCAGGCCGAGCCCGAGGTGAAGCTGGCGCTGGAGTCGATCCGGAACGCCCTGGTGCGGGAGGCCATCGATCTCTCCGACGACGTCCACCGGCTGGTTCCCTCCGAGGTCCCGGCCGAGCCGGCGATGACGAGACCGGTGACGGGGCGCACCGCGGCGGCGGCCCGCTTCCTCAGCGACAAGGCGGGCGAGGATGAGGAGGAGGTGGCCGGGCGCAAGCGCGGCCGGGTGGTCTGGATCCTGCTGGCGCTGGCGGTGCTGGGGGCCGGGGCCGTCCACGGCTACCGCTGGTGGACGCTGGAGACCGCCGTCTCCCAGCTGCCGACCTATCCGGGGCAGCCGGAGGGCATGCGGCTGCTGCCGGCGCCACCGGGCTCGAGGGTTCGCGAACTGGTCCCAGGCAAGGGACCGGTCGACCCGGCTCAGGTGGAGCGGTTCAAGGCGCAGCAGAGGTTGATGGGCAACACCGTCACGGACACCACCGGAGGCGGCTTGAGGATCACGGCGGAGGGCGCGAAGGCGCCGTCCGCGGACAAGAAGGGGGCACCATGAAGCGCGCCGCGATGGGTCTGGAGAAGGGGTTCACGCTCATCGAGCTGATGGTGGTGGTCGCCATCATCGGCATCCTCGCCTCGGTGGCCATCCCCGAGTTCGGCAAGCTGGTGCTGCGCGCCAAGGCGGCCGAGCGGCACGAGTTGATGCTCCGCATCAAGAAGGCGGTGGCCGACGTCTACGTGCAGCGGGGCTCGATCCCGGGCGGAAAGCTGTTCGGGTCCTGGCAGCCGGCCGGCACCCCCAGCGCCGCCAAGCAGGTCCCCAACTGGAAGGCGGCCGGGTGGGCCGAGGTCTTCCAGAGCTCCGAGGAGATCGAGGGAGCGACCTACTACCAGTACCAGTTCACCGCCGACGACACCGTCAACCCGCCCACCCTGCTCGTCGAGGCGCGCGGCGACCTGGACGGCGACGGGCACCTGAGCCTCCGCTACGTCTACTACGAGCGCGTCAATGGCCTCTACCAGACCGACGAGACCGATCTGACCGGGAAGTGGATCTACCCGCCCCTCGGCCAGGAGGACACCAGTCCCCCCACGTACTAGGGGCCGCCCCCGGCTTGCCGCGCCGTCGGCGCGCCGCTAGGGTCGCACCATGCCGAACGTCGACGCGGCCGCCCAGGTCCGCGAGCTGCGCGAGCGGATCCGCGCCGCCGACCACGCCTACTACGTCCTCGACCAGCCGGTCCTCGCCGACGCCGAGTACGACCGGCTGATGCGCGAGCTGGCGGCGCTCGAGGCCGCGCACCCGGCGCTGCTCACGCCCGACTCGCCGACCCAGCGGGTGGGCGGGGCGCCCAGCGAGCAGTTCCAGAAGGTGGCCCACCGCGAGCCCATGCTCAGCCTCGGCAACGTCACCAGCGACGAGGAGCTCGACGAGTTCGACGCCCGGGTCCGCAAGCTGCTGGGGGCGCCGCTCGAGGCGCTCATCGACTACGTGGTGGAGCCGAAGCTCGACGGCCTGGCGGTGGAGCTGGTCTACCAGGACGGGCGCTTCGCGCACGGGGCCACCCGCGGCGACGGCACCACCGGCGAGGACGTCACCGCCAACCTGAGGACCATCGGCCAGCTCGGCGCCAACCGCGGGGTGCTGGCGGCCCTGGCCGGCGAGGCGCCGCCGCGGCTCGAGGTGCGCGGCGAGGTGCTGCTGCAGAAGGCCCACTTCGAGGCCATGAACCGCCGGCTGCTGGCCGAGGGATCCGAGCCCTTCGCCAACCCGCGCAACGCCGCCGCCGGCTCGCTGCGCCAGCTCGACTGGCGCGTCACCGCCACCCGCCCGCTCTCCTTCATCGCCTACGAGGCGCTCGGCCCCGACCACCCGCTGCTGGGGTGGGCCACCCACTGGGAGAAGCTGGCCGCGCTGGCCGGCTGGGGCTTCGAGGTCAACGCCGAGAACCGGCGCTGCGCCGGCATCGCCGCCGTCAAGGCCGAGCGCGACCGGCTCGCCTCGGGGCGCTTCGCCTTCCCCTACGACACCGACGGCATCGTCGTGAAGGTGGACGACCTCGACCTGCGCCGGCGGCTCGGCGCCGCCAGCAAGACGCCGCGCTGGGCGGTGGCCTTCAAGTACCCGCCGCAGGAGGAGGCCACCCGGGTGACGCGCATCTGGGCCTCGGTGGGGCGGACTGGCCGGCTCACCCCGGTGGCCGAGGTGGAGCCGGTGCGGCTGGGCGGCGCCGTGGTGTCGCGGGCCACGCTCCACAACGAGGACGAGCTCAGGCGCAAGGACATCCGCGTCGGCGACTGGGTGCTGATCCGGCGGGCCGGCGAGGTCATCCCCGAGGTGGTCAAGGCGCTCCCCGAGCGGCGCACCGGCGAGGAGACCGAGTTCCGCTTCCCGGCCGGGTGCCCGGTCTGCAGCGCCCACGTGGTGCGCGAGGAGGGGGAGAAGGCCTGGCGCTGCACCGGCGCCGCCTGCCCGGCCCAGCTGGCCGGCGCGCTGCGCCACTTCACGCAGCGTCGCGCCATGGACGTCGACGGCCTGGGCGACAAGCTGGCCGCCGAGCTGGTGGCCCAGGGGCACGTCACCGACTTCGCCGACCTCTGGGCGGTGCCGTTCGCCACCTGGCAGTCGCTCTTCAGCCGCCCGCGCAAGGAGGCGGCCGAGGCGGGCGAGCGGAAGAAGCCGGCCGAGCTCCCCGAGAAGGCGGCGCAGAACATGCTCGAGGCGCTCGCGAAGGCCAAGGCGCCGACGCTGCGCCGCTTCCTCTTCGCGCTCGGCATCCCGCAGGTGGGCGAGGCCACCGCCGGCCAGCTGGCGCGCGCCTTCCCGGCCGTGGAGGCCTTCCTGGACGCCGGCGAGGAGGCGCTGCAGGGGGTCCGCGACGTGGGGCCGGAGGTGGCGCGCCAGGTCCGCGAGTGGACCAGCGAGCCGCGCAACCGCGCCGTGGTGATGAGGCTGCTGCAGGCCGGCGTGGCCCCGGTGGCCGAGCAGGTCGACGCCCGCGGGCCGTTCGCCGGCAAGACCGTGGTGCTCACCGGCGGCCTCACCTCGCTCTCCCGCGACGACGCCCGGGCGGAGATCGAGCGGCGCGGCGGCAAGGTCTCGGCGAGCGTCTCGAGGAAGACCGACCTGGTGGTGGCCGGCGAGGAGGCCGGCTCCAAGCTGAAGAAGGCCACCGAGCTCGGGCTCAAGGTGGTCGACGAGGCCGGCTTCCTGGCGCTGCTGAAGGAGTGAGCGCGGGCCCCGGGTTGCGACCCGCGCGCGGCGCATGGTACGGCTCGCCGCCTGCACGCCGTCCGCGCCCCGCGGTCGGCGCCTCTCACGGCGGGCACCTGGCGGTTCGACTCCGCCGCCCGACGACCCATGACCGACGCCTCCCAGCGCGCCGCGCTGCCCCCCGCCGCCACCCTCGACGAGCTGATCCTCCGCGCCGAGAAGCCGACCCGCTACGTCGGCTGCGAGTTCGGCGCCGTGAAGAAGGACCTGGCCACCGCCAGGGTCCGCTTCGCGCTCGCCTTCCCGGACACCTACGAGGTCGGCATGTCCAACCTCGGCTTCCGGCTCCTCTACCACCTGCTCAACGACCAGCCCGGCCTGGCCTGCGAGCGGGTCTTCCTGCCCTGGCCCGACCTCGAGGCCCTGCTGCGCGAGCACCGGCTGCCGCTCTTCTCGCTGGAGTCGCGGGCCCCGGTCCGCGACTTCGACGTGCTCGGCCTGACCCTGCAGTTCGAGCTCTGCTACACCAGCGTGCTGGCGCTGCTCGACCTCTCCGGCATCCCGCTGCTGGCGGCCGAGCGCGGCGACCAGGATCCCATCGTCCTCGGCGGCGGCCCCTGCGCCTACAACCCCGAGCCGGTGGCCGACTTCTTCGACGCCTTCGCCGTCGGCGAGGGGGAGGAGGTGGCGGTGGAGATCGCCGAGGTCATCGCCGCCTCGGGCTTCCGCCGCGGCGGCGCCACCCGGGCCGAGCTGCTCACGCGGCTGGCGGGCATCCCCGGCGTCTACGTGCCGTCCTTCTTCGCCCCGCGCTACCACGCCGACAGCAAGGTGCTCACCGGCATCGAGGCGCTGCGCCCCGGGTACGATCGGATCGAGCGGCGGGTCATGCCCGACCTCGACGTGCTCCCCACCAGCGCCTACACCAACCCCATCGTGCCGTTCATGTCCACCATCCACGATCGGCTGCCGGTGGAGCTGCAGCGCGGCTGCACCCGCGGCTGCCGCTTCTGCCAGGTGGGGATGATCACCCGGCCAACGCGGCAGCGCAGCCCGCAGAAGGTGCTGGAGCTGGCCGAGACCGGCCTGCGCGCCTCCGGCTACGAGGAGGTGGGGCTGCTCTCGCTCTCCTCCGGCGACTACGCCTGCCTCGACCCGCTGCTCGACGACTTCATCGGCCGCTACGAGGGCGAGAAGATCGCCATGTCGCTGCCGTCGCTGCGCACCGAGACCATGTCCGACTCGCTGGCCGAGAAGATCGGCCGCATCCGCAAGACCGGCTTCACCCTGGCGCCCGAGGCCGCCACCGAGCGGATGCGCGCCGTCATCAACAAGGGGAACCACGAGGCCGACCTGCTCAACGCCGTCGAGTCGATCTTCAAGAACGGCTGGTCGCTGCTCAAGCTCTACTTCATGATCGGGCTGCCCGAGGAGCGCGACGAGGACGTGGTGGCCATCGCCACCCTGGCCCAGAAGTGCCTGGCCGCGGCGCGGCGGGTGCTGCCCAAGGGGCAGGGCTCGGCCGCCATCTCGCTGGGCGCCTCCACCTTCGTGCCCAAGCCCTTCACCCCCTTCCAGTGGGAGCCCATGATCAGGCCGGAGGAGACCCGCCGGCGGCAGGCGCTGATCACCGCGGCGCTGGGCGGCCGGAACGGCGCCATCCAGTTCAAGCCGCACGACTCGCGCCAGTCCTCCATCGAGGGGGCGCTGGCGCTCGGCGACCGGCGGGTCGGCACCGCCGTGCTCCACGCCTACCGGGCCGGGCAGCGGCTCGACGGCTGGACCGAGTGGTTCGACGAGGGGCGCTGGCTGGCCGCCTTCGCCGAGTGCGAGCGGCTCCACGGCGTCGGCATCGAGTTCTTCGCCCACCGCCGGCGCCCCTACGACGAGGTCCTGCCCTGGGACCGGATCGACTGCGGCGTCACCAAGGCGTACCTGGTGGAGCAGATGGAGGCGGCGCGGACCCTCACCGAGGTGCCGGACTGCGTGATCGCCCCCTGCACCGCCTGCGGGGCCTGCGACTTCAAGGTGGTGAAGACCCGGGTCTACGAGCCCAAGGACTACGTGAAGGCGCCGGCGGCGCCGCCGCGCCCGCCCCCGTCGCCGCTGCGCAGCCACGTCCGCATCCGCTACGCCAAGCTGGGCCGGCTGGTGGCGCTGTCGCACCTCGAGACCATGCACGCCCTGCTGCGGGCCTCGCGCCGGGCCGGGCTGCCCATGGCCTACTCGCAGGGCTACCACCCGAAGCCGAAGATCTCCTTCGGGCCGGCCCTGTCGGTCGGCATCGAGAGCCACGCCGAGCTCCTCGACCTGGAGCTGGTGGGTCCGGTCGAGCCGACCGATATCGCCTCCCGGCTCTCCCGGGCCCTGCCCGAGGGGCTGAAGCTGCTCTCGGTCGACCTCATCGAGACCGGGTCTCCGTCGATCGGCGAGGCCCTCCGCGCCATCCATTACGTGGCTGAATTCACTGATGATTCATGGACCCAGCCCTTGCTCTCGGACAGGGTGGAGGCCTTCCTGGCGGCCGAGTCGGCGGTCATCCAGCGGACCAAGGTGACGAGGAACAAGGACCGGCGTCGTCACCAGCGGGTTGCAGGGACCAAGCAAAGAGAGATAAACCTGAGGGAAATCGTGACCCACCTCGGCGTCGAAGGACCGGGCCGGGTCGCGTTCAGCCTGCGGGCGGATCCCTCGGGGAGCGCGCGTCCAGCCGAGGTGCTGGCGGCGATCTTCGGCGAAGCGGGGGTCCCGCCCACCGGAGTGCGACTTCTGAAGGAGGGCGTGAGCCTGGCGAAGACCGAGCGGACCGGGCCCACGGGCCAGCCGCGCGCTCCTCGCTACCTCGACGCCTGAAGGGTTCGAGTTTCTTCAAGCGATTCATGCCCCGGGACCGGGCCGCGAACCTCGCGGCCGCCCGGCGCGAAGGGTGGCGGATTCGTGAGCACCTGCTCCGAACAAGATGCGAAGGCCCCGGCGCCGCCGGGGACGCTTCGATCGTGGTTGGCCAGTCCGGCTGACCTCGCCCCGTTCGCGCCACCGGCCCGGGCTCACTGGGGTCCGCCATGGCCGAGAACAAGAGCAGCCTCGTAATCAACGCCGCAGGCGCGGAGACGCGCGTCGCGCTGATCGAGAACGGGACGATCCACGAGTACTACCTCGAGCGAAAGCGCGAGAAGGGGATCGTCGGCAACATCTACAAGGGGCGCGTGGTCCGGGTCCTCCCCGGCATGCAGGCCGCCTTCGTCGACATCGGCCTGGAGAAGGCCGCCTTCCTCTACGTCGGCGACGTCTACGGCGACCCCGACTTCTCCGAGGAGTTCGAGCTGACCGAGGGCGAGCACGCCGTCGGTCCGGCCGAGGTCCCCACCGAGGAGGAGGCCGAGCAGCAGGAGCTGAGGGCCCAGGAGGCGGCCGTGGCGCCGTCGCCGGATGGCGCCGAGCCGGCCGCCGCCGCCCCGCTGGACGGGGCCGCCCCGGAGCCGACGGACCTCGAAGCGGCGCCGGTCGCCACCGAGGGTTCCCCCGCCGCCGAGGACGCCCCGGCCGCGGCGGCTGCGCCCGCCGTCGAGACCACCACCGCCTTTGAGACCGCCACCGTCGCCGAGGCCGCGCCCGCTGCCGAGGCCGCGCCCGTCACCGAGGCCGCGCCCATCGCCGTGCAGGCGCCGGTCAGCGAGCCGGCCGTGGCCGCGGCCGTGCCGGCCTGGGCCAACCCCACCGACCTGCCGCCGCCCCTGCCGCCGCTCGAGCCGGCCTCCGCCCGGGCACCGCTCCCGCCGCTCTCGGCCGAGGAGCTGGCGCTGATCGGCGTGCCGGCCACCGCCGACACCCATCCGGCGGCGGTCCTCCTGCTCCCCGAGTCGACCGGGACGTCGCCGGGGTCCGAGGCCCTGCTGGTCCTGGCCGAGCCGCCCGTCGCCGGCCAGATCGCCGCGCCGGCCCGGGAGGTGGCGCGCGAGGCCCGCGAGCCGCGGGGCGACCGCGAGGGCAAGGGTGAGCGCGACGCCAAGGGAGACCGGAAGGGTCGCGACCGCGACCGGAACGGCAAGGACCGCCCCCGCGGCGGCCACGGCCACGGCGGCCACCGCGAGGAGCGCAAGCCCCGCGAGCTGAAGAACATCCAGGACCTGCTCAAGGAAGGGCAGGAGGTGATCGTCCAGGTCGCCAAGGATCCCATCGGCACCAAGGGCGCCCGCATCACCAGCCACATCTCGCTGCCCGGCCGGCACCTGGTCTTCATGCCGACGGTGGATCACATCGGCATCTCCCGGCGCATCGAGCGCGACGGCGAGCGGCGCCGCCTCCGCGAGATCGTCGACCGGATGCGCCCGGAGGGGACCGGCTTCATCGTCCGCACCGTGGCCGACGGCGTCGACGCCGAGAAGCTCGAGGCCGACATCCGCTTCCTCATCCAGGTCTGGAACGAGATCATCCGGACCAAGGACAAGGTGGGGGCGCCGGCGCTGCTGCACGGCGACCTCGACCTGATCCTGCGCGCCACCCGCGACCTCTTCACCTCCGAGGTCGGCAAGATGGTGATCGACGACCGCGACGAGTACGAGCGGATCCTCCGCTTCGTGCACGAGCAGGCGCCGCACCTCGAGTCGTCGATCGAGCTCTACACCGGCGACGAGCCGGTGCTGGACGCCTTCGGGATCGAGCAGGAGCTGAAGCGGGCCGGCCAGCGCAAGGTCTGGCTGAAGAGCGGCGGCTACATCATCATCGACCAGGCCGAGGCGCTCACCGCGGTGGACGTCAACTCGGGGCGCTACGTCGGCAAGAAGAGCCTCGAGGAGACCATCACCAAGATCAACGTCGAGGCGGCCAAGGAGATCGTCTACCAGCTCCGGCTGCGCAACATCGGCGGCATCATCATCATCGACTTCATCGACATGGACAAGGCGCAGAACCGCGAGAAGGTCTTCAAGTCCCTGCAGGAGGCGCTGGGGCGGGACAAGGCCAAGACCAACGTCCTCAAGATCTCGGAGCTGGGGCTGGTGGAGATGACCCGCAAGCGGGTCCGCGAGTCGACCACCCGGATGATGAACGAGCCGTGCAGCTACTGCGACGGCAAGGGTCACCTCAAGTCCAAGATCACCGTCGCCTACGAGGTCTTCCGCGAGATCCGGCGGGAGTCGCCGCACTTCCCCGACCCGGTGCTGGTGGTCAACTGCCACCCCGAGGTGGCCAACGTCCTGGTCGGCGAGGAGCGCGACGAGCTGCGCTACCTGATGGATCGCTACAACAAGACCATCCAGGTGAAGTCGCAGGGCAGCTACCACCAGGAGCAGTTCGACATCTACGGCCGCCACGAGCGGGTCGACCAGGGGCGCGAAGGCGGCGGGGTCCCCAGCGCCGGCGGTGCCGGAGCCACCGGCGGCGGTGAGCGGCACGAGCGGAGTGGCGAGCGGGGCGGCGAGCGCGGCGGCGAGCGTGGTGGCCGGGACCGCGGTGGCCGCGGGCGTGGCCGTGGTGGTCGCGGTGGCGGTGGGGGCGGCGGTGGCGGCGGTGGCGGACCGCGCGGCGAGAACAAGGGCGAGAACAAGGGCGAGCCGAAGCCCCCGCCCGCGTCCGAGGGATAGCCCGAGGGCGCCATGACCGGCGAGGGCGGGGCGGCGCTGGAGCAGCTGGGCGATCGAGCCCGCCGGCTCTGGCGCGCCACGGTGGAGGCGGTGACCCGCGCCTTCGACGGCGAGTCCATCCGCCTGCGGGCCATGGCGCTCACCTACCTCTCCATCTTCGCCGTGGTCCCGGCGCTGGTGGTGATCTTCTCGGTGGTGCAGGCGGCCACCGGCATGGATCGGATCGCCGCCCAGCTCAACGCCTTCATCCTCGACAACCTGGCGGTCGGCGCCCGGGCCACGCTCGAGCCCTACCTGACCCGCTTCACCAGCAACGCCCACGCCGCGTCGGCGGGGCTGGTCGGCGGCGCCTTGCTGGCCTGGTCGGCGGTCTCTCTCTTCTCCAACGTCGAGCGGGCCATCAACGACCAGTGGGGGATCAGCCGCCGCCGGTCCCTCGGCCGGCAGGCGGTCATCTACTGGGTGGGGTTGACGCTGGGGCCGGTGCTGCTGGCCGGCTCGCTGGCGCTGGGGGTGGGGGCCCGCGCCTGGCTGGCCGGCACCGGCTTCGGCTCGCTGGCCGCGCTCGGCAGCGTGCTGCTCACCTGCGCGGTCTTCACCGTCATCTACGGGCTGGTGCCTCACACCCGGGTCCGGCTCAACGCCGCGGTCAGCGCCGGGCTGGTGGCCGGCCTGACCTGGGAGGCGGCCAAGTGGGGCTACGCCGAGGCGGTCCGGCGCTTCTTCAACTACAGCGCCATCTACGGGTCGGTGGCGGTCCTCCCCACCTTCCTGCTCTGGCTCTTCGTCTCCTGGGCCATCCTGCTGGCCGGCGCCCGCGTCGCCTACGTGGTGCAGTTCGCCCCGGCGCTCTGGCGCGGCGGGCTGCTGGCCGATCACCCGACCACCCGCGAGACGCTGGCCGGGGAGGTGCTCCTCGCCGTGGCGCTGGAGCACCGGCGTCCGGGCGGCCTGGCGCCCGACGAGGGGGCGCTGGCCCGTTCACTCCGCGTCCTCCATGGCGACGTGGCCGAGGTGGTCGAGGCGCTCCGGGCCGCCGCCCTGCTCAAGCCGCTCGAGGGCGGGGGGCTGGTCCCGGGCCGGCCCGAGGAGCTGATCACGCTCCTCGACGTGCGCCGTGCGGTGATCGGCCGGGCCCCGACCCGGGCCTCGGCGGCGCTCGACGTGGTGGAGCGGACGCTGGCCGAGGTCGAGGAGGAGGGGGCGAAGTGGCTGCAGCGCACCACGCTGAAGCAGCTCTGCGACCTCGCCGAGGCGCGTCCGGCCGGGGCCGGTCAGGACCAGCCGCCGCAGCCGGAGCCGGGGCCGGCGTGAGCCCGATCGCGGCCTTTCGGGGGGGTCAGTCGACCCCGATGCGTTATGCCCGTGGAACCCTTGCCGATTTCGGAACCTTCGGCTAGTCTCCCTTCACCCTAAAGCGGTCTCCAGTGAGGGGCCGTCAACGCGGAGCGCCGATGCTGAAGTCGGATCTCATCAACATCCTCGTGGTGAAGCGCGGTGTGACCCAGAAGCAGGCGGAGTCCACCATCGAGACCATCTTCGACTCGATGAAGGACGCCCTCTGCCGCGGTGAGAACATCGAAATCCGCGGACTTGGCGCCTTCCACGTGAAGCACTACGAGGGGTACCAGGGGCGCAACCCCAAGACCGGCGAGGTCATCCCGGTCAAGCCGAAGCGCGGCATCCTCTTCCGGACCGGCAAGGAGCTGCGCGACCGGGTCAACCTCGGCGAGGAGCCGAGCGGCGGCTCCGGCTCGCCCACGCCCGGGGCGTAGCCGAGGCGCCGCACCTCCCGCCGTCCCCGAAGCGCCCGGAGCCACGGGCGCTTTTGTCGTCTGGGGGCGATGTGACCGCGGCCCCCGCGGTCCCGGTCACGCCGCCAGCTCGAGCCGCCCCACCGGCAGGATGGCCTGCTCCGGGGGCAGCTCGTCGTAGCTGAGCACCTGCAGCCGCGGCCAGCGGGGGGCCACCAGCAGCCGGACCGCCCGCCGCACGTCGCCGCTGGCCAGCAGCACCGGGGTCCCGCCCGCCGCCAGGAGCGCCCGCTCCAGCGCCTCGAGGAGGAGCGCGGCCCGCGCCGGCTCGAGCGCCGGCCACTCCCCGAGCAGCGACTCCCGGACGCTCTGCTCGGCGACCGGATCCAGCAGCAGCGCCGGGAGGGCCCGGCCGCCGCCGGCCCGGTGGCCGATCTGGCGCCGCAGGGACCGTCGGGCCGCTGCCGCCAGCGCCGCCGCGCCGCGCGGCCCGCCGCCCGCCTCCAGCAGCGCCTCGAGGATGGTCCGCAGCGGGCGGATCGACACCCCCTCCTCGAGCAGCCGGCGCAGCACCTCGGCCAGCAGGGCCGGGGCCACCTGGCGTGACACCTCGCGCACCAGCGCCGGGGCGTGCGGCTCGAGCCGGTCGAGCAGCGCCTGGGCTTCCTGGACGCCCACCAGCAGGCCGGCGCTCCGCTCCAGCTCGGCGGCGCAGGCGGCGGCGACCCGCTCCAGGGAGCCCAGCACCGGCCCCAGCGCCAGGGCCCGCGCCGAGTCCAGGTCCGACACCACGGCGGCGCGCCGACCGCTGGCCGGCTCCAGCTCCGGCCGCAGCGAGATCCCGGCCAGCGCCAGGTCGTCGAGCGGGGCCAGCGAGAGCCGCTCGTGGAGCGCCACCCGCCCCCCGGCGGCCGGGACCCCGTGGATGAGCAGGGCCCAGCGGCCCGGCTCCAGCGGCGCCTGCCGGACCAGGAGCGGCGGGGCCACCACGCCGAGCTCGCGCCAGAGCCGCTCGCGCAGCGCCGGCACCAGCTCCCCCACGAAGGCGCCGCCGTCGGCGCTGTCCAGCTCGAGGAGGTCCTCGGCCAGCTCCAGCACCACGGCGCCGGCGTCCTCGTCGCGGAGCGGGCCGTCGCCCGGTCCCGCCGGGCCGCCGGCCGGCTCGGTCGATCCCTCCCCCGCCTCGAGCCCGGCCGCCTCCGGGGCGCGCCGCAGCCCGCGCCAGGCCAGCGCCCCGGCCCCGGCCGAGAGCAGCAGGAACGGCGCCGCCGGCAGCCCGGGCGCCACGCCGATGGCGCCGAGCAGCAGCGCCACCGCCGCCAGCGCCCGGGGCTCGCCGAAGAGCTGCCGCCCCACCTCGCTGCCGAGCCGCTGGCCGTCCTCCGCCGAGGCCACCCGCGTCACCGCCACCCCGGCGGCCACCGCCACCAGCAGCGCCGGGAGCTGGGCGGTGAGGCCGTCGCCGACCGCCAGCAGCACCGCCCGCTCGGCCGCCGCGCCCAGCGGCCGGCCGCGGAGCGAGAGCGCCACCAGCCCGCCCACGGCGTTGACCAGCACGATGGCCACGCCGGCGACGGCGTCGCCCTTCACGAACTTGAGGGCCCCGTCCATGGCGCCGTAGAGCTGGCTCTCCCGCTCCAGGGCCCGCCGGCGCCGCGCCGCCCCGGCGCCGTCGAGCAGGCCGGCCCGCAGGTCGGCGTCGATGGCCATCTGCTTGCCGGGGAGGGCGTCGAGGGTGAAGCGCGCCGCCACCTCGGCCACCCGCTCCGCCCCCTTGGCCACCACCAGCAGCTGGACCAGGGTGAGGATGGCGAAGACCACCGCCCCGGCCACCGGGCTCCCCTGCACCACCACGCGGCCGAAGGCCTCGATGACCCGCCCCGCTTCACCCCGGGTCAACACGAGGCGGGTCGAGGAGACCGAGAGGGCGAGCCGGAGCAGGGTGGTGAGGAGCAGCAGCGAGGGGAAGCTGGCGAAGGCCAGGGCGTCGCGGGCCAGCAGCGTCACCACCAGCACGGTGGCGGCCAGCGCCAGCGAGAAGGCCAGCCCGGCGTCGAGCAGGGCGGGCGGCACCGGCGCCACCAGCAGCACCACCAGGGCGAGCACGGCCAGGGCGAAGCCGGCGTCGCCGGCGCCGCGCAGGCGGGAGAGCAGGGGGTGGAGCCAGGTCACGTGGCCTCCGGCGGCGGGGTTCCGTGCAGGTGGGCGAGCGCCGCGGCGGCGGCGTCGTAGAGCTCCTCGGGGATCTCGTCGCCCACCTCGGCCAGCCGGTGGAGCGCCCGCGCCAGGGGCGGATCGCGGACGATGGGCACGCCGGCCCGCCGCGCCTGGGAGCGGAGCCGAGCGGCGGCGCTCCCGGACCCCTTGGCCAGCACCCGCGGCGCCTCGTCCGAGCCGCGCCGGTGGAGGAGGGCCACGGCCACGTGGGTGGGGTTGACCACCAGGCAGGTGGCGCGGGCCACCGGCGGCGCCTCGGCCAGGGCCCGGTGGAGGCGCCGCCGCTCCGCCCGGTGGGCCGGGTCGCCGTCGTCCTCGCGGGCCTCGCGCCGGAGCTCGTCGCGGGACATCCGCAGCTGCCGCAGGTGGCGACGGCGGACCAGCAGCCAGTCGGCGCCGCCGAGCAGCAGCAGCAGGCCCGCCAGCCGCCAGGCCAGCGGCCAGAGCAGGGCGGCCAGCGCCGCGCCGGTCGCCGTGGCCCGCGGCAGCTGGGCCAGCGTGGCGGCGGTGGCGCGCCAGCCATGGAGGGCGGCCGCGATCACCAGCGCCGCCTTGAGCAGCCCCAGCCCGAGGGCCGCGAGCCGGGCCGCCGAGCAGAGCCGGGCCAGCCCGCGGAAGGGATCGATCCGCTCCAGCTTCGGCGCCAGCGGGCGGAGGGTGCAGAGCCCGCCGCTCTGGAGCGCCCCGGCCGCCAGCGCCGCCGCGAGCGCGGCCAGGGCCGGGAAGGCCGAGAGGCGGACCACCGCCAGCGCCGCCGAGGCCAGCGCGCCGCCGGGGACCCGCTCGGCCGCGACCGCCGCCTGCAGCCCGCCCCGCACCTCGGCGGCCAGGGCCGAGAACCACCAGGGGCCGCAGGCCGCCAGCGCCGCCAGGCCGGCCAGCAGCGAGACGGCGCCGGAGAGCTCGCGCGAGACCGCCACCTCGCCCTGGCGCCGGGCCTGGGCCAGCCGCTTCGGTGACGGGCGCTCGGTCCGCTCCCCGCTCATGGCGTCACGCCCGGCCGGGCCAGCGCGGCGAACAGCGCCTGGACGTCGGCGGCCTGGGCCAGCAGCGCCACCAGCCGGCCGGCGCCGGCCGAGGCGGCCAGCGCCATGGCCAGCAACCCCAGCGAGGCGCGCGCCGGCTGCGTCAGCTCGGGCAGCTGGAGCCCGGGGGCGACCCGCACCACCGCCGCCACCGCCAGCTCGGCGGCGAGGACGCCGGCCACCGCCGGGGCCGCCACCGCCACCGCCGTGGCCAGCACCAGCGAGGAGGCCCGCAGCGCCAGCTCGGCCACCGGCAGGGCGGCGAAGGGGGCGCCGACGGGGAGGGCGACGAAGGAGAGGAGGAGACCGCGCAGGACCAGCTGGAGTCCGCCGCCCACCGCGGCCAGCACCACCAGCTGCTGCACCAGCAGGTCACCGAGCGCGGTCTCGCGCTGGCGCAGCGGCGCCACGTGCAGCTCCGCCAGGGTGGCGCCCCGGGCGGTGTCGGCCAGCCGCCCGGCGGCCCGCGCCGCCTCCAGCGGGGCGGCCATCACCACCGCCAGCCCGGCGCCCAGCGCCAGCTCCCGCAGCCCCAGCGCCGCCAGCTCCAGCCCCGGGGCGGCCACCGGCCGCGCGCCGCCCAGCGCCCAGGCCACCGTCCCCAGCCCGATCCCCAGCAGCAGCCGGAGCGGCGCCGGGACCAGCGGGCCGCCGAGGAACGGCGAGAGGATCGCCACCGGCAGCAGCCGGAGGGCGTGGAGCAGCGGCCCGTGGAGCGCGCCGGCGTCGGGGGGCCAGCCGCTCACGGCACGCCTCCGGCCGCCAGCGCCAGCACCTCGGCGGCGAAGCGGGCCAGCCGCGCCCCCATCCACGGGCCGGTCACCAGCAGCGCCGCGATCACCGCGGCGATGCGCGGGACGGCGCCGAGGGCGTGCTCCTGCAGCTGGGTGGCCGCCTGCAGCACCCCGGTGAGGAGCCCGACCACCAGGGCGGCGCAGAGCGGCGGCGCCGAGACCAGCAGCGCCAGCAGCAGCGCCTCGCGACCGAGGTGCAGCACGGTGCCGGTCACGGGAGGCTCCCGGGGGCGTAGGCCAGGGCCAGCCCGCGCGCCAGCAGCCGCCAGCCATCGACCGCCACCAGCAGGAGGAGCTTGAGCGGCAGCGAGACCGCGGTGGGCGAGAGCTGGGTCAGCCCCAGCGCCAGCAGGACGTTGGCGACCACCAGGTCGACCACCAGGAAGGGGAGGAAGACCAGGAAGCCGATGGTGAAGGCGCGGCGCAGCTCGGAGACCATGAAGGCCGGGGCCAGCACGGCCAGGTCGTCGCCGTCCACCTCCACCGCCCCGGGCCGCAGCCGGCGGGCCAGGTCGAGGAAGACCGCGCGGTCGTCGGCGCGGGCGAAGCGGGCCAGGAAGCCCTTCACCGGGACCAGGGCCCGGGCCCCGGAGGCCAGGGCCCCGGCCTCTCCGCCCGGGGGGACGATCCGCGCCGCCGCCCAGGCGGCCTCGCCCACCGGCGCCATCACCGCCAGGGTCAGGACCAGCGCCAGCCCGGTGACCGCGGTGGTGGGCGGGACCTGCGGCGCGCCCAGCGCCGAGCGGAGCACCGAGAGCACCACCGAGATCTTCAGGAAGGAGGTGAGGGTGACCAGCAGCACCGGCGCCAGCGCGGTGAGGCCGAGCAGCAGCAGCCAGTCGGCGGGGCGGGCGGCCAGCGGGCCGGCGACCGGCAGCTCGGCGATCACGGCTCCGCCTCCGGTCCCATCCACCCGGTCTCCATCAGCAGCCGGACGCCGTCGCGCCCCACCCCCAGCAGCATGGGCCGGCCATCCAGCTCCACCAGCACCGCGGCGGCGTCGCGGGCCAGCGCCGCCCGGGCCACCACCCGGAGCCGCGGCGGCGGGTCCCCGGCCGCCCGGCGGCGCAGGAGCACCACCCCGGCGCCGAGCGCGAGCACCAGCAGCCCGGCGCGGGCGGCCACCACCCCCGCCTCGCCGGGGAGGAGCGCCAGCGCGGCGCCCCCGAGGAGGCCGACCGCGACCAGGGCCAGCGCCGGGCCGCGGGCGCCGAAGGGGAGCGTGATCACGGCAGCACCTCCAGCGAGAGCACCCGCACGCCGACCGCGCCGTCGATCTCCACCAGCTCGCCGCGGCCGATCGGCCGCTCGCCGATCCGCAGCGTCACCAGCCCGCGCCGGTCGAGCTGGACGGGCAGCGTGGCGCCCGGGGTGAGGCGGGCGAGGTCGCTGAGTGTCAGCGGGACCCGCGCCAGCTCCACCTCGAGCAGGACCGGGACCTGCGCCAGGGGTGTCTCCATCATCGTCTCCTCCACGAGGAATGAGCCGTCGGTCAGGGTGCCGACGGCGGTGAAGCCGCCGGGGAAGGCGAGGCGGTGGCGCCCGTCGGCCGGGGGGTCGGCCAGCACCACGTCGCCGGGGGCCAGGGCCCGCAGCTCCCCGGGCTGCAGCGGCGCGGAGCCGCCCCGGAGCGAGGCGAAGAGGGGGAAGGCCAGCAGCGGCTCGGCCAGCTCGGGCGGCGTGGCCAGCGCCTCCACCGCCGCGGGCGGGAGGAGCAGCCTGGCGCGGCCACGAACCCCGCCGGCGCACACCTCGAGATCGATGGCCAGCGGCGACCGAGGTGGCGGCGCGGCGCGGGCCAGGCGAGGGGCCAGCCGATCGGTGACGGCGTCGAGCTCGGCGGCGCCGTCGATGGCGGCCAGCACCAGCAGCTCGAGCGCCGACTCCTCGAGCGGGGTCAGCGACGTGGCGCCGGCCAGCGACTCGCCGCCGCCCGAGACCAGCCCCACCAGCCGGACCACCAGCGACGGGTCCACCTCGAGCAGGGCCGAGCCGGGCAGCGCCGCCAGCTCGATGGCCAGGCGGACGGCCGGGCGGGCCGGCCCGGCGGCCACCGGACGGGCCGAGCCGGTCAGCGTCACCTCGACGCCGAGCACCTCGGCCAGGGCGCGGGCCGCCGCCGCGGCCGCCTCGGCGCCGGTGGCCCGGGCGCCCCGGTCGAGCGCGGCGAAGCCGCGGGAGATGGAGGGGAGGTCGAAGGGGAGCGCCATGGTCTCGGAGACTTCACGCCCCGTGCCGCTCGGAACCACCCGCGATCTCAGGTGGGGCGGGGGGCGGGAGCGGTCGCGCCGCGGACCAGGGTCCGCCCCGCGGTCGCACGGCTGCGCCGCTCCACCTCCAGCCGCCGGGCCAGCGGGTGGTCGGGCAGGGTGCCCGGGGAGGCGGGGAGGGTCGGTGACGCCGATCCGGCGCCGGGGAGCGCCGACGCCAGCGCCGCCAGCCGGGCTCGCCGGGGCGCCAGGGCCAGCGCCCCGACCCGCCGCACCGCCTCGGCCCCCTCCGGGTCCTGGAGCCGGCCGAGCAGGCGCACCGCGCGCGCCGGGGCCAGCACGGCGGCCAGCGCCACCAGCCGGTGCAGCGCCTCGGTCACGCCGCCTCGCCGGGGCCGCGGCGCTCCCGCCAGGCCAGGGCCCCCACGGCGCAGGCCGCCAGCGCCGCCAGGCCGGCCAGCCAGGGGGCGAATCGCCGGGTCCGGCCGACCAGCGGCGCCGCGGCCGGCACCGGCGCCGCCTCGGCGATCACCACCGCCACCGCCTCCGCCGAGAGCCCGTCGGCCGAGCCGGCCACCAGCGCCCGGAGCCCCGGCTCCAGGTCGCGCAGCGTCCCGCAGGCCGCCGGCCGGCACTTGACCAGCACCGCCGCCCGGGGCGCCGGGCGGGCGCCGGGGTGGAGCGGGTCCTCGGCCGGCAGGCCGAGGTGGACCCGGGCCTCGATGACGCCGTCGAGCGCCTCGAGACTGCGGGCCAGCTCGCCGGAGAGGGCGTGGAGCCAGCGCGCCCGCTCCTCGACCGGCGTGGGGACCATGCCGCCCTGGCCGAAGACCTCGCCCAGTCCCTGCGGCCGGGCCCGCGGCAGCTGCCGGGCCGCCAGCACCCGGTGGGCCTTGCCCACCTCGGCGCGCGCCACCGCCACGGTCCAGGCCGCCTCGGTTCCCTCCTGCCGGGCCTTGGTGCCGGCCACGCCCTCCTCGTCGAGGGCCACCAGCACCTCGTTGGCCTGGCGCTCGGCCAGGTCGTGGAGCAGCGGCTCGTCGGCGCAGCCGCCGAGCAGCAGGCCGAGGAGCAGCGGGGCGGTGGCGAGGGGAGGGCGCACGGTGGCCTCTAGACCTGGGCGTTGACCGCCTGCTTCACCGACTGGACCCCGTGCTCCACCAGCTTGGAGGCCACGTCGAGCGTCTGCGCGAAGCGGTAGGTGTCCGCCTGGAGCGCCAGCAACTCACCCGCCGTGAAGGTCCGGCCGGCGCGGGCGGCCTGCAGCACCCGGTCGAGCCGGGCCTGCGAGGCCTCCAGCGAGCGGAGGGCCTGGGCCAGCGGCGCCGGGGGAGGCGGGGCCCGGGGTGGGGTGGCGTGGGCGGCGAGCCGGGCCTCGAAGCCGGACCCCGCCGCGGGGCGCGGTGCGGGGGAGGCGACGGCGGCCGGGGCCACGGGTGGGATGGGCACGGTCGGCTCCTAGTGGACGTTGCCGATGGCGGTGCGGGCGGTGTCGTGCTTGACCCGCATGACGTTGGAGAGGGCCGTGAACTCGCGGTTCTCCTGCTGCATCCGCTCCTGGAGCTGCAGGTACTGCAGGTTCATGGCCTGCGCCTCCTGCTGCATGACGCGGGTCGCCTCCAGCAGGTCCCCCGGCGAGCCGCCGCCGCCGCTGGGACTTCCGCCGGTGAGGGGGACGCCGCCGGGTCCCCCGCTCCCCAGCGGGGCGCCGCCGGGGCCGAGCCGGGAGAGCCGCTCCCCGCCGGTCGGACCGGAGGACGGCCCGGGGCCGCCCTGGAGCCCCCCGCGCACCGCCCCGGCCAGCACGGTGCCGAAGGGGACGGCGGGGGCGGCCAGCTCGACGGCGCCCACCACCCCGGAGGCGAGCGCACGGGTGGCCCCCTGCAGCGCCGCCTCGAAGCGCCCTGGGACGGTCTTGCGCTCGGTGGTGGTGGCGACGTTGATCGACTCGACTCGGCTCATGGTGGTTCCTCCGGGCCGAGGAGGGAGCATCCGCCGTGCCGGCGCGGAGCGCGTGAACTTGCTGGTGAAAGGGGCCGGGGCGGCGCGTGCCGAGGTCGCGAGACGGCCGCCGGGTCCGCGGCGCGGACCGGTCCAGGGGCGAGGCCACCGGCCGCCACCGCGTCACGAACTACTCTGGGAAGGGAGGAACTCTGGGAAGGGAGGAAGAGGGCCCGAAGCGCCCGGCTTCCCTCAGGGAATGGCCGGGGCCCCGTCGTAGCGCGGCTCGCTGGCCGCCTCCCGCAGCCCGGTCTTCCAGTCGATGGCCGCCGCCTGCGGGTTGCCGAACGGGTGGGCCCGGAAGCTCAGCGCGTGGCCGCGCCCCCGCAGCCCCTCGGCGGTGGCGGCGTCGAGGCCGAAGGGCTCCACCACCACGGCGTCCGGCAGCCACTGGTGGTGAACCCGCGGCGCCCCCAGCGCCTGGTCGAGCGGCATCCCGTCGCCGAGGAAGCGCATGATCACCTGGGCCACCGTGGAGGGGATGGTCGCGCCGCCCGGCGCCCCCACCGCCAGCACCACCCGCCCCTCGGCGTCGAAGACCAGCGTCGGGGCCATCGAGGAGAGCGGCCGCTTCCCCGGGGCCACCCCGTTGACGCCGGTGCCGACCAGGCCGAAGGCGTTGGGGACCCCCGGCGCGGCGTCGAAGTCGTCCATCTGGTTGTTGAGCAGGAGCCCGGTCCCCGGCACCACCACGCAGGCGCCGAACCAGCCGTTGACGGTGGTGGTGAGCGCCACGGCGTTGCCCTCGGCGTCGACCACCGAGAGGTGCGAGGTGTGGTCGCCGCCGGGCGCGTCCGGCGCCGGCGGGGCGAGGGTCGACGACGGCGTGGCCCGCTCCCCCACCTCGGCGCGCAGCCGCCTGGCGTGGGCCGGGCTCACCAGCTCGGCCGCCGCGGCGTCGGCGCCGGGGAGGAAGGCCGGGTCGGCGAAGCGGCCGGCCCGCGCTGCGTAGAGCCGCTTCTCCACCTCCACGAAGGCGTGCAGCTGGGCCACCGGCCGGTAGCCTTCACCCGTCGTGATATCCCCCTCGAGCGCCTGCAGCAGGCCGATGACGATGGCCCCGCCCGCCGAGGGCGGTGGCCAGGAGACCACCCGGTGGCCGCGGAAGGTCCCGGTCAGCGGGGTGCGCTCCACGGTCCGGTAGGCGGCCAGGTCGGCGGCGGTGAGCAGCCCGCCGCGGGCCCGGACGGCGGTGACCAGCTTGCGGGCCAGCTCCCCGCGGTAGAGCGCCTCGGGGTCGCGCCCCAGCAGGCGCAGGGTGCGGGCCAGGTCGGGGCGGCGCAGCGTGTCGCCGGGGCGGCGGGCCACCCGGCGCGGGGGCGCGCCCGGCGCCGCCGAGGTCTCCGGGACCAGGAACTCGGCGGCGGCGGCCGGGTCGGCGCCGAGGCACTCCCGCTGCTCGGTGGCGGCCCGGGCGTGGTACGGGCCCACCTGGAAGCCGCGCTCCGCCAGCCGCGCCGCCGGCTCGCTGAGGCGGGCGTAGGAGAGCCGGCCGAAGCGGCGCGCCAGCTCGGCGTATCCCTTGACCGCGCCCGGCACCGCCACCGCCAGGCCGCCCTCGGTGGAGCGGCGCGGCGCCGGCTTGCCGTCGACGAGGAACATGTCGCGGCTGGCCGCGGCCGGCGCCACCTCGCGGAAGTCGAGCGCCACCAGCCGCCGCTCCTTCGCCAGCCAGACCAGCGCGAAGCCGCCGCCGCCGATCCCGGAGCTCTCGTTCTGGACCACCGAGAGGGCCAGGGCCGCGGCCACCGCGGCGTCGACGGCGTTGCCCCCGTCGCGGAGGGCCTCGGCCCCGGCGGCGCTGGCCAGCGGGTGGGCGGTGGCGATGGCCCCGCGCGGCGAGGCGGCGGTCCCGGAGAGGAGGAGCGCGAGCAGGCAGCCGTTCATGCGCGCCAGCCTGCCGCCTCCCCGGCCGGAGCGCGAGCCCTTTCGTGGTTGCCAGAATCCCGGGGTGGCGGCACCGTGGGCGGGTGAGAGTCTTCCTCGCCGCCGCCACCTACGCGCTCGCCGCCGCGGTGATCTTCCTCACCTTCCCGGTGGCGCTGCTGCTGCGGCTGCTCACCTTCCCCTTCGACCGCCACCGCACCCTGGTGGGCTGGTCGCTGGTCTACGCCGGCCGCATCCTGCTGCGGGCCTCGCCGCTCTGGGCGGTGACGGTGGTGGGAGCGCTGCCCGCCGCCCCGCACACCTACGTGGTGGTCCCCAACCACCAGTCGATCATCGACGCCCTGGCGGTGGCCTGCCTGCCCGCCAACCTGAAGTGGATCGGCAAGCGCTCCGCCTTCCAGCTCCCCTGGATCGGCTGGGCCTTCCGCCTGGCCGGCTACGTCCCGGTGCTGCGCGGCGAGAAGGCCGACGGCCGGCGGGCGCTGGCCCGGCTGCGCGGCTACCTGGCCGATGGGATCCCGGTGGGGCTCTTCGCCGAGGGGACGAGGAGCCGCGACGGACAGCTGCAGGGCTTCAAGGCCGGGCCGTTCAAGCTGGCCATCGAGGCCGGGGTGCCCATCATCCCGGTGGCCATCTCCGGCGCCGGCGCCGCCATGCCGGCCGACCAGCCCTGGATCAAGCCGTCGCGGATCCTGGTCCGCATCCTCGAGCCCATCTCCACGGTGGGGATGTCGGTGGACGACGTGGAGTCGCTGCGGGCCACGGTGCGCCAGCGGCTGCTCGACGCCGTGGAGCAGCGGTAGGGGCGCCGGGCGGCTTGACCTGGGTCAGTCGGCACTTCGGCAGCGGACGCGCCGCGCCGATGGCGTAGCATGCAGGGGTCGGCAGGGTTCACGCAGGGAGGGGACGATGATCACGTGGAAGCCGTCCATGGGCGTTGGCATCGCCGAGATCGACGAGCAGCACCAGGAGATCATCCGGCGCGCCGGGCAGTTCCTGGAGAGCCTCGGCGATCGCACCCGCCAGGACACCGGGATCCTGCTCTCCTACCTGCGGAACTACTGCGTGACCCACTTCGGCGCCGAGGAGGACTGGATGCGCCAGTCGGGCTACCCGGGCCAGGCCGAGCACCAGAAGGCGCACGACGGCTTCATCCGCGAGCTGATGGCGCTCAGCGCCGAGCACGAGCGGAAGCGCGGCCCGGGGCTGCAGCCGGTCCGGGTGGGCGCCTGGATCGAGGAGTGGCTGATCTCCCACGTGGCCGGCTCCGACCTGGCGCTGGCCGCCCACCTGCGGGCCCACGGCCTTCCGGCCCGCCAGCAGCAGGGGCCCGCCAGCGCCTGACGGCGCGCCGCGGTCGAGCTCCGGGCAGGCTCGGGCCGTGCGCGGGCCGTGCGCGGGTCGTGCGTGAGCCCGCGGGCCGTGCGTGAGCCCGGCGCGGGCCGGGCCTGGGGCACCGGCTCCGGCCCCCCGGTCGCGACCGGTATTCCACTTGCGGTGCGTCCTCCGGCGTGCATACTCGCGACCCATGCGCCGCGCCCTCCCCCTCGCCCTGCTGCTCGCCGCCGCCTGCGGCGACGCCCCCGTCACAGGCCCGCAGCGGCCGCCCCTCCTCGCCGGCACCATCGCCGGGGCCCCCTTCACGCCGGCCGACGCCACCGGGTTCCTGGTGGAGCCGATCGCCTGCGGGCCGCTCGGACCCGGGCTGCACGCCCTCGCCTGGATCCAGCTCTCCTCGGTCGGCGGCGCCTGCGCCCTGGCCATCGACCACGCCACCTGCGCCCAGCGCCCGGACGCCGTGACCGCCTGGGTGGCGCTGGCCCGGAGCAACGCCCTGGGCGGCGCGGTGGCGCCGATCGTCCCCGGCACCTACGACCCCGGCACCAACGGGATGGCCGACGCCGACGGCGTGGTGAACCACTTCTGGGCGGGCCTGGACCGCACCGGCCCGGCCTGCGCCCCGCTCCCCGTCCCCAAGGAGTGGACGGTCGACCGGCTGGTCCTCGACGAGGTCGGCCCGGCCCGGCTGCGCGGCTCGGCCAGCGCCCACGCCACCGACGGCAGCACGCTGGCCGGGTCGTTCGACGTGCCGATCTGCGCCGCCTCCGACGCCGCCTTCTGCGGCTCGCTGAAGGGCGGGTGCGCCTCGACCACCTGCGTGCCCTGAGCGGGCCGCTACCCGACCGAGGCCCCGAAGGCGCGCCCCACCGCGTAGGTGACGCCGGCCGCCAGCAGCGCCAGCCCGACCATCCGCGCCGCCGAGCGCCAGATGCTGGTGCCGGAGAGGAAGCCGACGAAGCCGCCCACCAGCCCGAGCACGCCGAAGGCGAGCGCGGCGGAGGTGGCCACCGCCGTGGTCCCGGTGGTGAGCAGGAAGGGGATGAGCGGCACCGTGGCCCCCACCGCGAACATCACGAAGGAGGACCAGGCGGCGTTCCAGGGCGAGCCGAGGTCGTCGGGGTCGAGCCCGAGCTCCTCGCGCACCAGGGTGTCGGCCGCCTGGGCCGGGTTCTTGAGGATCTCGGCGGCCACCCGGGAGGCCTGCTCGGTGGAGAGCCCCTTCTGCTTGAAGATCAGCGCCAGCTCGGCCGCCTCCTCCTCCGGGGCCTCCTCGATCTCACGCTTCTCCAGCTCCACCTGGCGGGTCAGCAGGTCGCGCTGGCTGGCCACCGAGGAGTACTCGCCGGCGGCCATGGAGAAGGCGCCGGCCAGCAGGCCGGCCACGCCGGTCACCACCACGGTGTGTGGGTCGGCCCCCGCCCCGGCCACGCCGAGGATCAGCGAGAGGTTGGAGAGCAGGCCGTCGTTCATGCCGAAGATGGCCGCCCGGACCGAGCCGGCCCGCCCGCTGTTGCCGTGC
This sequence comes from Anaeromyxobacteraceae bacterium, assembly GCA_032654565.1. Classification (GTDB taxonomy): domain Bacteria; phylum Myxococcota; class Myxococcia; order Myxococcales; family Anaeromyxobacteraceae; genus JADKCZ01. The sequence continues at coordinate 206,528 of JAULAX010000002.1, read as the reverse complement.
CAGCGCTCGCGCACGGCGATCAGGGCCCGGGCGTCGCGGGTCTGGCCGTCGCCCATGCCGGCCAGCACCACCCGGTGGGCCCGCTCCTCGTCGGCGATGGCCGAGGCGTCGCCCCCCTGGGCGTCGTACTTGTCGGCGTCGCCGGCCTCGGCCTCCAGGATCATGGGGACCACCGCCTCGCTGCCGAGCCGCCGCGCCAGCCAGATGAGGGCGCGGATGCGCGAGGAGGGCCGGTCGGCGGGGATGGCCACCCCCTCCTTCTCCAGCTTGCGGATCCAGACCTCGGCGTGGCGCCGCTCGGCGGCAGCCAGCTCGGTGAAGCTGGTGGCCTTGCCGGCGTCGCTCTCGTACTTGGCCAGCCCCTCGTAGAGGGCGGCGCCGTCGCGCTCGTCGACGAGGTTCTGCATCCAGAGGTCGGTGCGGGGGTTCATGGCCGGGAATCTAACAGGGGTGCGGCGGCGGCCGCGCGTGCGCCAGACCGGGGAAATGACATAATGGTCATGCACCCTTGGACCTTTGGCGAGGAGAATCCCCGATGGCAGGCGTGGTCCTGAAAGGCGTCACCAAGCGGTTCGGCGACGTGCGCGTCATCGAGGGGCTCGACCTCGACATCGGCGACGGCGAGTTCATGGTGCTGGTCGGCCCGTCCGGCTGCGGAAAGTCGACGGCGCTGCGCATGGTGGCCGGGCTCGAGGAGATCACCGGCGGCACCATCTCCATCGGGGGCACGGTGGTGAACGAGGTCCCGCCCAAGGACCGCGACATCGCCATGGTCTTCCAGAGCTACGCGCTCTACCCGCACATGACGGTGAAGCAGAACCTGGAGTTCGGCCTGAAGATCCGCAAGACGCCGCAGGCCGAGATGGACCGGCTGGTGGCCGAGGCGGCGCAGATCCTCGGCATCGAGCCCTTGCTGGCCCGCAAGCCCAAGGAGCTGAGCGGCGGGCAGCGGCAGCGGGTGGCGCTGGGCCGGGCCATCGTCCGCAAGCCGTCGGTCTTCCTCTTCGACGAGCCGCTCTCCAACCTCGACGCCAAGCTGCGGGTGCAGATGCGCGCCGAGATCAAGAAGCTGCAGGCCCGCCTCGGCACCACCGCCATCTACGTCACCCACGACCAGGTGGAGGCCATGACCATGGGCCACCGCATCGCGGTGCTCCACGCCGGCGTGCTCCAGCAGGTGGGGGCGCCGCTGGACCTCTACGAGCGCCCCGCCAACCTCTTCGTGGCCGCCTTCATCGGCTCGCCCCCCATGAACTTCGTGGCCGGCACGCTGGCCGGCGGCGCCACCCGGGTCGTCGCCGGCGGCTTCGAGGTCCCGGTGCCGGAGGCGCTGCGGGGCGCGGTGGCCGGGCGCGACGGCGCCAAGGTGGTGCTGGGGATCCGGCCCGAGAACCTGGTGCCTCCCGGCCAGGAGCCGCGCGGCCCCACCGCGCCCATCGCCGTCACCGTCGAGATCGTCGAGCCGCTCGGCAACGAGGTGGTGGTCCACGCCCGCGCCGGCCAGGACGGCCTCACCTACAAGCAGGACCCCCACGTGCCCACCATCCTCGGCGGCACCCTCGAGCTGCGGCTGGAGCTCGACGCCACCCACCTCTTCGACGCCACCACCGAGCGCCGCCTCGGCGCCTGATCCACCAGGGAGACCCACCCATGCGCAAGCTGACACTGCTCCTCCTCACCGCCGCGCTGGCCCTGCCGGCCGCGGCCGCGGCGCAAGGCGCCAGGCTGGTGATCTGGCACGCCTACCGGGGCGGGGAGAAGGCCGCCTTCGAGAAGGTGATCGCCGCCTTCAACGCCCGCCCCGGCACCAAGGTGAAGGCCGAGCCGCTGGCCGTCCCCTTCGACGCCTTCGCCGACAAGGTCTCGGCGGCGGTGCCGCGCGGCAAGGGGCCGGACGTCTTCATCTACGCCCAGGACCGCATGGGCGGCTGGATCGAGGCCGGCAACACCGTCGAGCCCATCGACTTCTTCGTCGATGACGCCCTCAAGAAGAAGTACATCCCCACCACCATCGAGGCGCTCACCTACCGCGGCAGCCTCTGGGGCCTGCCGCTCGACTACAAGGTGATCACCCTCATCTACAACAAGAAGCTGATCGCCACGCCGCCGAAGACCACCGCCGAGCTCTACAAGGTCGGCGCCGCGCTCACCAACAAGCCGGCCGGCAAGTTCGGGCTGGCCTGGGCCTACAACGACTTCTACTACGTGGCCTCGCTGCTCAACGGCAACGGCGGCGCCGTCTTCGGCCCCGGCACCAAGCCGACGCTCAACGCCCCGGCCAACGTCACCGGGATGGCGCAGCTGCAGGGCTGGAACAAGGCCGGCTTCATGCCGGCCGAGCCGTCGGTGGCGCTCATCACCTCGCTCTTCAACGAGGGCAAGGCGGCCATGGTCTTCTCCGGCCCCTGGTTCCTCGGCGAGATCGCCGCCGGCGTCGAGTACGGGCTGGCGCCGCTGCCCGGCATCAGCGAGGCGGGCGGCAAGCCCATGCGCCCCTGGATGACGGTGGAGGGGGTCTTCATCGCCGCCCCGTCGAAGCAGAAGGAGGCGGCCTTCGAGCTGGTGAAGTACCTGACCGACGTCGAGGCGGCCAAGGTGCTGGCGCTGGAGGGGCGCTTCACGCCGGCGGTCAAGGCGGTCTACGACGATCCCGCGGTGGCCCGGGACGCCCAGATCTCCGCCTTCAAGAAGCAGGTGGAGGTGGCGGTCCCCATGCCCAACGTCCCGGAGATGACCATGGTCTGGTCGCCGGCCACCACCGCCCTCAACAAGATCAACGCCGGGGCCTCGCCCCAGGGCGCCCTCGACACCGCCCAGAAGGCGGTGGAGAAGGACGTGGCCGGCCTGCGCAAGGGCAAGTGACGTGAACGATCCCCGCACCCTCCGTCGCCGCTTCACCCTGGGGCTGGCCCTGGCGCTGGCCCTGGGCGTGGGCGGGGCCTGGGCGCTGCTGCGCGGCGAGCAGGCCAACCTGCGCGAGGAGCTGGCCATGCGGCGGGGGGCGGTGACGGCCATGGCCCTCGACCTGCTGGCGCAGCGGGCCGGGGGAGAGGGCGAGCCGCTGCGCGCCCTGCTGGCGGCCTGGCAGGCGGGGCAGCCGGCCGGGACCGAGGTGCGGGTGGTCCGGCTCTCCGGGGCGCAGCTCGAGGCCTCCACCGCCCGTGTGGACGTGGGCGAGCTGGCGGCGCCGCGGCGGCTGGCGCGGAGCTCGCCGGAGGACAAGGTGCTCTTCGACCGCGGCCAGCGGCTGCGCGGCGCGGTGGACGGGAACCGGGAGGGCGGCGCCACCAAGCGCGAGCGCGAGGTGGAGCGGCTGCCTTCCGGCGGGCTGCGGCTGGCGGCGCCGCTGGAGCTGGACGGGGCGGTGGTCGGCCTGGTGCAGGTCGACCTGCCGCCGGAGCCGCCGCCCCGGGCGCCCGGGCCGTGGCGGGAGCTGCTCGGCGTCGCCGTGCTGCTCGGCGCCTTCTGGTTGGCGGCGCGGATGCTGCCGCCCCGGGGCTGGTCGCTGGGGCTCCTGGCCGCGGCGCTGCTGCTGGCCGGCGTCGGCGGGCTGGGCGCCTCGGAGGTGGGGCGGCTCGAGCAGGACTACCGGGCGGCGCAGCGGGAGCTCTCCCGCCACGCCGGCGAGGTGAAGGCGGGCGCCGAGCGGCTGCTGGCGGCCCAGGGGCTGGCGGCCGGGCCGGGGCTCGACGCCGGGCGCTGGGACGTCGACCAGATGCGGCGGCCGCGGGGGCTGATCGGCCCCTCCGGCCAGCTGGTCGAGGCCCAGGCGGCGGCCGAGGTGAGGAAGGCGCGCGGCGACGCCACCGGGGCGCTGGTGGCGGCGGGGCTGCTGGGGCTGCTGGGGCTGGGGCTGGTCGGCTCCGGGCTGATCTACCGCTTCGGGCGGGCCCTGGTGGTCCACCGGCAGGCCTACCGCTACATCGCCCCGGCCATGCTCGGCACCACCGTGCTGGTCTTCTTCCCGTTCATCTACGGCATCGCCCTGAGCTTCACCTCCTCCAACATCTACAACACCGGCGCGCCGCTCTCGGAGCTCTGGGTCGGCTTCCGCAACTACGTCGCCATCCTCTCCGACTTCGGCATCGCCCGGCGCGGCGCCGACGGCGCCCTGGTCTGGAACTACCTCAACTTCTACTGGACCTTCCTCTTCACGGTGATCTGGACCATCACCAACGTCACCTTCGGCGTCACCTTCGGCCTGGTCCTGGCGCTGGTGCTCAACACCAAGGGGCTGGCCTTCCGCCCCATCTACCGGGTGCTGCTGATCCTGCCCTGGGCCATGCCCAACTACATCACCGCGCTGATCTGGAAGGGGATGTTCCACCAGCAGTTCGGCGTGGTGAACCAGGTGCTGGCCATGGCCGGCCTGGAGCCCATCTCCTGGTTCGACACCCCCTTCACCTCCTACCTGACGGCGCTGGCCACCAACGGCTGGCTCAGCTTCCCCTTCATGATGGTGGTCTCGCTGGGCGCCCTGCAGTCGATCCCGGCCGACCTCTACGAGGCGGCCCGGGTGGACGGCGCCACCCGCTGGCAGCAGTTCACCGCCATCACCCTGCCGTCGCTGAAGCCGGCGCTGGTCCCGGCGGTGATCCTCTCGGTGGTCTGGACCTTCAACATGTTCAACATCATCTTCCTGGTGACCGGCGGCGATCCCAACGGGTCCACCGAGATCCTCATCACCCAGGCCTACAAGTTCGCCTTCCAGAAGTACCAGTACGGCTACGCCGCGGCCTACGCCACGGTGATCTTCGGCATCCTGCTGGTCTACGGAAACATCCAGAACCGGGTCACCAAGGCCACGGAGGGCGTCTAGTGGACCGCCTCCGGCCAGGGAAGGAGCACTGATGTCCGGCGCGCGCGAAGAGAAGGTGCCGCACGGGCTGCTCCACGCCTTCCTGGCGCTGGTGGTGCTCTACACCGTCTACCCGGTGCTCTGGGTGGTCACCATCGCCTTCTCCGGCAAGCAGAGCCTGGCCATCGCCGACCTGCCGGCCGAGCCCGGCTTCCTGGACCGGCTCCGCGCCGTGACCCCGTGGCCGGCCCAGTGGTCGACGGCCAACTTCGTCTCGGTCTTCAATGACCAGCCCTTCGCCCGCTGGGTGCTCAACAGCATGGCGGTGGCCCTGGCCACCACGCTGGTGGGCGTCTTCCTCTCCTGCACCGCGGCCTACGCCTTCTCCCGCTTCAAGTTCCCGGGGCGGCGGGCCGGCATGATGGCCTTCCTGGTGTCGCAGATGTTCCCCGGCGTGCTCACGCTCATCCCGCTCTACATCATCATCGTGCAGTGGCTGGGGCTGGGCTCGACGCGGCTGGGGCTGATCATCGTCTACGCCACCACCTCGATCCCCTTCTCGGTCTGGATGCTCAAGGGCTACTTCGACACCATCCCCAAGGAGCTGGAGGAGGCGGCCATCATCGAGGGGGCGGGGCCGGGGATGATCTTCTGGCGCATCGTGCTGCCGCTGGCGCTGCCGGCCATCGCCATCACCGCGCTCTTCTCCTTCATGACCGCCTGGAACGAGTTCATCCTGGCCGCCACCTTCATGGACCAGGAGAACATGTACACGGCGCCGGTGGCGCTGCGGTTCTTCGTGGGCGGCTTCCAGCAGCAGTGGGGCTACTTCGCCGCCGGATCGATCATCGTCTCCATCCCGGTGGTGGTGCTCTTCCTCTACCTGCAGAAGTACCTGGTCGGCGGCCTGACCGCCGGCAGCGTCAAGGGGTAGTCGGGGCGGGCGGGCGCGGCGCCTCGGCAGGCCCCTCGACGGGGCCGGGCGGTGGGGCGGGCAGCGACGCGGGCGGCGAGGCCAGCGGCGCCGTCCGGGGCGGAGGCTCGAAGCGGATCCGGGACCCGGGCACGATCCGATCGACGCCGTCCACGGCGCTGGCCACCGCCCCCTTCTCCATCACCTGGATGATCACCAGCCGCGCCACCGGCTCGCCCTTCGATCCGAGCACGACGCCGAGCTGCATGGCCTTGAGCTCCTTGCCCGGCCCGGAGAGGCTGATCATGGTGCCGGAGACGTCGACCACCTGGTATGGGGCGGGTGCGGCCGACGGTGGGGTGCCCTCGGGGAGCGCCGCGGTGGCCGGGGCCGGGCCGGGCGGCCTGCCGTAGACGAAGGGGACGCGGGCGAAGGCGCCGCTGCGGGCGTCGAAGGAGCCGAGCACCGCGGCCTGGTCGGCGCCGGGCGGCAGCAGCACGTCGACCACGCGCGGGTGGGCCGAGCCCATGGGCGCTCCGCCGAAGGCGAAGGCCTCGGGCGTGGTCAGCACCGGCATGGTGAAGGCGTCCGGCTCGTGCGTCCCCCGGAAGCGGCTGGTGACGCCGTAGCTCTGCTCCCAGCTGGCGCCGGAGACGTGGACCGAGTAGCCCCAGCCAGGCTGGGGGAAGCCACCGAGCCACGCGGCCGGGACCCGGGCGGTGAGGGTGCGCCCCTGGACCAGCAGCCGCTCGGCGAAGTGCACCCGGTCGGCGAGGCGCCCCAGGGCGTCCTCGGTGACGGCCCGCGCCGGGCCGGGCCGGGGCGTCAGCACCACCGCCGCCTCCCAGGTGCGGCCGTCGGCGAAGGTCACCCGCCGCCCCGGGATGCAGGCGGAGGAGCCGGCGCCGGGCGTGGGGTCGGTGTCGAGGTAGATGTCGATGTTCTGCAGGTAGAGGCCGTTCGAGAGCTCGAGCGGCGTCGATCCGGACTGGGCGGTGACCGACGGGGTGCGGATGGCGGCGCCGAGGGTCACCACGAAGAGGACATCGTCACCGTCGGTGAGCACGGCGAAGCGGCGCAGGTCGAAGTCGCCCTCCTGGAAGGCGGTGTCGCCCGGCGGCGTGTAGCTGCCGGGGCCGGTGGCGTCGTGGGCGTCGTCCTCGAAGGAGACCACCTGGACGGGGCGCCCGGCGATGGCCGGGGCGGGCGTGACCAGGGCGGCGAGGAGCAGCGAGAGCGCGGCGAGGCGCATGTGAGTCCCCCGGGGAAAATGAGACGGGGCCGGCGGAGGTGATCCCCCGCCGGCCCCGGGATGCGAACAGCGGCTACGGAACGGTGATCGAGGTGTTGCCGTTGCTGACCAGGTTGACGACCGTCTGCTCGACCCAGAGGGAGCCGGCGGCGGCCGCCTTGGTGAAGGCCTTGACGCCCGTGGTCGGCGGCACCGAGGAGACCTTGTACTCTGCGCCGTCGAGGACGAAGACGAACTCGGGCTTGTCGGCCGACTTGAGGAGGCCGGTGTGCGGGAACTGGGTCCCGGGGCCGAAGTTCTGCGAGAGGGTCAGCGAGTAGATGCCGCCGCCGACGCTGACCAGCGGGTACTCGCCCCAGCCCCAGATCGAGCTCTTCACCTTGACCGAGGTGGCCGTGGTGAAGGGCGGCGCCTTGACCGCCAGGTTGGCGGAGTCGAGCTCGAGCCGGAAGTCGACGTCGCCGAACTTGGCGATGGTCATGCCGAGCGCGTCGACGGGGGCGGTGGCGTTGGCGGCCACCGTGAAGGTGCCGTTGGCGCCCTTCCACATCCAGCCGTTGCCGTGGAAGATCTCGTAGAGGTTGTCGACCAGGCCGTACTCCCAGGTGTCGGTGCCGGTGGCCGGGGGATAGACGAAGACGGTGGCGCCCCAGATGTTGTCCTTGGCGAACGAGCCCTTCGGCTCGTGGCCGTAGCGGGTCACCGCCGGGGTCACCGAGGTGTCCACCCAGCCGGTCCAGGGGCCGTCGTCATAGAGCGGCACGTACGGCCCGCCCCAGCTCGAGTCCTTGTAGGCGATCCGGTGGGGGGCGTCGTACTGGAACGAGCCCTTCCAGAGGATGTCGCCGCCGTTCTTGAAGGCCTTGTTGGCGGTGTCGTCGACGGAGAAGTTCACCGGGACGGTGCAGGGCGGGATGGTGTTGTTGGCCCAGAGGGACGGGGTGCAGGGAGGCGGGATGTTGGTGGTGGTGGTGTCGCTGCAGGCCACCAGCCCGAAGGCGAGCAGGGCCGAGCAGATGAGGGTCAGACGCTTCATTGTGATGCTCCTTGGTGTCGAGGCGCGCCCGGTCACCTGCCGGGCGCGGTGGTCAGGGGCCCGTGCAGGCTACGGTGAGGGGCCCCACGGACTCCGGCGTGTGCCAGGACGTGCCACACACGCAAGCGTTACCGTCGGTGAAGGGTTGCTCGCGGACCTCGGGTCCGCAGCCGTGCATGTCGGTGGTCCAGGTGATGGCCCCCTTGTCGGACGAGCCGTTCTGGTTGCTGCGGTCCTTGTTGGTGGCCTCGTCGCCGAACACGTCGCGCCGGTAGACGAAGTTATCGCCCTGGCCGGTGGCCGGGTCGATGGGGCCGACGTCGAGCACCTCGAGGAGGCGGGAGTTGCCCGGCCACTCCTCGCTGCCGGTCCAGGGGGCCCCACTGGTCCCCCACGTGTACTTGTAGCCGACCCGCAGCCCCGGCGGCAGGTCGAAGCTGACGGTCCAGATGCCGTCGCCGGCCACCTCGTCGCCGTTGGTCCCGTCGTCGTACATGCGGACCATGTTGGGGGTTCCGGCGCCGAGCAGCTGGTCGGCCTTGTCGTCCTGGACCGGCGAGTCCTGGTGGACCCAGCCGACGAAGAACATCGACTTGCCCGGCTTGTCCACCGCCCACTTGAAGCGGTTGATGACGCCGCAGTTGCCGTCGAGCTTGTTGGCCCGGAAGTCGGAGGTGAACAGCACCCGCACCCGGCTCGGGTCGGCGCAGCCGGCCGGGTTGTAGCGCTGGGCCGCCTCGGCCAGCTTGGCGTCGAACTTGGCGCTGTCGCTCTCGGCGATGCCGTCGGAGTCGTAGTCGAGCGGGTTGCGGGTCAGGAAGCCGGCGCCGAGGGGGCTGGTCTTCACCGTCCAGCCGGTCATCTCCGGCACCCCGAAGAAGTCCGGGTCGACGGAGCCGGCCGAGAGGTTGACCCGGGTGAGGACCCTGGTGACCATGCCGAGGAGCTGCGCCGTCGGCGTCCCCGCGGTGTCCATGTCGCGCCGGATCAGGGTCCGGGTGCCGCTGGTCAAGCCGTCGCCGAGGTGGGCCGCCGGATTGAGCTGGAGGAACTTCTTCCCCCTGGCGCCCAGCCAGGCCTCCACCAGGAGCACCTCGGTCAGCGACCGGGCGTCCAGGTTCTCCACGGTCGAGGACTCCTCCCCGACGAAGGGGACCAGGGCGCGCCACTGGGCGTTGCCGCCGCGCCCCTGGATCCGGATGAAGGCGTACTTGGATGAGGGGAGGCGGATCTCGTAGCCGCCGCCTCCCGCGGTCACCTGGAAGGGCTCCAGCCCGTTCCCGGCGCCGTCCAGCACCGCCAGCCTGGTGGCGGGGACGCCCTCCTGCAGGGTCCCGGTGATGCGCGAGGCGGGCCGGTCGTAGGGCGCGTGGCCGGCGTTCCCGAAGATGTTCTCCAGCCCGCAGCCGGTCAGGGCGGCGAGCGCGGCGATTCCGACGAAGAGTTGGGTGCGCATCACCATGCCACCTCGAACGTGGCCTTCGAGCGCCAGACGTTCCAGACCATGTCGTAGTTGGGGGCCTGCCGGAGCAGGTTCTTGTGGAAGTACTCCAGGGAGTAGCCGAGCAGCGCGCCGCCGAAGGCGTAGTTCAGGCCGGCGTGGACGGTGTGGCGCCGGGTGTCGTCGTCGTAGTAACCGGCCGACTGCGACCCGACCCGGTTCTTCTCGGTCCAGGTGCTGTACTCGTAGCCCGCCGAGAGCTTGAGCTCGCTGGTGGGCTGCACGGTGGCCGCCAGCATGAACATCAGCGCCTTGCCCAGGTAGTCGTCGCCCTTGGGCGTCACCTGGCCGGTGCCCGGGTCGACGAAGGCCTTGTTGCGGCCGTCGGAGTCGTGGACGTACTTGGCCTTCCCGCTCAGCACCGGGTTCCCCGGGGCGGAGACGGCGTACTGGGCGTTGAGGACGGCGAGGGAGGTGAAGCGATCCTGGAAGCGGGCGTAGACGCTGCGGGGATCCTTGCCGCGGGCGTACTTGTTGGCGTAGTCGGCGTCGGCCGTGTACGCCGTGGTGTCGGTGAAGCCGTTCGGGTAGAGGAAGTCCGGGTACTGGTTGCTGACGTCCCGGTTCTGCTTGTTGGTGTTGTAGCCGATGGCGGTGCCCTCGAGCGTGGTCTTGAGGCCGCCGCTGACGTACTCCAGCAGCACCGTCGCGCCCTGCCAGCCGATACAGGTCTCGTACCAGGGCTCGTCCCAGTCCTGGAACTCGTTGGCGACGTTGAGGGTGGGCAGCTGGCCGCCGCGGGTGAAGCCGCCGGTGATGATGCCGTCGGTGAGGAGCACGTCGGCCTCACGCCGGGCCCCCATGATGGCGTTGTACTCGGACCCGATGTAGAAGCCCTCGACCTTGGCGGAGAGGCCGTTCCGCAGCGGGTCGAAGAGCTCGACCAGCAGCTTGCCGGCCGCGCCGTTGGAGGCCACCGCCTGGCCCCTTCCGTCGACCTTGAAGACCACCGGGGAGAAGCCCTGGCCGTTGCGGACCATGTTGGTGGCGTAGTCGGGGTTGACGTAGTTGGAGGAGTAGGCCGCCAGGCCGGAGATGGAGAGGAACTCCAGTGAGCCGGGGGTCCAGGCGCCGTCGAGCGTGGCGTTGACGCCGCGGAAGCGGGTGGCGAGCGCCACCGAGTGATCGGCGCCGCGCGCCGCGCTGGACGGTCCGGTGGTGAGGAAGGGGCTGTTCCGGTCGGCCTCCCAGTCCTGGATCAGGCTGCCGATGAGCTTGAGCCGGAGGTCGTCGCTGACCTGGCTCTCCAGCTTGGCCGCGAAGGCCCAGTCGGTCCCGTAGAGGCCGGCCTTGGTGTCGCCGCCGCCGCCGCTGGCGTCGCCGGGGATGCCGGTCTGCCAGCCCGGACCGGCCCAGAGCTTGGGGAGGGCCATGGCGCCGGTGGTGTAGGAGAGCCGCTTCGCCGGGAGCAGCTCACCCTCGACGAAGACGCCGCTGCCGTTGTCCCGGTCGATGTAGCGGGCCTTGCCGATGGTCCACTCGTTCCACATCGAGTAGTCGGTGGAGCCGATGGTGATCCACTTCACGGTGGGGATGGGCGGCGCCAGCCGCGCGTAGGCGCCGCGGAGCTTGATGTACTGGGCGTGGTTCATGCCCAGGCTCTCGCCGGAGGTGTCGGAGACGCCCGGCTTCATGTCGCCGTTCTCCCACCAGTCCTGCCACATCATGCCCCAGCGGCTCTGCAGCCGGACGCCGGCGCTCACCTTCGGCCCCACCCGGGCCTTCATGGTCAGCTCGAACTCGGTGCAGGCGCCGTTGGACCCCTGGATGTTGTCCACCCAGAACGGGTTGGACATCGACAGGCAGCCCTGGGTGTTGTCGTTCTTGTACATGTACTTCGTGTAGATCTTGCCGCTCAGGTCGAAGTTGACGGTGTCGGCACGGGCCGGCGCGGCCGCCAGGGCGAGCCCGGTGGTCCCCGCCAGCAGCCCCAGTCTCCAAGCGCTCGTCATGGCGGCCCTCACTTGGCGCACGGGTAGACCATCGGCACCACCGCCAGGTCCTCGGGCTTCGGCTCGGTGGTGGTCTTGTTGTACTTGGAGAGGAGCTCGTACTGCTTCTTGGCCGCGTCGCCGCCCCCGGGCACGATGAGGTCGAGGACGTGCGGGTCGTTGTCGTAGTCGGTGCCGCCGCCGAAGCGGTGCTGTCCCTCGGACTCGTTCACCTTGCGGGTGAGCAGGTCGGTCTTGGCCGGGAAGCCCTCGTTCGACTGCATGAGCACCTGGTAGCCCCAGCCCGGCTGCGGCGTGCCGCCCAGCTGCTTGGCGTCGACGGTGGCCACCAGCGTCCGGCCCTGGGCGCGGGTGATCTTGGGGACCACGATCCGGTCCTTCCACTGCGGGCACTTCGAGTCGACCTCCGAGTTCACCCGGGTCGGCCCCTGGGGGGAGACGATGACCACCTTGTCCCAGGCCTCCTCCTCGGCGAAGCGCACGTTGAAGCCGGGCAGGCCGTCGCGGACGCCGCTGCCCTTCACGTGATCGGTGTCGATGTGGATGGCGGCCATCTGCACCGAGAAGCCGTTGCCGCCCCAGGCGGCGCTGTCCCAGGGGTCCTCGATGCGCGACTTGACGGTGATGCGGAACTCGACCTGGTCGCCGCGCGGCACCACCTCGAGCTCGGTGAGGTCGAAGGAGCCGGGCTTGTAGACGGCGTCGGTCGGGTAGACGTAGGTGCCCGGCCCCTTGTCGTCGCCGGCCGGGTCGGTGAACTTGAAGCCACCCTTGGCGTCGCAGGTGGCGGCCGGGTCGACGGCCAGGGTGGCGGCGGGGCCGAGGAGGGCCAGGGCGGCGAGGAGGGGGCGGAGGGGCGTGACCATGCGGGGCTCCAGGGCGATCGGTTGGTTCAGTCGAGCGACAGGAAGGCGAAGGACTGGCCGGCCAGTCCGGGGAAGGTGAGCGCGCCGGCGGCGAGGGTGGGCGCGCCGCTCAGGCCGCCGTCGAGCAGGACCCCCGGCGTGCCGGCCACGGCCACGGTGAAGGGGCCGCTGGCGGCGACGGCGTAGTTGGCCACGAAGAGGACCCGCTTCCCGGCGGCGGTCCGGAGCAGGGCGAAGGCGCCGGCGCCGCCCCCGGTGACCGCCGGCCGGGTGGCGTCGCCGGTGGCCAGCGGGGCCTGGGCGTGGCGCAGCGCGATGAGCGAGCGGTGCAGGTTCCAGAGCGAGGCCGGGTCGGCGCGCTGCGACTCCAGGTCGACCCCGGCCGCCTCGACCGGCCGGGCCACGCCGTTGCGGTCCTCGTACCAGGTGGTGGCCCTGGTGGTGAAGCCGTAGCCGGGGCCGGTGGCGTTCCAGTGGTACGGGGTGCGCTTCTGCGGATCGCTGTCCCCCCCCTGCATGCCGATCTCGTCCCCGTAGTAGATGAACGGGGTGCCGGGCATGGCCAGCAGCGTGGCGGTGGCCAGGCGCGCCTGGGGGACCTGGCCGGAGAGCCGTCGCATGGCCCGGCCGATGTCGTGGTTGGAGACGATGGGGGCCTCGAAGCCGCGGTCCTTGCCGGCCAGCGCCGCCTCGAAGCGGGCGAGGGCGGTGACCAGCCCGACCGTGCTCCCCGACTGCGAGGCGTCGAGGATCCCGGTCGACAGGTCGAAGGAGAAGGCCAGCTGGGCCTCGTCGCCGGCGCCGTAGTAGCTGGCGGTCACCTCCGGCATGGCCCAGGCCTCGGCGACCAGCAGGGTGTTCGGGTAGGTGGCCTGGAGCGCGGCGCGGATGCGCCGGAGGAAGGCGTGGGTGCCGGGCTGGTCCACCAGGTCGTTGAAGTTGCCCCCGGGCCCCTCGACGAAGTAGCGGACGGCGTCGAGCCGGAAGCCGTCGACGCCGAGCGACAGCCAGTACTTCATGGAGTCGACCAGCTCCTGCTCCACGGCCGGGTTGAGCAGGTTGAGGTCGGGCATGTCGGCGCCGAAGACCGCGTAGTAATAGCCGGGAGCGGGGCCGGCGTAGCGGAAGGCGTTGCCGCTTCCCACCGGGCTCAGCCAGCCCGGGTCGACCGGCCGCCAGACGTACCAGCCGGAGGTGGCGGAGACCGGCCCCAGGCGGGAGGAGACGAACCACGGGTGCAGCGACGAGGAGTGGTTCAGCACCATGTCCAGCACCACCTTGATGCCGCGCTGGTGGGCGGCCGCCACGAAGGCCTTGAAGTCGTCGAGGGTGCCGTAGTCGGGGTTGATGGACCGGTAGTCGGACACGTCGTACCCGTGGTAGCTGGGCGACGGGAAGACCGGCATCAGCCAGACGAAGTCGACCCCCAGCGAGTTGGTGCTGGCCGGCCCCTTCCCGTCGTTGAGGGCGTCGAGGTGGGCGGTCAGCCCCCGGAAGTCGCCTGTGCCGTCCCCGTCGGAGTCGGCGAAGCTGCGGACGAAGAGCTCGTAGCCGACCTGGCTGCGCCACCACCCCTGGGTGTTGGGGGTGATGGTGGGGCCCGGCGGCGTGCTGGAGCCGCCGCAGGCGCAGGCCAGCAGCGCGGCCGCGACCAGGCCGGCGAGCCGCACCGTGGGTGGCTTCACCAGCATCGATGGCCTCCGGGCCCGCTCGTCACGTCCACCGACATCGGCCTCCCATGTGCGCAGGCATCGCTCACGGTCCTTCACTTGGACTTCCTAGTCTGGATAATTCGGAGTATGGTCGAATTTATAGAAAAGGACTAGGTGGAAGTGGTCGTAGCATCTCGCGGCGCCGCTGGTAGGGCCCATGGGGTCACAGCCCCATGCGAACGCCGCCGGTGGTCGTCGGATCCATGTATCATCCGGTAATCTAGCAATTTCAGTAACTTGCAGAGCATCTGACCAGTGGTCCCGTCCAGCATCCCCCCTTCCGTCGAGGGGGTGGCAAGGGGAAGATAAGGGATGGCCGGCTCCCAGCGCATGCTGAAGAGACTGAACCGGATGGCCATCGTCCGGCACGTCAAGGCCAGGCCAGGGCTGGCCCGGGGCGAGCTGGCGGAGCTGATCGGGCTCGCCGAATCGACCGTCTCGGTCCTGGTGGGAGAGCTGATCGAGGACGGCTGGCTCCGCCAGGAGGGGTCCCGCGGGACGGGGGCCCTGGGACGCCGGCCCAAGGCGCTCGACCTCGACTCCACCCGGCTGGCCCTGGTCGGCGCCGAGGTGGGGGACGACTTCATCAACGCCGTGGCCTGCGGTCTCCAGGGGGAGGTGCTCTTCTCCAGGAGGATCGACTACCGCCACGTCGACCAGGGGCAGTCGATCCGCGACACCGCCGGGCTGGTCGCCGAGGCCCGGGCCGCGGTCCTGGCCGGGAAGCGCAAGGTCCTCGGCGCCGGCGTGGCGGTGGCCGGGATGGTGGACACCGAGGGCTTCCTCCGGCTGGCCCCCAGCATCGGCTGGCGTGACGTCCCCTTCGGCGACCTGCTGGGCGCCGCGCTGCTGGAGCGGCGCGCCGGCGACATGCCGGTCCAGGTGCTCAACGACGCCAACGCCGCGGCGCTCAGCGAGTACGTCTTCGGGACCGGGCCCGCGGTCGGCTCGCTGGTCTTCCTCAGCCTCGGCTACGGCGTCGGCGCCGGCATCGTGCTCGAGGGAGGCCTGCACGTCGGGTTCGACGGCCTGGCCGGCGAGGTGGGCCACACCATCCTCAAGGTGGACGGCACCCGCTGCGCCTGCGGTCGCCGCGGCTGCGCCGAGACCATCCTCTCGCAGAAGGTGATCAGCCGGCAGGCCACCGGCCAGGAGACCCCGGTGCTCCGCGTCTCGGAGCTGGTGGCGCTGCTCGACCGGGGCGACGCCACCATGCGGCGGGTGGTCCGCGAGGCCGGCGAGCACCTCGGCCTGGTCCTCCAGAACCTGGTGGTGACCATCAACCCCGAGGTGCTGATCCTGGGCGGGACGCTGAGCCGGCTCCAGGGGCTGGTGGACGTGGCCATCGCCGAGTTGCAGCGGCTGACCGGGGAGCTGCCCTACCACCGCACCGAGGTCAGGGTCTGCCGCTTCGGCCTCAACGCCGCCGCCGTGGGAGCCGCCGGCAGCGTCCTGCACCAGGCGCTCCACCCGCTGGCCCGCTCCCACGGGAATGGCGTTCGGGCGGCCTGACGCGCCTCCTCGCCAGCGGGCGCAACTCGCCCCAGGCAATTAGACATGCACACCGGACCAACGCAGCGACACCAGAGGACAGCCCCGTGACCCAGCCCCGCCACGCCGTGACCACCACCCCCTCCCGCGCCCTCCTCGCCGTCACGCTGGCCGCCCTGCTCGGCGGCTGCTCCAGCTCCAGCACCTCCCCCCCTGGGCCGGACCTGAGCGCCTGCGACGGGAACGTCATGGTGACGCTCAACGCCGTCGCCACGCCGGGCGGCGGGGGCGGCGGCGCCCTGCCGACGCTGACCATCCACTACAAGCGGGCGGACGGCATCTACACCGGCTGGGTGCTGCACGCCTGGGGCGCGGCGCAGGACATGGGCTGGAGCGTCGGCTATCCCCAGGTCTCCACCGACGCCTTCGGCGTCGTCTTCAGGCCCACCATCGTCGCCGCCTCGGGGACCGTCGGCTACATCATCCACATGGGGGACACCAAGGACCTCCCCACCGACCAGAGCTACACGCTCAAGCCGGGCGCCAACGAGATCTGGCGGATCTCCGGCGATCCGACCACCTACCTGAGCGATCCCACCGGGGCCGGCCCCAAGGACATCGCCACCGTCCGGGTCCACTACCTGCGCTTCGACTCCAGCTACTCGACCTGGGGGCTGCACCTGTTCCCGGCCGGCGGCGTCGACGCCACCCGGCTCTCCGGCCTGACCCTCAACACCTGGTCCGCTCCGGTGCCCCTCTCCTCCATGCCCAACTACTCCGCGGCGCTGGACGGCTCGCAGGTGACCTTCGACATCCCGGTGATCAATCCCCTGACCGACCCCACCCGGACCGGGCTCACCTTCGTCATCCATGGGCTGCCCCCTCCCGCCACCAACGTCGACAACAAGGACGGCCGGAGCAGCGACCTGGTGGCCAGCTACGCCGGGCTGACGCCCACCGCCCAGGTGGCCGAGATCTGGATCGCCCAGGAGGACGGGACCGTCTACACCTCGCCGCCCGACCTGCGCGCCGCCTCCACCACCGACGCCCGCGCCTCCTGGCTGACGTCGCAGCTGATCAAGTGGCCCAAGGTGAACGGCGCCGGGGTCTTCAAGCTCTACCGCTCGGCCACCGGCCAGCTGGTGGCCGCCAAGGACACCAAGGTGACCGGCAGCGACGGCTCCCTCACGCTCGACGTCTTCACCGGCGCCGTGCCCGCCGAGGCGGCGACCCGCTTCAAGTTCCTCTCCGGCGGCGTGGTCCTCTCCGTCAAGGCGGCCGACCAGGCCGGGGTCGCGGCGCTGCTCAAGGAGCAGGTGCTGCTGGTGCAGGAGGACTCCGCCGGCGTCGTCCAGAACGCCACCACGCTGCAGCTGGCCGGGGCGCTCGACGGCCTCTACGCCAGCGCCAACGCCGCCACCACCGATCTGGGCGTCAGCCTGGCCTCCGGCACGACCGCCTTCAAGGTCTGGGCCCCGACGGCGCGCAAGGTCTCGCTCTGCACCTACGACACCGGGACCGGCGCCGCCACCGGGCTCGACGCCATGAGCTTCGACGCCGCCCGCGGCACCTGGAGCGCCAGCCGGACCGGCGACCTCTCGGGCAAGTACTACGCCTACGCCGTCGAGGTCTTCGTCCGCGGGGTGGGCGTGGTGCGGAACCTGGTCACCGATCCCTACTCGGTCAGCCTGACCACCGACTCGAAGCGCAGCTACGTCGCCGACCTGTCGTCGGCGAAGCTCCGCCCCACCGGCTGGGACGCCGCCGTGGTCCCCCCGGCCCTCGGCGCGCAGACCGATCTCTCCATCTACGAGCTGCACGTCCGTGACTTCTCGGTCTCCGACGCCACCGTGCCGGCGGCGCACCGCGGGAAGTACCTGGCCTTCACCGACGCCACCTCCGACGGGATGAAGCACCTGCGGGCGCTGGCCACCGCCGGGATCACCGACGTCCACCTGCTGCCGGTCTTCGACATCGCCACCGTCAAGGAGAACCCGGCCGACCGCATCGACCTCACCTCCCTGTTCAGCGACCTGTGCACCAAGGCCACCGTGCCCATCGCCTCCTCGCGCTGCGTGCCCTTCGCCGGCCAGACGGTGGGCCAGGCCCTGGCCAGCTACGGCCCGACCGACGACAAGCAGCAGGAGTTCACCCGGGTCATCGCCGGGCAGGACGGCTTCAACTGGGGCTACGACCCGTTCCACTACACGGCGCCGGAGGGGAGCTACGCCAGCGACGCCGCCGACGGCGCCACCCGGGTGCTGGAGTTCCGGCAGATGGTGATGGGGCTGCACCAGGCCGGCCTCCGGGTCGGCATGGACGTGGTCTACAACCACACCACCCGCCACGGGCAGGACGAGAAGTCGGTGCTCGACCGGATCGTCCCGGGCTACTACCACCGGCTCGACGCCACCGGGGCAGTGGAGCAGTCCACCTGCTGCAGCAACACCGCCACCGAGAACGCCATGATGGCCAAGCTGATGAGCGACTCGGTGGTCACCTGGGCCTCCCAGTACCGGATCGACTCCTTCCGCTTCGACCTGATGGGCCACCAGCCGCGCTCGGTGATGGAGGCCATCAAGGCCCGGCTCCTGGCCACGACCGGTCGCGCCGTCCAGCTGGTCGGCGAGGGCTGGAACTTCGGTGAGGTGGCCGGCGGGGCCCGCTTCGAGCAGGCCTCGCAGCTCTCGCTCAACGGCTCGGGGATCGCCACCTTCAGCGACCGGGCCCGCGACCGGATCCGCGGCGGCAGCCCGTTCGACGGCGGCGCCGACCTGGTCAAGAACCAGGGGTACATCAACGGCCTCTCCTACGACCCCAACCCGACCGGTCCCACCGGGGCCGCCGCGGCCGACGCCCTGGCCTCGGCCGCCGACATGGTCCGGGTCGGGCTGGCCGGCTCGATCCGCTCCTTCCCGCTCACCGCCTGGAACGGCACCGCCACCACGCTGGAGGCCATCGACTACAACGGCCAGCCGGCCGGCTACGTGACCTCGCCCGACGAGGTGGTGAACTACGTCGAGAACCACGACAACCAGACCCTCTACGACATCAACGTCTACAAGCTGCCGGTCGCCACCACCATGGACGACCGGGTCCGGTCCCAGCTGCTGGGGGTCGCCCTCAACGCCTTCAGCCAGGGGGTCGCCTACTTCCACGCCGGCGTCGACACGCTCCGCAGCAAGTCGATGGACCGGAACAGCTACGACTCGGGGGACTGGTTCAACCGGCTCGACTGGACCTACGCCACCAACAACTTCGGGGTCGGCATGCCCATGCAGGGCGACAACGGGGCCAACTGGTCGATCATCCAGCCGCTCCTCGCCTCCCCGGCGCTCCGGCCGGACGGGGCGGCCATCGCCTTCGCCCGTGACGGCTTCCGCGACCTGCTGGCCATCCGCAAGAGCTCCACGCTCTTCCGGCTCCGGACCGCCGCCGACGTCAAGTTGCGGCTCACCTTCCCCAACAGCGGCGCCGGGCAGGTGGCCACGGTGATGGCGGGCCACCTCGACGGCACCGGCTACACCGGCGCCGGCTTCGCCGAGGTGCTCTACCTGGTCAACGTCGACAAGGTGGCGCACGACCTGGTGCTGGCCGCGGAGGCCGGCAAGCCCTGGGTGCTCCACCCGGTGCAGGACAGCGCCACGGCGGCGGACCAGCGCCCCCGCACGCAGGCCGCCTACGCCTCGGCCACCGGGACCTTCACCGTGCCCCCGCGCACCGCCGTGGTCTACGTGGTCCGGTGAGCCGGGGCGGCCGGACCGGGGGGCGGCTCGGGCCGGGAGGGGCGCTCCTCCTCCTGGCGCTCGCCCTCCCGTCAGGCTGCGGCCTCCCGGCCTCGGGTCCGGTGGATCTCACCCCGCCCCCCGAGTTCACCGTCGGCGGCACCACGCTGAAGATGGTCAGCGGCGCGGTGGGGCGCCGCGCCGGCCTGCTGGAGCTCTACGTCTCCGACCAGCCGGACACCTGCCTGGCCATCCGGCTGGTGCCGGTGGGCACCTGGACCCTGCTGGCGTTGCGGATCCTGCCGCCGGCGGATGGCACCACCGTGGCCTCGGTGCTGGCGGCGGCGACCCCGGCCGCCGGCCAGGGGGTGGGGGAGCTCACCCAGCGGACCGGGGGCGTCCTCGGGAGCAGCCAGGCTGCCGCCTCCGGCTCGGTGGCGTGGACCGAGGGGACGGGGGGCGCCGTGACGGTCACCGCGCTCGAGCTCGGCTTCTCCGCCACCTCCGACCGGGCCACCGCCGGAGCGCTGCGGCTGGACCCCTGCGCTCTGCAGCCGCAACCCAGCAGCCGCAGCCCGGCTCGCCTCACCGCCGCCGATGCGGTATTTTCCCGGGTTCCCGAAGAGAGGACCCCCCGTGAAGACGCTCGTCACCACCGCCCCCAGCTTCGCCGACGCCTGGCGCGCCCTCTGCGCCCGCGGCTCCGACGAGGACGAGGCCCCGGTGCGCGAGGCGGCCGCCCGGGTGGTGGCCGACGTCCGGGCCCGCGGCGACGCCGCCCTGCTCGACTACACCGCCCGCTGGGACCGCTGGGTGCCGGCCTCGGCCGACGCCCTGGCGCTCGGGCCGGCCGACTTCGCCGCCGCCTGGCGCGGCCTGCCCGACGCCGGCCGCCGGGCGCTGCAGCTGGCCGCCGACCGGGTCCGCGCCTTCCACCAGCGCGAGCGCGACGCCGAGGTGCCGGAGTTCACCGACGCCCTGGGCGCCCGGCTGGCCCAGCGCACCCACCCCCTGGCGCGGGTCGGCCTCTACGTCCCCGGCGGCACCGCCCGCTACCCCTCGTCGGTGCTGATGACCGCCATCCCGGCCCGGGTGGCCGGCGTCGGCGAGGTGGTGGTGACCACCCCCGGCCTCCACGCCACCGGCGCCGTCGACGGCTGGACGCTGGCCGCCTGCCACGTGGCCGGCGTCTCCCGCCTCTTCAAGGTGGGCGGGGCCCAGGCGGTGGCGGCGCTGGCCTACGGCACCGCCACGGTGCCGGCGGTCGACAAGATCTGCGGCCCGGGCAACGCCTACGTGGCCGCCGCCAAGCGGCTGGTCTTCGGCCAGGTGGACATCGACATGATCGCCGGCCCCAGCGAGATCCTGGTGCTGGCCGACGCCGCGGCCAGCGCCGTCGAGGTGGCCAGCGACCTGCTGGCCCAGGCCGAGCACGACGTGCGCGCCGTGGCGGTGCTGGTGACCCCGTCGAAGGCGCTGGCGGCGGCGGCGCAGGTGGAGGTGGGGCGGCAGCTCGCCGACCTGCCGCGCCGGGAGATCGCCGGCCAGGCCATCGCCGAGCGCGGGGCGGTGGTGGTGACCCGCACCCTGGCCGAGGCGGTGGCGCTGGCCGACCGGTTCGCCCCCGAGCACCTGGCCATCCACGCCGCCGACGCCCGCAGGCTGGCCCCGAAGCTGACCCGGGCCGGCGCCCTCTTCGTGGGCGCCTCGACGCCGGAGGCGGTGGGCGACTACCTGGCCGGCCCCAGCCACGTGCTGCCGACGGCCGGCACCGCCCGCTTCGCCTCGCCGCTCTCGGTGGCCACCTTCCGGCGGCGCCAGAGCGTCCTCGAGTTCACGCCCCGGGCGCTGGCGGCGGTGGCGCCGGCGGTCGAGGCGCTGGCCCTGGCCGAGGGGCTGCTGGGCCACTGGCGCGCCGTGCAGGTGCGGGTCGAGGGGAAGGCGGCGCCGGCTCCGGCGAAGAAGGCGGCGCGGCCGTCGAGGAAGCCGTCGAAGCAGGCGAAGGGTTCGAAGCAGCCGCAGCGGTCGAAGCCGAAGCGGGGGAGGAGCTGATGGCGGCCAGGAAGTCGAAGCCGAAGTCGAAGCCGGGGCAGGGGCGGATCGCCCGGAAGACGAAGGAGACCGACATCGCCGTGGCGCTGGCGCTGGGCGGCGGCGCCTGCCGCACCGACACCGGCCTGCCCTTCTTCGACCACATGCTGGCGCAGCTCTCCCGCCACGGCGGCCTGGCCCTCGAGGTCCGGGCCCGCGGCGACCTGGAGGTCGACGCCCACCACACCGTCGAGGACGTCGGCATCGCCATCGGCGAGGCGCTGCGCGAGGCGCTCGGCGACAAGGCCGGGCTGGCCCGCTACGGCCACGCCGTGGTGCCGCTCGACGAGGCGCTGGTGGAGGCGGTCATCGACCTCTCCGGCCGCCCCCACCTGACCTTCAACGCCCGGCTCCCCAGCGGCAAGAAGTTCATCGGCGGCTACGACGTCGACCTGACCCAGGACTTCCTGCAGGCCCTCTGCAACCACGCCCGGGTCTGCCTCCACGTCAACGTGCGCTACGGCCGCAACCTGCACCACATCGTCGAGGCCACCTTCAAGGCGGTGGCCCGGGCCCTGCGCGCCGCCACGGTGCGCGAGGGGACGGCGCTGGCGTCGACCAAGGGCGTGCTCTGATGTGGCCGGACCGGTCCGCGAGAGCCGCGCCGTGAGCGGGACGGTCGCGCTGGTGGACTACGGCGCCGGCAACCTGCGCTCGGTGGAGAACGCCCTGCGCGAGGTCGGGGCCGAGGTGGTGGTGACCCGCGACCCGGCCGCGGTGCGCGCCGCCGCCAGCGTGGTGGTGCCGGGGCAGGGGGCCATGCCGGCCTGCGCCGAGGCCATGCGCGGCAGCGGCGTCGAGGCGGCGCTGCGCGAGGTGATCGCCCGCGGCACGCCGGTGCTGGGCATCTGCGTCGGCCTGCAGATCCTCTTCAGCGACGGCGAGGAGGCGGGCGGGGCGCGCGGGCTGGGGCTGGTCCCCGGTACCGTCCGCAAGCTGCCGCCCGAGGTGCGCCTGCCGCACATCGGCTGGTCGAAGCTGGCCGCCGCCGGCCCGCTGCACCCGCTCTTCGCCCCGCTCGACGGCCAGTTCGTCTACTTCGCCCACAGCTACGCCGCCCCGGCCGACGCCCCCGGCACCCAGCTCACCGCCACCCACGGCCGGCCCTTCTGCGCCGGGCTGGCGCAGGGCCACCTCTTCGCCGTCCAGTTCCACCCGGAGAAGAGCCAGCAGGTCGGGCTGGCCTTCCTGCGTCGCTTCGTGGGGATCCACTAGAATGACCCAGCGCTTCGTGGAGGTCCCCCCGTGCTCGTGATCCCGGCCATCGACCTGATGAGCGGCGAGGTGGTCCGGCTGCAGAAGGGCGACTTCGCCACCCGGCAGGTCTACTCGCGCCACCCCGCCGAGGAGGCTGCGAAGTTCGCCGCCGCCGGCGCCACCCGGCTCCACGTCGTCGACCTCGACGGGGCCAAGGCCGGCTGGCCGGTCAACCTCTCCACGGTGGCCGAGCTCTGCGCCGTCCCGGGGCTGGAGATCGAGCTGGGGGGCGGGCTGCGCACGCTCGGCGACATCGAGAAGGTGCTGGGGCTGGGGGTGGCGGCGGTGGTGCTCGGCACCGCCGCGGTGGAGCGGCTGGATCTGGTCCGGCAGGCCTGCCAGCGGTTCCCCGGCCGGGTCCGCTGCGGCATCGACGCCCGCAACGGCGAGGTCAAGGTGGCCGGCTGGCTCGAGGGCTCTGGGCTGAAGGCGGCCGAGGTGGCGCGGCGGGTCAAGGAGGCCGGGGTGACGCTGGTGGAGTACACCGACGTGGCCCGCGACGGCATGTTCACCGGCGTCGACGCCGCCGGCGCCGCGGCGCTGCAGGCCGAGGCGGGGGTGGCGGTGGTGGCCTCGGGGGGCGTGGCCGGGCTCGACGACATCCGCGCCTGCCTGGCGGCCGGCGTGGCCGGGGTCATCGTCGGCAAGGCGCTCTACGAGGGGCGGATCAAGCTGGCCGAGGCGGTGGCGCTGGCGGCGGCGGGCGGAGCGGCCCCGGTCGGCGCGCCGGGGGCGGGGGCCTAGGGTGCCGGCCAAGCGGATCATCCCCTGCCTCGACGTCAAGGACGGCCGCGTCGTCAAGGGCGTCAAGTTCCAGAACCTGCGCGACGCCGGCGACCCGGTCGAGGCGGCGGCCCGCTACGACGCCCAGGGGGCCGACGAGATCACCTACCTGGACATCGCCGCCACGCTGGAGAACCGCGGCACGCTGCTCGACCTGGTGAGCCGGACCGCGGCCCGGGTCTTCGCCCCGCTCACCGTGGGCGGCGGGGTGCGCAGCGAGGCCGACTTCGTGGCCCTGCTGCGGGCCGGGGCCGACAAGGTGAGCGTCAACTCCTCGGCGGTGAAGGAGCCGGGCCTGGTCGACCGGCTCTCGGCCATCGCCGGGGCCCAGGCGCTGGTGGTGGCGGTGGACGTCAAGCGCCGGCCCCGGGTTGAGGGGCGGGGCACCGAGTGGGAGGTCTACGTGGCCGGGGGCTCGAGGGCCACCGGGCGCGAGGGGCTGGCCTGGATCCGCGAGGTGGCCGACCGCGGCGCCGGCGAGCTGCTGCTCACCTCGATGGACCGCGACGGCACCCACGCCGGCTACGACCTGGCGCTGCTGGAGCGGGTGCAGGCGGCGGTGCGCATCCCGGTGATCGCCTCGGGAGGTGTGGGAAGCCTCCAGCACCTGGCTGAAGGACTCAGGTACGCCGACGCGGCGCTGGCCGCCTCGATCTTCCACGACGGCACCCACACCGTCGGCGAGGCCAAGCGGTTCCTGCTGGAACGCGGCGTGGAGGTGCGGCCATGAAGGCTCCCAGGAAGGCCCCGGGGAAGGGGCCGGGGAAGGCCCTGGCGAAGGCGGCCGGGTCGTCGGCGGCGCTGCTCGGGCTCATCCAGTTCGACGGGCGCGGGCTGGTCCCGGTGGTGGCCCAGGAGGCCGACGGCACGGTGCTGATGCTGGCCTGGGCCAACCGCGAGGCGCTCGAGCGGACGCTGGCCACCGGGCGCGGCACCTACTGGTCGCGCAGCCGCGGCGCGCTCTGGCGCAAGGGGGACACCTCCGGCCACGTCCAGCAGGTGCTCTCGGTCTCGGTGGACTGCGACGGCGACGCCGTGCTCTACGTGGTCCGGCAGGCCGGGCCGGCCTGCCACACCGGGGAGCGGAGCTGCTTCCACACCACCCAGGAGATGCCATGGCCGACGAGCGGTTCCTCGCGACCCTCTGGAAGACCATCGAAGCCCGCCGCGACGACCCGGCGGAGCTCGAGAGCTACACCCGCAAGCTCCTCGCCGCCCCGGCCAAGGCCCGCCGCAAGGTCATCGAGGAGGCCTACGAGGTCGTAGAGGCCCAGCAGGGGCTGCTGGCCGGGCAGGACACCGGCGAGCACCTGGCCCTGGAGGCGGCCGACCTCGTCTACCACCTGTTCGTGGTGCTGGCCTCGGCGGGGGTGACGCCGGCGCAGGTCTACGAGGCGCTGGAGGCCCGCCACGGGGCCCCCCGGCGACCCGGAAGTCCTTGACAAACTGGCGAAATCTTTCTAAGCACCCCGTTCCACCGTGCGCTTGAGCCGGGTGCCCCAGGGCATCCGGCTTTGCGCTTTCGTGAGCCCCTCACGAAGCCAACCCAAAGGTTCGAGGCAAAGAATGACCGGAGTGCGTGTCAAGGAAGGCGAATCCTTCGAGAACGCGATGAAGCGGTTCAAGAAGCAGTGCGAGAAGGCCGGCATCCTCTCGGAGATCCGCAAGCGCGAGCACTACGAGAAGCCGAGCGTCAAGCGCAAGAAGAAGGCGCTGGCGGCCAAGAAGCGCGCCATGAAGAAGTCGCGGAAGACGTACTAGCCGCCCGTCGTCGCCGCACCTCCCGGGGGACCCCATGGCGCTCAAGGACCAGCTCGACGCCGACCTGAAGGCGTCGATGCGCGTGAAGGACACGGTGAAGCTCTCCGTGGTCCGCATGCTCAAGAGCGCCATCAAGTACCGGGAGATCGAGGCCATGAAGCCGCTCGACGACGCCGGGGTGCTGCAGGTGATCTCCGGCGAGATCAAGCGGCACAAGGACTCGATCGAGCAGTACCGGGCCGGGAACCGGCTGGACCTGGTGGCCAAGGAGGAGGCGGAGACCGCCATCCTGCTCGGCTACCTGCCGGCCCAGCTCGACGAGGCCGAGCTGAAGCGGCTGGTCGAGGCGGCGGTGAAGAAGACCGGCGCCGCGGGCCCGCGCGACATGGGGACGGTGATGAAGGCGCTCCTGCCGGAGGTGCAGGGCAAGGCCGACGGCAAGCTGGTCTCGGAGCTGGTGAAGGCCCGCCTCTCGGGGACCTAGCCGGACCGGGGGCGACACCTGATCCCCGACGAGGTCATCGAGGAGATCAAGGCCCGCGTCGACGTGGTGGCGCTGATCGGCCGCCACGTGGAGCTGAAGCGGGCCGGACGGACCTGGCGGGGCTGCTGCCCCTTTCACGGGGAGCGGACGCCCAGCTTCCACGTCTACACCGAGGACAAGCACTACAAGTGCTACGGCTGCGGTGAGTACGGCAACGTCTTCACGTTCCTGCAGAAGCTGCAGGGCAAGGAGTTTCCCGAGGTGGTGCGCGAGCTGGCGGCCGAGGTGGGGATCGAGATCCCCGAGTCGGACGCCCAGGAGACGGCCGAGGCGCAGCGCCGGCGCAAGGAGCGCAACGAGCTCCAGGCCGCCTGCGACGCCGCGGCCCGCTACTGGGCGGCCCGGCTGGGCAGCGGCTACGGCACCGACGCCCGGGCCTACCTGGCCTCGCGGGGGGTGGCGGACGAGCAGGTCAAGGCCTTCCGCCTCGGGGTGGCGGCCTCGGGGTGGGACGACCTGCCGCCGCGGCTCAAGGAGAAGGGGATCGGGGAGGCGGCCGTCCTCAAGGCCGGGCTGCTGGTGGAGAAGGAGGACGGCCGGACCTACGACCGGTTCCGGGGGCGGCTGATGTTCCCCATCGCCGGGCTGGACGGCGTGGTGATCGGGTTCGGCGCGAGGGCCATGGGCGAGGAGAAGGGGGCCAAGTACATCAACACCCCGGAGACCCCGCTCTACAAGAAGAGCCGGGTGCTCTACGGGCTCGACCTGGCGCGCGAGTCGATCCGCAAGACGCGGACGGCGGTGCTGGTGGAGGGGTACTTCGACGTGATCGGGCTGCACCAGGCCGGCGTCAAGAACGCCGTGGCGGTCTGCGGCACGGCGCTGACGCCGGAGCACGTGGAGCTGCTCAAGCGCTGCGACTGCCGCGAGGTCACGGTGCTGTTCGACGGCGACCAGGCCGGGCTGGCCGCGCCCGGCAAGGCGGCGGCGGCGCTCTTCCCGGCCGGGCTGGCCGGCAAGGTGGCGCTGCTGCCGGCCGGCGACGCCAAGCTGGACCCCGACGACTTCGCCCGCGCCCACGGCAAGGCCGGCGTCGAGGCGCTGCTGGCCGCGGCGGTGCCGCTCTCGCAGTTCCTCATCGACCGGGCGGTGGAGAAGACCTGCGGTCGCGAGCCGAAGACGGCGGCGCTGGAGGCCAAGCTGGCGGCGGTGGCCGAGCTGGCCCCGCTCACCCGGCTGGCCCCCGAGGGGCTGGCCCGGGGCGTGCTCGAGGAGGCGGTGGCCCGCAAGCTCGACCTCGACGTCGAGGCGCTGCGGCGGGAGCTGGCGGCCGGGCCGAGGGGATCGCGGAGCGAGGCTCGAAGCGAGGCGCCCCCGCCCGAGGCCGACGAGGGCGGCTCGGAGGACGGCGGGTCGCCGCCGCCCCGCGAGGGCGGTGGCTGGCGGCGGGATCGGCGGCCGTCGCCGTCGGGCAGCCTGCTGGCCTCGCACCAGCGGGTCCAGGCGGTGCTGCCCGGGCCGGCGGTGGACGCCCTCGGCCTGCTCATCGCCTTCGGCGACCTGGGGCCGGCGGCCGCCGAGGAGAACCTCCCCGGGCTGCTGCCGCCGGGGCCGCTGGCCGACCTGGCCCGAGACCTGATCCGCGAGCCGCTGACCCGCGAGGCGGCGCTGGCCCGGCTGGCCGACGTCGAGGAGCCGCTGCGGCGGCGCATCGAGGCCCTGACCGGCCCGGGCGGCGTGGAGCGGGGCGTGGCCGAGCGGCTGCTGCGGCGCGCCGCCATCAAGGCGGCCATCGCCGCGGTGGTGGCCGAGCAGGAGCGCTGCAGCGCCCGCATCGTCAAGGCCGGCTCGCCGGTCGCCGACGGCCTGCGCGTCGAGGCCGAGGTGGCGATGCGGCGGCGGGCCGAGCTGGAGCGCCGGCTGCGCGGGCTGGAGAGCAGCGGCTGACGGGCGGGGCCCCCGCGGGGGGCGCGAAGGATGGCTGGGCCCGGCGCAGGGCCCGCGGGTAGTGAACACGGAGCGGCACCGCAGTCCAAGGAGTCGAGAGATCATGGCGAAGAAGCCCACCAAGTCGGTCAAGGCGAAGAAGGCGACCCCGCAGGCGCGGCCTGCGGCGAAGGCCGCCACCCAGCGCCCCGCGGCCAAGGCCACCCTCAGGGGCGGCACGTCCACGCCGGCCCGGGTCGCGGAGGAGAAGCCGCTGAAGGGGAAGGGGAAGGGCAAGGGCAAGGAGGCCGCCGAGGAGCTCCTGAAGCCCGGGAAGAAGGGGGCCAAGGGCGCGGCGCCGCCGGCGGAGAAGCCGCCCAAGCCGGTCAAGCTGCGCAAGGGGCCCTCGCAGCCGCTGGTCGCCGATGACGACGACGAGGAGGGCGACGAGGCCCCGGTGGCGGTGGTCGACGCCGACGACGACGACGGCCAGAAGCTGCCCGCCGACGACATGAGCGACATCACCGAGCGGTCCGAGGTGAAGGCGCTCATGGAGCGCGGCCGCGAGAAGGGCTTCCTCACCTACGACGAGGTGAACGACGCCCTGCCGTCCGACATCGCCTCCGACCAGATCGACGACGTCATGTCGATGTTCGGCGAGCACGACATCGAGGTGGTGGACGACGCCTCCAAGATGAAGCTCCCGGAGAAGCCGCCGGAGCCGGACAAGGACGAGAAGGAGGACAAGAAGGAGGAGGAGGAGGAGGACGCCGGCTATGGCAAGTCCAACGACCCGGTCCGCATGTACCTGCGGAAGATGGGGTCGGTCTCGCTGCTCACCCGCGAGGGCGAGGTGGAGATCGCCAAGCGCATCGAGACCGGCGAGAAGGAGATCCTGGCCGCGGTGCTGGGCTCGTCGATCTCCATCCGGGAGATCATCGACCTGGGCAAGAAGCTCAAGGACAAGAAGATCCGGGTCCGCGAGATCATCAAGGACCAGGGCGAGGAGCAGCCGGCCGAGGAGGTCGAGGAGGTCGAGGAGGTGGAGGAGGTCGAGGCCACCGAGGCCGGGGCCGAGGGCGCGCCCGCCGCCCCCGAGGTGCCCAGCATCCCCAAGGACGAGGAGCGCAAGGGGGAGAAGGTCCTCAAGCACATCGACGAGATCGCCAAGCAGCTCAAGAACGCCGACGCCATCAAGAAGGAGCTGCGCGAGAAGGGGGTCTCCGAGACCGAGCGCAAGAAGCTGCGCATCAAGCTGGTCAAGGTCGAAGCGGCCATGCTCAAGGAGTTCGAGGCGATCAAGATCAACAAGAAGCAGATCGATCGCATCGTCGCCAAGCTCAAGGCCGCCATCCGCCCGGTCGAGGACGCCAAGCGCGACCTCTGGGAGTGGGAGCGCCGCCTCGGCATGGCCTCGCACGAGCTGAAGCGGCTGGTGCGCGACGTGGCCGACGACGCCTCCCGCCGCAAGATGGCTCGCAAGCTGGGCATCACCTCCGACGACCTGCTCGAGGTCGACCGCGCCGTCCGCAACATCCAGAAGCGGATGGTGCGCATCCGCGAGGAGAACAAGAAGGACGTCAACGGCAAGGACACCGGCTCCGACGTCACCTACGAGGACCTGGCCCGCACCCACCAGTCCATCCTCGACGGCGAGCGCCGCGCCGAGCGGGCCAAGACCGAGCTGGTGGAGGCCAACCTGCGCCTGGTGGTCTCCATCGCCAAGAAGTACACCAACCGCGGCCTGCAGTTCCTCGACCTGATCCAGGAGGGGAACATCGGCCTGATGAAGGCGGTCGACAAGTTCGAGTACCAGCGCGGCTACAAGTTCTCCACCTACGCCACCTGGTGGATCCGCCAGGCCATCACCCGCGCCATCGCCGACCAGGCCCGGACCATCCGCATCCCGGTCCACATGATCGAGACCATCAACAAGCTGATCCGCACCTCCCGCTACCTGGTGCAGGAGCTGGGCCGCGAGCCCACCCCCGAGGAGATCGCCGAGAAGATGGAGCTGCCGCTCGACAAGGTCCGCAAGGTCCTCAAGATCGCCAAGGAGCCCATCTCGCTGGAGACCCCCATCGGCGAGGAGGAGGACAGCCACCTCGGCGACTTCATCGAGGACAAGTCGCTGGTCTCGCCCTCCGAGGCGGTCATCAACATGAACCTGGCCGAGCAGACCAGGAAGGTGCTGGCCACCCTGACGCCGCGCGAGGAGAAGGTGCTGCGCATGCGCTTCGGCATCGGGGAGAAGAGCGACCACACCCTCGAGGAGGTCGGGCAGGACTTCGAGGTGACCCGCGAGCGCATCCGCCAGATCGAGGCCAAGGCGCTGCGCAAGCTGCGCCACCCCAGCCGCTCCAAGCGGCTCAAGAGCTTCGTGGAGAACTAGAGGACGAGGAAAGTGGTACGACCGCCCTGCCAGGCGAGCTCGGGCCCATAGCTCAACGGCAGAGCCATCGGCTCATAACCGACCCGATCCAGGTTCAAATCCTGGTGGGCCCACATCACCGGTTGGTTGGACACAGCAAGGAGAGTCGCTTTGTCGTCGCTGCGAGAGAAGCTGAGGGTGCTGGAGGAGCTGCAGCAGATCGATCTCGACGCCCACGCCGCCCGCCAGGGGCTGGAGGCCATCCCCGCCGAGCGGGCCATCCTGGAGGCCCGGGTCAAGGCGGCCCGCAAGGCCTACGACGACCAGAAGGCCCGGCTGGACGCCAACGAGCGCGAGAAGCGCCAGGTCGAGGCCCTGCTGGGGATGGACCGCGACAAGGTGAAGAAGTGGGAGGGGCGGCTCGGCGAGATCAAGACCCCGCGCGAGTACGCCGCCATGTCACGCGAGATCGACATCGCCAAGAAGTCGAACGAGACCCAGAGCGAGCAGGCCAAGGTGCTGGCCGCCGCCGCCGTGGAGATCCGCATCGCCCTCGAGGACGGCGGCGAGGCGCTGGCCGAGGTGGAGGACGCCGCCCAGGCCGCCGCCGCCAAGCTGGACCAGGCCGCCGCCGAGGCCGAGGCCAAGCTGGCCGCCCTGGCGGCGCGGCGGGCCACCGCGGCGACGCTGGTGGACGCCGGGCTGCTCGGCAAGTACGAGAACATCAGGAAGCGGCGGGCCGGGGTGGCCGTGGCCGCGGTGATCGGCTCCACCTGCAAGGGCTGCCACCGCAACATCCCGCCCCAGCTCTCCATCGTCCTGCAGCGGGCCGACTCCATCGAGACCTGCCCCAACTGCAACCGCATCATCTACTCGCTCGCCGCGGTCAGCCCTCCGGCGCCGCCGCCCCCGGCCTAGGGCCACCGTGTCCAAGTCCGTCCTCGCCGACCTGCTCCGCTTCATCGCCGCCAACGAGGAGCTGCCACGCTCCCTGGCCCGCTACCCGGGCCACACCCGCGACACCCTGGGCAAGGTGCTGGGCGCCGCCGCCGACCGGATCGAGGCGCTCGACGCCGAGGCCCCGCCCCCGCCCGCCGCCAGCAAGCAGGGGCTCAAGGTCCGCAAGGGCAGCGAGGTGGAGCGGGCCGCGGCCCGGGCCGCCGAGGAGCTGCAGGAGTCGATGGAGCTCTCCAAGGCCGAGCGCGAGGCGCGCCGCCGGGAGCGGGCCGCCGCCGCCGCCGAGGCCGAGAAGCAGGAGCAGGCGGTGATCGCCGAGGTGGCCGCCCAGGCCCGCCCGGTCCACACCCGGCTCTACTGCGACGGGGCCGCCCGCGGCAACCCCGGCCCGGCCGGCGCCGGCGCGGTGATCGTCAACCCGGCCGGCCACATCGTCGCCAAGGTGGGGAAGTTCCTCGGCGACGAGACCAACAACGTCGCCGAGTACATGGGGCTGATCCTGGGGCTGAAGCGGGCCAAGGCCATGGGCATCAAGGAGCTCGAGGTGCTGGCCGACTCCGAGCTGGTGGTGAAGCAGGTGAAGGGTGAGTACGCGGTCAAGGCCGAGCACCTGGCGCCGCTGCACGCCGAGGCGGTGGCGCTCTTCAAGGGCTTCGACCAGATCGAGATCCGCCACATCCCCCGCGAGGAGAACGGCCAGGCCGACGCCATGTCGAACCGGGCCATCGACGAGCGGCTGTAGGGACGCCCCTCGCCGCCGTCCGGCCCGGCCCCCCGCTCAGCGCCCGGCCGCCTCCAGCTCGTAGAAGGCGAGCCCGGCCCGCCGCGCCGCCCAGAGCCCCGCCCCCACCTGCACGAAGTGGGGCTGGAGCCGCCGCCGGTACCAGGCGCCGCTCCGGGCGTGGATGGCGGTGTCGGTCCGCGCCAGGTCGACCACCTCGGCGAGATCCCGGCGGGTGATGGCCTCCAGGTAGAGCAGGCCGCGGCTCATGGCGCCCAGGTTCTCGATGGCCGCGGCGGCGTCGTCGGCCTCGAGGTACTGCAGCACCCCCTGGCAGACCACCAGGTCGTACCGCTCCCGCGAGCGCCAGGCGCCGATGTCGCGCCGCTCGTGGCCGTAGGCCTGGCAGGCGAACGGCGAGACGTCGGTGGAGCGGTAGCGGACCGCCGGCCGGTGGCGGCGGAACCAGTCGCGCCACAGCCCCGGCCCGGCCCCGACGTCCAGCACCGAGTCCAGCGCCACGCCCAGCCAGCCGGCCAGCCCCACCACGCCCTCGGCCAGACGCCCCACCTCCTCGGCGGAGTGGACCCGGGCCCGGTCCTGGTAGTGGCGGCGGTAGTAGGCGGCGTCGAAGCGCTGGGGAGCGGTCATGGCGCGGCAAGAGAGCACGCCGGGCCGGCCGGGCGCAACGGCGACCGGGGCCGCCGTGGCCCGCGCCACCCGGTGCGGACGTGAGGCGCGCACGGGCCAGCACCGGAAGCCGGGGAAGCTGGGCCCGGGACGCCGGGCCCGGCCCTCACCGCTGGTGCCCGAGCCTCACCTCGACGCCCGGGTGCTCGGCGACCAGCCGCTTCAGCCGCGCCAGGCTCGCGGCGCTGCGCGGCAGGTCGCTGGAGAAGGAGCCCGGCTCGACGTCGTGGTCCCATCCCCAGCGGGTGTGGCAGGCGTCTCCGGCGAGGAGCACGGGGCCGCGCGGGGTGCGGAGCAGGTAGGCGGTGCTGCCGCCGGTGTGGCCCGGAACCCAGAGCGCCCAGACCGAGCCGTCGCCGAAGACGTCGACGACCCCGTCGAAGGGCCCGCCCACCTCGGAGGTGAAGGGCCAGGTCGCCAGCAGCCCCTTGCCGGCCAGGGCCCGGTCGATGTTGGGCTGCAGGAAGAGGTTCACCAGCGCCCGCTCACCCGCCTCCCCGGGCCCGGCGTAGACCGGGGTCCCGGCGGCGACGTCGGCCAGGCCGGCCAGGTGGTCTGGGTGGAGGTGGGTGAGGAAGACGCCGGCCAC
Source organism: Anaeromyxobacteraceae bacterium (assembly GCA_032654565.1). Lineage (GTDB taxonomy): Bacteria > Myxococcota > Myxococcia > Myxococcales > Anaeromyxobacteraceae > JADKCZ01. The sequence goes on along the minus strand of JAULAX010000002.1, from coordinate 173,652 downwards.
CGGCCCGGGGTGGGCGGCCAGCCAGTCACCGAGCGCGACGTGGACCTTCAGGGCCTCGAGGTGCATCTGCGAGGCCACCAGGCCGCGGAAGGCGGCCTGCTCCGGTCGGTCGCGCAGCGCCCGCTCGATGCCGGTGTCGACGAGGAAGAGGCCGCGGGTCGGGTGGCGGACGGCGTGGAAGTAGACCTGGATCGGCTCCAGCCCGTCCTTCAGGCCCGCGGCGCGGGCGCGCGGGTGGTCGAGGTTGATGAGTCCCTCCCGCGGCACCACCCAGTCGGCCGAGGCGACGGTCTCGACCTCCACCGGCCCGGGCTGGTCGATGACGGCGAGCAGGTCCCGGGCCGGCCTGGCGACGCCGAGCGAGGAGACGCCGGTGGGGTGGCTGGTGGTGGCGCAGGCGGTGGAGAGGAGCAGGGCGGCGACGGCGAGGGGGCGGCTGGACATGGCGGACGACCTCCGTGAGCGGCTGATCTACCTAGTCGCCCAGGTATGGAAAAGAGCAAAGGAGGCATGACATCATGCGCCAATGGATATCTCCTGGGATGAGGTGAAGCTCTTCCTCGCCGTGGCCGAGGAGGGGAGCGTGAGCGCCGCCGCCCGGAAGCTGCGGATGGCGCAGCCCACCCTGAGCCGGCGGCTGGCCACGCTGGAGCGGGCCGTGGGCGAGTCGCTCTTCCGCCGCAGCGCCGCGGGCGCGGCGCTCACCACCGCGGGGGAGCGGATGCTGGCGCCGGCGCGGCGCATGGCCGAGTGGGCCGGCGAGGTGGGGCGGGCCGCCGAGCCGACCGACCGGGGACCGCAGGGGCTGGTGCGGATCACGGCGCCGCCCATGGTGGCGCACGACTTCCTGGCCCCGCTCGCGGGCTGGCTGGCCGGCCAGCACCCCGGGCTGCGCCTCGAGGTGCTGGGCACCATGCAGCACCTCGACCTGGCCCGCGGCGAGGCCGACCTGGCGCTGCGGGTGCGACCGCCCAACCACCCGGACCTGGCGCTGGTCTACACGCTGGAGACGACCCACGCGGTCCACGTGGCGCCGGCGCTGGCCCGGAAGCTGCCGCGGCGGCCGATGCTGCAGGAGCTGCCCTGGATCGCCTGGGCGCCCCCGTACCAGGAGCTGCCGCCCAACCCGCAGCTGGCCGAGCTGATCCCCGGCTACACGCCCGCCTTCACCTCGGACCACATCCTGGTGCAGCAGGCGGCCGCCGAGGCGGGCGTGGGGGCGATGGTCCTGCCGCGGCTGCGCCACCGCTTCTCCCGCCCCAGCGCGCTGGTGCCGCTCGACCTCGACCTCGGCCCCTTCGCCCGCGGCGCGCTCCACCTGGTGGCGGCCCGGTCGGCGCTGGACATCCCGCGCATCCGGTTGCTGGCCCAGCTCATCGAGGCCGAGCTGAGGCGGGTCAAGCCTACCTGATGGCGCCGATGGTCCCGGCCACGGCGACGTAGTGGCAGATGGCCGCTGCGATCACCAGCACGTGGAAGACCTCGTGATAGCCGAAGACCCGGGGGTTGGGGTTGGGCCAGCGGGTGGCGTAGACCACCGCCCCCACCGTGTAGGCGACGCCGCCGGCGCCGAGCAGCCCCACCCCGTGCCAGCCGATGGCCGCCAGCATGGAGGGGAAGGTGGGGACGATGGCCCAGCCCAGCCCCACGGTGAGCAGCGCCATCAGCCACTTGGGGGCCAGCGGCCAGAGCACCGAGAGGATCATGCCGGCCAGGGCGCCGGTCCAGACCACCCAGAGCAGCGGGTGGCCGGTCTCCGGCGGCATCAGCAGGCAGAAGGGGGTGTAGGTGCCGGCGATGAGCACGAAGATGGCGGCGTGGTCGAGCCGGCGCATCAGCAGCCGGGCCCGGTCGCCCCAGCGGGGCCGGTGGTAGAGCGCCGAGATGGAGAACTGGGCGGTCAGGGCGAAGCCGTAGACGGCGGCGGCCACGGCGCCGCGCAGGCCGGTCGAGGCGTTGAACAGGACGATCCAGCCGGCGACGGCGAAGGCGGCGGCGATCTCGTGGGAGACGCCGCGGAGCAGCGGCTTGGGACCGGGGGCGTGGGCGACCGTGGACATGCCGCCATCCTCGCCCGGCCGCGTCATGGCCATGTCACCAATCGCAAGGCGCAGGAAGCTGCGCCGCGCAGGCCTGATCGCCCCATTCGCCAAGGCAAGGCGTCTCCGGGGGACGGCGCTCTGGCCTCTGGTCGAAGGGCTCCCCACATCGGAGCCTCCGCGTCCTACAGCGCCGACTCGTGCTTGGAGGCGCCCTTGACCATGTCGGCCCGCTCCTCGGCGCGCTCCTCGGCCTGCTCCAGCTTCAGCTTCTTCATGCGGCGGCGGATGATCTCGCGCTTCAGCGAGGAGAGGTGGTCGACGAAGACCGTGCCCTGCAGGTGGTCGTACTCGTGCTGCACGGCGATGGCCAGCAGCTCGTCGCACTCCAGCTCGAAGGGCTTGCCGTTGCGCCCCAGGGCCCGGACCCAGACCTTGTCGGCCCGCTCCACGTCCTCGGCCTCGCCGGGGATGGAGAGGCACCCCTCGGTGTAGACCCGGGTCCCCTCGGTCTTGACGATCTCCGGGTTGACCAGGTGGATGAGCCGCTGTCCCTCCTGGCGGGAGGAGACATCGATGACGATGGCCCGCACCAGCTCGCCGACCTGCGGCGCCGCCAGCCCGACGCCGTCGGCGGCGTACATGGTCTCGGCCATGTCGTCGAGCAGCCGGCGCAGGGCGTCGTCGACGCGATCGACCGGCTTGGCGATCTGCTTGAGGATGGGGTCGGGCCAGATGACGATGTCGCGGACCATGCGGAATCCCTCGGTCGAGGTGACGGTGTTCTAACCCGGCCGGCCCCGGCGCGCACCAGATCCGGCCACCCCCCGGGGCCCGGTCAGCTGGCCAGCCCCCGCTGGTACTCCTCCCGCAGGAACGGGTCGGCCAGCACCTCGCGGGCGTCGGCCACCACCCGCCGGATCTCCTCGAGGCGGGCCGGCAGCCCCTCCTCCTGGTGGCCGCGGAACCGCTCCGGCTGGAACTCGGCGGTGAGCCGCTCGGCGGCGGACCGCACCTCGTGCGGCGTGGCCGCGCCGCCGAGGCCGAGGATGGTGAAGTAGTCGGCGCGCCGCACCTGCTCCAGCTTCTCCTTGACCCGGGCCAGGTCGATGCCGGTGGCCACCTGCGCCGCCGGGCGGCCCGCCTGCACCACCTTGACGCCGACGGCGCCGACCAGCACCAGCGCCGCGAGCAGCTGGCGGGTGGAGAGGGTGTCGAGCGGGCTGGCGGCCAGCACCTCGTCGAGGGTGCGCAGGCCGTCGGCGATGGCCAGGGCCCGCCGCTCCTGGGGCAGCAGGCCGAGCTCCTCGGCGCCGGGGCCGCCGTGGACCGGCGTCACCAGCGTGGCCGGGCCGCCGAGGACGGCCTCGGTGCGTGGCGCCAGCCAGCGGCGGCGCACCCCCTCCACGGCAAGCGCCAGGGGCGGGCGATCGAGCGAGGTCCGCTCGTCGGAGGGGACCAGGTCGGCGACCCAGCGGAACCGGCCGGCCGGCTCGCCGAAGATGCCGAAGACCACCTCCTCGGTCCGGGCCCGCACCAGCGAGGTCAGCTCGCCCGACTTGAGATAGCCCCGGTCCACCAGCAGGACGGCGGCCCGCCGCGTCGCCAGCCCGGCCACGGCGCCGGCCACCTGGCGGTACTGCTCGCGGGTGAGCAGGCCGAGCCGGAGCGCCACCTCGTCGAGCCGCTCCCCGGCGGCGTTGCTGGCGGCGCCGACCACCCGGCCGTCCTCGAACCAGAGGGCGCGGCTGGCGTCGCCCACCACGTCGAGCCGGCCGGAGACCCGGGCCGAGAGGGCCACGGTGAGCAGCCGGGGCATGGGCAGGTCGTCGAGCTGGCCGCCGCGCAGCTCGGCCGGCGGGGCCGCGGGGGCGGGGCGGGACCAGGCCGACTCCTCGTCCGGGGGCCCGGGCGGCAGGGCGTCGGACGGGGCGCGGCGGGAGAGGGCGCGGCGGCGGGCCGCCTCCTGGGCCGGGTCGATCGGCGGCAGGTCGGCGAACCAGGGGGTGGGGAGCTCGGCCGGCGGCGGCGCCTCGGGCGCGGCGGCGGCCCGGGCCCGCAGCTCGTCCCGCCCGTCGCGGACCTCCCCCTCGGCGCGGGCGTAGGCCTCGGCCTCGGCGACGGCGCGGAAGTCGGCCTCGGTCTCGGCGCGGATGCGGGCCTCGGCCTCGGCCAGCGCCTCGGCGGCGGCCCGGGTGGCGGCGGCCTGGACCTCCGACTTGCGCGCCGCCTCGGCGACGCTGGCCTGCCGCTCCAGCGCCGCCTGCTCGTGCGCGGTGGCACGCTCGATGACGGTGTGCAGCTCCTCGTCGTGCCGCCGCCGGTCGGCCTCCAGCTGCTCGCGCAGCAGGCGCAGGTCGTCCTCCAGCCTGCGGCGGGCCGCCCGCTCCTCGGCGCGGTTCCGCTCCCAGTCGGGGGGAGGAGCGGCCGGCTGGGGCGCGGTCGGCGACGGCGCCGAGCGGGCGGGCGGGGCCAGCTGGACCACCGTCGTCGGCGGAGGTGCGGGGGGCGGCGCGGCCGGGGGGGCTGGCGCGGGGGGAGGCGCGGCCCGGGGTGGCGGGGCAGACGGCGGCGCCGCGGGCGGCGCAGGCGGTGGCGCGGGGGAAGGCGCGGGAGGTGGCGCGGTCGGCTCCGGCGCGGCGCGGGCCGGCGACGAGAGCGCGCGCAGGCTGGGCGGGGTGTCGGCGCGGGGGACGGTGCGCAGGCCGACCGGCGTGTCGACGCGCGCCGGCTGAGCCCCGGGCACCCCGGCCGGCGGCCCCAGCTCGAAGAGGGCGTCGAGCCCAGCCGCCGCCTCCGACGGCGCCGGGGTGGAGGCGGCGGGGGGCGGGTCACCGGGCGTGGACCGAGGGGGGCCGCGCAGCTCGCGGGCCCGCGCCAGCAGCGCCTCGGCGGCCGCCTTGCGGGCCAGCGCCGGGTCGCTCGGCCCGCTGCGCCGCTCCAGCGAGCCGGGCAGCTCCGGGGCCGAGACCCGCCGCTCGAAGGACCGGGGGGCCGGGCCGCCGGCCAGCAGCAGCTTCACCTGCTCGGCCAGCGCCGCCGGGTCGACCGGGCGGGGCAGCTGCACCGCCCGCTCCGGCGCCGCCGCCGACTCGCCGAGGAGGAGGAGCGGGATGTCCCGGGTGGCCTCGTCCTCCTCGAGCTGGCGGAGGGCCTCGATGGCCTCGCCCCCCTCGCAGGTGGCGCCGACGATCAGCAGGTCGGGGCGCGCCTGCCCGACCGAGGCCAGCGCGTCCGAGCCGTTGGTGGCGAGCAGCGGCGCATGGCCGGAGCGCGACAGCACCCGCTTGACCGCGGAGATCTCTGAGATGTCGTCGTCGACGAGGAGGAGGCGTGCCACGCTCGGTGGATGATGGATCGGCCCCGGAGGGGGGGCAAGCTCACGCACCGGCGGACCGACCTCCCGGCGCCCGCCGGACGGGCCGCCGCCGATATCGGCGGGGCCTGCCCGGCCGTCCCCGGCGGCCCCACGCTCACATCATCGAGTAGGGGTCCATGTCGAAGCGGATGCTGGCGCCGCCGGGCGGGCGGTGGGCCACCAGGGCCAGGGCCCGGTGGATCTTCATCAGCGGGGGGTTGCTGGCGGCGCGGAAGAGCAGGTGCCAGCGGCTCTTGCCGCGGATCCGCTCGATGGCGGCCGGGGCCGGGCCGATCAGCGCCGTCCCCGGCCCCAGCGCCGGCCGGGCCGCCTCGGCCAGCGCCTCGGCCGCCTGGCGGGCGCCGGCCTCCGAGCCCTCGACGCGCACCGCCATGAGCCGGGCGAAGGGCGGGTAGGCGAGCGCCTGGCGGCGGGCCAGCTCCTCCTCGGCGAACCCCAGGTAGTCGTGGAGCACCGAGCGGGCCACCGCCGGGGTGGTGGGGTTGTAGGTCTGGATCAGCACCCGGCCGGCGTCGGCGCCCCGCCCGGCCCGGCCGGCCACCTGGGTGAGGAGCTGGAAGGTCCGCTCGGCGGCGCGGAAGTCGGGCAGCGCCAGCGAGGTGTCGGCCAGCACCACGCCGACCAGCGTCACCCCGGGGAAGTCGTGCCCCTTCGAGACCATCTGGGTCCCCACCAGCACGTCGAGCTCGCGCCGGGCGAAGCGGGCCAGCACCGCGGCGGTGTCGCCGGCGCCGGAGACGGCGTCGCGGTCGAGCCGGCCGACCCGGGCGGTGGGCAGCAGCGTCCGGGTCGCCTCCTCCACCTGCTCGGTGCCGAAGCCCAGGCCGAAGCGGGCCCCGCCGCAGGCGGCGCAGGGCCTGGCCACCGGCTCGTGCCGCCCGCAGTAGTGGCAGAGCAGCAGGCCGCGGCGGGCGTGGTGGGTGAGCGAGACCGAGCAGTCGGGGCAGCGGGCCTCCAGGCCGCAGGCCTCGCAGAGCACCAGCGTCTGGTAGCCGCGCCGGTTGAGGAAGAGGATCGACTGCTGCCCGGCCGCCAGGGTCTCGCCGAGCGCCTGCTGCAGCTCGGCGGAGAGCAGCGCCGGGGGCTCGCCGCGGCGGGGGCGGGGACGCCGGGCCAGGTCGATGAGCTCGACCCGCGGCATGGGCCGATCGTCGACGCGGACCGGCAGCGAGAGCAGGCGGTAGCGGCCGCGCCGGGCGTTCTCCAGCGTCTCCAGCGACGGGGTGGCCGAGCCCAGCACCACCACGGCGTCCTCGAGCCGGCCGCGCACCACGGCGAGATCGCGGGCGTGGTAGGGCGGCCCGTCCTCCTGCTTGAAGCTCGGCTCGTGCTCCTCGTCCACCACGATGACGCCCAGCTCCTCGACCGGCGCGAAGATGGCGCTGCGCACCCCCACGCAGATGCGGGCCTCACCGCGCCGCAGCCGCAGCCACTCGGCGTGGCGCTCGGCGTCGGAGAGGCCGGAGTGGAGCAGGGCCACCTGGTCGCCGAAGCGGGCCCGGAAGCGCCCGGAGAGCTGCGGGGTCAGGGCGATCTCCGGGACCAGCACCAGCGCCCCCTTTCCGGCGGCCCGGGCCGCGGCGATGGCCCGCAGGTAGACCTCGGTCTTGCCCGAGCCGGTGACGCCGTGGAGCAGGAAGGTGCCGAAGGTCCCGAAGGCGCCGGTCACCTCGGCCAGGGCCGCCGCCTGGTGGCCGGTCAGCTCGACGGCGCGGTCGGCGGCGTGGAGGACGCCGCGCCCGGTCACCGGAATCTCGGCGTCGATGACGGCGAGGCCGCGCCGGCCCAGCTGGGCCAGGGCGGCGCGACCGGCCGGGAAGGCGGCCTTGAGCTCCTCCACGGTGATGCGGCCGCGGGCCAGCAGGTACTCGAGCACGGCCCGCTGGGCCCGGGCCCGCCCCAGCGACGGCAGGGCCTCGGCGGCCCCGGGCGCCGGGGCGGCGTACTCGACGCGCCGGCGGTCGGGGCCGGCGTCGCCGCCGCGGGTGTTGAGGCCGGGCGGCAGCGCGGCCCGGAGCAGCTCACCGGGCGGGACCAGGTAGTAGGACTCGGCCCAGCGGAGCAGCTCCACCAGCTTCGGCGTGAACGGGGGGAAGGCGTCGAGCACCGCGGCCACGTCGCGCAGCTCGAAGCCGGCCGGCGGCGCCGTGGGGAAGCCGACCACGTAGCCGGTGGCGCGCGGGCTCTTGCCGAAGGGGACGGCCACCCGCTGGCCGAGCGAGACCTCGCCCTTCAGCGCCGCGGGCACCCGGTAGGTGAAGGTGCCGCGCACGGCGGCGGCGACGGCGACCTCGACGAGCACGGGGGGACTCTACCAGCCGGGCCCCACGCCGGGCGGGACGCCTGCGACTAGAAGAGGGCGTCGGCCAGCCGGGGGTTGGCGGTGGTCTTCTCGGTGTTGAAGCGGAGCAGCAGCTCCGCCCCCTGCCAGACCTCGATGACCCGGGGGAGCCGGTCGGCCCCCACCGCCGAGGCCCAGTCGAGCAGGCGCAGGTCCCAGGTGGCGCCCCCCTCGGTGACGAGGAGCCGCAGCGGCATCCAGCTCTCCTTGTCGACCAGCGCCAGCGCCGGGGCCTTCGGGTCGTTGAGCCGGCCGCCCAGCACCCAGGCCAGCCGCCCGTTGAACCGCCCCAGCGAGACCTCGTCGAGCTTCACCCCGCGCCGCACCAGCGCCTCGCCCAGCGCCTGCCCCTCGGCGCCGGTGGGCCAGGCCAGCAGCGTGGCCAGCCCGCGGACCAGCGCCGTCACCGCCGGCTGCTGCTCCAGGCCGGCGCGACCCAGCAGCCGCCCGTCCTTCACCATGGCGGCGGGGCGATCGGCGTCGGCGGCGTCGGCGGTGAGCAGCTCCAGCCGGGCCCGGCCCGGGGTCTTGAGGAGCAGCCGCGCCGTGACCACCGGCGGCGTGCCGGGCGGCAGGGCGGCGCCGCGCAGCTCCAGGGCCCCGATGGCCTCCACGGCGTTCAGCTCCAGCCCGGCCCGGGTCTCGGCCGCCTTGCGCAGGATGGCGGTGGCCGGGAGCAGGTAGGCGAGCGCCGGCGTGGCCAGCAGCAGCCCGGCGGCGGCGAGGGCGCGGCGACGGCTCACGGCAGCTCCGCGAGGTACTGGCGCAGCGGCCCGGCCAGCTCCGGCCGCTTCATGGCGAAGGCGATGTTGGCCTTCAGGTAGCCGAGCCGGTCGCCGGCGTCGTAGCGGTCCCCTTCGAACCGGTAGCCGAGCAGCCCCTGCTCCCTGGCCAGCATGGCCAGCGCGTCGGTGAGCTGGATCTCGCCCCCCACGCCCGGCTTGACCTGCTCCAGCAGCTCGAAGATGCGCGGCGGCAGCACGTAACGGCCGATGACCGCCAGGGTGGAGGGCGGATCCTGCTTCGGCTTCTCCACCAGCCGCTCGATGCGGGTGGTGCGCTCGTCGAGCGGCGTGCCGGCGGCGATGCCGTACATCGAGGTCTCGGCGGGCGGCACCTCCATGAGGGCGATGGTGCCGAGGCCGTGGCGGGCCCAGCAGTCGGCCAGCTGGCGGGTGGCCGGCACCTTGGCGTCGATGATGTCGTCGCCCAGCATCACCACGAAGGGCTCGTCGCCGACCAGCGCCTTGGCGCAGAGCACGGCGTGGCCGAGGCCGAGCGGCTCCTGCTGCCGCACCGTCACCACCCGGGCCATCTGGGCGATGCGGCGCATCTCGGCGCGCAGCGCGGTCTTGCCGGTCCGCTCCAGGTTGGCCTCCAGCTCGGCGGCGATGTCGAAGTGGTCGACGATGGAGTCCTTGCCGCGGGCGCAGATGAGGATGACGTCGCGCACCCCGGCCGCCACCGCCTCCTCGACGATGTACTGGATGGTGGGGATGTCGACGATGGGGAGCAGCTCCTTGGGCACCGCCTTGGTGGCGGGGAGGAAGCGGGTCCCCAGGCCGGCGGCGGGGATGACCGCCTTGCGGATGGGCTTCGACATGGCGGGAGTCTAGCATCCTTGCGCCCGGCCCCTCCCGGGCTATCCTCGCCGCGTGCCTCGCCCCAACCCCCTGATCCTCGCCGCCGCGACGCTGCTCGCGCTCGCCGCCGCGCCCACCCTGGCCGCCGACGTCCCGCCGACCTGCCCGTCGCCGCCCTGCCCGGGCGGCCTCTTCGAGCTGGTGGGCCCGAGGGCGCTGGGGACCAGCGCCGCCACCGCCGGGATCACCGGCAGCGAGGCGGTCCTGGTCAACCCCGCCGCCACCGGCCTCCGCACCGGCTACGTGGCCGAGGCCATGGTGGTGAACGAGCGGCGCGGCGCCCTCACCACCGGCCGCTACCTCGGCCTGGTCGTGGTCGACCCGGTGAGCACGCCGGTGGCCACCTCGGTCGGCTACTTCCAGTCGCTGGAGGGCGACGCCAAGGGCACCCTCTTCCTGCTCGGCTTCTCCGGCGCCATGAGCGAGACCCTCCGCGCCGGCGTCCAGGGGCGCTACCTGAAGCTGGGCGGGGCCGAGCCCATCCAGGCCGTCACCGCCGACGCCGGCCTGACCTGGGACCTGACCGGCGCGGTGACGCTGGCGGTCTCCGGCTTCAACCTGGTCCCCACCCACCACCCCGACTCCCTGCCGCAGGCCATGGGGGCCGGGCTGGCGGTCGGCAGCGACACCAGCGTCCGGGTGCAGGCCGACTGGCGGGGCGTCTTCCTTCCCCACGGGCGCACCGCCAACCGCTACGCCGCCGGCGCCGTCGGGCTGGTGGGCGGGATGCTGGCGGTGCGGGCCGGCTGGACGCGCGACGAGCTGCTGGGCGGCGCCTGGTGGTCGGGCGGCGTCGGCGTGACCTCCGACGACGGCTTCTCCATCGACTTCGGCTACAAGCAGTCGTTCCAGGCGTCCAGCGCCCGCGAGCTGGCCCTCTCGCTCCGCTACTACCCGCCGCAGTAGGCGCGGCGGCCCTCAGCCCAGGCCGGGCGAGGGGGCGCCGTGGCGCTCCACCAGCGCCGCCGCCAGCCGGGCGTTGACGGCCGGATCGCCCTGGAACTCGACGCCGATGCGGCGCCCCTCGGGCCGGGCGTGCTGGACCACGCACCAGGCGGCCGGGCGCCCGGGGAGGTCGGGGAAGCGGAGCTGGGCCCGCGCCCCGGGCTCGAGCGGCTCGTCGAGCTCGAGCAGGGCGCCGCCCTCGGAGATATCGCAGACCCGGACGTGGAGCGTGCCGGCGTCGATGTCCAGCCGGGCCTCGCAGGCCACGGCGCGCCGCTGGAAGACGCGCCGCTGGTGCCGCCCCCAGCGCTGCCGGGCCCGGAGCGCCAGGTCGCGCAGCAGCAGCCGGGCGGCGCCGAGCCAGCCGGTGGCGCGCTCAGCGGGCATGTGACCCCACGTTGGGCAGCACCACGGTGGCGCCGGTGGCGCCGTTCTCGCCGCGCCAGACCGGGACGCCCCAGACGTCGCGGACCCGCTCCTCGGTGAGCACCTCGCCGGGCGGCCCCTCGGCCACCACCCGCCCGGCCCGCATCGCCACCAGCCGGTCGCAGGCCGCCGCCGCCAGGTTGAGGTCGTGGAGCACCGCCACCACGCAGAGCCCGCCGCGGGCGGCCAGCCGGGCCATCTCCATGGCGGCCACCTGGTGGGCCAGGTCGAGGAAGGCGGTGGGCTCGTCGAGCAGCAGCACCCGCGGCTCCTGGGCCAGGGCCCGGGCGAAGAAGACCCGCCGCCGCTCGCCGCCGGAGAGGGCGGTGACCCGCCGGCCGGCCAGGTGGACCAGGTCGCAGGCGGTGAGCGCCCCCTCGACGGCGCCGAGGTCGTCGCGGCCGGCCACCCCCAGCAGCCCCTGGTGCGCCGAGCGGCCCATCATCACCACCTCACGGACGGTGAAGGGCCAGTCGAGCCGCGGCTCCTGCGGGACCAGGGCGCAGAGCCGGGCCACCAGCCGGCGAGGGGCGGCGTGCGGGTCGAAGCCGGCCAGCCGCACCGTGCCGGCCGACGGGGACAGCAGCCCCGCCACCAGCCGGATCAGCGTCGACTTGCCGGCGCCGTTGGGGCCGAGCAGCCCGACGAACTCCCCCTCGCGGGCGGTGAAGGAGACGCCGTCGACCGCCACCCGCTGGCCGTAGGCGTGGCGCGCGGCGCGGACCTCGACGATGGGATCCGGCCAGGGGGGGCCGTGGAGGCGGTGCGGGCTCACGTGGTCGCCTCGTCGTGCTCGCGGGCCTGGCGGCGCAGCAGCCAGAGGAAGAACGGCCCGCCCAGGAAGGCGGTGACGGCGCCGACCGGCGGCTCGGTGCCGAGCGGCAGGAAGGCGAGCCGGGCCAGGGCGTCGGCGCCCACCAGGAAGGCGGCGCCGAAGAGGGCCGAGGCGGGGAGCAGCAGCCGGTGGTCGGGGCCGACCAGCCGCCGCACCAGGTGCGGGACGATGAGGCCGACGAAGCCGACCATGCCGGCCAGCGCCACGGCGGCGCCGGTGGCGGCCGAGGCGGCGAAGAAGACCAGGGCCCGGGTGCGCTTGACGTCGACGCCCAGCGAGGCGGCCTCCTCGTCGCCGAGGGTGAGCAGGTTGAGCCGGGCCGAGAGCAGGCCGAGGGTGCCCACCGAGAGCAGCACCAGCACGGTGCCGGCCGCCAGCGTGGCCGGGGACTCGTAGCCGATGGCCCCCATCAGCCAGTAGAGCAGCCGGGCCGCCTGGTCGGGCGGGGCCAGCATCTTCAGCAGGGTGATGACCCCGGCCACGAAGGCGTTGAAGACGATGCCGACCAGCAATGCCGCCTCCGGCACCAGCCGCCCCCCGATGCGCCCGAGGCCGAAGACCAGGAAGGTGGAGAGGACGGCGCCGGCCACCGCGCCGGCGGCCACCGGCGGCGCCGACCCGAGCAGCGCCCCGGCCGGCCCGGCCACCGCCGAGAGCCCGGCCGCCGCCAGCATCACCAGCGTCCCGCCCAGGGCCGCGCCGCCCGAGACCCCGAGCACGAAGGGCTCGGCCAGCGGGTTGCGCAGCAGGGCCTGCAGCGCCGTCCCGGCCGCGGCCAGCGCGAAGCCGACCACCGCCGCCAGCGCCGCCCGCGGCAGCCGCAGGCCGAAGAGGATGGCCCGGTCGGGCTCGACGCCGTCGAGCGCGGCGCGAAGCGAGATGGGCTGGGGACCGAGCAGGCAGGAGACCCCCACGGCGGCGACGATGGCCAGCAGGCCGAGGCCGAGCGCCAGCGTCAGCCGGGAGCGCCGCAGGCGGGTCACCGGGGGCCGGCTCCGCGCAGGGCCTGCTCCAGGTCGCCGAGCGCCTCGATCATCCGCGGGCCGGCCCGCAGCAGGTCGTCGCGCCGCAGCCGGGCCACCGCGCCGCGCCGCACCGCCGGGATGGCCGCCAGCCGCTCGATACCCTGGGCCGGCTCGTCGAAGGCGGCGTCGATGACCAGGTCCGGGTTGGCGGCCACCGCCAGCTCCAGCGGGTAGACCGGCCAGGGGCGCGACCCGCCCACGGCGTTGACCGCCCCGGCGAGGCGGAGCAGCTCGTCGGGGAAGGAGCCCGGCCCGGCCACCACCAGCGGGTCGCGCCCCACCACGAAGAGCACCCGCGGGTGGGGTCGCCCGGCGGCGCCGGCGCCGAGCCGGTCGAGCGCGCCCTGCAGCCGGGCGGCCAGCGCCGCGCCGGCGGCCGGCTCGCCGATGGCCTCGCCCACCAGCCTGGCGGTGGCCGGCACGTCGGCCACGGTGACCACCGGGACGGCGAGGATGGCGAAGGCGCCGGCCGAGAGCTCGGCCAGCCGGCGCACCGCGGCCAGGGCCCCGCCGTCGGTCACCCAGAGGACCAGGTCCGGCTTGAGGCCGAGCACCGCCTCCGGCGAGGGATCGAGGAAGCCCCCGACGCGCGGCCGGCCGGCCACCTCGGGGGCGTGGTCGACGCGGGTGACGCCGACGATCCGGTCGGCGGCGCCGAGCGCCACCAGGTAGTCGGTCATCGACGGCGCCAGCGTGACGATGCGCCGGGCTCCGGCCGCCGGCGGCCGGCCCACCCAGGTGGCGCCCCCCGCCGCCGCTCCCCGCGAGGAGACCGGCAGGAGCGGCCCCGCGGCCGCCGAGGTGGGGCCGGGCCCCCGGGTGATGGCCCCCGCCGGCGCCGCGGCGGCGAGGAGGAGGGCGAGGAGCGTGGGTCGGGCGGCTCGCATCAGGGGAGGGGGCGGGAGGCGCAGGCGACGTCGGCGGCCCAGGCGTAGCCGTAGACGCCGAGCGGGCAGACGGTGGTGGCGGCGGCGGAGGAGGCGGCGTAGTTCACGGGGTCGAAGGCGTAGACATCGCCCGAGTACTGGTCGGTGACGAAGCCACGATCGCCGCAGAATGCCACGTTCCCGGGGACCATGAAGCCCGGGGTGACGTGGAGCCCGCTCACCACCGGCGCCGGGCCACCGAGCGCCACCTCCACCAGCCCGCCGGTGCCGCAGGCGACCCAGATCGAGCTGCCGCGTACGGCGAGGCCGCCCGGGTTGCCGCAGGCCGCGCCGAGCGAGAGGTAGCTGACCGAGGGGCCGGTCGCGCCGGCCGGATCGACCACCGCCAGCCGGCCGGGACCGGCCGGGTCGGTCCAGTAGCAGCTGGTGACCGGAGGGGTCTTGGTGTTGTCCGTGAAGCAGATCTTCCGCAGGTTGGCGAGGACGACATAGACCTTGCCGCCGAAGGCCACCGACCGGCCCGGGAAGGGGAGGCCCGGGGCGTCGGCGCCCGCGGTGACGTCGAGGAGCGTGGGCGCGCCCAGGCAAGGGAGCGGCGAGCCGGCCACGCCGCAGGTGGCCAGGCCGGCGGCGTCGAGCACGGCGATCTTCTGGCCGAGCGTGGGATCGCCGGTGACGAAGTCGCCCTGGAGCGAGACGAAGGCCTTCTCACTGGCCCCGGGGGCGGCGGCGAAGGCGATCCCCTTGATGTTGTCACCGGCCTTGGCGCCGACCGGGATCTCGAAGACCACGCCTCCGCTCGATGGATCGACGACGACCACGGTGCCGGCGCCGGCGTTGGAGATGAGCAGGCGGCCGGCGTGGGCGGTGATGAACTCGAAGTCCTTGCCGTGGAGCAGGTACTCGGTCGGTGCCGTCGACCGGTCGAAGGGGAGGCGCGCGAGCGAGCCGGAGAGCGAGCCGGCGGCCCAGGTGTCCGCGCCCAGGGTCGCCAGCGCGATGGGGCCGACCCCGGCGGCCCGCGGGGCCGAACCGGCGGCCAGGTCGAGCGGCTCCACGGCGCGCACCTCGTCGGAGGCGAAGCAGGCGACCTGCAGCGAGGTGCAGGCGCCGGTGAGGCAGGACTCGCCCGGCTGGCAGGCCCGGCCGACCGCGCCGCAGTTGAGCCGGTCGGTGCTGAGCGCCACGCAGGCCCCGGCGCGGCAGTCGAAGCCGCCGGCGCAGGCGTGGCCGCAGGCGCCGCAGTTGGCGGCGTCGAGCGCCAGGTCGAGGCAGGCGTTGCCGCAGACCGACTCGCCGGCCGGGCAGGTGACCTCCGTGGTGCAGCCGGTCACGGCGGCGAGGGCGGCGAGGGCGACGGCGAGGTGGAAAGAGCGGTTCATGGAGATCCTTCGGTGGGGTGAGGGAGGGAGCCGGCGCGGAGGGTGACCAGCACCATCCGCGAGGGGAGGGGGTTGCCGAGGCCGTCGTTGAGCGTCCGGTCGTCGAGCAGGTTCTTGACCTCGAGGTGCAGGGCGAGGCCGAGCGGGCGGTGGAGCACGACGCCGGCGCCCGCGTTCCAGAGCAGCGTGGCCGGGACGGGGTCGAGGTTGCGCCGGTCGCTGTAGCGCAGGCCGACGTGGTGGAGCTCGACGTGGAGGGAGAAGCGCCCGGGGGCGGCGGTGGCCCGCGCGTAGAGCCGCTGGCGAGGACGGTAGGGGATCTGCCTCCCCACCTCGTCGGGGCCGCCCCGGAGCAGCTCGCTGTAGAGCCAGGTCCAGGCGCCGGAGAGCGTGGCCCGGGCCGGCCCGAGCATGGGGGCGGTGGCCACTTCGGCCTCGACGCCGGCGACGAAGGCCTGCCCGGCGTTGAAGGGCTTGAGGCGGCCGAACGAGGTCGGCTGGTAGAGGATGAGGTCGCGGTAGCGGGTGAGGTGACCGCCCAGCGTGAGGAGGCCGAACGGACCGTCGGCCACCAGCGAGGCGTCGGCGGCCAGCCCCGACTCCGGGAGCAGGTCCGGGTTGGGCATCACCAGCCCCTGCTGGAAGGAGAGCTCGGCCAGGCTGGGGGCGCGGAAGGTGCGGCCGGCGCTGGCCCGCACCGACCAGCCGTCGGCGAGCAGCCAGGAGGCCCCCAGCTTGCCGGAGAGGCCGGTGAAGTGGCCGACGGCGTCGAGCCGGAGGGCCGGGGCCACCCGCAGCCTGGCGCCGAGCAGGAGCAGGTCGTCGCCGACCGCGAGGCCCAGGGTGTTGCGGCGGGTCGAGGCGAGCCCCTGCGAGTCGATGGTCTCGATCTCGGCGGAGAGCTGCGAGGAGAGCTGCCCGCCCGGGTGGGCCCAGCCGAGCTCGGCCGTCGCCCCGCCGGCGGCGCCTCGCTGCCGCCAGGGCTCGGGGTTGCCGACCCGGACGTCGAGCCGGTCGAGCCGGAGGCTGGCCCGGCCGCCGACCGTGAGCCCGCTGCCGGCGGCGCGGGTGTAGCGGGCCGTCGCCAGCAGCCGGCCGTCGCGCTGCCAGTCGTCGGGGGTCGGGCCCGTTGCGAAGCCGGGCAGTCCGCGGTCGCCGGCCGAGCCCTGCAGCACGGCGTCGAGCCAGCCACCGGCCGCCGGGACCGAGAGCCGGGCCAGCGCCCCGCCCCGGGTGGCGGCGGCGTTGTCGCGCACCCGCGGCTCGACGCCGCCGGCGAAGGAGGGGGTCGTGTCGTAGAGGTAGGGGAAGTCGCCCCGGGTGGTGTCGCCGCTGGCGGCCACGAGCAGCGTGCCACCGAGCAGCGCCACCACCCCGTCGGCCGCCAGCGCGCCGCTGCCGAAGGAGCCGCCCGTGGCCTCGGCCGACCACTGCCCGCTCGCGGCCCGGCGGGTGATGACGTTGACCACCCCGCCCAGCGCCCCGGCGCCGTGGCGCGCCCCCTCCGGCCCGCGCAGCACCTCGATCCGGTCGATCCATCCGCGCGGGATCGAGGAGAGATCGACGGCGCCGCCGAAGGCCGAGTTGAGCGGCAGGCCGTCGAGCAGCACCAGCACGCCGTCGGCGGTGGAGCCGCGGATCGAGACGGTGGTGAGCTGGCCGAGGCCGCCGTAGTCGGCGACCGCCACGCCCGGGGAGGTGGCCACCAGCTGGGCCACGTCCTTGGCCCCGCCGGCGAAGCGGGCGGCGCTGATCACCGTGGCCGCGGCGGTGGGATCGCCGGCGGCCTCGGCGCGCGGCAGCCGGACCAGCTGCTCGTCCATGAGGACGGGCGGCGGCTCCTCGGCGCGCGAGGGCGTGACGACGCAGCATGAGAGGGCGATGAGCCCCTGGAGCAGGGTCTTCGAGTTCAAAGCCGCGCGTCTCCTTCGGACGCGACAACCGTGGCCACGGCGAGATGCCGGTGCCTGCTCGAAGGGAGGTCTCCTGGCTCCCGGGGCCGCGCACGACGGAGTTCCGTCGCCGCTCGCCGCCTCCCACCTTCCCACCGCGAACGTCCGCGGCAGTGGTGACTACCCTGGAGGCGACTTCTCCCCGGCTACAGTGGCGGGACCGCGCCGGCATTGGACCGGACTTCCCTGTTCCTCCGAGCGGGTGCTGCAACCCACTCGGTACCGGAGCGGAGGCGGGCCGTCAAGGCGCGAGATCGGCGCGCCACCGGAACGGCGGGTCGAGGCAGGGCGGGCGCGGCGCCGAAGAGGAGGGAGATCCGGCGCTTGGCGCACGCCCTGCTTCAAGGGTTGAAGTTCACCGCCGCGCGGTGGTCGCCACCGGCGCGGCGGCGGGGGCGGCGCCCAGCGGCGCGCCGACCACCAGGTGGGCCTTGACCTTGGCGAACCAGGCCGGCCCCAGCCCCTTCACCGCCACCACGTCCTCCGGCTTCTTGAAGGGCTGGCGGCTGCGCAGCGCCACGATGGCCTGCGCCTTCTTCTGGCCGACGCCGGGGAGCCGCATCAGCTCCACGGTGCTGGCCCGGTTGAGGTCGATCCGGTCGTTGGGCGCCAGCCCCTTCTTGGCGGCCGGGGCCGCCAGCGCGGGGAGGGCCAGCGCCAGCCCGGCCACCGTCGCCGCGACCCGGAGCCAGCGGGTCACGGGCGGGCCTCCTCGCCGCGCTTGCCGCTCCCGTTGGCGCTGGCCGGCGCGGCGGCGCCGGGGCGGGCCTCGTCGCGCGGCTCGCGGATCTGCAGCTTGTTGGTGCCGAGAGGCAGGGCGTCGAGGTAGATGGCGATGCTGCCGTCCCGGTTGGTGAAGGCCATGCCGATCTTCTGCCACCAGGCCGCCCGGTCGCCGTCCTTCTCGTTGATGGCGTAGACCGCCAGCTTCTTGCCGTTCGCTTCCTTCTGGTCGCTCATGTTCGCTCCATGTTCGTGGTTGGTTGCTGCACGACCAGGGAGAGAGCAGGGGGCGTGCCGCGGCCAACCCCCCGGGATCAGGGGCGGGCGATCATGGACGGGCGTTCAGGTGGCGGACCAGCGGCCGCGCCGCGGACCTCAAACCGCGCGCCCTTCAGGGCGCGCAATCCGGACCAGCGAACCGCCGGGTAAGGTCTTCCGCCCCTCTCCTCGCCAACGACGCAGCTGGAGGAGGCTTGCGCCGGCGCCACCAGCAGCCGGCGCCGGCGCGATCAGTTGACCACCCCGCCGGGGAAGTGGGGGGTGTCGCCGAGGTCGATGGTCCCGAAGCGGGCTTCGTACCGGGAGAGGTTGTCCTGGATGGCCAGCAGCAGCCGCTTCATGTGCTTGGGGGTGGTGATGGCCCGGGCACGCACCGTGGCCTGGGGGGCCTGGGGCTGCACGTAGGCGAGGTCGAGGGTGAACTCGGTCTCGGTGTGGTTGACCATGGCCAGGTTGATGAAGGCGCCGTTGGCGGTCACCGGGTCGATCTGGATCTGGATGGCGTGCGGAGCTGGGGTAGTCTTGTCGGACATGCGGATCTCCTAGCACCCCGGGAGCCGCGCCGCGAGAGCCCGTGAGAAGCGACCCGACCCCGACCCCTGAACAGCGCCGCGCCATCGACGAGGGGCGGGAGCTCGACCTCCCCGGCGGGCCCGACGCCGTGCTGCTGCTGCACGGCCTGACCGGCGCGCCCTTCGAGATGCACCACCTGGCGCTGCGCCTCTCCGCCCAGGGGTACCGCTGCCTGGCGCCGGTGATGGCCGGCCACGGCCGCACCCCGGAGGACCTGGTCGGCATCCCCTGGACCGAGTGGGTGGCCCACGCCCGCCGCGACCTGGCCCGCCTCGCCGGCGCCCGCCGCGTCGTCGTGGCCGGCTGCTCGATGGGCGCCCTGGTGGCCTGCGCCCTGGCCCACGACCTGCCGGAGCGGGTCGAGGGGCTGGTGCTGCTGGCCCCGGCGCTGGAGCTGCAGGCCACCGGGAAGCTGGGCGGCCTGCTGGGGCGCAGCTCGCTGCTCTGGCGCAGGATCGCCCCCAAGGGCTCCGGCTCCGACGTCCGCGACCCGCAGATGAAGGCGCGCAACCCCTGCCTCACCGGCGTGCCGCTGGGCGCGGTGGCCGAGCTGCAGGCGCTGGCGGCGCGGGTCGACTCCTTCCTGCCCGGCATCGCGGCGCCGGCGCTGGTGGTGATGGGCGGCCAGGACCACACCGTGACGGTGGCCGGGGCCCGGCGGCTGGCGCGGCGGATCGGCAGCGGGCCGGCCGAGTACCTGGAGCTGCCGGAGAGCTACCACCTGGTGGGCGTCGACGTGGAGCGCGAGGCCTGCGCCGACGCCGCCATCCGCTTCCTGGCCTCGATCGAGTAGGAGCGGGAGGGACGCCATGTCCAGGTTCGTGCTGGCCATCGACCAGGGGACCACCGGCACCACCGCGGTGCTGCTCGACCGCAGGCTGGCGGTGCGCGCCAGCGTCAACCAGGAGTTCAAGCAGCACTTCCCGCGCCCGGGCTGGGTGGAGCACGACCTCGAGCAGGTCTGGGCCAGCGTCGGGGCCACGGTGAAGCGGGCCCTGCGCCAGGCCGGCGCCCGCGGCCGCGACGTGGCCGCCATCGGCATCACCAACCAGCGCGAGACCACGGCGCTGTGGCGGCGGTCCGACGGCCGGCCGGTGAGCCGCGCCATCGTCTGGCAGGACCGGCGCACCACCGACGCCTGCGCGGCGCTCAAGGGGCAAGGGCGCGAGCCCTGGGTGCGGGAGCGGACCGGGCTGGTGCTCGACCCGTACTTCTCGGCCACCAAGCTCGGCTGGCTGCTCGACCACGTGAAGGGGGCGCGGCGCGACGCCGAGGCGGGGCGGCTGGCCTTCGGCACCGTCGACGCCTTCCTCTGCTGGCGGCTCACCGGCGGCGCCCACGTCACCGACGTCTCCAACGCCAGCCGGACGCTGCTCATGGACCTGGAGACGCGCCGCTGGGACCCGGCGCTGCTCGACCTCTTCGGCGTGCCGCGCGCCGTGCTCCCGGAGATCCGCTCCTCGTCGGAGGTCTACGGCACCACCCGCGGGCTGTCCTTCCTGCCCGACGGCCTCCCGGTCTGCGGCATGGCCGGCGACCAGCAGGCGGCGCTCTTCGGCCAGGCCTGCTTCGCCCCCGGCGACGCCAAGTGCACCTACGGCACCGGCGCCTTCCTGCTGCAGAACGTGGGGCCCAGGCCGGTCCACTCCTCCCGCGGCCTGCTGGCCACGGTGGCCTGGGAGGTGGGCGGCGAGGTGGCCTATGCCCTGGAGGGCTCCTCCTTCATCGCCGGCGCCGCCGTGCAGTGGCTGCGCGACGGGCTCGGCCTGATCACCACCGCGGCGGAGATCGAGCCGCTGGCGCGGAGCGTGAAGGACAGCGGCGGCGTCACCTTCGCCCCGGCGCTGGCCGGCCTGGGGGCGCCGCACTGGCGGCCGGAGGCGCGCGGCGTCATCCGTGGCCTGCACCGCGGCACCACCGCCGCCCACCTGGCCCGGGCCACGCTCGAGGGCATCGCCCTCTCGGTCTTCGACCTGGCCGAGGCCATGCGGGTCGAGTCGGGCCAGCCCTTCCCCTCGTTCAAGGTGGACGGCGGGGCCAGCCGCAACGACCTGCTCATGCAGACCCAGGCCGATCTGCTGGGGGTGCCGGTGGTGCGGCCCAGGGTGATCGAGACCACCGCGGTGGGGGCCGCCTTCCTGGCCGGGCTGGGGGCCGGGGTCTGGGGCTCGCGCGACGAGCTGCGGCGGGTCTGGCGGCAGGACCGGCGCTTCACGCCGCGGATGAAGCCGACCGACCGCGAGGCGCTGCTGGCGCGCTGGCGGGCGGCGGTGCAGGCGGCCTAGCGTCACGCCACGCCACGCCACGCCGCGGCGGCGCTGCGTGGCGCGAGGGCGGGCCCGGCTCAGCCCAGCTGGTCGAGCGCCTCGGCCACCGTCTCCACCGCGGCGACCTCCATGCCGCGGGGGATTTCGCTGTGGCGGGCGTTGGCCGCCGGCAGCACCGCCCGGGTGAAGCCGAGCCGGGCCGCCTCGGCCAGCCGCAGCTCCGGCTGGGTGACCGCCCGCACCTCGCCGGCCAGCCCCACCTCGCCGAGCAGCAGCGTCCGCTGCGGGATGGCCCGCTCGCGGAACGACGAGGCCAGCGCCGCGATGGTGGCGAGGTCGGCGGCCGGGTCGTCGAGGGTCAGGCCGCCGGCCACGTTGACGAAGAGGTCGCAGGCCAGGATCTCCAGGCCCACCTTCTTCTCCAGCACCGCCGCCAGCAGCGCCACCCGGTTCGAGTCGACGCCGAGCGCGGTGCGGCGCGGGGTGCCGAAGCCGGTGGGGGCCACCAGCGCCTGGATCTCAACCAGCACGGTGCGGGTGCCGTTGAGCACCGCCGCCACGGCGCTGCCCGGCGCGTCGAGCGGCCGCTCGGCCAGGAAGAGCGCCGAGGGGTTGGGCACCTCCACCAGGCCGCCCGACTTCATCTCGAAGACGCCGATCTCCGAGGCCGAGCCGAAGCGGTTCTTGTGGGCGCGCAGGATCCGGTAGGGGTGGGCGCCGCCGCCCTCGAAGTAGAGGACGGTGTCGACCATGTGCTCGAGCACCCGCGGCCCGGCGATGGCGCCGTCCTTGGTGACGTGGCCGATGAGGAAGACCGGCGTCTCGGTGGTCTTGGCGAAGGCCATGAAGCGGGCGGTCACCTCGCGGATCTGCGAGACCGTGCCGGGGGCGCTCTGCAGCTCGGGCAGGTACTGGGTCTGGATGGAGTCGATGACCAGCGCCGCCGGCGTGAGGGCGTCGGCGGCGTGGAGCACGCGCACCGCGTCGGTCTCGGCCAGCACGTGCAGGTTGGGGGCCATGGCCCCGAGCCGGTCGGCGCGCAGCTTGACCTGGCGGGCCGACTCCTCGCCGGAGACGTAGAGCACCGGGCGCTCCGGCCGGGCCCGGGCCAGCCGGTCCAGCACCGCCAGGATCAGCGTCGACTTGCCGATGCCCGGGTCGCCGCCCAGCAGGATCAGGCTGCCCGGCACCACGCCGCCGCCCAGCACCCGGTCCAGCTCGACGATGCCGGTGCGGATCCGCGCCGCCTCGTCGGCCTCGATCTCGTGCAGCGGCATGGGGCGGGCCCCGCCGGCCGGCCCCCAGCCACGCGGCGTCGCCCCCTTCTGCTCGGCGACGACCACCTCCTCCTGCAGCGTGTTCCACTTGCGGCAGGCCGGGCACTGGCCGAGCCACTTGGGGCTCGACTGGCCGCACTCGGTGCAGGCGAAGACGGTCTTCTGCTTGGCGGCGATGCGGGTCACGGTGGAGGAAGGTAGTCCGTGGCTCTGACGCCCAAGGGACCCGAAGGTGGTGGCGGTCGCTGCTGCTCGCAGGCCCCGAACGTGATCCCCCAAACGCAACTTCGTGCGCACGAAGTGGAATTCGGGGGGGCGCAGGCCGCCGACACCGAGCGCCGGCCAGGTTGTGGTGGCGCGACGGTTGCATTACGGTTCCAGATGCGAGCCCTCCCCGTGCCCTCCATCACCATCAAGAACCTCCCGGCCAACCTGCACCGCAAGCTCCGCGAGCGGGCCGAGTCGAGCGGGCGAAGCCTCAACCGCGAGATCATCGCCTGCCTGCTGGAGGCGGCCGGCGCCGAGCGGGTCGACGCGCGGGCCCTCCTGGCCCAGGTCCGGCCGCTGCGACGCCTGGTGCGCGGCCAGGTGAGCGACGCGGAGGTCACCGCGGCCAAGCGGGAGGGGCGCCGGTGATCGTGGCCGACACCAACCTGGTCGCCGCGCTCCTGCTGCCGTCGGAGCTGAACGGCGAGGCTGGGCGGATCCTCCTGGCCGATCCCGCCTGGGTCCTGCCGGTGCTGTGGCGCTCGGAGTGGCGGGCGGTGCTGCTGAAGCTGCTGCGGGCCAGGCGGCTGGACCTGGCCGGCGCGCTCAGGCTGGTGGACTGGGCCGAGGCGCGCTTCGGCCCCGGCGAGCGGCTCCCCGACTCCGGGGAGGTGCTCCGGCTGGCGGCCGCCTCGGGCTGCACCGCCTACGACTGCGAGTTCGTGGCGCTGGCCCTGGCGCTGGAGGCTCCGCTGGTCACCTCCGACCGGGAGCTCCTGGCCGCCTTCCCCGAGGTGGCCCGGTCGCCGCGCGACCACCTGGTCCGCGGCCCGGCCTGAGCGCGCCGGACTTCGCCGCCGCCGATCGCCCCCGCAAACGTCCGTTCTCACTCGTCAACCCTTCCGCGGCCATCCGGTTGACGAGCCCGATCCGGCCTGACATCCTCCCCGCCTCATGGCCACCACGCTCCCCCCCGGCATCGCCCCCATCTCCGCCGACGAGGCCCGCCGCCTCATCCACCACACCTCCGGCCCCGCGCTGGAGGCCCTGCTGGCCCGCGCCAACGCGGTGCGCGCCGCCGTGCACGGCGCCGAGGTCTCGCTCTGCGGGATCGTCAACGCCAAGAGCGGTCACTGCCCGGAGAACTGCGGCTTCTGCTCGCAGTCGGCCCACTTCGACGAGGCCACCGCGCCGGAGTACCCGCTCATGTCGGCGCGGCAGATCGCCGAGCAGGCCAAGGTCGCCGAGCAGGCCGGGGCCCGCGAGTTCTCCATCGTCACCAGCGGCACGCGGATGGCCAAGGAGGAGGAGCTCCAGACCGTCGAGGCGGCGGTCAAGCTGATCCGCGAGGAGTCGGGCGTGGAGCCCTGCGCCTCGCTCGGGCTGATGCGGGCGCCGGAGCTCAAGCGGCTCAAGGCCGCCGGCCTGATGCACTACCACCACAACCTGGAGACGGCGCGCAGCCACTTCGACCAGGTCTGCACCACCCACACCTACGACGAGCAGCTCGACACCATCAAGGCGGCCCGCGACCTCGGCTTCCAGGTCTGCTCGGGCGGCATCCTCGGCATGGGCGAGAGCCCGGAGCAGCGGGTGGAGTTCGCCGAGACCATCCGCGAGCTCGGCATCCACTGCGTGCCCGTCAACTTCCTCAACCCGCGCCCCGGCACCCCCATGGAGCACGTCAAGGCCATCACCCCGGAGGAGTGCCTGGCGGCGCTGGCGGTCTTCCGGCTGATGATGCCGGCGGCCCACATCTTCGTGATGGGCGGGCGCGAGGTGAACCTCGGCGACCTGCAGCACCGCATCTTCGAGGCCGGCGCCGACGGCACCATGGTGGGCAACTACCTGACCAGCGCCGGCGGCACGCCCGCCGACGTCATCGGCATGGTGGCGCAGGAGGGGATGTCGCTGCGCCCGCCCGGCACCGGCCGCTGGAGCTACACCGGCGAGGCCGAGGCCGAGATCCACTGGAACGAGCAGGCCACCGCCCCGCGCAGGCCGCGCGGCCTGCCGGTGGTCCGCTAGCCTCGCCGCGCCACCCGCCCCGCCGATCCCCGTGGCCCGCGCCCCCCTCGACTGGATCGACCGGGAGCTGCAGAAGCTCTCCGAGGCCGGCCTGCGCCGGGCCCTCGAGCCGCTCGGCCCCAGGCAGGGGGCGGTGGTGGAGGTGCGCGGGCAGGCGCTGGTCAACCTCTGCTCCAACGACTACCTGGGGCTGGCCGGCGATCCGCGGGTGATGCGGGCGGCCGCCGAGGCGGCGCTCAGCGAGGGGGCGGGGGCCGGCGCCTCGCGCCTGGTGGCCGGCGACCTCCCCATCCACGGCCGGCTGGAGGCGGCGCTGGCCGGGCTGCACCGCAGCGAGGCGGCGCTGCTCTTCAACTCCGGCTACCACGCCAACGCCGGGGTGCCGCCGGTGCTGGTGGGGCGCGACGACGCCATCTTCTCCGACGAGCTCAACCACGCCTCCATCATCGACGGGGCGCTGCTCTCCCGCGCCGGGCTGCACCGCTACCCCCACGGCGACGCCGGGGCCCTGGCCGGCCTGCTGGCGGGCTCGAAGGCCCGCCGCAAGCTGGTGATCACCGACGCCGTCTTCTCCATGGACGGCGACGCCGCGCCGCTGGCGGCGCTGGCCGACGCCTGCGACCACCACGGCGCCATGCTCTACGTCGACGAGGCCCACGCGGTGGGCGTGCTCGGCCCCACCGGCGCCGGGCTGGCCGAGCAGCTCGGCCTGAAGCACCGGGTCGACGTGGAGATGGGGACGCTGGGGAAGGCGCTGGGGGCCTTCGGCGCCTACGTGGCCGGCGAGGGGAGGCTGCGCGAGCTGCTGCTGACCCGGGCCCGCACCTTCGTCTTCACCACCGCGCTGCCCCCGGCGGCCTGCGGCGCGGCCCTGGCGGCGCTGGAGATCGTCCGCACCGAGCCGGCGCGGCGGGAGCGGCTCCAGGCGCTCATCGCCCAGCTCAAGGCCGGGCTGCTGGCCCGCGGCTTCGACGTCTCGCGCGTGGTCTCGCCCATCTTCCCGGTGGTGCTGGGGAGCGAGGCCAGGGCGCTGGCGGTGGCGGCGGGGCTGCGCCAGCGGGGCTTCTACGTGCGGGCCATCCGGCCGCCCACCGTGCCGCGCGGCACCAGCCGGCTGCGGGTGGCGCTCACCGCGGGGCATGAGCCGGCCCAGCTCGACGCCTTCCTGGGCGCCCTCGACGAGGTGCTGGCCGGTCTCCCCATCACCGCGGCGTGAGCCGTCCCAGCAGCGTCTGGCGCTCGAAGGGGCTGCGGCTGGTCCCGCCGCCGTCGACCGAGGTGAACCGGCCGCCGCCGCGCAGCCCGGCCCAGGCGCCGGTGGCCGACACCACCACCCAGCGGCCGAGGAGCGGCGGGTAGATGGCGCCGCGCAGCTCGGTGTCGAGCCGCAGCGTCACCGTCCCCAGCGCCCCCTCCAGCACCCGCTCCACGTGCTGCTCCGGCACCACCAGCGAGCCGCGGTCGCGGGCCACGCCCGAGTCCCGGCGGGCGCCCGCCACCAGGGTGAAGGTGCCGGTGAACTGGAAGGGCGGGAAGTGGACGTCGATGACGGCGCGCTCGCCGTCCGGGGACGGGGGTGGAGGATGCGCCGGAGGTGGCGAGGCCGGGCCGGGGGCGCCGGCGCCGGCGGCGGTGGCCTCCGGCCCCCGGGCCGGGGGCGGCGGGGCCGATTCGCGCCCGTGGCGCCGCTCGCAGGCCAGAAAGCGATCGCGGGCCTCCTCCTCCGACTCGCCGAGCAGGTGGAGCCGCTGCGCGGCGGCCAGGCAGGCCGAGGTGGCGGCGACCAGCCGCTGGCGCACCAGCGGCCAGTCGACGGCGGCGATGAGGACGCTGCCGTCGGCGGTGGCGATGGCCAGCTCGCGCCCGTCGGGGCTGAAGGCGACCTCGGTGACCGCCCCCTGGTGGCCACGCAGCACCAGCGGCTCCCCCTGGCCGCCGAGCGGCGCCACCCGCACCGAGCCGTCGGACGAGGCCAGGGCCAGCAGGCGCTGGTCCGGGCTCCAGGCCGGCACCCAGAGCCGCTCCGGCCAGGCGCGCAGCGGCGGCAGCTCGGAGAGGTCGGCGGCGCGGAAGAGCCGCAGCGGGCCGTCCCGCTCGGCCACCGCCAGCAGGTCGCCGCGCGGGGAGAGGCCGGCCCGGAAGACCGCCCGGTCGGCCCGCAGCAGGCGCGGCGCGCCGCCGTCGAGCGGCCAGAGCCGCACCGTGGCGTCGAGCTGCGACGCCGAGACCACCTCCCGGCCGTCGGGGGAGAAGGCGACGTGGGTGATGCCGGCCTCGTGCCCCTCGAGCCGGACCGCCTCGCCGAGCCCGTCGGCGGCGTGGAGCCGGACCAGGCCGTCGAGCCCGGCGGTGGCCACCCGGGCGCCGTCCGGGCTCCAGGCGGCGAACAGCACCGGGGCCCCGGCCGGAGGCAGCGCCAGGAGCAGCGCCCCGTCTTCGGCGCTCCAGATCCGCGCCACGCCGTCCTCGGAGCTGGTGAGGATGCGCCGCTCGGCGGGATCCCAGGCGGCCGAGTGGATGATCCCGGAGGGGTCCTTCACCTCGAGCAGCTGGCGCCCGCTGGCCCGGTCCCAGGTCCGGGCGGTGCCGTCGTGGCCGGCGGTGAGCAGGCGGCGGCCGTCGCGGCTCCAGGTCACGGTGTCGACCAGCTTCTGGTGGCCGACCAGCAGCCCGCGGACCCCGGCGTCGCCGACTGGCCAGACCCGCAGCGAACCTTCCCTGGACCGCGTCACCACCCGGGCGCCGTCGGGGGTGAAGGCGGCGGCCACCACCGCCGGCCCCTCCAGCGCCTGCGCCACCGGCTCGGGCGCGCCGGACCAGAGGAAGGCCTGCCCCTCGACCCCGAAGGTGAGGAGGCGGCCGCCGGTCGCCGCCCAGGCCAGGGAGAAAGGCTCGCGGTGGACCCGGAGCCGCAGCGGCTCGGCGCCCGGGGCCGCGGGGTAGAGCCGCAGCGTGCCGTCCACGCCGGCGGCGGCCAGCCGGCGGCTGGCCGGGTCGAAGGCCAGGGCGGTGGTGGCCGCGCCGCCCCCCTTGAGCGCGCCCAGCGGCTCGAGCCCGCCGCCGAAGCGCCGGACCACGCCCCCGGCGCCCGCCACCGCCAGCCCGCCGTCCTCCGGTGACCAGGCCAGCGCGTAGGTCGCCTCGCCGAGGGCCCGCCGGGCCCGCACCGCGCCGGTGACCGGATCGAGGAGCTGCAGCTCCCCCCCGGCGTCCGCGGCGGCCAGCCGGTCGCCGCGCGCGGAGAAGGCCAGCGCCAGGACCGGGGCGTCGTGGAGCGTGGTCGCCACCACCCGGGCCGGGTCGAGCGCCAGCAGCACCAGCCGGCCGTCGAGGCTGGCCACCGCGGCGCGGGTCCCGTCGGGGGAGATCCTGAGGCGGACCAGCGGCGAGCCGCCCAGCGGGATGGACACCACCGGCCCGGCGCCGTCGAGCCGGTGCAGGTGCAGCGTCCCCTCGTGGCCGGCGGCCAGCAGGCGGGCGCCGTCGGGCGTGAAGGCCAGGTCGTCGACGCGCCGCCCGTCGTGGCGCAGCTGCAGCGGCGAGCCCCGGCCGTCGGTCCGGTAGACCGCCACCCCGCCGTCGCGGAGCGCTGCCGCGGTGAGGGCGCCGTCGGGCGACACCGCCACCGCCGCGCCGTGGCGCGCCCCCTCCAGCACCGCCGCCGGGATGGGACCGGCCAGCACCCGCTGGGCCACGTCGACGGCCCGGGCCGGCGGGGGGTCGGAGAGCTCGGAGAGGAGCAGCACGGTGAGCAGCGGGTCGGTGGCCGCCTCGGCGCTGGCCAGCAGCCGGCTCTCGCGCAGCGCCCGCTCCGCCGCCGCCCGGGCCCGCAGCGCCACGCCGGCGACGCCCGCGGCCAGCAGCACCGCCACCGCGCCCAGGGCCCAGACCGCCCGGCGCAGCCGGCCGCGCCGCGCCGCCGCCGCCTCCCGGGCCGCCCGCGCCGCGTAGGCCTGCTCCACCCGCAGCAGCCCGTCGAGCCAGGCCCTGGCGTGCTGCGGCCGGCTGGAGGGGTCACGGGCCAGCGCGCTGGCCAGCAGCGCCACCAGCTCGGGCGGGGCGTCGGGGAGCGGCGGGGATGGGGGCGGGCCGGGGTCGAGCACCGCCGAGCGGCCGCCGGCCACCGGGTAGGGGAGGGCCCCGGCCAGCGACTCGTAGAGCACCGCGGCGGCGCCGTAGACGTCGGTGCGGGCGTCCTCCGGCTCGGCGCGCAGCTGCTCCGGCGCCATGTAGGCCGGCGTGCCCGCCGCCAGCGCCGCCCGCCCCATGATCGAGGCCAGCCCGAAGTCGACCAGCTTCACCGTCCCCTGCTCGGTGAGGAAGACGTTGCCCGGCTTGAGGTCGCGGTGGAGCACGCCGGCGGCGTGGGCCGCCTGGAGGCCGTGGGCCACCTCCAGCGCCACCCGCAGCGCCTCGCCGGGCGCCAGCGGGCCGCGACGCAGCCGCGCCGCCAGGGTCTCGCCGCGGAGCAGCTCCATGATCAGGTAGGGGGTGCCCTCGTGGACGCCGGAGTCGTGGAGCGTCACCACGTTGGGGTGGTTGAGCCGCGCCGCCGCCTCGGCCTCCTCCTTGAGCGGCTTGGCCAGCTTCTCCAGCGCCCGGGTCCGCCCCGGCCGGATGGCCTTGAAGGCCACGGCGCGGGACAGCTCGCGGTCCATGGCCTCGAAGACCAGGCCGAAGCCGCCGCGCCCCAGCTCGCGCAGCAGCTCGAAGCGCCCGGCCACCACGTCGCCGGGCCGCAGCTCGGGCAGCAGCTCCTCCGGGGCGCGCGAGGGCGACTCGGCCAGCTCGGAGAGCAGCGCCGAGATCGAGGTGGAGGGCTCGCGGCGTGAGCTACTCAAGCAGACCCTCCAGCCGGGCCCGCTCGGCCAGCTTCTCCTTGAGCCGCTCGAAGCGCTTGCGCAGCGTCGCCTCCTCCACCGGGGGGCCCTGGTCGTCGGCCAGCACCAGCGCCACCTCGCCCCAGCCCAGGCCGCGGTCGACGCGGAGCACCAGCAGGGTGCGCTCGTCCGGGCTGAGCCCCTCGCGGAGCCGGTCCAGGGTGGCCTGGCGGGCCTGGTCGCGCCCCAGGAAGACCGAGGAGCGGACCTCCTCGACCAGCCGCGACAGCTCGGTGGTCTCGAGGCGGCGGCCGCGGCCGCGGTAGGGATCGCGCAGGAAGCGGGCGGCGGCGTGCCAGGCCAGCCGGTAGCACCAGACCCGCGCCGGGCACTCGCGCCGGAAGCCGGGCAGCCCGCGCCAGAGGTCCTCGCTGAACATGGAGAAGACCTCGCCGGCGTCGGCCTCGCTGCGCAGCACCGAGCAGAGGTAGCCGAGCAGCTGCGGGCCGTACTCCCGCATCACCACGGTGGCGGCGCCGGCGTGGTCGCCGCGGTCGAGCGCCTCCAGGCAGCGGGCTTCGGCGTCGACCTGCGCCATGGCTCCTCGCCGAGCTACAGCCCCAGCCGCTCCACGGTGTAGCCCTCGGTGCGCAGCGCCGCCAGGATCTCCTCGACGTGCTCGGTGCCGCGCGTCTCCAGGGTCAGCTGCAGCGTGGTGTTGCCGAAGCGCGAGGCGAAGGCCCGGGTGTGGTGGACCTCGATGACGTTGGCGCGGGCGCCGGAGATGATGGTGGAGACGATCGCCAGCTGCCCCGGCTTGTCGAGCAGGTTGACGCTGATCCGGACCAGCCGGCCGTCCTTGACCAGGCCGCGCTCGATGATGCGGGCGATCAGGTTGACGTCGATGTTGCCGCCGGAGATGACGGGCACCACCCGCATGCCCTCCAGGCCGCGGACCTTGTGGTTCATCAGCGCCGCCACGCCGACCGCGCCGGCCCCCTCGGCCACCGTCTTCTCCTTCTCCAGCAGGTAGAGGATGGCGCTGGCGATCTCCTCTTCGGAGACGGTGACGATCTCGTCGACGTACCGCTGCGCGTGCTCGAAGGTGAGCTCGCCGGCCCGCTTCACGGCGATGCCGTCGGCCAGCGTCGAGGAGGGCTCCAGGGTGACCAGCTGCCCGGCCTCGAGCGCCTCCTTCATGCAGGGGATGGCCTCGGCCTCGACGCCGATGAGCCGGACCCCGGGTCGCTGCTCCTTGATGGCCACGGCGATGCCGGAGATGAGCCCGCCGCCACCGACGGGCACCAGCACGGCGTCGAGGTCGGGGACCTGCTCGAGCAGCTCCAGGCCGACCGTCCCCTGGCCGGCGATGATGTCGGGGTCGTCGAAGGGGTGGACGAAGGTGAGCCCCTCGGCGCGCTCCAGCCGCCGGGCCTCGGCGTAGGCCTCGTCGAAGTTGGCGCCGTGCAGCACCACCCGGGCGCCGTGGGCCCGGGTGTTGGCCACCTTCATGATGGGGGTGGTCTCGGGCATGACGATGGTGGTGGACACGCCGAGCCGGCCGCCGTGGTAGGCGACGCCCTGGGCGTGGTTGCCGGCGCTGGCGGCGATCAGGCCGCGGGCCCGGTCGGCCTCGGAGAGCAGCAGGAGCTTGTTGAGGGCCCCGCGCTCCTTGTAGGCCCCCGTCATCTGGAGGTTCTCCAGCTTGAGGAAGGCGTGGGTGCCGGAGAGCCGGGAGAGCGTCTCGGAGCGGGCGCAGGGGGAGAGGTAGATGCGGTCGCGGATGCGGCCGCGGGCGGCCTGGACGTCGTCGAGGGTCACCATGTCGGGGCGGGGACGGTACCGCGCGCCGCGCGGGGCGTGCAAGCCGGCGACCCGTCGCGCCGGGGAGCGGCTCCCCCTTCGCGCTCGTCGCGCCTGCGGCGCGCCTTCTCGCCAGGGCGGTGTCCGCGAGCCCGGGCGGCTTGAGGCTGCGAAGCTCGCGCTCAGGGTGAACCGCCCCACCGGCGCCTCCGGACCGCGACGTGGGCCGGGACGTGGGCCGGAACGCCGGCTGGGGCACGGGCCGTCCTGACCGAGCGCAGGGGCTCCGCCGGACCGGGCGCGAGATGGGATGGAGAGGTCGCTCTCCCGTGGTCCAGCTAGGCTGGGCCAGTAGCGCACTCGAGGGTGCAAAGGAGAGCGACCATGGCGGAGCCTATCAAGATGTTCATCGGCTGTGACATCGGCGACCGGAAGTCCGATCTGTGCGTCCTGGACGGGGGTGGGACGCCGATCGAGTGGGTGAAGGTCAAGACCGAAGCGAATGCGATTCGGGAGTGGTTCGCGAAGTGCCCACGCGCGCTGGTGGTCATCGAGGTCGGGACGCATTCGAGGTGGTTCTCGCGGGTGGTCGAGGGGTGCGGCCATGAGGTGGTGGTGGCCAACCCGCGCCGCGTCCAGCTCATCGCCAAGTCCAGGCGGAAGTCGGACCAGCGCGACGCCGAGTTGCTGGCGCGGCTTGGGCGTTTCGACCCGAGCCTGCTCAGCCCGGTCCGGCACCGCAGCGACGCCGCCCAGGCCGATCTGGTCCTGCTCCGTTCCCGAGACACGCTGGTCAGGGAACGAACCAGGCTCGTCAACCACCTGCGCGGTATCGTGAAGCCGTTCGGCCTGCGGTTCCCGTCCTGCCAGCCGGCCAGCCTCCCCAAGCGCGTGGCGGAGCTGGTCCCCGCCTACCTCAGGCCGGCGCTGGAGCCGGTCTTGAAGTGCCTGGAGGCCATCGCGATCCAGATCGACGAGTGCGACGAGCGACTGGTGAAGCGGGCCGGTGAGGCCTACCCGGAGACCACGCGCCTCAGCCAGATCAACGGGGTGGGGCCCGTCACCAGCCTCGCCTTCGTGTTGACCTTGGAGGACCCGAGGCGCTTCCGGAACAGCCGGGCCGTGGGGGCGTTCCTCGGACTGACGGCGGCCCGCCACCAGTCCGGCGACTCCGACCCGGAGTGCCGCATCAGCAAGGAGGGCGACCCCTACGTGCGCCGGCTCCTCGTCCAGTGCGCCCAGTACATCCTCTTCCGGGGACCCGACTCCGACCTGAAGCGGTGGGGCCTGGTCCTGGCTGCCCGAGGCAAGAAGAACGCCAAGAAGCGGGCCGTCGTCGCGGTCGCACGCAAGCTCGCGGTGCTGCTGCACCGGCTCTGGAGCAGCGGCGAGACCTACGTTCCAACCGGCTACACCGCCTCCAACCAAGTGGCCGCATGACCTCACTCCACCCCAACTGAAAAGGAGGGCCAGGCTTCGGTACCGGACCCGACTGTCCCGTCCAGGCGACTGCGCTGCGAAACTTGAGGCAGTTGAGCGCTCGGCTCAACCTCGTGCGCGAGATGGCAGCGCCTGACGGGCGGACCCCAGCATGCACCGGAGGCGTGCACCGCCTCGATCGAGTGCGAATGGAAGCAAGGCAGCGGATCCGACTACCGAGAAGAAACGATGCCCGATTGACGCGAGCGACCTCTCCATGGAAGCTTCGCAGCCCCCATCCGATCGCCCAGGCGGAATCGCCGCTGGCGAGAAGGCGCGCCGCAGGCGCGACGAGCGACCCGGGCCCGGCGGAGCCCCGGAGCGACGGTCGGACCCGCGTCGAACTCCGCGAAGTCCCGGAGCGACGGTCGGCCCCGCGTCGAACCCCGCGGAGCCCGGAGCGACGGTCGGACCCGCGTCGAACCCCGCGAAGCCCCGGAGCGACGGTCCGACCCGGCGCGAACCCGCCGAGCGAAACTCCAACCCGCCGTGCGGCGAACGAACCGGCTTAGTGCTGGACCAGCCGCCGCGCCAGCTCGACCCGGTTGCGGACGCCCAGCTTGTCGAAGATGGTCTTGAGGTGGCTCTTCACCGTCTGCGAGGCGATGCCGAGCCGCTCGGCCACCTCGCGTGAGCGCAGGCCGTCGGCGACCAGCAGCGCCACCTCGCGCTCGCGCTGGGTGAGGCCGTCGGCCGAGGGCGGCGCCGGGGCGTCGCCGCTCGACGGGGTCAGCTCCGGGATGGGCTCGCGCCAGAGGTGGAGCTGGGTCTTGCCCTTGCCCACCGCCGTCACCTCGATGCGCAGCCGCTCCCCGTGCCCCTCCATCACCAGGGTCCGGCGGACTCCGGGCGGGCCGACCTGGGCCCCGTCGGTGAGCCCCTTCAGCTCCGGCGGCAGGACGTTGCCGTCCGAGGCCTGCGGGAAGAAGACCTTGAGCATCTCCTCGGCCTGGCGGTCACAGTGCAGCTGGCCACCGAGCTCCGCGTGAGCCGCCGCGCCCCTCGGTGCCGGCACGCGGATGTTGGCGCGCATCATGTGCTCCCCCTCTTCTGCGTCTCCAGAGCGGAGACCCCGTCGCATGATACCAGCAGAACCGGGGGGAGGTCACTCTTTGGGGCTAAGTCCGCGGCACTACAAGGAAAGTTCACTTACCCAGGGTCGTCGCTCTCCCCCCGGCGCCCTCATCTCAGCTCCGGCTCGAACCCGGCCCGCCGCGCCGCCTCCAGCAGGTCGTCGGCCGGCACCACCTTGTGCGGCACGCTGATGGTGGTCTCCGACTCGCCGGGGATCACCGCCCGGACGGTCACCAGGCAGCCGCCGGGGTGGCGGCCGAGCAGCGCCTTCAGCGCCACCACCCGCTCCTCGGTGAGCCGCTCGGCGTCGATGCGCAGCGCGATCTCGGCGGTCTTCTGGCTGCGGACCCGGGAGAGCGGCTCGATCTCCACCGCGGTCAGCTCGGCGCGCGGGTTCTCCTCGTCGCGCGAGTTGACCTTGACCTCGCCGTGGATGAGCAGCGGCTCGTCGCCCTTGAGGAACTGCTCCCAGTCGCCGTACCCCTTCTGCGCCGGCCGGCTCCCGTTGGCGGTGCGGGCGGCCCAGCAGGCCACCTCGACGGTGCCGGAGAGGTCCTCGAGGGTGAGGAAGGCGAAGCGGGTCCCCTTCTCCTTGTTGGTCCGCTCCCGCAGCGCCGCCACCACCCCCACCACCGTCACCTTGTCCTTCTCGCGCTTCCCGGCCACGCCGGCGCAGGTGGTGGTGGCGTAGCGGCGGACCTCCTTCTCGTGGCCGGCCAGCGGGTGGCCGGTGAGGTAGAAGCCCAGCGCGTCCTTCTCGAAGCCGAGCCGCACCCGCTCCGGCCACTCCTCGACCTGCCCGTCGCCGAGCGGGTCGCCGAGGCGAGGGTAGCGCGGCGCGCTCTCCACCGCCGGGAGGGCGCCGAAGAGGCTGGCCTGGCCGCTCTGCCGGTCGGCCTGCGAGGCGGCGCCGGCGGCGAAGGCCTGGTCGATGGCGGCGAAGAGCTGCCAGCGCGGCACCCCCTCGAAGTCGAGGGCCCCGCACTTCACCAGCGCCTCCACCACCTTCTTGTTGATGCGCCGGGCGTCGACGCGGGCGGCCAGGTCGAAGAGGCTCTTGAAGGGGCCGCCCTCGGCCCGGGCCGCCACGATGGCCTCCACGGCGGCGTCGCCCACCCCCTTGACGGCCCCCAGGCCGAAGCGGATCCGCCCCTTTCCCTGCTCGCCCGCCGCCGGGGGCAGGGCGCGGAACTCGCGGTTCGACTCGTTGACGTCGGGGGGCAGCACGGCGATGCCGGCGGCGCGGGCCTCGCCGATGTGCGGCACCACCTTGTCGGTGTTGGAGGCCTCGCTGGAGATGAGCGCGGCCATGAACTCGACCGGGTAGTGGGCCTTGAGCCAGGCGGTCTGCACGGTGAGCAGGCCGTAGGCCGCCGAGTGGCTCTTGTTGAAGCCGTAGGCGGCGAACTTCTCCATCAGGTCGAAGACGCCGCCGGCCACCTTCTCGTCGACGCCGCTGGCCTTGGCGCCGTCCATGAAGCGGACCCGCTCCTTGGCCATCTCCTCGGCCTTCTTCTTCCCCATGGCGCGGCGGAGCAGGTCGGCCTGGCCCAGGCTGTAGCCGCCCAGCGCCTGGGAGATCTGCATCACCTGCTCCTGGTAGACGATGACGCCGTAGGTGGCCTCGAGGATGGGCTGGAGCAGCGGGTGGTCGTAGCGGACCGTGTCGCGCCCGTGCTTGCGGTCGATGTAGACGTCGACCATGGTCCGGCCGTCCTCGAGCTTCTGGTCGAGCGGCCCGGGGCGGTAGAGGGCGCCAGCGGCGATGACGTCCTCGAAGCGCGAGGGCTTCATCTTCATCACCATCTCGGTGAAGCCCGACGACTCCATCTGGAAGACGCCGGCGGTGTCGCCGCGGGAGATCAGCTCGTAGACCGCCGGGTCGTCGAGGGGGATGTCGGCGGCCTCCAGGTCCTTCAGCTCGGGGTGGTTCTGCCGGGCCAGCCGCAGGGCGTTGTCGATGACGGTGAGGGTCTTGAGGCCGAGGAAGTCGAACTTCACCAGGCCGGCCTTCTCCGACTCGTCCTTGGCGAACTGCGAGACCAGCATGTCCGACTTGTCGTCCATGTAGACCGGCACGTACTCCCAGAGCGGCTGGTCGGCGATCACCACGCCGGCGGCGTGCAGCCCGGCCTGGCGGTTGAGCCCCTCCAGGCTCATGGCGATCTCCAGCAGGTCGCGGGTGGTGACGGTCTGCTGCCGCCCCTGGGTGTCGGTCCACTGCGAGAGCACGGCGGGCTTCTGGTACATCTCGGCCAGCCGCGGCTCGGGCGGCTGCGCCCCCTTGCCGTCCTTGCCGGGGACCCCGAAGACCAGCTCCTTGAGCGGCGCGGTCTTGCCCTGCACCGGCTCGGGGACCAGCTTGGCGATGCGATCGCCCTCGGCGAAGGGGAGCCCCATGACCCGGACCACGTCGCGGATCACCGAGCGGGCCTTGAGCGAGCCGAAGGTGATGATCTGCCCGACGTTGTCGCGGCCGTACTTGCCGCGCACGTAGGTGATCACCTCCTCGCGCCGGTCCTGGCAGAAGTCGATGTCGAAGTCGGGCATCGAGACCCGGTCCGGGTTGAGGAAGCGCTCGAAGAGCAGCCCCCAGCGGATGGGGTCGATGTCGGTGATGCGCAGCGCCCAGGCCACGATCGACCCGGCGCCGGAGCCTCGCCCCGGCCCCACCGGCACGCCGTGCTGCTTGGCCCAGTTGATGAAGTCCTGGACGATGAGGAAGTAGCCGCTGAACCCCATGCGCGAGATGACGCCCAGCTCCAGCTCCAGCCGGGCCCGATAGAGGTCGCGGTCGTGGGCGTAGCGCGAGGAGATCTCGGCGAAGCGCTTGTCGAGACCGGCGCGCGACAGCTTGCCGATGAACTGGTCCTCGGTGACGTCGTCGGGGAGCTGGAAGCGGGGCAGGAAGCTCTTGCCCAGCGGCAGCTCGACGTTGCAGAGCTCGGCGATGCGCTGGGTGTTGGCCACCGCCTCCTTGAACTGGGGGAGCGACTCCACCATCTCGTCGCCGCTGGCGATGAAGAGGCCGTCGGTGTCGTGCTTGATGCGCCGCTCGTCGTGCAGCGTCTTGCCCGAGGCGATGCACATCAGCACCTCGTGGGCCCGGGCGTCCTTGCGGTCGACGTAGTGGGCGTCGGCGGTGGCCACCAGCGGGATCGACTCGTCCTCGGAGAGCTGCGCCAGCCTGGCGTTGGCGTCGAGCTGGTCCTTCATGCCGTTGGACTGGACCTCCAGGAAGAAGGAGCCGGGCTCGAAGATGCCGCGGTACTCCCGCGCCACCCGCCGGGCGCCGTCCAGGTCGCCCTGGCGGGCCAGCCGCGGGACCTCGCCGCCGAGGCAGGCGGTCAGGCCGATCAGCCCCTTGGCGTGCTGCTGCAGCAGCTTCTTGTCGATGCGCGGCGAGTAGTAGAACCCCTCGGTGTAGGCCTTGGAGGAGAGCAGCCGCAGGTTGGCCCATCCCTCGGCGTTCCTGGCCAGCAGGATCAGGTGGTTGCTGACCCGCTCGGTCCGGTCGGCGCGCCCCTTGTCGCCGGCCACGTAGGCCTCCATCCCGAGGATGGGCTTGACCCCGGCCTCCCTGGCCTTCTTGTAGAAGTCGACGGCGCCGAAGAGGTTGCCGTGGTCGGTGACCGCCACCGACGTCATCCCCTTCTTCTGGACCGTGGAGAGCAGGTCCTTGATGCGGATGGCGCCGTCGAGCAGCGAGTAGAGGGTGTGCAGGTGAAGATGGGTGAAGTCGGCCATGGACCTTCTTGACGGCGGCGGGAGGGCTGCTGCGGCTGCGCGCGAGGCAGGGTCATAGCAGCCCGGTCTGACCCTTCAAGGCCGGATGGCGCCCGCCGCTCCTCGTCCCCCGCCGGTGGCCGGCTACCCCTTCGGTCCCTTGGCCATCCGCTTCTTCTTCTGCGTGCCGGCGAGCCCCTTGGGCCCCTTGGCGATCGTCTTGCGGGCCACGCCCTTCGGCCCCTTGGCGATGCGCCGGGCGGCCGGCCGCTTCGCCTTTGCCTTCTTCTTCGGCCGGGCGGCCTGGGGCGGGCGGTGGCAGACCACCTCGACGTTGTGGCCGGAGGGGTCGAAGGCGAAGGCGGCGAAGTAGTGGGGGTGGTAGTCGAGGCGCAGCCCGGGCGGGCCGTTGTCGGTGCCGCCGGCGGCCAGCGCCGCGGCGTGGAAGGCGGTGGCGGCGGCGCGGTCGGGGGCGGTGAAGGCGAGGTGCTGCGGCCGCGCGTCGGGGTCGGGGGCCAGCCAGAAGTCGAGGGTGCCGCCGACGCCGAGGCCGATGGCCCCGGGGTACTCCTTGCCGATCGTGTAGCCGAGCGGCGCGAGGGCGGCCGTGTAGAAGGCCCTGGCGGCGGCGAGGTCGCGGACGCGCAGCGTGACGTGATCGATCATGTGATGCCTCACGGAGGGTGCGGGTTGGGGAAGCCTGGACCGGAGCGGCCATCCTAGTGACCGGGGCGGACGGTGGATGCGACTTCGGGTGGCACGCTCCGAATGGGGCGCGGCTCTGGTAGAATGGCGGGGTGACGGTCAGGCGGCTATCGGTGCGGAATGACGCAGGCGCGGAGAGGCTGAACCCATTGAAATCACTGGGATCGACGATCCGCCAATTACTCTGGGACGGGGTGGCCGGGTGAGCCGGGAGGATCCGAGCGCCGGTCCGGGCACGCTGACCTCGCTCATCGAGGCGGTGGTGCGCGGCCAGGCGCCGCCGTCGGCGGAGGGCTCCTGGACCGACGGGATGCGGACCGGCACGGTGATCGGCCGGTACGAGCTGCTGCGCGAGGTGGGGCGCGGCGGCTTCGGCGTGGTCTGGGAGGCGCGCGACCGCGATCTCGGCCGGACCGTCGCCTTCAAGGCGCTGCGCGGGCGCGGCGAGGTGGCGCGGGAGAAGCGGCTGCTGGCCGAGGCCGAGGTGGCGGCGCGGCTCTCCCACCCCAACATCGTCACCGTGCTCGACGTCGGCCGCAGCGACCGGGGCGTCTACCTGGTCCAGGAGTTTCTCACCGGGACCACGCTGGCGCAGCGGCTCCTCGAGGGGGCGCTGCCGCTGCGCGAGGGGCTGCGGATCGCCATCGCCCTGGCCCGCGGGCTGGCCCATGCCCACGCCCACGGCGTGGTCCACCGCGACCTGACGCCCAACAACGTGCAGCTCTGCGAGGACGGCCAGGTGAAGCTGCTCGACCTGGGCATGGCGGCGGCGCTGGGGCGGCGCAAGCTGGAGGGCGGGACCCCGGCCTTCATGGCTCCGGAGCAGGCCGACGGTGCGCCGGAGGACGAGCGGACCGACGTCTACGCGCTCGGGGCGCTGCTCTTCAAGATGCTCACCGGCGTGGGGCCGGTGGACGTCGATCCCACGGGCAAGCCGCGCTCGATCTCGCGCGGGCTGGAGGTGGCGGCCGCCCCGACGCTCGGGCTGCTGGTGGAGGCGATGCTGGCGCGGTCGCCCACCGAGCGCCCCCGCGACGCCGGGGTGGTGCTGGAGGCGCTGGTCGAGCTCGAGGCGGCGCTGCCGCGGGGCGAGGCCAGCCGGGCGCGCGCGGCGCGGGTGCGGCGTGGGCCGCGGGTCCGCTGGCTGCTGGCCGGGGCGGTGGCCGGGGTGCTGGTGGCGGTGGGGCTGGGCGCGCCGGCGGCGCTCTGGTGGCGAGGGGCGGGAGCGGCCGGCACCGGGAGGTCGGCGCCGCTGGCGCTGGCGGCCACCTCGACGATGGTCCCATGCACCTGGAAGACGGTGGGGCGCAGCGACTTCGACGCGCCCATCCCGGGGCTGCGCTGGCGCAACGGCGACTTCCAGAAGCAGGAGATGGTGACGCACGAGCAGCGCGGCGCCTGGTGGCAGGGCTCCGACTGGAACCAGCTGCTGGTCCCGGCCGGCCCGAGGCGTCCCGACGTCTTCGCGGTGGAGGCGAGCTTCTTCGCGCCCGCGGCGGCGGGCCAGCTGATCGGCGTGGGGCTGCACGTCTACGGGGATCCCGGCGGCGGCCTGGACCACACCTCGAGCGACCTGCTGCACGGCCGCGGCATCTCGCTGACCGAGTCGCCCAACAGCGCCGTCAGCTACCAGTGGGGCATCGTCGGCGGCATCAACACCACCTCGGTGGTGGCCAAGGGGACGCTGCCGGGCACCATCTCCGGCCGGTGGCACACCCTGCGGATCGAGGGGTCGCGCAGCGGCTGCTGGACCCGGGTGCTGCTCGACGGCGCCCCGGTGACCTTCGAGGTCGGCGCCTGCGATCTGGCCGGGGCGGACATCGTGCTCTCGGGCTACGGCGCGTCCTACAAGCCCTCCAACGTCCTCTGGCGCGAGTTCCGGATCTACGAGGGCGAGCCGAGCTGCCAGTAGGGGGCGGGGAAAAGGTCCCGGGACGGGCGCCGACGCTGTACAACCGCCGGTCGGGGCCTCCTCCCACCCGCCCCCAAGGAGCCGGCATGCCCCCCTTCCTCGTCCTCACCCCGTTCCTGCGCCGCGTCGGCGACGGGAAGTTCTTCCGCGCCGCCTTCCCCGTCTTCTTCCGGGGCTGCGCCGTCCTCTCCGCGCTCGGCGCGCTCTACGGCTCCTACCTGCTCTGGCGGACCGTCAGCCGCGAGATGGCCTTCAATGGCTTCCTCGCCCTGGCCCTGACCCAGCTGCTGGTGCTGGCCCTCGGGCTGGTGGCGGTCAACGTGCTCTGGCTGCGCGCCGAGGACGCCGAGGCGGTGACCGAGGCGGAGGGGATCGTCACCCCCATGGTGGCGATCGCGCTGCGGGCCCTGGGCGAGGTGCTCGGGGCGGCCCAGGTGATCGGTGGCGTCGCCATCGCCCTGCTCGGCTGGCTCAACGAGGGGTGGGCGGCGCAGCGGATCTTCGGGCCGTTCTGGCTGGCCAGGCCCACCGACGGCCTGCTGGCCATCGCCCTCGGGTTCGGCTACGGCTTCGCCGTGCTGGCGTTCTTCTACTTCATCGCCGAGCAGGCCAGCGCCCTCTGGGCGGTGGAGCGGAACACCCGCCGCAGCCGGGCCGGCTGAAGCGGCGCGAGGCGGCGATGACGGGGGTCCAAGCGCCCCGCGCCTACCCCGCCCGCCGCCCCGGCGGCGCCCCGCAGGCCCACTCGTGGCGGAAGCCCTCGTGGAGCGCGGCGTAGACCTCGTCGCGCAGCCGGTTGGCCTCGCCGTCGGTGAGCGTGCGGGTCAGGGCCCGCAGCGTCAGCCGCACCAGCACGTTCTTCTGGCCCGGCGACAGCCCGAGCCGATCGCGGGCCGCCTCGGGCAGCGCCGCGTGGGTGGTCTCGGAGCGCAATCCCCTGTCAGGCAGGGGATGGTCAAACTTCAAGGTCTACCGGGGACAAGCCGCCTGCGTTCCATAGGACCTGACCCTTGAGTGCGTTTGAGCGTTGGTTTCGGACTTTCCTTGGATTGAACATGCTTGGCGACAAGGATCGGCAGTCAGCTTGGTGGTCCAAATGGACCCCGAGTCGGTTCCCTGACCGCCTCCCCCATTCGCGAAGTCTGACGTCAGAACTCGCGAAAGAGGGATCACCTTCGGGTACTCGGTGAGCGCCGCACGCATCACTCCCCCGCCGATCTGGCCCTGACCCGTAGCGCCGGCGCCACGGTCCGCCGCGCCCTGTACGCCACGCCTTCGGCTCGCTAGGCTGTGCCGATGAAGGCCGTGGCCCAGCTGCTCAACGAGCTCCAGTCCAGCGGGCTGGTCCAGGGGTACGCCCTGTTCGGAGCCATGGCCCAGATGCGGTACACGGAGGCCGTGGCCACTCTCGACGCCGACGTGCTGGTGGCCGTGGCGCAGCCCGACCGCCTCGAAGTGCTTGGCGGCATCTACGCCTTCTGCGCCGCCCGGGGCCACCCTGCGGAGGGCGAGGCGATCCGGGTCGGCTCGTGGCCCGTCCAGTTCG
This sequence comes from Anaeromyxobacteraceae bacterium, assembly GCA_032654565.1. Classification (GTDB taxonomy): domain Bacteria; phylum Myxococcota; class Myxococcia; order Myxococcales; family Anaeromyxobacteraceae; genus JADKCZ01. Next base: position 132,379 of record JAULAX010000002.1, on the reverse strand, counting down.
TGCCGGTCTTCTCTCCGCTCACCCGGGAGGCGATGGAGCTGGCCGAGATCGCCGACTTCGATGGCGTGCCTCTCCGTGTCGTCAGGGCGACCCACCTCGCCGTCATCGCGCTGAGCGTGGGGCGGGCCAAGGACTTCGCCCGTGTCCTGGCGCTGCTGGAGTCAGGGAGCGTCACCCGCGACGAGCTCGAGCGGCTCGCCACCCGGCACGGCCTGGCCGGGGCCTGGGAGCGGTTCGAGGGGAGGTTCCCCCGTGAGTGACGTCACGCCGCTGCTGGAGCGCCAGGCCCGCTGGCAACGGACTCGACAGGCGCTGACCTGGCCGGAGAAGGTCCGCATGGCCGAGCAGGTGCGCGAGTCGGTCCTGCAGCTGCGTCGCTCCGGGCAAGGGGAGGCGGCCCCGGGTCGACCGACAGGGACTCCGGGTCACCGCGGGCGCCCAGAGCGCCCCTGAGTCCGCGCCCGGACCGCCTCCCCCATTCGCGAGTCCCGACGTCAGGACTCGCGAACGAGGGACCGCCATCGAGTGCAGGCTGAGCGCCGCACGCGTCACCAGCCCCTCACCCGCCTCGCCAGCGACGGGGAGCGCCTGTCCCAGGTCCCGCCCCCGGCCGGTCCCGGCGCCCTCCGCCTACCCCGCCCGCCGCCCCGGCGGCGCCCCGCAGGCCCACTCGTGGCGGAAGCCCTCGTGGAGCGCGGCGTAGACCTCGTCGCGCAGCCGGTTGGCCTCGCCGTCGGTGAGCGTGCGGGTCAGGGCCCGCAGCGTCAGCCGCACCAGCACGTTCTTCTGCCCCGGCGAGAGCCCGAGCCGATCGCGGGCCGCCTCGGGCAGCGCCGCGTGGGTGGTCTCGGAGCGGACCTCGATGGCCTCGACGTCGTCGGCCCGGGCCCCCAGCGCCTCGCGGACCCGGTCGCCCAGCTCCTCGGCCAGCAGCCGGTCGTGGACCGCCAGCGAGAGGTCGCGGCGGATGGGCGGCTGGTCGGAGACCGGCCGCCACGGCGCCAGGTCGAGCAGCTGCGCGGTGACCCGCGGGTCGGTGGAGCGGAGCAGCCGCAGGTCGTCGAGCCCCTTGCGCAGCATCAGCACCCGGTCGAGCCCCAGCCCCATGGCCAGCCCCGACCACTCGGGCGGGAGGCCGGCGTCGGCGAGGATGCGCGGGTGGGCCACGCCGCACTCGGCCACCTCCACCCACTCGCCGTCCACCTCGACGTGGATCTCCAGGCCGCCGGCCGTGTAGGGGTGGACGGTCGAGACCGTCTTCACCGGTAGTCCGGGCAGGAGCGCCCCCATCACCAGGTCGATCATCTCCCGGAGCTCGGTGGAGCCGAGCCCCTCGCCGCGGCGGATGCGCCAGAGGTCGAGCTGGTGCGGCTCGCCGACGTGGAGCCGGTCGATGCGGTCGCGCCGCCAGACCAGGCCGGGGCAGGAGAGCAGGGCGTCCTCGGGCGGGGCGGCGGCGAGGCGGCGCAGCAGCGGCGGGATCAGCGCCGAGGTCTGGGTGCGGAGCAGCCGGTCGCGGGCCACGTAGCGGGTGTAGCGGGCGTCACGCGAGGCGCCGCCGGGCGGGTAGAGCAGCCGGTCGTAGTTGTCGGCGACGCTGACCACCGGGTCGGCCCGCTCCTCGATGACCGGGCAGCCCCAGGCGTCGCGCAGCGCCTTCACGGCGCTGGCCACCAGCAGCTGCATGGCGTGGGGGCCCTGCGCCGGGTCGGTCAGGTCGCGCAGGGCCAGGGCGCGCTGCAGGGCTTCGGGGGAGAGGATGGCGTGGGGCATGGTGTTCGACCTCGGGTGCGGTTGGCCCGCGCGTCGCGGGCGTGGGCGGTGGCGGAAGAGGGGGTTCCCTCGACGCCAGTGCCCGGACCGTTGACGGTGTGGGAGGAGCGGCTACCGCAGCGCGAGAGGCGCGGCGCCACCCAGCCCGGGCAGGGGCTGGGCTCGCCAGAATCGACGGGTCTCGAGGATCGACGTGGACACGCGCGGAACATAACGGCGGCGGCGCCTCCACGCAAGTGGCGGCCGGGCGGAGGGGGCCGGCGCGCCGGTCGCGCGGCGCCTGCTGCCCCTTCGGCGGGAGGGCTACTGCTTCAGCACCGGGCCGCGGTGGCCGGAGCCCTCGTCCTCGAAGCCGTGGGCGACGAGGAAGTGATAGATGGGGTAGGGCTCGTCGCCGCCGCCGATCACCTCGAAGACGTGCTGCCCCTCCTCGCTGGAGTTGGGGTCGGGCATGGCCTGCACGAAGAGGATGTCGCGGGTGTCGATGGCGATCTCGCCGATCAGCGCCTTGCCCCGCAGCAGCTGCACGGTGGGCACCCGGTCCTCGTCCTCGTCGAGGTACCAGTGCAGGTCGTCCTGGTCGAAGAGGAAGGAGTCGGCCGTCCCGGCCCGCAGGATGCAGTGCGGGTGGCGCTTCAGCCACTTCCAGAAGCGGTCGAAGACGAGGGTGGCGCCGGTCTCTACACTGAGGCTCATGTGGGCAATATAGTCGCTCGGGGAGCCGCATGCGCGAGTCGCTCAGGACCTTCTTCTTCCGCCACGGCATCAACCTCTGGCCCTGCTACCGCGGGTCGGGCGGGCGGGTCACCTTCATCGCCGCCGACTGGTCGGAGGTGCGGGTGCGGCTGCCGCTCTCCTGGCGGACCCGCAACTACGTGGGGACCATCTTCGGTGGTTCCATGCTGGCGGCGGTCGACCCCTTCTTCATGATCATGCTGATGCACCGGCTCGGCCCGGGGTACGTGGTCTGGGACAAGGCGGCGACGGTGCGCTTCCGCAAGCCGGGGCGCGGGGCGCTCACCGCCCGGCTGGCCCTCCCGGCGGGGGAGGAGGCGGCCATCCGCGAGGCGCTGGCTGGCGCCCGCTCGGTCGACCGGACCTACCGCGTCGAGCTGGTGGACGCCGCCGGCCTGGTCCACGCCGAGGTGGACAAGGTGGTCCACGTCCGGCTGCGCTACAATGAGCGGCCCACGCCGGAGTCACCCGCATGAAGATCCGCTACGACCTGAAGCCCGCCGCCCAGCGCCGCGCCGCCCCGTTCACGCCGCAGGGGCCGCTCTCCTTCGGCCAGCTGCGCACCGACCACATGTTCCTCATGGACTACGAGGACGGCACCTGGCGCGATCCGCGCATCGTCCCCTACGGCCCGTTCTCGCTCGACCCCGGCGCGGTGGTGCTCCACTACAGCCAGGAGATCTTCGAGGGGGCCAAGGCCTTCAAGCACGACGACGGCGAGATCCACGCCTTCCGCATCGACCAGAACGCCGAGCGGCTCAACCGGTCGGCGCCCGGCGTCTGCATGCCCACGGTGCCGGTGGCCGACCAGGTGCAGGCCATCCTCGCCCTGCTCGACGTCGACCGGCTCTGGTTCCCGGAGCAGGACGGCGCCTCCCTCTACATCCGCCCGTTCATGATCGGGACCCAGGACTCGCTGGGGGTGAAGCCCTCCACGAAGTACCTCTACTGCGTCTTCCTCTCGCCGAGCGGCCCGTACTACCCGAAGGGCTTCACCGAGCCCATCAAGCTGCTGATCTCGAAGCGCTTCCACCGGGCGGCGCCGGGCGGCACCGGGGCCATCAAGACCGGCGGCAACTACGCCGCCTCGCTGCGGGCCGGCGTGGCGGCGCACGACCTGGGGGCCTCCCAGGTGCTCTTCCTCGACACCACCGACACCTGGATCGAGGAGGCGGGCGCCATGAACCACTTCCACGTGACCCGCGGCGGCAGGCTGGTGATCCCCACCTTCACCGACACCATCCTGCGCTCGGTCACCTCCGAGTCGGTGCTGGCGCTCGGCCAGGCGGCGCTGGGCGTCGAGACGGTGCAGGAGCGGATCCCGCTGGCCGGTTTCCTCGAGGGGCTGAAGAGCGGGGAGATCGCCGAGGCCGGCGGCTTCGGCACCGCGGCGGTGGTCTCGCCGGTCGGCGCCTACGTCTTCGAGGACAAGACCGAGGTGAAGGTGGGCGGCGGCGTCATCGGGCCGCACACCCGGCGGGTCTACGAGGTGATCACCGGGATCCAGCGCGGCACCCGGCCGGCGCCGGCGGGGTGGATGTTCAAGGCTCCGCGGATCGCCTGATTCCCGACCCGATCCTGGCCCGGCTCAACCTGACCGAGGGTGAGGTCGAGCCAGCACGCCCGACCTGACCGAGGGTAAGGTTTGTCCAGCAAGGCCGAGCACTTCGGTCGTTTTGACCCGATCGGGACAAGAGCCGTCCGGCTGAACGGCGGACCTTGGACCGCCTCGCGGACGCCGCGAACGGGTCAGTCCGCGGCCCACCAGGCCCCGGTCGCCTAGTCCGCGGCCACCCCGGCCCGGAAGATGGCCAGCCCGCCCGCCTCCTGCGCCGCCAGCACGGCCCGGCGCCGGGCGTAGTCGGGGTGGTGCCACGGGTAGAGGAAGGCGTCCGGGTGGGGCATCAGCCCGAGGATGCGCCCGGTCGAGTCGGTGACGCCGGCCACCCCCAGCGCCGAGCCGTTGGGGTTCTCCGGCCAGGCCTCGGTGGGCTTCCCGGCGGCGTCGATCCAGCGGAAGGCCAGCTGGCCGCGCTGGTCGAGCCGGCCCAGCACCTCGGAGGACTCGACCACGAACTTCCCCTCGCCGTGCCGCGTCGGCACGTCGAGCGCGGTGACCCCGCGGGTCCAGACCGACCGGGTCGTCGGGTCGACGCCGATGCGGACCCAGGCGTCGCGGTAGCCGAGCCGGTCGTTGTTGGTGAGCGCCGCCCGCGGCGCGAAGTCGGGCGGCCCCGCCTCCGGGCCGGGCAGCAGCCCGAGCCGGGTCAGGGTCTGGAAGCCGTTGCAGATGCCGAGCACCCGGCCGCCGCTCCCCAGGAACTCGGAGAGGTCGGCCTGCAGGTGGGCGCGGATGCGGGTGGCCAGCACCAGGCCGCCGGCCACGTGGTCGCCGTAGGAGAAGCCGCCCACCATGGCCAGCACCTGGTAGTCGGCGATGCGCCGCGGCGCCCGCCGGGCGAAGAGATCGGTGAGGTGGACCAGCTCCACCTCGGCGCCGACCATGCGGAAGGCGGCGGCGGTCTCCTCCTCGCAGTTGAGGCCGAAGCCGACCGGGATGAGGACGCGGACCGGGCGGCTCATGAGGCGCCCCCTTCCCGCTTCCAGGCGGCCGCCAGCGCCGCCACCGGGGCGTCGAGCAGCGGCGTGGCCCCGAGGCCGACCCGCAGGGTGTCGCCGGCGTCGAAGGCGCCGATCACGGCGTGGGGCACCCTGGCCAGCGCCGCCCGCAGCGCCGCGAGCCGGTCCGGCTCGACGGCCAGCAGGAAGCGGCCGGTGGTCTCGCCGAGCAGCCGCCCCTCCCAGTCGACGGCGCCGCCGACCGGCGCCTTCCCCAGGTCCGCGGAGAGCCCCAGCCCGCCGGCCCGGGCCAGCAGGAAGAGCGAGTGGAGCAGGCCGCCGCGCCCCACCGCGTGGGCCGCCTGCACCAGGCCGCCGGCGATGGCGCGCGCCACCGCCTGGTAGCCGGGCCAGAGCGCCGCCGGGGTGGTGCGGGGGACCTCGCCGCCGCGCAGGCCGCGGGCCGCCGCCCACTCGGTGCCGCCCAGCTCCTGGCGGGTCTCGCCGACCAGCACCAGCAGCTCGCCGGCCGCCGCCGCCTCCAGCGTCACGGCGCGGCGCACGTCGTCGACCACGGCGATGGCCGAGGCCAGCAGCGTGGGCGGGATGGAGATGCGCTTGCCGCCCACCACGGCGTCGTTCTTCATCGAGTCCTTGCCGCTGATGAGCGGCACGCCGTAGGCGATGCAGATCTCGGCCAGCCCCTTGGAGGCGCGGACCAGCGCCGCCGCCTTCTGCGCGGCGTCGGGGTTCTTCTCGCCGGGCATGGGGTCCGGCCAGCAGTAGTTGTCGAGCGCGGCGATCCGGTCGACGCGGGCGCCGGCGGCGATGACCCGCCGCACCGCCAGGTCGACGCCGGCCTGCGCCATGGCCCAGGCGTCGTGGTCGGAGTAGGTGGGGAAGACCCCCTCGGCCAGGGCGTAGCCGGTCCAGTCGCCGTCGTGGGCGATCATGAAGACCGAGGCGTCGGAGGGCACGTCGCGGTGGGCGCCGATCCAGGGCTTCACCACGGTGAGCCCCTTCACCTCGTGGTCGTAGGTGCGGGCCAGCTGCTCCGACGAGCGCAGGTTGTCGCGGGCCAGGAACCTCGCGGCCAGGGCGTTGCCCTCGGCGGCCGAGGCGGGGGCGGGCTGCGGCGGGGCGGCGGCCGGCGGCGCCGGGCTCCAGGCCGCCTCGATGCGCAGCTCGGGATCGCCGTCGTGGAGGAAGTCGAGCGGCAGCAGGCCGACCACCTGCCGGCCCCAGCGGACCTCCAGCCGGCCGTCCTCGGTGAAGGCCCCCAGGTCGGTGGCCTCCACCTCGCGCAGCCTGGCCAGCTCGAGGAAGGCGGCCAGCCGGGCCGGCGGGACCGCCAGCGTCATCCGCTCCTGGGCCTCGGAGACCAGCACCTCCCACGGCGCCAGCCCCTGGTACTTGAGCGGGGCCAGCGAGAGGTCGAGCCAGGCGCCGCCCGGCTGCCGCGCCATCTCCCCCACCGAGGACGAGAGGCCGCCGGCGCCGTTGTCGGTCACCGACGAGTAGAGCCCGGCCTCGCGGGCCTCGAGCAGGAAGTCGAACATCATCTTCTGGGTGATGGGGTCGCCGATCTGGACCGCCTGCACCGGGCTCTCCTCGGTCAGCTCCGCCGAGGAGAAGGTGGCGCCGTGGATGCCGTCCTTGCCGATGCGCCCGCCCACCATGACGATGCGGTCGCCGGGCCGGGCCGACTTCACCTCGGTGGGGCGGCCGGTGACGGTGACCGGCATGCGGCCGACGGTGCCGCAGTAGACCAGCGGCTTGCCGAGGAAGCGGTCGTCGAAGAACTCCCAGCCGCGGCCGTAGGGGATGCCCGACTGGTTGCCGCCGTCGATGACGCCGTGGTGGACGCCGTCGCGGATGCGGCGCGGGTGGAGCAGGCCGGGCGGCAGCGTGCCGGACCACCCCGGCGGGCCGAAGCAGTAGCCCCAGACGTTGGAGAGCAGGTCGGAGCCGAGGCCGGTGGCGAAGGGGTCGCGGTTGACGCCGACGATGCCGGTGATGGCGCCGCCGTAGGGGTCGAGCGCCGACGGGCTGTTGTGGGTCTCCACCTTGTAGACCAGGTGGTAGCGGGGGGTGGCGGCGATGACCCCGGCGTTGTCGTGGAAGACCGAGACCAGCCAGCTCTTCCCCTCGCGGGCGGTGATGGCGGCGTCGACGGCGCTGGTGGTGCCGCGGATGTACTGCTTGAAGAGCGAGCGGATCTCCTCCGGCGCCTTGCCCTGTTCACGGTAGGTGATGGTGGCGTTGAAGATCTTGTGCTTGCAGTGCTCCGACCAGGTCTGGGCCAGGCACTCCAGCTCGACGTCGGTGGGGTCGGCCCCCAGGCCGGCCCGCGCCCGGGCCGGGTCGGCGGCGGCGGCGGCGAAGAAGTCGCGGATGGCCGTCAGCTCCGGGGTGGAGAGGGCCAGCAGCTTCTTCCGGGAGAGGGCCTGCAGGGCGGCGTCGTCGAGCCCGCGCAGGGTGACGGTCTCGGCGGGGCGGGGCGGGTGCTCGACCACGCGCGGCACGGTGAGGTCGGGCGCCGCCGCCTGCCACTCGGCGTAGGGCTGCACCGTGACCCGCTCGATCACCTCGTTGGCCAGCAGCTGGGTGGCGGCGCGGGTGGCCTCGGCGCCGGAGACCCCGGTGAGCAGGTAGACCCGCGAGGCGTAGACGGCGCCGCGGCTCCCCAGCGCGCGGCCGAGCAGGTCCTCGATGGCGACGCGGGCCGACTTGCCGACCGGGTCGGTGACCCCGGGCTTGAAGCCCACCGAGACGGCCACGTCGAAGGGGCCGTCCTCGACGCGGCCCACCGCCCCCTCGCGGACGATGGGGCCGGCGAACTCGGCGGCCAGGCGGGCGGCCTCGGCCGCGGAGAGGGCCGGCTCGACGTGGAAGACGTCGCGGGTGCGGACGGCGGCGACCGGGATCCCCAGGTGGGCGCGGAGGGCGGCGGCCACGGCCAGCCCGCGGCTGTCGGCGAACCCGGGGCGGGTGGCGATCTCGATGCGGGTGACGTCGGCCACGGGCGGTCGAACCTCCAGAAAGAGGCGTTCTTATACCCGATCCGGCCGGTGCGGCGAAGGCGCGGGGAGCCCCGGACGCCCCCGCGCCGGCCCTCCTCCCGGGGCGATCAGACCGGCACCGGGACCCGCTCGTTGAGCGTGGTCACGGCGCTGACCCGCCCGCCGCGCAGGTAGAGGCGGGGCACCCGGGCGGTGAGGCCGGCCAGGATCTCCCAGGAGATGGTGTCGGCCAGGTCGGCCAGCTCGTCGGCGGTCACCTCGGCCTGGCCATCCCGCCCCAGCAGCGTCACCACGTCGCCGACGGCCGCGGCGGGGATGGCGGTGACGTCGACCATGGCCATGTCCATGGCCACCCGCCCCACCACCGGCGCCAGCTGGCCGCGCACCGCCACCGGGGCCCGGTTGCCGAGGGCGCGCCGGTAGCCGTCGGCGTAGCCGCACATCACCAGGGCGATGCGGGTCGGCTTGCTCGCCGCCCAGGTCCGCCCGTAGCCCACGGTGGCGCCGCGCTCCACCTCCAGCACCCGGGCGATGCGGGCCCGGAGCGCCAGCACCGGCCGCAGCTCGGCGTCGGTGCCCACCCAGGGGGCGGGGCGATAGCCGTAGAGCGAGAGGCCGGCGCGCACGGCGTCGAGCCCCATCTCGTGGTCGAGCAGCACGCTGGCCGAGGCGGCGCAGTGGCGCTCCCTGATCCAGGGGAGCCGGTCGGAGACCGCCTTGAGCTGGTCGAACTGGCTGCGCGTGAAGCGCTGGTCGCCCTCCTCGGCGGCGGCGAAGTGGGTGAAGAGGCCCCGCACCTCGAGGCCGGGCGTGGCCCGGGCCCGCTCGGCGAGGGCCACGCAGTCGGCCGGGGTCAGGCCGTGGCGGTTCAGGCCGGTCTCCACCTCGAGGTGGATGGGGACGGTGGCCCGGGCGGCGGTGGCGGCGGCGGACAGGGCGTCGACCAGCTCCGGCGCCCCCACCGTGGGCATGAGGCCGAGTGAGACCACCCGCCCGGCGTCGGACGGCGGGGTGGCGCCCACCACCAGGATGGGTGCGGTGACCTGGGCGCGGCGCAGCTCCTCGGCCTCGTCGACGCAGATCACCGCCAGGCCGTGGGCCCCGGCCTCGATGGCGGCGCGGCCGCAGGCCACGGCCCCGTGGCCGTAGGCGTTGGCCTTGACCACCGCGTAGAGCCGGGCCGGCGCGGCGCGCGCGGCCATCAGCCGCACGTTGGAGGCCAGGGCGTCGAGGTCGATCTCGGCCCAGCACGGGCGTCCACCAAAAGCCGCTGGGAGGAAGGGCATGACGTATGATACGGCCTCCCGGCGCCGATGGGCAGCCACGGCGACCCCTGGAGGATGAACGTGAGCCCCAACACCACCCCGTACCAGCACATCTGCAAGGCCTACGCGATCGCTCGCGAGAACTATGCGGCCTACCGCTCCGAGTGCGCGCTCTTCGCGGGCACCTTCTCTCGCGGCTTCGCCGACTACCTCGGCGGCGCCCGCGACGCCATCTCCTACGAGTCGCTGCGCGGCGTGCGCGAGGGCGACGGGCCGGTCGACGTCCAGGAGGCCATGCACCTGGACGAGGACACCTACTGGCACTTCGGCGTGCTCATCCGCATCGCCGGCGAGAAGACCACCGACCTGGTGCGCATGGAGGTCCGCTTCAAGAAGATCGAGCGGCGCTTCGTGATCAACCTGTTCGGGCACGAGGACTTCGAGATCACCGAGCCCAACGCCCTGACGCTCGAGCCGGTCTACGAGCTGATGGCCGCCTCGGTGCGGCGCCACTACGAGGACGGGCTGCGCCTCTTCCTCGACAAGCGCGGGCAGAACCTGCACCTGCCGTTCTCGGCGGCGCGGCAGGCCGAGATCGCCGGCGGGGCCTGACCCCGGGCCCGGTCACCACCGGGCCCAGGCGGCGGGCGGTTCCCGGCGACGGCCGGGTCGGCGCGTGGCGGCCGGCCCCGGCCGCGGCTATGAAGGACGCTCATGGACCGCCCCCCGCTGATCGCCGACGGCGAGCTGAGCGTCCTGTCCGGCATCTCCGAGGTGCCGGCCCGGGAGTGGGACGTCCTCTTCGCCCACGAGCCCGAGGTGGCCAGCCCCTTCGTCCGGCACGCCTTCCTGGCGGCGCTGGAGGAGAGCGGCTCGGCCACGCCGGCCACCGGCTGGACGCCGCGCCACCTGCTGCTGCGGCGGGGCGGTCGGCTGGTGGCGGCGGCCCCGGCCTGGCTCAAGGAGGGCTCGGAGGGGGACTTCAGCCGGGACTGGGAGTGGGCGGCGGCGGCGTCCCGGGCCGGCGTGCCCTACTACCCGAAGGTGGTGCTGGGCGTCCCCGCCACCCCGGTGACCGGCCGGCGCGTCCTGGTGGCGGCCGGCGAGCCGCGCGGGCCGGCGGTGGCCCGGCTGGTGGAGGCGGCGCGGGCGCTGGTCGGCGCCGAGCGGGCCGGCGGGCTGCACGTGCTCTTCGCCACCGGCGAGGAGGCGCTGGAGCTGGAGGCGGCCGGCTTGGCCCGCCGCGTCGACTTCCAGTACCACTGGCGCAACCAGGGCGACGCCACCATGGCGCAGTTCCTGGCCCGCTTCCCCTCCAAGCGCCGGCACGCCCTGCGCCGCGAGCTGCGGGCCCCGGCCGAGCAGGGGATCACCATCCGCACCGTGCGCGGCGAGGAGCTGGCGCGCGATCCGGGCGGCTGGGCCGACGACTGCTACCGGCTGCACGCCAGCTCCACCGACCAGATGGCCTGGGGCATGCGCTGGGTCAACCAGGCCTTCTACCAGCTGGTCCTCTCGCGCATGGCCGACGCCGTCGAGGTGGTGGAGGCCCGCCACCACGGCCGGCTGGTGGGGATGGCCTTCAACCTGGCCAGCCGCACCGCGCTCTACGGCCGCTACTGGGGGGCGGTGGAGCACCACCCGTTCCTCCACTTCAACGTCGCCCTCTACCACTCCATCGACCAGTGCCTGGCCCGCGGCCTCCTGCGCTTCGAGGGTGGGGCCGGGGGCGACCACAAGCTGTCGCGCGGCTTCGAGCCGGCCGAGACCTGGAGCTGCCACGCGCTCGCCGACCCGCGCCTCGACGCGGCGGTGCGCCGCCACCTCCGCACCGAGCTGGCGACGCGGCAGGCCGGCGTGGCCAGCTGGCGGGAGGAGCACCCGCGGCTGGGGGGGTGACGGGGCCGGGAACTCCAGCGTCTCCGCGGGTCCCGGGATAGACTCGACGCCCGCATGGACCCCACCGACCTCGCCCGACGCCTCGGCCGCGCCCTCGTCGCCACCCGCGCCCGCCGTGTCGCCCTCGGGCTGGTGGTGCTGCTCGCCGGCTTCCTCGCGTTGCGCGCCTGGCGCGGGCGGGAGGTGGCGGCCTACCTCGTCGAGTCCCGGCCGCTGGTGCAGAAGGTGGTGGCCACCGGGCGGGTCCGGCCGCTGGCCCGGGTCGCCGTCGCCAGCCTGGCGCTGGGCCGGGTCCGGGCCGTGCTGGTACGCGAGGGGGACCGGGTGAGCGGCGGCCAGCCCCTGCTCCGGCTGGAGGACGTCGAGCAGGCGGCGGCGCTCCGCCAGGCGCAGGGGCGGGTGGCCGAGGCGGCGGCCCGCCTCGAGCAGGTGCGCGGCGCGGCCGGCCGGCAGGCGGCCGAGGCGCTCCACCAGGCCGAGCTGAGGGTGGCCCAGGCCGAGTCGGACCTGGCCCGGGCCCGACAGCTGGGCGAGGCCGGCAGCGTCTCGCGCCAGGCCGTGGACGACGCCGAGCGGGGGCTGGCGGTGGCGCGCAGCCAGCGGGACGCGGCGCTGGCCCAGGCCGCCTCGGCGGGTGGGGCCGACGAGCGGCTGGCCCTCGCCGCCCTGTCCCAGGCCGAGGCGGCCCGGGCGGTGGCGGCCTCGCGGCTGGCCGAGACCGAGCTGCGGGCGCCGGCGCCCGGGCAGGTGGTGGGGCGCGAGGTCGAGCCCGGCGACGTGGTCCAGCCCGGCAAGCTCCTGCTCGCCCTGACCAGCGACGGGGCGCTCGAGCTGACGGCGCAGGTGGACGAGAAGAACCTGGCCCTGCTGCGGGTCGGCCAGCCGGCCCGGGCCAGCGCCGACGCCTTCCCGGGGCAGGTCTTCGAGGCGGCGGTGGCCTGGCTGGCCCCCTCGGTGGACCCCGCCCGCGGCACCGTCGAGGTGCGCCTCTCGGTGCCGGCGCCGCCCCCGGTGCTGCGCGCCGACATGACCGTCTCCATCAACGTCGACGTGGGGCGCCGCGACGCGGCGCTGGTGCTCCCCGCCGAGGTGCTGCGCGATCCCACCGGCGACCCCTGGGTGCTGGCCATCGTCGGCCACCACGCCGAGCGGCAGCCGGTGACGCTGGGGATGCGCGGCGATGGCCTGGTGGAGCTGGCCGGCGGGCTGGCCGCGGGCGACGCGGTGGTGGCCCCGGCGGCCGGCTTCGTGGCCGTGGGCGAGCGGGTGCGGGCCCGGCCGGTGCCGGCCCCGGGTGCGGGGCCGAGGTAGCCATGCCCTTCGAGCTGTTCGTGGCGCTCCGCTTCCTCCGGGAGGGAAAGGCGCAGACCGCGCTGATCCTGGGCGGCACCACCATCGGCGTGGCGGTGATCATCTTCCTCTCCGGGCTGATCGGCGGGCTGCAGGCCACGCTCATCGACCAGACCCTCTCCTCGCAGGCCCACGTCTTCCTGAAGCGGCCGGACCGGGTGGCCCGGGTGGTGGCGCCGCCGGACGGCGCCGCGGTGGCGGCCCGCGTGGAGAAGACCCCGGAGCGGGAGAAGTCGATCGAGCAGTGGCAGGCGCTGATCGGCCGGATCCGGGCCACGCCGGGGGTGACCGCGGCCACGCCCACCGCGGCCGGCTCGGCCTTCGCCTCGCGCGGCGAGCTCTCCAGGTCGGTGGCGCTGCGCGGCCTCGACCCGCAGACCTTCGACCAGGTGATCAAGATCGTCCCCCGCGTCCAGGTGGGGCGCTTCCAGGTGGACGGCACCGAGGCGGTGATCGGCACGGTGCTGGCCCACGACCTGGGGATCGAGGTCGGCGACAAGCTCCGGCTCGCCACCCCGCAGGGGCGCGGCGACGTCTTCACGGTGAGCGGCATCTTCGACGTCGGCAACAAGGACGTGAACCAGCGCTGGGTGCTGGTCTCGCTGCGCCAGGCCCAGACCCTGCTCGACCTGGACGGGGGCATCACCACCATCGAGGTCAAGGTGGACGAGGTGTTCGAGGCCGAGCGCCTGGCCCAGGAGCTCTCGGCGGCGACCGGCCTGACCGCCGACAGCTGGATGAAGCTCAACCAGCAGCTGCTCACCGGCCTGCAGGCGCAGAGCTCGTCGTCGGTGATGATCCAGGCCTTCGTGATCATCGCCGTGGCGCTGGGCATCGCCTCGGTGCTGGGGGTCTCGGTGATCCAGAAGAGCCGCGAGATCGGCATCCTCAAGGCCACCGGCACCCGCACCGGCACGGTGCTGCGCATCTTCCTCATCGAGGGGGGGATGGTGGGGCTGTTCGGCTCGGTGCTGGGCGGGGTCATCGGCGCCGGCCTCTGCACCTTCTTCGCCTACGCCGTGAAGAACCCCTACGGCGAGTCGCTCTTCCCCATCGCCCTGTCGCCGCGCCTCTTCCTCACCGCCGGCGCCGTGGCCCTGGTGACCGGCCTGGTCTCGGCCTGGTACCCGGCCCGCCACGCCGCCCGCCTCGACCCGGCCCAGGTGATCCGCGGTGGCTGACCCGGTCGTCGAGCTGCGCGGGGTGGTCAAGGAGTACGGGGACGTCATCCGCACCCGGGTGCTGCACGGGCTCGACCTGCGCGTCGAGGCCGGCGAGTTCACCGCCCTGATCGGCCCGTCCGGCTCGGGCAAGTCGACGCTGCTCAACCTGGTCGGACTGCTCGACCGGCCCACCGCCGGGCGCCTGTTCATCGCCGGGGAGGACGTCGCCGCCCTCGACGACGACGGCCTGACCCGCCACCGGGGGCGATCGATCGGCTTCGTCTTCCAGTTCCACCACCTGCTGCCGGAGTTCACCGCCGTGGAGAACGTCATGATGCCGATGATGGCGCTGCGCGGCCGCCAGGACCCCTCGATGCGCGAGTGCGCCGGGGCCCTGCTCGGCCAGGTCGGGCTGGGGGCCTTCCTGGATCGGCGCGCCACCCTGCTCTCCGGCGGGCAGCAGCAGCGGGTGGCCATCGCCCGGGCCCTGGCCATGGCGCCGCGGCTGGTGCTGGCCGACGAGCCCACCGGCAACCTCGACACCGCCAGCGCCGACGAGATCTTCAACCTGCTGCGCCAGTTCAACGAGAAGGCCGGCACCACCTTCCTGATCGTCACCCACGACCCGCGGCTGGCGGCCCGCTGCGACCGGATCGTCGAGCTGGTGGACGGACGGGTGGTCTCCGACCGGCCCAACCAGGCGAGGCGGCCGTGACCGCCCCGGTGGTCCCGGCGGCGCTGCGGGCGGCGGCGCGCCGGGCGGTGCGGCTGCCCGAGGCGGCGCTGCAGGCCGAGTGCGAGGAGACCTTCTACACCGCGGGCGGGCCGGGCGGGCAGCACCGCAACAAGACCGAGAGCGGGGTGCGGCTGCTGCACCGGCCCACCGGGGTGCTGGTCACCGCCACCGAGCGGCGCAGCCAGGCGCAGAACCGCGGCGAGGCGCTGAAGCGGCTGCGCGAGCGGCTGGCGGCCCTGGGCGTGGAGCCGAAGCGGCGGCGGCCGACCCGGCCGACCCGCGGCTCGCAGGAGCGGCGCCTGGCCGGGAAGAAGCACCAGGCGGCGCAGCGGGCGGAGCGGACCCGGCTCGACTGAGATACCGTCACGTTCGTCAAGCGGTCCCGGCGAGGCCGGTGGCGGCGACCGCGCCGGGTCGGGGGCAGGTGCGCTACGGCCCGACGCTGGCCCAGGCCGGGTCGCCGCCGTACCAGCGGGCCAGCCAGTCCTGCAGCGTCACGCCGCCGGCGCCGGTGGTGGCGAGGTTGCCCAGCATGGTGTGGCCGGCCGAGTCGACGGCGAACCACCTGGCGTTGGCGGTGGGGGCGTAGGCGGTGTCGAGCAGCGACCGGGTGGCCGCCGACATCCCGGCCGGGGAGAGGCCGAGGAAGTACTGGAGCACGCCGTCCTGCATGTTGGCGGTCAGGGCGAAGCGGCCGGCGGGGTAGGTGGTGGCCAGCCAGGCCGGCAGGGCGGTCAGGTCGGTGGCGCAGCCGGTGCAGCCGGCGGGGAGGATCGGCCGCCAGGCCGCCAGCCAGAGCGGGTAGTTGCCGTTGACCGGCTGGACGGCCTGGGCGCCGTCGGCCAGCAGGTGGAGCTCGGCCTGGGGGAGCCTCTCGGCGAAGCGGGCGTAGGCGAGCTGCGCCGCGTAGCCGCCGGCGCTGCTGCCGGTGACGTAGACCCGGCGCATGCCGGGGAAGGTGGCGGCCAGCTTCTCCAGGAAGAGGCCGGTGTTGAGGCCGCCGACGTGGTGGACCCGGGTGGCGCCGTAGCTGTTCACCGCGGTGCCGGCGTGCAGGTCGCCGGTGCAGTAGGGGACGAGGACCAGGCTGGCGTCGCGGAAGGGGGCGCCGGGGTCGGTTCGGCTGAAGCCGGGCAGGGCCAGCTGGCCCTCGGCGGCGAACTGGGCGGCCCCGTAGCCGGACTCGACGGCCCTGGCGCTGCGCAGCTCCAGGCAGGTGAGCTGGTCCCAGCAGGCCCCGCCCCCCTGGAAGTAGACCACCACGTCGCTGCTGCGGCCGGTGAGGTTGACGCCGAAGCCGGTGGCGGCGCCGTTGCCGCAGGCGGCGCCGGGGACCGGGATCCAGGTCCAGGTCTCCGCCGGCGCGGTGATGGGGGTGGCCCCCGGCAGCTCCGGCGAGCCGTGGCCGACCCGCCCGCAGCCGGACAGGAGCAGCGCCAGCGCCAGCAGCGGCGGGGCCAGGGTGCGAAGCGCGAGGGGAGGGGACGACATGCCCCGGGTCTCCGTCAGGGGGCGCTGGCCGGCGACGCCGGGGCCGGCTCGGCCAGCCCGGCCTGCACCAGCCGGTCCATGGCCGACTTGACCGCCGCCGGCTCGATGCCGCTGCTCTCCAGGGCCCGGACCAGGTCGTTGAGGCCGCGCCGCTGCCCGCGCAGCTCGCTGAGCAGCAGGCCGTCGCCGGCCTGGACGCCGAAGGGCGCCGCCCAGGCGGCCAGGGCCGCGTCGAGCGAGGAGCGGCCGCTGCTGCGGGCGCCGTTGACGGTGTCGCGGTGGAGCTGGTCGGCGATCTCGCCGGCCGCCGAGAGCGAGAACTTCTGGCCGCGAGGCCAGCGTCGCTTGGCGCCGATGGTGAGGCTGTCCGTTTCCATTGGAGGCGCAGGTATCCGCCGTCGCGACCTCGAAGTCAACGGAGGAGCGCGGCCGGCCGCCACACCCGTCGGCGCGCCGCCCCGGCGCCGCTCCCGGCGGGAGCCAGCGCCCGCGTGGAGCCGCCTCAGGTCCCGATGCGCAGCAGCGTCAGCAGCGGCCGGTCGGGATCGAACGGGCCGGTCAGGTCCACCTGGCACTGGACCATCCAGTCCACCTCGCCGGTCTCGTCGACCAGCCGCTGCACCGCCTCCCACTGGCGCGGCGCCAGCTCCCGGATGAAGGTCTGGTGCGGCTTGCGGGCGGCCGGGGTCTGGTCGATCCGGTCGTGCTCGGCGAAGTACGGGGCCAGCTCCGCCTCCAGCCGCGCCGGCGGCCAGTCGGCCGGGTCGGCCAGCGCCTCGGCGGCCGCCACCCAGTCGGTGCGGGCCAGCGCCGCCACCAGCCGGTGCAGCTCGGTCCGCAGCCGCGCCGCGAAGGCCCGGGGGTCGGCCCAGATGGGCGGCGGGGCCACCGGCCGCGTCAGCGCCTCCAGGGGCGCCGCCTGGTACGACGGGTCGCGCAGCCGCTCCCACTCGTCGAGCAGCGACGAGTCGACGCCGCGCACCGTGGTGCGCAGGAAGGCGATCAGGTCGTCGACGGTCTCGTCGCGGTAGCCGGCCGGCACCGACTGCACCAGGGTCTTGTAGGTCTCGGTCAGGTAGCGCAGCAGCAGCCCCTCGGAGCGGGGCAGCTCGTACTCGCGCACGTACTCGCCGAAGGTCATGAACCGCTCGGCCATCTCCCGGGCCACCGACTTGGGCCGGATGTTCTCGGCCCCCACCCAGGGGTGCTTGTCGGCGAACTCGTTGAAGGTGGCGTAGACGAAGTCGCGGTTGGGCTTGGGGTACTCCACCTCCTCCAGCGCCTTCATCCGCTCGTCGTACTCGATCCCCTCGGCCTTCATGCGGGCCACGGCGTCGCCGCGGGCCCGGTCGAGCTGCTTCCAGAGCACCTGGTCGGGGTTCTCCAGGATCGACTCGACCATGGAGAGGACGTCGAGGGCGTAGGTCTCCGAGTCGCGCGGCAGCTTCGGCAGGGTGTCGAGCAGGTAGAGCGAGAGGGTGTGGAAGAGCGAGAAGTCCTTCTGCAGCCCCTCGGCGGGGCGCAGCCAGGCCCCCCGGTAGCCGTCGATCCGCTCCCGCCGCACCAGCCCGGCCGAGAACAGGGTGCGGAGCCGCTGCGCCGCCGCCACCCGGTGGCGGTGCTTGAGGACGTCGGTGCCGTGGGAGCGGGCGATGAGCCGCACCAGCCGCCCGTAGCCGCCGCCGCGCTCGGAGGTCTCGCTCTGCAGCAGGTTGACCAGCAGCGTGAAGGAGGGCTCGAAGCGGCTCTGCAGCGGCTCCGGCTCCTTCTGCTGCAGCCGCTCGAAGGTGAGCCGGTCGAAGTGGACGTAGCCCTTGGTGGGCGGCTGCTTCTTGACCACCTTCTTGCCGGCCTTGGCCCTCTCCTCGAGCCGCTTGTTCTCCACCACGTGCTCGGGGGCCTGGGCCACCACGTAGCCGCGGTCGTCGAACCCCTTGCGCCCGGCCCGGCCGGAGATCTGGTGGAAGTCGCGGGCCGGCAGCACCAGCGTCTTCTCGCCGTCGAACTTGCAGAGCTGGGTGAAGACCACGGTGCGGATGGGGATGTTCACCCCCATGCCCAGGGTGTCGGTGCCGGAGACCACCTTGAGCAGCCCCTGCTGGGCCAGCTTCTCGGTGAGCAGCCGGTACTTGGGCAGCAGCCCGGCGTGGTGCAGGCCGACGCCGTGGCGCAGGAAGCGCTGCAGCTCCTTGCCGTAGGGGGAGTCGAAGCGGAACCCGTCCAGCGCCACCCGGATCGCCTCCTTCTCCTCCTTGGACGAGAAGGTGGCGCTCATCAGGTTCTGGGCCTGCTCGGCGGCGGCCCGCTGGGTGAAGTTGACCAGGTAGACCGGCGCCCGGTTGGCGCCGACCAGCGCCTCCAGGGTCTCGTGCAGCGGGGTCTCGCACCAGGAGAACTCCAGCGGCACCGGCCGGTCGGCGGAGCGGACCGCCGACACCTTCCGCCCGGTGACCTCCTGCAGCGAGGCCTCGATGGCGGTGGTGTCGCCCAGGGTGGCCGACATCAGCAGGAAGGTGGCCTTCTCCAGGGCCAGCAGCGGCACCTGCCAGGCCACGCCGCGGTCGCGGTCGCCGTAGTAGTGGAACTCGTCCATGACGATGGCGTCGTCGCGCAGGGTCTTCTCGCGCACCGCCACGTTCATGAGGATCTCGGCGGTGCAGCAGAGGATGGGGGCGTCGCGGTTGACGGCGCCGTCGCCAGTCATCATCCCGACCCGCTCCGGGCCGAAGAGCCGGCACAGGTCGAAGAACTTCTCGTTGACCAGCGCCTTGATGGGGCAGGTGTAGAAGCTGCGCCGCCCCTCGCAGAGCGCCTTGAAGTGCAGGAAGGTGGCCACCAGCGACTTGCCCGAGCCGGTCGGCGTGGCCAGCACCACGTGGCGCCCGTCGAGCAGGTGGAGCAGCGCCTCCTCCTGGTGCGGGTAGAGGGTGAGGCCGGTGCCGGACACCCAGCCGAGGAAGCGGTCGAGGACGGCGTCGGCGGCCAGCGTCTCCCCGGGCGCGGGGAGCAGGGCGGCCAGCGGCGCGGTGGGGGGAGCGGTCATGTGAGGGCGGCAACCTATCGTGGGGGGCGGCGGCGCGGAAGGGTGGCGCCCGCGGCGGGGCGAGGGCTACCCGTCGAGCCGGAAGCCACCCACCAGCTCGGAGATGCGGGCCGCCGTCCCCTGCAGGTGGGCGGCGGCCTGGTCCAGCACCTGGATCCGGGCCAGGGTCTCCTCCATCCCGGCGTCCAGTTCGCGCATGGCGCCGGCGATCTGGCCGACCCCCAGCGACTGCTGCTGCACCACGGTGGCGATCTGCTGGGCGGCGTCGCCGGTCTCCTTGACGATGGCGCCGATCTCGCCGAGCCGCAGCCCCGAGGCCCGCACCTCGCCGAGGCTCCCCTCCATGCCGCGGCGGGAGGCCTCGGTGAGGGTCAGCGTCGACTGGATGGCCTCCAGGCTGGCCTCCACCATCTTGCCGATGCGCGCCGCCGCCTCGGCCGACTGCTCGGAGAGGGCCCGGACCTCGGCCGCCACCACCGCGAAGCCGCGCCCCGCCTCGCCGGCCCGGATCGCCTCGATGGAGGCGTTGAGCGAGAGCACGTGGGAGCGGGTGGCCAGGTCCTTGACGGTCTGCACCACCTCGGCCACGGCGCGGGCCTTGTCGAGCGCCAGCGTGCTCTGCGAGACGATCAGCGCCACCGCCTCCTGGATCTGCTCGATGCCGGCGATGGAGCGCTGCGCCGAGTCCTGCCCGGCGGCGCTGGCGGCGGCGGCGCGGTGGGCCACCTGCAGCACCTCGCTGGCCCGGCTGGCGGCCACCGCGGAGGCCTGGTCGAGCTCGCGGGTGGTGGTGGTGGTCTGCGAGACGCCGGTGGCCTGCCGCTCCAGGAGCCGGGTCTGGGCGGCGGTGAGCTGCTCCAGGTCGGCGGCCGACCGGGTCAGGTCGGCGGCCGAGTCGCGCAGGGTGGTGAGGATCTCGCGGAGGCGGCGGGTCATGCGGTCGAAGCTGGCGGCCAGCGCCCCCACCTCGTCGTGCCGGCCCACCACCACCGGCACGGTCAGGTCGCCCTCGGCGATGCGCCGCGCCGCCCGCTCCAGCGCCTCCAGCGGCCGGGAGAGGTCGGCGGCCAGCCACCAGGCCAGGGCGGCGGCCAGCAGGGCGGCGGCCAGCAGGATGCCGGCGCCCAGCACCGTGGCCCGGAGCTGGAGCCGGCGGGCCGCCTCGAAGCCGGCCGTCATGGCCTCGCGGGAGCGGGAGGTCTGCTCGGAGAGGTCGTCACGGAGCCGCTCGTGGCTGGCGGTCATGCCAGCCAGCAGGGGGGTGATCCCCTCGCGCCCCTCGCGCTTGATGAGCCGCGAGGTCGCCTCGCGCGCCACCCGGTGGTAGTCCTCGATCTCGCGGTGGAGCACCGCCAGGGTCCGGGTGGCCTCGACGGCGCCGCGGCCGGGCGCCAGCCGCTGCACCATCTGGTCGCGGAGCCGGTCGGCGGCGTCCAGCCCGGTGGAGTCCTCGGTGGCGGCGGTCTCGGCGAAGACCTGGTGCAGCCGGATCAGCATGGCCTCGAGGTCGCGCGAGGCCTCCAGGGTGGGGGCGTGGACCTGCTCGACGCGGGTCAGCTCCAGCGAGGCCTGGCGCGACACCGTCGCCGACGCCAGGCTGGCCGCGGCGGCGGCCAGCACCAGGAAGAGCGCGGGCAGCACCATGCGGTGGCGGAACTTGAGCCCGCGCCGGATCACGGGGTCCGCCCCACCGCGACGATCCTGGCCCCGGCGGTGTCGGCCCCGGCCGAGACGTAGCCGATGGCGCCGGGCGTGGCCCGCACGTAGGCCAGCACGTCGGCGTCGCTGGCCTTCTCCAGCGGCGGCAGCTCGCGACCGGCGAAGATCAGCGCGTTCCAGTAGGCGGTGATGGCGGCGGCGCTGCGCTGGTGCACCTGGCGGGCGAAGGCCTCGCGCACACCGGGGTCGAGCGGCTCCACCGGTCGCACCGTCGAGCCGTCCGGCCACTGGGTGTCCTTCTTGAGGAAGAGGCGGGAGAGCTGGGCCCGGGGCAGCTCGGCCACCGCCACCGCCGGATGGGCCACCACCAGGAAGGTCGGCTCGGCGCCCCGGGCCGGTCCGGTCGCGAGCGCCGCGAGGGCCGCGAGGGCGGCGAGGGCGGCGAGGCGCGGGAGCGGGCGGGTCATCGGGCTGGCGCTAGAAGGCGAACTGGACGCCGAGGATGAACAGCGTGGTCTGGCCGGCCGGGGGGGTGGTGACCAGCCCCTGGGCGGTGGCGTCCCCGGGGAAGGCGAAGTGGTTGCCGCTGATCCGGTGGAGCGATCCCTTCACCACCAGCGCCGGCGTGAACCAGTAGTTGAGGCCCAGCGCCCCCTCGCGGTGGCGCAGCAGCGGGGAGCCGCCGGTGATGTTGGCGACCCAGGTCTGGTGCCCCTCCAGCCGCGCCGCCAGCTGCCAGTGGTCGTCGAAGGACCAGGCCGCGGTCAGGGCGGTCCCCAGGGCCCGCTCGATGCCCACCTCGTCGCTGACGAAGAGCTCGGCGTCGAGCTTGAGCCGGCCCAGCTGGTACTGGGCCGAGAGGCCGCCGACCAGGAAGGTGACCTGCCGGACCTCGTCCTTGCGCAGCCGCCCGCCATACCCGGAGAGCCGCAGCGTCAGGTCGAAGGGCGAGGTGAGCGAGAGGCGGCCGCCGAGGATCTCCCGCACCTGCTGCCGGTCCACGGTCACGGGGTCGGCGAGCCGGGGCGGCGCCGGCACCTCCAGGGCCCGGTAGGTCTCCAGCTCGGAGAGCTTGAGGGCGCCGGCGTAGGCGTCGTAGGCGAGGGTCCAGCCGGAGGCGGCGGTGAAGGCGCCGGTGGCGCCGGCGCCCAGGAAGGAGGTGGCCACGATGTTGGCCGGGCCGTAGATGCTGGTGGCCAGCTCGTAGAAGGGGCGGGTGGTGCCGGCGTACTGCAGCTCGCCGGAGTTGCCGATGGGCTGCTTGATCCGTCCGGCCCGCAGCCGGAGCCGGTCGCTCACCCGCCACTCCACGAACATCCACTCCAGCCCGACGTGGTCGGGGTCGAACTCGAGGTAGGCGTTGAAGGTGATCCCGGGGCTGGGCCGGACCGCCACCAGCAGGTTGAAGGAGGCGGTGTCGTAGTTGCCGATCGGGGTGGCCTCCAGGTAACCGTTGCCGTGGCTGCTCCGCTGGTACGACCAGGCGCCGTCGCCGTGGATGGAGAGCAGCCCATCGTTGAGGTCGGCGGCGCGGGCGGCGGGGACGGCGGTGGCGATGGAGACGGCGGCCAGCAGTGCGAGGCGTCGCATGCCCTTCCTTTGGCTGGCCCCGGGGCGGGTCCGGGGCTCCCCAACGTGTAGCAGAAAACCGGCGCTCCATTTGGGGTGGCGGGAGAGTTGGACCTGCGCCACAATCGCGCCTCCCCGACCGACAGCACCCGCGCCACCCCCAGGAACTCCATGAACGCGCGCAAGTACTCACTCTACGGTGTGATCCTCGGCGCCTTCCTCCCCGTCGTCGGGGTCATCGTCGAGGCGGGCACCAGCGCCGCCGGGCTCACCGGAGAGGGGTTGGCGGCGGCCATCCAGAAGCCGCTGGTGCTCATCGTCATCACCACCCCGCTCTTCCTCGGCGCCTTCGCCTACATGGCCGGCCACGCCCAGGACGAGGCCCACCGCGCCGACACCGGCAAGCGCGAGGGGTTCCTGCAGGCGGCCCGGACGCTGGTGTCGATGGCCCAGTCGCTCCTCTCCAACGTCAGCGCCTTCTCCAGCATGACCGCCGAGACCGCCGCCAGCGTGCGCGAGACCACCGCCACCATGGGCCAGCTGGCCCAGACCGCCACCAAGGCGGCGCTCACCGCCGAGACGGTGATCGGCCTGGCCCAGGCCGGGGCCCGGGTCTCCACCGAGGGGCTCAAGGCGGTCGACACCAGCCAGGGCGAGATGGCCAAGCTGGCCGACGAGGTCCGCCAGCTCTCCCAGCGCATCGAGGCGCTCAACGCCCGGATGCGCGACATCTTCGAGATCGCCTCGGTGGTGAACTACATCGCCGAGCGCTCGCAGCGGCTGGCCGACCGCGCCGCCCAGGAGGCGGAGGCGGCCGGGGCCGGGGCCGGCGGGTTCGCCGACGTGGTGGGCGAGATGCGCCACCACGCCGAGGACGCCAAGCGGGCCGCCGCCCAGGTCAAGGGGATCCTCTCCGAGGTGCACAAGGCCATGCTGGCGGCCATGACCGCGGCCGAGGTCGGCATCCGCCGGGCCGAGCAGGGCGCGACCGTGGCCTCGGGCACCGGCGACACCATCCGCCGCCTGGCCACGGCGCTGCGCGACTCCTCCGAGGCGGCCCGCGAGATCGCCACGGTGGCCCAGCAGCAGGACCACGGCATCGAGCAGGTGCTCAAGGCCATGAACGAGATCTACCTGGCCACCCAGGAGACCATGTCCAACATCCAGTCGGTGGCCGCCGAGGCCCGGGCCCTCAACGACATGGCCACCGGGCTGAAGCGGGCCGTGACCGACTGACGGCGCCCGCAACCCGTGCCGGGCCGGTCGCGAGGCCCGGGTTGGCCGTGACAAGCCGGGTCGCTCCCAGCCGCGGCCTGGGACGAGCCCGCGGACGCGCCGGTCCGACCCCGGTCAGGCGCCGGACACCAGCTCCACGTGCACGTGGGCCTCGAGGGTCTCGCCGGCGCCGCCGAGGTAGATGGTCCCGGAGGTGGGGGTGGCGTCCCGCCAGGAGCGCCCCACCGCCACCCGGACGTGGTTGGTCTGGGTGATGACGCCGTTGGTGGGGTCGAAGCCGCGCCAGCCCACCTCGGGCAGGTAGACCTGGGCCCAGGCGTGGCTGGCCTCGCCCTGCTCGACGTTCTCGTGCCGGGCGCCGGTGTAGAGGTAGCCGCAGACGTAGCGGGCCGGCACCGAGAGCAGGCGGGCCATGGTGATGAAGAGGTTGGTGAAGTCCTGGCAGACGCCGCGCCGGTTGACGTAGGTCTCGAAGGGGGTGGTGAGCAGCGTGGTCGCCCCCTGCACGTACTTGTAGTCCCGGTGGATGGTGGAGTTCATGTCCAGCAGCGTCTCCAGCAGGTCGTTGCCGTTCCGCTCCACGAAGCTGTTGGCGTACTCGACCAGGTCCTGCAGCTCGCTCTCCGGCAGCTCCTCGGGCAGCAGGAAGGGCTGCAGCACCTGGCGCTGCCAGGGCATCCAGGCCAGCGGCAGGGCGTTGCGGGCCCGCAGCGGCCGGTAGGAGAGCGGCTCGCAGTCGAGCACGTCCACGGTGGAGCGGGCCTCCACCACCAGCTCGTCGAAGGGGGTCTCCACCAGCACCCGGTGGGTCTGGTTGCCGAAGACGTCCTCGTAGTCGCGCGAGTCGCCCGGCACCGAGATGTTCAGCTGGAAGGCCCGCAGGGCCTGGAGCTGGTCGTTGACCGGCTTGAGCCGGAGGATGTGCATCGACCGCTCCACCGGCTTGACGTACCGGTAGGTGGTCCGGTGCACCAGGTCGTAGCGGCGCACCGGGGCCCGCTCCGGGCGGGTGAGCCGCTGGCTCTGCCACTGCCGGCTGGCCAGCGGCAGCTGCTGGCCGCCCAGCGGCGGGCCCCGCTCCACCCGCACCACCCCCTGGCGGACCACCAGCAGCGACCCCGGCGGCACCTGCCGCCACTGGCCGATCCACTCGCTGGTCACCTCCAGGGGCGCCGTCGAGATCACCACGCCGCGCCGGGCCTTGGGGCCGCGGGAGGTGAGGTCGACCACCAGGTCCTGGTCGGCGAGGCGCAGCTCGCCGTAGGGGGGCAGGGCCTCCCACAGCCAGATGCCCCGGGCCTCGGGGTCGCGGTCGGCGTAGGCCAGCAGGTCGCGGCCGTCGGAGAGCACCGAGGTGAGGGTGCCGAGCTCGTTGAGGGCGCTGAACCAGCCGTGGACCGCCTCCACGTCGGCCTCGTCGAGCGAGGCCCAGCCGCGCTCGGCGAAGCGGCCCAGCAGGTCGCAGAGCACCTGCTCGGTGTCGGTGGAGCCGACCGGCTCGAAGGTCTGGTTGGGCCGTGGCTGGGGCCGCTCGCCCAGGCTGCCGGAGTGGGCGAAGAGCCAGTCGCGACGCCCCCAGGCCCGGGCGAAGGGCTGGGTGTTGGCGTCGGAGGGGGCGCCCCAGGTGGCGGTGCGGATGTGCACCACGAAGAGCGACGACTCGAGGTGCTCCCAGGCCTTGACCAGCTCGGAGCGGATGGAGCCGACCGGCGGGGCCGGCTCCTTCAAGACCGTGGCCGAGGGCTCGCCGCCCGGGTAGTAGCCGATGCCCCAGCCGTCGGGCAGGTTGCGCCCCGGCTGCAGGCACCGGAGATCGAAGGAGGGCGCGAGCGCTCCCTCGAAGGACATGGCGAGGAGGTTGGGCATGCGTCGGAGGGCGTTACGATCCGGTCGATCCCGCCTCGTCCTGGCCCGGGTGACCGAACAGCTCGCGCCCAAGGTCATTGCAGATCGCGTGGGTCTCGTCCACCACATGCGTGAGGAAGGGATGGAGCTCCCCGGCGTCGATGTGGGGCCCGGCCTCGTCGAGGACCCAGCTCTCCAGGGCCCGCAGCGAGGTCAGGCTGCGGCCGCGCAGGTCGGCGTCGGCGGTGCGGACCTTGGCGAGCCGGCTGCTGGCGATGTGCAGGCAGTGGTTGACCGAGCGGGGGAAGCGGCCGTCGAGCACCAGGAAGCGGGCCACGGTGGCGGCCGAGGCCTTGCCCTGGAAGCGCTTCATGAAGGGCTCGAAGCCGGAGCAGGCCCGCAGCAGCGAGAGCCAGAGGGCCAGCTCGACCACCGGGTGGGCCCCCATGCGCTGCAGCGCGTGGTGGTGGACGTCCAGGATGCGCGCCGTCTGGCCGGCCCGCTCCAGCATCACCCCCAGCAGGATGAAGCTGAAGGCGTCGTCGTGGAGCATGGTGCCGTGGATGACGCCGAGGCAGAGTTGGGCGTGCTGGCGGACGTGCCGGTAGAAGCCGTGGCGGTCGGCGCGCCAGGCCTCGCGGCCGGCGCCGTCCATCCAGAGGTGCAGCTCGTTGACCGCCTCCCAGGTCTCCAGGCTCACCACCTCGCGGATGGAGCGGGCGTTCTCGCGGGCCGCCGACACCGAGCGGCGCACCGAGGAGAGGTTGGTCTCCTCCCAGGTGAGCCACTCCTGCACCAGCTCGCCGTCGGCGAAGGCCGGGTCGCCGCGGGCCTTGCGGAAGGCCTCCTCCTGGCCGGAGACGATCACCGCCGGCTGCCAGGCCTGGCGCGGCTCGAGGTCGCCGTCGAGGGCGAGGTTGCGGGTCACCAGGCAGACCCGGGCCGTCGACTCGGCCCGCTCCAGGTAGCGCCCCAGCCAGAAGAGGCTCTCGGCGACGCGGCTGATCACGGGTTCGCTCCCTTCAGCACCCAGGTGTCCTTGGAGCCGCCGCCCTGGCTGGAGTTGACGACGTAGGAGCCCTCACGCAGGGCCACCCGGGTCAGGCCGCCGGGGAGCACCCAGGGGCCGTCGGCCCCGGAGACCACGTAGGGGCGCAGGTCGACGCGGCGCGGGGCGGTCATGCCGTGCTCGGCGATCCAGGTGGGGCAGGCGGAGAGCTCGACGCGGTGCTGGGCGATGTAGCGCCGCGGCTCGGCGTCGATGCGCCGGCGGAAGTCGTCCCGCTCCGCCTCGGTGGCCTGCGGCCCCATCAGCATCCCGTAGCCGCCGGCCTCGTCCACCGCCTTGACCACCATCTGGTCGAGCCGCTCCACCACGTAGGCCTGGTCGGCGGGCCGGCAGCAGAGCCAGGTCGGGACCTGCTCCAGCAGCGGCTCCTCGGAGAGGTAGAAGCGGACCATGTCCGGGACCAGGGCGCAGACCGCCTTGTCGTCGGCGACGCCGTTGCCGGGGGCGTTGGCGATGGTCACCTTCCCGGCCGCCCAGGCCCGGATCAGGCCGCGCACCCCCAGCATCGAGTCGGGGCGGAAGAAGTCGGGGTCGAGGAAGGCGTCGTCGGTGCGGCGGTAGATGACGTGCACCCGGCGCGGGCCGCGGGTGGTGCGCAGGAAGACCTCGTCGCCGTCGACGAAGAGGTCGGGCGCCTGCACCAGCTCCAGCCCCATGGTGCGGGCCAGGAAGCTGTGCTCGAAGTAGGCGGAGTTGTAGGGGCCGGGGGTGAGCACCACCGCCACGGCGTGGTCGGGGTCGACCGGGGCCACCGAGCGCAGCGCCGCCGCCAGCTTGGCCGGGTACTGGTCGACGCGGTGGACGCGGGCCTTGTCGAGGGCCTCGGGGATGATGCGCTTGGAGAGCAGCCGGTTCTCCAGCACGTAGGACACGCCGGAGGGGCAGCGCAGGTTGTCCTCCAGCACCCGGAAGGTGCCGGCCGGGTCGCGGATCAGGTCGATGCCGGCCACGTGCAGGCGCACCCGGCCCGGCGGCTTCACCCCCACCAGCTTCGGCTCGTACCCCTTGGCCCCCAGCACCAGCTCGGCCGGGATGGCCTTCTCCTTGAGGATCCGCTGGGCGCCGTAGAGGTCGTCGAGGAAGGCCTCGATGGCCAGCACCCGCTGCACCAGCCCCTTCTCCAGGCGGGCCCACTCGGCGGCGCCCACCATGCGGGGGACCAGGCAGAAGGGGAAGATCTTCTCGGCGCCGCGGCTGTCGGAGTAGACGCTGAAGGTGACGCCCTGGTCGAGCAGCGCCTTCTCGGCCAGCCCCTGGCTGTGGGCGAACTCGGGGATGCTGCGCGCCTCCAGCGCCGCGGCGGCGCGCCGGAACTCGGCGCGGACCTCCCCCGGTCCGGCGAAGAGCTCGTCGTAGCCGCCGGGGATCGGCTGGTACCCGGCGAACAGTTCCATCTTCACGTGGAGCCTCCCATCATGGTCCAGCCGTCGGCGCCGCGGAGCGCGGAGAGCCGCCGCAGGTCGAGGGTGACGCCGCCGCCGGCCAGCGGCCGCCGCAAGGTGGCCCGCCCCGGCTCGCCGAAGCGGACCCGCTCCCGGCAGCGGCGCCGGGCCTCGGCGTCGTCGTCCGGCAGCCCCGGGTAGGTGCCGCCGCCGGGGATCCAGCCGTGCAGCTCGACGCCGACCCGCCGGCCCTCGCGCTCCCAGCTGAGGAGCAGCGGGTCCTGCGCCGGCAGCCCGGGGTGCAGCCCGGGGCGCGGCAGGAAGGCCCGGTAGCGCAGGCCGGCGACGTGGCGCCGCCCGCTGTCGGCCGAGGTGAGCGGCACCTCCCAGCCGTCGGCGCCCAGCCGGCCGGGATCGGCGCCGCCGTCGTGCGCGATGCGCACCTCGACCCGCTCGGCGCTGGCGTCCACCAGCCGGGCCCCGGCCCGCTCCTGGCTGGCCACGTCACCGAGCAGTGGCCAGAACTCCAGCGCCGGCACCACGGTGAGGGTGGTCCGCTCCAGCCGGATCTCGGCCAGCGGCTCGGGGCGCTCCAGCAGCAGCGCCGTGGTGGACGGGCCGAGGCCGACCCCGTGGGCGGCGAGATCGTCGAGCACGCCGCGCAGGTCCTCCTCCAGGAAGGTGGGCAGGGCCAGCTGGTCGTGGAGCGAGGCGCCCCAGTCGGACAGCGGCTCGGCGTAGGGGACGGCCACCAGCCGGGCCACCAGGGCGCGGAAGAGGGCGGCCAGCGCCGCCAGCCGGCCGGCGGTGGCGGGCATGCGCAGCGAGCGCAGCTCCACCAGGCCGAGCCGGCCGCGCCCGGGGAGGTGGGGGTTCCAGAGCTTCTCGACGTTGAGCTCGGCGCGGTGCGAGTTGCCGGAGGCGTCCACCAGCAGGGGCGCCAGCGTCTCCCAGAGCTCCTGGGGATCGGGGCGGGCGCCGCGCGCCTCCAGCCGGTCCACCGCCACCTGCAGCTCCTCGAACCGCTCCCGCACCCCCTCGTCCGGCCGCGGCCCCTGCGACGCCGAGCCGACGCACTCCCCGGCGAAGGCGTAGGAGAGCGAGGGGTGGTTGCAGAGGAAGCGGATCAGGCGCGGCAGCAGCGTGGGGTGGCGGAAGAAGGGGCTGGCCTCCGGGGTCGGCCCGCCCAGGGTGAGCTGGCCACCGCCGCCCGAGTCGGCGGCGCGGCCGTTGAAGCGCCAGCGGACCGGCGAGAGCCCCACCGCGGCGGCGGCGGCGTAGATGGCCTCGGCGTCGGCGAGGAAGGTGGCCAGGTCGGGGGCGGGGGCGGTGTTCACCTCCACCACCCCGGGGTCCGGCGTCACCGTGAGCTGCACCTCGCCGTCGGCGGGGGCGGCGGCGCGGCGGAAGCGGACGCCGAGGCAGAAGCGGGGGGCCGGCTCGCCCTCGAAGTGGCGCCCCTCGAGGTCGACCAGCCGGGGGCCGGCGCCGAGGCGCGGCGCCAGGTCGGCCAGCAGGGCGCGGGCCCGCCCCAGCTTGTCTCCCCCTTCGGCCACGGTCAGCCACCAGGGATCCTGCGAGCGGCGGTCGGTGAAGGTCGGCTCCGCGCCGATCCAGACGTCGAGGCGGCGGCGCCGGAGCACCGCGTCCTGCTCGGAGAGCTCGGCGAGGAGGAGGGGATCCACGGCTCAGGTCTCGGCGCTCTCGTCGTCGGGCTCGGGCACCGGGTGGTCGCCGGGGTGGCGGCGCAGGTCGAGCGACCACGGGGTGTCGGGGTGGACCGGGACCTGGAGCGGCTCGAGCGGGAACGGGGTGGCGCCGTCGACGGTGAAGCGCTGGGCGCGGCGCGCCGAGGCCTCGAAGCGGGTCAGCGGCGGGGCGCCGTAGGAGCGCCCCTCGGGGTGCCAGACGTGGTAGCGGCAGGCGCCCAGCGAGCGCCGGGCCCAGCGGTCGCAGAGCTCGATGGTGAGCGGGTGGTGGACGCCGAGGTGGGGGTGGAGCGCGTGGGGCGGCGCCCAGGCGCGGAAGCGGACCCCGCCCAGCACCTCGCCGGCGGTGCCGGTGGCGCGGACCGGCAGGGCGATGCCGTTGACCACCACCTGGTGGCGCTCCGGGGTGACGCCCGAGGCGCGGATCTCGATCCGCTCCAGGGAGGAGTCGACGTAGCGCGAGGTGCCGCCGCCGGAGGGCTCCTCGCCGAGGACGTTCCACGGCTCGAGGGCGTTGCGCACCTCCAGCACCGCGTCGCCCATCTCCAGCCGGCCCACCACCGGGCAGCGCAGCTCGAGGAAGGCCCGGTAGGGCGCCGCCGGCAGCCCCAGCCCGCGCTCGTCGAGGAAGCCCAGCACCTCCTCGAAGTCCCTCCACAGGTGGTGGGGCAGCAGGAAGCGGTCGTGCAGCGCCGCCCCCCAGCGGATCAGCGGCCGCTGGTAGGGCGCCCTGGCGAAGGCGGCCAGCAGCGAGCGGGCCAGCAGCACCTGGGCCGCGGCCAGCCGCGGGTGGGGCGGCATCTCGAAGGCGCGCAGCTCCACCACCCCCTGGCGGCCGTGCGGGGTGCGCCAGTCGTAGAGCTTGTCGATGGAGATCTCGGCCCGGTGGGTGTTGCCGGTCAGGTCGGTGAGCAGGTTGCGCAGCAGCAGGTCGCCGAGCCAGGGGGCCGGGTCGGTGGCGCGGAAGGCCTCGGCCAGCGCGATCTCCAGCTCGGAGAGGGTGTCGAGGCGGGCCTCGTCGACGCGCGGGGCCTGCGAGGTGGGGCCCACGAAGAGGCCGGTGAAGAGGAAGGAGAGCGAGGGGTGGTGCTGGGCGAAGGTGACCAGGCTGGCCAGCAGGTCGGGGCGCCGCACCATGGGGCTGGTGAGCGGCGTCGGCCCGCCCAGGGTGACGTGGTGGCCGCCGCCGGAGCCGGCCATCCGGCCGTCGAGCAGCCACTTCTCGGAGTGGAGGCCGGCGTGGAGCGCGGCGTCGAAGACCGTGCCCAGCAGCGCGGCGTGGGCGCGGCCGGTCCGCTGCGGCGGCAGGTTGACCTCGAGCACGCCGGGGTCGGGCGTCACCGCCAGCTGGAAGAGGCGCGGCGAGGACGGGGGCGGGTAGCCCTCCAGCTGGACGTCGAGCCCGGTGGCGGCGCGGGTGGCGTCGACCGCGGCCACCAGCTCCAGGAAGTCCTCGGCCCTGGCCACCGGCGGCAGGAAGACGAAGAGCGTCCCCTCGCGCGGCTCCACGCCGAGCGCGGTGCGGACCGGGGCCGGCGCGGCGGCGGCGGCCTGCTCGGCGCGGAGGCGGGCCTGCTCCTTCTCCAGCTCGGCGAGGCGCGGATCCGGCGCCGGCAGCGGCGCCTCCTCGGGGGTGATCTCGGGCGGGCCGCCGATGGCCGCCAGCGGGAGCCGCAGCCCCATGGGGCTGTCGCCCGGCAGCAGGAAGAGGTGCTCGCGCCGGAACCGCCAGCGCTCGGTCCGCCAGCCGTCGCCCTCCTCGGCGCGGGCCATGGGGAGCACGTAGCCGACCGGCGCCGCCGGGGCGCCGCCGAGGATGCGGGCCAGCCGCCGGCGCTCGGCGCCGTCCTCGAGCCGGGCCAGCAGCGGGTCGACGCTCACCGGCAGGTTGGCCTCCTCCATGATGAAGCGCCAGGGGTCCTCGTAGGCGGGGCGCGCCGAGGCGGCCGGCAGGCCGAGGTGGGCGGCCAGCGCCTCGGCGAAGCGGCGGGCCCCGTCCAGCCCGGGCGGCGTCGCCGCCATGGTCCGGTCCGGCCAGAGCGGGGTGCCGTCGGCGAGGCCGACCAGCTCGAGCGCCCAGCGCGGCAGCGGCTCGCCCGGGTACCACTTCCCCTGGCGGCGCAGCAGCGCCGCGCCCGGGGCCAGCCGGCGGCGCAGCTGGCGCGCCAGGGCCAGGCCGGCGGTCCACTTGGTGGGGCCGAGGGCCTCGCCGTTCCACTCCGGGGCGTCGGCGTGGTCGCGGGCGTTGAAGGTCGGCTCGCCGCCGCTGGTCAGCTCGAGGCCGGCGCTGGCGAGCACGGCGTCGGCCTGCTCGGCGCCGCGGAGCAGCGAGTCCCAGGCCGCCTCGGGGAACGGGGCGGTGGGGCGCACCTCGTGGCCGAGCCGGGTCACCGTCAGCGCGAAGGTGATCTCGGCGGCGGGCTGGTCGCTGGTCCCCTCCAGCGGCGAGCCCAGCGCCGGGCGGGCCACCGAGGCCAGCGGGATGTGCCCCTCGCCGCAGAGCAGGCCGCTGGTGGGATCGAGGCCGATCCAGCCGCCGCCGGGCAGGAAGACCTCGGTCCAGGCGTGCAGGTCGGCGACGTCGCGGCCGACGCCCTTGGGCTGGTCGGGGAGCATCCCCTCGTCGGCCAGCTGCACCAGGTAGCCGCTGGCGAAGCGGGCCGCCAGGCCGCGGGCCCGCAGCAGCGCCACCAGCAGCACCGCCTGGTCCCGGCAGCTGCCGCGACCCCGGGTCAGCGTCTCCTCGGGGGTCCAGAGGCCGGGCTCCTCGCGGATGACGTACTTCAGGGCCTGGTTGACCCGCCGGTTGACCTCGACCACGAACTCGACGGTGGGTCCGCCGGCGGGGAGCGTCTTGAGCAGCGCCTCGAAGTGGGGGCCGCTGGCGAGCTCGGGGTCGGTCCGGTCGAGGAAGGGGACCAGGTCGCGGGCCAGCTCGGGCGGGTAGGTGAACGGGACCGCCTCGCACCGCTCGTCGATGAAGAAGTCGAAGGGGTTGACCGGGCGCAGGTCGACGGCCAGCTCCACCACCACCTCCAGCGCCGGGAGCAGGGTCCCCTTGCGGAAGGAGACGTGGGCGACGTGGTTGCCGAAGGGGTCCTGCTGCCAGCGGATGGCGGCGCTGGCGGGGAGCTGGAGGGCGTAGTGCTCGACCGCCGCGCCGGCGTGGGGGGACGGGCGCAGCCGGATGGTGTGCGGGCCGAGGGCGGCCGGTTTGGCGTAGCGGTAGGTGCTCCGGTGCTGGATGAGGATGCGCAGGGGGGATCCTTTCGCCGGAGCCGGAGAGGGGTGCAAGGACTTCGCCAGAGTAGGCCTCCGGCGGGGGTCGGCGCGAGCCCCGACACGGGGCCCGGATTCCGGGCACCTGCGGGCCTTCCGGCGGGACCGGGCCGGGCGCGGCTGTGCGATCTCCGGGCAGGAGGTGCCCGGGAACCGCGCAGTCGGAAGAGGCCGGGTGGTCGAGGCGCCGGGGGTGGCCGCGGCGCCGGTCGCGCACCTAGATCAGGCCGTGCGCCACCATGGCCTTGGCCACCCGGATGAAGCCGGCGGCGTTGGCGCCCACCACGTAGTTCCCCTTGGAGCCGAACTCCTCGGCGGTCTCCCAGCAGTTCTGGTGGATGGTCTTCATGATGCCCGCCAGCTTCTCCTCGGTGTACTCGAAGGTCCAGGAGTCGCGGCAGGCGTTCTGCTGCATCTCCAGCGCGCTGGTGGCCACGCCCCCGGCGTTGGCCGCCTTGCCGGGGCCGTAGGAGATGCCGGCCTCCAGGAAGACCTTGGCGCCCTCCGGCGTGGTGGGCATGTTGGCCCCCTCGCCGACGGCGATGCAGCCGTTCTTCACCAGCAGCGCGGCGTCCTTTCCGTTCAGCTCGTTCTGGGTGGCCGAGGGCATGGCCACGTGGCAGGGGATCTCCCAGATGTTGCCGCCGGCCACGTACTTCGCGTGCTTCCGGTACTCGGTGTAGTCCTTGATGCGCCGCCGCTCGCGCTCCTTGAGCTGCTTGAGCAGCTCGACGTCGATCCCCTTGTCGTCGTGGATGACGCCGTCGGAGTCGGAGCAGGCCACCACCTTTCCGCCGAGCTGGTGGATCTTCTCCACGGTGTAGATGGCCACGTTGCCGGAGCCGGAGACGGTGCAGGTCTTGCCGCCGAAGCTGTCGCCGCGGGCCTTGAGCATCTCGGCGACGAAGAAGGTGGCGCCGTAGCCGGTGGCCTCGGTGCGCACCAGCGAGCCGCCGTACTCGAGCCCCTTGCCGGTGAGCACGCCGGCCTCGAACTTGGAGGTGAGCCGCTTGAACTGGCCGAACATGTAGCCGATCTCGCGGCCGCCGACGCCGATGTCGCCGGCCGGGACGTCGGTGTACTCGCCGATGTAGCGCCACAGCTCGGTCATGAAGCTCTGGCAGAAGCGCATCACCTCGTTGTCCGACTTCCCCTTGGGGTCGAAGTCGGAGCCGCCCTTGCCGCCGCCGATGGGCAGGCCGGTCAGGGCGTTCTTGAAGATCTGCTCGAAGCCGAGGAACTTGACGATGCCGAGGTAGACCGAGGGGTGGAAGCGCAGCCCGCCCTTGTACGGGCCGAGCGCCGAGTTGTACTGGACGCGGAAGCCGCGGTTGATCTGCACCTCGCCCCGGTCGTCGAGCCAGGGGACGCGGAAGATGATCTGGCGCTCCGGCTCGCAGATGCGCTGGATGATCTTGCGCTCGCGGAACTCGGGGTACTTGGAGAGCACCGGGCCGATCGACTCGAGCACCTCGCGCACCGCCTGGTGGAACTCCACCTCGCCCGGGTTGCGCTTGAGGACTTCCTGGTAGACGACCTCCAGCCGCTCATCCATCTTCCTGGTCATCGCTGCCTCGCTGTGGGTGGGGGTGCGCGCCCGCAAAGGAGGCAGCTTGAACGGTTCCCGGGCACCTTGTCGCTGGGCACTTTGTCGCGGGGCAGCTTGTCGCAGCAGTGCTTCAAAAACGCCCCGCCCGGGGAGTCCGCGGTTTGGACCAACGGCTGCGCCGCGGACCGCCAGAATCCTCCGCACCGAGTGAAGTTCCTGATCTTCCTCATTCGAATTACTCTGGGACGGGAACATAGGTGAACGCACTTCCGCTCCTCCTCACGCTCCTCTCCACCGCCCCGGCCGCGCTCGACGTGGCCGGCGTGCCGGTGGCGCTGGCGCTCGAGCTGAGGGCGGGCGGGCGGGCCATCCCCCTGCCGCTCGCCTGGCGGAGCGAGGCCGGGGAGCTCATCGCCACCGGCGCCGCCCCCGAGGTCGAGGCCGAGCTGCGGCTGGTCCCGGAGGAGGGCCAGGCCCGCCGGCTCCGGGTCCGGCTGCGCTGGCACCGCGCCGCAGAGCTGGAGCGGGCCGCCGTCACCCTCGGCTGGGCCGGCGAGCGCCCCTGGGCGGTGGGGCGCGACCTGAGGCCCGCGCCGCTCGCCGCCGCGGTACGGATCGGCCGCGGCACGCCGCTCGTGGCCGGCGCCGGCCCCCTGCTGCTCACCGGCGGTCCGGGGCTGGTGGCGGCGCGGCTGGCCCCGCTCCCCGGTGGCCTCTCTGCCACGCTCTTCCTCGACGACGCGGCCGAGCGCCCCTTCGCCACCTACCTGGCCTGCCTGGAGGCGCTCCCCCACCTCGACCCGGGGGGCCCGGTCGCCTGGGGCGTGCTGGAGCGGAAGCGCCCCTGGACCGGCTCGCCGCGCCGGCCCGGCGACGAGGACCGGCTGGAGGCGGTGCTCTGGCCGGTCGGCCCGGGCCCCGCCTTCCCCCTGGTCGTCGAGCGCTGGGCCGACGGCGCCCGCGCCGCGGTGGTCTTCACCGACCACGCCGACCGGACCGAGCCGGCGGCGCTGCGCGCCGTCCTCTACGGCCACTCCGACCCGCGCGCCGAGGGGAGCCGCGGCGCCGGCCTGCTCGGCCGAGGGCTGCGCTTCACCCGCAGCTTCTTCCTCTGGCCCGGCCCCGGCACCCTGACCGACCCCGAGACCTGGCGCCTCGCCAGCCGGCTGGTGGCGGCCGGCTCGGAGGTGGCGCTCCACTCCATCTCCGACCTCCGCGACGACCGCCAGGCCATCCGCGCCGGGCTGGAGGCCGCCGCGCCGCTCCGGCCCGAGACCTGGATCGACCACCAGCCCTACCTGAACTGCGAGGCGCTCTCGGCGCAGGGGGCGCAGGCCGGCTCGCCCTGGCAGGTGGCCGACCTGCTCGCCGAGGCGGGCATCCGCTGGGCCTGGGCCGCCGGCGACGTGGCCGGGTTCCGGGCCGTGGAGGCCCGCGATCTCTTCACCGCCACGCCGCCGGGCCAGCCCTGCCCGGTCATCTACCCGCTCCCCGGCGACCCGAGGATCTGGGTCTTCGAGTCGAGCTTCTTCTACGCCCCCCCCGCCGAGCTGGCCCGGGCCCTCTCCGACGACGCGCTCGACGCCCTGGAGCGCGGCGGCGGCCTCTTCGTGGCCCACACCTACCTGGGGGCCGGGCCGGCCACCACGCCGCGGGGGACGGCGGCGGCGCGGCTGGCGGTCCGGGCGGTGGAGGGCGGGGCGCTGGTGATCGACCCGGGGCTCGACGAGGCCCTGGCCCGGGTGGCGACGCGGGTGGCCGCGGGCCGGCTGGCCACGCTGCCCTGGGCCGAGGCCGGGGATCGGCTGCGGGCCCTCGCCGACGTCGAGGTGCGCTACCTCGCGGACGGCGGCGCCGAGGTGGTCAACCACGGCGGCTTCACCCTGGGTGGTCTCACCGTGGCGCTGCCGGGGACCGGGCTCGAGCTCTGGGTCGACGGCCGCCCGGCGCCGGGCCGCCAGGAAGTGGCCGGCGTCACCCGGATCTGGTTCGATCTGCCCGCCCACGCCCGCCGGGTGGTGCGGGCCACGCGCCAGCTCACCCCGTTGGCGCTGCTGTCGCCGCCGGACGAGTCTTCACCACGCTGAGTGGAGGTGCCCATGGAGGTCCGCCCCGCCGTCGCCGCCGATGTCGCCCCGCTGGCCGCCGGCCTGGCCGGGCTGGAGCTGATGAAGCGCTACGGCCGCGACGAGCCGAAGCTGGCCGCCGACCTGGCCGAGGCGCTGGCGCGCGGCGACGGCCTGCTGCTGGCGGTGGAGGCGGGCCGGCCGGTGGGGATGGCCTGGTTCCTGCGGGAGGGGACGCTGGGGCTGGGCGCCTACCTGAAGCTGATGGCGATGCTGCCGGCGGCGCAGTCGCGGGGCATCGGCGCCGGGCTGCTGGCCTCCTCGGAGGGGACCATGGCCCGCTCCGCCGCCCACGGCTTCCTGCTCTGCTCCGACTTCAACGTGGCGGCGCAGGCCTTCTACGAGCGCCACGGCTGGGCCCGGGTGGGGGCGCTGCCCGGGCTGGTGCTGCCCGACGTGGCCGAGCTGGTCTACTGGAAGCGGCTCCGCCCGCGCTGACCGTGGGGCCAGGCGGGCGGAGGCACGACGTCATTTCGCTGCGACGCTACTTCACGATCTCGAGCAGCTCGACGGAGAAGTCGAGGGTGGCGCCGGGCGGGATGTCGCCGCCCGCGCCGCGGTCGCCGTAGGCCAGCGCCGCCGGGCAGATCAGCCGGGCCTTGCCGCCCACCTTGACCAGCTGCAGCCCCTCGGTCCAGCAGGGGATGACGCCGTTGAGCGGGAAGGTGGCCGGGCCGCCGTGCTTGGCCGAGGCGTCGAAGACCTTGCCGTCGACCAGCTTGCCCTCGTAGTTGACCTTGACCTTGTCGGTGGCGGCCGGCTTGGCGCCGGTCCCCTCCTTGACCGGCACGTAGATCAGCCCCGAGGCGGTCTTGACCGCCCCCTTCTCCTTGGAGGCCTTCTCCACGTACCCCTCGCCCTGCTTGGCGAGCGCGGCGCCGGCGGCGGCCCGGCGGTCGGTCACCAGCTTCTGGATGGCGGCCTGCTTCTCCTCCAGCTTCACCTCGGCCTTGCCAGCGGCGGCGTCGCGGACGCCGGCCAGCACCAGCTCCACCTCGACGGGGGTGAGGTTGAACGGCTCCAGGCTCTTCTGGACGGCGACACCGACGGCGTAGACGGTCTTCTCGTCGTCGGTCTTCGGGGCGCCCTTGGCGGGGACCTGCGCGGAGCAGGCGGTGGCGAAGACGACGGCGAAGGCGGCAGCGGCGAGTCTCATGTGGTCAGCATCCTTTCGGGGCCCATGTCGGGGGGCCATGGTGAACGGCCGGCGTCTTACCACTATTCCTCGAGCGTGGAGACGTCACCGTCGGGGAGTCCCTGGGCCCGGGCCTTGAGCACCCGGCGCATGATCTTGCCGGAGCGGGTCTTGGGCAGGCTGTCCACGAAGGTCACCTTCTCCGGCTTGACGATGGGGCCCAGGTGGGTGGCCACGTGGTTGCGCACCTGCTCGGCCAGCTCCTCGCTGGCGGTGAAGCCGTTGCGCAGCAGGCAGTAGCAGTGGATGGCCTGCCCCTTGACCTCGTGGGGCAGGCCGATCACCGCCGCCTCGGCCACCGCCGGGTGGCTCACCAGCGCGCTCTCCACCTCGGCGGTGCCCAGCCGGTACCCGGAGACCTTGATGACGTCGTCGGTCCGGCCGATCACCCAGAAGTAGCCGTCCTTGTCCTTCTTGGCGGCGTCACCGGCGCAGTACTTGCCCGGGTAGGTGGACCAGTAGGTCTCCTTGAAGCGGTCGTCCTCGCGGAAGATGGTCATGGCCGCGGCCGGCCAGGGGTGCTTCAGGGTCAGGAACCCCTCCTTCCCGGCCTCGACCTCGTTCCCCTTCTCGTCGAGGATCTGGGCGTCCTGGCCGAAGAAGGGCTTGCCGGCAGAGCCGGGCTTGAGCGGCATGGTCGGCACCGGGGTGAGCTGGAACATGCCGGTCTCGGTCTGCCACCAGGTGTCCATGATGGGGCAGCGCCCCTTGCCGATCTCGCGGTGGTACCACTTCCAGGCCTCGGGGTTGATGGGCTCGCCCACCGAGCCGAGCAGCCGCAGCGAGGAAAGGTCGTGGCGCGCCGGCCAGGAGGCGCCGAAGCGCATCAGGCCGCGGATGGCGGTGGGGGCGGTGTAGAGGATGGTGATGCCGTACTTCTCCACCAGCGACCACCACTTGTTCGGGTACGGGTAGGTGGGCGCCCCCTCGTACATGAAGGTGGTGGCCCCCAGCAGCAGCGGCCCGTAGACGATGTAGCTGTGGCCGGTCACCCACCCCGGATCGGCGGCGCACCAGTAGCGGTCCTCGTCCTTCATGTCGAAGACGTACTTGAGCGTGGAGTAGATGCCGGTCATGTAGCCGGCGTGGCCGTGGACCAGCCCCTTGGGCTTCCCGGTGGTCCCCGAGGTGTAGAGGATGTAGAGCGGGTCGCCGGCCTCCATCACCTCGGTCGGGCAGGAGCCGGTGGCCAGCGGCAGCTTCATCAGCTCGTGGTACCAGTAGTCGCGACCCGCCTCCATGCGGATCTCGTGGCCGGTCCGCTGCACCACGATGACCGTCTCGACGGTGGGGCAGCGGCGCACGGCGTCGTCCACCGTCTTCTTCAGCTCCACCACCTTGCCGTTCATGAAGCCGCCGTCGGCGGTCAGCACCACCTTCGACTCGGAGTCCTCGATGCGCCCCTGCAGGGCGTCCACCGAGAAGCCGCCGTAGACCACCGAGTGGACGGCGCCGATCTTGGCGCAGGCCAGCATGGCCACCACGATCTCGGGGATGCGCGGCATGTAGATGGTGACCCGGTCGCCCTTCTTCACCCCCATGGCCTTGAGGACGTTGGCGAACTTGGAGACGTCGCGGTTGAGGGCGAAGTAGGAGTAGGTGCGGACCTCGCCGCGCTCGCCCACCCAGATCAGCGACAGCTTGTTCTTGCGCCAGCTGCGCTGGTGGCGGTCGAGGGCGTTGTGGATGATGTTGCACTGCGAGCCCTTGAACCAGCGGAAGAAGGGCGGGTTGGAGCGGTCCAGCACCTGGTCCCACTTGCGGTACCACTCCAGCTCCTCGGCCTCCTTGGCCCAGAAGCCCTCCAGGTCGTCGCTGGCGGCCTTGGCCACCGCGCCCCAGTCCTTGATGCGGGCCTGGGCGGTGACCTCGGCGGTGGGGAAGAAGACCTCGCCTTCCAGCTGTGGCTTGACGCTCATCGGGGGGACTCCTGTCGCTCTCGTGGGGGGCTCGAGACGGTGGTCGCGCCGGGTGTGCACGCCTGGAAGACTTCGAGTGGACCGATGAGGGTAACAAAAGGGGCCCGCGCCACCAAGCGCACCCCGACGACGCGCTGCGCCATCCGGGCGGCCGCCACCGGTCCACCGCGGCGCCGGACGCAGGCCCCGGGCGGCGGGGCGCGGCCGCGGAGTCGACCCGGGGATGGGCGGCGACTATCCTGCCGCCATGCGCCGCCCTCCTCCGCTCCGCGCCGGTGACGTGGTCCGGATCATCGCCCCGGGGAGCGGCTTCGACCTCCCGGCCTTCGAGGCCGGGCTGGCCGTCCTGCGCGACCGGCTCGGGCTGCGGCCGCGCTTCCGCGACGACATCACCGCGCGTCAAGGCTACCTGGCCGGCGACGACCGGCGGCGGCTGGCGGAGTGGGACGAGGCGGTGGCCGACCCGGAGGCCCGGGCCATCTTCTGCGCGCGCGGCGGCTACGGGACCATGCGGCTCCTGCCCTCGATCGATCCGGCGCCGCTCCTGGCCCGCCCCAGGCTGGTGGTCGGCTTCTCCGACATCACGGCGCTCCACGCCGCGCTCAACGCCGCCGGGCTGGCCACGGTCCACGGTCCGGTGGTGACGCAGCTGGGCCGGGCGCCCGCCGACGCCGTCGACCAGCTGGCCGGCCTGCTCTTCGGCCCGCGCGCCGGCGCCGACGCCCCCGGCCTCGCCGGCACCGCCACCATCCGACCCGGCCGCGCCACCGGCCCGTTGCTGGGCGGCTCGCTGACCTTGCTGGCCGCCCTCTGCGGCACGCCCTGGCTCCCCTCGCTGCGCGGCGCCATCCTCTTCATCGAGGACATCGGCGAGCCCCCCTACAAGCTCGACCGCACGCTGACCCAGCTGCGGCTCGGCGGCGCGCTCGATGGCCTGGCCGGCGTGGCGGTCGGGCAGCTGACCGGCTGCGACGGCGGCGACGGCGAGGCGTCGGCCACGGTGCGCCGGCTGGTGGCAGCGCTTGGGGTCCCGGCCATCGAGGGGTTGCCCGCTGGCCATGAGGACCGCAACCTGGCCCTGCCGCTCGGGCCGCGCGCCACGCTGGTGGCCCCCGCGCCCGGCCAGCCGGGTCCCCCACGCCTGCTCTTCGACGAGGGGGCCACCGAGTGACCGGGGGGCCGCCCAGCCTCCCGGCCGTGGCGGCGGCGCTGGAGGCCGGCCGGGCCGAGGGCGTGGCCCCGGCCCTCACCGCCGCGGTGCTGCGCGGCGGGGCGCTGGTCCACCACGGCTGCACCGGCGAGCTGCCGGCGCCGGGCCCGAGGCTGCTCGTCCCCGACGATCTCTTCGACGTGGCCTCGCTCACCAAGGTGCTCTGCACCACCACCCTCTGCGCCCAGGCGGTGGCCGAGGGGGCGCTCGAGCTCGACGCCCCGGTGGCCCGCTGGCTCCCCGGCTTCGCCGCCGCCGGCAAGGGGGAGGTGACGGTTCGCCAGCTGCTGGCCCACGCGAGCGGCCTGCCCTGGTGGCGCTCGTACCACGAGCGGGTCGCCGCCGAGCAGGATCCCCGGCGACGCCGGGCCGCGGTGATCGAGGCGCTGCTCGCCGAGCCGCTCGAGGCCCCCCCCGCCACCCGGACCGTCTACTCCGACCCCGGCTTCATGGCGCTCGGCCTGGCCCTGGAGGCGGCGCTGGGGGCTCCCCTGCCGGACCTCTTCGAGGCCAGGGTGGCGGCGCCGCTCCGGCTGCGCG
This sequence comes from Anaeromyxobacteraceae bacterium, assembly GCA_032654565.1. Lineage (GTDB taxonomy): Bacteria > Myxococcota > Myxococcia > Myxococcales > Anaeromyxobacteraceae > JADKCZ01. The sequence continues at coordinate 91,055 of JAULAX010000002.1, read as the reverse complement.
ACACCGGCTTCGTCGACGCGCTCGACCCCGCCTCGCTGGCGCGGGCCGCCGGGCGATGCTTCGCCCCGACCCGGCGCGACGCGGCGCGCGGGCTGCGCCAGGGGACGGTGGACGACGACAACGCCTGGGCGCTGGGGGGCGCCGCCGGCCACGCTGGCCTCTTCTCCACCGCGCTCGAGGTGGCCGCGGTGGGCCAGGCCTGGCTCGACGCCCTCGACGGCCGCGCCTCGCCGGTCCCGGCCGAGGCGGCCCGCCGCTTCGCCACCCGCGACGCCGCGCCCGGCTCCAGCCGCGCCCTCGGCTGGGACACCCGCGGCCCCGAGGCCTCGACGCTGGGCCAGTGGCTGGGGCGGGGGCGGCGCGGCGCCCTCGGCCACCTCGGCTTCACCGGCTGCTCGCTCTGGCTCGACCTCGACGCCGGAGTGGTGGCGGTGCTGCTCACCAACCACGTCCACCCGGCCGGCAGCGACCGGGCCCGGATCAACGGCCTGCGTCGCTCCTTCCACGACGCGGTGGCGCAGGACCTTGGACTGGCGGGGTGATGGGACGGCTCCCGTCGCTGCGGGACGCACGGGTCCGTCGTCCCAGGCGGCTCCGGTCGCTGCGGGACGCGGCCTCCCCGCGGGCTCGCCCCGCCTGCGGCGCGCCCGCTCGCCAGGGGCCGGTCCGCCTGGGCGAGCGCGGATGGGGCTGCGCGACTCGCCCGCCGGGGCGACCGCGCCCCTCCGCTTGGAGCCGCACGGTTCCATCACCCGGAGCGGCTCCGGTCGCTTCGGGACGCGGCCTCCCCGCGGGCTCGCCCCGCCTGCGGCGCGCCCGCTCGCCAGGGGCCGGTCCGCCCGGGCGAGCGTGGATGGGGCTGCGCGACTCGCCCGCCGGGGCGACCGCGCCCCTCCGCTTGGAGCCGCACGGTTCCATCACCCCGGGCGGCGCCGGTCGCTGCGGGACGCGGCCTCCCCGCGGGCTCGCCCCGCCTGCGGCGCGCCCGCTCGCCAGGGGCCGGTCCGCTCGGGCGAGCGTGGATGGGGCTGCGCGACTCGCCCGCCGGGGCGACCGCGCCCCAGCTCCGAGCCGCATGCATCCATCACCCGGAGCGGCTCCGGTCGCTGCGGGACGCGGCCTCCCCGCGGGCTCGCCCCGCCTTCGGCGCGCCCGCTCGCCAGGGGCCGGTCCGCCCGGGCGAGCGTGGATGGGGCTGCGCGACTCGCCCGCCGGGGCGACCGCGCCCCTCCGCTTGGAGCCGCACGGTTCCATCACCCGGAGCGGCTCCGGTCGCTGCGGGACGCGGCCTCCCCGCGGGCTCGCCCCGCCTTCGGCGCGCCCGCTCGCCAGGGGCCGGTCCGCTCGGGCGAGCGTGGATGGGGCTGCGCGACTCGCCCGCCGGGGCGACCGCGCCCCTCCGCTTGGAGCCGCAGGCGTCAATCACCCCAAGTGTATCCGCGAAGCGCCGCGCTGAACGCAAGCGCCGCGTCGAGCGCCGCGTCGAGCGCCGCGGGAGCGCCGGGTCGCCGCCGGCCCGGCCCCGAGTTTCGCAGCCCCTGGCCGCTCGCCCGAGCGGAATCTCCGCTGGCGAGAAGGCGCGCCGCAGGCGCGGCGAGCGGGCCGGCCGGCGGCGGCCAGGCGCGAACCAGGCGCGACCCCGGAACGAACCCGGAACGAACCCGGCCGGCGGCGGCCAGGCGCGACCCAGGTCGGCGCGAACCAGGCGCGACGCAGGAACGAACCCGGCCTGCGGTGGTAGAAGGTTCCGGTTGCACGGCGCGGCCGGGGAGCTCCGGCCCGCGGAGGAGCGGGCGTGATCGACTGGTCCAGGGTGAAGCGGGTCCACCTCATCGGCGTGGGCGGCACCGGCATGGGCTCCTTCGCCGGGATGCTGCAGGCCGCCGGCCACCAGGTGACCGGCTCCGACGAGGAGCTCTACCCACCCATGTCGACGCAGCTGGCGCGCTGGGGCATCGAGGCCATGCGCGGCTACCGACCGGAGAACCTCGACCGGGCCCGCCCCGACCTGGTCATCGTCGGCAACGTCATCCGCGAGGCCAACCCCGAGGCGGCGGCGATGCGGGCCCGCGGGCTGCCGCACCGCTCCTTCCCGGCGGCGCTGGGGGAGCGCTTCATCGCCCCGCGCCACGGGGTGGTGGTGGTGGGCACCCACGGCAAGACCACCACCAGCGCCATGATGGGCCGGCTGCTCCACCACGCCGGCCGCGATCCCTCCTTCCTGGTGGGCGGCGTCACCCGCGACTTCGAGTCCAACTTCCGGCTCGGCGCCGGCCCGCACTTCGTGGTCGAGGGGGACGAGTACGACACCGCCTACTTCGACAAGGGGCCCAAGTTCCTCCACTACCACCCGCGCACCGCCATCTTCACCAGCTGCGAGCTGGACCACGCCGACATCTACCGGGACGAGGCCCACTACCAGGCGGCCTTCGAGCGCTTCGCCGCCCTGCTGCCCGCCGACGGCTTCCTGGCCGCCTGCGCCAGCTACCCGAGCGTGAAGCGGATCGCCGCGCTGGCCCGCTGCCGCGTCGAGACCTACGCCGTCGACGCGCCCGGCGCCGACTGGGAGGCGCGCGGCCTGTCGCTGGCCGCCGACGGCGCCCGCTTCACGCTGGTGCGCCGGGGGGTGGCGCTGTCCGACGTCCACCTCCCGGTGGGCGGGGCGCACAACGTCGAGAACGCCCTCGGGGTGGCGGCGGCGGCCACGGCGCTGGGGCTCTCGCCGGCCGAGATCGCGGCCGGGCTCAACGCCTTCGGCGGCGTGAAGCGGCGCCAGGAGGTGCGCGGCCGGGCCGGCGGCGTCACCGTGGTCGACGACTTCGCCCACCACCCGCGCGCGGTCAGGAAGACGCTGGCGGCGGTGGCCGGGAGCTTCCCGGGGGCGCGGCTGCTGGCCTGCTTCGAGCCGCGCTCCAACACCAGCCGGCGCAACCTGCACCAGGCCGACTACGCCGACCCGGCCAGCTGGAGCGGCGCCGCCGGGGTCTTCCTGCTCCGCCCCACCCCCACCGACAAGGTCCCGGAGGCGGAGCGGCTCGACGTCGACGCCGTCTGCGCCGCGCTCACCGCCGGGGGCACGCCGGCCGCGGCCTTCGCCGGCGTCGAGGCGCTGGCGGCGGCGGTGACGGCGGCGGCCCGCCCCGGCGACGTGGTGGTGGCCATGTCCAACGGGGCCTTCGGGGGGATCTGGGACCTGCTGCTGGCGGGGCTGGGTGGCGCCGGTTAGATCGGCGCCATGGCCTCCCAGAAGCCCACCGACGCCGACCTGCGTACCGCGCTCAGCGAGGAGCAGTACCGGGTCACCCAGCAGTGCGGCACCGAGCCGCCTTTCCGCAACGCCTACTGGAACAACCACCAGCCCGGCCTCTACGTCGACGTGGTCTCCGGCGAGCCGCTCTTCGCCTCCACCGACAAGTTCGACTCCGGCACCGGCTGGCCCAGCTTCACCCGGCCGGTGGCGGCCAACGTGGTGTCGAGGCGGGACGAGGCCCACGGGATGATCCGGACCGAGGTCCGCTCCAGGGCCGGCGACTCGCACCTCGGCCACCTCTTCGACGACGGGCCCCGCGACCGGGGCGGGCAGCGCTTCTGCATCAACTCGGCCTCGCTGCGGTTCATCCCGGTGGACCGGCTCGAGGCCGAGGGGTACGGCCCGTTCGTCGCGCTCTTCGGTCCCGCCGAGCGCGAGGTGGCGCTGCTGGCGGGCGGCTGCTTCTGGGGCATGCAGGACCTGCTGCGCAAGATCCCTGGCGTGCTGGAGACCGAGGCCGGCTACACCGGCGGCTGGCTCGCCAACCCGCGCTACCACGACACCCACGGCAGCGCCTCGGGCCACGCCGAGTCGGTGCGGGTGGTCTTCGACCCCCGCCTCCTCGGCTTCGAGGAGCTGCTGGAGCGTTGGTTCTTCCGCATGCACGACCCGACCACGCCCGACCGCCAGGGGAACGACCGCGGCACGCAGTACCGGAGCGCCATCTTCTACGCCGACGAGCGGCAGCGGGTGGCCGCCGAGGCGGTCAAGGCGCGGGTGCAGGGCTCGGGGCGGTGGAAGGGGACCATCGTCACGCAGATCGCCCCGGCCTCCACCTGGTACCCGGCCGAGCCGGAGCATCAGGACTACCTGGAGCGGAACCCCGGCGGCTACAGCTGCCACTTCCTCAGGGACTAGCGAGAGGTCGGGGGGCGCAGCTCGCCCCCGGCGCCGGCCGGGTCGGTGGACTCACCGTCGAGCCGGAAGCGCCGCCGCACCGGCTGGTCGGCCAGCAGCGCCCTGGGGAAGCCCGGCCCCGGCCGGGCCCGGACCCGCTCCGGCGTCACCGCCAGGCCGGTGGCCTCGTCCACCAGCACCGGTCGTACCGGCTGTCCGGTCCGGCGGTCGACCAGCGTCACCGGCGGCCCCTCCGGCCCGGCCGCCCAGTCGTTCCCCCAGCGGTGCAGCGCCATCAGCACCGGGAAGAGGGCGCGGCCGCGGGGGAGCAGCTGGTACTCATGGCGCACCGGCCGCTCCTGGTAGCGGACCTTCTCCAGCAGCCCCTCCGCCACCATCCGGTCGAGCCGGCGGGCCAGGATGTTCCGGCCGATCCCCAGCGCCGCCTCCAGCTGGTCGAAGCGTCGCAGGCCGTAGAAGGCCTCGCGCAGGATGAGCAGCGTCCAGGCGTCGCCGACCAGGTCGACGGCCCGGGCCACCGGGCAGGGCCAGCGGTCGAAGCGGGTCTTCTTCACGCCGGGAGGCTACTGGGTTCCATGATGGAACGCGAGCTTTCGGCATAGAGTTTCATCATGAAATGAACACCGTCGGGAATGGACCGCCGGCGCCCACGGGCCTGGAAAGGAAAGAGGCCCGGCCACCTCGCGGTGGTCGGGCCCCCGTGGGCTCCGAGGAGGGAGCTCCCGCTAGTGCCCCGCCCCAGGCAAGATGACGCGACGAGAGAGCCGAGACCGAAGCGAGGCCGCCTGCCGCAGCGAGAGGATCGGCTCTCGCAGTAGGCATCTTGCCTGGGGCGGGGCACTAGATCAGTGGCAGGCCGCGCACATGGCGTTCTTCGACTTGTCGGCGTCGGTCTTCTTCCAGCTCTTCGGGTGCGGGCTGACCCCGGCGAAGCCGCCGGACCGGTGGCAGGCCACGCAGACCGAGGAGGCGCCCCCCTGGTCGTGGCAGCCGGCGCAGGCGACGATGTTCCGGCGGGCGGCGTCGCCGTGGAAGTGGCCGCTCCCCTTGTCGGTGCCCCAGCCGATGGGGTGGGTGATCCGGGTGGTGGCCGATCCCGCGTTGGGGATGAGGTTCTGCTGCTCGTGGCAGGTGGCGCAGAAGTTGCTGCCGTGGCACTTGCGGCAGGAGGCCGGGTTGGCCTCGGCGTCCACCATGTGGCGCGCCTGGTAGTCGCCGCGGTGGATGAAGTCGCGCTTCACGTCCTCGGGAAAGACCAGCGCCGGCCGGCCCGGCACCGTGGCGGGGCTGTGGCAGTCGGCGCAGAAGGTCTGCTCGTGGCAGGCGGCGCAGCTCTCGGCGCCGCCGCGGGCCAGCCCGCCGTGCAGCTTGAGGAACTCGCCGGCGTGCTTGAAGGACTCCACCGGCTTCTCGTACCGCTTCAGGTCCTGGTGGCACCCCAGGCACTTGGCGGCCACGAACTCCACCTGGTGGTTGTGGCAGCCGGTGCAGGTGTTCATCGAGGGGGCCGGGTAGGAGACGTCCTTGGCCTCGGGCAGCGCCACGTGGCAGCGGACGCAGGCGTTCTTCTCGCCCTTGAGCCGGGCCAGGTGGGCGGCGTGGTTGAAGTTGAGGGCGCCGTCGCGGGTGCGGGGCGGGATCTGCAGCTTGGGCATGGCGTCGTGGCAGCCCGAGCAGGACTCGCTCTTCCTGGGCAGCTGGACGTGGCGGACCCGGGGCTCGACCGTCTTGGACTTGGCGATCGAGGCGTGGCACTCCATGCAGTCGACGTCCCCCTCGACGTGGGGGCTGTGGGGCATGACGAAGGGCGGGTCGCGCCGCGTCTCCGGCGTGGTGTCCTTGGCGGAGCAGGCGGCCAGCAGCGCCGCCGCGACCACCAGTCCCAGGTGGCGGTTCATCACTTCACCTCCCGCACGCGGACCACGGTGTTGTAGACCAGCTTGACCATGGCGTCGGCCTGCTGCTCGAAGTACGGGGTGACGCCGGCGCGGCCGGACACCACCAGGCTCCAGGCCTTGTTGAACTGGTACCCGGAGGAGAGCGACCCGGTCAGCGAGTTCTTCTCACCGTTGACGGCCTGCCGGAAGCTCACCTCCATCAGGTCGCCGGCCACGAAGAACTTGCCGAGCGCCTTGCGCCCGTAGGCGCGCAGGCCGACGTAGCCGCTGGCCCCGGTCTTCAGGTAGGTGACCTCGCCGCCGGCCACCGTCCCCTCCCTCCCCCACTCGACGCGCCCGGCCGCCTCGCCGCCGGTCTCGGTCCCCGACCCGAGGCCCGGCTCGACCAGCACGTGGTAGTCGGCGCTGAGCAGCAGGGTCTTGAGGAGGTGGAGGCGGACGCCGCCGCCCACGTCGGTCCGGTTGGTGTCGGTGAAGACCGAGAGGATGGAGTTGCGCGCCAGGAAGAGGTCGGGGGAGTAGTGCCGGACGTCGAGGTTGAGCTCCAGCACCTTGGTGGCGGTGAACAGCGCGGTGACGTTGAACTCGGCCAGCCGCTGCGCGTAGAGGCTGTAGCCGGCGCTGCCGACCAGCACCAGCCGCTCGATGGGCTGGAGCCGGAAGTCGAGGCCGAGGTACTGGCGGACCGGGTCGGAGTGGTCGGTGACCGAGACCACCGAGAGGCCGACGTCGAAGACCCGCCCCGAGGCCCCGGCGATGGCCAGCGTCCAGCCGAAGCGCCCGCCCCAGGCCAGGTCGCCTCCGGCCGGGTTCCAGCTGGTCAGCCCGCTGCGGGAGGCGAAGCGCTGGGCGACCGGCGCCCCGCCGAAGGCCGAGAGGGAGAACCCGGCGGGCAGCCGGACGATGACGTCGCCGCCGTCGAGCTGGAGCATGCGGCCGGCGCCGGCGGCCACGAACTCGCGGCCGGCGCGCAGCTGCACCTTGCCGCTGGCCAGCGCGCCGCGCACGTAGGCGGTGGTGACGTCGCCGGTCAGCTTCCCGGTGGTGCCGGCGTCCCAGCGGACCTCGGCGAGGTCGCCGGCGCCCCAGCCGGAGAAGCTGATCTCCAGGTCCTGGAAGAGCGGGTTCCTCACCTCGCGGGCCGAGACCCGGATCAGCTCGAAGACCGGGGAGACGGTGACCAGGTCGGGCTGCAGCCCGGCGGCGGTTCCTCGCAGCTGCTGGCCCGTGAAGGACAGCGTGGTGGAGGAAGCCTCGATCACGTCCGCCCGGGCCACCAGCGACGTGGCGAGGAGGAGGGCGGAGGCGGCGAGACGTGCAGGGGTGACCATCGGGACCTCGACCTGTCGTTGGAGCGCGCAGGGCTCGCCACGCCGGAGGGGCCCGGCGGAAGCGACCCTGCGGACCATGGCACAGTGAATGGCGAAGTGGGCTTGATCCAGATCAGTCGATCGACAAAAGGACCATTTAAGCCATGATGTTGAGAATGCTTTTGCGCCATTTCCCCCATCGCCTCGCGCTGATCGCCCTGGCCACCGCCGGCTGCGCCGCGGGGCGACCCAACCTGGGCAGCTCCCCGGCCGTCGGCCAGGCGGTGGACGTGGTCGCGCCCGACCTGCGGGGGGTTGAGCACCAGGTGGCGGCGCAGCAGGGTCGGGTCCGCATCGTCGACTTCTGGGCCACCTGGTGCGAGCCCTGCCAGGAACAGTTCCCGGTCCTCGAGCTGCTGGCCCGGGCCCACCAGGCCGACGGCCTCACGGTCACCGCGGTCTCGGTGGACGAGGACCAGGCGCAGCTGGTCGCCTTCCTGGAGTCCACCCCCCTCCCGTTCCTGGTGCTCTGGGACAAGGGAGGGGCGCGCCACGCCGAGCGGCTGCGCATCGAGAAGCTCCCCACCACGCTGGTGGTGGACCGGGCCGGGCGGGTCCGCTTCGTCCACGAGGGCTACCAGCCCGGGAACGCCGGGCGGCTCGACCAGGAGGTCCGGCAGCTGCTCAGCGAGCCACGGTGAAGGAGGTGTGCGCCTTGACCCGCTCCACCTCGCCAGCGTCGGCCGGGGACTCGCGCAGCCAGTAGACCATCTCGTCGGCCTCCCACTGGTAGGGCGCGCCGTCGAGCAGGACCTTTCCTTCGGCGACCAGCCGGGTGGCCTCGGCCAGCGGGGTGCTGGCCAGGTCGCGGATCAGCGCCTCGAAGCGCCCCTGCCGCTCCGGCTGGACGAAGGCGAAGCCCTTGCGCGAGGTGTAGGCGACGTGGAAGTTGGAGGGGCGGAAGACCACCCCCCCCAGCCCGAGCCGGATGGCCATCCGCGCCATCATGGTGCCCGCCTCCTGCGCCAGGCCGAGCCCCGGCACCTCCTGCCCGGGCAGCCGCGGGCGCTTGTCGCTGAAGCGGGCGCGCGGGTGGCGCAGCGAGAACCAGTGGACGTAGAGGACCGGGACCCCCAGGCAGCGCCGCTTCTCCAGGATCAGCTCGATGAGCAGCTGCGGCCCGGGCAGGTCGTCGGCGGTGCCGTGCAGCCGGACCCGCTCGCCGGCCCCCTCGCGGTCGAAGCTGACGTGCAGGTCGCGGTAGCCGAGCCGCGCCAGGTGCTTGAAGACCCCGTAGCGGTGGAGCGCCACCTCCATCCCCTGCGCCGTGTAGAAGCCGAGCAGCAGCCGCTGCCGGGTGGGGCGCAGGCCGAGCGACTCCTCTACGTCGTCGAGGGTGAGGTCGCCGGCGTCGCCGAGCTCGGCCTGGCTCAGGCCGGCGGAGAGGCTGCTGAAGCGGGCCAGCAGCGGCTGGTAGTCGTCGGGGATGGGGCGCAGCGAGCGGGTGGCCACCGCCATGCCGGTGCCGGCCAGCACCCGCCAGGACCGGCTGGAGTACCCGCCGCCGGGGAGCCAGACCTGGGGGAGGCCGTCGAGCCAGTCGGCCACCAGCAGGTCGCGCCGGCGCGCCCCCTCCAGCGTCAGGCCGAGCCGCCCCATCTTGTCGCCGGCCAGCACGTCGCCGCCGGCGATGACGTAGGCCAGGTCGGGTCGCCGGGTGCGGTGGAGCAGCTGCCGCAGCGCCGCCAGGTAGGGCTCGTCACCGCACCCCTCCGGCAGCACCGTCTCGTCGACGCCGGGGAGCGGCCCCCAGTCCGAGCCGGAGAGCGAGCCGATGGAGGCCCGCGGGTCGTCCTTGAGGCAGGCGGCCAGGCCGTCGGGCGGGTGGGCGTCGAGGTCGAGGACCAGCACCCACCCGGTGAAGCCGCGGTCGCGCATGACGGCGATGGCCACCGCCACGTCGTTGACCGGGCAGAAGCCGCCGGCCACGCCGGGCCCGGCGTGGTGGAAGCCGCCCAGCAGGTTGATGGCCGGCTCGCCGGTGCGCAGCGTCTCGCGGGTGGCCCCCAGCGTCCCCCCGCAGGCCAGCCGGATGGTGTCCATCAGCTCGTCGACGCGCAGGTCGGCCGGGTCGGCGCCGAAGACGGCGGCCAGCCCCTCGGGGCGGCTCAGCGACTCCAGCAGCTCCGGGGTGTGGACCCGGGAGAGCCGGTGGACGGCGATGCGCTTGGGGCTGCGGACCCGCCGCGCCGAGATCACCCCGCTGCTGGTCAGCCACCAGGCGGCGTAGTCGGCGCGGCGCGGCTCGATGCCGGCGGACGACTCCAGCCCGCCGAGCGGGAGCCGGTAGCGGGTGTCGTGCCAGAGCGTCGCCGGCCTCCGGCGCAGCAGGCCACCCAGCCTCCGCAGCAGGGAGCCGAGGATCATGTGGCCGGCGGGGGCGGGACGGGGACGCTCCGGCGGCGGTCCCGGGCCTCGAGCCAGACCCGCAGCCAGGCCACCGCCGCCTCCAGGGCGATCCAGCCGATGGCCAGCCAGGCGGCGACGAAGAGCCGCTGCACCACCGCCACCGGCACCGGGTGGGGCGGGCCCTCCGCAGTCCCGCCCCAGAGCAGCCCCAGCGGCGAGACCGCCAGCGTGTAGCCGACCAGGAAGGCGAGATAGGCGCTCCGCAGCAGGGCGGTGAGCAGGGTCATGACCGGGAGTCTACCGGAAGCGGCGGGCCGGCGAGTTCACCCGCCGGGGTGCGGCCGCTCGCCCACCGGCGGGCCCGGCGGCTCCGCGGCCCCGTCGGCGGCTGGCGGAGGTGGGGCGATCGGCGCGGCGCCCCCCTCGTCGCCGGAGAGCTCGAGCCGGGCCGCCGAGACCGGGTCCACCCAGAGGCCGCCCACCTTGACCCCCCAGTGCAGGTGCGGGCCGGTGGAGCGGCCGGTGGAGCCGACCCGGCCGATCACCTGGCCGCGCCGCACCGCCTGGCCCACCGCCACGTCCATGCGCGAGAGGTGGAAGGAGGCGCTGAAGATCCCGGCCCCGTGCCAGATCAGCACCGTCTGGCCGGACATGTAGCAGTCGCGGGCCAGCACCACCTCGCCGTCGCCGCCGGCGCCCACCGGGGTGCCGGCCGGGGCCGGCAGGTCCAACCCGTAGTGAACACCCTGGGTCTTTCCGTTGTAGACCCGGGTGTCGCCGAAGCGGCCCGAGGGCTCGGCGTCGAGCGGCACCGCCAGCGGCGCGGTGAGCAGGGGCGGGCCGAAGGGCTGGTCGTAGGCCCGCTGGATGGCCGCCTGGTCGAGCGCCATGCGGCGGCGAGCCGCGGCCGGGGGCTCCAGGAAGCGGGGCGGGACGGCCAGCCTGGTGGAGGCGAACCGGGCCGGCTCGATCTCCAGCTCGGGGGTGAGGAGCAGGTCGTCGACCCGCACCCCCGCGGTGGCCGTCCCCGGGGCGGTCTCGGTGGGGAGCGGCGCCGCCGCCTGCCAACGGCCCGGGCCGGCGGGCCAGAAGTGGAGCGGCCGGCCGGCCAGCGCGCCGGAGGGCAGGGTGGCGGCCTCGAGCACCGTGACCACCACGGCGTCGCCGGGGCGGGCCCGGGCCGGCGTCACCGTGACCGAGGGGAGGGAGGCCAGCAGCCCCAGCAGCAGCGCCCCGGTCAGCGGCGCCCCGAGCCGAGCCCGAGCACGCCGCGCAGCTTCTCCATGATCCGGAAGTACTCGCTGCGGGTGTAGGGGCGGTTGAGGATGTGGAAGTCCTTCTTGGCCAGCCCGACGCAGCCGAAGCAGTAGGTGCAGTCGGAGCAGTCGCGGCAGAGCACCAGGTAGGAGGCGCCGGCGCAGTTCTCCGAGCGCTCGCAGTAGGCGCTGTCGTGGCAGCCGTTGCAGTCGTGGCAGTGGGTGAGGTGCGAGGAGGTCCGGCAGCCGGTGCAGTGGGTGCAGCGGTGGCAGGCCTCGCAGTCCCTGCAGAACATGCAGGAGACGCAGGCCCGGCACCCCTCGCAGCGGACCGAGCCGGGGTTCTCGGTGCTCTCGGCGTGGGCCTCCAGCAGCGCCACCAGCGCGGCGTCGAAGCCGCGGCGGTCGAGCCGGTCCGGCGGGATGACGGGGTCCGGCGGTGACGGCGCGCGGGGGGGGACCATCCGCGGATCCTGCCCCGGTTCAGGTCCGAAGTGAATTCGACGGCCGGGCCCGTCCGTCCGCGGGCTCACGGCGCCCCTCGCCTGGCCTGCGGGCTCAGGCGCCGCCGGGGCGCCGCAGCGGGCAGGCGCGGCAGGTCGGGTGGTCGGCGTGGCCGGCCAGGAGGCGGGCCAGGGGCTGGCCGGTCCAGATGGCGGAGAGCGGCCCCGCCCCCACGGCGCCGAAGTTGCCCAGCTCGCCGCGCCAGGCGGCCGGGTGGGGGCAGGGGGCGAACCGGCCGTCGTCGAGCACCCAGGCCTCGCGGCCGAGGAACGGGCAGGGGCCGGGCTGCGACGGCGGTGCGTCGAGGGGGGGGAGCGGCGCCACGTTCTCGAGGGCGATGGCCCGGCCGGCGGCGGCCGCCGCCGCGGCGCTGGCCCGCATCGCCTCGACCGCCCGGTTCCAGCGGGCCCGCCCCGCCGCGGTGGCGGGGAGGGCTCGGGGCTCGAGGGCCGGGACCCGCGCCTGGAGCTGGTTCACCTTGACCCGGTCGACGCCGAGCGAGGCGGCCAGCGTCACCAGCGGTCCCAGCTCGTCGACGTTGCCGGACTGGGCGGTCACCTGGAAGGAGAGCCGGCAGCGGTGGCCGGTGCGGGCCGCCACCTGGTCGCGCGCCGAGGCGAAACCGTCCACCCCCTCGACGGCCGCCGCGAAGTCGAGCCCGGCCATGATGGCCTCGGCGGTGGCGGCGGTGGCGCCGTTCCAGGAGACCTTGACGTCGCTGGCCACCGGGGCGATCCGCAGCCCCCAGCCCGCGCCCCCTCGCCCCGGCCAGGTGCCGTTGGTGGTGAGGTTGAGCCGGACCCCGGCGGCGGCGCAGGCCTCGAGGAGGGCGTCGAAGCCGCCCCAGAGCAGCGGCTCACCCAGGGTGGAGGGGATCACCTCTCGCGGCCGGCCGTCGGCCGGCCCGGCCCCCAGCTCGGTCACCAGGGCGATCGCCAGCGCCGCCGCCATGCGCCGGGGAGGGGCCGCGGCGGTCGGCGCCAGGCGGGCCCGGCCGCACTCGCACATGTCGCAGGCGAGGTTGCAGTCGTCCGGATCGGTGACCAGGGTCAGCCGCCAGGGACCGCCGGGGGTGGGCAAGCGCGTTGACAAGCTGTCCGTTGTAACGGAAAAGTCGCACCCCATGAAGAACCCCCGCGAGAGCGGCACCAAGAAGGGGCGCGGTCGCGCCGCCGCGGTGCCCGAGTCGGTCGCCCCCGAGCACCGCGACGCCGGGAGCGGCGTCACCGACCTGACGCCGGTGGTGGGGACCAACCTGCGCCGGCTCCGCGGCCAGCGCGCCCTCTCGCTGGAGAAGCTCTCCAAGCTCTCCGGGGTCTCGCGCGCCATGCTCGGCCAGATCGAGCTGGGGCAGAGCGCGCCCACCATCAACGTGCTCTGGAAGATCGCCTCGGCGCTCGGCGTCCCCTTCTCCGGGCTGATCAGCGCCCGCAGCGAGGGCGGGCTCCACGTGCTGCGCGCCTCGCAGGCCAAGCTGCTCACCAGCCACGACGGCAGCTTCAGCTCGCGGGCCCTCTTCCCCTTCGACTCGCCGCGCCGGGTGGAGTTCTACCAGCTGACGGTGCGCCCGGGCGGGGTGGAGAAGGCCGAGGCCCACAACCCGGGCACCATCGAGAACCTGGTGGTGGCCCAGGGGCAGGTGGAGATCGAGGTGTCGGGCCGCCGCGAGCCGCTCGAGGCCGGCGACGCCATGGTCTTCGAGGCCGACGTGCCGCACGTCTACCGGAACCGGGGCGAGCGGGACGCGGTGATGTACCTGGTCATGACCTACGCGGACACCGTGGGGTAGCGGCCATGCCCGACTCCACCCCGGTCCCCGTCCCCGTCCCCGTCGGCATCCTGCTGGTGCAGCGCGGCGCCGCCACCCAGGACCAGGTGGACCGGGCCTGGCGCGAGGCCAAGGGGGCGGGCGAGCGGCTCTGCACCCGGCTGCTCAAGCTGGGGATCGACGAGGGGCTGCTGGCCGCGGTGCTGGCCGAGCAGCAGCGCGGGCCGGGCGTGGACCTCTCTCGCTGCATCGTCGACCTGGCGCTGCTTGAGCTGGTGCCGCGGGGAGTGGCCGAGCAGGACCTGCTCCTGCCCATCTCTGACGAGGGCGGCCGGCTCCACCTGGCCATGGTCTCGCCGCACGACCACCGCATCCTCTCCGAGGTCCGCTTCGCCACCGGGCGCGAGGTGTCCGGGTACATCGCCGTCGACGGCGCCCTCCTCCAGGCCATCCACGAGGCCTACGACGCCCGCGAGCGGGGCGAGGAGGTCTGGCGCGGCCACGCCGCCGGTGCCGGCCTGCCGCCGCTGCTGGCGGCGGTGCTGCCGGGGGGCGACGAGGAGGTGGAGGTCTCCGAGGAGATCATCCTCGAGCTGGACGCCATCCCGCTGGGGGCCGAGGACGGGCCGTCCCCGCTCGAGGGGGCGCCCCCGGAGGTGCCCATCCAGGTGCGGCCGGCCGGCCGCCGCACCGTGCTGGTGGTCGACGACGAGCCGGAGATCCGGCTGCTGCTGCGGCGCTCGCTGGAGAAGCACGGCTACGCGGTGGAGACCGCCGAGGACGGGGCCGAGGCCATCGCCAAGGCCGAGGCCCTGGTCCCCGACCTGGTGCTGCTCGACGCCATGCTCCCCAAGGTGCACGGCTTCGAGGCCTGCCAGCGGATGAAGGCGTCGCCGCGCTGCCGTCACGTGCCGGTGATCATGATGACCGCCATCTACCGGGGCTGGCGCTTCGCCCAGGACGCCCGCGACACCTACGGCGCCGAGGACTACATCGAGAAGCCGTTCCGCTTCGACGACGTGCTGCGCCGCATCGACGCCGTGCTCGAGGCCACCGCCAGCCGCTCCCGGGGCGACACCGCCGGCGCCCAGGCCGAGCTGGCGCGCGGCCGGGAGCTGCTGCTGTCCAGCCGGCTCCCCGAGGCCCGGGCCGCCTTCGAGGCGGCCATCGCCGCCGACCCCTACTCGGCGGAGGCCCACGTGCTGCTGGCCCGGACCCTGCGGGCCGCCGGCGAGGCCTTCAGCGCCATGACCGCCTTCGAGAAGGCGGCCGAGCTGCGCCCCAGCCACCTGCCCTCGCTGCGGGCCCTGGCGGCGCTCTACGAGGAGAAGGGCTTCCGCCGCAAGGCGACCGAGACCCTGGAGCGCGCCCTGGGCGCCGCCGCCGACGACGCCACCCGCGCCGCCATCAAGCAGGACCTGCTGGCGCTGCTCGGCTGATCCGCGGCGGGGCCGTTCGGCCCGCCCGCCCCGCCCCACCACCCGCGACACCGCCTGCCCGGGAACCGGGCAACCCGGTGCCCGCGCCCCGCCCAGCCGCGCCGCCAAGGCGGCGAAACCACGCACCGGCAGGTGTCCGCGGCGTCGGCACGCCCGCTGCATCCGGTCCCTCCCGAACGACTCGCGCGCGGCCCGGCCCCGCTCGACGCCACCATCAACGACGCACCCCTTCAGAGGAGAAGAGATGGCAGACCCCACGATCACCGAACTCGCGAAGAGCGTCGCGGACACCCAGACCGCGCTCAACATCGTCTGGACGGTCCTGGCCGGAACCCTGGTGATGTTCATGCAGGCCGGCTTCGCGCTGGTCGAGACCGGCCTGACCCGGGCCAAGAACATGGCCCACACCATGGGCATGAACTTCTTCGTCTACGCCATCGGCATCCTCGGCTTCTACTTCGTCGGCTTCGGCCTGCAAATGGGCGGCATGGGCCCGATGGCCACCTTCGGCGGCGAGGAGATGCTCAAGGCCAGCGCCGAGTTCACAGTCAACCTCTTCGGCAAGGACCTCGGCCTCTTCGGCACCAGCGGCTTCATGCTCCCGCCGGCCATGTTCACCCCGGCGGTGGCGGCAATGTTCTTCTTCCAGATGGTCTTCATGGACACCACCTGCACCATCCCCACCGGAGCGCTGGCCGAGCGCTGGAAGATCACCCACTTCGTGCTCTTCTCCTTCGTCATCTCCACCATCATCTACCCGGTCTACGCCAACTGGGTCTGGGGCGGCGGCTGGCTCTCCACGCTGGGCAGCAACTTCGGCCTCGGCCACGGCCACGTCGACTTCGCCGGCAGCTCGGTGGTCCACATGACCGGCGGCGTGCTGGCGATCGTCTGCTCCAAGATCCTCGGGCCGCGCATCGGCAAGTACACCTCCGACGGCCGCAGCAACCCCATCCCGCCGCACAACGTCGCCTACGTGATGACCGGCACCTTCATCCTGGCCTTCGGCTGGTTCGGCTTCAACGCCGGCTCGACGCTGGCCGGCACCGACGGCCAGCTGGCCGTGGTGATCGTCAACACCATGCTGGCCTCCGCCGCGGGCGCCTTCGCCTCCTACCTATTCGTCTCCTTGAAGTTCGGCAAGCCGGATCCGTCCTGGCTGGCCAACGGCATGCTGGCCGGCCTGGTGGCCATCACCGCCCCCTGCGCCTTCGTCGACTCCTGGGCGGCCGTCCTCATCGGCGCGGTCGCCGGCGTCCTGGTGGTGGTGGCGGCGCTCTTCATCGACACCAAGCTGAAGATCGACGATCCGGTCGGCGCCATCGCGGTCCACGGCGTCAACGGCGCCTGGGGCATCGTCGCCCTCGGCCTCCTCGCCAACGGCAAGTACGGCGACGGCCTCAACGGCGTGAAGGGGACGGTCGCCGGCCTCTTCTACGGCAACGCCGGCCAGCTCTACGCCCAGCTCGTCGGCATCACCGCCAACATCGTCTACGTCGGGGTCCTCGGTGGCGTCGCCTTCTGGGCGCTCGGCAAGATCACCAAGATGCGCCCCACCGCGGAGGAGGAGGTCGCCGGCCTCGACATCCCCGAGATGGGCGTGCTCGGCTACTCCAACGACGCGGGTCCGACCCGGTAGTCACACCGATGGCGGCAGCCGCCGCCAGGGCAGTCACCAGCGGCGGGGCGCTCCGGGTCCAGACCCGGGGTGGCCCCGCCGAGTCGTTCCTGCAGGGGGCGCTGGCAGCGGGGGAGGGGAGCTGGGCCGGCGGCCGGTGCGGGGAGGCTGAAGGCCGGCGGTCGTGGGCAGGCGACCGGGAGAGGACGGCCGGCGGGCGGCGCAGTGAGGCCGGCGGCCGTCAGAGGTCGGTGGTGTGGTGGGGTCACCGCGCTGGTGCTGCGGGTGCTGCCGGGCCCGGGCGCTGGTGAGGCCAGGCCGGCGTGAAGCCGGGGTGAGACCGCCCCGGGCGCGGTGCGCTGACGCCCGGGGCCCTGCGATGAGCTAGAGCGCCTCCTCCCCGCGCTCGCCGGTGCGGACCCGGACCACCTCGTCCAGGGTGAAGACGAAGATCTTCCCGTCGCCGATCTTCCCGGTCTTGGCGGTGCGGGCGATGGCGTCGACCACCTTGGCGGCCATGGCGTCGCTCACCGCCACCTCGATCTTCACCTTGGGCAGGAAGTCCACCACGTACTCGGCGCCCCGGTACATCTCGGCGTGACCCTTCTGCCGACCGAAGCCCTTCACCTCGGTGGCGGTCAGGCCGGCGACGCCCAGCTCGGTGAGCGCCTTCTTCACTTCGTCCAGCTTGAACGGCTTGATGATGGCTTCGACCTTTTTCACGGTGTACCTCGTTCGATGGTTTCCGGCCGTCCGGGACGCCGGGTTGAGTCCCACGGGGTTGCAACTGCCGCGCCGGGCGGAAGGTCCCGTGACTCCCTGCGCTTGGCGCCGCGGCCGGATCCCGGCGCCCGGCGGGGAGGCTCCCCCTGCCCGGGGAACGGGCAGGTGCGGCCAATGGCCTTGAATGGCCGGGCGGCGGCGGTGCTACCATCCCTGCCTCGACGAGAGGGGAGCGGCGCATGACCTGGTGGGCCTGGCTGTTGTTGGGGATCGCCCTGCTGGTGGTGGAGGTGGCGACGCCCGGGGGGCTCTTCGCCCTCTTCTTCGGCGCCGGCGC
Organism: Anaeromyxobacteraceae bacterium; assembly: GCA_032654565.1. Classification (GTDB taxonomy): domain Bacteria; phylum Myxococcota; class Myxococcia; order Myxococcales; family Anaeromyxobacteraceae; genus JADKCZ01. The sequence continues at coordinate 73,625 of JAULAX010000002.1, read as the reverse complement.
CGTGGTGGTGGCGCCGCTGGCGGCGCTGGGCGTGCCCGAGGCCGGGCAGTGGCTGGCCTTCACCGGCTTCTCGGTGGCCTCGCTGCTGCTGCTCCGGGGGCGGCTGACCCGGGCCATGGGGCAGGCGGTCGAGCGGCCGGCCGACCTGGTGGGCGAGCAGGCGGTGGTGCTGGTGGAGGTCCCGGCGGCGGGCGAGGGGCGGGTCGAGCTGCGCGGCACGCCGTGGACGGCCCGGACCGCGGGCGGGGTGGCGCTGGCGGTGGGCCGGCGCTGCAGCGTGGAGCGTGTCGAAGGATTGACCTTGTGGCTTCGCGCCGAGTGACGGCGCGCACCTGAACTGGGGAGAACACCGAATGCCTGGGATCTACGTCGCCATCGCCGTCGCCATCTTCGCCATCATCGTGGTCGTCAAGACCGCGGTGGTGGTCCCGCAGCAGAACGCCTTCGTGGTGGAGCGGCTGGGCAAGTTCCACGCCGTGCTCGAGCCCGGCTTCCACGTCCTGCTCCCCTTCTTCGACGCCATCCGCTACCGCCACACCTTGAAGGAGCAGGCGCTCGACATCCCCGAGCAGATCTGCATCACCAACGACAACGTCCAGGTGGCCGTGGACGGCCTGCTCTACCTGAAGGTGCTCGACCCGCAGCGGGCCAGCTACGGGATCTCCGACTACTACTACGCCATCACCCAGCTGGCGCAGACCCTGCTGCGCAGCGAGATCGGCAAGATCACGCTGGACCGGACCTTCGAGGAGCGCGGCTACATCAACTCGCAGCTGGTCCAGGAGCTGGACAAGGCCTCGGCGCCCTGGGGCGTCAAGGTGCTGCGCTACGAGATCAAGAACATCACCCCGCCGCAGGACGTGCTGGCCGCCATGGAGAAGCAGATGCGGGCCGAGCGGGAGAAGCGGGCCGTCATCCTCACCTCCGAAGGCGAGCGCGACGCCGCCATCAACAGCGCCGAGGGGCAGAAGCAGCAGGTGATCAAGGCCTCCGAGGCCATCCGGCAGAAGCAGATGAACGAGGCCGAGGGCCAGGCCTCGGCCATCCAGGCCATCGCCACCGCCACCGCCGAGGGGCTGCGCAAGGTGGCCGACGCCACCCAGGCCCCGGGCGGCGTCGAGGCGGTGCAGCTGCGGGTGGCCGAGAAATACATCGAGCAGTTCGGCCACATCGCCAGGGTGGGGAACACCATCGTCCTCCCCGCCACCCTCTCCGACGTCGGGTCGATGATCGCGCTCGCCACCAACGTGCTCAAGGGCTCGACGCCGGGGGAGACCCCCCGGGTGACCACGGCGGCGCCCCGCCCGCCGCCCGTCCCCCGGACCTGATCGCGGCGGGCCACCTCGGCCTCGGCCAGGCGACCCCTCCAGGAGGATGACCGCATGACCAGGTTCGCCGTCGCACGCCCCGTGGCGCTGGCCCTCCTGCTGGCCGCCTGCACCAGCGCCTCGGCTCCGCCGCCGCCGCCGCCGCCACCCCCGCCCGTCCCGGCGGGGGTGGACGTCACCCCGGTGGCCGCCGCGGATCCGGGCAGCGCGCTGCCGGCCACCTGGCTCCAGGGCCCGTTCATGGAGATCTACGTCCGCGGTTACCGGGACTCCGACGGCGACGGCGTCGGGGACCTGCGCGGCCTGACCCAATCCCTCCCCTACCTGCACGGCCTCGGCGTGACCGGCCTCTGGCTCATGCCCATCAACGCCAGCCAGGATCGCGACCACGGCTACGCGGTCACCGACTACCGCGGGCTGGAGCCGGACTACGGCACGGTGGCCGATCTGGACGAGCTGCTGCGGCAGGCGCACGCCCTGGGCATCGGCGTCATCATCGACTACGTGATGAACCACAGCGCCGCCGCCAACCCGCTCTTCCAGGCCTCGGCGCTCAAGGCGCCGGGCGGGTGGCGCGACTGGTACGTCTGGTCCGACGTCCACCCCTCGGGCTGGGGGATCTGGTTCCCGCCCAAGGATCCCTGGTGCGACTACGCCGGCGCCTCCTACTACGCACCGTTCTGGTGCCAGATGCCGGACTTCAACCTGCTCAACCCGGCGGTGCTGGCCTACCACCACGACAACCTGCGGCTCTGGCTCAACCGCGGCGTCGACGGGTTCCGCTTCGACGCGGTGGGGATGCTGGTGGAGAACGGTGCGGGCGCCTGGAGCGACCAGCCCCAGAACTACGTCATCATGGGTGGGGTGCGGGCGCTGCTGGGCGGCTACGCCGGCCGCTTCATGGTCTGCGAGGACCCGGGCAGCGAGGCCGCCTTCCAGGCCTGCGGCGCCGCCTTCGACTTCGGCCAGGGGAGCCAGTTCATGGCGGCGGCCGGCGGCGTCGCCGCGGCGCTGGCCCACGTCGCCACGCTCAACCAGGGGATGTTGCCCGAGCTGGCGCGCCAGCGGGCCACCTTCCTGGCCAACCACGACTCCTTCACCGGCGGTCGGGTCATCGACCAGCTCGGCGGGGACGAGGCGCGCGCCCGGTTGGCCGCGGCCCTGCTCCTGCTGCAGCCCGGCACCCCCTTCCTCTACTACGGCGAGGAGATCGGCATGGCCGGGGCCGCCAGCCTGTCCGGCGACTGGAAGCTGCGCACCCCCATGAGCTGGAACGGCGATCCGCTGCGGGGCGGCTTCTCGACGGTGACGCCGTGGCGGGCCCTCTCCGCCAACGTCACCACCCACAACGTGGCCGCCGAGGAGGGGCAGGCGGACTCGCTGCTGGAGTGGTACCGGGCGCTCATCGCCCTGCGGCGCGCCGAGCCGGCCCTGGCGGTCGGCGTCGCCGAGGCCGGGCGGGTCCACGACGCCGCCACCGTCTCCTTCCAGCGCCGGCTCGGCACCTCCCGCTTCCTGGTGGTGGCCAACAACGGTGCCGTCGGCAGCACCGCCACGGTCCCCACGCTGCCGGCCGGGGCCACGCTGACCGGCCGCTTCCCGCCCGGCACCGCCGACATGGTGGTGGCCGGGGACGGCAACGTCGTCCTCGCGGTGCCGGCGTCGGGCGTGCTGGTCTACGGCTGGACCCAGTAACAGCGCCGCGGCCGCCGGCCCTGCCGCTCAGTCCGACGCTGCCGCTGCCGCGGCTGCCGCCCGGCGCCGCTTGTTCCGCCGCGTCAGCGCCTTCTCCACCCCCATGGCGGGGAAGATGATGGCCGCCACCAGCGCCGCGATCCCCACGTCGCCGCCGTCGAGCGCGGCGGTGCCGAAGATCCCCTGCAGCGGGGGCCACCAGATGAAGGCGGCCTGCAGCCCCAGCACCACCCCGATGCCGGGGAGGAGGGCCGGGTTGGAGACCAGGCTGGCGCCGAAGACCGAGTCGGTCAGCGACCGGCTCTCCAGCAGGTAGAAGACCTGGAAGAAGATCACCGAGGTGACCGCCATGGTCTGGGCCTCGGCCAGGGCGAAGGCCGCCGGCTCGCCGAGCGACAGGCCGCTGCGCCACTCGAAGAGGAAGAGCCCCACCGCGCCGGCGGTCATCAGCAGCGAGACCATGGCGGTGCGCCGCAGCACCAGCCGCGAGAGCAGGGGAGCGTCGGCCGGGCGCGGCGGCCGGCGCATGATGTCGCGCTCCATGGTCTCGAAGGCCAGCGGCAGGGCCAGCGACACCGCCGCCACCAGGTTGATCCAGAGGAGCTGGGTCGGCCGCACCGGGAGCAGCAGGGCCTGGGTGGCGGCGTCGAAGGGGAAGGCGAAGACGGCGCAGACGAAGATCAGCGCCAGCCCCAGGTTGGTGGGCAGCACGAAGGCCAGCGACTTGACCAGGTTGTCGTAGACCCGCCGCCCCTCCTCCACCGCCGCCACGATGGTGGCGAAGTCGTCGTCGGTGAGCACCATGTCGGCGGCCTCGCGCGAGACCGAGGTGCCGGTGATCCCCATGGCCACGCCGATGTCGGCCTGCTTGAGCGCCGGCGCGTCGTTGACCCCGTCGCCGGTCATGGCCACCACCCGCCCGTCGGCCTGCAGGGCGCGGACCAGGCGGAGCTTCTGCTCCGGCGAGACCCGGGCGAAGACGCTGGTGGCCACCGCCACCGGGCGCAGCGCCGCGTCGTCGAGCCGGGCCAGCTCGGCGCCGGTGGTGGCGAGCCCCTCGGGCCGCAGCAGCCCCAGCTCGCGGCCGATGGCGCGGGCCGTGCCGACGTGGTCGCCGGTGATCATCTTCACCTCGATGCCGGCCAGGTGGCAGGCGGCCACCGCGGCGATGGCCTCGGGGCGCGGCGGGTCGATCATGCCCACCAGCCCCAGCAGGGTGAAGCCGCCGCCGACGCCGGCCAGCTCCAGCGGCTCGCCCTCCTTCCAGGTCCGCTCCGCCACCGCCAGCACCCGCTGGCCACGCCCCGCCAGCGCCTCCACCTGGGCCAGCGCCGGCGCCCGCGTCGCCGCCTCGCAGCGCGCCAGCACCACCTCGGGCGCCCCCTTCATGATGGCCCGCGGCTGGCCGCCGGTCTCCCGGTGCAGCGTGACCATGAACTGGTGCTCCGACTCGAAGGGGATGGCGTCGAGGCGCGGCTGGGCCACCCGGAGCGCCGCCGCCTCCAGCCCGGCCTTGCGCGCCGCCACCACCAGGGCCGCCTCGGTCGGGTCGCCGGTCACCGTCCACCCGCTCCCGGCCGCCTCGACGGTGGCGTCGCTGCAGAGCGCCGCCGCCGTGAGCAGCCGCCGGGCCGGTCCGGTCGGCTCCACCGCGGCGCCCTGGCCCCGGAAGCCCCCGTCGCCGCCCCAGCCGATCCCCGTCACCTCCAGCGCCTCGCCGTCGGTCCAGAGCGACGTCACCGTCATCTCGTTGCGGGTCAGCGTCCCGGTCTTGTCCGAGCAGATCACCGAGGTGGCGCCGAGCGTCTCCACCGCCGGCAGCTTGCGGATGATGGCCCGCCGCTTCGCCATCCGCTGCACGCCCACGGCCAGCGCGATGGTGACGATGGCCGGCAGCCCCTCGGGGATGGCCCCCACCGCCAGCGAGATGGCGAAGACCAGCATCTCGCGCAGGGCGTCGAGGAGCGGCACGCCCTGGCCCACCGAGCGCCAGGTGCCGACCGCCATCAGCAGGCAGGTGATCACCAGGATCCCGACGGTGATGCTCTTGCCGACCTTGGCGAGCGCCCGGGTCAGCGGCGTCTCCAGCGAGCCGGCGCCCTGCAGCAGCCCGGAGATCCGCCCCAGCTCCGAGTCGCCGGCGGTGGCCACCACCAGCCCCAGGCCGGTGCCAGAGGTGACCAGCGTCCCGGCGAAGGCCAGGTCGCCGCGATCCCCGAGCGAGGCCTCCTCCTCGACCGCCGCCACCCCCTTCTCGGCGGGCACCGACTCCCCGGTCAGGGCCGCCTCCTCGACGCGCAGCCCCTTCACCGTGAGCAGGCGCAGGTCGGCCGGCACCTTGTCGCCCGAGGCCAGCGCCACCACGTCGCCGCGCACCAGCTCCTGCACCGGCACGGTGCGGCGGGCGCCGGCGCGCAGCACCGTGGCGCTCTCCGGCACCAGGCTGGAGAGGGCCTCGATGGCCCGGCCGGCGCGGAACTCCTGGAAGAAGCCGATCAGCGTGTTGATGACCACCACCGCGCCGACCACCGCGGCGTCGGTCCGCTCTCCGAGCAGCGCCGCCACCACCGCCGAGGCCACCAGCACCATGATCAGCGGGCTGTCCACCTGCCGCCAGAGGATGCGCCAGAGGCTCTCCCCGGCGGCGCGGGGCAGCAGGTTGGGGCCGTCCGCCGCCAGCCGCCGGGCCGCCTCGGCCTCGTCGAGCCCGTCGAAGCCGCTCCCGGACCGCAGGATGGCGGCCTCGACGGTGAGGGCGTGCCAGGCCGGGGTCGCCGGCGGGCCGCCCGGCGCCGGCGCCGACGGTGGCGCCGGCGGTGGCGCCGGCGGTGGAGGAGTCGAGGAGGTCATGGTCAGGCGGAGGGCTCTCCCCGATCGACGAGCCCCTTCACCATCCCGGCCTTCTCCAGCGCGGCGCAGGCGGTGTCCAGGTCGGCCTCGCGGATCCAGACGCCGGCTCCCCGGCGCGGCCGCCCGAAGCCCCACATGGTGGCCCCGCCCACCTCCTCCACCTCGACGGCGAAGGCGAGGCCGGCGGCGTCGAGCAGCGCCTCGGTCCGCTCCGCCTCCTCGAGCCCGAGCGCGAAGTAGACGCGCACCACCTCCGTGCCCTCCCCGAACTGGTCCAGCGGCTGGCGTGGCATGTGCTCGTCTCCCCGGACAGCAGCGTACCCCAGGGCGGCGCCGCGGAGTCGGCCGTGGGTGGGATATCCTGTCGCACGCATGGGCTCCCTCCTTCATAACCTCCTGCCCGCCGCCGCGCCGCTCCTCGAGGAGCACCTGCCCGCCGCCCTCCTGCGCCACGGCCCGGGCGGGCTGGCGCACTGGCAGTGGCTGGCGCTGCCGGTGATGGTGGCGCTGTCGCTGGCGGCCGGATGGCTGCTCGGCTGGGTGACCCGCCGGGTGGCCGGTCACCTGGCGGCGCGCACCGCGGCGACCTGGGACGACGCGCTGGTGGCCCGGCTGTCCGGGCCGGTGACGCTGCTCTGGGCCCTGCTGGTCTCCGACCTGCTGCGGCAGCTGGTGGCGCTCGAGGGGGGCGCCGACGAGCTCTACGGCCGGGTGCTCAAGGCCGGCTTCTCGCTGGCGCTCTTCTGGGGCGCCTTCCGGGCCATCGACGTGGCGCTGCGCCCCCCGTCCGACCCGTCCTCCCCCGGCCTGGGCGGGCGGCTGGCCTTCTTCCGCAAGGCGGCCAAGGTGGTGGTGCTGGCGCTCGGCCTGATCGCCGTGCTCACCGAGCTGGGCTTCCAGGTCACCAGCCTGCTGGCCGGCCTCGGCATCGGCGGCATCGCCGTGGCGCTGGCGGCCCAGAAGACCGTGGAGAACCTCATCGGCTCGATCACCATCGGCATGGACCGGCCGTTCCGGGTGGGCGACTCCATCCAGGTCGACGGGGTGACCGGGGTGGTGGAGGTGGTGGGGCTGCGCTCGTCGCGCATCCGGACCCTCGACCGGACCGTGGTCACCATCCCCAACGGCAGGCTGGCCGACATGCGCATCGAGTCCTACAGCGCCCGCGACCGCTGGCGCATCGCCGTCCAGCTCGGCCTCCGCCAGGACACCACCGCCGCGCAGATGCGCCAGGTCCTCGCCGGGCTGGAGGCGGCGCTGCGCGGCCACCCCGCCGCCGGGCCCGAGGCGCCGCTGGTCCGCTTCGCCGAGTTCAAGGACTCCTGCCTGTCGGTCGAGGTCCAGGCCTGGGTGGAGGCAGCCGACTGGCACGCGTTCGGCCGGATCCGCGGCGAACTCTACCTGCGCTTCATGGAGATCGTGGAGGAGGCCGGCACCGGCCTGGCCTTCCCGACCCAGACCATTCACCTGGAGTCGACGCCGCCGGCCCCGTGAAAGGAGAAGGCCCGGTCGCGCGGCGCAACCGGGCCCTCTCGAAGGTGGTGGAGCTGAACGGGATCGAACCGATGACCTCTAGAGTGCGATTCTAGCGCTCTCCCAACTGAGCTACAGCCCCACGGAAAGTCCCCCCGAGGTCCCGGGGGATGCGTGACTTAGCGGGTCGGCCCCGACGGTGTCAAGGGTCGATTGACTCGCACCATACCCTAAGCTAATCCTCGGGCGCCCCATGCCCGCCCCCAAGAGACAGCTCACGGCCGCGGAGCTCGCCAGCCTCGAGCACGCCTTCGCCGCCGACCCGTCGTCGGAGGCCTACCGCGCCCTGGCCGAGGCCTACCTGGCCGCCGGCCGCTTCATGGAGGCGATGGTGGTCTGCAAGAAGGGGGTGAAGACCCACCCCGACGATCCCGCCGCCAAGGTGCTGCTGGCCCGGGTCTACGCCGACCAGGGGAAGGACAAGAAGGCCCTCGAGGAGCTGGCGGTGGTCCTCGCCACCTACCCGAACTACGCGGCCGGGAACCTGCTGGCGGCCACGCTCCACCTCCGCGGTGGGGCCCGCGCCGAGGGTGAGGCGGCGCTGCGCCGGGCCGCCGAGGCCTCGCCCGCGGACCTCGAGGTGCTGGCAGCGCTGGAGAAGCACGGTGTCTCGCTGGCCCCGCCGCCACCTCCTCCTCCACCGCCCGCCGCGTCGCCGGCCTCCGGGGCGCCGCCCGTCCTCAACCGGCCCAGCTCCGCCGGCCTGCCGGCGGCGGCTCCGCGCCCGTCGCCGACCGGGACCCGCCCGGCCGCCTCGCAGCCCATCCCCACCCCGCCGCCCACGCCGCGCGCCGGCGACGACTACGCCCGGCAGCTGGCCGAGAAGTACGGCACCCAGACCTGGGGGCTCAACGCCCCGGGCGCCGTCAAGCCGCGCAAGGGGGCCAGCCGCACCACGCTGTTCGCCACCGTCGGTCTGGCGGTGGTGCTGGTGGGATCGCTGGTGGCCTGGCAGCTCTTCGCCCGGGCCCACAAGCAGCAGGTCGAGACCATCGCCGGGCTGCTCAAGGAGACGCAGGAGCTGGTGGGGCGCGACTCCTTCGGCGCCTACCGGACCGCCGCCGAGAAGGCCCAGGCCATCCTCAAGGTCGACCCGGGCTCGCTGGCCGGCCACGCCTTCCTCTCCTACGTCGACGCCCTCCGCTACCTGGAGCACGCCGAGGGCGACGCCGTGAAGGGGGAGGCCATCGTCAACCTGGACGCCGGGCGCAAGCTGGGCAACCACTCCCACCTGATCGCCGCCGAGGCCTACCTGAAGGCGGCCACCGGCGATCTCCCCGGCGGCCTGGCCGGCCTGAAGGCGGAGCTGGAGGACCCGGCCCGACAGACCGGGCTCCTCTCCGGCGCCATGGGGGTGCTGCTGATGACCTCGGGCGACCTGGAGTCGGCCCGGGAGTGGCTGGTCCGCGCCCAGAAGCTCAACCCCAACGAGGTGCGGCTGGCCCAGCAGCTGGCCGAGCAGTACCGGCGCCGCGGCGAAGGGTACGAGCAGCAGGCCGAGAACGCCTACCAGCTGGCGCTCCGGCTGCAGAAGGACCATGTCCCCTCGCTGCTGGGGCGGGCCATGCTGCTGCTGGAGCGCGGGCTCTACGATCAGGCGGCGCAGCAGGTGCAGGCGGTCCTGACCGGCGGCGACGCCAGCCCGCGCCAGCAGGCCCTCGCCTACGCGGTGCGTGGCTCGGTGCTCTTCGCCCAGGGCAAGGCCACCGAGGGGACCGCCGACGAGAAGAAGGCCATCGAGCTCGATCCGCAGAGCCCCGACCTGCCCTGGCTGATCGGGCGCCGGCAGCTGCGCGACGGCGAGGCGGCGGCCGCGGTGATCTCGATCCAGCGGGCGGTCAGCGGCGACCCCCGGCGCGTCGCCTTCTACGTGGACCTCAACCGCGCCCTGCTGGCCACCCCCGAGGGCGGCAAGAAGGCCATCGAGGTGCTGCAGAAGGCCACCACCCGGGCCGGCGACCACCCCCGCATCGCCCTCCTGCTCGGCGACGCCTACCGGGCCCAGGGGGACACCGACCGGGCCCGCGGCCAGTACGAGCGCTCCATCCAGCTGGGCAAGCCCTTCCCCGACGCCCGGGTGGCCATGGCCCGCCTGCACCGCCAGCTCAAGAACGTGCCGGCGGCGCTGGCCGAGCTCGACCTGGCCATCACCGAGTACGGTCAGGGCGGGGCCGGCAGCGCCGCGCAGGCCTACCTGGAGATGGCCGACATCGAGCGCTCCCGCGGCTCGAAGTCCGACCTGGTCTTCTCGCTCTACGTGAAGGCGCTGGACAAGGACCCGGCCTCCTGCGACGGGCTCTGGAACGCCGGCAAGATGGGCTGGGAGGCGGCGCGGGCGCGTGACGAGGAGTCGCAGAAGGCCCGCGACACCGCCCGGCTCCGGCTGGAGCGCTACCTGCAGGTCTGCCCGCGCGACCTCAACGTCACCGCGGCCAAGGCCATCGTCGACGCCGCCCGGAAGTAGGGCGTCCCGGCCCGGCTGGCGGCCCCATCGTGCTGGCGCCGGCTCCTGGCGGCGCCAGCGCAAGATTCGACAGCGTGTCCCGATTCCGAGTCGCCCCTTTCCGTCGCTTCCGAATGACGATCGCTGGTCCTATCGACCGGTCGCCTTCCCCTCGCCGCGGGAGAGCTGGTCGACGTAGTGGACCAGCGCCCAGAGGTCGGCCTCGGGGAGCGCCCCCTTCCAGGTCGGCATCGCCGTCCCACCCAGCCCGGCGGCGATCGACCGGTAGAGGTCGGCGCCCCGGGTGGCGGGGCGGACGGCCCGCAGCGGCCCGGCGCGGAAGTCGGTGGCCTTGAGCGGCCGGCCGAAGTCGGAGCGGCTCCAGGTGGGCTGGCCCGGGTCGGGCCTCGGCGCCGGCTCCACGCCGGCGTCGCGGGCGAACCGCGCCACCTCGGCGGCATCGGCGTAGGCCGGGTGGCAGCCCTGGCAGCGCGCCAGCCCGTGGTAGACGACGCGCCCTCGCGCCGCGCCGTCGGCCTCGCGCCCGGCCCAGGGATCCGGCGAGGCGGCGATGGGCTCGCCGGGGCGCTCCTCGCGGAAGCGTGGCGCCAGCGTCTTCACGAACTGGACGATGGCGCCGAGCTCGTCGTCGGAGAGATCCTTCCAGGCGCGCATCCCGGTGCCGCCCAGGCCGCCCCGGACCACCCGGACCAGGTCCTCGTCGCGCCAGAGGGCGCCGGACGCGACCGAGGCGAAGGAGATGACGCCGAGCCGCAGGTCGCGCGGCGGCGGATCCATGCCGACCGCCTGCGGCCCGCGGCCGTCGCCCTCGGCGCCGTGGCACGGGCGGCAGGAGCGCATGTAGGCCTCGGCGCCGCGGTTGAGCGTGGCCGCCGGCACCGTCACCCCTCCGAGCTGCTGCGCGGCGACGAAGCGCGGCACCTCGTAGTAGGCGCAGCCGGCCAGGGCCAGCAGGCCGAGGACGGCCAGGCGAGGGGCGGCGCGCCTCACTTCTTCCCGGCCGCCTTGGCCGCGGCGGCGGCCTCCCTGGCCTCGGTGGCCCGGTTCTCCCGCTCCAGCGCCTCCATGTAGTCCTTGGTCACCGCCTTGGGCTTGCTGTCCACCCGCAGGTCCTTGACGGTCACCGGGAGCGTGGCCTGGACGCCGTCCACGTCGACGGTGGCGGTGGCCCGGCCGGCGCCGGTGGCCCAGAGCTGCCCGCGGCTGTCGCCGCGGCAGACCTCCTCGTCGTCGCAGCGGGTCAGCACCAGCCGCCCGGCCACCGGCGCGCCCTGGTCGTCGAAGGCCTGCAGCTTCACCGCCAGGGGGCGGCGGTCGTCGGCCAGCTCCAGCGCCGCCGCCTCCTGCCCCAGCACCACCCGGACCACCACCCGCACCGAGACCGGCGCCGCGGCCTGCACCCCGTCGATGGCGCAGAGGATGCTGGCCGATCCCGGGCCGGCCGAGGAGACGGTGGCGTCGTTGCCGCGGGCGGCCACGGTGGCCACCTTCGGGTCCGAGCTCGACCAGGCGCAGCGGGCGTCGGGGAGCGGCTTGCCCCCCTTGCCGCGGGGGGTGGCGTGGAGCAGGCCGGTCTGGCCGCGGCCGGTGAAGGCCAGCGAGGCGGGCTCGAGCTCGACCCGGACCGGGCCGCCGCAGGCGGCGAGCAGGAGGGCGGGGAGGGCGGGCAGGGCGAGGCGGAGGGCGCGCATGGGTGGGCATGCTAGCCCGAGGCGGGGCGGGCGTGGGCCTCCGGCGGAGCCAGGCCTCCTCCCCCTGGAAGGCCAGGACCCCGGCGGGGCCCGTCGGCCAGGTCACCCGGACGGCCCGTGCATGATCTCCTCACCGGTCATCTTGACCCAGCCGCCCTCGGCGGTGGGGCGCAGGATGCTGTGCACCTTGAGCGGGATGCGGGTCGAGCGCGGGTCGTGCTCGTGGTGCAGGGGCAGGTTGAAGTAGTAGAGGCGGGTGGCGGTGCCGAAGCGGAGCCGGTAGAGGGGCGCCCCGCCGAAGTCGTCGAAGCAGAACTCCGACAGCTTCACCGGGGCCAGCCGGTGCCGGCCCCCGATGACCGCCGAGGAGACGCCGTAGGCGGGCTCCCCGGAGGAGCCCTCCACGGTGCTCTGGTCGGAGCAGTTCCCGAACACGGTGACGGTGTCGCGCACCCCCGGCGTGTCCTCCAGGTACTCCCCGTAGAAGCCGCTCAGGATCCCCTGGTAGGTCCGGTGCTCCGGCTTGGGGTTGCACTGGATGACGAAGAGGGCGTCGAGGGTCTGCCGGGAGGAGAAGTAGAGCTGGTTGGCGTGGTCGACGATGCGCCGGATGTTGGAGCTGTAGAGGTCCCGGTAGAGGTAGTCGAGGCAGACCAGCGCCATGAAGTTGAAGGTCTGGTGGCAGCGGAAGAAGTAGACGTGCTTCCCCTGGTAGAGATCGCGGGTCTTGTCGAGGAACTCCTCGCCGTGGAAGGGGTGGCCCTTGGCCTCCAGGAAGACCCGCAGCCGCCCGCCCTGCTCCTTGACGGCGACGCAGCAGAGGTTGACCGGCGCGCAGGGCTCGCTGCCGCCGTCGAGATCCTTGAGCACCTGCGCCAGGGCCTCGGGGTTGTCCTCCCGGAAGCGCTCCAGCAGCGCCCGGTAGGTCCGCAGCGGCACGTGCTCGAGCCCGATCATGGTCACGGTGCTGGGCCGGAAGCGCTCGGCCACCGCGGCCAGCAGGTCGTCGAGGCGGGCCAGCGGCAGGCAGCCCTCAGGGAAGACCAGCAGGTGGACCTTGCGGAAGCCGCTGTCACCGCCGGTGACCACGTCCAGGACCGAGCGCACCATCCGCCACTGCGCCTCGGGGTCGGCGACCACGTAGCCGACCTCGGACCGCTTCAGGTGGTTGGGGATCTGCGCCACCAGGCAGTGCCGGTGGTGGCCCACCGGGAAGACCACGTCGAGTTGGCGGTCGATGATCTCGAGCACGTGGCCCCGACCTATAGCAGGACCGGGGCCATCTCACCGGGGTGCGTCACATTCGCGGCGCCACCTGGTAGAGCAGCAGGTAGACCACCACCCCGGTCACCGAGACGTAGAGCCAGATGGGGAAGGTGAGGCGGGCGAGCCGGCGGTGGGCCTCGAACCGGCCGTTCAGGCCGAGCCCCAGGGTGCGGAGCGCCATGGGGGCGGCCGCCACCGCCAGGATGGTGTGGCTCACCAGGATGACCAGGTAGGCGGACCGCAGCCAGCCGTTCCCGGGGAAGCGGTGGGTGCCGGTGAGCGCCACCCGGGTCAGGTAGCTGACCAGGAAGACCGTCGAGACCAGGACCGCCCCGATCATGAAGCGGCGGTGCACGGCCCGGTCGCCGCGCTTGATGGCCCGCCACCCCAGGAAGAGCAGGGTGCCGGCGGTGGCGTTGAGCAGGGCGTTGAGCGGCGCCAGCAGGTCGACGACGTTCACCGGTTGGCCCCGAGGAAGAGCCCCACCATCAGCGCCACCAGGTAGAGCAGCGTGGCCAGGAAGATGCGCCGCGCCCAGCGGTTCGACTCGCCGGTGAGCCGCAGCCCGGTGAGCGCGTAGCCGGTGAAGGCGACCGAGGCGGCCGCGGCGATGCCGCCGTAGACCCAGCTGGCCAGGCCGAGCGCCACCGGCAGCAGCGAGGCGGGCAGGAGCAGCAGGCTGGTGCCGGCGATCCAGGTCCGCGCCACCCGGTCGCCGTGGACCAGCGCGAAGACCTTCATCCCGCCGCGGGCGTAGTCCTCCTTGAGGTAGAGGGAGATGGCGATGAAGTGGGGCAGCTGCCAGGCCAGCAGCAGCAGGAAGACGGCGAGGCCGCCGAGCTCGGCGTGGCCGGTCACCGCGGTCCAGCCCATCAGCGGGGGGATGGCCCCGGGCACGGCGCCCACGAAGAGGGCCAGCGAGCTGCGCTTCTTCATCGGCGTGTAGACGGCGACGTAGGAGACCAGCGCCAGCAGGGCCAGCGCCGCGGTCAGCCCGCCGGCCACCAGGGCCAGCACCGGCAGGGCGAAGGCCGGCACCGCGAGGCCGAAGGCCAGCGCCAGGGTGGGGTCGAGCCGCCCCGCCGGCAGGGGGCGATCGCGGGTCCGGTGCATGAGCGCGTCGCTGTCCCGCTCGAGGTAGCTGTTGAGGGCGTTGGCGGCCCCCACCACCGCCGCGGTGCAGAGCACCGTCAGCAGCGCCCGGGCCGGGTGGATCCTCCCCGGCGCCAGCCACATGCCGCCCGAGGTGGTGAGGAGCACCAGCGCCGAGAGGCGCGGCTTGGCCAGCAGGAAGAGCTCGCGCGCCAGCGCCAGGGGGGAGGTGGCGAGGCGCGCCGGGGCCTGGTCGGCGGCCGGGGAGAGCGGGGTCATGGAGCGGCCTCCGGCGTCGGCTGGGGCGACCGCCAGCCGGCGGCCGTCGGGACCGCGGCGCCGCGCGGTCCCAGCAGGAAGTAGAGGGTGAGCTGGTTGGCCAGCAGCAGGGCGCCGAAGGCGAGGTGGAGCGCCACGATGGGGAGGGCGACGTAGCTGGCCACGGTGAGCAGCCCGAGCGTCACCTGCGCCGCCGCCAGCGCGGGGCCGAGCAGGGCCAGCAGGCGCCGGAGCGGGGGGCCGTCGGCGGCCAGCCGCCAGGTGCGCAGCGAGGAGGCGACCACCAGCGCCGCCACCGCGTAGCCGAGGGCCCGGTGGATCACCTGGACCTGGGCCGGCCCCCAGGCCGGCCAGAGGGCGCCTTCGCAGAGCAGCAGGTCGGTGCCGCAGGCCAGCGCAGAGCCGGTGTGGCGGACCAGCGCCCCGACCACGATCTGGGCGTAGATGGCGGCGGCGGCCAGCCCCACCAGCCCGCGGTCGAGCGGCGGCGCCCAGGCGGCCTCGGGGCGGAGCCGGTGGGCCAGGGTGAGGACCACCGCGAAGAAGGCCATGGAGGTGGCCAGGTGGCTGGCCGAGACGATCAGCGGCAGCTTGTAGATGACCGTGAAGGCCCCCAGCGAGGCCTGGACGCCCACCAGCGCCACCGCGCCGAGGGAGAGCCAGCGCAGGCCGCGCGGGCGCCGGGCCCGGTGGACCAGCGCCGCCAGCGCCACGGTCAGGACCGACACCGTCAGCGCCGCCAGCCGGTGGCCGTGCTCGTAGAGGATGCCGCCCCGCATGGGCGGGAAGACCAGGCCGTTGCAGAGCGGCCAGTCGGGGCAGGCCAGCGACGAGCCGGTGGGGTGGACCAGCCCCCCGATGACCAGGAGCAGGAACGTGGCGACGGCGGTGGCGACGGCGAAGCGGTACTCGCGCATGGGGCCCCCGGGATATAGGAATGGACCTGCCGGGGGTCAACGAAGGTTTCAGGCTCCGGGCGGGTTCCCTCCGACCCGCCTCCCCCGCCGAGGAGTGATCATGTCGCCACGCTTCGCCGCCGTCGCCGCCGGGCTCCTGCTCACCCCGTGGGCCGGCCTGGCCGGGGAGGTCCACGGCGTGGCCCGCTTCACCGGGCCCATCCCCGCCCCGGCGACGCAGGAGACCGACCGCGACCGGGCCGTCTGCGGCGCCGCGGTGGCCGAGGCGTCGGTGCTGGTCTCCGACGGCGGCCTCGCCAACGTGGTGGTCCGCGTCGAGGTCCCGGGCCTGAAGGCGGCGCCGAGGACGGTGGTCCTCGACCAGCAGGGGTGCCGCTACCTCCCCCGCGTCCAGGCCGCCCCGCTCGGCTCGACGCTGGAGCTGCGGAACGGCGACCCGGTGCTGCACAACGTCCACGGCTACCTGGGGTCGGCCACCGCCTTCAACGTGCCCATGCCGACGCCGGGAGGGAAGACGCCGCGCCTGCTGGCCCGCCCCGGCGTGGTCCGCGTCGCCTGCGACGTGCACGCCTGGATGAGCGCCTCGATCCTGGTGACCGAGACCCCGCACGTGGTGGTGACCGGGGCAGGGGGCCGCTTCCAGCTCACCGGGATCCCGGCCGGCGCCTGGCAGGCGGTGGCCTGGCACGAGCGCTACGGGGAGAAGCGGCTGGTGATCGAGGTGCCCGCCACCGGGGCGGTGACGCTGCCGCTCAGCTATCCCTGAGCGGGGGTGGACCGGGGACGGCTAGTCGTCGTCATCCTCGTCGTCGTCCTCGTCCAGCTCCTCCTCGACCTCGGCCTCCTCGTCGACCTCGGGCGCGACCGGCTCGACCGGCTTGGCGGCGCGCGAGCGCTTCTCCGGCGGCGCCTTGAGGGCGGGGCTCTCGCGCTGGTCGGCCCCGCACTTCGGGCAGACCGCCACGGGCTTCTTCAGGTCGTAGAACTTGGTCGAGCACTTGAAGCAGGTGTGCTTGGAGCCGAGGTCCTTCGCAGGCATGATTCCCCTCACGTCAGTCGGAGCAAGGCGCCTTTAGCGTGCGGTCGAGGTGCGCGTCAAAGGAAAAGCGAGGCGCCGGTCCGGGCCCGGGGAAGAGGAGCGGTCGATGCGGGAGGTGGAGCGGCTGGAAAAGCGGATCATCCGGGACGCCTCCCGGGCCATCGCCGACTTCTCGCTGATCGGCGAGGGGGACCGGATCCTGGTGGCCTGCTCGGGCGGGAAGGACAGCTACACGCTGCTCCACGTGCTGCAGCGGCTGCAGGAGCGGGCCCCCATCGACTTCAGCCTGGTGGCCGTCAACCTCGACCAGGGGCAGCCCGGCTTCCCCGCCCACCTCATCGAGGATCACTTCAAGGCGGTCGGCGTCCCCTACAAGATGGTGAAGCGGGAGCTCTGGTCGGCGGTGAAGCGGCTGGTGCCGGAGGGCAAGACCGCCTGCGCCCTCTGCTCCCGCTTCCGGCGGGCCGTCCTCTACGACGTGGCCGTGGAGCTGGGCTGCACCCGCATCGCCCTCGGCCACCACCGCGACGACTTCGTGGAGACGCTGCTGCTCAACGCGCTCTACGCCGGCTCGCTCAAGGCCATGCCGGCGCTGCTCCGCTCCGCCGACGGCCGCAACACCGTGATCCGGCCGCTCTGCTACGCCGCCGAGGAGGAGATCGCCGCCTTCGCCGCGGCCAGGGCCTTCCCCATCGTCCCCTGCGACGTCTGCGGCAGCCAGCCCCACCTGCGCCGCAAGCGCGTCAAGGCCCTGCTCGCCGAGCTCTCGGCGGAGCACCCGTCCGTGAAGGCCAACCTGCTCCACGCGCTCGGCCACGTGGTCCCGGCCCACCTGCTCGACCGCGAGCTGGTGGAGCGGCTGGCCAGCGCCCCCGGCGCCACCGGCGCCGATCCCTGGATCGACGACGAGGAGGAGGCCCCGGCGGTCGCCTTGCCATCGCCGCCGCTGCTCCGTAGCATCGACGCCAAGTGATCTTCACGTGCCCGCGGTGCGCCAAGCGCTACACCCTGGCCGACGCCAGGGTGCCACCGCGCGGCTTCCGCTGCACCTGCACGGCCTGCGGCCACGCCTTCGTGATCGGCCCGGTGGCGCCGCCGCCCATCCCGACCCGCTCGACGACGCCGGCCCCGCCGCCGCCGGCTCCTCCGCCGCTCCCCGAGCCGGTCGAACCCCCTGCTCCCCTCGGCGCTCCGGCGCCCGAGCCGCAGGAGACGGCCGGGCCGCCGGAGAACACCGATCGCTTCTTCGCCAGCGCCCCGGGCTCCCACCTCCCGGCCGCGGTCCACGGTCAGGGCCCCCAGGCCGCCGCGGCCCGGCCAGGCGGTCGGGGCCGGCGGCTGGCCCTCGGCGCGGTGGCGGTGGCCGCCCTGCTGGCCCTCGGCCTCTGGTGGGCGCGCCCGGGGGGCGAGGCGGCCGCGCCGGGAGGTGCGCCGGGGGTCGCCGTGGTGGCCGCCCTCCCGCCACCGGCCGCGGACACGATCGTGACGGCGGCCGCGGCGCCTCCGGGCGCCCCGCTGACCGAGCCCCTGCCAGCTCCGCCCACGGTCCCCGCCACACCGGCCAGGTCGCCGGGGCCGACCGCCTCGAAGGACGTCATCCACCGGGCTGGAGCGCCCATCACCAGGCGCGACCGGAAGCTGCTCGACCTGCTCCACCGCAAGGAGGACGTGAGGGCGGTGCCGGCGACGCTGGCCGGCGAGCCGGGCACGCGGAGCACCACCCTCGACACCGGCCGGGCCTCGCTCGACGAGGCGGCGATTCGCGACACCCTGGCCGCCAGCTCGGGGGCCTTCTCCTCCTGCATCACCAGGGCCGGCAAGGCCGACCTCGGGCTGCGTCGCGACACCCGCGCGCCGGTGCTGGAGCTGGTGGTGCGGCCCACCGGCCGCGTCTCCCGGGCCACCCTGGCCGATCCGGCCTGGAACAGCTCGGCGCTCGGCCAGTGCCTGGCCGCGGCGGCACGGCGCATGGTCTTTCCCGCCTTCGAGGGCGAGGAGATCCAGGTGGAGGCCCCACTCAAGCTCACGGCGGTCCAATGAACACCCCACCGCGGAGGCCCGGCTCGCGCCGCGAGCTGGCCGCCTTCATCGATCACACCGTGCTGGCCGAGGCGGCCACGGCGGCGGAGGTGGCCCGGGCCTGCGCCGAGGCCAGGCAGCACGGCTTCGCCGCGGTCTGCGTCCGCGGGCCCTTCGTCGCCGGGGCCCGGGGGTTGCTGGCGGGCTCCGCCGTCGAGGTGGCGGCGGTGGTGGACTTCCCGCTCGGCGAGGCGGCGACCGCGGCGCGGGTGGCCGAGGCCCGGGGGCTGGTGGCCGCCGGGGCCGGCGAGCTGGACCTGGTGGCGCCGCTCCCGGCGCTGCGGGCCGGCCGCTGGGAGGCGGTCTTCGCCGACCTGCGCGCGGTGGTGGGGTCGGTCGCCGTCCCGGTCAAGGTGATCCTCGAGACCGGCGTGCTCGATCGCGACCAGGTGGCGGCCGGGGCGGCGCTGGCGCGCGCCGCGGGCGCCGCCTGGGTGAAGACCTCCACCGGCTTCGGCCGGGGCGGGGCCACGGTGGAGGCGGTGGCGCTGCTGCGCGCCGTGGTGGGTGACGGCCTGGGGGTGAAGGCCTCCGGCGGGATCCGCACCACCGCCCAGGCGCTGGCCATGATCGAGGCCGGGGCCAGCCGGGTGGGCGCCTCGGCGTCCCTGGCCATCCTGGCCGGCTGGGAGGGCGGGTCGGGCCCCTGACGGATCCCCTCAGCGGCAGGGAGCCAGGCCGAGCAGCACCGGACCGGTGGCCGGCAGCAGCACCTTGGTCTCCGGGGAGCAGAGCGCGCCGGACCTGGCCGAGACGATGACCAGGCCGGCCGGCCCCTTGCGGATGCCGGCCGGGTCGGGCGCGGCACCGCCGATGCCGACGACGCGGAGCCAGAAGCGGCCGGTGGCGTCGGAGACGTGCTCGCCGGCCACCTCCCTGGCGCCCTCGACCGTCACCGCGGCGCCGGCCACCACCTTGCCGCTGTCGCGCATCCGCACCTCGCCGACCAGCTCGTAGGCGTGGCGGCTCCGGTCCGGGTCCTGCTCGGCGGGCAGGCGGAACGCCGAGCAGGCGGCGGAGGAGGCCAGCGCGGCGAGCAGCAGCAGTCGGTGGAGGTGTGGCATGACCGGAGCGTGGCACGCCCGGTGAGGTTGCGCCACCGGCCCGTCCCGGGGGCTCGTCCGGGGCTCAGGCGTGCGGGGGAACCCCGCTCCGCACCGGCAGGCGCTGGCAGTCGGCGCAGACCGAGGTGGCGAAGGCGGCCACCGCGTCGCCGAGCGGCGCCCCGCGCAGGCGCGCCAGCCCCCTGAACATCAGGCAGCCGACGCAGAGGCCGGTGGTCGCAGCCAGCAGCGCCAGGGCCGCGACCAGGCCGCCGAGGGCCAGCGCCAGCGTGCTCCCGCCCAGCGCGCCGGCCAGCGTCGCGGCGGTGAGGAAGGTGGCGCCCACCTGGTTGGCGAAGCGGACCGGCCGGGCGTCCTCCAGCGGCCCCTCGCCGAGGCGCGGCTGCACCACCTCGAAGTAGAGGACGCAGGCCAGGCACCAGCGGCGACCGAAGGTGAGGCCCAGGAGGAGCTGCAGCGCCGGCAGGGCGAAGAGCGGCCACCAGCCGGTCAGCACCCCGGCCAGGGAGAGCAGGCCGACCGCCGCCTGGTTGAAGCGCGGGGCCCGGGCGTCGATGACCCGCAGGTCGCGGTAGGGATGGGCGATGGGCATGGCGGGGCGCCCTAGGCGACGATCCCCTCGAAGAGGATGCTGGAGAGGTAGCGCTCGCCGGCGTCGGGCAGCACCGTGACGATCAGCTTCCCCTTCGACTCGGGGCGGGCCGCCACCTTGAGGGCGGCGGCCACGGCGGCGCCGCAGGAGATGCCGCAGGTGATCCCCTCCTCCTTGTGGAGCCGCTTGGCCATCTCCACCGACTCGTCGTTGGAGACGGTGACCACGTCGTCCACCACAGAGAGATCGAGCACCTCCGGCTTGAAGCCGGCGCCGATCCCCTGGATCTTGTGCGGCCCGGGCTTGGGGGCCTCGCCGGCGCGGATGGCGGTGAGCACCGGCGAGTGGATGGGCTCGACGGCGATCGACTGGACGCCGCGCTTCTTCTCCTTGAGGTAGCGGGAGACGCCGGTGATGGTGCCGCCGGTGCCGACGCCCGAGACGAAGATGTCGACCAGGCCGTCGGTGTCGTTCCAGATCTCCGGGCCGGTGGTCCGGTAGTGGATGTCGGGGTTGGCCGGGTTCTTGAATTGCTGGGGGAGGAAGTACTTCTTCGGATCGCTGGCGGCGATCTCCTCGGCCTTGGCGATGGCGCCGTTCATGCCCTTGGCCCCCTCGGTGAGGATCAGCTCGGCCCCGAAGGCCTTGAGCATGCGGCGCCGCTCCAGCGACATGGTCTCCGGCATGGTGAGGATGATGGGGTAGCCGCGGGCGGCGGCCACGAAGGCCAGGGCGATGCCGGTGTTGCCGCTGGTCGGCTCGATGATGGTCCGCTGGCGCGAGCCGGGGACCAGGTGCCCGTCGCGCTCGGCGGCCCAGACCAGCGCGGAGCCGAGGCGGCACTTCACCGAGTAGGCCGGGTTGCGCCCCTCGATCTTGGCCACCACGGTGGCGTGGAGCCCCTGGGTGACCCGGTTGAGCCGGACCAGCGGGGTGCCGCCGATGCTGAGGCTGTTGTCCTCGAAGATGCGTGCCATGGGTGGCTCTCCAGCGCGGGTGGGTCGGCGCGGCAGGCGCCGGTCGGTTGCGCGACCTGTCCGCTATAGCGGACGAGGCGGCGCCGCGCAAGGAGAAGGTGTCCGGGGGAGACGAAGCAGGCCACGAAACTCCGCTGGAACAGCCTGTTTTCAGCCTGTCCGAGGCGGGGTTGCGCCGGCGCGCCCGTTCCGCTAAAGCGGAACACCCGCTGACGCCCCGCCATAACCGGACGGGCCTTGCGGCCCACCGCCACCCACCGGCGCCACCGCAGAGAGCCACCGCCGAAGGCCACCATGTCCGACGAACAGCACCTCGACGCCAACGTCCCCGGCAACCCCGCCTACCACTTCACCATCCTGCCGGCCGGCTCGCCCAGCCAGGTGGGCTGGGCCCGGCGTGGGCCGCTGGTCCGCGGCGCCTCGCTCGCCACCCGCTGCGTCCACGCCGGCGTCCAGCCCGACCCGGCCTACGGCGCGGTCATGCCGCCCCTCTACCTGACCTCCACCTTCGCCTTCCGGGACGTCTGCACCAACGCCGGTTACGACTACACCCGCAGCGGCAACCCGACGCGCGCCGCGCTCGAGGAGGCCATCGCGCTGCTCGAGGGGGGCAGCGGGGCCACCTGCACCACCACCGGCATGGCGGCGGTGACCCTGGTGCTCAGCCTGCTCCCGGCCGGGAGCCACATCCTCTCCACCATCGACTGCTATGGCGGCACCTTCCGGACGCTGGAGCACCTCAAGGTCGCGGCCGGCCTGAAGGTCACCTATCTCGACCTCGGCGATCTCGCCGCGGTGGAGGAGGCGCTGCAGCAGGAGACGGCGCTGGTCTGGATCGAGACCCCGTCCAACCCGCTCTTGCGGCTCACCGACATCGCCGCTGTGGCCAGGTTGGCACGGGCCCGCGGCGCGCTCACCGTGGTCGACAACACCTTCCTCTCCCCGGTGCTGCAGCGGCCGTTCGAGCACGGCGCCGACCTGGTGGTCCACTCCACCACCAAGTACCTGAACGGCCACTCCGACGTGGTGGGCGGGGCGGTGGTGGCGGCGCCGGGGCGGACCGCGCTCCTGCAGCGCATCCAGTCGATGAACAACCTGCTCGGCACCTCGCAGAGCCCGCACGACTGCTTCCTGGTGCTGCGCGGCCTGAAGACGCTGCTCTTGCGGATGAAGGCGCATGAGCTCGGGGCGCAGCGGGTGGCCGAGTTCCTGGCGGCCCACCCGGCCATCGACGAGGTCTTCTACCCGGGCCTGCCGGGCCACCCCCAGCACGCGCTGGCCAGGCGGCAGCAGGACGGCTTCGGCGGCATGCTCAGCTTCGAGCTCAAGGACGGGACGCCGGCGCGGGTCAACCACGTGCTGCGGACGCTGCGCTGGTTCACTTTGGCCGAGAGCCTGGGCGGGGTGGAGAGCCTGGTGGCCCACCCGGCCTCCATGACCCACGCCTCCATGACGCCGGAGGCGAGGCGGCGCGCCGGGATCACCGACAGCGTCATCCGGCTCTCCATCGGCATCGAGGCCCCGGAGGAGCTGATCGCCGACCTGGGCGAGGCCCTGGGGTCGTTGCCTCAGGAGGGCGCCCTTTGAGGGCGCCCAGGCCTCCAGAGCACATCCCATAACCCCCAGCCTGCTGCGGCGAACGATGCCGGCATTCGCGGGGCAGCCTCCTCCCTGCGCTGCTCAGCGGGCCACCAGCACGCTTCCGCTGCTCGGTCGTCGGGTGACCCGCTCGGTGCTCGGCCTCGCTCGCCTCGCTACGGCCGGGGATGATGAGATGCGCTCGAGCCAGAGCCTCCCGTCCGCCTCCCTGCATATCGGCTCATCTGCGGCTCCCCGAACGCCCCCCTCGCCGCCAGGGCGTTGTGCCGGCCGCAGACGACGCGGAGGTTCTCGACCGTGTCGGGACCCCACTCGGCCCAGGGAATGAGGTGGTCGAGCTCCAGCCGATGCGTCGAGCCGCAGCAGCCGCCACCGTCGAGCGGCCAACTGCGGCGGCCGGCGTCGCCCTCCCAGACGGCGCGGCGAACGGTGGCGGGGATGGCTGCGCGGGGGCCGGAGCGACGGTGGGGCGGCGGCTCGGTCGCAGTCGGGGTCGAGGTCGAGGTCGGGGTCGGCCGCACCGCCCGCGGCCGCTTCACCAGCGCCCGCGCCCTGGCCTGCTTCTCCAGCAGCAGGTCGAGCGCCGCCTCGAGCACCTGCTCCATCGTGGCTCCGCGAATCGAGTGCGAGAGCCCCTCGCGAGCGGCCTTGAGCTTCCGGACCACATGCTTGTCGACGTTGAAGTGGACCCTGCGCACGTTCGCCGTGAGCGGCACGATCTCGTCGCCTCCCCCAAAAGCGATTCCCGACGTCGGGAATCGCCAAAGAAGGACCACGTTTGAGTCCTCGCCGGTCGTCGGCGCGGCGGAGAGGGCGAGTGTGAGGGCGGGGGTTGAGGGGGCGGAGGGCGAAGGTTCGACCGGGTTGGCCATTGGCGGCAACGCGGCGGCCTGCGGCCTGACGAGCTCGAGCTGCTGCGTGTGCAGCGAGGTCACCACCGCTCGCAGCGGCGGCGCCGCCCTCGGCTGCAGCGCGGCGACCACTTCCCTCGCCTCCCGGGCCGAGAGGCCGAAGAAGCGCGGGGCCACCTCGGCCCAGTTCTCCTCGGTCACCACCTTGGCCAGTTCGGCGGTCGTCGACAGTCAGAGCCGGCCGCTGGCCATCGGCCCCACCAGGTCGGGGATGCGCTGGATGAGCCGGGCGGCGCTCATTCGGTAGAAGGCGGCACTGTTGGAGAGCCCCATCTCGAAATGGAGGAAGGCGAAGAAGGAGGCATGCCCGAGCGGCTCCCAGCCGCGGCGCCGGTCGAGGTCGGCCAGGGCGATCAGGAAGTCGGCCATGGCCGCCCGCTCCCTGCAAAGGAGGAGCTCGAGTGCGTCGCGGAGCTGCCGTGCTTCCGGGAGTTCGAGGGACGATGTGGCCGCTCCGTGCGTCGGAGCCGCGGCCGACGGCAGGGTCGGTTGCGCGTTGATCATTCACGCAGCGTCTCACGCCGGTCTGACATTTCCGGCCGCGCCGACACCCGTGGAACCCAAGAGGGGCGGGGGTTTCGTGAGATCGGCTCGGCGACGCCGCGATTGCACTACCACCCCGTCGCCAGGCGCGTCTTCAGCTGCGTGCCCCAGGCGGTGGGGGTGAGGGTCATGTCGCCGCCGCCGCCGCCGCCCGAGTTGTCCACCAGCAGGTTGGGGTCGCAGCGCATGTGGAAGGTCCAGGCCAGGTAGGGGACCCCGTGGGCCTCGGCCCGGGCCATCAGGTCGGCGGTGTCGGCCAGGGTCATGGTTCCAGGAACCGGGCCGAACTCGCCGATGATCACCGGCCCCGTGGCCGAAGGATCCTCGAAGCGGGCGGCGAAGCTGCTGGCCGGATCGTAGACGTGGGTCTCGTAGGCGATGTTGACGCCGCCGCCGGCGGTGATGGGGTGGGTGAGGTAGTAGTCGAGCACCCGCGACCACTGCCGGGTCCCCTGCACCGCGATGACGTGGTGGGGCGTGCCGGCCGCCGTCTCCACGTCGCGGATGGTCCGCACCGCGGAGTTCATGGCGGTCCAGACCTGGGCGTCCTGGGCCCCGTCGAAGTTGGACTCCGGATCGTTCACCAGGCCGAAGAGCACGCGGGGCTCGTCCTTGAAGACCTCGGCCAGGCGGGCCGCGTCGACCAGCAGGCCGGCCCAGGTGACCCGGCCCCCGGCGTCGGCATAGCTCTCCAGGTCCAGCCGGATGAAGTTGGCGTGCCAACCGTCCACCAGCTCGTCGACGCGCCGCGTCACCTCGGCCGGGCTCGGGGCGTTGTAGGCGCAGGCGTTGCAGCCGCGGGTGTCGGTGAGGTTGGCGCCGCGACCGCGCCAGGGCTGGCCGTCCGGTGTCTGGATCTGGTTGCCGACCACCGCGAGCCACGCGCCGGCGACGCGGCCATGGCCCCGAAGGGGCACACCGTCCGGCCTCCCCCCGGGGCGGGCGCGCTGGCGCGCTCGACGCGCGGCGCCGCCGGACGATTTCCCGGACCGGTCCACCTCAGCTCGATTAGCCTCTCTCCACGCCTTCACCAGGGAGGGGCCCATGTCCCACCGCTCGGCCGGGTTGCTGGCCTCGTTGCTGGTCCTCGCGGGTTGCAACCGGGATCTCACGCTCCCGCCCCCGCCCGGGCCGCCCGGGCCCGGCGCCGTCTACGGCAAGGTGGTGGTGGCCCAGCCCGGCAGCGCCGACCGGCTCCCGGTCAGCGGCGCCGTGGTCGAGGTGCTCTCCACGGGCCTCCGGACCAGCAGCAGCACCACCGGCGACTTCTTCCTCTCCGGGATCACCTCCACGCAGGGGGTGCTGCTGGTGCGCTGGGCCTCGGGTGGCGCGGGCGCCGCCGACATGCAGCGGGCCGTCGATCTCGCCACCGTGGGCGTCGGCCCGGGGCGGCAGATCTCGCTCGGCGAGATCGCGGTGGTGGAGAACGCCAGGGTCCACGGCCTGGCCCTGCTCGGCGACCTGGCCACCGGGGGTGGCCACGGCGGCACGGTGGTCTTCGTGCCCGAGGGCCCCTTCACCACCTTCACCAACGACGACGGCACCTTCACCATGCGTGACCTGCCCGCCGGGCCGCTGCGGGTGGAGTTCTTCCGCGCCGGGTACCGGACGGTGGTGCGGGACGGCATCGAGCTGCGCGGCGGCGAGGATCTGGCGCTCGCCCCGCTCACGCTGGTGCCCGACGCCGGCGCGCCGGTCCCGCCGCCCGGCTCCATCGGAGGCCTGGTGGTGCTGTCCCCGCCCGCCACCAGCGGCGTCACCACGGTCACCGCCGTGGACACCGCCTCGCTGACGTTCAGCGGCACCGTCACCGCCGCAGGCAGCCTGGCCGTGGCGGGGCTGCCGCCCGGCCTCTACCAGGTGATCGTGGCCCACGACGGCTACGTCCCGGCCATGGCGGCCAACGCGCTGGTCCTCTCCGGGAAGGAGACCACGCTCCCCGACCTGCGGCTCAGCGCCGGGAACTCCGGCGGCGGCGGCGGCGCCTGCGTGGCCGGGGGGCCCTGCCAGCCGGCCGATCCCTGCCGGGTGGGGCGGACCGACTGCGTCGCCGGCGGCCAGGTCTGCACCAGCGTGGGCAACGCCTTCGACGGGACCGCCTGCGGCGCCGGACAGGCCTGCCTGGCCGGCGCCTGCCAGCCGCTCTGCGTCGGCGGCGCCTCCTGCCAGCCGGCCGACCCCTGCCGGCTCGGCACCCTCACCTGCACCGCCGTGTCCTCGACGCCCACCTGCATCGCCTCGGCCCTGCTGGTCCAGGACGGCACCGCCTGCGGCGCCGGCCACGTCTGCCACGCCGGCGCGTGCACCCCCTGCACCGCCTACGCCGCCTGCGCGCCGCCCAACCCCTGCCACACCGGCGTGACCCTCTGCAACACCGGCGTCCAGGTCTGCGCCGACACCGCCGCCTCGCTGCCGGACGGGACCAGCTGCGGGCTGGGCTTCTTCTGCCACACCGGCACCTGCACGGCCTGCTCGGCCGGCGCCCTCTGCACGCCGGTCAACGACTGCCACGCCGGCACCACCGACTGCGCCACCGGCGCCGGTGCCTGCAGCGACACCGGCAGCGCCCTGGCCAACGGCACCCCCTGCGCCAGCAGGACCAGCGGCGTCTGCTTCGACGGCGCCTGCGCCACCTGCCTGGCCGGCGGCCCCTGCTCGCCCGGGACCGATCCCTGCCAGCTGGGGACCCTCTCCTGCGCCAGCGGCGTCCAGGCCTGCCGCGCCTCCGCGACCGCGCCGGAGCTCTCGGCCTGCGCCACCAGCGCCGTGCCCGACGGCGTCTGCCGGGCCGGGGTCTGCGGGCCGAAGGGGAACACCATCAGCGTGCCGGCCGGATTGACCGGCGTGGTGGGGAGCTCGGTGAGCGGCGTCACCGTCACGGTCCGGGACCAGGCCAGCGCCGTGGTGGCCGGAGCCAACGTGCTCATCGCGCCGGTGGCCGATGGCGGCGTCACCCCGGCCCTGGCCGTGACCAACGCCTCGGGCGTGGCCGGCCCATTCACCATCCGGCTCGGGCGGCTGGTCGGCGACCAGGTCTTCACGGTGACCGCCACCGCCGCGCCCGTCCCCGCCACGCTCACCGTCCGGGCCGATCCGCCCTCGGCCGGGATCATCACCACGGTGGTGAACGCCGCCCACCTCTCCGGCTACGTCGGCGGTCCGGCGCTGGACGCCAGGCTCCTCAACCCGGTCGGCCTGGCCGCCTCGCGAGACGGCTCGCTCTACGTGGCCGACTACAACAACTGGGCGGTGCGCAAGGTCTCGGCGGACGGCGTGGTCACCACCATCGCCGGCAACCACGCCAACACCGGCTCGCCGGACAACGTCCCGGCCACCTCCTCGTCGATCGTCTATGCGTCGCACCTGGCCCTCGACGACCTCAACCACCTGCTCTACGTCTCCGACGCCTACACCAACCGCGTCCGGCGCGTGAACCTGGTCACCGGGCTCATCGACACGGTGGCCGGCGGCGGCAGCGCCCCGGCGCCCGACTACGGCGACGGCGGCCTGGCCACCAGCGCCACCCTGGCCAGCGCGCGCTGGATCGGCCTGGCGCCCGACGGCTCGCTCTACGTGGTGGACGATGGCCACAACCGGGTGCGGCGGGTCGACCTGGTCACCCCGTCTCGTCCCGGCGGCACCGGCATCATCACCACGGTCCTCGCCGTCGCCGCCTGCACCGCTCCCCTCGCGGTCTACACGCTCGGCACCACCAGCAACCTGGCCTGGGACGGGCAGGGCAACGTCTTCGTCGCGGCCGGGCTCTGCGGCACCGACGGCTCGGGCTACACGCCCGGCGTGACGCGCTGGCAGGCCGACGCCGCTGGTCGTCCCGTCGGCGCTCCCACCCGGGTGGCCGGCCTCTCCGGCGGCGCGCCGCAGGACGGCATCGACGCACGGCTCGCCTCCATCGCCACCGATCCCCTCATGGCCTTCGACCCGGCCGGCAACCTCTACCTCTCCATCGCCGCCGAGAACCGGATCCGGCGGGTGGACGCCGCCACCTTCGAGCTGCGGACCGTGGCCGGCACCGGCGCCAGCGGATCCAGCGGCGACGGCGGGCCGGCCACCGCGGCCACCCTGGCCTCGCCGCAGGCCATCGCCTTCGACCCCACCGTCGGCGCCGGCGGCGCGCCGCTGCGCCCCACCGACCTGCTGCTGGTGGACAACGGCACGCACGACCTGCGGGTGGTGCGCGCCGCGGGGAGCAGCACCCCGTCCACCGCCACGCTGGCCCTGGCCGCCGGTGACCTGCAGCAGCCGCGCATCGACGAGTCGCCCACCGACGCCACCGCGACGCCGGCCGGGACCCCGCTCGCGGTGACGCTGACCGACTCCGGCGGCGGGGCGCTCGGCGGGCGCTGGGTGGGGTTCGCGTCGCTCGACCCGTCGGCGACCGTGCAGTCCACGCTGGCCGTCACCGACCCGTGGGGCACGGCGCGGACCCCGGCCCGCGTCGGCCTCCGGCCCACCTCCTACACCTTCCGCGCCAGCGCCCTCGACCTCCACGGCCGCCACCTGACCGGAAGCCCGGTGGACTTCACCTGGACCGCACAGCCTCCGGCGGCCGGCCAGGTCTTCTCGGCGGTCGGGGCGGACCACACCTCGGGAGACGGCGAGGGGCCGGGTCGCGACGCGCGCAGCAACGTCCCGACCGGCCTGGCCGTCTCGAGCGGCGGGGACGTCTACTTCGCCGAGCGCGGCAACTGGCGCATCAAGCGGCTGCGACCCGACGGCGTGGTGGAGCCGGTGGCCGGGTCCGGCGGCAACACCGGGTGCAACCCCGCGGATGGGGTGGCGGCGCTGGAGGCCACCATCGTCTACCCGATGGGACTCCACCTCGACGAGGCGGCGCAGCGGCTCTACTTCACCGACGCCTACTGCAACCTGGTCCGCTTCGTCGACCTGTCGGTCACGCCCAACCGGGTCCACCTGCTGGCCGGCGGGGGCACCGCCACCACCGATCCGTTCGGTGACGGCGCCAACCCCGCGGCGGCCAGCTTCTCCAGCCCCAGCCAGCTGGCGCTGATCGGCGGCTCGATCTACGTGGCCGACGTCGCGCACGACCGGGTCCGGCGCATCGACCTGGCCAGCGGCGCGGTCTCCACCTTCCTGAAGGCCTCGGCCTGCACCCCGGCCAACCCAACCCACCTGGAGAACTGCATCGACGATCGCGGCTGCCAGGTGGCCGTGGATGCCGCCGGGAGCCTGCTGGTGAGCGGCCGGTTCTGCGGCGGCGGCATCGCCAGCTACTCCAACGGCGTGGCCACCATCACCACCAACCCCGACGGGAGTGTGGCCTCGCTCACCATGCGGGCGGGCAGCAGCGCCGGCAGCGCCGGGGAGGGGGCGGCCGCCAGCGGCGCGCTCTTCGCGGGCCCACCGTCGTTCTACCCCGCTCCCGACGGGACCCTCTGGCTCGTCGAGTCCAACCGGCTCCGCTACCTCACCGCCGCCTTGCCGGGGATGCCGGGAGGCCCGTCCTCCGCCGTCTACACCTGGGCCGGCACCACCGTGGCCGGCTCGGCCGCCGAGTATGCCCAGCGACTGCCGCTCGGCCCGCAGCTCAACTCTCCCTTCGAGGTGCGCGGCTACCCGGGGGGCCACCTCGTCCTCTCCGACCGGAACAACAACGCACTCCGGATCATCTGGTGATCGGCGTGCGCCAGCGGGAGCCACGGATCCCGGCGGCTCGGCCGGACCCGTGGTGACACCAGGGCCGCCGTCGGCCGGGAACGCAGCGGCCCGGTCGCCGTCCCGCGCCGTCCTCAGGTGACGAGGAGCAACACCAGGGCGGTGACGGCGGCGGCGAGCGCGAACGGAGAGAGGCGGTGACGGTGGCGCATGGAGATTCCCGGGGGGAGGGAGTGCTGGAGCAGATTGTCGCAGCCCGGGAGGGACTTGTCACCTGTTCAAGTGACAAAAGATCGCAGACCCCAGAGAAAGCCAAGGGCCTGAAAAGACAGGAAAAGAGCCCGGGTGATCCCGGGTAGAAGATGCCTTGCGTCGGCTCCGCCAGAAGCTGGAGCCGACGCGACTGGGCAGGAGATAGTTTGCGTCGGCGACACCAGAAGCCGTCGCCGACGCGATTGGCCGACGCGACGGGCCGACGCGGTTACTTCACCGCGGCGAACGCCTCCTCGAAGTCCACCTTGATGTCCTCGATGTGCTCGATGCCGACGGCGACGCGGATGGCGTCGGGCGGCACGCCGGCGGTCTTCTGCTCCGCCTCGCTGAGCTGCGAGTGGGTGGTCGAGGCCGGGTGGATCACCAGCGTCTTGGCGTCGCCGACGTTGGCGAGGTGGCTGGCCAGCTTGACCGACTCGATGAAGGTCTTCCCCGCCGCCAGCCCGCCCTTGATGCCGAAGCTCAGCACCGCGCCGAAGCCGTTGCGCAGGATCTTCTTGGCCCGCTCGTGGTGCTGGTGGCTCGGCAGGCCCGGGTAGGAGACCCAGGCGACCGAGGGGTGCTTCTCCAGCCACTGCGCCAGCGCCAGGGTGTTGTCGGCGTGGCGCTGCACCCGCAGCGAGAGCGTCTCCAGCCCCTGCAGGAAGAGGAAGGAGTTGAACGGCGAGACGCAGGCCCCCTGGTCGCGCAGCCCCTCGACGCGGGCCCGGATGATGAACTGGATGTTGCCGAACGGCCCCTTCGGCCCGAAGACGTCGTTGAAGACCAGGCCGTGGTAGCCGGGGGAGGGCTCGGTGAAGAAGGGGAACTTGCCCGACTTCGCCCAGTCGAACTTCCCCGAGTCGACGATGACGCCGCCGATCGAGGTGCCGTGGCCGCCGATCCACTTGGTGGCCGACTCCACCACCACGTCCGCCCCGTGGTCGATGGGGCGGGCCAGGTAGCCGGCGGCGCCGAAGGTGTTGTCGACGATCAGCGGGATGCCGTGGTCGTGGGCCAGCCTGGCCAGGGCCGGCAGGTCGGGGATGTCGTAGCCGGGGTTTCCGATGGTCTCGACGTAGAGCGCCTTGGTCTTCCCGTCGATCACCTTGGCCAGGTCGGCCGCCTCCACCGAGTCGACCAGCTTCACGCCGATGCCGAGCCGGGGCAGGGTCACCTTGAACTGGTTGAAGGTGCCGCCGTAGAGCCGGCTCGAGGAGACGATGTTGTCGCCGGCCTGGGCGATGTTGGTGATGGCGAGGAACTGGGCGGCGTGGCCCGAGGCGGTGGCCAGCGCCGCCACCCCTCCCTCCAGCGCCGCCACCCGCTTCTCGAAGACGTCGGTGGTCGGGTTCATCAGCCGCGTGTAGATGTTGCCGAAGGCCTTGAGCGCGAAGAGGTTGGCCCCGTGCTCGGCCGAGTCGAAGGTGTAGGAGGTGGTCTGGTGGATGGGGACGGCGCGCGAGTTGGTGCCGGCGGCCGGCTCCTGGCCGGCGTGGACCTGCAGGGTCTCGAAGCGGGGGGTGCGGTGGGGGGGGAGGGCCACGGGGGGATCCTTTCGCGGATTCCGTTAAAGTAGACGGGCATCCTATTGACCGGACGCTGCATCGTCAAGCCTGAAGTCGAATGGAGCGACCACCTCCCCGGCACGGACGAGTCTCCGTGATCACGGACAACGGACGGGGGCGCACCACGCGGGGCTTCCGCCGGCGGGAAGTTCCGGTACATTCGCCCCCCAATGTCACCGCACCGGCCTCAGCCGCGCTCCGTGGGGGAGCTGTTCCTCGACCGGGTCGGGCGCACGCCCGACGCCCTGGCCTTCAGCCACCCGGAGGGCTCGGGCTGGCGGAAGCTGACCTGGGCCGACACCGAGGCCCGGGTGCGCGGCATCTCCAGCGGCCTGCGCGCCCTCGGCCTCCAGGCCGAGGAGGTGGTGGCCATCCTGGCCGGCACCCGCATCGAGTGGGTGCTGGCCGATCTCGCCGTCCTCTGCGCCGGCGGCGCCACCTCCACCATCTACCCGTCATCCACCGCCGAGGAGTGCGCCTTCATCCTCGGCGACGCGGCGGCGGCGTACTGCTTCGCCGAGGACGAGGAGCAGGTGGGCAAGCTGCTGGCCCACCGCGACCGGCTCCCCGCCCTGCGCAAGATCATCGTCTTCGACGGGGCCCCGTCGCAGGACGGCTTCGTCATCCCCCTCCGCGCCGTCGAGGACCTCGGCCGGGCCCTGGACGGCGCCCACCCCGGCCAGTTCGAGGAGACCTGCGCCGCGGTGGAGGGCGACGCGCTGGCCACGCTCATCTACACCTCGGGCACCACCGGCCCGCCCAAGGGCGTCGAGCTGACCCACGCCTGCTGGGTGGAGCAGTCGGCCGCCATCGAGGAGTCGGGCATCCTCGACCACGAGAACCCCTCGCAGCTCTTCTGGCTCCCCCTGGCCCACAGCTTCGGCAAGATGATCGGCACCGCCCAGCTGCGCATCGGCTTCCCCACCGTGATCGACGGACGCGTCGAGAAGCTGGTGGAGAACCTGGGCCGCTTCCGGCCCACCTTCGTCTGCGCCGTGCCCCGCATCTTCGAGAAGGTCCACGCCAAGGTGGTGCTGGGGGCCACCCAGGGGGGCGGGGCCCGGGCGGCCCTCTTCACCTGGGCCATGGAGGTGGGGCTGACGGTGTCGCGCAAGCGGCGGGACGGGGAGGCCCCCGGGCCGCTGCTGGAGGCCCAGTACCTGCTGGCCGACCGGCTGGTCTTCAAGAAGGTGCGCGACCTCTTCGGCGGGCGGCTGCGCTTCTTCATCTCCGGCTCGGCGCCGCTGGCGCGCGACCTGGCCGAGTTCTTCGACGCCATGGGCATCGTCATCCTCGAGGGCTACGGCCTGACCGAGTCCTCGGCCGCCACCCACTGCAACCTCCCCTGGAACCGCAAGCTGGGGACGGTGGGGCCGCCCTTCCCCGGCGTCGAGGTGCGGCTGGCGGAGGACGGCGAGGTGCTGATGCGCGGGCCGTGGATCATGCGCGGCTACCGCGGCCGGGCCGAGGCCACCGCCGAGGCGCTCGACGCCGAGGGCTGGCTGCGGACCGGCGACGTCGGCGTCCTCGACGACCAGGGGCGGCTCGCCATCACCGACCGGAAGAAGGACCTGATCAAGACCTCGGGCGGCAAGTACGTCGCCCCCACCGAGCTGGAGAACCTGCTCAAGGCCGGCACCCCGCTGCTCTCCCAGGCGCTCATCCACGGCGACCAGCGCGGCTACGTGACCGCGCTGGTGACCCTCGACCCCGAGGCGCTGCAGCGGCTGGCCGCGCAGCGCGGCCTGGGCGACCTCTCCGGGGAGCGGGCCGCCGCGCACCTCGAGGTGCAGCAGCAGGTGCAGCGCGCCGTCGACCGGGCCAACGCCGGCCTGCCGCGCTTCGCCGCCATCCGGCGCTTCACCGTCCTGCCGCGCGAGTTCAGCGAGGCCGAGGGCGAGGTGACGCCGTCGCAGAAGCTGAAGCGCAAGGCCATCGAGCGGCGCTACCGCGCCCAGCTCGACGCCATGTACCCGTGACCGCACCCGGCCCTGGCGGGGCCGCGGGTCCTGCGGGGTGCCGCGGGGAGGCGCGCTACCCCTTGTCGGGCGTGGCGTCGGCGGGGAGGGCCGGCTCGACGGCGGGACCGTCGTCGGCCGGCACCTCGCGCAGCGCCTGCTTCATCCGGTCGAGCGAGGCCTGGGTCTCGGCCACGAAGCGGTTGTTCTCCACCCGGGCCCGGCCGGCCACCGCCAGCGTCTGCTCGTAGATGGTGATGGCCTTGACCACCAGCACCCGGACCTTCCGCTTCAGCTCGACGCGGTAGGCGGCGGCGTGCTCGGCGTCCAGCCCGGCCGGCACCGGGGCCTCCACCAGCGCGGCGTGGAGCGCGTCGTAGAGCTCGCCGATGCGGTAGCCGGAGGCCACCGCCCAGTCGCCGTTCCCCATGCGGATGGCCCGCAGGTAGTGGCCCTGCGCCGAGAGCAGCAGCGAGGCCTTGTTCTCCAGGTCCCCGGCCAGCTGGGCCTCGTCGCGCCGCGAGGGATCGAGGCGGACCGCCAGGAAGTGGGCCCGGTAGACCTCGCCCAGGTAGTGCTGGGCCTGCGCCGGGTGGTAGTCGTCGAGCCGCTCCGGCTCGCTCCCCGCCTTCCAGGCCGAGACCGCCAGCCGCAGGTGGCGCTCCGCCTCGTCCAGCTGGCCGCCCTCGAACTCGACGATGCCGAGCTGGGTGAGGGCGCGGATGTGCTCGCCGGTGGGCAGGTCGCCGCGGGCCGCCAGCCGCCCCAGCACCGCGGCGGCCTCCGGCAGCTCGTCGAGGTGGTAGTGGCACTCGGCGATGCGGAAGGCCGCCTCCAGCGCCTCGTGGCCGGTGAAGCGGCGCTCCAGGGTTCGGAAGCGCTCCAGGGCCAGCCGCCACCGCTGCAGCCGCTCGTGGGCCACGCCGCCGTTGGCGAGGGCCACCGCCTGGTGCCTGGAGCCGGGGTGGAGGTCGACCACCCGGTCGAAGGCGGCGGCGGCCCGCTCGAAGTCGCGGGCGGCGAAGGCGGCCTGGCCGATGGCGAAGAGCTCCTCGTCGTTCTTCCCGGCCAGCTCCAGGTCGGCCGGCGTCACCTCGATGCGCTCGGGGTCGTAGGCCAGCCGGGTGGGACCCGCGGCGGCCGCCGTCGCACCCTCGCCGGGCGGGCAGGACGGGCAGCTCCCGGCCGCGGTCGGCGACGGCCGGGCCGCGGCGCAGCCGGCCAGCAGCCCGGAGAGGAGCAGCGCGGCCAGCAGCCGCGGCGACGGGGCCGGGGCGGAGCGGAGCGGGGCAGGAGGCGGTGTCATGGGGGCCGCCGAGTCATACCGCGGGCGGGGGGCCGGTGTGGAGCAGCCGCTCGGCCAGCGCCGCCAGGCCGGCCAGGTCGTGGACGTCCTCCTCCATGCGGGGCACCACGGCGTGGGCCCCGGGCGCCAACGCCAGCAGGCCGGCCAGGGCGCCGGCGTCGGCGGCCGCCATCCGCTCGTGCTCCTCGAGCGCCAGCGCCAGCCCCGGGGCCAGCCCGGCGTCGTCCGCGCCCAGCGCCGCGGCCAGCTCGCCCGGGCCCGGCCGCGGCCGGCCGGTCGGCCAGAGCGGCGCCGTGACCCGGTTGGCGACGGCGCCGGCGATGGGCATCCCCTCGGCCACCAGCCGGTCGTGGAGCGAGCGGGCCTCGGCCACCGCCCGCGGGCTGGCGCTGGAGACCAGCACGAAGCCGGTGGTGGGCCGGGCCAGCAGCTCGTGGACCGCGGCGGCCCGGGCCTTGAACCCCTCGTACATGCCGTGGAAGCTGGCCAGGAAGTCCCCCAGGTCGTGGAGCATGTCACCGCCGGTGAAGCGGGCCAGGGTCTTCACCACCAGGCTGCCGCCCAGCTGGGCCAGGCGGAAGCCGAGCCGGGCCCCGCGGGCCGGGGAGAGCAGCAGCGGGGCCTGGTCGTCGCCGAGGAAGTCGAGGATCCGGTCCGGGGCGTCGAGGAAGTCGAGGGCGTTGGCGGTGGGCGGGGTGTCGAGGACGATCAGGTCGTAGTCGCGGTCGGTGGCCAGCTCGTAGAGCTTCTCGGTGGCCATGTACTCCTGCGAGCCGGCCAGCGCCGCCGACATCTGCTGGTAGAGCCGGTTGCGGAGGATGCGGTCCCGCCGCTCCGGGGTGGGGGCGTGGCGGGTCACCAGGTCGTCCCAGGTCCGCTTGACGTCGAGCATCATGGCGAAGAGCTGGCCGCGCGGGCGCAGGCCGGCGGCGGCGAAGGCCTCGTCCGGCACCCGGGTCTCGGCGTTGCCCAGGGCGTCCAGTCCGAGCGCCGTGGCCAGCCGCCGCGCCGGGTCGATGGTGCAGACCAGCACCTTGCCCCCCTCCAGGGCGCGGGCCAGCCCCAGCGCCGCGGCCACCGAGGTCTTGCCGACGCCGCCGGCGCCGACGCAGACCAGCACCCGCCGGCCGCTGATGGCAGCGCTCAGGCCTGCCACGGCGAGCCCTCCCCGGTGGCGGCCAGCGCCGCGGCCAGCCGCTCCACCTCGGCCAGCCCCCAGCCGGCCGTGGCCAGCAGCGGCAGGAGCGCGGTGGGGATGGGCAGCGCCGCCCGCAGCCGCCGCAGCTCGCGCTCCGCCGCCGCGCTGCGCACGGCGTGGAGCCGGGCCGCGGTGGCCGCCGGCCCCACCGGCGAGGGCGCCGCCGAGAGCGGGGCGAGCCGGACCGCCTGCCCGGGGGTGAAGCGCGGCGAGGGCATGGCGTTCACCACCACCGCCGCCGGCGCCAGGCCGACCCGCTCCCGCAGCTGGGCGTCGAGCTCGATGGCCTCGGTGACCGGCATCTCCTCCGGCAGGGTCACCAGCACCGCGGCGGTGCGGGCCGGGTCGACCAGCCAGGCCTGCATCCAGCGGGCGTCGGCGCGGAGCGGCCCGGGCGGCACCATGCCGAGCATGGCGCCGGGCACGCGCAGGAGCTGGACGGCGTGGCCGGTGGCCGGGGCGTCGATGATCACCTGGTCCCAGCGCGGCCGGCCGCGCTCCTCGGCGCGCGCCTCGTGGAGGATCTTGCCGAGCATGACCAGCTCGCCGAGGCCGGGGACCACCCGCAGGAAGTGGCGGACCACCCGGTTCTCGAAGACGGCGTCGTAGATGGCCCGGAGCTTCACCACCTGCAGGCCGTACTCGCGCAGCGCCGCCGGCGGCGTCACGTTGACGGTGAAGATCCCGGGGCGGGCCTCGCGGATGACGGGCCCGGCCGGGGGGGCGCCCAGCAGCGGGGCCACCCGCTCGGCGGCGTTGACCTCGGCCACCAGCACCCGCTTGCCGGCGGCGGCCGCCAGCAGGGCCAGCGCGGCGGCCAGCGTCGACTTGCCGGTGCCACCCTTCCCGGTGACGACGACCAGGCGGTGGTCGAGGTGAGGGTGGAGCGCCACGCTTGACAGGCTAGGGGGGGGAAGGGGACAAGTCCACCATGCTCTTCGACGATGTCCTGAAGCACCCGGTCGTGAAGCAGGTGATCGCCTCGGGCGAGGAGCGGGCCACCCGGGTGGTGGGCAAGCTGCTCACCGACGAGCGGGTCACCCACGGCCTGCAGGAGCTGCTGGCCGCCGCCGCCGCGGCCCGCGCCACCGTCGAGTCGGGCGTGCAGGCGGCGCTCCACGCCGCCAACCTCCCCACCGCCGAGGAGCTGCGGACCATGCGCCAGCGGCTCAGCGAGCTGGAGGCTCAGGTCGACGGGCTCAACACCCGGCTGGCGCAGTCCGAGGCGGCCGCGCCCGCCGACCCGTCGCCGCCGCCGCCGCCGTCCGAGCCGACGCCGTCGGAGCCGTCGCCGCAGCCCGGGTCGTAGGCCGGGCCGCCTCCGAGCCGGACCCCTCGCCGCGCTGGAGCCGGCGGGAGGCCTCCACCGCGACGCGACCGCCGGCGCGGCCGGTTACTTCCGGTCCTGCTCGTCGAGCTTCTTCTCCAGCGACTCGATCCGCTTGGCGATGTCCTCGAGCTGGCGCTTCACCTCGGGGAGGTTGTGGATCCCCTCGGCGGCGCTGCGCACGCGCTCGTCGATCCGCTTCTGCAGCCCCGAGAGCGCCTCCTGCGACGCGGTCACCAGCTCGCGGGCCTTCTCGCCGGTCTGCTGGCCACGGGCCAGCAGGTGCTGGACCCGCTGCTCCGCCTCCTTGCGCAGCCCGTCGACCCGCTCGCGCAGGTCGCCGCCGGCGCCGCCCACCATCTGCTGCGCCACCTCGCCGCCCTGGCGGATCAGCCCCAGCAGCGTCTTCATGCTGGTGCGGGCGCTCTTCTTCTCCTCCTCGAAGATGATCTGGGCCAGGGTCACGGCCGTGAGGTCGTCCTTGGTCCGGTTGTCGATCACCTTCACCTCGCCGCCCGCCTTGATCATCTCGGCGATCTCGTCGAGGGTCACGTACCGTGACTCCACGGTGTCGTAGAGCTTCCGGTTGGTGTAACGCTTGATCACCTTCGGCTCGGTGCCGGAAGGCGCGGGTTCGGCGGTGGTCTCCTGCTCGTCGGTCATCGCTTCTCCCGAAAGGATCCAAGTGCCTGCAACGCAAGGGATTGTTCTGGCGATGGCGCTTGGTGTCAAGCGTTTCGGGGTGTAGTCTCGATCCAACCTACGGTTCCGCAATGATCGTCGTCTGCACCGGTTGCTCCGCCAAGTTCCGCGTCGCCGACGAGAAGGTCGGCACTCGTGGCGCCAAGCTGCGCTGCTCGAAGTGCCAGACCGTCTTCACGGTCCAGCGCCCCGACGACGGGCCGCCGCCGCCCGCCGCCGATCCCTTCCCCGCCGCCGATCCTTTCCCGGTGGCCGAGGCGCAAGCGCCCCGGGCCGCCCCGCCGCCGCTCCCCCGCCGGACCACGCTCGACGCGCGCGCGGCGTTCGAGGTCGACCTGGAGCCGCACCTCGGCACGCCTCACTCGCCGGCCGATCCCTTCGCCCCGGCGGCGCCGGCACCCCCGGCCGCGACTCCGGCCGCAGCCGCGGCTGCCGTGCCCGAGCCCGACCCGTTCTACACCGCACGGGGTGGGTCACTGGAGGCCGATCCCTTCGCCGCCCCCTCCCCGGGACCCTCCCCATCGCCCCCGCCCGCCACCGCGGCCCCGTCCCTCGCGGGCGACGCCGACTTCGATCCCTTCGGCGGGTCTGGTCCGGGCGCCCCCGACCCGCTCGACGGCTTCGGGCCGCTCGACCCGCCGCCGGCTCCCATGGTCTCGGCGCCGGGCACCAGCGGGCTGCTCTCGCTCGAGGAGTTGACCACGCCGCCGGCGAGGCGGCTCACGGTCCCCTCCGGCCCGGCCCCCATGCCGGTGATCAGCGCCACCGAGGATCCCTTCGGAGCCATGCCGCCGCTCGACCACGGCCTGGCGGCGCTGGACGAGGGGGTGGTCGGCAGTCCGGCGCCCGCGCCAGGGACCGGCGGCGCCGGGCACGAGCCGTCGCCGAGGGGCGCCGTCGAGGACGAGCCGCCCCTCCAGCTCGATCCCTTCGGGGCCGCGGCGGTGGCCGCTGATCCCCTGGCGGTGGAGGAGCCGCGCCGCGCCGGCCTGCCGCCGCCGCCGGCCGCCCCGGAGGAGGAGCCGGCGGTCGCCTCGCCCGCCTTCAGGATCAGGGACGTCCTGGTGAGCGCCATGGCGCTGGCCGCGCTGCTGCTGCTGGCCCTGGCCATCCTGGTGGTCTGGCGCGGAGGCCTGGCCCCGGCCGACGCGCTGCGCCCCTCGGCCATCCTGGCGGCGCTGGCTCCCCGACCGGTGGCGGGGGAGCTCTCGGCCACCGGCGTGACCAGCGGCCTCTACGAGCGGGCCGTCGGCGCGCCGCTCCTCTTCGTCCGCGGCACGGTGGTCTCCGGCGCGACCACGCCGCTGGCGGGGGTGCGGGTGCTGGTCGAGGTGGTGCGCGACGGCGCCGTCCTGGCCCGCGGCGAGGCGCCGGTGGGCGCCGGGCCCGGCCCGGAGGCGCTGCACGCCGCCGTCGACGCCGCCGCCCTCGCCCGGGCGCTGGCCGACGCCGCCCCGCCGGAGGGGGCCAGGCTGGCGCCGGGCGGCACCGCCCCGTTCCTGGTCGCCTTCATCGACTACCCCTCCGACCTGGCCGGGGCCTCGCTGCGGATCCGGCCGCTGGCGGGCGAGGCCGGCCGGTGACCGTGCCAGCCGCGGGCGACGCCGCCGCGGACGTGAGCGCGGCGCGGGTGAGGGCGCTGACCCGGAGGCTGGCGGCGCTGGAGGAGGGGCCGGTGCGGTCGGGCGCGGCGGCCCGGGCCCTGGCCGCGATGCCGGCCGAGGCCGCGGTCCGCCTGGTGGCGGTGCTGGCCCGGAGCGCCGCGCCGGAGGCCCGGGCGGCCATGGCCGCGGTGGGGCAGGCGCTGGTGGGGCCGGACGCCGCGCTCCTCTACGACCACCTCGCCGAGGTCTACGCGGTGGCCACCGCGCAGGACCTGCTCGAGGTCTCCAGCCTGCTGGTCGCGCCGCCGGCCCACAAGGCCTGGGTGCCGCCGCGGGATCACGCCGCCTCGCCGCTCGCCAACGTGACGCTCGGTCACAAGAAGACCATGGCCCGGACCCACCGCGACCCCGACCTGCTGGCGCGGCTGGCCGCCGAGGGGGAGCCGTCGGTGGTGCGCGAGCTGCTGCGCAACCCGCTCCTCACCGAGGCCTTCGCGGTCCGCATCGCGGCGCGCCGGCCCATGCGCCCGGAGACGCTGCGGCTGCTGGCCGAGTCCCGCCGCTGGCGGACCCGGCCGGCGGTGATGCTGGCGCTGGTGCGGAATCCCTACGCCGAGCCGGCGGTGGCGCTCAAGCTGGTGGCGGTGCTGCCGGCCGCCGAGCTGGCCGAGGTGGGTCGCGACGCCACCGTCCACCCGCTGCTGCGCGCCACCGCGGCCCGGCTGGCGCGCGCCAAGTCCGGCGCGGCCGGCTGACGGCGCTCGTCCCTGGCGGTGGCCGCGGCGCCCTAGCGCGGCGGCTCGCCCGGCGAGGCCGGCGGGGCCGGCTTCTTCGGGGTCACGTCGATGGCCGGGTCCTCGCTGGCGCTCTTCTTGAAGTTGCGGATCGCCTTGCCGAGGCCGTCTCCCAGCGCCGGGATCTTGTTGGCCCCGAACACCAGCAGGACGACGATCAGGACGACGACCAGTTCACCCGTTCCCATGGTTCACTCCCACCCATCGTGGCCACTCCGGCGGCTCGCGGCGGGGTAGCATAGTCGCGCGCTCCCGCGGGCGCCAGACGCCATCCTCGCGCCCCGACCCCATGTCCTTCCCCTTCGTCGCCGCCCCCCGCCGACCCGACCGACCCCTGATCCTCGGCCACCGGGGGGCGTCGGCCAGCGCCCCGGAGAACACCCTGGCCGCCTTCACCCGGGCCATGTCGGAGGGGGCCGACGGGGTCGAGCTGGACGTGCGGGGCTGCGCCGGCGGCGAGCTGGTGGTGATCCACGACGAGGACACGGCGCGGACCTGCGGCGAGCGGCTGCTGGTGGCGGAGTCGTCGCTGGCGGCGCTGCGGCGGCTCGACGCCGGCGCCTGGAAGGGGGCGCGGTTCGCCGGCGAGCGGATCCCCCTGCTCCGCGAGGTCTTCGAGGCGCTCCCCGGGGCCGTCGTCAACGTCGAGCTGAAGGCGGCCCGGGGCGCCCGGGCCGCGGGGCTGGCCGCCGCGGTGGCCGCGGTGATCGCCGACGCGGGCGCCGGGCCACGGGTCATCGTCTCCTCCTTCGACTTCGCGCTGCTGGCGGCCTTCCGGGCCGCGGCGCCGGGCGTCGCCACCGGGCTCCTCTTCGAGCCGGCCTGGCACCGGCTGCTGCGGATCCCGCTGGCGGCGGCCTGGCTGCGCCCCTCGGCGCTCCACCCCGCCCGGGCCCTCTGCACGCCGGCGCGGCTGGCGGCCTGGCGGGCCGGCGGCCGGGCGGTCAACGTCTGGACCGTCGACGAGCCCGGCGACCTGGCGCGCCTCACCGCCGCCGGCGTGGCCGGGCTGGTCTGCAACGATCCGGGGGCGGCGCGGCGCGCCGTCGAGGCGGCGCGGGCCGGTGGGGTCTCCGGGAGCCGCTAGAACTCGAAGCCGGCCTTGAAGGCGCCGGCCAGGGAGGACTGCAGCCGGTACTCCGGGTAGCCGCCGCCGGCCTTGGCGCGGCTGCCGCCGAAGTAGGTGGCCTCGAGCGCCATGGTGGTGGCGAAGGCGGTCATGCGCACGCCCAGCGTGGTCCGGTAGAGGGTCCGGTTGAGCGAGGGGAAGGCGGCGGTCTCGTCCACCACCGCCGGGGGCAAGGCGGCCGGCGCCGCGTAGCCGATCAGGTCGCTGCTGGCCTGCACCAGCAGGAAGCGGAGCGCCAGGTAGGGCGTCAGGCTCATCACCGCGTTGACGCCGAAGCGCTTGGAGGTGATCAGCGTGAGGT
The DNA here is from genome assembly GCA_032654565.1 of Anaeromyxobacteraceae bacterium. Classification (GTDB taxonomy): domain Bacteria; phylum Myxococcota; class Myxococcia; order Myxococcales; family Anaeromyxobacteraceae; genus JADKCZ01. Next base: position 31,933 of record JAULAX010000002.1, on the reverse strand, counting down.
CGGTGGCGGCGAGGTTGAGGTCCTTCTGGCCGAGGAAGATGGTGTGGGCGGCCATGAGCGCCACGTCCGGGATCATGGCGTAGCCCTCCTGGAGGGCCACCTTCCCGTGGATCTGCGCGGCGAAGTAGCTCGACTGCGAGAGGTAGAGGATGCGGCCGCCCAGCTCGACGCTGTAGGGGAGCGCCTTGCGGACGTGGAAGGAGGGGACCACCAGCCCCGAGGGCGTGGTGGTCCGGGTCGGCCAGGCGTCGCGCGGGTAGCCGGCGAGGGCCGGGACGGAGGAGGTGGCGCTGCCCACCACCCCGCTGTGGACGGGGGTGTAGGCGGTCTCGAGGTCGAAGGCGAAGCCGGAGTGACCCACGGTGGCGGCCGGCTCGAGCAGCGACGAGGAGAGCGCCAGCGCCAGCTCGGAGCTGAGCATGGCGAAGCGCATGCGGGCGTCGGAGGCGAGCAGGGCGGCGTCGGCAGGCGAAGCGCCGGCCCGCACCCAGATCGCGGCGCTGGGCGGGCCGAGCCGGGTGATGTCGAGGTCGAGCGGTTCACCGGCCCGGGCCGCGGGCGCGGCGAGGGCGAGGACGGCGACGAGAAGCGCCAGCGGGCGACGCATGCAACCTCCAGGGGAGAATCCGGATCGAGGTTACAGCCCGGATTTCACGGGTGTCAACGAATGGGGCGACCCGGGCGGACGGCGGCGGGTCCCGCCGGGCGGTTCAGCGGGCGGCGAGGACGGCCCGCAGGTCGGCCGCGAGGGCCTCCAGGTCGGCGTCGGTGGTGTCCCAGGCGGTCATCAGGCGCGAGCCGGCGCCGGCGATGAAGTCGTAGAACCGCCAGCCACGGCCCCGGAGCGCGTCGGCGGCGCCGGGGGGGAGCTCGACGAAGACGCTGTTGGCCTGCGGCGGGCGGAGCGGCGTGGCGCCGGGGATGGCGGAGAGCAGCCGGTGGAGCTGGCGGGCCTGGGCGTTGGCGTGGGCGGCGTGGCGCAGCCAGGCGCCGTCGCGGAGCATCCCCACCCAGGGGGCCGCCAGGAAGCGCATCTTGGAGGCGAGCTGGCCGGCCTGCTTGCACCGGTAGGCGAACTCGGCCGAGAGCGACCGGTCGAAGAAGACCACCGCCTCGCCCACCGCCATGCCGTTCTTGGTGCCGCCGAAGCAGAGGACGTCGACGCCGGCCCGCCAGGTGAGCTCGGCCGGGGCGACGCCGAGCGCGGCCACGGCGTTGGCGAAGCGGGCGCCGTCCATGTGGACCTTGAGCCCGAGCTGCCGGGCGGTCTCCCCGACGGCGCGCAGCTCCCCGGGCGTGTAGACCGAGCCCTGCTCGGTGGCCTGGGTGACGCTCACCACCCGGGGCATCGGGTAGTGGATGTCGGAGCGCTTCTCGCAGAGGTGGCGGACGCCGGCCGGGGTCACCTTCCCCTCCGGGCCGCTCATGGTCAGCACCTTGGTGCCGTTGGAGAAGAACTCGGGGGCGCCGCACTCGTCGGTCTCGACGTGGGCGGTCTCGTGGCAGAGGACGGAGTGGTAGCTGCGGGTCAGCGAGGCGAGCGCCAGGGAGTTGGCGGCGGTGCCGTTGAAGACGAAGTAGACGTCGCAGTCGGTCTCGAAGAGCCGCCGCAGCAGGTCGGCCGCCTCGGTGGTCCAGCCGTCGTCGCCGTAGCCGGGGGCGTGGCCGGCGTTGGCCTCCTGCATGGCGGCGAGCGCCTCGGGGCAGATGCCGGCGTAGTTGTCGGAGGCGAACTGGCGGGCCACGGGGGCGACGGGAGGCATGGGGCGGCGGGGTACCATGCGGACGGACGGGTGTCCACGATGACGGATGGAGCTGGAAGGGTCTTGACCTCCCACCGTCGTCGTGCGATGGGAATAAGTCTCAATAAGCCTCCTTCAACGAATTACTCTGGGACGGGATGACATGAACAGGATTCGAGCCAGCGTCATGGCATTTTTCGTAGCAATTCCAGCCGCTACCCTCGCCGACGAGCGCCCGTACGCCTTCACCTACGAACCGACGGTCTCGGCTGCCGGTGAGGTTGAGGTGGAAGTGTATGAGACAATGTACCAACCACGGTCCGGTGGCTCAGCGGCTCGCGCCTGGGTGCATCAGCTCGAGCTGGGCTACGGCGTCACCGACCAGTTCGATCTGAGTGCCTACGGGGTCTTCCGGACCACCTCCGCGACCGACTTCGAGCCTGCCGCCGTCAAGCTGCGGGGGCGCTACAAGGTGCTCGGCAGCGACTCGCCCGTCGAGCTCACGCTCTACGCCGAGGTGGAGAAGGAGGTCGTCGACGACAAGCCCTGGGTCCTCGAGGAGAAGCTCATCCTCGGCCGCAATTACGGCCGCCTCTCCTGGGCCCTCAACCTGATCGCCGAGCAGGAGTTCCCGTCCGGCGGCGGCACCGAGATCAAGTTCGGCTGGTCGGCCGGCGCCGCCGTCGAGCCGGTACGCGGCCTGCGGCTGGGCGCCGAGACCTTCGGTGCGCGCAGCGGCGACCTGGACGCCGCCGGGGTGTGGAAGGCCTGGGCGGGTCCCACCGGCTCGGTGGCGCTCCCCTTCCTGGCGCGCGGCTCGATCAACGCCGCCTGGCTCACGGTCGGTGCCGGCTTCGGACTCAACGACGCCAGCGACCGGGTGCGGGCGCGCGCCATCATCGGGTGCGATTTCTGAGGGTGCCGGTTGGCGGTATGGTCTCCTGACCATGCCGCCAACGATGTCCCCCACCCGGCGCGAGACCTGGGCGCTCCAGGCCGGCACGGTGGTGGCCTACGCCGACATGTACCTCACCCAGCCCATCCTCCCGGTCCTCTCCCGGGAGTTCGGCGCCGGGCCGGCGCGGGCGGGGATGACGGTCAGCGCGGTGGTGCTGGCCATCGCCGGCGCCTCGGTCTTCTACGGGCCGCTCGCCGACGCCCTGGGCCGGCGCCGGGTCATCGCCGCCGCCCTGGCCCTGCTGGCGCTGGCCACCGCCGCCTGCGCGCTGGCCCCCTCGCTCCCCGCCCTGGTGGCGCTGCGCGCCCTGCAGGGGCTCTTCGTCCCCGGCATGACGGCGGTCTCGGTGGCCTACGCCGGCGATCGCTGGGGCGCCGTGGAGCTGCGCGCCGTGGTGGGCGGGCTCATCGGCGCCAGCGTGGTCGGCGGCCTGGCCGGGCGGGTCGGGGCCGGGGCCCTCACCGCCCACGTCGGCTGGCGGACCGCCTTCGTGGTCTTCGGCGTGGTGACGGCGCTGGCCGCCGTCGGCGTCGGGCGCGAGCTCTCGCCGCTGCGGACCACGCCGGCGGCCGGGCTGGGGGCCTCCTGGCGCGGCATGTCCGACCACCTGCGCGACCGGCGGCTGCTCGGCGCCTACCTGGTCGGCGCCACCATGTTCTTCGGCTGGATCGGCCTCTTCACCTACCTGCCCTACCTGCTCACGGCGCCCCCCTTCGACCTCTCCACCGGCCTGGTCTCCAGCGTCTACCTGGTCTACGCGGTCGGCGTGGTGGTCTCGCCGCTGGCCGGGCGGCTCTCGGTGCGGGTGGCGCCCACCCGGCTGGTCGCCTCCGGCCTGGCCGTGGAGGCCATCGGGCTCGTCGCCACGCTCCACGCCGCGCTCCCCACCATCATCGCCGGGCTGCTGCTGGTGGTGGCCGGGACCTTCACGGCGCAGGCGGTGGTGCCGGCCTTCGTCAACCAGCAGGCGCGCCACGCCAAGGGGGGCGCCAGCGCCCTCTACCTGACCTTCTACTACCTGGGAGGAACGCTCGGCTCGGTGCTGCCCGGGCTGGCCTGGGAGCGGTGGGGCTGGCCCGGCGTGGTCACGACCTGCGTCGGCGCCGTCGCGGTCGGGGTGGCGGCCAACGCGCTGCTCTGCGCCGGCCCGGAGTCCCGCCGGCTGTCCGGCGCCGAGGTCGGCTAGAGCGCATCTCGTAACCCCCGGCCATGGCGAGGCGAGCGAGGCCGAGCACCGAGCGGGGCACCCGACGACCGAGCAGCGGAAGCGTGCTGGTGGCCCGCTGAGCAGCGCAGGGAGGAGGCTGCCCCGCGAATGCCGGCATCGTTCGCCGCAGCAGGCTGGGGGTTATGGGATGTGCTCTAGTCGTTGGCGACGATGCGCGCGGCCGGGACTTCCAGGGCGCGGGCGATGGCCACCACGGTGGTGTAGGGCGGGTTGCGGCCACCGCGCTCGATGAGGCTGACGTAGGCGACCGAGAGGTCGAGCTCGTCCGCCAGCGCCGCCTGGGTGACGCCCTGGCGGTGGCGCTCCTCGCGGATGCGGGCGCCGAGGTGGATCAGCTCGGCGGGGCGGGTGTTCTTGCTCTTCTTGGACTTGGCGCTCATGTCGGTTCCTTCCGAAGCGAATTCCGGTTCGCCCTGCAGCAGCGCCGGCGCGGCTCCCCTGCCTTGATTTGCGGCACTATACCCCGGGTGTCAGCGGCGCGAAGGGGGGAAAGACGTGCTGACCTCACGCCCCGCCCGGGTCCGCCTGACCGGGCGGCTCCGCCAGTTGGCGCTCCAACGAGTCGGCGTCGAAGGCCGGCAGGCGGCAGCTCTGCCCCTCGCAGACGAAGGCGGTGGCCCGGCCGTCGAAGGGGGCGCGATCCCGGGCCGCCGGTACCACCCGGGAGGCCCGGGCCACGGCCGAGGCCGGGCCGCAGACCAGCGCCGCCCCGGCCAGCGGTGCGCGCCGGAGCACGCCGAGCAGCCCCGCCGGCGGGGGGGCGCCGTCCGGCCAGGAGACCACCACCAGCCGCTCCGGGGCGTGGGCCAGCTCCAGCCCCAGCAGCAGGTCGGAGCGGGCCATGGGGGCTTCCTGCAGCGCCGGCCCATCGTCCCGCAGGGCCCGCAGGGCCGCGGCCCGCCAGCGCTGGTCGCCGGTGAAGGCGCCGAGCCGCACCAGCGCCTGGACCGCCACCGAGCTCCCGGCCGGCTCGGCCCCGTCGTGGGCCTGCTTCTCGCGGACCAGCAGCCGCTCGTGGTCGTCGGCGGTCTGGAACCAGCCACCGCGCGCCGGGTCGGCGAAGCGGCGCTCCATGGCCTCGGCCAGGGTCACCGCGGCGGTGAGCCAGCGCGGCTCGGCGGTGGCGGCGAAGAGCTCCAGCAGCCCGGCGGCGAGGAAGGCGTGGTCGTCGAGGAAGCCCGGGGTCGCCGAGGGGCCGTTGAGCCAGCCGCGCCGCAGCCGCCCGTCGACCACCAGGTGATCGAGCAGGAAGCCGGCCGCCCGCGCCGCCGCCTCGATCCAGCGCGGCTCGTCGAGCACCCGGCCGGCGAAGGCCAGCGCCTCGATGGCCAGGCCGTTCCAGCCGGCCAGCACCTTGTCGTCGCGCAGCGGCTGGATGCGCCGTCCCCGCGCCTCGAGCAGGGTGCGGCGCGCGCCGGCCAGCGCCCGCCACTCGGCCTCGTCCGGCCGCGGCGCGTGGAGCACGTTGGCGCCCTCCCAGTTCCCCCCGGCGCTCACGCCGTGGAAGGCCTTGAAGCGCCCCGCCTCGGCGCCCAGCAGCCCGTCGATCTCGGCCGCGCTCCAGGTGAAGCTGCGCCCCTCCTCCCCCTCGGCGTCGGCGTCGGAGGCGCTGGCGAAGCCGCCGTCCGGCGCCGCGAAGTCGCGCAGCAGCATCTCGGCCGTGTCCCGGGCCACCCGGGCCCAGGTCTCGCTCCCGGTCGCCTGCCAGCCCTCGACGAAGGCGAGCACCAGCAGCGCGTTGTCGTAGAGCATCTTCTCGAAGTGGGGCACCAGCCAGTGGTCGTCGGTGGCGTAGCGGTGAAAGCCGCCGGCGAGCTGGTCGTGGATGCCGCCGCCGGCCAGCCCGTCGAGGGTGAGGGTGGCCGCCCGCAGCGAGCGGGGATCGCCGGTGCGCCGGTGGTGGCGCAGCAGCAGCCGGACCGGCATCGAGGAGGGGAACTTGGGGGCGCCGCGCACCCCGCCGTGGACCGGGTCGAGCTGCCGCAGCCAGCGCTCCACCGCGCCGTCGACCACCGCCAGGCCGGGGAGCTGGTCCCCGGGCGGGCCGGCCGGGCCCAGGGCGCTGCGCACCGCGGCGGTGAGCGAGGCGGTGGCCTGGGCCACCTTCTCCGGCTCGCCGCCGTGGACCGCCGAGATCTCCTCGAGGATGGAGAGGAAGCCGCGCGAGGCCCCCCGGGCGCCGTCGCGCGGCGGGAAGTAGGTGCCGCCGAAGAAGGGCTCGCCGGCCGGGGTCAGCCAGACGCTCATGGGCCAGCCGCCGCGGCCGGTGAGCAGCTGCACCGCGGTCATGTAGAGCTGGTCGACGTCGGGGCGCTCCTCGCGGTCCACCTTGATGGGCACGTAGCGGCCGTTGAGCACGCCGGCGATGGTCTCGTCCTCGAACGACTCCTCCTCCATGACGTGGCACCAGTGGCAGGTGGAGTAGCCGACCGAGAGGAAGACCGGCACGCCGCGCGCCGCCGCCTCGGCGAAGGCCTCCGGCCCCCAGGGGCGCCAGTCGACCGGGTTGTGGGCGTGCTGGCGCAGGTAGGGGCTCCGCTCCAGCACCAGCCGGTTGGTGAAGCGGGGGGCGCCGCCGCGGAGGTGGTGGGTGCGCGGCGGGTCGGAGGGGGCGCGGGCGGCGGCCGCCGCGGCCAGCCGGCGATCGAGGTCGGCGGGGCGGGGAGGGGCGCCGGGGAGCGGGTCGAGCATGCCGCCGATCTAATGCGACTCGACCAGCGGCGCGATCTCCCGCGACGAGACCTGCAGGAAGCGCCAGAGCAGCGCCGCCGCCACCGCCACCAGCCCGACCACGAAGCCCCACCAGAGCCCGACCACGCCGAGCCCGAGCCCGTAGACGAAGAAGAGCAGCGCCGGGGCCCCCAGCAGCCAGTGGCCCACCACGTTGGCCACGAAGGTGAAGCGGGTGACGCCGGCGCCGCGCAGCACGCCGGCCCCGGCCCCCTGCAGCCCGTCGAACACCTGGAAGACCGCCGCCACCCGGAGCAGCGGGACCGCCGCGGCGGCCACCCCGAGGTCGTCGGTCATGAGCCGGGCCAGCAGGCCGGGCACGGCCACGAAGACCAGCCCGGTGCAGGCCATGTAGCCGGCCGCGGCGGCGAAGGCGGTCAGGCCGGCGCGCCGGGCGCCGAGGCGATCGCCCGCCCCCACGAAGGTGCCGACCCGGATCGAGCCGGCGTTGCCGATCCCGATGGTCACGGTGAAGGTGAGCGTGGCCAGCGAGAGGGCCAGCTGGTGGGCCGCCATGGCCTCGGCGCCGAGCCGGGCCGCCAGCACGCTGGCCAGCGAGAAGAAGGCCACCTCCACCACCATGTGCAGGCCGGAGGGGAGGCCGACGCGCACGGCGCGGCGCAGCTCCACGCCGTCGGGGCGGCGGGCCCCGGGCGGCAGGGGCGGTGACGGGTGGGCGCGGATGGCGGCCAGCAGGATGGCGGCCTGGAGCACCAGGCTCAGGCTGCTGCTGATGGCGGCGCCGGCCCCCCCCAGCGCCGGCAGCAGCCGCAGCGGCCCGGCCCAGGCCGGCAGCGCCGCGCCGCCGAAGACCAGCAGCACCCCGAGCGGCAGGTTGACCAGGTTGGCCACCACCGCGGCCACCACCATGGGGCGGGTGTGGCCGGTGGAGGAGAGATAGGCCCGCCCGCCCACGTAGAAGAAGAGGAAGGGGAGGCCGGGCAGCCGCCAGAGCACGAACGAGGTGGCCAGCTCGGCCACCGCCGGCTCCACCCCCATGGGCTCGAAGGTGCGGGTGAGCACGGTGAGCAGCAGCGCCACCACCACCGCGGCCATCACCGAGAGCGAAGCCCCCTGCCAGAGCAGCTTGCGGGCCCGGGTGGCGTCGCCGGCGCCGAAGGCCTGGGCGATGAGCGGATCGAAGCCCATCATCAGCCCGATGCCGACCACGGCCACGGTGAAGAAGAGGCCGTTCCCCAGCCCGACCCCGGCCAGCGCCACCGCCCCGGCCCGCCCCACCACCGCGGTGTCGACCACGCCCATCAGCGCCTGGCCGGCCTGGGCGGCGGCCAGCGGGGCGGCGAGCCGGCCGAGGGCGCGCAGCTCGAGGCGGACGGGAGAGGTGGCCGGAGAGGTCATGCGGGCGCGGCAAGATAGCAGCGCCGCCCCGGCGGCGCGGTACTGGATCTCCGTTCAGTCTCCACGTACCATGCCGCCGATGAGGGTCCTCGGCATCGATCCCGGCTCGCGCCGCTGCGGCTACGGCGTCCTCTCGCGGGACGGCGGCCGGCTCACCGTGGTGGAGTCTGGGGTGCTGGTCCCCGGGGCCCGCCCCATGGCCGAGCGGCTGGCGCTGCTGCTGGTCGGCCTCGGCGACGTCATCGCCCGGACCGCTCCGGACGAGGTCTCCATCGAGCAGATCTTCGCCGGCATCTCCCCCCGCTCGGCGCTGGCGCTGGGGCAGGCGCGCGGGGTGGCGCTGGCGGTGGCGGCGCAGGCCGGCCTCCCGGTCTACGAGTACCAGCCCAGCGAGGTGAAGCTGGCCTTCACCGGCTCGGGCCGGGCCGGCAAGGAGCAGATGATGCGGACGGCCCGGGCGCTGCTGGGGGTCGACGCCGAGCTCTCCGACGAGGCCGACGCCGTGGCGCTGGCGGTCTGCCACCTGGCGCGCCGGCCGCTCAGGCTGGCGGCGGTGACGCCGCTGCGCCGCACCGCCTCGGCCACCGCCCGCGACGCCCGGTCCCGCCTGCGCCCGGCCCGCCGCGATCACCGGAGCGCCACGTGATCGCCCGCCTCTCCGGCCTGCTCCTCGAGAAGGGGGAGGACACCGCGGTGGTCGACGTCCACGGCGTCGGCTACCTGGTCCACCTCTCCGCCGCCACGCTGCTCCAGCTGCCGGCGCGCGGCCAGCCGGTGTCGCTGCGGACCATCACCCACGTCCGCGAGGACGCCCTCGACCTCTACGGCTTCGCCAGCGAGGAGGAGGAGGGGGTCTTCCGCGCCCTCATCGAGGTCAAGGGGGTGGGGCCGCGCGCCGCCCAGAAGATCCTCTCCGGGATCCCGCCCCGCGAGCTGGCCCAGGCGGTGGCCACCGGCGACGTGGCCCGGCTCACCAAGGTGCCGGGCGTCGGCAAGAAGACCGCCGAGCGGCTGGTGGTGGAGCTGAAGGACAAGCTGCTGGCGCTGGCCACCGCCGCCGGACCGGCCCGGGTCCGCGCCGCCGGCGGCCTGCTCGACCAGCTCTCGGCGGCGCTGGTCAACCTCGGCTACAAGCCGGCCCAGGCCGAGCAGGTGGCCGAGCGGCTGCGCGCCGAGGCCGAGGGCAAGGGGCTCGACGAGCTGCTCCGCGAGGCGCTCAAGACCATCCGCGGGTAGGGGGATGGGGAGGAGGGAGAAGACCTCCAACCCACGGTCCGCGGCTGACCACGCACGCCATGGTGCCTCGGACCACCTGGTTCAGGGGAGGCGGGAGGTCAGCGCTGGACCGTCAGTCCGCCGTCCAGCGCACGTCGCTGATGGTGAAGACCTGCACCTCCCCGGAGAGGGGAGCGCTCGTGGAGACCCGCACCTGGAACGGTACGATGATCCGCGCCAGCATGGGGCCGACGCCGAAGGCCGAGATGGGCACGGAGAGAGGCGAGAAGCTTCCAACCGGCAGGCTCGCCGCGCTCACCGTGGTGTAGGCGTCGACGGGGTTGGGGGCGTTGGGGAGGTAGGCGACGCCCACCTCGATGGCGGAGATCCCGATGACATCGGGGCGGATGTTGAACTGGAGGTGGCCGCCGGCGTAGGCGCCGGCGTCGTGAGGCGCGAGGGTCACCAGCCTGATGCCCCCGCCTCCGGCAATCTCCAGCATGAAGGAGCCCACCTGCAGCGCGGCCGTGTCTCCGCTGATGGGATCGGCTGCCGCGACGGTGGCGTAGCGGGAGCCCCAGAGGGTCGGCTCGATGCTGGGCGTGTCGCCGAACCAGCTCCCGCTGGCGCCGTTCTTCCAGACCACCTGCTGCGCCGCCCTGTCGGCAGGCGGGCTGCTGCCGCCGCAGGCGGCGAGCGCGACGACGAGCAGGAGCGAGGGCGAGACCTTCTTCAAGAGGGACACGGGTGACCTCTGGCCGCGAGATGAAGAGGGCGAGACGAGCGTCCACAATGCTACGCGATGCCGGGTGCGTCCGGACATCTCTCATTGGGTGTGACACCGGGGCGCGGCTGGAGGTGTTGCCCCCACCCCGGGGCTGCCGAGCAGGTACGGCCAGGACCGCGGACTGCCAGGGATGAGACCTCCAACCCACGGTGCGCGTCCGACGACGTGCTCAATGGTGCCTTGGACTGAAGCGCCTCGAGGTCATGTGGCGGGTCGTTGAGAGCCGGTGGTCCCAGGCGCGCGCCGAGGCCGAGGGCAAGGGGCTCGACGAGCTGGTCCGCGAGGTGCTCAAGACCATCCGCGGGGAGCGTGCAGGACCGGCGGACGCCTGGGCGGCCCGGGCCTCCTCCATGCCACCGCGCTCCTGCGCGCCGTGCCGGGGCTGGTGAAGCTGCACGGCCGGTCGGCCAGGGTTAGGACACAGCCACCCGCCCCTGCGGTCGGACCGGCGGAGAGGGAGCGCAAGCCATGAGCGATGCAGACGTGAGGACGCCCGTTCACCACTGGGTCGTGGGAGCGCTGTCGGTACCATGGAACGGCTACGGCGCCTTCGACTACGCGATGTCGAAGCTCCGGGGTGACGCCTACCTGATCTCGGTGGGCATGTCGCCCGACCAGATCCGCCACTTCCACGCACTCCCGGGCTGGATGACCGCGGTCTGGGCCATCGGCGTATGGGGCGCGCTGCTGGGGTCGGTGCTCCTGCTCTTCCGGAGCCGGCTCGCGGCCCCCGTGTTCGCGGTCTCCCTGGCGGCGTACCTCCTGTCCGTGGTCCACGCCCACCTCATCGCGCCCATGCCCGGGAGCGGCGCGGCGATGCTCCTGCTCCAGGGGGTGATCCTCGCCGGCTGCGTCTTCCTGGCCTGGTACTCGAGGCGGGCGCGGAGGCTGGGCGTGCTTCGCTAGCCCCGCGGCCCGTCACCTGGGCCACGACCCCATCTCCGTCGGCGGGGCGTGGTAGTGAAGGAGTGGCATGAGCATGAAGGCCGTCCGCGACGTCGGCGCCGGAGCGCTGGAGGGGGAGGCGAAGCTGGAGCAGTCGCTCCGCCCCGCCACGTTCGAGGAGTACGTCGGGCAGGAGAAGATCGTCGAGAACGTCAAGGTCTACGCGCGGGCCGCCCGGGCCCGCGGCGAGGCGCTCGACCACGTGCTGCTCTCCGGCCCCCCCGGCCTCGGCAAGACCTCGATGGCCCACATCCTGGCGCGCGAGCTTCAGGTCACGCTCCACGTCACCAGCGGCCCGGCCCTGGTGAAGAAGGGCGACCTGGCCGGCCTGCTCACCGCGCTGCAGCCGCGCGACATCCTCTTCATCGACGAGATCCACCGGCTCTCCCCCTCGGTCGAGGAGGCGCTCTACCCGGCCATGGAGGACTACCGCTTCGACGTGGTGCTGGGGGCCGGCATCGGCGCCCAGTCCATGGAGATGAAGCTGGAGCGGTTCACGCTCATCGGCGCCACCACCCGGACCGGCCTGCTGGCGGCGCCGCTGCGCGACCGCTTCCCCATCCAGGAGCGGCTCGACTACTACGCCACCCACGAGCTCACCGAGATCGCCAGCCGGGCGGCGCGCAAGCTCCAGCTCCCGGTCGAGGCGGCGGCGGTGGAGGAGCTGGCGGCCCGGGCCCGGGGGACGCCGCGCATCGCCATCCGGCTGCTGCAGCGGGCCCGCGACTTCGCCCAGGTGGAGGGGGACGGGCGGCTCACCAGCGAGGTGGTCGAGACCACGCTGCGCCGGCTCGACGTCGACGGGCGCGGGCTCGACGCCATGGACCGGCGCATCCTGGCCGTGGTCATCGACACCTTCGGCGGCGGGCCGGTCGGCATCGACGCGGTGGCGGCCTCGGTGGGCGAGGAGTCGGGGACCATCGAGGACGTCTACGAGCCCTTCCTGGTGCGCGAAGGGTTCCTGGCCCGGACCTCGCGGGGGCGGATGGCGCTGGAGGCGGCCTACCGCCACCTCGGCCGCGTCGACGGGCGTGATCGGCCGGGCGGGCAGGGGAACCTGCTCTAGGAGGGGCGGCGGGCGCCTGGCGGGCCGGGGCGGATGCCGGGTGGGGCTGGTCGAACATGACAGGGATGTCATGGCCGCCGCCTCGGGGTGTCAGGGATTCCGACGGGGTCCGACCCCGGGTCGGCTCCTTCGGCAGCGACCCCCAGACCTGAATGACATATATACCAAGTATAAACAGTAGCTTGGATGGTTGGCGAATTGCGTCATTCAAGGCGCGCCGCAACCCATCCGTGGCACGCCGGTTGCTACTTCCTGGGTCCGCCAGAGCGGCCGCCTCCTGTGGCGTCTCCCCCGGTGGCGACGGGAACTGAAGGCCGCGGCGAACTTCGTGGAAGGCAGATCGAACATGGCTTACTGGAATCAGCGGACGGTGGCGAAGCGGGTCTCGTGCACGGGCGTCGGCCTGCACTCGGGCGCGCCGGTCACGCTCACCCTGGCCCCGGCCGCGGCCGACGCCGGCATCGCCTTCGTCCGCATGGACCTCGGCGTCGAGATCCCGGCCCGCCACGACCTGGTCGTCGACACCCGGCTCTCCACCTCCCTGGCCGTGGGCCAGGCCCGCGTCTCCACCGTCGAGCACGTCCTCTCCGCGCTCCACGGCATGGGGATCGACAACTGCCGCGTCGAGGTGGACGGCCCGGAGATCCCCATCCTCGACGGCTCGGCCGCCCCCTTCGTCGCCCTGGTCAACGAGGCCGGCGTCAAGGTGCAGAAGGCCGCCAAGCGCTACGTGGTCATCACCCAGCCGGTGGAGATCCGCGAGGGCGACAAGCTGGCCCGCTTCGAGCCGGCCGAGGGCTTCTCGGTCAGCTTCACCGCCGACTTCGGCCACCCGCTCATCACCAACCAGGGATTCCAGGTGACCGTCTCCGACCGCTCCTACGAGCGCGAGGTGGCGCGGGCCCGCACCTTCTGCTTCCGCAAGGACATCGAGCTGATGCAGTCGATGGGGCTGGCCAAGGGCGGCAGCCTGGAGAACGCCATCGTCGTCGACGAGTACTCGATCCTCAACCCCGAGGGGCTGCGCTGGCCCGACGAGTTCGCCCGCCACAAGGTGCTCGACGCCATCGGCGACCTGGCCCTGCTGGGGCGGCCGGTGCTGGGCGCCTTCACCGCGGTCAAGGGTGGCCACGCCCTCAACCAGGCGCTGGTGAAGCGCGTCCTCGGCGACCCGAGCTGCCACCGGGTGGTCCAGGTCTCCGAGGGGAGCGAGGGGGCGCGCGCCCGCCTGCCCATCCCGGTCGGCCTCGAGGCCCACCAGCCGGCGTAGTCTTGGCCCCGCGCCTCCCGGCCCCGCGACGCCGAGCGCATCCCACCGGGGTGCGCTCTTTCATTTCCGGATTGGCCACCTCGCCCTAGAGTTGGATCGTGAACCTCTCCTCGCCGCCCCTGCCACGGGCCCCCGCCGCCGCGCTCGGCCCCACCGGCGAGCCGCGCCTCGGCCGCTACGCCGGCTCGCTCGGGCGCGTCGAGCTGGCCTCGCTGGCGCCGGACGGGATGATGGCCTCGCTGCGCCACGCCGCCCGCACCAAGCGCTGGCAGCGGGCGCTGCTGGCGCTCCCCGGCTACCTGCTCTTCGTCGAGATCCTCGACGGCGGCACCCTGGCGGGCGGCTCGGCCTGGATCGCCGAGCGGAGCAGCGGCGAGGTGCTCTTCGACCGCGACGCCGCCGGGGTCACCGGGCTCAACGTCCACGTCGGCGACCGGCCCGGGGCGGGGGCCCGCGCCAGCTTCACGGCGCCGGGGGTGGCGCTGGGGCTGGAGCGCCGCGCCGACCGCTTCCGGCTCACCGCCGACCTGGGGGGCTCGCTCCGGCTCGACGTGCTGCTCGACACCCGCGGCGCCCCCGAGCCCTTCTCGCTGGTGGCCGCCCTCCCCGAGGACGGGCTGCGGGCCACCCAGGTGACCGGGCCGCTGCCCGTCGAGGGGACGCTCGAGGTGCGCGGCCGGCCGGTGGCGCTGCAGGGCGGCCTGGCGGTGCTGGAGTACGGCGCCGGGCTCTTCCCCCGCGAGGTCGGCTGGCGCAAGGCCACCGCGGCCGGGCGGCTGGCCGACGGGCGCCCGGTGGCGCTCCAGCTGGTCGACGGGCTGCCCGGCGCCGGCAACGACGACGGCGCCGACGACGTGCTGCTGATCGGCGCCGGACCGGTGGCGCTGCCGCCGGTGGTGGTGGAGCTCGACCCGGGCACCGCCACCGCCCCGTGCCGCATCCTCTCCCCCGACGGCGCCGTCGACCTGGTCTTCCAGCCAACGGCGGCCCACCGCGACTCGCGGGGGATGCTGCTGGTCTCGCTCTCCACCTCCCAGCTGGCCGGCGAGCTCTCCGGCACCGTGCCCGGGCCCGGCGGTCAGCCCCTCCAGCTGGGCGGGGTGGCCTGCGTGCTCGAGGACCGCACCGCCAGGTGGTAGGAGGGGTCCCCGGACGAATCCTTTCCGCCGGTGACGGCTCACATGCTCGAGTGGCTGCCGGCCCGCGGCCCTGCAACGAATCCAGGAGGAGTCATGCTGTTCCCGCTCGCCACCGTCGTCGTCGCCCTCGTCTCGCTGGCCGCACCGGACACCCGGCCGCTGCCGCCCCCCGGCCCGGTCGACGGGGCCACCGCGGTGCAGCTCCAGGCCCGCGGCGTCACCGTCCTCGACGTCCGCACCGCGCAGGAGTTCGAGGGCGGCCACGTCCCCGGCGCCCGCAACATCCCCTACGACCAGGTGGCGGCCCGCAGCGCCGAGCTGGGCGACACCGGGAAGCCGGTGCTCCTCTACTGCCGGAGCGGCCGGCGCAGCGGCATCGCCGCCGCCGAGCTGCGGAAGAAGGGCTTCACCGCGCTCTACGACCTCAGGGCGATGTCCGACTGGCCGGGGCCGGTGGAGCAGGGGCCGGCGAAGGCGCGGTAGCGCGCGCCTCGGCCAGCGCCCGGAGCAGGGCGCGGCGGGCCAGCAGCGTCACCGCGGCGGTGAGCAGGGCCAGCCCGGCCAGCGCGCCCCAGGAGTCGAAGCCGACGCCACGCACCGCCTGGCGCGGATCCGGCAGCAGCGAGCCGAGCCAGGCGTAGAGGATGGTGCCGGGCAGCATCCCCACGAAGGAGCCGGCGGCGAAGTCACGCAGCCGCAGCGGCGTGGCCCCCACGAAGTAGTTGAGCACCGGGAAGGGGACCAGCGGCGTGGCTCGCAGCAGCGCCACCACCTGGAAGCCGCTGCGGCGGATGGCCTCGGAGATCACCGGCCACTCGGCCACCCGGACCAGCCGCCGGGCCACCACCTCGCGCAGCAGCGTGCGCCCCAGCAGGAAGGGGAGGCAGGAGGCCAGGCAGGTGGCCGGCGCCGCCACCAGCACCCCCACCAGCGGGCCGAAGGCGTGGCCCGCCCCCACGGTGAGCGGGCCGGCCGGGAGCATGAGCAGGCCGGCGCCCAGGTAGAGGAGCCCGTAGGCCAGCCGCCCCGCGGCGCCGCCGTCGCGGGCGGCGAGCAGCGCCTCGAGGATCCAGTCCGGCCGCCGCGCCACCGAGACGGCCAGGGCCGCCAGCACCAGGCCGACCAGCAGCAGCCGGACCGCGCCCCAGCGGTTCACGCCGGGGACCCGTGGCGGGAGCGGCGCCTGTTCGAGGGGCGCGGGCGTGCGGGCATGCGGCGAGCTCCGGGGATCCGGTGAGGAGGCGAGGGGGAGGAGCGGAGCGTAGGTGATCGCCGGAGCGTCGGCCAGAACGGACGCGCGGGGGGGCGCCGGCTCCGGACGCCCGGTCACAGGGAGGCGACGGTCCTGGCGGATGGCAGGTTATGATGACGGTCAATTACGTGCGGCTCAAAAGGGGCCGATCTCGTTTCCCTGTGTCACGTTGTCGCGGCCTCCCCCACAATCCCTCTGACTCGAACGGGTAGCTCAACAGGCATGGAGGCAGCCTCATGACGAAGATCAGGCGGCAGGGTTCTCGGCTCCTCGCGGTGACGGCGCTGGCGCTCCTGGCGAGCTGCGGCGGCGGCGGCGGCGGCAGCACCAACCCGGGCGGCGGAGGGGCGACCACCGGCTCGATGCGCCTGGTGAACTCCTCCACCTCCACCATCACCCAGCTCCTCATCTCCCCGGCCTCGGCGGCCACCTGGGGGGCGAACCAGCTGACCTCATCGATCGTTCCGTCCGGGACCTTCACGGTCTCCAGCATCCCGGTCGGGACCTACGACTTCAAGGCGGTGGCCTCGGACGGCGTGACCTTCTGGCAGGCCAACTCCATCTCCATCACCGCGGGCGGCCTCTACACCTGGACGGTGACGCCGGGTGCCCCCACCACCGGCTCGCTCTACGTGGTGAACAGCACCAGCTTCACCATCTCGCAGCTCTTCGTCTCACCGGCCTCGGCCGCGACCTGGGGCGCCAACCAGCTGACCTCCGCCATCGCGGCGGGCGGGAACTTCACGCTGATCAACATCCCGGTCGGGACCTACGACTTCAAGGCGGTGGCGTCGGACGGCGCCACGCTCTGGCAGACCAACTCGGTGTCGATCTCCGCCGGTGGGACCTCCACCTGGACCCTGCTGCCGCCGGCCCCGACCGTGGGCTCCCTCTACGTGGTCAACAGCACCTCCTACACCATCACCCAGCTCTTCGTGTCGCCAGCCTCGGCGGCGACCTGGGGCGCCGATCAGCTGCCCAGCACCATCGGCCCGGGCGGCAACTTCACCCTGGTCAACATCCCCGCCGGCACCTACGACTTCAAGGCCGTGGCGTCGGACGGCGTGACCTTCTGGCTGACCTCCTCGGTCACCATCACCGCCGGGGGGACCTCGACCTGGACGCTGCTGCCGCCGGTGGTCCAGACCGGGTCCCTGAAGATCAACAACTACCACTGCAACCCGGTCAGCCAGCTGTACGTCTCGCCGGCCTCCTCCGGCCTCTGGGGGATCAACCAGCTGACCTCCTCGATCGCCTCGCTCGGCGTGTTCACCCTGGGGAGCATCCCGACGGGCTTCTACGACGTGAAGGCGGTGGGCGGCGACGGCATCATCTGGACCAGCTACGGCATCTCCATCACCGCCAGCGGCACCTTCACCTGGTCGCTCTACATGCCGTCCGGCACCGCCTGCCTGAAGGTGGCCAACACCACCGCCCAGACCATGGGGTGGCTCTACACGCCGCTCTCCACGCTGGGCTGCTCCTCCGGCATCTGGGGCTCCGACCAGCTCGCTGCCTCCACCATCCCGGCCTACACCAACTTCACGCTCAGCAACGTGGGGGCGGGGTACCGCGACCTGCGGGCCTGGAACCTCGCCAGCACCCTCTACTGGCAGACCTGCAGCGCCTACCTCGGCGCCGGCACCACCTACACCTGGACGCTGTACTGATCCGCGGCACGAAAGGAGGCTGAAATGACTACCATCACCAAGGTCCTCGTCGTCGGAATCGTCTCGCTGCTGGCCCCCACGGCCGCGCTCGCCGTCGAGCCCGTCGCCACCCGGGCCGGGACCTACCAGGCCGGCGTCGGAGGCGAGGCCAAGGCCCTGGCGCGCGCGCCGGGCGCCACGGCCTCCTTCATCGACGCGGCACCGGTCGGTCTCAAGGCGGGGTCGGTGGCCGACGCCGCCCCCGCCAAGGTCGGCGAGCCGATCAACGCCCTGCCGGCCCGCCTCACCTCGGGCCCCGAGGCCGGCTTCAAGGCCGAGGCGGTGGACGTCTCGCCTGCCAAGGGCGCCGAGGCCGCCGGCTCCCTGCCGACCCGCGTCGAGACCGGGGCCGCCGGCGCCTACCGGTCCGGCGTCAACGCCGATCCCTCGGCGGTCAAGGCGGCGCCGAGCACCGGCCCGGCCGGGGTGTCCCGGCCGTAGCGCTCGTCACCGGGTCCGGGAGCAGGTGCGGGTGGGCGGCGCGCCCCGAGCGGGGCGGCGCGCCGCGGTCACTCGATGACGTAGAGCCGGTCGGGGCTCCGGGTCAGCAGGTAGAGCCGCTCACCCCGGGTGTCGAAGGTGAAGCCGCCGATGGTCGCCTCGAAGTGGACGAAGCCGATCTCGGCGAACCCGGTGGCGGGGTCGGCCGAGTTGACGTGGAGGTCGGCGCCGCCGCGGAAGCCGGGCTCCCAGTGGACGATGGTCCGCCCGTTGGGTGACACGGTGGCGTTGCTGAAGGGCGACGTGAAGGGCACGGAGTCGACGAGGAGCGAGCCGGCGAAGGAGGCCCCGGCGTTCCAGGCCGGGTCGATCAGGTAGGCCGAGGTGGTCTGCAGGGTGACGTCCGGGTTCTGGTCGTCGAAGAAGACCCAGAGCCCCCCCTCGAGCACGGCGCTGGCGGTGATCCGCCCCAGGCCGGAGGCGGGGTCGCAGAACCAGCCGCCCCGCAGGCTGGCGTCCCCGGCCTTGAGCCGGTCGATCGTCCAGCCCACCAGCGCGCTGCAGTAGACCGCTCCGTTCCAGAGGCCGGTGGTGGCGTAGGCGGCCCCTCCGGGCAGGAACCCCACCGAGGTGAGGCCGGCGAGATCGAGGGCGACGCCGTCCCACCGCTGCCCGCCCATGACGCCGGCCTGCAGCAGCGAGAGGCCGGCGTCGTGCCCCACCAGCAGGTGGCCGGAGTCCCACGGCGCCACGTGCTGGCCGGTGAAGGCGACCTTGCGGGGCGTGGCGGGGAGCGCGTAGACGTCGGGCGGCTGGGTGTCGGTCACCCCCACCTGGCCGGGGCCGGCCGCCCAGACCACCTGGTCGACGGGGTTGGTGAAGGCGAACTGCGGCGTGAAGGGGACGCTGGAGACCAGCGGGGACATGTACCCCAGCCCGTAGCGGAGCATGGCGGCCGGGTGGCCGGTGGGGAAGTAGAGGGCGTCGGGGAAGTTGGCCGCCCAGGCCGGGTTGGTGGAGCCGGGCATGAAGGCCACGCCGGCGTAGGCGTCGCTCGACCCGGGGGCGACGTCGGCCCTGACGGCGCCGACCTGCCGGCGCGTCACCGGGTCGAGGATGCTGACCAGGTTGTCGCCCTGGCTGGCGACGTAGACCAGGCCGGAGCGGGCCGCCATCCGCGTCGGCTGGGTGGCCTGGACCGACCAGGCCACGGTGCGGGTGGCGAGGTCGATGCCGAGGATGAGGTCATCGGCCGGCTTGGTGGCGAGCAGCTGCCCGTCGGAGGTGAAGAAGAGCGCCTCGATGGCCGAGGGGGAGTAGGTGTCGATCTCGGCGGCGGCGAAGGCCGGGCTGGGGAGGTCGAGGTCGGCGACGGCGATGTTCCCGTTGCTCAGGCCGACGGCGGCCAGCCGGTGGATGGTGGCCGGGGCGCCGGGGCCGGTGGAGCCCAGGCCGGTGCCGAGGGCCACGGTGTTCCGGTCGAAGGCGTGGCCGCCGGCGGGGATCTCGGCGTAGCCCGGCGCCGCGCCGTTGACGTCGATCACCGAGAGCGCCAGCGTCCCGGTGGGGCTGGCCAGCGTCACCAGCACCAGCTGGCCGTTGCCGGCGTCCAGCGGCTGGCTGGAGATCCAGGTGGTGGTGGCGGTGGGGCCGGTGAGGTCGGCCAGGGTCGCGGGGTCGAGCGTCCAGATGGCCAGGGTGTCGGGGGCGGTGGGCGAGGGGCCGAGCGCCACCAGCCGGTCGCCGCCGGCCCGGCGGACGTACCCGATGTTGTCCCAGGTGTCGACGACCACGCTCCGGGTGGTGGTGGGGCCGGAGC
Organism: Anaeromyxobacteraceae bacterium; assembly: GCA_032654565.1. GTDB lineage: Bacteria > Myxococcota > Myxococcia > Myxococcales > Anaeromyxobacteraceae > JADKCZ01. The sequence goes on along the minus strand of JAULAX010000002.1, from coordinate 12,273 downwards.
CGGTGACGTCGAAGCGGTGGAGCTGGTGGAAGAAGGTCATTCCGGCGTCCACCTCGATGGACATGGTGTAGAGGATCCCGCCGCCGGTCGTCGGCACCTGGCGTGCGCCCCCGGGGGCGAAGAAGGAGGCCTGGTCGAGCCGGAGCACGCCGGCGTTGAGGGCCGAGTCGAGGTAGATGGCGTCGCCGATGGCGTAGAGCCGCCGCGGCTTGTGGAGGAGGGGCGTCTCGCTGGCGACCCGGACGTCCCGGAGCTGCCCGGCCCCGAGGTACTCGAAGCCCGGGAGCGCGGCGCTGGCGCCGCCGGTGGCGGTGACGCTCACCGTCCCGCTCCCGGCCCCGGCGGGCACCCGGACCACCAGGCCGGAGGCGGTGAGGCGGTGGGCCCGCGCCGTGGCCTGCGGGAAGACCACCACGTTCGAGGCCGGGTCGGGGGCGAAGTTCGAGCCGGTGATGGTGACCAGCTGGCCGGCGTAGGCCTGCTTCGGGGTGAGGCCGGTCACCGTCGGCGCGGTGGGAAGGTCGAGGCTGAGGTCGCGGGCGCAGCCGACCAGGGCCAGGATCAGGGCCAGTGGCAGCCCCCACCGTGCGCCGGGTCGCCAGGAACCGTTCATGGGCTCTCCCCTCCGTGCCGGGAGGATCGCCCGGCCTCTTCACGCGGAGAGCACATCCTGTCACCGCGGATCGGATCCGTCCTACCTCGTACGGCCTACGCCCGAGCGCGGTCCCCGGGTGGGCCCTACCAGGTCCCGAAGCGTCGGCGCGCCTCGGCGGTGAGGGCGTCGCGGTGGGACGGGTGGGCGATGGCGATGAGCGCCGCGGCCCGCTGGCGCAGGTTCTTGCCCCACAGGTCGGCGATGCCGTGCTCGGTGACCACGTAGTGGACGTGGGCCCGCGTCGAGACCACCCCGGCCCCGGGCTTGAGGTAGGAGACGATGCGCGACTCGCCCAGGGAGGTGGTGGAGGGGAGGGCGATGATGGGCTTGCCCCCCTCGGAGAGGGCGGCGCCGCGCATGAAGTCCATCTGGCCGCCGACGCCGGAGTAGAGCTGGTCGCCGATGGAGTCGGCGCACACCTGGCCGGTCAGGTCGACCTCGATGGCGCTGTTGATGGCCGTGACCTTGTGGTTGCGCCGGATCACCGCGGTGTCGTTGATGTAGGCGATGTCGAGCATCGCCACCTGCGGGTTGTCGTCGAGGAAGTCGTAGAGCCTGCGGCTGCCCAGCGCGAAGCCGGACACCACCTTGCCCGGGTAGACCTGCTTGGCCTCGCCGGTGATGACGCCGCGCTCGATCAGGTCGACCACGCCGTCGGTGAGCATCTCGGTGTGCATCCCCAGGCGGCGGTGGTCGCGCAGGCCGATCAGCGTGGCGTGGGGGATGGCGCCGATGCCCAGCTGCAGGCAGGCGCCGTCCTCGACCAGCTCGGCGCAGTGGAGGCCGATGGCCTGCTCCACGTCGGTGAGCGGGTGGGTGGGGGCCTCGGGGATGGGATCGGTGACCGGCACCAGGAAGTCGATGTCGTCCTGGTGGACGATGCCGTCGCCGTGGGTGCGCGGCATGTTGGGGTTGACCTGGGCGATGACGATCGTGGCCACCTGCACCGCGGCGCGGGTGACGTCCACCGAGACCCCCAGCGAGCAGAAGCCGTGGCGGTCGGGCGGCGAGACCTGGACCAGGGCCACGTCGAGCGGCAGCACCCCGGCCCTGAAGAGCTGGGGCACCTCGGAGAGGAAGACCGGCAGGTAGTCGGCCCGCCCCTCGTTGACGGCCTGCCGCAGGTTGGGGCCGACGAAGAGGGCGTTGACGCGGAAGCTCCGGGCCAGCTCCGGGGCGGCGTACGGGGCGGGGCCCAGGGTGTGGATGTGGACCACCTCGACGACGCGCAGCTCGCCGGCCCGGGCGGTCATGGCGGCGATGAGCCGCTGCGGCGCGGCGGCGACGCTGTGGACGAAGACCCGGTCCCCCGACTTGATGACGGCGACGGCTTCCTCTGCGGTGACGGTTCGAGACATGAGTCGGCGGGCTCCTCGGGCGGGCGGGACGGCGCACGATAGCAGCGGTGGCGGCCGGGGGGGAACTGCTCTGGGGGTGATGAGCCGGCGCGCGCGGAATCGCCGCGCTAACGGGTCGCAGTCAGGAGCCGGGTTCATGGAGGTGGCGCAAGGCTGTCGCGAAGGGAAGGTGGGGCGGTTGGGCGGGTGGCGAGCGACTCCTTGCAGGTCCGGGGAGGCGCGGGGAAGTGGGACGGGGGACAGATGGCTCGGCGGAGGAAGCCCCCATGAAACCCGCGTCCCCGTTGGGTTCCCTGCACCCTCATCATCCCGGAAATGTCAGACCGGCGTGAGACGTTCCGTGAATGATCAACGCGCAACCGACCCTGTCCTCGGCCGCGGCTTCGTTCCACGGAGCGGCTACCCTCGCCCTCGAACTCCTGGAAGCACGACAGCTCCGCGACGCGCTCAAATCCCTCCTGCGCCGGGAGCAGGCTGCCATGGCCGACTTCCTCGTCGCCCTGGCTGACTTCGACCGGCGGCGCGGCTGGGAGCCGCTCGGTCACGCCAACCTCTTCGCCTTCCTCCACGTCGAGCTGCGGCTCTCGAAGAGCGCGGCCTTCTACCGGAAGAGCGCAGCCGAGTTGCTCCAGGATTTCCCCGAGGTGATCGAGCCGCTCCGGGAAGGCCGCCTGTGTCTCTCCTCGATCGCCGAACTGGCCAAGGTGCTGACCGAGGAGAACCGGGCCGTCGTCACGCCGCGCTTCTTCGGACTCTCGGCCCGTGATGCCCAGGAGCTGGTCGCCGAGCTCCAGCCGCGCGAGGTCCCATCCACCAGGATGGTGGTGACCAGGGTGCTCGACCGATCGGTGGCGCCAGCAGCCTGCACCGCGCGGCCCCCACTCACGCTTGCCTTCCCGTCCGCGTCTGCTCCGCCGTTCGGCTCACCGCCGCCGTCCGGCACGCACCCGACCGAGGCCCCTCTTTCGCGAGTTCTGACGTCAGACTTCGCGAATGGGGGAGGCGCCGAGTCTGGCCTCGACCGCCACGTGACCCGGCGCGACGAGATCGAGCCGCTCACCGCGGAAATCCGCCGGGTCCACTTCAATGTCGGCAAGCGGGTGGTGCAGAAGCTCGCGGCCGCCCGCGACGGCCTCTCCCACGCCATCCCGGGCGCCACCATGGAGCAGGTGCTCGAGGCGGCGCTCGACCTGCTCCTTGAGAAGCAGGCCAGGGCACGTGGGCAGGTGAAGAAGCCGCGGACAACGCTGGCCACCACGGCGGCAGCTCGCCCGAAAGCGCACGTCGTGGACGCAACGGAGCCGGCGACCGCGGAGCCGCCCACCCCCGCACCACCCCCACCTCGCCGCACCGGCCCTCGCGAACCCATCCCCGCCGCCGTCCGCCGCGCCGTCTGGGCGCGCGATGACGGCCGATGCAGCTGGCCGCTCGACGGCGGAGGGTGCTGCGGCTCGACCCACCGGCTGGAGCTGGACCACCTCATCCCGTGGGCGGAGTGGGGCCCCTCCACGGTGGAGAATCTCCGCGTGGTCTGCGGATTATGCCGCTCGCGGCGAGGCGCCGCTTCGGGGCGCGGGTGGTCGGCCGGTACGCGAGCCGGGCCGCGACCAGGTAGGGGCCGCACTGGTTGGGCCCATCGCGGCGCCGCCCACCCGCCGCCTACCGCAGGTCGAGCGCCAGCTTGACCGCCAGCGCCAGGGCCGAGACCACCGCCACCCGCCGCACCAGGGCGTCGCCGCGGCGGACCGCCAGGTGGGCGCCGATCCAGCCGCCGCAGAGCTGGCCCACGGCCATGGGGATGGCCACCGGCCAGACCACCACGCCGCGCCAGGCGAAGAGGGCCAGGGCGGCCAGGTTGGAGGCGAAGTTGACCACCTTGGCGCTGGCCGAGGCGCGCGCCAGCCCGTCGCCGAGCAGGGCCACGAAGGCGACGATCAGGAAGGTGCCGGTGCCGGGGCCGAAGAAGCCGTCGTAGGCGCCGATGACCAGGGCGATCAGGCCGGCCAGGAGCGGGCGGGCGGTGGCCCGGTTGGGCGCGGTGTGGTTCGGCGCCGCGTGGGGAGGAGCCGTCACCGCCGCGGCCGGCGAGCGGCGCAGGCCGATGAAGAGGGCGGCGCCGGCCAGCAGCACCAGCACGATGGGCTTGAGGCTGGCGGCCGGGACCGCCAGCACCAGCGCGGCGCCGCCGAGGGAACCGGCCAGGCCGAGCGGGAAGCCGACCCGGGCCCGGGCGGGATCGATGAGCCCCGCCCGCCAGAAGCCGGCCATGGCGGCGCCCGAGCCGAAGACCGACTGACCCTTGTTGGTGCCCAGCGCCAGGTGGGGCGGCAGCCCGGCCGCCAGCAGCGCCGGTACGGTCAGCAGCCCGCCGCCGCCGGCGATGGCGTCGACCAGGCCGGCGCAGAAGGCGACGCCGGCCAGCGCGGCGATGGTGAGGGGGGAGAGGTCGGGCATGGGGGTCCGCAGCATACCCGGCGGCGGGCGGACCGGGCCTCGAAGCTGGTCGGTTCCGTCCACGCTGGCGGGCGGACCACCGACCGGTCGATCAACCCGGGAAGTCGTGGAGCGCGTCGGCGCCGGGTCGTCAACAGGACCAGTCCGGAAGGGATCGACCCAGGGGCGTGGCGACCGGCACAGGCCCCGGTTAACCAGATGGGTGGAGAGGAGCCTCGCATGCCTTCCACCCGGCGCCCGTCGACCGACGTCGCCTTCACCGCGCCGGTCAAGGCGATCCAGGAGCGGCTCGGTTCGCGCGGCGCCTACGCGCAGCTGGAGCGCGAGGGAGGCTTCGCCACCGAGATCGACGACGACCTGGCCGCCTTCATCGCCGAGCAGCGCAGCCTCTTCCTGGCCACCGCCAGCGCCGCCGGCCAGCCCTACATCCAGCACCGCGGCGGCCCGCCCGGCTTCCTGCGGGTGCTCGACCCGCGGACCCTGGCGTTCGCCGACTTCAAGGGGAACCGGCAGTACATCAGCCTGGGGAACCTCTCCGAGAACCCGCGCGTGCACCTCTTCCTCATCGACTACGTCCACCGCCGGCGGGTGAAGATCTGGGGCGAGGCGGAGGTGGTGGAGGACGACGCCGCGCTGGTGGCTCGCCTGGCGCCGCAGGGGTACAAGGCCCGGCCGGAGCGGGCTATCGTCATCCACGTCACCGCCTGGGACGCCAACTGCCCGCAGCACATCCCGCTGCGGCTCGAGGCCGAGGACGTCGAGAAGGCGCTGGCGAAGCGCGATGCGCGCATCGCCGAGTTGGAGGCCGAGCTCGAGGCGCTGCGGGGGTCCGGTCCCTGAATGCCGTCGCGGTGCCGCGCGCCGCCTGCTAGGCTGGCGTGACGGATCGTGACGGCTGGAGGGGCCCGGATGGCGGAGGTCAGCCCAACTACCGAGACGGGACTGCTGGCCGAGCTGCGCCGGCGCGGGGTGGTGCGGGCGGTGGTGGCCTACGCGGTCGTCGCCTTCGCCGTGCTGCAGGTGAGCGAGCCGATCCTCCACGCCCTCAAGCTGCCCGATTCGTGGCTCACCGGCCTGGTGGTGCTGCTCGGCCTCGGCTTCCCGCTCACCGCCGCCCTCTCCTGGGCCTTCGACCTGACGCGGCGGGGCATCGTCCGGACCGACGCCGCTCCCGCGGACGGCGCCCCCCGGTCGTCGCGGCTGGCGCAGGTGAGCGTGGTCCTCAGCGCCGCAGGCCTCGGCGCGCTGCTCAGCTGGCTGGCGCTCAGGCCCACCCTGCCGCCGCCCGACGCCGACGGCCGCACCTCGGTGGCGGTGGCCGACTTCACCAACGAGACCCGCGATCCGGACCTGGATGGGCTCTCCGGCCTGCTCATCACCTCGCTGGAGCAGTCGAGGAGGCTCCGGGTTGTGACGCGGGCCCGGATGCTCGATCTCACGCGGCAGCTCGGCAAGGAGGCCGCGCCCCGGATCGACGAGGCGCTGGCGCGCGAAGTCGGTCGAAAGGCCGGCGTGCGCGCGCTTCTCGTCGCCTCGATCCGCAAGCTGGGGGAGATCTACACCGCCGAGCTCCAGGCGATCGACCCCGAGAAGGACGAGTACCTCTTCACCTTCCGCGAGCAGGCCCGCACCAAGGATGAACTCCTGCCGCTCATCGACCGGCTCTCCGACCGGGTGCGGCTCGGGCTGCGCGAGGAGGCGCGCGACGTGGCGGTCGCCGACATCAAGGTGGCCCAGGCCATCACCCCGAGCCTGGAGGCCTACCGCCACTACTTCCGGGGGAAAGAGGCGCTGGCGCGGCTCGACAGCGGACGTGCCCAAACCGCGTTCCTGGAGGCGGTGAAGCTCGAGCCGCGCTTCGCGCTCGCCCAGTTCGAGATCGCCTACCTGGGCTTCCAGTACGCCGCCCGGGAGAAGCATGTCATCCGCGACGCGGTCCGCAACGGGGCCCACGCGCCGGCCAAGGAGGCCGGGCTCATCCGGGCCCTGGACGCCTTCCTCGGCTCCCGGTTCGACGAGGCCCTGCGGGAGGTCCAAGCGCTCCTGGCCCGCTACCCGGAGGACCCGGACGTCGCCTACCTGGCCACGGGCATCCTCTCCTTCTGCGGCGACTATGCGGCCGACCTCCGCCTCGTCGAAGGGATCCTCCGCGCCAGGCCCGACGACCACACCATCCGGCTGGAGCAGATCACGGCGCTCCAGGTCCTCGGGCGGCCGCAGGCCGGCCTGGCCCTGGCGCTGGAGGTGGCCGGGCGGGAGCGCTCCCCGGTCACCGCGATCCTGGTGGGGGTGGCCAGGGCGGTGGCCGGCGACCTCGCCGGGGCGAACGCGGACCTGGCGACCGCGGGTGGAGATCCGATCTCGGACTGGGTCCGCTCCCAAGCGCTGGCGGCGAGCGGCCGGTTCGCCGAGGCGCTCCAGCCACTCCAGGGCGTCGACCACTACTTCTACGGCCTGTCCAAGGCGGTGGCGCTCTCCTACGCGGGCCGGCGGCGCGAGGCGGCCGCCGCCCTGGAGCGTGCGGCCAGCCACCCGGACGCCGACGCCGACCAGATGAGGACCATGCGCTCGATCACCCTGGCGGCCGCCGGCGATCCGGAGGGTTCGCGGCGCGCCTGGCCCGGGCGCGACATGGCCCCGACCCTGGACATGCCGCGTCACTTCGAGGCGGGCGACGATGCGAAGCTCGTCGCCATCCAGGGATCCTTCGTGCCCGGGGGAGTTGGCGGTCAGGTCGCCGGGGCGCTGCTGGCGTGGCGCCAGGGGCGGCGCGGCGAGGCGCTGGCGGTCCTCCGGGCGCTCGACCGGCCGGCGGGCTGGCTCGTCCCGTACTACCGGGGCGCGCTGGCCGCCGAGGCGGGGCACCACGAAGAGGCGGTGGAGGCGCTCCGCCGCTTCGAGAAGCCGATGCTCTTCTGGGGCGACGCCCTTTTCCACCCCTGGCTCCAGGCCCGCGCCCGCCTCCACCTGGCCCGCTCGCTCGATGCGCTCGGCCGGCGCGAGGAGGGGCGGAGGTACGTGGAGCTCCAGCTCTCCCGCTGGAGGCAGGCCGACCAGGACCTTCCGCTCCTGGCCGAGGCGAGGGCGGTCTGCCGGAAGCTGGAGTGCCGGGTGCCATGAGCGATCGGACCTGCTCTGCCGTGCTCGGAGGCAGGCTGCTCCGCTCGCCCCCTCAGCTCGAACCTGGAGGCGTCATGTCGATCTCCCGCAGGCTGGCCGTCGCCGCCATGCTCACCGCCGCCTGCGGCTGTGCGGTGACCGCGAGAACCGCGCCTGCTTCGCCCTCGGCGCGGACCCCGGGGCTCGCGGCCTTCGACCCGGCGGCCGAGGCCTACGTCAGGCTCGTGCTGGCGGCCGGCGAGCATGACGAGGACCTGGTGGGCTACTTCACAGGGAACCCCGCCTGGCGGGAGGAGGCGCGGCGGAAGAAGGTGCCGCTGGCAGAGCTCGTCACCAGGGCCGACGCCCTGCTCGGGACCATCGGTGATCCGCCCGCGGCCGCGCCGCCCCTGGTGCGCTGGCGCCACCGTTACCTCCGCTCCCAGCTCGGTGCACTCAAGACCCGGCTCGAGCAGCTTGGCGGCACCCGGCCGGGGTACGACGACCTGGTTCGGCGCCTCTACGGGGTGGCCGCACCCCGGGTGGACCTGGCCGAGCTGGGCCGGCGGCGGGAGGCGCTGGCACCGCTGCTCCCCGGGGCCGGGTCGTTGCGGGAGCGGGCCGCGGCACAGCACGAACGATACCGGCTTCCGCCGGAGAGGGTGGCGCCCGTCTTTGCGGCGGCCCAGGCCGAGTGCCGCCGGCGGACGGTGGCGCAGGTCCGCCTGCCTCCAGCCGAACGGTTCAGCGTGGAGGAGGTCCGAGACAAGTTCTGGTGGTTCTACGCGGAGGACAAGGGTGGCGGACACACACACGGCCAGCTCAACGTGGAGGCCCCGTTCGAGCTCGGCGACGCCGACTACTTCATGTGCCACGAGGTCTATCCCGGGCACCACGTCCAGGGCGTGCTGGCCGAGGAGCGGCTGACGGTCGCGGAGGGGCTCCTCGAGCTGAGGGTCTACCAGACCTACTCCCCGATGGCCTTCCTGGCCGAGGGGCACGCGAGCGCCGGCCACGACCTGGCCCTGCCGCTCGACGCGCGCATCGATCTCCACCGGAGGGTGCTCTTCCCGCTTGCCGGGCGGGACCCGGCCGACGCGGAGCGCTACGTCCGGTCGAACGACGCCCTTCGCCGCCTCTACCTCCGGGCCCAGGCTGAGGTGGCCCGGCTGCTGTACGAAGGCGCGCTCGACGACGCCTCGGCCGTTGCGTGGATGGAGGAGCAGGCCCTCTCCCCGCGCAAGGTGGCGGAGGACACCGTGAAGTTCGTGAGGACGGTGGGCGCCTATGCGCTGGGCTACGACCTCGGCGCCGACCTGGTGCGGGCCTGGGTGGACGCCAGGGGCGGGGCCGACCCCGCAGACCGCTGGCGCGCCTACCAGGCGGCCTGGCTCCCCCCGCAGCTGCCCGAGGACCTGGTGGTCGCCCGACCACCTCCGCCCACCGCGCCGGCCAGGACAGCGGCCCCGCTCCAGCCCTCGCGCTTCCGCCGCGTGGTGACCGGCTTCGACGCCAAGGGGAAGTCGACGGTCGCGCTGGACGGCCGCGTCCCGGAGCGGGCCCGGTGGACTCCCTCCGCCGCGGAGATCGAGAAGGAGCCCTTCACCAGGTTCATCACCGCCGACGAGCTCTGGGTCCTGCCGGCCGTCCCCTTCGACCTCGCCGAGCGACGCGATCCGGTTGGCCCGGAGCTGGCCTCGTACGGCCGGGGCGAGAAGTTCCTGCCGCACCGCGGGTCGGTCGTGGTCGAGGAAGTCCGGTACGATCCGGGAGGCGGGTACCCCATGCACACCAGCGCCTCGCTCGACGTCATCGTGGTGACCTCGGGCGCGATGGAGCTGATCCTCGAGACCGGCTCGACCGTGGTTCGCGCTGGCGACGTGGTCATCCAGCGGGGCACGCCGCACGCCTGGAAGGTGGTCGGGGACCAGCCGTGCACCTTCGTCTCCATCCTGGCCGACGCGGTCAACTCGCCAGTTCCGCACGAGCTCCTCATGAAGTAGGCGGCCCATGACGCAAGACCCCACGTCACCCGATACAGGACTCCTCGCCGAACTGGGGCGCCGCGGCGTGGTGAAGGCGCTGCTGGCCTACGGGGTCTTCGCCTTCGCGGTGCTGCAGGTGGTTGAGCCGGTGATGCACGGGCTCCACATCCCCGACAGCTGGCTCACGGTGGTGGTGGTCCTGGTGGGGGTGGGCTTCCCGGTGGTGGCGGCCGTCTCCTGGGGCTGGAACCTGACGCGGCACGGCTGGGTGAGGGAGGAGACGACGGCGGTCGAGGGGGCTGCCGGGCCTCGCAGGGTGTCGCGCGGTCCTCTGGTGGCGGCGCTCCTCGTGAGCGCCCTGCTCGGCGGTGGGCTCGCCTGGCTGGCGCTGCGGCCGCCGGTCCCGGTGGCCGACGCCGACGGGCGGGTCTCGGTGGCGGTGGCCGACTTCGCCAACCAGACCGGCGAGCCGGCGCTCGACGCGCTCTCCGGCCTGCTCATCACCTCGCTGGAGCAGTCGCAGCGGCTCAAGGTGCTGACCCGCGGCCGGATGTTCGACCTCCTCCGACAGGCGGGTCACGGGAAGGTGGAGCGGATCGACGAGTCGGCGGCCCGGGAGGTCGGGCTGAAGGCCGGTGTCCGGGCCCTGCTCCTGGCTTCCGTCCAGAGGCTGGGCGCGACCTACGTGGTGGAGCTCCGGGGAATGGATCCCCAGAGGGATCACTACCTCTTCACGCTGCGCGAACAGGCGGGGGACCAGGCCGGCCTGCTCCCGCTCATCGACCGGCTCTCGGAGCAGACCCGGCTGCGGTTGCACGAGAAGCCCACCGAGGTGCAGGGCTCGGACATCCGGGTGGCGCAGGCCATCACCCCGAACCTGGAGGCCTACCGCCACTACTTCAAGGGGAAGGAGCACGCGGCCCGAACCGACACCGACCAGGCCATCGCCGCCTTCCGCCGCGCCCTGGAGCTGGAGCCGGGCTTCACGCTTGCCCCCCCCCCTCCCCCCCCCCCCCCCCCCCCCCCCCCCCCCCCCCCCCCCCCCCCCCCCCCCCCCCCCCCCCCCCCCCCATCCCCCCCCCCCCCCCCTCCCCCCCCCCCCCCCCCCCCCCCCCCCCCCCCCACCCCCCCGGGGCCCCCCCCGCCCCCCCCCCCCCCCCCCCCCCCCCCCCCCCCCCCCCCCCTCCCCCCCCCCCCCCCCCCCCCCCCCCCCACCCCCCCCCCCCCCCCCCCCCCCCCCCCCACCCCCCCCCCCCCCCCCCCCCCCCCCCCCCCCCTCCCCCCCCCCCCCCCCCCCCCCCCCCCCCCCCCCCCCCCCCCCCCCTCCCCCCCCGCCCCCCCCTCCCCCCTCCCCCCCCCCTCCCCCTCCCCCCCCCCCCCCCCCCCCCTCTCCCCCCAGTCCCCCCAACCATCACCCACCCCACCTCCTCTCCCCCCCTCCACTCCCCCCCCCTCCCCTCTCCAGCCTACGAGCTGTGGCAGTCCTTCCATCGGCCTGTTCGATAGTGACAAGAAGGTGGAGCTCCTGGCGTCCATGGGCACCGGCGCCCAGAGGCTTCCGGCCAAGGAGGCGAGATCGTGCTCGGCTTCACGGACATGCTGGAGCAGCGGCACGTCGAGGTCGCGGCGCGGGGAGCAGCGGCGTTCGTGGAGCGATTTCCGGACGACCTGGAGGTGCTCCTGGCTGCGTCGCAGTTCGCGCCGGACGAGGTAGCGGGATACCCGTTCCTTGCAGCGGATGCTCGCGCTGGCGCCCGACCACTGCGCAGGCGCGCCTCTACATGACGCTGGCCGCGGTCCGCTGGGACGTGCGCGGGAGAAGTGCTGGAGTCCGGGCTGGCAGAGGAGGCGCGGCGTCCTACCGCGGGCAGCGCGGCGGCCGTGGGGTTGGCCCGGATGGGCACCGGCGACACCCGTGCAGCCCTGGCAGACTTCCAACGGTCCACCGCGCGCGCTCCCACCCGTTACTCGCGCGTCGGCACTGCCTTTGCCCTCATCCACCTCTTCCGGCCGAGGTGGGAGCGGTTCGGAGGCTGGCGACCTCGTTCCCACCCCAGGAGGCGTTCTTCGTCGTCGCCATGGCCGACGCCAGGCAGGGGCGGCTCGAGGCACTCCTCGCTCCGTTGGAGGAAGGAGCCGAGCTGCCTGGGCTCCAGGGCGAGGCCTACCGGATGATGGGGGCGGGCTTGCGGGGCGTCGGCGGCGACGTGGCCGGCGCGCACCGCCTGGCGGCTGGAGGCATCACGCGGATCGTCGACCTTCCGTTCTGGGTCTTCGCGGCGGACGGGCCGAGCGGCGGCGCGCGCTGGAGCACCTCGTCCCGGGTTCCCTGCCGTACCGCATGGTGGCGGCCGTCCATCGGCGCGAGGCCGGCGACGTCGACGGCGCCGCCGCGGCCCTTGCAGGCCGCTCGACGGCCGGCAGTGTGGTTCACGAGACGTGGCTGCTCGGGATGCTGGAGGCGGATCGCGGACACCACGCCGAGGCGGTGGCGCTGCTGCGCCGCTTCCAGGGCTGCCTGCAGATCGGCTGGCAGGGCTACATCCAGCTCCTCCGGGGCGGCCAGATCAACGCGCGCATCGCCAGGGGGCTGGCGGCGCAGGGGAAGGTGGAGGAAGGGCGGCGGCTCGTCGCCAGGCAGCTCGACGAGTGGCGCACGGCCGACCCCGGCCTGCCGCTCCTCGCCGAGGTGGAGGCGGTCTGCCGCGAGCTGAAGTGCCGG
>JAULAX010000001.1:0-9467 GCA_032654565.1 Anaeromyxobacteraceae bacterium | reverse complement strand
CGCGACGGACGGGCGAGGAGACTATCGGCCTTCGACAGGACGATGATGACCGGCGCTGACCTGCGTTGCCGGTGACTGGTCTAGCACCTCCTCGACCAGCCGCATCATCTGGCGATGCCACGGGCCCAGGGGCGTGTTCTTCCGCGCCTTGAGCACCGCGATCCGTGCGTCCAGATCGCGAGCCGTGCCGGCCAGCGGATCCCCGCCGCCTGCCTGGAAGAAGCGATCGAGCTCCAGGCACTGGAAGCAGGCGCCTTGCTGGGTCACCAGCGCACAGGTCGCCGCGTACTTCGAACGGAGGGTGGCCCGGGCCGACTGGATCCAGGCCTTGACCTGTCCGAAGGTCGCCCCCATCGCGTCGGCGACCTCCTCCACGGTGAAGTCGTAGACCTCCTTGAGCAGCAGCGCCGCCGACTCCTCGGGAGGCAGGTTCCTCGAGGTGCAGGCGAAGCAGACCGCCAGGTGGTCCCTGGCGATGGATTTCAGCTCGGCCGAACCCGCCAGCAGGCGCGACTCGGCGACAAAACCCTCGCTCCCCTCGGCGCGGGCCCGCGTCTCGTCGAGGATGGTCTCGCGCCAGGTGGCGTGCCTCCTCAGGTGGTCCAGGGCGAGGTTGGTGGCGACGCGGAAGAGCCAGGCGCGGAGTTCGTCCGGGGGCCCGGGGAGCTGCGCCTGCTCCAGGGCCCGGAGGGCGGTCTGCTGGACCAGCTCGTCGGCGATGTCCCCGCGCGCCACCAGGCTGGTGAGGTAGCTGGAGAGCGCGGCTCGATTGGCCTGGAATCCGGCCGCCAGCTGCGCTCGGGTCGCCGCCGTCGGAGCACCTGCCGTCATGCGCCGGCGCCCCGCATGAGCTCGAGGATGGCGGCAGCCACCTGCTCCGGCCGCTCCTCCGGGACGAAGTGCCCGCACCCGGCCAGGATCTGGAGCCTGGCGCCCAGGGCGGCCGCGGTGCGTTCGCCGACCTGGACTGGGAAGAACGGATCATGGTCCCCCCATAGGATGACCGATGGGACCTCCAGGGAGCGCGCCGCCGCCTCGACCTCGGAGTAGAGCCCCGGAAGGTCGCGCAGGCTGGCCAGGAAAATCTTCCTGGTCCAGGCCACGCCGCGGGGGAACTGGATGGCGCGCCGGTAGCGCGCCAAGGGAAAGGCGGCACGATCCCCCACCGCGCCACGCCACATCATGGTGAGCCCCAGGCGCCCGAAGGCGAGCCGGAAGAAGAGCGGGCCAAGCACCGGGACCCTGGCGACGCGCAGCACCCCGGGGACCGGCGTGTCCGGGAACAGATTGGTCGCGACCAGGGTCAAGGAGAGGACGCGCCCCCGCAGCCTCCGGGCCGCGAGCACCGCGATCGGTCCTCCGAAGTCGAACCCCACGAGGTGGACGCGGGTCAGGCCAAGGGCCTCGACCAGTTCCACCATCATCGATGCCTGCTCGGCGGCGTGGGCGCCTGGCGGCGGATCGTCCGAATCCCCGAATCCAGGCAGGTCGGGGACGAAGACTCGCCCTTGTCTCGACAACAGCCGGCCAACCGGGGCGAAGGTGCCTCGCCAGCCGGGAATCCCGTGCAGCAGAAGCACCGCCGGCCCGACCGTCCCGTACCGGTCCAGGGTCACCCGCCGGCCATCTCCCATGGCAACGGAGGTCGGGTCTGGCGAGGGGACAGCTGGCTCACCATGAAGGAGGGCGGCGGTGGCGGGTCCAGCGCGTGGCCTGGAGGCTGCGGGAATGGGCATGCCAGGACAACGTATGAGCCTTGCGGATCGGATGCTCGGTTTGTTCGGCGGCGGTCACGCTTCCGAAAGGAACCTGAAGTCGCAGCGGTCGCCGCCCCCGGCGATGGTGGTGGTCCGCTTGAAGCCGACCTTCCAGGCGCGAGCGAAGTCGTGGTCGAGGTCGCAGGCCGCCACGCGGCAGACGTGCGCCGCGTCATGGTCCAGGTAGAACCGGGCCAGCGGGCAGGCGGTGATGTCGAAGGCCAGCCCTGGCGCCGGCGACAGCACGGTGCGGCGGAACGGAGCGACGAAGAGCACCCGGTAGAGCAGCCCGTCGATGAACCGCAGGCGCGCCGCCCCGCTCCGGCCGGCCAGCCTGGAGAGGGCCCGGAGCGGAGCGCCCAGGCTCCCCGCCAGGCGGCGATTGACGGCGCCGAGCAGGCCGTCGATGAGCGGCCGATCCGCGCCGCGTGCCGTCATGACCCGATCCAGCGCCACGTTGCGCGCCGCCAGGGCCAGGAGCAGCCGGGTCTGGAGCGGGTACCTCCCGGGGACATCGCGGCGGACGCGCCGGTAGCTGGTCCAGAGCTCCCGCAGGATCCCCGCCTGGCCCGAGGCGACCCCGGCCTCGCCCAGCGCACGCAGGAGCGCCCGCTGGTAGGACCAGTCCGGGAAGAGCAGCTCGACGATCACGGCCGCCCCGGGCCGGCCGGCTCGAAGGCGCCACCTCCTACCGGGGCGTCCGCGCTCGCCGCCAGCAGCTCACCCAGGCACCGCTCCGCCTCGTCGAGCTGGTGCTCGCTGAACACCTCGATGCCGGCCGCCCGGAGGCAGGCGGTGGTCACGCCCTCGCCGGGCACCCGCTGGCCGAGGAACCGGCCGTCATGGACCTGCTGCACGCCGCAGGACGGGCTCCCGTCCTTCAGGATGGCCAGGCGAACCCCGAGCTCCTCGAAGCGGTCGCGGCAGGTGCGGGCGCCCCGCAGGAAGGCCCCGGTCACCACCTGGCCATGCTCGGTCAGGGCCTGCGCCCTCCCCAGCAGCACCGCGACACCCGGCTGCCCGCCCTGGATCTCGGCCCTGGGCCGCGGCGTGCCGAGGCCGGCGAGCTGCTCCGGGCAGAGCGCGACCAGCCGTCCCGCCTTCAACCAGTCCTGGAGTCGAGGATCGCCGACGGCGGCGTCACGGCCGTCGAAGCGCACCGGAACCCCCATCAGGCAGGCGCTGATCCCGATCCGCAGCGGAGGCGCCACGGCCTCCTCCCTGTCGTCGTCGTGCTGGTCAGCCAACGCGTCCCTCCATGGCGGGGTCGGTGCGAACACGTTCCGCCAGGACCCCGGTAGCGGCAGTATCAGGACCAAGGGAGGCGCCCTACCACCGCCGCCATGCAAGGCGCGTCGGCAGCAGCGCAAGGCCGGTATGACCCGGGCCCGCTCGCCGCGCCACTAGGATGGCAGCCACCATGTCCGAGGTGCCGGGCCAGAGCATCACGCTGAAGGCGGGAGACGGCCTCGAACTGGGCGCTACGCTCTACCTGCCGGCGGCCGCGGGGGAGGCCCGGCGCGCCGTGCTGATCGCGCCGGCCACCGCGGTGCGGCGAGCCTACTACGACGGCTACGCTCGCTACCTGTCCGGGCGGGGCTTCACGGTGCTCACCCTCGACTACCGGGGCATCGGCGCCTCCCGGCCAGCGCGGCTCCGGGGGTTCCAGGCCTCCATGCACCAGTGGGGAGAGCAGGATCTGGCGGGGGCCCTGGCCTGGCTCCACTCGCGGTTCCCGTCCCACCGCCTGCTCGCCGTCGGCCACAGCGCCGGAGGCCAGCTCCTCGGCCTGGCCGCCAACAACGGCCTGCTGCACGGCCTGGTCACCGTCGCCGCCCAGAGCGGATACTGGGGGCTCTGGCCGCGACCGCGCCGCTACGCCATGGCGCTGCTCTGGCACGTCGCCATGCCGGGGCTCAGTCACGCGCTGGGATATTTTCCTGCCTCCGTGCTGCGCCTCGGCGAGGACCTCCCCGCCGGCGTGGCGCTGGAGTGGGCCCGCTGGTGCCGCGATCCGGACTTCCTGGCGGGGCGATCCCGGCGCGAGTCGGTGCGCCACTTCGGGTCCCTGGCCGCCCCCATCCTCGCATACAGCTTCAGCGACGACCCGTTCGCCCCGCGGGCGGCGGTGGACTGGCTCACCGACCTCTACCGGTCGGCCCCGCGCCAGCGCCGCCACCTCTCGCCGGGCCAGGTGGGCCAGCCCATCCAGCACTTTGGCTTCTTCCGCGAGCGCCTGAAGGAGCCGCTCTGGAGCCAGTCCGCCGCCTGGCTGCTGGGGCGGTGAGGCCTGCCCAGGGGAGGAGATGCCTCATGTCCACTCGAATCGTCCGCTCGGCCTGCCGGATGTGCCACGGGACCTGCCAGGTCCTGGTGCACCTCGATGGCGATCGGGTCGTCAAGATCAGCGGTGACCGGGACAGCCCGGTGAGCCGCGGCCACGTCTGCCCCAAGGGGCTGGCCTCCCCGGAGCTGCTCTACCACCCCGACCGCGTCACCCGGCCGCTGCGGCGGGTGGGCAAGCGGGGAGAGGACCGCTGGGAGGCCATCTCCTGGGACCAGGCGCTGACCGAGATGGCCGCCCGCCTCTCCGGGATCCGCGCCGAGCATGGCGCCGAGGCCTTCGCCCTGACCCAGGGCACCGGCCGACCCTACACCGATCTCACGGCCCGCTTCGCCAACGCCTTCGGGACGCCCAACTACACCGGCGTCGCGCACAACTGCTTCGTCCCGCGCGCCATGGCCAGCGCCTTCACCACCGGCACGGTGATGCCACCGGGGCCGGACTACCGTGGGGAGGGCGGCGTCCGGCCCCGCTGCCTGGTGCTGTGGGGCACCAACCTGCCCGGGATCGGCGGGGCGCACGGCGTCTGCGGCGGGACCGTGGCGCGGGCCGCGGCCGAGGCGGAGGTCCTGGTCGTGATCGATCCCCGCCGGACCAGGAGCGCCGCCCGGGCCACCCACTGGCTCCAGCTCCGGCCGGGCACCGACGGGGCCCTGGCGCTGGCCTGGATCCACCTGATCATCGCCGAGTCGCTCTGGGACCGGGAGTTCGTGGAGCACCAGGTGCACGGGTTCGCCGAGCTGCGGGCCCACGTGGCCGGGTTCTCGCCGGAGTGGGCCGCCGGGATCACCGGGCTCCCCGCCGAGGCCATCCGCGCCGCCGCCCGCGCCTACGCCACCACCCGCCCCGCCGCCATCCAGTGGGGCAGCGCGCTCGACATGAGCGCCTGCAGCTTCCAGACCGCCCGCTCCATCATGATCCTCCGGGCCCTCACCGGGAACCTGGACCGGCCGGGCGGGGACGTGGTGGCGGTGCCGCCGGAGGGGCTCCGCTTCAAGAGCCAGTTCCTCAACCCGGAGATGACGGGGAAGCTGCTCCTGCCCCTGGGCCAGGCCGGCCGGGCGCTGGACAGCCTGCCCGACCCCGCGCCGCCGCTGCGGCGGTGGCTCGCGGCCCGGGCCTTCGGCCTGCTGGACGCCATCAAGCGCCGCGCCTACCGGCGGGTGGTGGCCCGCGCCGCCGGCCGGCCGGTCGCCTCCCAGCTCCGCCTCTTCCAGAACCTGCGGCGGGCCCGCTATCCGCTCTGCGCCGTCACCCACCCGCCCACCTTCTGGAAGGCGCTGGCCAGCGGGCTGCCCTACCAGGTCCGGGCCCTGTGGGTGATGGGCGCCAACCCGCTGCTGACCGCCGCGTCGCCGCTGGTGGTCGAGACCGGCCTGCGGCGCCTCGACTACCTGGTGGTGTCCGACTTCTTCCTCACCCCCACCGCCAGGCTAGCCGACCTGGTGCTCCCGGCCGCCACCTGGCTGGAGCAGGAGGACGTGGTCAACTACATGAAGCTCTGGTGCGTCCTGGCCAGGCCGCGCCTGGCCCAGGTGGGCGAGGTCCGGGACGATCGCGAGGTGATGATCGACCTGGCGCGCCGCCTCGGCCACGCCGACGCCTTCCCCTGGCCGAGCTGGCGGGCCTTCCTCGACGAGACGCTGGCCGGGACCGGGCTCGACTTCGGGGCCTTCTGCCAGAAGGGGATCCTCCGGGGCGAGATGCGCTACGAGAAGTGGCGGTCCGGCGGCTTCGGCACGCCGACCGGGAAGGTGGAGTTCCACAGCCAGACCCTGGCCGCCATGGGGGTCTCGCCCCTCCCCGTCTACCGGGAGCCGCCCAGCAGCGCCAGGTCGCGCCCCGACCTGGCCGCCGACTACCCGCTGACCCTGACCACCGGCGCGCGCCTGCGCGGCTACTTCCACAGCGAGGGGCGGCAGCTCCCCTCGCTGCGGAGGCTCCACCCCGAGCCGGAGGCCGAGTTCCACCCCGAGCTGGCCGGGCCGCTCGGCATCGCCGCCGGGGCCTGGATCCGGATCGAAACCCCCTCGGGCAGCGTCCGCATGAAGGCCCGGCTCACCGACGCCATCGCCCCGGACGTGGTGAGCGCACCGCACGGGTGGTGGTTCCCCGAAGCGCCGGGCCAGGGGTGGATGCGCAGCAACGTGAACCTCCTGTTCGGCGAGCAGCCCTGCGATCCCGACGTGGGGTCGGAGCCGCTCCGCAGCACCCTGTGCCGGGTTCGCCTCGATCAGGCCCAGGCCCGCCCGGAGGCCACATGAGCCGCTTCATCCCCCCGGCCTGGTACCCCGCCGCCGCGCTGCTGGCGCTGCCGGCCCTGCCCTTCCTCCTGCTCGGTCGGCGCCGCTTCGGGCGCGACCAGCGGCGCGCCGAGCAGGCCAACCAGCAGCGGCTCGCCGGGGCGGTGCCCCTCGACCTGGCCCCGATCCGGCGGCTGGAGGTCGTACCCCTGGTCGAGTGGCGCGCCGAGACCGGATTCCTCGGAGACCCCGGCGTCTCCTACCTGATCCGGACCGAGCTCGGGTCGGTGCTCTACGACGTCGGCTTCGGCGCCGCCACGCCGACGCTGGCCCACAACGCCGGGCGCCTCGGCGTCGACCTGGGCGAGGTGTCGGCGCTGGCCATCTCGCACCTGCACATGGACCACATGGGCGGCGCCGCGGCCCAGCGCCGGCGCCGCCTCCCCTCCCCCTCGGCGCTTGGGCTCCGGGATGGGACGCCCTGCTTCCTGCCGGACCGGGCCGAGGCGCCGGGGTGGGCGCCCCGCCGGATCGAGGGACCCTCGATCCTGGCCGCCGGCCTGGCCACGCCGGGGCCGCTGGCCAGGGGGCTCTTCTTCATGGGGTTCACCGAGGAGCTGCCCCTGGTCGCGCATCTCGAGGGACGGGGGCTGGTGGTCTTCTCGGGCTGCGGGCATCCCGGCCTGGGCGCCATCCTCGACCTGGTGGCGCGGGTCTTCCGGCGGCCCATCCACGCCGTGATCGGCGGGCTCCACCTGCCCATCACCAGCGGCCGCGGGTTCGGCGGGCTGCCGCTCCAGCGCGTCATCGGGACCGGCCTCCCGCCCTGGAAGGTCCTCGACGCGAAGGACGTCGACGTGGCAGCCGAGGCCCTGCGGGCTCACCGCGTCCAGCGTCTCCAGCTCTCGGCGCACGACGCCTGCGACGCGGTCCCGGCCATGCTGGTAAGCCGCTCGGGGGTGCCCACCGGGTTCCTCTCCGCCGGGAGGGCCTTCAGCCCCTGACTCGACCGACCCGGTCCGAGACGAAGCTGGCGACCTGCGCCAGGACGCCTCGGTCGAAGAGGATGCGCCGGTGGCCGAGCCCGCGGGTGGCCAGCAGCCGCGCCCCGGGCCAGGCGGCGGCGATGGCCGCCCCATCGCTGATGGGGACGTCCCGGTCGTCGTGGTCGTGAACCAGCAGCAACGGCGTGGAGAGCCGCCCGGCCATGGTGGGGAGGTCGAAGTGGGTGAGGTAGCTCCCGAGCCGCCGCTCGAGCCGGTCCCGGGTGGCGCGCTCCAGCCGGGCACCGAGCCGGAAGGCGCTGGCGAACTGGCTCCACCCGACCGTCTCGGGATTGCGAGGCGGGGCCAGGAAGACGGCGGCGTCGAGCTCGAGGCCGTCCAGCAGCGCCACCGCCGCGCCGGTGGCGCCCAGGGAATGGGCGATGACCGCCCGGGCGCCGGTCCGCCTCGCCGCGGCGGCGATGGCGGCGCCAAAGACCGGGAGCGACGCGGTGCGGCCGCTCGACGCGCCGTGCGCCGGGGCGTCGAAGAGCACCGCCGAGCAGCCCGTGGCGACCACCGCCGAGGCCAGCGGCACCAGCTGCGCGGCGTTCCCGCCCCAGCCGTGCGCCAGCAGCACGATCGGCCCCTCCCCCAGGCGCCAGCACCGCAGCGCGCCGCCCTGGAAGGGGGCCTGGAAGGGCGCGGCCCGGTCCAGCGCCTGTAGCTCCTCCGGGCGGGCGCGCCGTCTCGGGGGGGTCAGGTAGAGCCGCTCCGCCAGCCGGGCGCCCAGCGGCCGGGCCGCGGCGCCGATGACCGCCACCCCGGTGCGCAGGAGCCAGGGCGCGGAGAAGTGGCCTGGAACGACCTCGCTCTTCGCCGTGCTCCCGTCCACGCGGCTCCCCTGGCGCGGGACGATGGACCGCACCAGGAGCCATCCTAGGAGAAAGCGGCCACGCCGGTCTCTTGCACCCGAGCGGGAGCAGGCTTGCGCCGAAGCCAGGCCGCCGCCCTCAGGCCTTGCGCTCGGCGGTCCCCAGCATGGGCCCGAGGACCCCCTGGAGCAGGTCGGCGACGCGATCCGCCTGGAGGAGCGCCAGGCAGGCCACCTTCCCCTCCAGCTCCCAGGTGACCAGGGCCAGCTTGTCCCCGGCCTGGATGCCGGCCAGCTCCCGCACGTTCTTGGGCAGCACCATCTGGCCGCGCTCGTCGACGGCCACCATCGCCTGGAGCTGGCAGCAGCTGCTGGCCTGGCTCCTGGGCCTCTTCGCCTTCGCCATCGGTCCCCCTCCAGCCATCTTGGACTGCTCTGATCTTGCTGATTATGCCAACCGGCCCTCCGGCCCGTCAACGCCGGGCCCGGCCCGGCACCCGTCCGGGGTCCCATTTGACAGATCTGGCTACACTGATTATTCTGATTCTGCTGATGAGGCGATCCGCACCGGGTGGGCTCGCCCTGACTTCCCGCATCGGGTGGCTCGAGGGCCCCCCAGGAGGACGCAATGAGGACCCCGCTGAGGTGGGCCGTGGCCGTGTCGCTGGTGCTGCAGACCTCGATGGCGCTCGGGACGGAGCCGCCGGGCCCGCCAGGCCCGCTGGCGCCGCCGCCCGTCCAGGCCGGGGGGCTGGAGCTGGCGGTGGGCCTGGGAAGCGCCCAGGCCTACGGCCACCTGGGGCGCGGGCTCCCCAGCCTGTCCGACCTGGGGTGGGCCATCGACGTCGCCCTGGGCTATAGGCTCGACCAGGACTGGACGGTGGGGCCGTATGGCTCGGTCGGCACCGCCTCCAGCCTGGGCAACCGCAACCTCTCCTACTCCGCGGCGGCGGGCCTGCAGGCGACCCGCCGGCTGCCACTCGACGCCTGGGTGGCCCTGGGCTTCGGCTGGCGCGGCCTGTGGGCCTCGGACACCGGCCCCAGGGCCGCCTACCAGGGGCTCGACGTGGCGCGCCTGCAGCTGGGGTTCGAGACCGCCGCGTCGCCCACCGTCACGCTCTCGCCGGTGCTCGGGGCCACCCTCACCACCTACCTCCAGGAGAAGAGCGGCGCCGGGTACCGCGGCGTGAGCGATCCGCGGCCGAGCGTCTCGCTGTTCGCCGGGCTGCTGGTGCGGTTCGAGGTCCTGTCTACTCGATCCCGCCC